>NZ_JBIRRX010000001.1:785431-1062805 GCF_044333915.1 Embleya sp. NPDC020886 | reverse complement strand
AACCCCCCGGTTCCCGCCCCGGCGCCCGTTTTTGTCTTAATAATCTGGCGCGCGGGGGGGGGGGGGGCCCCCTGCCCCCCCCCCCCCCCCCCGGCCGCCGAAACCGGCCACCGGTGCCGCGTACGGCACCGGAATCCGGGTCGAGACTCCGCGCGGGAGTGTCAGCGGCTCTGCTGCGCCGGCACACCCGGCATCTTGTCGTCGTCGTCATCGATGCTCACACCCGCGGCGGCGACGGCCGCGCCGGTGAGCGTCGCCAGCATCTCGCGCACGTTGGTGAGCTGCGCGTTGATGCTGTCGCGACGGTGGGTCAGCGCGGCCAGCTCGCGCTCGGACTCCGAGCGGATCCGGTCGGCCTTGGCCCGTGCGTCGGCGACGATGTCGTCGGCCTGGCGCTGTGCCGTCTCGATCGTCTGACGCGAGCGACGCTCGGCGTCGGTGCGGAGCTTCTCGGCCTCCAGACGCAGTTGTTCGGCCCGGTGCTCGACCTCGGACAGGCGCTTTTCGGCCTTGGCCTGACGGGCCGCCAGGTCGCGCTCGGACTGCTCGCGGCGCTTGGCCAGGTTGGTCTCGAAGTCGGCGGCGGCCTGGGCGGCCTTGGCCCGGGTCTCCTCGAAGAGGGCCTCGGCCTCCTCGCGCTTGGCCGACGCGTCCTTGGCCGCCTCGCCACGAAGCTGCGTGGCGTCGCTCTTCGCCTTGTCGAGGATCCGCGAACCCTCGTCCTCGGCCTTGGCCTTGCGCTCCTTGCCGTACTGCTCGGCATCGGAACGCACCTGCTGGGCGGCCGCCTCGGCCAACTCGCGGTGCTGATCGGCGGCGCGGCGAGCCTCCTCGCGCAGGTCCTTGGCCTCTTCCTCGGCGAGGCGGAGGATCTTCTCCACCCGAGCGCCGAGACCCGCGTAGGACGGTTCGGCGTCGGCGAGTTGGGCCTGCGCGTTCTGGCTTTCGAGGTGAAGTTCCTCGATTCGCTTCTCCAGCGCCGAGATCCTCGCGAGCGCGCTGTCACGGTCCGACACGAGCTTCGTGATGCGGTCGTCGACCTGCGAACGCTCGTACCCACGGCGGACGATGTCGAAGCCGTGCGGAGAGTTAGTGTCGCTCATGGGGTTCCTGTCGTATGACGGGTGCGGTGAATGAGGTGACGGGTGGAATCCTGGCACGAATCGGGCGGAGCATCGACCTGACCGGGGGATAAGAACCGGCCGGCATCGCTCAATCGGATGACGACGAACCGGCACCCTTCGCCCCGGGGCCCTTGCCCGACGAGGAGTTGCCCTTGCCGGCGCCCAGACCCGCAGGAGCGGCGAGCGCGTCCAGGACACCCTGCACGCGCGACATCTCGGCGGTGATGTCCTTGCGTCTGCGGTTCAACTCGTCGAGTTTGCGCTGTCCGTCGGCACGATGACGGTCCGCGTCCTTGCGCGCCTCGGTGCGCAGTCGCTCCGCCTCCTTCCGCGCCTCGTCGAGAACCTTCTCGGCGTCCGCGGCGGTCTTGCGACGGACCGCCTGCGCCTCCCGCTGGGCGGCGGCCACTTGTTCGGCCACCTTCGCCCGCAGGTCGTCCGCGCCCTTCTGGGCGTCGGCGAGGCGCTGTTCCGCTTCCGAGAGCAACGCCTCGGCCTTCTTCACCGCGGCAATCCGTACCCTATCCGCCTCGGAACCGGCCTTGTCACGAATTCGCTCGGCTTCCTCCGCCGCGGTCACCTTCATCTTCTCGGCGTCCACGCGGGCCTCGCTCACCTGTTCCTCGGCGGCGGCGACCAGGTCGTCCACCCGCTTGCCGGCCTGCTTCAGGCCCTCCGCGGCCTGCCGGCGGGCACGTTCGACGGCCTGCTCGGCCTCCTTGTCGGAACGCTCGCGGGTGGCGGTGGTGTCCCGGCGCGTCTCGCTGATCATCGCGTCCGAGTCCTTGCGCGCCTTCTCTATCACCGCCGTTGCCTCGGTGCGCAGCCGTTCGTCCTCCGCCTCGGCCTCGGCGATCAGTCGGTTCGCCGCCTCGTTCGCCTCGTTCACGTGTTGTTCGGCCTTGCGCTCGGCGGTGCCGACGATCTCGGTGGCCCGACCCTTCGCGCGAATCAACAGATCCTCGGCCTCGTTGGCGGCCTGCTCCAGCTCCGCCCGGGCCTGATCGCGCAGCGTGGTCGCGGCCTCCTCGGCCTCGCGCAGTTCCTTGTTCGCCGCTTCCCGTCCGGCCGTTCGGGTCTTCTCGGCCTCCCGGTCGGAATCGGACTTCATCCGCTCGGCGTGCTTGCGGGCCGCGGTGACCGTGGCGTCCGCCTCCGCGCGGGCCCGGACCAGCGTGGTCTCGGCGTCGTCGCGGGCCTTGGTCAGGTCGCGTTCGGCGAGCGCGGTGAGCCGGTCCGACTCCTCGCGGGCGGCGTCCTCGATACCCACCACCGCGGCACGTACGGCCTCGGCCTCGGCCTGTGCCTCGGCCACCGCGCGCGCCGCGTCCTCCTTGGCCGACCGGGCCTGGGTGGTCGCACTCTCCAACAGGTCGGTACCGCGCGCCTCGGCCTTCTCCAGCAACTCGCGGGCCCGCGCCTTGGTGCGGTCGCGCAGCTCGGCCGCCTCGTCGCGGGCCTCCTCCAGCGCCTGCGCACCCTGGGTACGCAGCCGGATCGCCTCGGCCTCGGCCTCCTCGCGCATCCGGGCGGAGTCGGTGTCGGCCTGCTCCAACTGGGTCAGCGCGGCCGTCTCGGCCTCGCCGCGCAGCCGTTCCGACTCCGCCGTCGCCTCGTCGAGCGCCGCGGCGGCCTCCTCGCGCAGGGTGCTCGCGTCGTGGTCGGCCGCGGCCCGCGTCGCGGTCGCCTCGGCGTGCAGCCGCTCGGCCTCGGTGCGCGCGGCCTCCAACGCGGCGGCGGCCTCCTGCCGCAGGGTGCGGGCCGCGGTCTCGGCGTCGGTGCGCACCTGCTCGGCGTCGCGTTCGGCCCGCTCCAGCAGCGCCCGGGCCGCGCTTTGCGCCTCGGACCTGGCCCGATCCGCGTCCGTCTCGCCCTGCGTCCGTGCCGCGTCCGCGTCCGCCTTGGCCGCGGCCAGTGCCGCGGTCGCCTCCTGGCGCAGCGCACGGGCCTCGCCGTCGGCCTGCTCCAGGATGCCGAGCGCGGTCTCCTCGCCCTCCGCGCGCACTCGCGCGGCGTCCGATTCGGCCTTGTCCAGCGCGGCACGCACGGTCGCCGCCGTCTCGGTACGCAGCGTGCGGGCGGCGTCCTCGGCTTCGGTCCGCATGCGCTCGGCCTCGGCGTGGGCCTGTTCCAGCACCGAACGCGCGGTCTCGGTGGTCTCCTCGCGCAGTGTGCGGGCGGCCGTCTCGGCCTGCGTGCGCATGCGCTCGGCCTCCGCGTCGGCCTGCTCCAGCACCGAACGGGCCGTGTCCGTGGTCTTCTCGCGCAGCGCCTGCGCGGCGCTCTCGGCCTCGGTCCGCATCCGGGTCGCGTCCGCGTCCGCCCCCGCCAGCAGCGTGCGGGCCTGCTCGGTGCTCTCCTCGCGCAGCGTCAGCGCCGTGCTCTCGGCGGCCTCGCGCACCGCCCGCGCGGTGCTCTCGGTCTCCTCGCGCAACGTGCGCGCCTCGGTCTCCGCCTCCTCGCGCATCGAGGCGGCGTCCCGGCGGGCGGCCGAGCGCATGCCGTCCGCCTCCGCACGGGAGTCGGTGAGGACCTTCTCGGCCTCCTCGCGGGCCTTGCCGATCAGCTCGTCCGCCTTGACCGCGGCCGACTGGGTGCGCGCGCCGGCGTCGGCGCGGGCCTGCTCCATGGTGGCCTGGGCGTCCGCCCGGGCCCGGTCCAGCGTGTCCTCGGCCTCGCCGGCGGACTGCTCGGCCCGGGCGCGCAGTTCCTCGGCCCGGGTACGCAGCTCGGCCGCCTGCCGCTCGGCCTGCGTGCGGACCGCCTCGGCCTGCGCCACCGCCTGCTCGCGCAGTTCGTTCGCGGCCTGCTCGGCGGAGCGGACCAACTCCTCCGCCGCCCGCGACGCGTCGGTCGCGGCCTTGTGTGCCTCGGTCCGGGCCTCGGCCACCAGCGTCTCGGCCTCGGCGTGCGAACGGCCGGCGTTCTCGGCCGCCTCGGTGCGCACCCGCTCCGCCTCGGCCCGAGCCGCCTCGACCCGCTCGGCGGCCTGTGCGGCCGACTCCTCGCGCAGTTGCTCGGCGGCCTGGGCGGCCTCCTTGCCCAGGCGCTGCGCCTCGTCCCGGGCGCGCTGCAACTCCTCGACGGCCTCCGCCTGTTGGCGCTGCGTGAGCTCGCGCAGCCGGTGCGTGTCGGCGACCGCCTTCTCGCGCAGCTTGCCGGTCTCGGCCCGGGCCGTCTCCAGCAGTTCCTCGGCGCTCTCGGCGGCCTTGGCACGCACCTGGTCCGCGTACTCGCGGGCCTCGTTCGCCAGGTGGTCGCTCGACTCGCGGGTGCGCGTCTCGACCGCCTCGGCGTCGGCCTGTGCCCGGGCACGCAACTCGTCCGCCTCGGTGCGCGCTTCGCTTTGCACCCGTTCCGCCTCGGAGCGGGACTTGGCCATCAGGTCGTCCGCGGCCCGGGCGGCGGTCTCCAGGCGGTCGGCGGCGCCGGCCTCGGCGTTGGTGAGCAACTGCTGAGCCTCGGCGCGCAGTCGGTCGACCTCCTGCCGACGACGCTCGATCTCCGCGCGGGCCCCGGCCTCCAACTCGTCGACCCGGGCCAGGGTTTCCTCGCGGGCGATGTCCAACTCGGCGCGGGTGTCCGTACGCAGCGCCTCGGCCTCGGTGCGGGCCTCGTCGCGCAGTCGGTCGGCCTCGCCGAGCGCCTCGGCGCGCAGCCGCTCGGCCGCGGCGCGGGCCTCGGAGGTGAGCTTGTCCGCCTCCGCGCGGGCCTTGGCCAGATACGCCTCGGCGTCGCCGGCGGCCTTGCCGAGCGTCTCGCTCGCCTCGACCTCGGCGCCCTGGAGCAGGCGCTGGGCCTCGGCCTGGCGGCGGTCCGCCTCGCCGGCCGCCTCGGCGCGCAGCCGCTCGATCTCCAATTGGGCGGATTCGAGCAGTTTGGCGGTGTTCTCCGAAGCGCCCTGGGCGCGGGCGCCGGCCTCGCCGGTGACCCGCTCGGCCTCGGATCGTGCCTCGCCGATGATCCGGGCGGCCTCGACCCGGGCGTCGCCGACCAGGCTCTCCGCCCGGGTGCGGGTCTCGGTGCGCAACTGCTCGGACTGGTCCACGGCCACGCTCGCCCGGGCCTTGGCCTCGGCGATCACCCGGTCCGCGTCGCCCTGGGCGCGCGAGAGCAGCGACTCGACCTCGGCGCGGGTGCTCTCGCTGGTGCCGACGGCCTGCTCGCGCGCGGCGGCGGCGATCCGCTCGGCCTCGGCGCGGGCGTTGTCCAGGAGCTGGCGCGAACGTTCCTCGGCCTGGGCACGCAACTGCTCGGCCCACGTGACGTTCTCGTTGACGCGGGTCTCGGTGGCCTGGCGGGCCTGGGCCAGTTCCTCGTCCAGGCGACGGCGGCGCTCCATCACCTCGGCCTGCCAGTCGGCCTCCAGCCGGGCGGACCGCGCGGCGGCCTCCTGGAGCAGGCGCTGCGTGGTCGCGCGCGACTCCTGCAACTCGCGCTCGGCGTCCGCGCGGACCTGATCGGCCTGCAACTGGGCGTTGCGCAACATCTGCTCGGCCTGGCCGCCGATGCTGTCGAATCGGGGTGTGGCGAGTTGGCGGCGAAGATCATGCAGCTTCGCGCGGAGAACCTCGACCTGATAGCCGAGGTCCTCCGCGTGTGCGACGGTGTCGTCGCGCTCCGTCTTCAGCCGCTTTATCTCGTCGTCGAGCAGTTCGAGGTGCTCGTCAACTTGGTAGCGGTCGTAGCCCCGCACTGTGGGGTCCCACTCCATCCCCTGGCCGCGTACGTTTCAGTACTGCAAGTCGGCCGTTTCCGGCCGGTTGGTGACGATGCGTTCCCGTTTGTACATCCGGAACCGCCCGTACCGCATTGACTACCAGGGAGAATGGTCTCAGATCCAGGGACCGCCGTCAGACGTTACGAAAGCGGTTGATGGCGTCGATATGCCGCGCTCGCATCTCGGCGTCCCGAACCCCCAGGCCCTCCTCCGGTGCGAGACACAGTACGCCCACCTTGCCCTGGTGCAGGTTCCGGTGGACGTCCCGGGCCGCCTGGCCGGTCTCTTCCAGAGCGTAGGTGCGCGACAACGTCGGGTGAATCCTACCCTTCGCCACCAGACGATTCGCCTCCCACGCCTCGCGGTAGTTGGCGAAGTGCGAACCGACGATGCGCTTCAGGCTCATCCACAGATAACGGTTGTCGTACTCGTGCATGTAACCCGAAGTCGACGCACAGGTCACGATGGTGCCGCCCTTGCGGGTGACGTACACCGACGCGCCGAAGGTCTCCCGGCCCGGGTGCTCGAAGACGATGTCCACGTCCTCGCCGCCGGTGAGTTCGCGGATGCGCCGGCCGAACCGGTTCCACTCGCGCGGGTCCTGGGTGTGCTCGTCCTTCCAGAAGCGGAAGTCCTCGGCCCGCCGGTCGATCACCAGCTCGGCGCCCATGTCCCGGCACAGTTGCGCCTTGTCCTCGGAGGACACCACGCAGATCGGCGTGGCGCCGCCCGCGAGGGCGAACTGCGTCGCGTACGAGCCCAGGCCGCCGGAGGCGCCCCAGATCAGCACGTTGTCGCCCTGCTTCATGCCGGCGCCGTTGCGCGAGACGAGTTGGCGGTACGCCGTCGAGTTGACCAGGCCCGGCGAGGCGGCCTCTTCCCACGACAGGTGTGCCGGCTTGGGCATGAGCTGGTTGCTCTTGACCAGGGCGATGTGCGCGAGACCGCCGAAGTTGGTCTCGAAGCCCCAGATGCGCTGCTCGGGGTCGAGCATCGTGTCCGAGTGTCCGTCCGCGCTCTCCAACTCGACGGAGAGGCAGTGCGCGACCACCTCGTCGCCGGGCTTCCAGGCGTTCACGCCCGCACCGGTGCGCAGGACGACGCCCGCGAGGTCGGAGCCGACCACGTGGTAGGGCAGGTCGTGCCGCTTGGTCAGTTCCGAGTTGCGGCCGTACTTCTCCAGGAAACGGAAGGTGGAGACCGGCTCGAAGAGCGAGGTCCACACGGTGTTGTAGTTGATCGCACTGGCCATCACGGCGACGAGGGCTTCGCCGGGGCCGAGTTCGGGCAGCGGCACGTCTTCGACGTGCAGCGACTGACGCGGATCCTTGTCCCGCGATTCCATGCCCTCGAACATCGTCTCCTCGTCCTTGTGGACGGTGACGGCGCGGTACGAGTCGGGAAGCGGGAGCGCTGCGTACGCCTCCTTGGGGGTGTCCCCCGCGAGGATGGCGTCGAGGATCTCCTTCATCGTCGGCCTCCATGGGTCGGCGGTTGAAGCATGGGAGAGCAATGAGGGTTTGCGAACTTCGCGTTGAACTTCGCTGAACTTACCCGCTGGTAACGCTAGGCGGTCGGCACAAACCCGACAAGAGGCGGAGTCGCAGGAACTGCGCCGCTCGCTTGACGGGTTGTCGGGTGCGCGAGGCGCGATCGAAGCCGGCGCCGCGCCGCGAGATGTCGCGGGCGGTCGCCGGAGATGCCGGGCGTCGGCGCGAGCCGAGCGCTCGGCTCAGTGCTCCGCGTCGGGGTTCGCGGCCGAGGTCACCAGCTCGGTGAGCACACCGTGACAGTCCTTGGGGTGCAGGAAAGTGATGCGCGAGCCCATGGAACCACGACGCGGCTCCTCGTAGAGCACCCGCACGCCCTTGTCCTTGATCGCGGCCGAGTCCGCATCGACGTCGGCGGTGCCGAACGCGATGTGGTGCACGCCCTCGCCGTTCTTGGCCAGCCACTTCGCGACGGTGGAGTCCTCCCGGATGGGCTCCAGGAGCTGGAGGTAGGAGGCGCCGCCGTCCGAGGTCTCGTTGATCTTGAGCATCGCCTCGCGGACGCCCTGCTCCTCGTTGACCTCGGTGTGGAATACCTCGAAGCCGTAGGTCGTCGTGTAGAACGCCACCGTCGCGTCGAGGTCGTGGCAGGCGATGCCGATGTGGTCGATCCGCGTGAGCACCATGGCCTCCAAAGGGCCTCTGGGGAGTACCCGGGTTACCTGCGAGTAGATACCCGGTCCGTCGAAACGAGACTATGGGTGAGAGCACACTCGGTAGGGGTGGCCCGAGATGGTGGGTTCCGTCACATCGGAGCCCCCTGCCACGGTCGCGGCCCTTCCGGGTAGGTTCCGGAACAACTTCACGTCCGTCGCGGGGATGCCGCACGTCGCCCGGGCCGCCTGGCGATGGCACCCCGACCCTCAAGTTGTGGAGGCCACCCTCATGGCCGGTTCTGTCATCGTCGCCGGGGCCCGTACGCCCATGGGTCGGCTGCTCGGATCCCTCAAGGGCTTCTCCGGCACCGACCTGGGCGCCATCGCGATCAAGTCCGCGCTGGAGCGCGCGGGCATCACCGGGGACCAGGTCCAGTACGTGATCATGGGCCAGGTGCTCCAGGCCGGCGCCGGGCAGATGCCCGCGCGTCAGGCGTCGGTCAAGGCCGGCATCCCGATGAACGTGCCCTCGCTGACCATCAACAAGGTCTGTCTCTCCGGCCTGGACGCGATCGCGCTGGCCGACCAACTGATCCGCGCGGGCGAGTTCGACATCGTGGTCGCGGGCGGCATGGAGTCCATGACCAACGCCCCGCACCTGCTGCCGAAGTCCCGTGAGGGCTTCAAATACGGCGCGGTGGAGATGCTCGACGCAATGGCCTACGACGGTCTGACCGACGCGTTCGAGAACATCCCGATGGGCGAGTCGACCGAGCACCACAACGGCAAGCTGAACATCTCGCGCGCGGAGCAGGACGAGGTGGCGGCGCTGTCCCACCAGCGGGCCGCCGCCGCGGCGAAGAACGGTGTCTTCGACGCCGAGATCGTGCCGGTGCAGATTCCGCAGCGACGCGGCGAGCCGGTCGTGTTCGCGACCGACGAGGGCGTGCGTGCGGACACCACCGCGGAGTCGCTGGGCAAGTTGCGCCCGGCGTTCACCAAGGACGGCACGATCACCGCGGGGTCGGCCTCGCAGATCTCCGACGGCGCCGCCGCCGTCGTGGTGATGAGCAAGGCCAAGGCGCAGGAGCTGGGCCTGGAGTGGCTGGCCGAGATCGGTGCGCACGGCAACGTCGCGGGCCCGGACAACTCGCTCCAGTCGCAGCCCTCGAACGCGATCAAGCACGCGCTGGGCAAGCAGGGCCTGGGCGTCGAGGACCTGGACCTGATCGAGATCAACGAGGCGTTCGCCGCCGTGGCCGTGCAGTCGATGCGCGACCTGGGAGTGGGCACCGACAAGGTCAACGTCAACGGCGGCGCGATCGCGCTGGGTCACCCGATCGGGATGTCCGGCGCCCGCGTGGTGCTGCACCTGGCGCTCGAACTCAAGCGGCGCGGCGGCGGCACCGGCGCGGCGGCGCTGTGCGGCGGCGGTGGCCAGGGCGACGCGCTGATCATCACCGTCCCGGGCAACTGAGCCGACCGGTCGCCGCGACGCGCACGGGCTCGGGCACGGGCCCGGCGGGCGTCGCCGACCGGGCGGTTCCCGGGTGATACACCCACCTGAAACGATCTCGGAGTCGCGCGGCACACACAGCGGTGTGCGGCCGCGCCGGCTCCGGGGTCGTTTCGGCATATCCGAGCAGGGAAGCGGTGGCGCATGAGGTCGGGGATGGATGTCGCGACGTTGGTGGCCCAGGCCCGGGAGGGTCGGCCCCGGGCGGTCGCCCGGTTGATCTCACTGGTCGAGGACGCGTCGCCGAAGTTGCGCGAGGTGATGGCCGCGCTCGCGCCGTTGGCCGGCAACGCGTACGTGATCGGGCTGACCGGATCGCCCGGCGTGGGCAAGTCGACGTCCACCACCGCGCTGGTGAGCGCCTATCGCAGGCTGGGCCGACGGGTGGGCGTGCTCGCGGTGGACCCGTCCTCGCCGTTCTCCGGCGGCGCGCTGCTCGGTGACCGGGTGCGGATGCAGGACCACGCGACCGACCCCGGGGTGTACATCCGCTCGATGGCCTCGCGCGGGCATCTGGGCGGGCTGTCCTGGTCCACTCCGCAGGCGTTGCGGGTGTTGGACGCGGCGGGCTGCGACGTGGTGATCGTGGAGACGGTCGGGGTGGGTCAGTCCGAGGTGGAGATCGCCTCGATGGCGGACAGCACGGTGGTGCTGCTCGCGCCCGGGATGGGCGACGGGATCCAGGCGGCCAAGGCCGGGATCCTGGAGATCGGCGACCTGTACGTGGTCAACAAGGCGGACCGGGACGGCGCGGCGACCACCGCGCGCGAGCTGGGGCACATGCTCTCGCTGGGCGAGGCGCGCGGGCCGGGGGACTGGCGTCCGCCGATCGTCAAGACGGTGGCCTCGCGCGGCGAGGGTGTCGACGAGGTGGTCGAGGCGCTGGAGAAGCACCGGGCCTGGATGGAGGCCGGCGGCGAGCTGACCCGGCGACGCCGGCGCCGGGTGGCCGATGAGGTCGAGGCGATCGCGGTCACCGCGCTGCGTGCCCGGATCGGCGACCTGCGTGGCGGCCGGCGGCTCGACGCGCTGGCCGAGCGGGTGCTCACGGGCGATCTGGATCCGTACACGGCCGCGGACGAGCTGATCGCCGGGCTCGGGGCCTCGGGGGCCTAGGAGTCGGCCCGAGTCGGCCTGCCCGGTCGTGGGTGGGCCGACTTCGGTTCGTCGTCAGACGCCGGACGGGTCGACGGGCTGCTTCAGGGAGGGGCAGACCGTGCTGCGGGCGGCCGGGCGGAGTTTGTCGGCCACCGCGCCGAAGGCCGCGCCGACGACCTGCTTCTGGGCCGGCGTCATCACGTCCATCAGGTGCTCGCGCACGCTTTCCACATGCGTGGGCGCCGCGGCCTCCAGCACTCGCCAACCCTCCTCGGTAAGCACCGCGTAGGCACCGCGCCGATCGGTGGGACAGTTGCGGCGGGCCACCAGACCGGCGTTCTCCATCCGGGTCATCTGGTGCGAGAGTCGGCTCTTGGACTGCTGGGTCGCCTCGGCCAGATCGCTCAGCCGTACCTCCCGATCCGGATGCTCGGAGAGCTGGACCAGGATCTGGTAGTCGTGCAGGGACAACCCGTGCGCGCGCTGGAGTTCGCGCTCCAGTCGGGGCGGCAGCATGTTGATCACGGCGATGATCTGGCGCCAGACGCACTGGTCTTCATCGCTCAGCCACCTGGGCTCGGCTTCCGTCATGTACCACAGAATACCGAAAATAGTTGAAGCTTGAATGACCTATTGGTCATGTCGGGCCGCCGGCGCGCCCGGCGCCCTCCGTCGCGGCGGCCGTCCGGCATACGTGCGGGGGTATGCGCGAGGAGTGAGACGGCCACGTGACCGCTCGGTAACCTCCACTACGCTCGGCCCGTGCCGAAGCCACTGAATCTCCCCTTCGATCCGATCACGCGTGCCGACGAGCACTGGCGAGAGCACTGGGGGGAGTGCCCGCCGATGGTCGCCATCACCTCGATCATGCGCGCCCAGCAGATCCTGCTCGCGGGCGCCGACGCGGTGCTCAAGCCGTACGGGCTGACCTTCGCCCGCTACGAGGCACTGGTACTGCTCACCTTCAGCCGGACCGGCTCGTTGCCGCTGTCCCGGATCGGCGAGCGGCTGATGGTCCACCCGACGAGTGTGACCAACACGATCGACCGGCTGGAGCAGGCCGAGCTGGTCGCCCGCCGGCCGAACCCGCGCGACGGGCGGGGGGTGCTCGCGGTGATCACCGACAAGGGCCGCGACGTCACCGAGCGGGCCACCCGGGATCTGACCGCGCGCGAGTTCGGGCTCGGCGCGTACACCCCGGAGCAGTGCGCGCAACTGTTCGACCTGCTGCGGGTGCTGCGGGTGGACGCGGGCGACTTCCGGATCGAGGAGGAGGCGGCGGTGCCGGCGCCGGCACATAACGGTGACGAGGGGGTGGATTCGGGGACCCCGGTGGTGGCGACGTAAGCTGCATGCGCCATTGTGAAAAGCGGTCGACGAGGTCGTCGAAGAAGCCGCCGTTACCGAAGGTGCCGCCGTGAAGCCTGTCGTATTGACCCGCTACCGGGTGATGGCCTGGATCACCGGGTGCATGCTCCTGGTCCTGTCCCTGTGCATGGTCCTCAAGTACGGGTTCGACACCGGCGAGAAGGCGACGCTCTACGTCAGCCAGGCACACGGCCTGTTCTTCATGATCTACCTGGTCGTCACCTTCGACCTCAGCAGCAAGATGAAGTGGAAGTTCGAGCGCATGCTGCTGATGATGGTCGCCGGCACGATCCCGCTCGCGTCGTTCTTCGCCGAGCGCAAGGCCGTCGAGGCGGTCCGCGAGCGCGGTCCGGAAACGGCCGCCGCCACCGCCTGAGTCATCGGCTCGCAGTCCGCCCGTTCCCTCTCCGCTTCCCCCGAGGATCCCCCATGCTTTCCACCGCTGTCGGCCGCTTCAAGGTGATCTCGATCGCCGAGGGCTGTTCGTTCCTGCTGCTGCTCGTCTTCGGCTCGCTGCTGAGCCGGATCTCGGACATCAACCTGGTCATGCCGCTGGGCCTGCTGCACGCGGTCATGTTCATCCTGTACCTGCTGGCCATGCTGGACGTGCGCACCAAGCTGTCGTGGGACAACAAGACCACGCTGCTCGCCTTCGTCGCGGCGATTCCGCCGTTCGGCCCGTTCGTCTTCGACTACAAGATGAAGCACAAGCTGGTCGAGCCGACCGCCGCGCCGGCCGCCGCCTGAGCGGTTTGCGCCGCCGGGCCCGGTGTCCCGGTCGTTCGTGTTTGCGAAGCCTCCGACGTGTGGTCGGGGGCTTCGGCGTTTTCCGGACCTGTTCCCGGTCGGTGTCGGGGGAGCGATCGTGGACATTTACTAGGACGTCCTAGTAATTTTCTTGTGCCGCGCGGGAATGGGTCCTACGACGACGGCAGCGGACAGGAGCCACGTGAACACCGAGGACATCGAAGCGGGTCGGCAACGCTGGCAGGACCGGTACGACAAGGTCCGCAACGAGGGCATGCGACGCACCACCCTGTCCGAACTCGAGGTGGAGCCGGTCTACGGGCCGCCCGCCGATCAGCCCTACGAGGGCTTCGAGCGGATCGGCTGGCCGGGCGAATTTCCCTACACCCGCGGGCTGTACCCGACCGGCTATCGCGGCCGGGCCTGGACCATCCGGCAGTTCGCCGGGTTCGGCAACGCCGAGCAGACCAACGAGCGCTACCGGATGATCCTGGCCAACGGCGGCGGCGGCCTGTCGGTCGCGTTCGACATGCCGACGCTGATGGGCCGCGACAGCGACGACGAACGCTCGCTCGGCGAGGTCGGGCACTGCGGCGTCGCGGTGGACTCGGCGGCCGACATGGACGTGCTCTTCCGCGACATCCCGCTCGGCGACGTGACCACGTCGATGACCATCTCGGGCCCGGCGGTGCCGGCGTTCTGCATGTACCTGGTCGCGGCCGAGCGGCAGGGCGTGGACATCGGCACGCTCAACGGCACGCTGCAGACCGACATCTTCAAGGAGTACATCGCCCAGAAGGAGTGGCTGTTCGCTCCCGAGCCGCATCTGCGGCTGATCGGCGACCTGATGGAGTACTGCGCCGCGGAAATCCCGGCGTACAAGCCGCTCTCGGTCTCCGGCTACCACATCCGCGAGGCCGGGTCGACGGCCGCGCAGGAGCTGGCCTACACGCTGGCCAACGGCTTCGGGTACGTCGAGCTGGGGCTGTCGCGCGGCATGGACGTGGACGTGTTCGCGCCGGGGTTGTCGTTCTTCTTCGACGCGCACGTGGACTTCTTCGAGGAGATCGCCAAGTTCCGCGCGGCGCGGCGGATCTGGGCCCGGTGGATGCGCGACGTGTACGGCGCCAAGACCGCGAAGGCGCAG
Organism: Embleya sp. NPDC020886; assembly: GCF_044333915.1. Lineage (NCBI taxonomy): Bacteria > Bacillati > Actinomycetota > Actinomycetes > Kitasatosporales > Streptomycetaceae > Embleya > Embleya sp. NPDC020886. The sequence continues at coordinate 1,048,939 of NZ_JBIRRX010000001.1, read as the reverse complement.
TGGTTGCGCTTCCACACCCAGACGGCCGGCGTCTCGCTGACCGCGCAGCAGCCGTACAACAACGTGGTGCGCACGGCGGTCGAGGCGCTCGCGGCGGTGCTCGGCGGGACCAACTCGCTGCACACGAACGCGCTGGACGAGACGTTGGCGCTGCCCAGTGCGCAGGCCGCGGAGATCGCGCTGCGCACCCAGCAGGTGCTGATGGAGGAGACCGGGGTCGCGGCGGTGGCCGACCCGCTGGGCGGGTCCTGGTACGTCGAGGCGCTCACGGATCGGCTGGAGGCCGAGGCGGAGGCCACGTTCGCGCGGATCCGCGAGCTGGGCGAGACGTCGCCACACCCGATCGGGCCGATGACGTCGGGCATCCTGCGCGGCATCGAGGACGGGTGGTTCACCGGGGAGATCGCCGAGTCGGCGTTCCGCTATCAGCGGGCGGTGGAGAAGGGCGACAAGCGGGTGGTGGGGGTCAACTGCCACGAGGGCTCGGTGACGGGTGATCTGGAGATCATGCGGGTCAGCCACGAGGTCGAGCGGGACCAGGTGAAGGTGCTTGCGGGGCGGCGGGAGGGGCGGGACGGGGCGGCCGTTGCCGCGGCGTTGGCGGAGATGCGGGTTGCTGCGCGGGGGGCGGTGAATCTGGTGCCGCCGATGTTGGCGGCGGCTCGGGTGGAGGCGACGCTCGGGGAGATCTGCGATGTCCTTCGGGAAGAGTGGGGTACGTACACGGAGCCGGCGCGGTTCTGAGGTCCTGCGCTGGGTTCGCCTCAAGCGCCGGCGAGGCTGATTCGCCTCATGCGCCGGCGGGGCTGATTTGGCCTCATGCGCCGGCCGGGCTGGGTTCGCCTCAAGCGCCGGCGGGGCTGATTCGCCTCATGCGCCGGCGGGGCTGATTTGCCTCATGCGCCGGTGGGGCTGATTTGTCTCAGGTGCCTGTGGGGGTGGGTGGGTGGGGGAGTAGGCCGGTTACGACGAAGGTGGTGAAGTGTTGGACCCAGGTGTCCGTGGCGGGTTCGGCGGTCAGCAGGATGTGGTGGACGACCGTGCCGGCGATGATGTCGAAGATCAGGTCGACGTCGAGGGCGGCCGGGGTGGTGATTTCGCCGCGGGCGTGGGCTCGGGCGCGGCCTTCGACGACGAGGCGTTTTTGCGGGTCGACGACCTCTTCGCGGATGCGTCGGCGTAGGGCCGGGTCGCTGGTGGAGTCGGCGACCAGGCCCATCAGGGCCGTGCGCATCTCCGGGCGGCCCAGGAGTGCGGCGAAGCGGCGGACCACGTCTTCGATGTCCGCGCGTAGATCCGGGCCCCGATCGGACAGTCGGAGCGTGCCGAGCATCTCGGCGACCGCGGCGATGGCCAGGTCGTGCTTGGAGTGCCACCGGCGGTAGAGCGTGGTCTTGGCCACGCCCGCCCGCGCGGCGACGTCGCCCATGGTCAGCCCGGCCCATCCGCCGTCGGCCAGCAACGAGCGGGCCGCGTCCAGGATCGCGTCGTCCGCGCTGGCGCTGCGCGGGCGTCCCTTGCGCTGTATGGGTGGGCCGTCCGCACCGTCTTCCGCCGATTCGTCGTACACGGGCGGTCATGTTACCGGCAGGTATGGTGCCCGGCGGTGGTGCAACTCACATCCGTCATTGCGGATCCTACGGTCGCATTCCCCCGGGCGGGCCCCTTACGCTACGAGCCGTAGCGAATCGCGGTGCCTGGATGGGGATTCGAGCACACGATCGCGACTGACGGCCCGTCAAGGGTCGTCGTCCGTCCCGGGGCCCGCATCCTGCGGGGACCGGGACGCGACGAGGCTTCGAGAACGTGCGCCGGTGGTTCGCCCCGTGCATCGTTCGGCTTGCTCTCGGGGGAAGATGTCTACATGCAGCCACGGAACATGTCCATGCGCGGAGTAGTCGACCTCGGTGCGGTCAAGGCCGCCGCCGACAACGCCGCCAAACGTGCGGCCGCGCCGGCCGGGAAGCCCGCCGCCGCGTCCGGTGGCCAACGGGTCGTCATCGACGTCACCGAGGCCACCTTCGAGACCGAAGTACTCGCGCTCTCCCAACAGGCCCCCGTCGTGATCGACTTCTGGGCCGAGTGGTGCCAGCCGTGCAAACAGCTCAGCCCGCTGCTGGAGCGCCTGGCCGAGGAATACGCCGGCCGGTTCGTGCTCGCCAAGATCGATGTCGACGCCAACCCGCGTCTCGCCCAGGAGTTCGGCATCCAGGGCATCCCCGCCGTGATGGCCGTCCTGGGCGGTCAACTCGCGCCGCTGTTCCAGGGCGTGGTGCCCGAGCAGCAGGCTCGGCAGGTGCTGGACCAGCTCGTCCAGCTCGGCGAGGAGCGCTTCGGTCTGACCGGCGTCGTGGTCGACGGCGAACCGGCCGCCCCGATCGAGGACGAGGACGAGGAGCCCGCCGGCGACCCGCTGCTCGCGGCCGCCGACGAGGCGCTGGAGACCGGCGATCTGGACGGTGCGGCCCAGGCGTTCCGCAACGTGCTCTCCGACCACCCGGCACACGCCGAGGCCAAGCTGGGCCTGATCAACACCGAACTCCTGCTGCGCACGCAGGGCGTGGACGCGGACAAGGCGCGCGCGGATGCCGCCGAGCGGGCGGACGACGTCGCGGCGCAGACGCTCGCGGCCGACCTGGACATCCTGGACGGCCGGGCGGACGAGGCGTTCGCTCGACTCGTGGAGACCGTGCGGCGCACCTCGGGCGAGGACCGGAACACCGCGCGACTGCACCTGCTGGACCTGTTCGAGATCGTCGGCGCGGACGACCCGAGGGTGCCCAAGGCGCGGATGGCGCTTGCGGGCGTGCTCTTCTGATCCTGCGTCAGGCGCTGATCCTGTCGACGAAGCCCCGGTCGTTCTCGTTTCCGAGAGCGGCCGGGGCTTCGTCTTTACGCATCTTTGACCAAGGGCCATTTCCCTGGCCCTGCGTGGCATTTGGTGACCTCCGAGTGATTCTTTAACGGACATATCCGGGAAAAACGGAGCACTTGGCGAGGGTGTCGACGTCGCGCTGTGATGCGGTGGCGGGTGCCGTCCGAAGGGCGGCGTTACTCGCCGGTAACGAACCTCTTGTGTGCCGACCCGGTCGTGAAAGATGATCGGGCCGCTCGATCCGTGTCCCCTCAGCTCCGGCAGCCGGTCGGTGGTTCGGACGCGGACCTCCCCATCCAGGCCGTGCCGGTCCGTCCCAGGACAGGCAGGCCCTCCCTCCATGCCCCGCCACGTGCGGCCCTGGTCCGCATGAGGCGGGGACTCTGTCCCGAGGAGGACCATGGACAAGAAGGTTCAGGCGGGTAGCGGCAAGACCCGCTGGAAGCGGTTCGGTATCACCCTCATCCCGGTCGCGGCGCTCACCGTCGGCATGTTCGCGGGCGTCGCCAGCGGTGCCGTCCCGGTCAACATCACCGTCTCCGGCGGCAGCTTCAAGGTCTCCGCCGACGAACTGGACGCCAACCAGTTCTCCCAGTACGGCGGGCACTACGAGACCAAGAACGGCAGGATCGTGCCGGTGGCCACCGCGGCGATCGGCGACGCCAAGATCACCAAGCTGTGTCAGTCGGTGAACGCGTTCGGCGTCGTGCTGCGCATCGAGGCCGGCGGCAACGGTACGCCCGCCACGGCGAAGGACATGCGGCTGTCGATGGACGGACTCGACGGTGACGCCGAGTTCACCAACATCGACATCGGTGTCGACGCCTCGACGATGGCCCAGGGTTCGTCCGACTGGGCCAAGGGCCCCAAGGTGGGCGGCAACGGCGCACCGACGATGTTCGGCCAGCAGGCCGACCACGCGAAGTTCACCAAGGTCAAGCAGACCGCGTGGCTGGTCCAGGCCGGTCAGTTCTACCTGAAGGACCTGCATCTCACGGTCGGGGGCGGCAGCAAGGAGTGCTTCTGACCTGTCGTCGGCCGCAGGCGGGCTTCCCGCCCGCGGCCGTTCGGCCAACGCGGAGCACCACTCCAGGGAGTAATTCGTGACCGAAGAACAGCCGCACCCGAACGCGATCGGGCGCGGGTGGCAGGCGTTTCGGACCTGGCGGCGAGCCCGTCCGTTCTGGGCCGGAGTATTCAGCATCCTGGCCGCCGGGCCGATTCTGTACGCGCCCTACGCGGCACTCAACGCCGGTGACGTGACCGTGCAACTCCAGCAGTTCGGCGGGGTCTCGGCGCTGTTCATCGGCGCCATCCTGATCATGTGCGGCATCGCGATCTGGTTCAACCCGCAAGCCCGGGTCTACCTCGGGGTCTTCGTGATCCTGGTGTCGCTCGTGTCGTTCATCGTCGCCACGTTCGGCGGATTCGGCGTCGGCATGTTGTTCGGCCTGATCGGCGGCACGCTCGCGGTCTCCTGGGTCTATCTGCCACCGGACGCGCCGGACGACGAGCACGTCGACGACGACGAGGGCGGCGACGGGGATCGGGGTGCGCCGGACGACACGCTCGTGGAGGACGGTTTCCTGGTCCAGGCAATGAACGGGAAGGACGCCGATGCCTCGGGGGAAGCACCGACCGGGTCGGTGACGAACCGACCCGGTGACAGTGCCCGAGGGAGTGTCTCGCCGCGGACGGCGCTCACGGTGATCGCGGCGGCGATGGTCGGGGTGGTGGGCGTCGTCGGGATCGCGCACGCGTCGCCCAGCGATCCGTTGCCCGACAACCCGTACTCGGACGGCCCCTGCGTCTCGGCGAGTCCCACGACCTCGTCGAGCGCCTCGGCCGCGCCGAGCACGTCGAGCGCGGCGCCGAGCACGACGGCCACCAAGTCGGCGGGTTCGACCGCCGCCGGCAAGGCGGGCAGCCGACCCTCGACGGACCCGACTGCGGCGGCCGACGGTCGGGTGGTGGCGCCGAAGGCACCACAGGGCACGGCGGCGCAGACTACGGCGCCGACGAGCAAGGCGCCCGAGTTTCGGCTGCCCGAGCTGAAGCTGCCGGAACTCAAGCTGCCGGAACTGAAGTTGCCCGGCCTGCCCGGGCTCGGACTGCCGGGGGCCGACCGGCCCTCGACGGCGCCGCCCGTTCCGGCGTCGGCACCGCCGGCGGCCCCGGCATCGGCGGCACCGCCGGCGGCCGCGGCCGGTCGCACCTCCTCGGCGCCGGCGTCGACGCCTCCCGCGACGACATCCGGCAAACCGTCGGCGAAGCCCTCGACGACGTCGGCCAAACCGTCGGCCACGTCGTCCTCGGCGGTGCCGAAGGACGGCAGGACACCCTTTCCGTGCCCGGTGCAGGGACCCGTGAACGCCAAGAGCGGCGGGGGACTCCCGCCGGTCGCGGTCGACCCGTTGGTGCTGAAGTCCAGCCTGTTGGCGATGGCCGGCCTGAACTACGAGGGCGTGGTGAAGGTCGAGACCCTCGCGGGCGGTGAGGAGAACGCGCTCAAGTTCACCGTGTCCAAGGGCATCGACATCTGGAACATGTCGATGACGGTGAAGGAGGCGGGCGGCAAGGACGTCGTCATCTCGTCCGACGAGGGCAGCAAGTCCTGGATGGACGCGGACATTCCGACGACGATGTACGTGAAGTACCTCAAGGGCAACATCTTCGGGATCATCCCGATCACGTTCACGCCCGAGAGTCCGCCGCCGATCAACGTTCCGATCGTGTTCTTCACGAACGTCGAGAGCGCGATGTACGCCCAATTGGGCGGCAAGTTGCACATCCCCGGCTACGGGATCAACAAGACCAACGTGAAGTAGCCGACCCGTCGGGCCGATGCGCCCCGGAACCCACGCGGTTCCGGGGCGCGTTCACGTTCGGTGGCCCGTTCGGGCGGCGCTACGCGTCCACGTAGCGTTCGCGGAACATGGCCAGCACGTTGGCGGTCGGCAGGCTCGGCCACAGGGTCACGCGGCCGTTGCGGCGGTCCACGATCCACTGGCCGGCGCCGACGTTGGCCATCGGGTCCGGGTTCGGGTAGATCGCCTGGACCAGCCAGCCGTACTCGAACTCGGTCATCACGAAGTCACTCGGCGCGTTCGGACCGCCGCCGACCACGTGCCGGCGGGCCTTGTCCCGGGCCTCGCGCTCGTCGATCGGCCGCGGCGGCAGCGGTGCGTCGGCCGGTGTCAGGTTCAGCCGGGTCGGCCGGCGGCCCTCGATCAACGCGATCAGCGCGCCGTCGAAGGTGTCGGCGACGTGCCACAGATCGCCCCACCACAGGTACACCGCGCCGCGCGGATCCATCGCCAACCGACCGCGACCCAGGTCGTATTCGCCGACCGGGGTGAGCGGGCGGCCCAGCGCCGCGCCGTACGCGGCGAGCAGGTCGCCCGCGTACAGCCCGACCAGCGGGTCGATCCGGAACGGCATCCGGGACATGTCCACGCCGGGGCCGTACTGATGCACCGTCATCCCGCCGAACTCCCACAGCGCCTTGATCGCGCTCGGCGGGACGTCGATCCCGGCCGTGCCCAACGCGCGGTACCAGCGCAGCAGTTCCTCTTCCGGGATGTGGATGCCGGGTTGCCAACCGGTGGCCGTGAGGGCCTGGACCACGGCCTCGGGAAAACGATCGCTCATGACGCGGGCACCTCCAGGATGGTGACCCCCAGGTCCGCCAGCGCCGGTGCGCAGGACGAGCAGGGCGGGATCGGCCGTTCGTGCGCGGGGTCGTTCGGCTCGCGCAGCAGGATCGCGGCCAGCGCCGCGCCGTCGAGCAGCCGGCGCATCCGGTCGAGCACGACCTCGTGATCGGGATCGTGGCTGCCCTCGGCGGCCAACGAGGCTTCCGCCTCGACCGCGACCTGGGACAACAACAGGGCGTCGGGGCAACGCCCGTGGAACACCGAGCGCATCGCGGGTTCGGTGCGGTCGAGCAGCGCGGCCACGGCCGGGTGCAGGTCCACGATCGTGGTGTGTGCGCTCACCGCCGTCATCGGTTCCAGGCCGGGGCGTTGCAACGCCGCACCGACGCCGGGAGGCAGCAGATTGTCGAACATCGGTCTTCGTCCGTTCCCTTCGTGATGCCGCGTCAGGGACGCAGGTCGGCGGGCAGACCCGTGCCCGCTCGGTTGTCGACGACCGGTCGGTAGTGCCCGCCCGCGACCGCCGTGCGGGCGATCTCGTCGAGTTCGTCGGGCACTTGCACCAGTTCGTCGGCCAGCAGCGTGGTGAGGTCGCCGGCCAGTCGGGACATCAGGGCGACGGTCGCCTCCGGGGTGTCGCCCTGCCGGGCGTACCGGTCGTCGTTGTCCCAGTACCAGACCGAACCGGCGTCCTCCCCTTGCGTCTTGAGCACCAGGGCACCGCCCTGGACCCACGCGACGGCCAGGAAATCGGCGGTCAGCCGATCGGTGAATCGGGCCGCGACGTCGAGCAGGTCGTAGGGGTCGTATTCGCCGTAGAGGTTGAGGAACTGCTGGTCCAGCACGAACCCGTGGCGCAGGTGCACGGCCGGCCGCGCCGGCGGGCCGCCGCCGTTGTCGATCAGCAACGCCCGGTAGGCATCGGGGAGTCGGTACTTGAGGTACTTGTGCTCCAGGTGGCTCAGGTCGCCGTCGGTGAGCGGCCGACCCACCCGGAGGCGGGCCGGCACCTGGGCCTGCTCGACCGGGCTCCACAGGCCGGTGCGTTCCCGGTCCACGGTCATCGTGGCCACGCCGCCGTGGTGCAGGATCGCGTTCGCGACGTCGACCGGGACCAGGTGGAGCCGGCGTGTGTGCGGCGCGTGGTGCCAGGTCCACCCGCGCGGGGTCGCGGTCTCGACCAGGTCGGCGTACAGCGGGTCGCCGGCGCCGGCCGTCGCGAGATTGGCGGCGATCACGTCGGTGACCCGGGCCTCGTCGATGCCCAGGCCCGGCGGTACCGGGCCGGTCTCGATCACCGCTCGCGCGTACGGCAGGAAGTCCGGGAATCCGTACAGGTCGACGAAGATACCGTCCGGGTATACCCGGCTGCGCGACGTGCGGCCGAAATCGACGATCGAACCCGCGAATTCGGCGGCCGGAGAGCCGCCGTGCTCGGTGCCGGTGTCGGTCATGCCGCGGTCCTCTCCTTCGTGTCCGTCCGGTATTCCGTCGAGGCGGGGTCGGGTGTCATCGCTCCCACCTCAGAATTCGGGATCCAGGAACGGGGAGGTCGGATCGATCTCCCACAGCTCCAGGAATTGGGCGAACGTATCGGCCACCTTGCGCAGATTGTTGGCCGAGATGTATTCCGGGGTGTATTCCTCGTCGGTGTCGAGCGTCGATTCGCTCCAATACCAGAGGGAGCCGGATTCCGGCTCGGTGACCTTGATCGCCACCATTCCGGTGGTGAGTCGGGTGACCGGCAGATAATCCAGGGTGAGTACGTCCCGGCAATAGCCGTGCGCATAGAGCAACTCGGTGTGCGGGTCACCGCCGGTCCGATAGCCGTAGAGATCGTCCTCGGGGTCCAGGCCGCGCGGCATGAGCTGGGCGGCGACCGGGAAATCGGCGCCGTTGGTCGCGGCCAGCCAGGCCCGATACTCGGCCGGCAGGGCGAACCCGAGTTTTGCTTCGAGTTCGCGCAGGGCTTCTTCCGAGAGTGTTCCTCGCGGCGTCAATTCGACGGTCACGGTTGTGCTCCAGGGTTGCCGGTCGAGGTATTGGTCGAGGGGGTGGGGGCCATGGCACTGGCGATCCCGCCGTGATGTTTCACCGCGTAGTGTACTGCGAACGGTATGAGCATCATGGTTCGTGTGCCCTCGACGTGGTGCCAGACGTAACCCGGCGCGGTGCGGCCGGATCGCACGCCGTTCCACATCGGATCGTTCCGGAACTCCGCATTGCCCTGGCGAATATCCAGCTTGCGCTGTTCGTCGTTCGCTTCCGCGCGGGCTTCCTTGAATTTCTTGGTGCCGTCCGGGCCGGGCGGGAAACTGCTGCGCTCGGGCGGAGTGACGACGGTGTGCGGAAGATTGATCGTGCGCACCGCGTAGGGGGTGAAGTCCGGATAACCCTGGAGATTGATATAGACGCCGTCGGGGAAGTGGTTGGCCAGCGTCGGGCTTGCGAAGTGCACGATCTGGCCCGCGTACCCCGAGTTGATCGGGTAGCGAGGTGCGCCGGTCATGACCCGGCCACGCGTCGCCAACTCGGCACGGCGCGCGTCCAGGTCGGCTCCGGTCAGCAGCTCCCCGTTGTCCCCGCGCAACAGTCGGTCGAACTCGTCCCGGGCCTGCCGCTCGGCACTGGTGAGGTCCTCGGGCGTCGGGTGGTTGACCAACGCGTCGATGCCGTTGCCGTCGAACATGCGCAGGAGCTTGGCCCGGTTGAGGTTGGTCCGCGGCGGTGCGCCGGTGTCCGGGTGCGGGTTGTCCGAGCGCACGCTCTGCGGCATCTCGAACTCGGCGTCACCACGATGGGTGTCCCAGGTCAGGTCCGCGCGGTCCGCCATGAAGGACGGATCGCGCGGGGCGGCGAGGTCGTACGGCGACTGGCCGCCGCGGACGTCGTCGGGCTTCGGCGGGTTCGGATTGCTCGGGGGCGTGCCGTTGCTCGGAGCCGGTGTGGGGTTGGGGTTCGCCGCGGCGTTGGGGTCGAAGCTCTCCGCCGCCGGCCGGGTCGCCATGAAGGCCGCGACCTCGCGCTCGATGTCGTCGCGCCGACCGTCGTGCGTGGTCGGCCGGTCGCCGGTCGGGCTCGCCGTGGTCGCGGGCTCGCCGAGCGGCCTCGGGTTGGGGCGCATCGGCGACACCAGCGGTGGCGTGGTGTCGATCGGAGCCGGCGGGTTGTTCTGGGCGTGCCTCGGCGGCGGCGGGGTGGCCGGCGTCGCGGCCGGGTTCGTCGCCGGATTCGGGTTGTTGCCGGGCCCGGTCGGGTTCGGCAGCGAACCCGGCATCGGCCCCGTGACGTTCGTCGGCAGATCGCCGGGCGCGGGGTGGACCGGGCCGGTCTGGAAGGGCTGTTGCTGGTGCGGCGCGGGCTGGACCGGCGGTGGGTTGTGCGGGGCCGGGTGGACCGGGCCGGTCTGGAACGGTTGTTGCTGGTGCGGCGCGGGCTGCACCGGTGGTGGGTTGTGCGGGGCCGGGTGGACCGGTTGCTGGTTGTACGGGTTGTTCTGGACCGGCTGCTGCTGGTGCGGGCCGGGTTGGTTGTAGGGCCCCGGTTGCTGGGGCGGCTGGTTGTACGGGTTCGGCTGTACCGGGGCCTGGTGGTGGGGAGCGGGCTGGTGCGGCTGGTTGTACGGAGTCGGCTGCACCGGTTGCTGGTTGTACGGGTTCGTTTGGACCGGCTGCTGGTGGTGCGGTTGTGCATACGGGCCCGGCTGTTGCTGCTGGTTGTACGGGTTTGGCTGTACCGGTGTCTGCTGGTGGGGAGCGGGCTGGTGCGGCGGTTGCTGGTTGTACGGCCCCGGTTGTTGCTGCTGGTGCTGGGTGTACGGGGTCGGCTGCACCGGCTGCTGGTTGTAGGGGTTCGTTTGGACCGGCTGCTGGTGGTGCGGTTGTGCGTACGGGCCCGGCTGCTGCTGGGTGTACGGGCTCGGCTGGACCGGGGGCTGCTGCTGGTACGGGTTGGGCTGCACCGGGTGCTGGTTGTACGGGTTGACCGGGGGTTGCTGCTGCTGGTGGTGCGGCAGCGGCGGTGCCGGCGGAGGTGGCGGAGCGACGGGCTGAGTGACCGGCGGGGCCGTCATCGAGATCGGCTGGGCGTTCGGGTCCAGCGTGATGGCGTAGACGCTGGTCGCGTTCGGCTGCGGGAAGTCGCTGGTCTGGCCCGTCTGCGGGTCGACGTAGAGGACGTGGCCGCCGATGTTGACCGCGGCCCAGGCATGCGAACTCCGCACGACCTTGACCGAGCCGTCCGGCTGGACCTCGTTGCGGTCCGGCCACTCGGTGACGATGTAGGAGATCGAGCCGGGGCCCGAGGCCCGCAACGCCGCCTCCAACTCGGCGAAACCGGCGGCCGGGTTGTTCGAGCCGTCCGGGTTGACGCCCAGTCGGCTCCACGGCGCGTTCGTCTCCTGCCCAGCGCGCGCCATGCCGTCGGTTTCACCGGTGTTCTCGCCCGGCATGCGGGCCGCGGACACCTCCGGTCGCCCGAACCAGGTGCGGCCGAACGCCAGGACACCGTCCAGGCAGTTGATGTTGCGGCCGGGCACCTGGATCCCGCCGTCGTTCTGCAGCCGGAACCACCGACCGTTGCGCGGGTCCGGGTGCACGACCGGGGTGCCGTCCGGGTTGCGCGGCACCGCGTTGTTCAGCGCTGCGGCGTCGCTCCAGTTGGGCGGAAGCAGGCCGCCGGGCTGGTTGAACGGTCGCCCCGCGGACAGCGGTGGGCGGTTCGCGATCGGACTGGCCGGGGCGGCCGGTGGGGCGTGGTGCGGCATCGGCTGCGCGTACGGGTTGTTCGCGACCGGCGCGTTGCCGTACGGCGTCCCGTTGTAGGGGGACGGCCCGTTGTGGTTCTGGTTGTACGGGCCGGGCTGGTGCGGCGGGGGAGCCGTCGGACCGGTGTGGTTCGGGCCGGTCGGGACGTTCGGGCCGCGACCGACCAGGCCGCGCATCCGGTCGCCGAGACGCTGGATCGTGTTGCGGAACGGGCCGGCCTGATTCGGCCGCACCGCCGCGCCGGGCGTCGTCGTGGTGACCGGTCCGCCCGGCTGCGGGGTCGGGTCGACGGTGGTGTCGCCGTTGCCGTCCCGAGCCGGGGTGGGTGTCGCGTCCGGGGTCGGATGCGAGGCCAGGTCCGGCTGCCCGGCGGGGGCGGGGTTGGGGGAGGTGTCCTGGTCCGAGGCCGGGTCGGGGTTCGGGGAGGTGTCCTGGTCCGAGGTCGGATCGGTGTGTCCGTCCGGCGTCGGGTCGGCGGTCTGCTCCGGCGTCCGGTCGACCGTTTGGTCGGGGGTGGTGTCCGGGTGCGTCGGGTCCGGCGTGGCATCGGTGCGCCCATCCGGCGTCGGGCTCGCGTCCTGGTCCGGAGCCGGGTCCCGGGCGGGGTCGAGGTCGGAATCCGAGGTCGGATCCGGCGTCGGGTCCGCGGCGGCATTCGGGTCGGTGCGCGGTGTCGTCTCCGGCGCCGGGTCCGACGTCGGGTCCGACGTCGGGTCGGGAGTGGCGTCCGACGTGGTGTCGCCGGCCGGGTCCCGGTGCGAGTCGGCGGTCGGCTCGGTCGCCCGGTCGGTGGTCGGCTCGGCTGCCGGGTCGGTCGTCGGGTCGGCGGTCGTGTCGGGCGTGCCGGCGTCCCGGTCGGGCGTCGTTTGCGGCGCCGAATCGGTCTCCGGCTGCTGCGAGTTCGACTGCGGGGCAGGTTGCGCGGTCGGGTCGGCGGACTGCGTGGTCGGCGGCAGCGACATGTCGATCGGCTGCGCGTTCGCGTCCACCGCGATCGCCCAGACCCGATTCTGGTCCGGATACGGCTCGGGCATGACCTCGCCCGACTGCGGGTCGACCCACAGGACTTCGCCGTCCACGTTGATCGCGGCCCACGCGTGCGAGACCTGGCCGGTCTCGATGGTGCCGTCCGGATTCACCCTCGGCTCGGTCGGCCTGGACGTGACGATGTACGTCATCGCGCCCGGCCCCGCGTCACGCAGCCGTGCCTCGATGTCGCCGTACGCGCCGGCGGTGTCGGTGCTGCCGTCCGGGCGCCGGGCGAGCGGGGTCCAGTTCGTGCCGAGCTCGCGCTGGGCCCGCTCCGGGGCGCCGACCTCGCCGGTCGTTTCACCGGGGATGCGCGGCGCGGCCACCTCCGGTCGGCCGAACCAGGTGTTGCCGAAGGCCAGTACGGCGTCGACGCAGTTGTTGTCGCGGCCGGGCACCTGGGTGCCGCCGTCGTTCTGGAGCCCGAACCAGTGGCCGTCGCGCGGGTCCGGGTGCACCTGCGGCGTACCGTCGGCGTTGCGTGGCACGGCGACGTTCAGCACGGACTGGTCGCTCACGCTCGGCGGCATCAGGCCGCCGGGCTCGTACAGCGGGCGGCCGTCGTTGAGCTGCGGACGATCGGCGATCGGACTGGTCGGATTCCGTGGTGCGTCCGGCCGGTCGGGCCGCGGGTTCGCGTCGGTCGTGGCCGGCGAGTTCGCGTACGGAGTCGAGTCGTAGGTGGTGTTCGGCTCCGGTCGGGTGCTCGGATCGACGGTCGGCGAGGTGTTCGGGCCTCGGCCGAAGAGGTTGCGGATCCGGTCGCCGAGTCCGCCCACCGCGTTGTCGACCCGACCGCTCGGATCCGGGTTGCCCGGTGTGCCGGGGCGGGGGCCCGTCGGGTTGCCGGCCGGTGTCAGGTTCAGGATGCCGACACCGCCGCCGTCCCGGGTCGGTGTGCCGTCCTGCTCCGAACGCGGCGCGGAGTCCCGCGCGGGGTCGGTGGTGGGGCCGGCGATCGTCGGCTCGGCGGTGAGGTTGGTGTCCCGGTTCGGATCCTGGTTCGGATCCTGATTCGGGTCGTGGTTCGGATCCTGGCGGGTGTCCGGCGTCGGGTCCGCGGCCGGGTCCGGCTCGGCATCCTGTCGGTGTTCCGGCGTGGTGTCGCCGGTCGGGTCCTGTCGGGCGTCCGAGGTGGGCTCGGGCGTCGGGTCGGAGGTCCGGTCGGTCGTCGGGTCCGACGTCGGGTCGGGCGTCGACTCGGGCCGCGATTCCGGCCGGGTCTCCGGGGTCGCGTCGGGCGTCGGGTCCGACCGGTTCTCCGGCGTCGGGTCGGACTTCGGGTCGGCGGTCGGGTCCGGTCGGGCGTCCCGGTTCGGATCCGTGTGGCCTTCCGGCGTCGGGTTCGCGTCGTGGTCCGGCGTCGGGTCCGTGTTCGGGTCCGTCGTCGATCCCGGCGTCCGGTCCGGCGTGCTCCCGTTCGGGTCGGTCGCGTGGTTGGGGGTGTTGCCGGCCGAGCCGTCCTGGCGTTGGCCGGGAATGCGGCTCGTGTCCGGCGAGGTGTTGCTCGGTGTCGTCCCGGTGGTCGGCGAAGTACCGTTCGAGGAAGCCGAGTTCGGAGTGGTCGAGCCGGGCGTCGGGCCGGTCGGGCCGCCGGTGGTCGGCGTCGCGGCGCCCGTCGGTCGGGTCGCGGTCGGCGTACCGGTGGAGTTCGTGGTGGCCGAAGTGCCGTTGTTGGCACCGGAGTTGGACGTCGTACCGGCACCGGTACCCGGGTTGGTACCCGTCCCGGTGCCCGCACTTGTGGCCGTGGTCGCACCTGTGCTCGCCGCTGCGGTCGTCGCAGCCGTCGTGCTCGTCGTCGACACGTTGGTCGTCGTGCTCGGACCGGACGTCGACGGCGTCGTGGACGAGGACGGCGAGCCGATCGAGGACGAACCGCTCGAGGTGGACGCGGTGCTCGTGGACGCCGTCGTGGTCTGCACGCCGCCGCCGGAAGGCCCGCCGCCGGTCGGGCTGCCGCCCGTCGGCCCGCCGCCCATGGACGGCGAACCACCACTCGGGGCGGCGGAGCCGGTCACGGTCGCCGAGCCGCCCATCGGCGACGCGTTGCCACCGCCCGGCGTACCGCCGGCGGGCATGCCACCCGGCTGCTGACCGCCGCTCGGCGGCGCCTGTACATACGAGTTGTTCTGCGAGGAGCCGCCGTCGTGGCCCGGTACGCCGCGCGGCGCGTCGCCGCTGTGGCCGGTCACTCCCGCCGGCGCGTCCGTCACCGGCGGCGCCGCGGCCGAGGCGTTCTGGGTCGCGACGGGGGTGTGCGAGGGCCGGTAGTCCCCGCCCGTGTTGCCGCCACCGCCACCGGAGTTGCCGGAATTCCCGCCGGAGCTACCGGAGTTGCCACCCGAGTTCCCGTGCTGACCGGAGTTCCCCGAGTTCCCGCCCGAGTTCCCCCCGGAATTCCCGGAGTTCCCCCCGGAGTTCCCCCCGGAATTCCCACCCGAGTTCCCGGAGTCTCCCGAGTTCCCGGACGAATGGTGCGACCCGCCGTTCTGGCCACCGTTCCCGGTCGACCCGCCGTTGCCGCCCCCGCCCCCGTTCGATCCGCCCGACGAGCCGTTGGACCCGCCGCCGTTCCCGCCGCCGCCTCCGTTGGACCCGCCCGAGCCGTTCGACCCGCCGCCCCCGCCGCCGTTCCCGGAGTTCCCGCCGCCCCCGCCGTCCGGGTTGAGCGTCGAATCGATTCTGTTGCCGCCGGTCACCGGCCCGTTGTTGCCGCCCAGGTTCGGCCCGCCGAGGCCCGAAGGGTCGAGGCCGGGGGTGTTGAACGCGCCGCTGACCCGGTCGCCGAGCTTGGACGCGCCGTGGTCGGTCGCACCGCCCAGGCCACCACTGGCGAAGGTCTCCCAGTTCACCGGACCGCCGGTGGCCAGCGTGCCGGCGACCTCGGCGCTCACATTGGAGGTCAGCGAGGTGGTGACGCCCTTGATGCCCACGTCGGCGCCCTCGCCGAAGACCTTCTTGCCGAGGCCGTTCACGCCGATCGCGGCCAGGCCGCCGGCCGCGCCGCCGCCCGCGGCCAGCGCGGTCTGCTTGATCGAGTAGCCGTCCTGCGAGCCCCAGGTCATGTGGATGAACTGGGAGATGATGTCGTCGCGCACCTCGGAGAGTGCCTCGAGGGCGACGTTCTTGAGCAGTCGGCGCACCATGGACGCCTCGATCCGCCCCAGCATCCGGCGCAGCACCTGCATGAACGAGAAGCGCAGCGCGGCGGTCGAGGCCGCGGCGGTTCCGGCGGTGATGCCCAGGGTGATCGGAGCCGCCGCGATCTGGGCCAGGATGGCCGCGCCCTGGATGGTCGCCATCGTGACGAACTCGATCTTGGTGGCGTAGATCGTGTCACTCGTGTCGTCCGCCGCGCCGCCGAGTGCCTTGGAAGCCCCTTCCAGGGCCGGGAAGAACGCCTTCTCGCCCTTGCTCAGCTTGTCCCACATCCGAAGGAAGGCTTCCATGCCCTTGCCCTCGTTGGCGGCGTTGAGCTTGTTGACCGCCGCGGCCAGGTCCCCCGCGACCTTGGCGAGTTCGCCGGCGGCGTGTTCCCACGCGTTGCCCAGCGCCTCACACTTGTCCTCGTCGCCCTCCGGCCAGTCGACACCGACCAGCAGTTCGAGGACCTTCTCGACGATTTCCCCCGCTTCGACCGCCATCAGGCCTTGCCACCGAAGCTCTCGCGGTTGTGGTCCTCGGTCTTCTGGTAGTTGCCGGCGGACGTGTCCAAGCCCTTGCCGATCTCGCCGAGACCCTTGGCGAGTGCTTCGAGCGCTTCGAGCACCTTGTCCCGGGCCGGCTTGTACTCCTTCGCGAACCCGTTGCCGAGATCGTCGTCGCCCCAGCATTCGCCGAGACCCTCGATGGACGTCTTGAGCGTCGCCCGTATCTCACCGACGCGCCTTCCCGCGTCCGTGAAAGCCTTGCCCGCCGTCTTGAAGTCCGAGGGAAGGGCCTTGTATCCCGTACCCGCGTCCGCCGTCATGTGAGAACACCCCCGTGTTCCGTGTCTCTCTGGCTGTCGCACGGTCCCCGGCAGGTTCCGGACAGGACGTCTTCCGGGGGCATGAAGGCAAGACACTAATTCACGATTCGCCGGAGTGTCACGTTTCCGGGGGTCGACGTTCCGGATCGAACGTCGGCCCCCGGAAGGTACTTCACATGTTATTCGGGGACAAACCAGACGGTGGCCAGTGGGGGCAGCGTCATCGTCGCGGAGGCCGGTCGACCCTGCCATTCCCCGTCGACGGCCAGGATCTCGCCTTGATTGCCCACGTTCGCGCCGCCGTAGCCGTCGGCATCGGTGTTGAGCACCTCACGCCAGCGACCCGCGTGCGGCAGACCCACCCGGAAGTCCTCCCGGACCACCGGGGAGAAATTGCACACACAGAGCAACTGCTCACCGGCCGCACCGAGTCGGATGAAGGACAACACATTGGACGCCGCGTCCCCGCCGTCGATCCAGGAGAAGCCCTCCGGGCGGGTGTCCTGCGTCCACAGCGCGGACCTGCCCCGATACGTGGTGTTGAGGTCGCGGACCAGCCGCTGGATGCCCCGGTGCTCCTCGTGGTCCAGCAACCACCAGTCCAGGCCGCGTGCCTCCGACCACTCGGCGCCGTGGCCGAATTCCGAGCCCATGAACAACAACTGCTTGCCCGGATGGGCCCACATGAAGGCCAGGTAGGCGCGCACGTTCGCCATCTGCTGCCAGCGGTCGCCCGGCATCTTGTCCACCAGCGAGCGTTTGCCGTGCACCACCTCGTCGTGGCTGATCGGCAGGATGTAGTTCTCGCTCCACGCGTACATCAGCGAGAAGGTGATCTCGTTGTGGTGATGTTGCCGGTGGATCGGCTCCTTCTGGATGTACTCCAGCGAGTCGTGCATCCAGCCCATGTTCCACTTGAAGCCGAAGCCGAGCCCGCCGCCGTCGGTGGAGCGGGTCACCCCGTCCCACGCGGTGGACTCCTCGGCGATGGTGAGCACGCCCGGCACCCGCCGGTACAGCGTCGCGTTCATCTCCTGGAGGAAGGCCACCGCGTCCAGGTTCTCCCGGCCGCCGTGTTGGTTGGGCGCCCACTGGCCGTGTTCGCGCGAGTAGTCCAGGTAGAGCATCGAGGCGACCGCGTCCACCCGCAGCCCGTCGATGTGGAACTCCTCGCACCAGTAGACCGCGTTGGCGACCAGGAAGTTGCGCACCTCGTTGCGGCCGTAGTCGAAGACCAGCGTGCCCCAGTCGGGATGTTCGCCCCGACGCGGATCAGGGTGCTCGTACAGCGGCGTCCCGTCGAACCGGGCCAGCGCCCAGTCGTCCTTGGGGAAGTGCGCCGGCACCCAGTCCACCAGCACGCCGATGCCCGCGCGGTGCAGCGCGTCGATCAGGTGACGGAACTCGTCGGGACTGCCGAACCGCGACGTGGGCGCGTAGTACGAGGACACCTGGTAGCCCCAGGACGGCCCGTACGGGTGTTCGGCCACCGGCAGCAGTTCGACGTGCGTGAAGCCCATCTCGGTGACGTAGGCGGGCAACTGCTCGGCGAGTTGCAGGTAACTCAGGCCCGGCCGCCACGAGCCGAGATGGATCTCGTACACACTCATCGCCGAGGTGTGGTGGGTGACCCCGGCCCGCTTTTCCAACCACTCCTTGTCCGACCACGAGTAGGCCGAGGTGTGCACGACCGACGCGGTCGAGGGCGGCAGTTCGGTCGCGAAGGCCAGCGGGTCGGCCTTTTGCCGGGACACCCCGTCCCGACCGAGGATCTCGTACTTGTACTTGGTGCCGTCGCCGACGTCGGGGACGAACAACTCCCACACCCCGGACGAGCCGAGCGAACGCATCGGGTGCCCGATGCCGTCCCAGTAGTTGAAGTCGCCCACCACCCGCACGCCCTGCGCGTTCGGGGCCCAGACCGCGAACGAGGTGCCGGCGACGGGCCCGTTCGGGGTCTCGTACGAGCGCACGTGCGCGCCGAGCACCTCCCACAGCCGCTCGTGCCGGCCCTCGGAGATGAGGTGTATGTCGAACTCGCCCAGGGTGGGCAGGAACCGGTACGGATCGTCCGTGTGCAGTTCGGTGCCCTCGTAACGGATCTCCAGCCGATAGTCGGGCACCTGATCACCCGGCACGACGCCGCTGAACAGGCCCTCCGCCTCGTGGGTCAGCTCGACCCGGCGCTCGCCGGTGACCACGAACACCTCGCGGGCCCACGGCCGCAGCACCCGCACCACCACGCCGTCGACGCCGGGCACGTTCGGGTGCGGGCCGAGCAGTGCGTGCGGATCGTGGTGAGCGCCGTCCACCAGGCGGCGCAACTCCTCGCCGGCGGTCGGCGGTACGACGGGGGTGCCGGTCGGGCGGGATCGGGGGCGCTTGTCCCGACTCCGGGTGGGGCGGCCGGTGACCCCGCCGCCCTCGGGTGACGCGCTGAAGTCCTGACGGGCCGTCACGGATGGGACCTCCTGAGACGTTGGTGCTGAACGGGAATCGACGGTTCGTCAGTGCGGCTGCGGCGCACGCTCGGCCAGGCGCCGGATCGCCGACATCGGAACCGGTAGCCACGAGGGTCGGTTGCCCGACTCGTACATGACCTCGTACACGGCCTTGTCGGTCTCGAAGGCCCGCAACAGCACGGGCTCGGAATGGGGGTCGAGCGAGCCCGCGTCGGCGTACCCCGCACAGAAGGCTTCCCGGTTGCGGGTGGCCCATTCCTCCGCACGGTGCACCAGGTGCGGCGCGGGCGCCCCGCGCCCCCAGAACCCGTTGCCACCGGCCAGCAGATGCCGGGCCGCGTAGTCGAACGAGCGCAACATCGCCGCGATGTCGCGCAGCGGCGAGTGCAGCGAGCGCCGTTCGCTCAACGGCCGGGCCGGTTCGCCCTCGAAGTCGAGCAACACCCACCGGGTGGCGGTGCGCATCACCTGGCCGAGGTGGAAGTCGCCGTGGATGCGCTGCAACGGGACCGGATGCCCGTCCCGGCCCAGCGTCTCCAGATCCCGGTACGCCTCGCGCAGCCGGTCGGTGAACGGCGCCAGCTCCGGCACCGCCTCGGCCGCCGCGTGCAACCGGCGCTCCATGTCCCGGGCGATCGCGGCCAGCTCCGCCTCGCCCGCCACCGCCGTGGGCAGCGAGCGGGCCAGGTCGGCGTGCACCTCGGCGGTGGCCGCGCCGAGCCGGAAGGACTCGCCGGCGAAGTCGCCACCGGTCTCGTGTGCGTGCGGACCGGCGCCGCGCACCTCCTGGCCGGCGTACAGGTCGCGTACCGAGGTCTTGGCCAGCTCCCATCCGTCGGTGCCGGTGCGCAGGTATTCCTGGAGCAGGCCGAGCGTGGTCGGCTCGGCGTCCGCGTCCGGGAACGGCATGTCGAACCACGCGATCGGCGCGGGGATCCGCCGCGAACCCGCGCCCGCCAGCGCGAGCGAGACCTCCAGGTCCGGGTTGACCCCGGGCACCACGCGGCGGAACAGCTTGAGGATCACGTCGTCGCCGAAGATGATCGACGTGTTCGACTGCTCGGCGCCGATCACCAGCCCGACGTGCTCGGGGTCGGGGGCCTGCGCGCCGGGGCGGTGGAAGCCCAGTGGGCCTGCGGTGTCCGCCGCGACGAACCGTTCCGGCAACCACCGGGTCAGTTCCGCGTCGTGCACCGCGTCGTAGAGGCTGTTGCCGTTGGGCAGCCGGCCGATCACCGCGTGCGTGAGTCGGCCCGGCAGGGTCTCGCGGACCCCCAGCAGGAGTTGGTAGTGCTCGGGCGTGCCGCCGTGGTCGACCCGCAGCAACATGTGGTGCAGCGCGGGATCGCCGGAGACCACTTCGAGGCTGTGGACCACGCCGGCCCCACGAAGAGGCCGGCCCTTGCCGGCGAACCATCTCTGCTGCGGCAGCCAGTCGCGCAGCAGAGCGATCACGGCGGAGGCAGTCGGATCGTGGGGTCGGGTGGAATCCGTCACAGCGTCATTTCTCCACGGGTGAGGCGGAACCAATAGAAACCGTGCCCCGCGAGGGTGAGCAGATACGGCAGCTCACCGATCGCCGGGAACGTCACCCCCCCGAGCAGCTCGACCGGTTCGTACGTCTCGAACTGCCGCAGGTCCAACTCGGTGGGCTGGGCGAAGCGCGAGAAGTTGTGAACACACAGCACGATGTCGTCCTCGTATTCGCGAAGGAACGCCAGCACGCTGGGATTGGACGAGGTCAGCTCGTTGTACACACCGAGCCCGAAGGCCGGGTTCTGCTTGCGGACCTCGATCATCCGGCGGGTCCAGTGCAGCAGCGACGAGGCGTTGGACATCTGTGCCTCGACGTTGGTGACCTGGTAGCCGTAGACCGGGTCCATGATGTTCGGCAGGTACAGCCGACCCGGGTCGCACGTGGAGAAGCCCGCGTTGCGATCCGGGGTCCACTGCATCGGCGTGCGCACACCGTCGCGGTCGCCGAGCCAGATGTTGTCCCCCATGCCGATCTCGTCGCCGTAGTACAGGACGGGCGAGCCCGGCAGCGACAGCAGCAGCGCCGTGAACAGCTCGATCTGGTTGCGGTCGTTGTCCAGCAACGGCGCGAGCCGACGGCGGATGCCCACGTTGGCCCGCATGCGCGGGTCCTTCGCGTACTCCTTGTACATGTAGTCGCGTTCCTCGTCCGTGACCATTTCGAGGGTGAGCTCGTCGTGGTTGCGGAGGAAGATGCCCCATTGGCAGTTGTTCGGGATGGACGGCGTGCCGGCCAGGATCTCCGAGACCGGGTAGCGAGATTCGCGGCGCACCGCCATGAAGATGCGCGGCATCACCGGGAAGTGGAACGCCATGTGGCATTCGTCGCCGTCGCCGAAGTAGTCCACCACGTCCTCGGGCCACTGGTTGGCCTCGGCCAGGAGCACGGTGTCCGGATACTTGTCGTCGATCTCCTTGCGCACCCGCTTGAGGAACTCGTGGGTGGCGGGCAGGTTCTCGCAGTTGGTGCCCTCCTGCGCGAACAGGTACGGCACCGCGTCCAGCCGGAACCCGTCGATGCCCAGGTCCAGCCAGAACCGCAGCCCGGCGAGCATCTCCTCCTGTACCCGCGGGTTCTCGTAGTTGAGATCGGGCTGGTGGCCGAAGAAGCGGTGGAAGAAGTACTGCTTGCGCACCGGGTCGTAGGTCCAGTTGGACGACTCGGTGTCGACGAAGATGATCCGGGCGTCGCCGTACGCCTTGTCGTCGTCGGCCCACATGTAGTAGTCGCCGTACGGCCCGTCCGGGTTGTTCCGCGACTCCTGGAACCACATGTGTTGATCGCTCGTATGGTTCATCACGAAGTCGATCACCACCCGCATGCCGCGCTTGTGCGCCGAGTCGACGAACTCGACGAAGTCCGCGAGGTCGCCGAACTCGGGCAGCACCGCGGTGTAGTCCGCCACGTCGTAGCCGCCGTCGCGCAGCGGCGAGGCGAAGAACGGCGGCAACCACAGGCAGTCGACGCCCAGCCACTGGAGGTAGTCCAGCTTCTGGGTCAGGCCCTTCAGGTCGCCCACCCCGTCCCCGTTGCTGTCCTGGAAGGACCGCACGAGAACCTCGTAGAAGACGGCTCGCTTGAACCACAGGGGATCGCGATCCCGCGACGGGGTGTCGTCGAAGGTGTCGCGGACGGGTTCGTTGACGATCACGGGCTGTTCCTCCGGACCGAGAAGAGATGCGCGGGCTCGTGCGCGGGATCCAGCCGCACGTAGTTGTGCCGACCCCAGCGATAACCGGCTCCGGTGAACTCGTCCTGCACCGCGAAGGTGTCCTGCCAGTCCAGCCCCAGGGCGGGCAGGTCCAGCGCGACGGTCGCCTCGTGCGTGTGGTGCGGATCCAGGTTCACCACGACCAGGACCAGGTCGTCGACGTCACCCACACGGGTGCGCTTGGAGTAGGCCATGACCGCATCGTCGTCCACATGATGGAAGGTTAGGTTTCGCAGATGTTGCAGACTCGGGTGGCGTCGGCGCATCCGGTTCAGCGTGGTCAGGTACGGCGCCAGCGAGCGGCCCTCGCGTTCGGCGCCGGCCCAGTCGCGCGGGCGCAACTGGTACTTCTCCGAGTCGTGGTACTCCTCGCTGCCGGCCTTGACCGCCAGGTCCTCGTACAACTCGAAGCCCGAATAGACCCCCCACGAAGGGGACAGCGTGGCGGCCAGCAGGGCCCGGATCCGAAACGCGGCCGGCCCGCCGTACTGAAGGTAGGCGTGCAGGATGTCGGGCGTGTTCACGAAGAAGTTCGGCCGCATGTAGGCGGACGCCTCGCCGGTGGTCAACTCGGTGAGGTACTCCTGAAGTTCGTCCTTGCCGTTGCGCCAGGTGAAGTACGTGTAGGACTGCTGGAAGCCGACCTTGGCCAGGGTGCGCATCATCGCCGGTCGGGTGAACGCCTCGGCCAGGAAGAGCACGTCCGGATCGCTCGCGTTGATCGTGGCGATCACCTGTTCCCAGAACGCCACCGGCTTGGTGTGCGGGTTGTCCACCCGGAAGATCCGCACGCCGTGCGCCATCCAGTGCCGCAACACCCGCAACGTCTCGGCGACCAGACCCTCGAAGTCGGTGTCGAAGTCGATCGGGTAGATGTCCTGGTACTTCTTGGGCGGGTTCTCCGCGTAGGCGATGGTGCCGTCGGCGCGGTGCCGGAACCACTCCGGGTGCTTGGCGACCCACGGGTGGTCGGGGGAGACCTGGAGCGCGAAGTCCAGCGCGACCTCCATCCGCAGTTCGCCGGCCCGGGCCACGAACGCGTCGAAGTCCTCGATCGTGCCCAGTTCGGGGTGGATCGCGTCGTGACCGCCCGCGGGCGAGCCGATCGCCCACGGCGAGCCGGGATCGTGCTCACCGGCGTCGAGCGTGTTGTTGGGCCCCTTGCGGAACGCGTCCCCGATCGGGTGAATCGGTGGCAGGTAGACCACGTCGAAGCCCATTGCGGCGATCTGCGGCAGGCGTTCCATCGCGGTCCGGAAGGTGCCGCTGCGCGGCGGGTGCTTGCCGGTCGGGTCCACCACCGCGCCCTCGGAGCGCGGGAAGAACTCGTACCACGCGCCGTACAGCGCGCGCTCGCGCTCGACACGCAGCGGATAGCGGGCCGACGTGGTGAGCAACTCGCGCAGCGGATGACTGCCCAACACCTCGTCCAGCGCGGCGGAACGGGCCGCGGCCAACCGCGCGGCGGGGCTGCGCGTGTCGTCTCGGACCGCGTCCACCGCGGCCAGCACGATCGCCCGCAGGCCGTCCTTCTTGGGCACGCCGGCGGCGGCCCGCTCCAGCAACTGCGCGCCCTCCTCCAGCATCAGCTCGACCTCCAGGCCGGCCGGGACCTTGATGCCGGCCGCATGCCGCCACGTGGCGATCGGGTCGCCCCACGCCTCGACCGCGTAGGACCACAGGCCCTCGGTGGTCGGCGTGACGCTCGCGTGCACCCGGTCGGTCCCGGGCGCGCCCGGGAGCATCGGGGTGAGCGGGCCCGGCCGCCCGCGCGGGTCGCGCAGGACGACGTTCGCGGCCACCGCGTCGTGCCCCTCGCGAAAGACCGTGGCGCCCACGTGGAACGTCTCGCCCGGGACCGCCCGGGCCGGTCGGGTGCCGCCGTCGACGGCCGGTTCGACGTCGAGGATCGGGATGCGCCCGATGCGCGGCGTCACCGGTTTGGCCGATCTCCCGGCCCGCGTCGCCGACTTGGTGCCGGCCGTGGTCGCGGTGGTGCGGTTCGCCTGCTCCGGCCGCACCGGGCCCGCCTCGGTCGTGGCCGGGCCGGCCGCCGGTGTTCGGGCGGCCGATGTGGCGGCCGGCGTGGTCGCGGGCCCGGCGGCCCGCGGCTTCCCGGCGGTCGTCTTCCGTGCCGCGGCCTTGCCGGCCGCGACCTGTCCCGCCCGGGGTGCGCGGGCGCCCCCGGGGTCCTTCTCAGCCGAACTGGTCATGCCGAACTCCTGTACCCACGGACGGGCATCCCGTGCGCATCGCGCGCGATACACCCGTACGGAAACCCACTCGATTCCCCGATTGCCGGACCCGGGAGTGGCGGAAAACCGACCCGGCGGCGACCGGTGGGATCGCTCGGGTCCACCTCTCACCGCTGCGCGGCGGCCATTGCTCGTGACGCGACCACCAGGCGGGGACCGGGTGGGGCCCGGCCCGCGACCGTGGACGGTGGATGTCTGGTGTGTCCGCGGTACGGCGGGACGGAAGGACCCGGCTGTTCAACGATCATCGAGTCGCTCGGGGCACGGTCCATATGGTGTAAAAACGCCCCCAGACCCATCCGCAAGATCTTGCCGGCTTTGCAAGCGCACTGCATCCACTGTCGCAAGTTCTGCCGCCTTCCGGCTAGGGTCGCAGCGTGAGAGCAATCCGCAGATTCACCGTGCGTACGGTTCTGCCCGCTCCGCTGGAGCCACTGGGTGAACTGGCGATGAACCTCCGCTGGTCCTGGCATGCGGAGACCCGCGACCTGTTCGAGTCGATCGATCCGGACACCTGGGCCTCGGTCGGCCGAGACCCCGTCCGCCTGCTCGGCACCGTGCCGAACGACAAACTCGGCGCCCTCGCCGACGACCGCCGCTTCCTCGCCCGACTGCGGGTGGCGGCCGAAGACCTGCACGAATACCTGACCGGACCTCGTTGGTACCAAACCCTGTCGGAGCCCGGTACAAGTGCGGATGCGCCGCCGGCGGCGATCGCGTACTTCTCGCCGGAGTACGGCATCACCGCGGCACTTCCGCAGTACAGCGGCGGTTTGGGCATCCTCGCGGGAGACCACCTCAAGGCCGCCAGCGACCTGGGTGTGCCGATCGTGGGTGTCGGCCTGATGTACCGCCACGGGTACTTCCGGCAGTCCCTCTCCCGGGACGGTTGGCAGCAGGAGCGCTATCCCCTGCTGGACCCCAACGAGTTGCCACTGACCCTCCTTCGGGGTGCCGACGGTGCACCCGCACGGGTGGTTATCGGACTCCCGACGGGTGAGTTGCACGCGCGGATCTGGAAGGCCCAGGTCGGTCGGGTGCCACTGCTCCTGTTGGACTCGGACATCGAGGAGAACGAGCCCGCCGAACGCGAGGTGACCGACCGGCTGTACGGCGGCACGAGCGAACATCGCTTGCATCAGGAGATGCTGCTGGGCATCGGCGGGGTGCGGGCTTTGCGGGCTTTTTGCGAGATCACCGGTCATCCGGCACCCGAGGTCTTCCACACCAACGAGGGCCACGCCGGCTTCCTGGGCATCGAGCGGATCCGCGAGTTCACCCAGGCCGAGGGGTCGGATTTCGACGCGGCCCTGGAAGCCGTCCGGGCGGGCACGGTGTTCACCACGCACACGCCCGTTCCGGCCGGCATCGACCGGTTCGGACGCGACCAGATCCAGCGACATTTCGGCGGCGACCTCGCTTGTCCGGGGGTTCCGGTGGACCGGGTCCTCGCGCTGGGCGCGGAGACCTACCCGGACGGCGACCCGGGCGTGTTCAACATGGCCGTGATGGGGCTGCGGCTCGCCCAACGGGCCAATGGCGTGAGCAAGTTGCACGGACGGGTCAGCCGGGGCATGTTCGACGGCCTGTGGCCGGGCTTCGACACCACCGAGGTACCGATTACCTCGATCACGAACGGCGTACACGCGCCCACGTGGGTGGATGCCGACGTGCTCGACCTGGCGGCCCGCGAAACCGGCGTCGAACTCACCGAGGATCCCTCGGCCTGGGCGGCGATCGACCGGTTGTCGCCGGGCTCGCTCTGGGAGCTGCGCCGGGCGCTGCGCGCGAAGCTGGTCACCGAGGCCCGCCTGCGGCTGCACGCGTCCTGGAAGCAACGTGGCGCGGGCGACGCGGAATTGGGCTGGATCGAGCAGGTGCTCGATCCGGACGTGCTGACCATCGGGTTCGCCCGGCGGGTGCCGTCGTACAAACGACTCACCCTGATGTTGCGGGATCCGGCCAGACTGCGCGGGATGTTGCTGCACCCCGAGCGGCCGGTGCAGATCGTGATCGCGGGCAAGGCGCACCCGGCCGACGAGGGTGGCAAACGGCTGATCCAGGAGCTGGTGCGGTTCGCCGACCGCGAGGACGTGCGGCACCGGATCGTGTTCCTGCCGGACTACGACATCGCGATGGCCCAGCACCTGTACCCCGGGTGCGACGTGTGGCTGAACAACCCGCTGCGCCCGCTGGAGGCGTGCGGCACCTCCGGGATGAAGGCCGCTCTGAACGGCTGCCTGAACCTGTCCATCCTGGACGGGTGGTGGGACGAGTGGTACGACGGCTCGAACGGGTGGGCGATCCCGACCGCCGACGGGATCACCGACGTCGACCGTCGGGACGACCTGGAGGCGGCGGCGCTGTACGACCTGATCGAGAACTCGGTCGCGGCCCGGTTCTACGATCGGGGGCCCGAGGGCCTGCCGACCCGATGGCTGGAAATGGTCCGGCACACGCTGTCCACGCTCGGCCCGAAGGTGCTCGCGGACAGGATGGTCAAGGACTACGTCGACGTGCTGTACGCGCCGGCGGCGTCCGCCGGTCGGGCGATCATCGGGTCGGCCGCGCGGGAGTTGGCCGAGTGGAAGGCACACGTGCGGCGGTCCTGGGCCGGCGTACGGGTCGATCACGTGGAGTCGGGCGGGATAGGGGACGCCCCCGAGGTCGGCAACACGCTGAACCTGCGGGTCTTCGTCTCGCTGGGCGAACTCGCGCCCGTCGACGTCGAGGTCCAGGTCGTGCACGGTCGGGTCGACGACTCGGACCGGATCGTGGAGGCGACGGTCGCGCCGCTGAAGGCGGGTCGACGGGACGAGCACGGCCGCTGGTTCTACGAGGGCTCCCTGGCCCTGGATCGCACCGGCCCGTTCGGCTACACCGTCCGGGTGATGCCGACCCACGCGCTGCTCGCGAGCCCGGCCGAACTCGGCCTGATCGCGGCACCGCCGGAGAGCGAGGGCTTCCCGGAGGGCATGCCGCTGCGCTGACGCGGTGACCACGCCCTCGGGCCCCGCCGTCCTTCGGGACGACGGGGCCCGAGGCGCGTCACAGGGCCGTGGGCGCGGTGAGGCGGGGGCCGGGGCATCCGCGCGCCGAGTCCGCTCGTCGGGATCCGGCTCGCGGACGGTCGACTCGTGGACGGTCGATTCGCGGGTACGGTTTCGCACCGGGGAGGGTGATCCAGCTCATACCGCCGGCTCGTAACGGCGGGGGTGGGAAATATCGTCATCTCCTCTGGTAAAGCGGCGACTTAGGGAGATCGATGCCCAGCACGGCAGCAGGGGCGACATCCGGTTCGGGTGCACGGAGACCTCGCTCGCGACGACGGATACGCAGGGCCCTGCCGGCGCTCGCGGTGTGTGTCGCGCTTCTGGGCGCGGGGGCGTGCGGCGGCGGGGACGCGAAGAAGGACAAGAAGGACGACAAAGTCGAGTCGGTCGCCCAGACCAAGGCGCCCACCGGTGACGGCGCGCCGAAGACCTCTCAGGCCGTGGTGACCATCGTCCCCAAGGACGGCGCGACCGCGGTGGCCACCGACGGCGTGCTGAAGGTGAGTGTCGGCGCCGGCAAGCTGACCGCCGTCACCGTGACCGGCTCCGAGGGCGGCAAGCCGGTCGAGGGCGTCATCTCGCCGGACGGGAGCAGTTGGGCGCCTTCGGCGGCGCTGCAGACCGGCACCAAGTACGCGGTGTCCGCGACCGCGACCGACGCCGCCGGGCTGGTCTCCGCGCTGCAGTCCTCGTTCACCACGTTGACCCCGGAGAACACCAACTACGGCGTGTTCAACATCGACGCGAACGAGACGTACGGCGTCGGAATGATCGTCTCGCTGGAGTTCACCAAGCCGGTCAAGGACAAGGCGGTGGTGAACCGGTCCGTCACCGTCACAGCGGAGCCCGCGGTCGAGGTCAAGGGGCACTGGTTCGGCAACCAGCGGCTGGACTTCCGCCCGGAGCAGTACTGGAAGCCCGGCACGAAGGTGACCCTGCACCTGGACCTGGACGGCAAGCAGACCTCGCCGGGCGTCTACGGCAAGCAGAAGAAGGAGGTCTCCTTCACCGTCGGCCGGGCGCAGACCAGCGTCGCCGACAACAGCGCGCACACGCTGACCGTCACCCGGGACGGCGCGCTGCTCAAGAAGCTGCCGGCCAGCCTGGGCGACCCGGAGAACACCACGTACAACGGCAAGATGACCATCATGTCCAAGGAAGCCACCGTGCACATGGACTCCCAGACGGTGGGCCTGGGCAAGGGCGTGTACGACATCAAGGACGTGCCGCACGGCATGCGGCTGAGCGTCAGCGGCACCTACGTGCACGGCAACTACTGGCGTGACCCGCCACCGTTCGGCAAGGAGAACACCAGCCACGGCTGCGTGAGCCTGCAGGACGTCAAGGGCGGCGGCGACCCGAACATGGCCGCCGCGTGGTTCTACAAGGAATCCCTGATCGGCGACGTGGTCGAGGTGGTCAACTCGCCCGACAAGGTGATCGCCGCCGACAACGGCTGGAGCGGTTGGTCGATGGACTGGGCGGGCTGGACGGCGGCGAGCTGATCGGCTCGATCGTTCCTTCGCCCCGCATCGCGGGACGTGTACGCCCGAAGGGGGCGGTGCCGGGTCACCGGCGCCGCCCCCTTCGGGTCGGGTGTCGCGTTGCGGGGGCGAGCCCGCGGCTCGGTCAGCCGTGCGGCTGGTCCGGGCGGTAGTGCTGCGGGTACGGCTGCCCGGGGTAGGGCTGCTGTCCCGGGTACGGCTGCTGCCCGGGGTAGGGCTGCTGCGCCTGGTAGTTCTGCTGTCCCTGGTACGGCGTGGGCCCGTAGCCGCCGGCCATCTGCGGCTCGGTCACCAGCGTGCGGTCCTGGTGGTCGTACGCCTCGGGCGTGCCCGTCCCGCCGCCGTGCCCTTTGTTCTTGCCGCCTCGGCGCGGCCACCACAGGCCCCGGCCCAGGATCGCGGCGATCGAGGGCACCAGGACGACGGAGAGCAACATCGAGGAGAGCAGGATGCCCACCGCGGTGGCGAAGCCGATCTCGGCGGTCGCGGGGCTGGCCGCCAGGCTGGCGAACGAGCCGGCCAGGACGAGTCCGGCCGTGGCGATCGCGGGCGCGGTGTGCTCGACCGCCTTGGCCACCGCCTTGCGGGCCGGGATGGGCTTGTCCATCTCCTCACGGAGCCGGTCGCTCATCAGGATGTTGTAGTCGGTGCCCAGCGCGACCACGAACAGGAACAACACCAGCGGCAGGGTGAAGGAGACACCGGGCCGGCCGATCATGTGCTGGAAGACCAGCGTGCCGGCGCCCAGGGTGGCCACGAAGCCCAATCCGACCGCGAGCATCAGCACGAGCGGCGCCAGCAGCGAGCGCAGCAACAGGAACAGGATCAGCGCGATCAGGATCGCAGCCACCGGGAAGACCAGCTTGAGGTCCTTGTTCACCGAGGCCGACACGTCGGCGAAGATCGCCGCCGTTCCGGTGATGTGCGCCTCGGCGCCGGCCGGGGTGTTCTTCGCGATGGTGCCCCGGACCGGGCCGGTGATCAGGTCACGCGCCTTCTGCGAGTCGGCCTTCGCGGCCAGGAACACATCGATCCGAGCGGCCGAACCGTCCGGGTTGAGGATCGGCTTGGCGACCTGGCCGACACCCTCGACCTTGCCCAGCGCACCGGTCAGCCCGGTCAGCGAGCGGGCGTCGAGCTTGCCGCCGGCCTTGGTCTGCACGTAGACGGTGTGCGGGTCGGACACGCCCGCCGGGAGCGAGCGGGAGATCTCGTCGGCGGTCCTGGTCGCGTTGGTGGTGGGCTGCCCCTCCTGGTCGTAGCTCATCTTGACGCCGACCACACCGGCGCCGAGCGCGCCCAGCAGGACCAGGCTGCCGACCAGGCAGCGCACCGGACGGGCGCTGACCTGCTCACCCAGTCGGGCGGCGAAGCCCGCCGGGCGCTCCTTCTTCCAGGCCCGGGCCGGCCAGAACATCCCACGACCGGTGACCGCGAGCAGCGCGGGCATCAGGGTCAGGCTGCCGAGCAGGGCCACCAGCACCGAGACCGCGATGGCCGGGCCGAGCACCTTGAACTGACCGAAGCTGGCGATGCCCAGGGTGGCGAACGCCGCCACGATGGTCAGCGCCGCGCAGGTGATCGCGTTGCCCACCTTGCCGGCGGTGATCCTGGCGGCCTCGCGCTTGTCCTGATCGGGGTTGGCGCGCAGTTGCTCGCGGAAGCGGAACATCAGGAACAGGAAGTAGTCGATGCCGATACCCAGGAGCACCACGGTGATCAGCGACGGCACGGACGGGTCCAGCTTGATGTCCAACAGCTTCGCGCTGCCGGCCACCGCGCCGGTGGCCACACCGCCGATCATCGTCACCGCGAGCAGCGGCAACAGAGCGGCCAGGACACTGCGGAAGACCACCACGTTCAGCAGGATGATCAGACCCATCGTCAACATGCCGACGAGGGCCTCGGTGTCCTCCGTCTCGTCCATGTTGTCGATCGTGGTCGCGAGACCACCGGTGAATCCGATCCGGAATCCGGCGGCCTCGTAATCGGTCTTCGCCAGATCACGGGCATCCCGATAGACGTCCTGGAGACCGACGTCGTTCATATTGCCGCTCAAGGACATCGAGACGAGCTGGAACGTCCCGTCCGGAGCCACCACCCCGGGGGTGTAGCGCGGGGTCTGCGAGAAGTCCTTGGCGAACTGCTCCGGCTCCGCCTCGATCTTCTTCCCGGCCAGCGCCGCCGCGGTGTCGGCGACCTTCTTCTGGTCCGCCGGGCCGATCTTGGCGCCGTCCGCACGGGCCACCAGCACGGTCACCATATTCGGGTCCGGCTTTTCGTCGAACTTCTTCTCGGCGATCTGGAGAGCCGCTGCCGAGTCGTATTTCTTCGGCAGGAAGTCGCCGGTCGAAGAATCGGTGACGCTGTTCATCAATGGTTGCCCGACGGCGGTCAGGGCGAGACCGAATACCGCCCAGACGATAATGGTCATCCATCGATGACGAGTGGCGAACGCGGTTGTTCTACGGATCATTTTCCTTCTCCGCCGACGGGTCGAAACGCGGGAGCTCGATACGGGAACTCCGGATTGACTCAAGGTCATCACGCGCACCCCCCTGCGGACATCGACCGCGGGAACGGCTGTGGACCGGGACCTCGGTCCGGGAGTACCGCGCAACCAGGACTGGGGTCCGGGGCCGGGGATCGTCTTCGATGAGGTTCAGGAAAGGGGGCGCAGAGGATGGAATGGGTCGATACGAACCATGCGGAACCACGAAGGAGGTCTGCGGATGGGCGTCGACCATCGCGGTGCGGCGGACGGGCGCCGGGTCTTCCCGCGGCGGCGCGACGACCTGCTGATCGCGCTCGGCTGCGCCGCGGCCGACGTCGCCTCGTTCCTGGCGGCCGATCACGACCGCGGGCCGCGGGCGATCGTGCTCGCGCTGCTGCTGCTCGTGGCGGGCGGCGCGGCGACGATCGGGCGCCGCCGGTATCCGGTGCAGGTGCTGCTCGCGGTGGCCGCGTCGTACCTGGCGCTGGTCGTCACGGTCCCGCCGACCACGTACAACTTCGGCCTGTCCATCACGGTCGGGCTGTACTCGGTGGCCCGCTACCGACCCCCGCGGGTGGTCGCCGTCGCCGGTGCGGCGACGTGGGCGAGTCAGGTGGCGGGCAGCGTTCGGATCGGCTGGTCGCTGCCGACGGCGATGCTCACCTACCTGCTCGCGATCTGTGTCGCGAGCGCGGCCGGCATCGGCGTGCGCCGGTGGCGGGACCAGCTGGAGCAGAACCGACAACTGTTGGCGGACCGGGCGGTGACCGAGGAGCGCCGGCGGATCGCCCGCGAACTGCACGACATCGTGGCGCACCACATCACCACGATGTATCTGCTGTCCGGCGGCGCGCGGGCCACCCTGGCCCACGATCCGCAGACCGCCCGGGGTGCGCTGGTCACGCTGGAGTCGTCCGGCCGCACGGCGCTGCACGAGATGCGCCAGTTGTTGTGCGTGCTGCGCGGCACGGACGTCGCCGAGGAGGCGCCCGCGGAGCCGCAGCCCGGCATCGAACAGATCGACCGGTTGATCACCGAGTCGCGCGCGGCCGGTCTGCCCGTCGAGTACGAGGAACTCGGCGAGCCGCGGGCGCTGTCGCCGGCCACCGCGCTCACGTTGTACCGGATCGTGCAGGAGGCGCTGACCAACGCGCGCAAACACGCGGGCGACGCGCGCGCCTTCGTGCGGCTGGAGTACGGATCGGACCGGGTCGTGGTGGAGATCTGCGACGACGGCGACGGCGGTGGGCCGACGATGCCCGGCGGCGGGTACGGTCTCCTGGGTATGCGCGAGCGCGTCGCCGTACATGGCGGCACGCTGGAGGCGGGCAGGCGACCCGGCGGCGGGTACCGCGTGGTCGCGCTCGTGCCGCTGCCGCCGATGGAACCAGGAGAGGACCGGAACCCAGATGAGCGTGGACGCATCCCCGATCACCGTGCTGCTCGCGGATGATCAACCGCTCGTACGTCGGGGGCTGGCCCTGATCCTGCGCTCCGACCCCGGCATCGAGGTGATCGGCGAGGTGGGCGACGGCGCCCAGGCGATCGAGGAGGCGCACCGGCTGCGCCCGAACGTGATCCTGATGGACATCCGGATGCCGGTGCTGGACGGCGTCAAGGCCACCGCGCGGCTGACCGAGGAACTGCCCGAGTGCCGGGTGCTCGCGCTGAGCACGTTCGACATGGACGAGTACGTGATCGGCGCGCTGCGTGCGGGCGCGATCGGCTTCCTGCCCAAGGACGTCTCGCCCGAGGACCTGATCGCGGCGGTCTACACCGTGCACCTGGGCGAGGCCGCGGTCGCGCCGAGGTTGTTGACCCGGCTGATCGAGTCCTTCGTCAAGGCCCCCTCGGCCCCGCAACCCTCGACGACCGCGTTGCGCGACCTGACCCCGCGCGAGGTGGAGGTGCTGCGGTCGATCGCGGCGGGCCTGGACAACGCCGAGATCGCCCAGGCGATGAGCATCGGCGTGCAGACCGTCAAGAACCACGCCACCGGCCTCTTCGCCAAACTCGGCGTCCGCGACCGCGCCCAGGCGGTCGTCTTCGCCTACGAATCGGGCCTGGTCCAGGCAGGCCGCACGCCGTAGCCCGGCCCATCGCCGGCCCGCCGACGACTCCCGGTGACCCGGGTGCGCTTCGTCGGCGGAACCTGGTCGATCCCTACCGCGAGCCGTACGCCGACCGACGGGTCTCGGTGGGCCTTTCGGTTTCGGATGGGCCGAACAGGTGACGGAAGTGCATCAACTCGTGCGTGTGGCACCCACGGTCGGGTCCGACGGGTTGGGATGGAGTTCGCGGGGGTCCGCCACGACCCGATGAAGGTGTGCAGTGCCATGACCGACTCCGCCGGCTCGGCCGGCAATCCGTACGCTCCGCGCCTGGTCGCAGCCGGGCAGACCTTCGACGTGATCGAGATCGATGCGCGGTTGGGGCGGGAGGTGGTGAAGCACCTGCGGGCCGCGGGAGTTCGGGTCGGGCCGGTGATCCACGACCGGCGCTGCGCCAAGATGGGCTTCCTGGTCCCGGTCACCTCGCCGGCCCGCACGCGTCTGCGCGACCACCGCGGCCCCAGTCGGCACGGCCTGGGGGCGTGGGTCACCTTCCCGCCGCCGCGCGGTGAGACCGGGTCCCTGGTCTGGTTCGTCCCGCCCACCGAAAACGCGATTCCCACCCCGCTCGCCCCGCTCGACACCGCCATCATCCGCGCGGCGGCCACCCTGATCGAGCACGGCCGCGCCCCGAAGGAGTGAACCGGGCTCGGCGCGGATATCTCTCGTCAAGGGTGGGAGCGCGCCCATACGATGCGGCCTTGGACGCACGGACGGGGGCGACGGATGGGTGTGGTGGGGCGCAAGGTAGGGGAGTTACGCGGCGAGGTGGTCGGGCAACTCCGGTGCCGGCGGCGGATTCGGCAGTGGATCGCGATCGGGTTCGTGCTCGGGCTGCTGATCGGCGCGGGGCTGGCCGCGGGCGCCGCGGCGCTGTACTGGCCGGAGAAGGACAAGCCGCTGAAGATGACCATGCGCGAGTGGGAGATACCGGTCAAGGCCCCGGACGTGCTCAGTGGGCCCGCGACGTTCACCGTGCAGGGCCTGACCTGCGGTATCGAGTGGATCACCGGCACTCACGCCGAGCACTTCGCCCAGGGCCGCCTGTGCCGGGTCAAGGTTTCCATCGCCAACCGCTCGCTGGCCACCGTGCAGATCGCCAACCTGGAGCAGCGCCTGGTCCTGCCGGACGGCAGCCGCCCGGGCATGGACCTGGAGTCGATGGAGATCAAGCGCCAACTCCGCGAGTTCACCCTCGGTGCCTCCGACACCCTGGTCGAAGACCTCTGGTTCGACATCCCCAAGGACGTCTTCCCCATCGCGATCCTGCTCCGCGCCAACCCCGACACCCCGCAGGGCCGTACCGAACTCCCGCAGCGGAACTGGTCGAAGAAGTGAGGACCCCCGGCGCGTCCCCGGCACGCCCGGCGTGCGGAAAACGGCTTCGTGCGGCGGGTGGTGGGGTCGTAGGGTGCGCGCATGGGTGAGCAGGAGCAGCAGTCGCAGGCGGCCGCGCGGGTTCGCGACTTGGCTCGGCGGTTCGCCGAGCGGCATCCGGAGTTGTTGCGCCGGCTGAAGGAGGCGTGAGCGACGTGTATTTGCTGACTGCCGCCGATGCGATCGCCGTGGCCGAGGAGACGACCGGGAATCCCGGGATTCGTGACGTCGGTTTGATCGAGTCGGGGGTGGCCCGGCCCGGGGCGAGTGCGTTCGGGGTCGACGCCTATCCCGACCCGTGGGCCAAGGCCGCCGCGTTGTTGCACTCGATCGTGGCCAATCACCCGTTCCTGGACGGCAACAAGCGCACCGGGTTGGTGGCCGCCGCGGTGTTCCTCGAATACAACGGCGTCGAGGTCGGACTCCTCGACGAGGACGCGGTGTTCGACCTGATCATCGCCGTGGCGGATGGTTCGCTGAGCGAAATCCGGCCGATTGCCGACGCGTTGCGGGTCGCGCTCGGCGGCCGAGCCGACGACGACACCCCCTAGCATCGGGGCGAGTCGGCGCCTGTACGGGGGCGCGTCGTCGAGGAAGGCGTGCTTGTGACGCAGTCGTTCCATCCGCCCGGATCCGCCGGAGTCGAACGCAAGGCGATGTTCGCCTTCGGCTGGATTCCGCTGCCGAAGCGAGTCGCCGAGCGTTACTTCGTGCCGGACTATCGGCTGATCGGGCGGGACGTGACCCTGGAGCGGGTGCGCGCGATCCGGTCCTGGCTGGGTCTCGGCGTACTGGTCTGGATCGCGGTGACCTACGGTGGCGGCGAGGACGCCGCCCAGGGCTGGATGGCGAGTTTCGTCGCGTCCGTGTTCGTGGCGATCATCGCGTGCCCGATCGCGGTGGCGATCATCGTCGGGCTGACCCGCTCGGACGTGCGGGCCCAGACGCGCAAGAGCCTGATGTTGCCGCTGCGTTCGCTCGGCCTGTTCGTGGTCGTCTCGGTGGCCACGCTCGGCGGCCTGACCGCGCTGGCGTACGGCTCCCAACAGATCAACGCGGGTGCCGACGTGGGTTCGTTCTTCCTGACGGTGCTCGGCCTGGCCGTGTCCGTGTGGGTGTTGCGCTTTTGGTTCCTCGCGGTCCGGGCGATCCCGCAGCACCTGTTCCGTGCCGTGGACGGACACCCGTTGTTGCCCGCGGTGATCGCGCCCTGGCTCTCCTGGTGCGGCGCGCTGGTCGACCTCGGCGACGGCGGCGGCAAGGGCGCGTTGCCGACCGGGGTACGGCTGATCGGCACGCTCGGCGGCCCGGTCACCATCACCGTGATGTCGCTGTGGGAGATCCGCCGGGTGCGCAGCCGCTACGGCGTCACCTTCCGCGGCGGACCGCATCCGACCCGCCGGCCGGAGCCGGTCCCGCCGCCGATGCCGCTGTTCCCGAACCAGGCCGCCCCGTGGCAGCCGCAACCCTCGCAGGGATTCTTCCCGCCCGGCTTGCCCGGCGCGCCGGCCCCGCCGTACCGGGCGCCCGATCCGCAACAACACCCGGCCTGGCAGCAGCCACCGTCCGGCCACCACCGGCCCCCGCCGCCCTGGGGCCCGCCGCGCGGCTGATGCAATCGCGCACCGCCGGGGGCACCGGCCCGATCCGGCCCACCCCCGGCGCACGGCGACGAGCGTGTCAGTGCGTCGACAACCGGTCCCGCAACCGCGCGACCTCCGCGTCGGTCAGCCCCAGGCCCTCGCGCACATAGCCCTCGACCGACCCGTACCGTTCCTCCGCCGCCGCGAACGCCGTGTTCAGGTAGTCCTCGTGCACGTCGAAGACCGGCTTGAGGTGCGCCGGGTCGAAGCCGCGCTCGGCGATGTGCCGGAGGATCTCGCCGTTCTTGCCCTCCAGGTGCTTCGCGCTGGCCAGATAGTCCTCGACGATGGTCGCCCGCGGCACCCCGAGCAGGGTCAGCAGCACCGCCGAGGTCCACCCGGTCCGGTCCTTGCCCTGCGAACAGTGGAAGACCGTCGGCACCTCGACGGCCGCCATCCGCGCGAACACCTCGCGGTAGGCGGCCCGGGCGCCCTCGGTGGTCACGAAGCGCCGGTACACCTCGCACATCAGGTCGCGCCCGGCGGTGCCGCCGAGCAGTTCGCCCGCCCGGTCGGGGTCGGCGAACACCTCGCCGAACAGCTCGTCGTTCTGCCGCCCCATCACGTCCGCGATCAACAGCTCGGCGCCCGCCGGCACCCGGTCCGGCTCGCGGTCGCGCTCGGTGTCCGAACGCAGGTCGATCACCAGGCCGATACCCAGCCGCAGCAGCGTCGCGGCGTCCGCGGCATCCACCTCGCCCAGGCCGTCGGAGCGGTACACGAGGCCGGTGCGCACCTTGCGGCCGTCGGCGGTGGCGTGCCCACCCGCGTCACGGAAGTTCGGGGCGGTGACCAGGATCGGCGTCGGGGACGTCATGGTGCGCGGTCCTTCGCTGCGAGGAGATGCCGGGCGAGCGGATGCCGGACGGGCGGCTGCCGGGGTGAATACCACCACCCTACGCGAGCGTACGGCCCGGGTCGGCGCTGCCCGCGCCCGTCGATCCCGGCGTTCACACCCGGTCATCGGGACGTTCGTTCCCGGCCATCCCGGCGCCCCACACCGACCGCGCACCGCCGCGGGACCGGGCCGAAAAGCTAGGTGGGCGCCCACACCGCGTGCTCGACCCGTAACAACATCGCCGAGCGCCCGGCCAGCCGCAGTCCGCTGCCACCCGCGACCGGCTCGCTGTACCGCGCCATCGGGTCGCCCTCCAGCGCCGTGTCCAGGACCACCTCGTAGCTGTGCGCCCACGGCTCGTCCGGCAGCGTGAAGCGCATCGGCTGCGAGGACGCGTGCAGGATGAACAGAAAGCTGTCGTCCACGATGCGCTCGCCGCGCGGGCCCCGGCGGTCGATGTCCAGGCCGGACAGGTACATGCCCAGCGTCGCGGTCGGTGCGAACCAGTCCTTGCGGGTCATCTCGCGCCCGCCGGGTGTGAACCAGGCCAGATCGCGCAACCCGTCCGGCGCCACCGGGCGGCCCGAGTAGAACGCCCGTCGGCACAACACCGGATGCGCCCGCCGCAGTCGGATCAGCCGCGCGGTCAGATCGAGCAGCGGTCGCCACTGCGGCGAGTCCAGCGCCGACCAGTCCAGCCAGGACAGCTCGTTGTCCTGGCAGTAGGCGTTGTTGTTGCCCGCCTGGGTGCGGCCCATCTCGTCGCCCGAAGTGATCATCGGGACCCCCGTGGACAGCAGCAGGGTGGTCATCAGATTGCGGATCTGCCGCTTGCGCAGCGAGACCACGTTGGAATCCGACGTCTCGCCCTCGTACCCGTGGTTCCACGACCGGTTGTTGTCGGTGCCGTCCCGGTTGTCCTCGCCGTTCGCCTCGTTGCGCTTGCGCTCGTAGGTGACCAGGTCGCGCATGGTGAAGCCGTCGTGCGCGGTGACGAAGTTGATCGAGGCGTACGGGTTGCGCCCGTCGCGCTGGTACAGGTCGGACGAGCCGGACAGCCGGTAGGCCAGCCCGCGCACGTCCGGGCGGGCACCGCGCCAGAAGTCGCGGACCGCGTCCCGATACTGGTCGTTCCACTCGGTCCACAGCGGCGGGAACGCGCCCACCTGATAACCGTCGGCGCCCAGGTCCCACGGCTCGGCGATCAGCTTGACCCGGGACAACACCGGATCCTGCGCGATCACGGTCAGGAACGAGGACAGCTTGTCCACGTCGTGCGTCGACCGGGTCAGCGCCGCCGCCAGGTCGAACCGGAAGCCGTCCACGCCCATCTCGATCACCCAGTAGCGCAGCGAGTCGGTGATCAACCGGAGCACGTGTGGCTGGACCACGTTGAGCGTGTTCCCGCAGCCGGTGAAGTCGGTGTAGTGCCGCCCCCCGTCGGCCAGGCGGTAGTAGCCGCCGTTGTCGATGCCGCGAAAGCACAACGTCGGTCCGGCCGGGCCGCCCTCGCCGGTGTGGTTGTAGACCACGTCCAGGATCACTTCCAGCCCGGCCGCGTGCAGCGTGTGCACCATGTCCCGGAATTCGTGCACCTGGGCGCCGCGCCCGCCCGCCGAACTGTAGCCGGCGTGCGGCGCGAAGAAGCCGACCGTGTTGTAGCCCCAGTGGTTGGTCCGGGCGCCGCGCAACAGGTGTTCCTCGGACACGAACTGATGCACCGGCAGCAACTCGACCGCGGTCACCCCGAGTCGGACCAGATGGTCGATCGCCGCCGGATGGGCCAGGCCCGCGTAGGTGCCGCGCAGGTGGTCCGGGATGCGCGGGTGGCGTGCGGTGAAGCCCTTGACGTGCAACTCGTAGATGACGCTCTCGGCCCACGGGATCTTCGGCCGCCGGTCCTGCGACCAGTCGGCGTCGTCCGCCACGACCACCGACTTGGGCACGTACGCCGCCGAGTCGCGATCGTCGCGCACCGTGTCGTCCCGGCCGCGCACGTGCCCGAACACCGCGTCGTGCAGCACGAAATCGCCGTCCACGGCCCGCGCGTAGGGGTCCAGCAGCAGCTTGGCCGGGTTCCAGCGGGCACCGCGCGCCGGATCCCAGCGCCCGTGCACGCGGTAGCCGTACCGCTGCCCGGGTCGTACGCCCGGCACGTAGCCGTGCCAGACCCGAAAGGTCTGCTCGCGCAGCGGCAACCGGCTCTCCCGCAGCGTCCCGTCGGGCCCGTCCTCGAACAGGCACAGGTCGACCGCCTCCGCGTCGCCGGCCCACAGCGCGAAGTTGGTGCCCGCGCCGTCGAAGCGCGCACCGAGCGGCAGTCGGCGGCCCGGCCAGGGCGGCGGCACATGGCCGTTGGCCGCGACCGATCGGCCGAGCACGCCACGCGTGTCGACCTCGGGGTCCGTCGATTCCCACTCGAGCGTCAAGGCCCGCCTCCCGTCCCGGTCCCCAGGATGTTCCCGCCGGGGCCCCACGCCTACACGCCCGCGCCCGGATCCGCCCGCGCCGGCCCCGCTCCGATACGCCGCTGCGGCGGCATCCCCCGAGGGATGCCGCCGCAGCGGAGTGACGATCGGCCGGGTCGGTGCGGCCGATCGGGTCTGCTCAGAACCAGGGGTGCCAGTGGTGGGCGCCGTCGGCGTTGCCCTGGTCGATCACCACTACGCCCGAGTTGCCGTTGACGCCCGCGGTGTTGTTCTGATTCGAGGCACCCGCGCCGGTCGCGCTCTGCTGGGTGGCGTTGTAGTTGCCGTCCACGCCGCCGAGCACGTTCCCGCTGCCACTGTTGGTGGTGGTGGAGGTCGTGGTCGAGGCC
This sequence comes from Embleya sp. NPDC020886, assembly GCF_044333915.1. Taxonomy (NCBI): domain Bacteria; kingdom Bacillati; phylum Actinomycetota; class Actinomycetes; order Kitasatosporales; family Streptomycetaceae; genus Embleya; species Embleya sp. NPDC020886. The sequence goes on along the minus strand of NZ_JBIRRX010000001.1, from coordinate 1,008,836 downwards.
GTCGAGCCGTTGTCGCCCACGGTTCCGTTGCCGCCGTCGGCGGAGGCGGCGCCGGCGCCCAGGAAGAGCAGGCCGGCGGCCAGGGGGGCGACGGCGAGGGTACCGAGCTTGCGGTTCATCTGGATCCTCCGTGTGTTGCGGATCCGGGCGGGGCCCGGGGCATCCCATCAGGTGCACGGGTCACCGCGGGGGGCGAACGATCCGGACCCCGAGGCGACTTCGTGTGAACAAGCTGTCGCAAACAGTGACAACAAATCCAGTCGTCCGGCCCGGCTTCCCCCGGGAGAGTGACATGGGAGCCCTGAACATCCAACGAGCGCCGATACACAGGGTTGTGGCCGAGGTCGGATTTCCGCCTACCGGCTCAATGGTTTCGGCCATTGTGGCCGGATTTCATGGCTTTATCGATGAACGGTGAGTGACCGTGGCCGTGTTCCCTGCCGGCGGAGCGCGGGCAAGCGCCTCAAGTCGCTTCGCGAGCCCCCGTCGGACGGCGCCTGCTTCCGTCCGCACGCGAGCTTTGCGAAGGCCGGGTTTGGGTTAGGTTGCCGTCATGCCCGTCGTGGTCACCGGAGCCGATCAGCCCCTCGGTCGTGCCGTCGCGCTCGAACTCGCGGACTCGGCGGGGGAGGTGCGGGCCACCGTCCGCGATCGCGGTGCGGTCGGCGCGTTGCGCGCGGCCGGCATTCGGGTCGCGGTGAGCGACCTGTGCGACCCGGGACGACTGGGCGCGGTACTCGAAGGCGCGCACACCGTGTTGCACCTCGATCGCGGCGCCGGCGGGGACGGTTCGCCGGGTGACACGTGGGAGTGGTTGCTGGAGGCCGCGGAGGGTACGGATCTCCAGCGGATCATCACGGTCCTGCCACAGCCCCCGACCCTTCCCCTGCCCCGAGCGGGCGAACGGGAGTACGAATTGATCATCCGTCAGTTGCCCCCCGGCGGGGCCGATCGGCCGGGATACCCGGATCCGGCGCTGGTCCACGAACTGGCGGCGGCCGATCGGCGGGCCCGGTGAGGCGCGTGTGCGCGGCGCGCTCGCGGTGAACGAACGCCCGTTGTCCCAGAGGATGGCACGGATCGCCGCATTTGCCCGCGAGTGCCCGGGACTTCGGAACCGCGTTGGATGTTCGATTCGTCACATGGGATGTGAGATGTGGTTCTCGGCCCAGGCCGGGTCACGGCTCGGCTCCGGATGAAGGGACTACCCGTTCATGTCAGCAGGATCGAAGTCGCTCTCGTCGAAGCGGTCGCCGGCCCGATGGCGTGTGGTGCCCGCACTGATGCTCGGCGCGCTCCTGCTCGTGTCGGGATGCAGCTCCGACGACGGCAAGGACTCGGGCCGGAAGGCCGAGGGCGGGAACACCTCCACGGCCAAGGGTGATCGGAAGAAGGGCGCCGATCCGGCCGCGATCACGCTGACCCCGGCGGACGGCGCGACCGCGATCGATCCGCAGGCGCCGATCACCATCGCGGTCAACGGCGGAAAGCTCGGCGAGGTCAAGGTCGTCAACGCGCGGAACGAACCCGTCGACGGCGCACTCGACCCGGACGGCAAGACCTGGAAGCCCAAGGTCGCCTTCACCCTCGGCGGCAGGTACACGGTCAGCGCGACCGCGACCAACGCCGACAACACGCCCACCACCGCCCGCGCGACGTTCGGCACCGTGTCCGGCGACAAGAAGGTCACCGCGAGGTTCAGCCCCGAGGACGGCGCGACCGTCGGTGTCGGCTTCCCGGTGTCGCTGACCTTCGACTACCCGGTCCGCAATCGGGCCGCGGTGGAGAAGGCGTTGTCCGTCGAGGTGGAGCCCAAGGTCGAGGGTGCCTGGCACTGGTTCGACAACACCCGGGTGGACTACCGGCCCAGGGACTACTGGGCGCCCGGCACGAACGTGAAGGTCAACCTGAACCTGCGCGGCGTCGACGTCGGCGACGGCGCGATCGCCAACCAGTTCAAGAGTTACAGCTTCAAGGTGGCCGCCACCAAGCGCATCGCCATGGTGGACGTGCAGGCGCACACCATGAAGGTCTACGAGAACGACCAATTGATCAAGACCATCCCGATCACGGCCGGCAAGTCGCCGAAGTACAGCACCTGGAACGGCAAGATGGCGATCACCGAGAAGTTCGAGAAGACCCGGATGAACTCGCAGACCGTGGGCCTGGGCAGCGAGTACGACATCGACGACGTGCCGTTCGCGATGCGGATCACCACGTCGGGCACCTTCGTGCACGGCAACTACTGGGCCGATCCGAGTGTCTTCGGCAGCGAGAACACCAGCCACGGCTGCGTCTCGATGACGAAGGAGAACGCCAAGTGGCTGTACGACCGGGTGATTCCGGGCGACGTCGTGGACATCTCCGGCTCCGACGAGCGCACCGTGGACCCGGACAACGGCTTCGGCGACTGGAACGTGCCGTGGGACAAGTGGATCGCGAGCGGTACGCCGGGCGGCGGCGCGCCGACGACCACGACACCCACGCACTGACGCATCGACGTCCTGACGCGCCGACGCACCGCGGCCCCGTCTCGGCTGCGCGGGGGGCCGGCGCCTAAGGTCGGATCCGGTACATCAGGGCTGACCAAAGGAGAGCGTCATGGGCGAATTCGTCAACCTGGAAGTGGCCGACGGCGTCGGCACCATCCGGCTGAGCCGGCCGCCGATGAACGCGCTGAACCGGCAACTCCAGGAGGAGTTGCGGGCGGCGGCGCACGAGGCGGGCGAGCGGGCCGACGTGCGCGCGGTCGTGCTCTACGGCGGTGAGAAGGTGTTCGCGGCGGGTGCGGACATCAAGGAGATGGCCGACATGACCTACGTCGACATGGTCGATCGGGGGGCCGCGCTGCAGTCCGCGTTCACCGCGGTCGCCGAGATCCCCAAGCCGGTCGTCGCCGCGATCACCGGCTTCGCGCTCGGCGGCGGTTGCGAACTCGCGCTGTGCGCGGACGTACGGGTGTGCGCCGACACCGCGAAGCTGGGTCAGCCGGAGATCACCCTGGGCATCATCCCGGGCGCCGGCGGCACCCAGCGGTTGCCCCGGCTGATCGGCCCCGCCAAGGCCAAGGACCTGATCTTCACCGGCCGCTTCGTGGCCGCCGCCGAGGCGCTCGCGATCGGCCTGGTGGACCGGGTGGTGCCGGCCGAGGAGGTCTACGCCGAGGCGGTGAAGTGGGCCACGCAGTTCGCCAACGGCCCGGTCTACGCACTGCGGGCGGCCAAGGAGGCGATCGACCGCGGCCTCGACGTCGACCTGGACACCGGCCTGGAGATCGAACGCCTGCAGTTCACCGCGCTGTTCGCGACCGAGGACCGCTCCACCGGCATGCGCGCCTTCGTGGCCAAGGAGAAGCCGAAGTTCACCGGTCGCTGATCCCGGGCGCCCGGCGCGGCCGGCGCGAAACGGCCGCGGGGCCGCGGGGCGAGTGCCCCGCGGCCCCTCGGCCGTCGGTGTGAACGTGGATCCGCGCGATGGGATCAGATGTTCGGGTACAGCGGGTGCTTCTGCGCCAGAGCCGTGACGCGCGTGGCCAGGGCCGCCTTGCGGGCGTCGTCGAAGCCGGGGAGGAGGGCCTCGGCGATGATGTCGGAGACCTCCTCGAAGTCGGCCTTGTCGAAGCCGCGGGTGGCCAGCGCCGGCGTGCCGATCCGCAGGCCGGAGGTGACCATGGCCGGGCGCGGGTCGAACGGGACCGCGTTGCGGTTGACCGTGATGCCGATCTCGTGCAGCCGGTCCTCGCCCTGCTGACCGTTGAGCTCCGAGTCGCGCAGGTCGACCAGGACCAGGTGCACGTCGGTGCCGCCGGTGAGCACGGTGATGCCCGCGTCGGTGACGTCCTTGCGGGTGAGCCGCTCGGCCAGGACGACCGAGCCCTCCAGGGTGCGCCGCTGGCGGTCCTTGAAGTCGTCGGACGCGGCGACCTTGAAGGCCACCGCCTTGGCCGCGATCACGTGCTCCAGGGGACCACCCTGCTGGCCCGGGAAGACCGCCGAGTTGATCTTCTTGGCGTACTCCGCCTTGGACAGGATGACGCCGCCGCGCGGGCCGCCCAGGGTCTTGTGCGTCGTGGTGGTGACCACGTCCGCGTACGGCACGGGGCTGGGGTGCAGACCCGCGGCGACCAGGCCCGCGAAGTGCGCCATGTCCACCATGAAGTACGCGCCGACCTCGTCGGCGACCCGGCGGAACTCGGCGAAGTCGAGCTGCCGCGGGTAGGCCGACCAGCCGGCGATGATCAGCTTGGGCCGGTGCTCCTTGGCCAGGCGCTCGACCTCCTCCATGTCGACCCGGTGGGTCTTCTCGTCGACGTGGTAGGCGACCACGTTGTAGAGCTTGCCGGAGAAGTTGATCTTCATGCCGTGGGTGAGGTGGCCACCGTGGGCCAGGTCCAGGCCGAGGATCGTGTCGCCGGGCGTGAGCAGCGCGAACATCGCGGCGGCGTTCGCGGACGCGCCCGAGTGCGGCTGCACGTTGGCGGCCTCGGCGCCGAACAGGTCCTTGACCCGGTCGATGGCGAGCTGCTCGACCACGTCGACGTGCTCGCAGCCGCCGTAGTAGCGCCGGCCCGGGTAGCCCTCGGCGTACTTGTTGGTCAGGACGGAACCCTGCGCCTCCAACACCGCCACGGGGGCGAAGTTCTCGGAGGCGATCATCTCCAGGGTGTTCTGCTGGCGGTGCAGCTCGTCGGTGAGGGCGGCGGCGACCTGCGGGTCCACCTCGCTCAGCGGACGGTCCAGGATCGTCACGGTTGTCAGCTCCTCGATCGGGTCGATCTCGATCATTCGCCGCAGAACGCGGCGTACTCGTCGGCCGACAGCAGGCCCTCGGCCTCGCCGTCGATGCGCACCTTGAACAGCCAGCCCGTCCCGAAGGGGTCGGAGTTCACCAGAGCGGGGTCCTCGGCGACCGCGTCGTTTATCTCGACGATCTCGCCGGAGACGGGCGCGTACATGTCGCTGACCGACTTGGTGGACTCCAACTCGCCGCACGGCTCGCCGGCGACGACCTGTTGGCCGACCTCGGGAAGCTGGACGAACACCACGTCGCCGAGCGCGTCGGCCGCGTGCTGGGTGATGCCCACGAGGGCGGGGGAGGCCGCCTCGTCGAGCCACTCGTGTTCCTTGCTGTAGCGCAGGTGCTGGGGTGCGTGCACGGGTCCATTCTCCATTCGAATGAGGTGAGTCTGTTCCGCAGGTGGGTTTGTAATGGTTTGTGCCGCCGGCCGTGCGCCCGTGTGGGTGGAGGGCGCCGTCGGTCGAGGGTCAGGCCCGCTTGTAGAACGGCAGTGCGACCACCTCGACCGGCTCCGCCTTGCCGCGGATGTCCACGGCCAGACGGGTGCCCGGTTCGGCCCGCTCGACGGCCACGTACGCCATCGCGATCGGCACGCCCAGCGTCGGCGAGGGCGCGCCGGAGGTGACCTCGCCGACCCGCTCGCCGGTCTCCGCGTCCACCACCGGGTAGCCCGCGCGCGGGACCCGCTTGCCCGGCGAGGTCAGCCCGACCAGCGTGCGGCGCACGTCCTCCTGCGCGGCGGCCAGCGCGTCGCGGCCGACGAAGTCCTCGGGCTTGTCCAACCGGACCACCCGACCCAGGTTGGCCTCGTACGGCGTGGTCTCCCGGGTCAGCTCGTGGCCGTACAGCGGCATGCCCGCCTCCAGGCGCAGCGTGTCCCGGCAGGACAGCCCGGCCGGCACCAGACCGTGCGGCTTGCCGGCCGCGAGCAGCGCCTCCCACAGCGCGACCGCGTCGCCGGGCGCGGCGAACAACTCGAAGCCGTCCTCGCCGGTGTAGCCGGTGCGGGCGAGCAGCACCGGGACGCCGGCGACCTCGGTGCGCAGGATCGCGTAGTACTTGAGCGCGGGCAGGTCGGCGTCGGTGAGCGAGCCGACGATCGCGGTGGACGCGGGACCCTGCACGGCGAGCAGCGTGTACTCCTCGGAGGCGTCGCGCACGGCGGCGTCGAAGTTCTCCGAGCGGTACTTCAGGCTGCCCGCGACCACGTCCGCGTTGGACGCGTTGGCCACCACCACGAAGTGCTCGTCGCCCAGCCGGTAGACGATCAGGTCGTCGACGATGCCGCCCTCTTCGGTGCAGATCATCGTGTACCGGGCGCGGTCGATCCCGATCTTCGAGACGAAACCGACCAGGGCGTGGTCCAGCGCACGGGCGGCGTCCGGGCCGGTGACCTCGATCTCGCCCATGTGGGTGAGGTCGAACAGGCCGGCCGTGGTGCGCACCGCGGCGTGCTCGTCGCGCTCGCTTCCGTACCGGAGCGGCATCCGCCAACCGGCGAAGTCGGTCATCGTGGCCCCGAGCGCGTCGTGCACGGCGTCGAGCGGGGTCCGGCGGTCGGTGGTCATGCGAGGGCTCCTTCGAGGGGGCGCCGGCGGGAACACCCGAGGGGCGCGGGCCGGTCGGGGGCATGGCGAACGGCCGCGGGTCCGGTCGGCGCGCACGAGGCGCGGCGCGCGGGCCGGAGGCGGGTGTCGGCGCGGAGGGCGGCGAAAGGGGTCGAGCGGTGCGGCGAATACGACAACAAAGGGGGCTCCCTGCCATGGCTTACAGCCCTTTTCGACCAAGATCGGTCGAAAAGTGGGGTGCCCTCCCCTTCTGTCATCGGAACCTGAGAGCTTCATCGCTGCCGAGCGCATCCGCGCGAAACAGTGATTTGCACCGTGGGTGAACCGCACCAGCGGTGCGATTGCTTTCCAGAAGTGCCTGACCCATGCGGTATCGGTGCCTGAGAGATTCCGGGGAGGAGTTGCTCCTTCGGCGCCCCGCTCGTGGGCGAGGACTCTTCCGCGTGGGGTCGACGGCCGATATGAGGTTGTGCCCGGCATGCTAGCGCGTGTCGTCAATCCCCCGCCGGGGCCGGGGCCGGGACCCGTCGAGTCCGCGGGTCGCGACTTCGGGGCCGCCGATTTCGAGGACTGCCGGCTTCGCGGGCCGCCGTTTTCGAGGGATGGCCACGACGCGCTCGCGCGCGCGGGTGCGACACCATGCGCAGGGCAGGACGGTTCGGGACAAGGGAGGGCTCGTGGAGACGGACTCGGCGGGGGCGCATACCGGCGCCGCGAAGGGCGGCGTGTTGATGCCCCGGTCCGTGCACGACCTCCGGGAGGAGCGCGATCGCCCGGGGGAGCGGATCGGCGACCGGGTGGTGGACGTACTGGCCTATCCGGCCTCGTGCGTGCTCGTGGTGACCGGCCTGCCCGGGGCCGGCAAGAGCACGTTGCTCGCCCGGGTGGTCACCCCGGGGCCGACCGTGGCCGTGCTGGACGCCGACCTGGTCCGGGCCCGCTGGGCGGTGCGCGCCGGGCGCATTCCGTACCGGGCCTATCGGCCGCTGGTGCGGCTCTCGCACTACGGCGAGGTGGCCCGGGCGTTGCGCGGGCCCGGCGCGGTGGTCGTGCACGACAGTGGCCGAAATCCGATCCTGCGTCGGGTGTTGGTGTTCGCCGCCCGTCGCCGCGGCAGTTCGGCGCACGCCCTGTTGTTGGACGTGACCGCCCATCAGGCGCTTTCCGGCCAACGCGCGCGCGGGCGCGGGGTCTCCACACCGGTGTTCGCCCGACATCACCGCGAGTGGCGCGAACTGCTCGCCCGACTGACGCCGTGGCTGGACGCGGGCCCCGCCTTGGCGTCCGCCCCGGGCGGCTTCACCTCGTGCGTATTGCTCGACCGCCCGGCCGCCCGAACACTCAGCCGGATCGTTTTCGCAGACCCCGTACCCGGACAGTCCCGACGGCGGCTGTCGACCGAGTCGTAAACTGCGGCGGACACCAGAGGAGCACCACCATGCCGTTCCCGGCCAATCCCGTGGAGAGCGCGCTCGTCGCGGCGATGCACGACCCGTCCCGGGCCGAGGCTCTCTTCGAGGCCCTGGCCGAGGCGGACGTGTGGGTGCCGTTGCCCGAGGGCGGCAACCCGGCCGACAGCGAACTGACGCTGCCGACCACCGAGATCGACGGCCGGCCGTACGTGCCGGTGTTCTCCTCGGAGGAGGAGTTCCGGCGGGTCGCGGGCCCGATGTCGTGCACGGTCGCGCCGCTGCGCGAGTTCGCCCGCGGGCTGCCGCCGCACGTGGGCATCGCGATCAACCCGGGCGGCGAGGTGGGCATCCCGATTCCGCCGCCGGGCGTACTGGAGCTGGCCCGGCTGCCCGGCGGGGGCCCGCGCGGCGCGCGGGTGCGGCTGTACGAGCCGGACGAGGAGCCGATGGAGTTCCTGATCGCCGCCGCCGCCGAGTTCACCCACGCGCCGGTGATCCTGAGCGCGCGACGCGGCCTGGGCGAGATCGAGTCGGACCCGCCGTGCCTGTTCATCGGGGTCGAACTGGACCGCTGGCAGGAGGAGGACCGCCTGATCGCGGTCGGCGCCCTGGAGCGCGCGCTCGGCCGGGCCGCCTGCCCGTGGCCGGTGAACGTGGTGCTTCTGGACGTTGCGCAGGATCCTGTGGGGGACTGGATGCTGGAGCGGACCGAGCCGTTCTACCTGCGGGCCGACCAGCGCTGAGCCGGCGTCCGGCACCGCCGTGCGCCCATTCGTCGAGATCCGCTCATCGGTACATCATTCGGGTTCGGGGAGGACGTCGTGAACCAGGTCGAGCAGGCCTTGAGCCAGGTGGCGCCCGGGCGCTACGACGCCTACGAGCGGTTGCTCGAAGCGCTCACCGGCGCCCGGGTGTGGATGCTGCTGTGGCAGGGGCAACCGGGCAGTCCCGACGCGCAGTACGGGAACATGGACGTGGCCGGGTGGCGCTACGCCCCGGCGTTCACGTCCGAGGAACAGCTTCGTCTCAGTGGCTGGGATCGCTCGTTCGAAATCTGTCCGGTCACCGAGATCGCCTCCTCGCTGTACACCGACCACTGGGGCCTGTGGCTGAATCCGCACGTCCAGGGCGGCGGCGTCGGCGTGCCCCACCTGGACCTGCGGCGGATCGTCGGCGGCCTGGACCGGTTGCTGGCGGGCCCCCTGGAGGTGGGCGAACCCACCCTGTGGGACCCGGCGTTCTATGCCGTGCTCGGCGGCCAACTGTTCCAGACCCAGGTGGTGCGAGCCGCGCACCGGGCCTGGGTGCGACCCACCGTCGGACCCGAACGCCTCGTCATCGGCCTGCGCCTGACGGACAATCAGCCCGCGACGATGCAGCGCATGCGGGATGCGATGGAACGTGCCTCGGCCGCCGCGCCGGCCGGCCTGACGTTGTCCTCGGTCGCCCTGGACGACCCGTTCGACCCGGTGGCCGCGTGGATGCGCGAACACACCCGGCCGTTCATCGGCATCGACATGCTCGACGAGGCGGCCCGCAACACGCAGTGAGCGAAGATCGGCACACAGTGGCGACATCGGGCAACAGACACTGATGCCCCCAAAAAACTGACGTCACGTCATCAACCGCTGCCTTGTTGTGATTTCGTGACCGATCTACGCGGATCAACCAGCGAATCGGCGCTTCGTAATCACGGTTCAGTAAAGGTATTCCGCGACCCCTGTTGGTGACCCCCGTCACGGAGGAGTCTCACCCGGACGACAGATCCCGAAGATCATCGGGATCGCAATGCCGGGTATGGCGACGGGATCGGCGATCCCGAGCCGCCGTCGCATCCGTGAGCGGGGAGGGTCGATCCATGACGGCACCGATCGAGACCACCGGTGTGGCCCGAGAGGCGCACCCCGAAGCGATCGCCGAGTCCGCCGGCGTCCGCATCGAGGGTCGTTCCCTCGGCCAGATCGCGTGGGCCCGATTCCGTCGCGACAAGGTCGCGATGGCCGGTGGCGTGGTGATCATCTTCATGGTACTCGTGGCGATCTTCGCCCCGGTGATCACCTCCTTCATCGGCGGCGATCCCACCGAGTACCACGACGATCTGCTCGACCCGGTGTTGAACATCCCCAACGGCAGCTTCGGCGGCGCCAGTTGGGACCATCCACTGGGTCTGGAGCCGGTCAACGGCCGGGACATCTTCTCGCGCATCGTCTACGGCGCCCGCATCTCGATGCTCGTGGCCTTCCTCGCCACCCTGCTGTCGGTGGTCCTCGGCGTCGTACTGGGCACCGTGGCGGGCTACTTCGGCGGCTGGATCGACGCGCTGATCAGCCGCGCGATGGACGTCTTCCTGGCCTTCCCGCTGCTCCTGTTCGCGATCGCGATCGGCAGCAGCCTGCAGGGCGAGGCGTTCGGCCTCAAGGGCGACACGCTCCGGGTCACCGTGCTGATCTTCGTGATCGGCTTCTTCAGTTGGCCCTACATAGCCCGCATCGTGCGCGGCCAGACATTGTCGCTGCGCGAGCGGGAGTTCGTGGACGCCGCCCGCAGCCTCGGGGCCACCGATCGGCACATCATCTTCAAGGAGCTGCTGCCCAACCTGGTCGGTCCGATCCTGGTGTATTCCACGCTGCTGATCCCGACCAACATCCTGTTCGAGGCCGCCCTTTCCTACCTGGGCGTCGGCGTGCAGGAACCCACCGCCTCGTGGGGTGGCATGCTCGCGCGCGCCACTCCCCGGTACGAGGACGCACCGATGTTCATGGTCGTCCCCGGAGTCACCATCTTCATCACCGTGCTCGCGTTCAACCTGCTCGGCGACGGCCTTCGAGACGCCCTCGACCCACGCAGCCGCTGAATATCCCGCAAGTCCCCACGAGGAGGCACGACCAGCGATGAAACACCCGGTAACTCGCAGGCGCAGGGCCCAGGCGCTGATCGGCATCGTTGCGGTCACCGCGCTGACCGCAACCGCGTGTGGCGGTGGCAGCGGCGGCTCGAAGAAGAAGTACTCGCCGAGCAACAAGGCCATCACCGAGGTCGTCAACCAGTCGCCCAAGAAGGGCGGGACGCTCAAGCTGGTCAGCTCGGACAAGTTCGACTCGCTCGACCCGGGCGACATGTACTACGCCTCGGCCTGGAACTTCTCCCGGCTGATGGCCCGTCCGCTGCTGACGTTCAAGCCCGCACCGGGCAACGCGAGCTACGAGTTCGCGCCGGACCTGGCCACCGACGTGGGCAAGACCGACGACGGCGGCAAGACCTGGACGTACCACCTGCGCAAGGGCGTCAAGTACGAGGACGGCACCGAGGTCAAGGCCTCGGACGTCAAGTACGCGGTCGAGCGGACCTTCGACAAGGAGATCCTGCCCAACGGCCCGGGCTACTTCGCCCAGTACCTCGACCCGGACAGCACCTACAAGGGCCCGTACAAGGACTCCGCGCCGGACAAGCTGGGCCTGAAGGCGATCGAGACGCCGGACGACTACACCATCGTCTTCAAGATGAAGGAACCGTTCGCGGACTTCAACTACCTCGCCGCGCTCCCGCAGACCGCGCCGGTCCCGCCCGGCAAGGACACCGGCAAGGAGTACGTCAAGCACCCCCTCGCCACCGGCGCGTACATGGTCGACGGCCAGTACGAGCCCGGCAAGGCGGTCAACCTGGTCCGCAACCCGCACTGGGACCCGAGCACCGACCCGCTGCGCAAGGCGCTGCCGGACCGGATCGAACTCCTGGAGAAGCAGGACGCGAACGACGTCGACAACCGGCTCTTCGCCGGCACGGCGCAGCTCGACGTGGTCGGCACCGGGGTCCAGGCCGCCGCCCAGAACAAGATCCTGACCGACGAGAAGCTGGCCGGGAACTCGGACGACGCGGTCTCCGGAGCGCTCGCGTACCTCGCGATCAGCTCGAAGACCCCGCCGTTCGACAACGTGCACTGCCGGCGCGCCGTGCAGTACGCGGTGAACAAGGCGCAGATGCAGCGCGCGGTCGGCGGTGAGGTCGGCGCCGACATCGCGACGAACCTGATGCCGCCGACGCTGGCCGGTTCCAAGGTCGCCGACATGTACCCCAACGGCGAAAAGCACACCGGTGACGTGGCCAAGGCCAAGGACGAGCTCAAGCAGTGCGGCAAGCCGGACGGCTTCAGCACCATCCTCACCGCGCGCAGCAACCGGCCCAAGGAGGTCGCGGGCGCCACGTCGGTGCAGAACGCGCTCGAAAAGGTCGGCATCAAGATCGAGATCCGTCAGTACCCCTCGGGTGACTACTTCACCCAGTTCGCCGGTGTGCCCAAGTGGGTGGCGGACAACAAGGTCGGCATCATGTTCATGCAGTGGGGCCCCGACTTCCCCACCCAGTTCGGCTTCTTCCAGCAGATCGTGGACGGTCGGGCGATCAAGCCCGCCGGTGGCACGAACCTGTCCGAGCTGAACGACCCGGCGGTCAACGGTCTGATCGACCAGGCCACCCGCACGATCGACCCGAACGCGAGCGCGGCCATCTGGCAGCAGTTGGACCAGAAGGTGATGGAGTCGGCGGTGATGGTCCCGTTCGCCTGGACCAAGTCGCTGCTCTACCGCCCGCCGAACGTGACCAACCTGGTCGTCACTCCCGCGTACTCCGGGATGTACGACTACCTCAACATCGGTATCCAGTAAGCCTGCGACGAGGTCAGTAGCCCGAAGGAGAGGTGAAGGCCCGTCAGTTCCGGTGCGGGGAGTGGTGATCCCGCTCCCCGCACCGGACCGGGTCGCCGGCTCATGATTTTCTATCTGCTCAGGCGACTGGCGGGAGCGGTGGTGCTCCTGTTGATCGTCACCATGGCGGTCTTCGCCATCTTCTTCCTCATACCGCGTCTGGGAGGCGCCACAAGCGACCAACTCGCCGCGCGGTACGTCGGCAAGTCACCCAGCCCGGCAGCGATTTCGCAGGTCAAGCACAGCCTCGGGCTGGACAAGTCGGTGCCCGAGCAGTACGGCAAGTTCGTCAAGGGCATGGTCGCCGGCAAGGACTACGACACCGGCGTGCGCAAGGTGCACTGCGCGCCGCCCTGCCTCGGCTTCTCCTTCCGCAACAACCTGGAGGTGTGGCCGCGACTCCAGGACCGGATCCCGGTCACCTTGTCGCTGGCCGCGGGCGCCGCGGTGCTCTGGCTGCTCGCGGGCGTCTCGATCGGGGTGATCTCGGCGCTCAAACGCGGCAGCCTCCTGGACCGCTTCTCGATGGGCTTCGCGCTCGCGGGCGTGTCCCTGCCACCGTTCTTCACCGGCCTGGTGGCACTGGCGTTGTTCAGTTATCAATGGCCGATCTTCAAGGGCGTGCACTACGTGCCGTTCCTCGACAATCCCGGTAGCTGGGCCTGGAACCTGGTGTTGCCCTGGCTGACCCTGGCGTTCCTGTACGCGGCGCTGTACGCCCGACTCACCCGCGCCGGCATGCTCGAAACGATGAGCGAGGACTACATCCGCACCGCCCGGGCCAAGGGCCTGCGCGAACGGGACGTCATCGTCAAACACGGCCTGCGCGCGGCGCTCACGCCGATCCTGACCATCTTCGGCATGGACGTCGGCCTGCTCCTGGGCGGCGCCATCCTGACCGAACAGGTCTATTCGCTCGACGGAATCGGCAAGTTCGCCGTCGAGGCGATCACGCAACAGGATCTGCCCGAAGTGCTCGGCGTGACGATGATCGCCGCCATCTTCGTGATCCTGGCCAACCTCGTCGTGGACCTGCTCTACGCGGTCGTCGATCCCCGGGTGAGGACCTGATGCCCCGACTGCTACCGCGCCGCAAGCGGGAAACCGCGGCCGAAACACCCAAGCTCGCCCCGGCCGGTCCGCCGCCGGAGAAGGACAACTTCCTCGAAGTGCGCGGCCTGACGGTGCACTTCCCCACCGACGACGGTCTGGTGCGCAGCGTCGACGGGGTGGACTTCGCGCTCCGCCGCGGGCGCACGCTGGGCATCGTCGGTGAATCCGGCTCCGGCAAGAGCGTCACCTCGCTGGCGATCATGGGCCTGCACGGCAACACCAGTGCCCGGATCGGCGGCGAAATCTGGCTGGACGGCCAGGAGTTGGTGCGCTCGACTCCCGAGCAGGTCCGGCTGATGCGCGGCCGGCGGATGGCGATGATCTTCCAGGACCCGATGTCCTCGATGCACCCGTTCTACACGGTGGGCCACCAGATCATCGAGGCCTACCAGGTGCACAACGAGGTCTCCAACAAGCAGGCCCGGTCGCATGCGATCGACCTGCTCGGCCGGGTCGGCATCCCGCGTCCGGACCGGCGCGTGGACGACTACCCGCACCAGTTCTCCGGCGGCATGCGCCAGCGGGCGATGATCGCGATGGCGCTGAGCTGCGACCCGGAACTGTTGATCGCGGACGAGCCGACCACCGCGCTGGACGTCACCGTGCAGGCCCAGATCCTGGACCTGATCCGGGACCTGCAACGGGAGTTCAACTCCGCAGTGATGATGATCACGCACGACCTGGGCGTGGTAGCCGAGCTCGCCGACGACGTACTGGTGATGTATGCCGGTCGGGCGGTCGAGCACGGCCCCTCGCGGACCCTGTTCGAGCAGCCCCGACACCCGTACACCTGGGGCCTGTTGGGCTCGTTGACCCGGCTCGACCGGGATCGCCAGGAACGGCTGATGCCGATCAAGGGCAGCCCGCCGAGTCTGATCTCGCTGCCCTCGGGCTGTGCGTTCCGCACCCGTTGCCCGTACGCGGACCACAACGACGGGCGGGAGAAGACCGAGGTCCCGCAGTTGGTCGAGATCGAGCCGGGCCACCGGACCGCGTGCCACCTGGACATCCAGGAGCGCGAGCGGATCTGGACCGAGGACATCAGGCCGCGCCTGTGAGCGAGACGGCGAAAAGCAAAGGGAACGGGAACGCTGAAGTGACCGAGGGCGCCCGAGCGGGAGACGACGTGAAAGCTGCGCAGGCCGCCGATTCTTTGGACGTGCCGGAGTCGGACGCGCGGGAGCGGGACGTGCTGGTGCGGGTGCGTGGGCTGCGCAAGCACTTTCCGATCCGGGCCGGGATGACTCGGCGCCGGGCCGGCGCGGTCAAGGCCGTGGACGGGCTCGACTTCGACATCCGTGAGGGCGAGACGCTGGGTCTGGTGGGCGAGTCCGGCTGCGGCAAGTCGACCACCGGGCGGATGGTGATGCGGCTGCTCGAACCCACCGAAGGCACCATCGAGTTCGGCGGGCGCGACCTCACCGGGCTCTCCCGAGGACAATTGCGGCCGCTGCGGCGCGACTTCCAGATGATCTTCCAGGACCCGCAGTCCTCGCTGAACCCCCGGCACACGGTCGGCACCATCGTCGGGCTGCCGTTCCGGCTCCAGAAGGTGACCCCCGAGGGCGGCATCAAGAAGGCCGTGCAGGAGTTGTTGGAGCTGGTCGGGCTCAGCCCCGAGCACTACAACCGCTACCCGCACGAATTCTCCGGTGGGCAGCGGCAGCGGATCGGCATCGCCCGGGCGTTGGCGCTGCGGCCCAAACTGGTGGTCGCCGACGAACCGGTGTCCGCGCTGGACGTGTCGATCCAGGCGCAGGTGGTCAACCTGTTGGACGACCTGCAGAGCGAGTTCGGGCTGACCTACCTGATCATCGCGCACGACCTGTCGGTGGTTCGGCACACCAGCGACCGGGTCGCGGTGATGTATCTCGGCAAGATCGTCGAGATCGCGGACCGGGAGGATCTCTACTCCTCGCCCAAGCACCCGTACACCGTCGCGCTGATGTCGGCCGTCCCGGTGCCGGATCCGGCCCGGCGCGAGACCCGCGAGCGCATTCTGCTCAAGGGCGACGTGCCCAGCCCGATGGACCCGCCGCCGGCCTGCCGCTTCCACACCCGGTGCTGGAAGGTGCAGGACATCTGCAAGACGCAGGAGCCGCCGCTGGCCGAGATCGTCGGGCGGCACCAGGTGGCCTGCCACTTCCCGGAGAACATGCCGGCGGGGGTGGGCGGCGGGGGCGAGGTCGTGGAGTTGGTGAAGCCGGCGGCGCCGGTGGCGGATGGGGCTGTCGTGGCGGCGCCTGTGGAGGACGCGCCTGTGGAGGACGCGCCTGAGGTGGCCGTACCTGCCAAGGAAGTGGCTGCCGAGGCCGTACCTGCGACGGATGTGGCTGCCGAGGCCGCGCCTGCGGAGGACGCGTCCGCGACGGACACGCCCGTGGCGGAGTCGGCGCCCGAGGCCGTCGAGGCCGGTGGGGAGCCTGCGGCGGAGGGTGCGGTCGAGTCCGACGGGAAGGACACACCGCCCTCACCGGCCCCATGAGTAGCGGGCCGTACCCGGCGGTGTAGAACATCCGTTATGTCGCCCGAGGTGCCGCCCGAGATCTTTCACCACACGCTTCAGCAGGTCCTGGACCTGCTCGGCATCTTCGTGTTCGCGGCGGCCGGCGCCCTGATGGCCGTCCGGAAGAACTTCGACGTCATCGGGATCGCCCTGCTCGCCGAGGTCACCGCCCTCGGCGGTGGGGTGATCCGCGATGTGATCATCGGGTCGGTGCCTCCGGCGGCCTTCACCGATCTCGGTTACTTCACCACCCCGCTGCTCGCCGCCGGCCTGGTCTTCTTCCTGCACCCCCAGGTCGAACGCATCATGTCCGCGATCGACGTGCTGGACGCGGCCGGGCTCGGCCTGTTCTGCGTGACCGGCACCGCGAAGGCGTACGCGTACGGCCTGAATCCCATTCCGGCCGCCGCGCTCGGGGTGACCACCGCCGTCGGCGGCGGCGCGATGCGCGACGTGCTGGCGCGCGAAGTGCCCACGCTGCTGCGCTGGGACAAGGAGATCTACACCTTCCCGGCGCTGCTCGGCGCGGGCATCACCGCCGCGCTGATCGAGTTCGACCTGTTCGGGCCGGTGACCGCGACGGCGGCGGTGACCTTCGCGTTCCTGCTCCGGGTACTCGCGCTCCGGCGCGGGTGGCGGGCGCCGCGCGCGTGGCGCCGGAACTCGGGCACCAGCGTCGAGGAGTAGGTCGAGCAGTAGGTCGAGGGCCGGCGAGCCGACGGCGGGCGCGCCGCACGCTCGGGGTGGCCGCGGGCCCGCAGGAGTTCGGCTCGACCCGGTACGGGCGACTTCACCGCTTCACCGGCAGGCGCGGTGCCACCACTCACAGGGGTGGACCGGGCCCAATTCGGCTCGACACGCGTTGCACCAGGATGTGTGGGAGAGCCGGCAGCCGTCGACCTACGAGCACCGGCCGATGCGATCGGATCCGAAGGACGAGCGCCCGCGTCGGCGACTCGTCGCGTACGCGCCCGCGATGCCGGTCTCCCGGAGCTTGTGGCTCGGCCGATTCCTGCCCGGAGGGCCCCGTTACGGACGGGTGTACGGCCGCCCGCGCCGGCGCCCACGCGTACCCGACTAAGCTTCGCAGTGCGATGGCCTACTTCGATCACGCGGCGACCACCCCGATGCGCCTTTCGGCAATCCGGGCGATGACCGTACAGCTCGCCCGACTCGGCAACCCGTCCTCGCTGCACGCCTCCGGCCGACGCGCGCGCCGCACGGTGGAGGAGTCCCGCGAGTCGCTGGCCCATGCGCTGGGCGCGCGACCCAGCGAGATCGTCTTCACCGCAGGCGGCACCGAGGCCGACAACCTCGCGGTCAAGGGGATCTACTGGTCCCGTGTGGCGGCGGACCCGGCGCGACGGCGGATACTCGTCAGTCCGGTCGAGCACCACGCCGTGCTCGACCCCGTGTTGTGGCTGGAGTCGGCCGAGGGCGCGGTGGTCGAGTGGCTGGACGTGGACGCCGACGGCCGGGTGCAACCGGACACCCTGCGGGCGGCGATCGAGCGTGATCCGGCGTCGGTGGCGCTGGTGACGGTGATGTGGGCCAACAACGAGGTCGGCACGGTCGAACCGATCGCCGAGCTGGTCGAGATCGCGCACGAGTTCGGCATCCCGTTCCACTCCGACGCGGTGCAGGCGGTCGGCCAGATTCCGGTCGACTTCTCGGCGACCGGCCTGGACGCGATGACCGTCACCGGGCACAAGCTGGGCGGCCCGGGCAACTGCGGCGCGCTCGTGCTCGGGCGCGGCATCACGCCGGTGCCGGTGCTGCACGGCGGCGGCCAGGAGCGCGACGTGCGCTCGGGCACGCTGGACACCGCGGCGATCGCCGCATTGGCGGTGGCGGCCGAGGAGTCGGTGCGCGAACAGGCACAGTACGCGCGGCGAGTGGGCGCGCTGCGCGACGAGTTGGTGCGGCGGATCATGGCGGCGGTGCCGGACGCGCAGCTCAACGGGGATCGGCGGCTCGACCCGGCGTACCGGTTGCCGGGCAACGCGCACTTCTCCTTCCCGGGCTGTGAGGGCGACTCGCTGCTGTTGTTGCTCGACGCGCGCGGGATCGAGTGCTCGACCGGCTCGGCCTGCTCGGCGGGCGTCGCCCAGCCGAGTCACGTGCTGCTCGCGATGGGGGCGGACAGCGCCAGGGCGCGCGGGTCGCTGCGGTTCAGCCTGGGGCACACCACCACCGAGGCCGAGGTCGCGGAACTGGGGGAGGCGATCCTGCCGGTGGTCACCCGGGCCCGATCGGCGGGTTCGGTGGCGGCGCGGCGGTAGGGCCCGGGCTCTCGGGCCCGGTCGGGTAATCCCCTCGGGGGTCGGCGGTGCGACCACGTACTCTTGAGGCGCTATGTCTGATCACATGCTTCCTCCTGCCAACGGCCGCCTGCGGGTGCTCGCCGCCATGTCCGGCGGAGTCGACTCCGCCGTTGCCGCCGCGCGAGCGGTCGAGGCCGGACACGACGTGGTCGGTGTCCACCTCGCGCTCTCGGCGAAACCCGCGACGCTGCGCGAGGGGGCCCGGGGCTGTTGCACGATCGAGGATTCCCGGGACGCGCGGCGGGCCGCGGACATGATCGGCATCCCGTTCTACGTGTGGGACATGGCCGAGCGTTTCCGCGAGGACGTCATGGACGACTTCGTGGCCGAGTACAAGGCCGGGCGCACGCCGAATCCGTGCCTGCGCTGCAACGAGAAGATCAAGTTCGCGGCGCTGCTGGACAAGGCGCTCGGGCTCGGCTTCGACGCGGTGTGCACCGGGCACTACGCGCAGATCGTCGAGCACCCGGACGGCTCGCGTGAGCTGCATCGCTCGATCGACATGGGCAAGGACCAGTCGTACGTGCTGGGCGTGCTCGACACCGACCAACTCGCGCACGCGATGTTCCCGCTGGGCGGCGACACCAAGGGCGATGTGCGGCTGGAAGCCGAGCGGCGCGACCTCGCGGTGGCGAAGAAGCCGGACAGCCACGACATCTGCTTCATCGCCGACGGCGACACCCAGGGCTTCCTGGCCAAGCACCTGGGCACCGAGCGCGGCGACATCGTGGACGCGACCGGCACCAAGCTCGGCGAACACGACGGCGCCTACGCCTACACGATCGGCCAGCGCAAGGGCCTGCGCATCGGCCGGCCCGCGGCCGACGGCAAGCCGCGCTACGTGCTGGACATCTCGCCGGTCCACAACACCGTCACGGTCGGCCCGGTCGAGGCCCTCGACGTGGACCGCCTGGTCGGCATCCGCCCCCGCTGGTGCGGCCCGGCCCCGGTGGGCGAGGTGACCTGCACGGCCCAGGTCCGCGCCCACGGCGAGGAGACGGCGGCCATCGCGGAGGCGGTCGGCGACGAGGTCCGCGTGCGCCTGGCCGAGCCGATCCGAGGCATCGCCCGGGGACAGGCGGTGGTTTTGTACGACGGCACGCGCGTCATCGGCTCGGCGACGATCGACGGGACGGCGTAGGCGGAGGGCCGCCGTCCGTCCCGCAGCCGTCCTTCCCGGCCGCGGGGTCGGCCCGCTAGCTTTTCTCCCGACTGGTGAACCAACCACGGGGGAGGAAAGAATGTCCCAAGCTTTCGAGGTCGACGCCGAGCAGTTGACCCAGGCCGGGGCGCAACTGGGCGAAGCAGCGGGGGCGTTACGGTCGAGCAGCGACCTGGTGGTGCGAATGCCGCATCCCGACACGTACTCGGCCACCTCCGCCGCCACCACCGAGCGAGCCTTCGAGTACGTGGCGAAGGCATACGCGACCGTGGCCGAACAGGTCGAGGGCGCTCGCCGCGGGCTGGGGGCGAACGCGGCGCAGTACACCTCCACGGAGATCCGGAACAAGGATTCGTTCGCGGTCCCGCCCGCGCCCGCGCGATCCCGGATCGCCGCGATGTTCGAGGACCGGTGAGCGACGTCCGGGCCCTGGTCCCCGGCGACCCGATGTCCGTGCGCACCGCCGCCGGCAACCTCCTGCTCAACTGCATGGGCGCCGGCCGCGCCAACGAGACCCTGGGCCGAGTCGTGGAACAGACGTCGGCCACCTGGAAGGGCACCGCCGCCGAGGGCCTCCGGGCCGAACTGGGCGTTCGGCGGGCCCGGTTGACCGAGCTCTCCGATCGCGTCGGGGTTATCGTGCAGGCCCTGTACGGCTATGCCGACGCGCTTGCCACCGCCCAGGCGACCGCCGGTCGTTGTCTGGAGATCGCCGCGCAGTTGGGGATGGACCCCGTCCTGGTCGAGCAGTCGGCCATGCGGCCGGAACTGCTCATCCCGCAGTCCTACGACTGCGGCCCGACGGGCCGGCTGACCGATGCCGACATGGCACAACGCGCGGGTCTGGCCCAGGAGTTCAATCGGCTGCTCGCGGAGGCGCGAGGCAAGGCCGTCGAGGCCGACTACGCGCTCGAACGCACCATGCGGGTGCCGCTGAACGAGATAGCCACGCAATACCAGGTCGGTGACCAGGAGTTGGTCGATTTCGCGCCCAACCCGATCGAGAGTCGGATTCCCCATCTCAACGACCGGCGGCCCGCATCCGAGCAGGCCATGCTGCTTGAACTCTCCACCGAGGAGCGGGCCCTGTACATGTTGATCGGCAATCAGGCGTGGGAGGAGTGCCGCAAGCGATTCCCCGGCCAGGGCGAGCTCGAAGGCCATGCCGACGCGTTTCGACACACCTACTGGAATGCGTTGTTGGTCCGGAATTTCGGGCCGGAATGGACCGCGCGGTACACGACGGCGCACGAGATGGGCGCGGACCCGGATCCACTCAAGCGCACCTCCGAGTCGATGGACCTCTTCAACAACGAGGTCGGTCGACGGGTCGCCGTCGAAGCGAACGGCAAGTCGACCGAGGAACTGGCGGACATGGTGGAACACGCCGTGCGCAACGGGCAGACCGTGGTGGTCGGGGCCGACGGGCAACTTACCTACAGCGACTACGTACCACCCGGTCGCACCTGGGATGCGGATCGCAAAGGCAAGACGGAGTCGTTCGATGTCTGAGGAGCTGGACGACGCGGAATTCGAGGTCGGCGCGGACGACGAGGGCGAAGAGGTCGGGGAGTCGGCGGATTGGAAGTCGCCGCTCATCGGGTGCCTGATCGGGGTGCTGATTACGCCGATTGTGCTGGTGGGCGGGTTGTACGCGGCGTCGGGGAGTTTTCGGTCCCTGGTGTCGGAGGTGTTTCGGCAGGAGGACGAGCGTTCCTTCCGGGAGCGGGCGCAGCGGGACATTTGTCGGGATGGGGTGCTGCGGCTGCGGGATGTGACGGACTTCGCCTGGGACACCGTCCATCTGGGCGCCGCCGAGGACACCATGGTGCGGCAGTACGGCGAATCGGTACGGCTGCCTCGCAGCAGCGACGACGAGCCGGTCACCTTCGTGTTCGTGAAGGGACGGGAAGCGGTGCGGACGTACGAGGTGGGGGGCGCCGTCCACGTCCGTGCCGGGGATCGCCCGTGGGGCCGGGAGGTGTATCTCCGCCTGGACGAGAAGCCGCCCGCGCCGGGCACGTTGGCAAGTCCGCAGGTGGGCGAGGGCGGTTTGCCCGCGGTCGTCGACAGCGCCACGCGGGAGCGGGTCTGCGGCGGGAAGTGAGGACGGGGCACCGGGGCCACCCTCGCCGATGGCGGGGTCGGCCCCCGGGCCGGGGGTGGTACCCGGGGGCCGATGCGTGCCCGCACGGCGTGCCCGCACCGCCTTCGACGCCGTGCGGGCTGTCTGGGCGTCACCGACGATGCTGGCCGGGGCGCGGGGGCGGGAGCAACGAAAGTTGATCGTGGTCATCCGAAGGTTGTCGAATGCGGCTCGGTGCTTCCGCTCCGCGTTCGGGCGTCGGCGGAACCGGAACGGTGTGCGGCGCGTCGCAACGGTGTTCGGTGTTGCGACGGGGAGTGGTGACGTGGTGGGTGTGCGGGGGGCCTGGTGGGATCGGGCACTGCGGTTGTTGTTGGCCGTGGTGTCGATCCAGGTGTTGATGGTGGCGCAGCCGGCGTGGGCCTGTGGGTGTGGGGCGGCCGTGCCGGCCGGTGGGCGGACGTTGGCGGTCGGGCAGGAGACGTCGGTGGTGCGCTGGGACGGGCGTACCGAGGAGATCGACATGCGGCTGACCGTGTCGGGGGACGCGGAGCAGGCGGCGTGGATCATGCCGGTGCCGACGCGGGCGAGCGTGACGCTCGGGAACGGCGCGCAGTTCGGCGAGTTCGAGCGGGTGGTGGCGCCGGTCGAGCGGGTTCGGCACCACTTCTGGCCGAGGTCGGGGGAATGGCCCTTCGACGACGACTCGAAGGGCGACAGGTCGGCCCGTGCGGCGGCCCCGCCGGGATCGGGCGGGGTCGAGGTGGTCGGGCGCGAGCGGTTGGGCCCGTTCGACGTCGCGCGGCTCGCGGCCGACGACCCGAAGGCGTTGGGGAGTTGGCTCACGCAGAACGGCTTCCAGTTGCCCGCCGCGCTCGCGACCGCGCTGGAGCCGTACGTGCGGCAGCGCTGGGAGTACGTGGCGATCCGGCTCGCGCCCGAGGCGCCCGCCGGCGGCACCGGCCGGCCGGCGACCCTGCGCGGCGCGCTGGATCCGCTGCACCTGAGTTTCGCCTCGGATCGACTGGTCTACCCGATGCGCCTGTCCCAACTGGCCAAGGTGCCCCAACACTTGCGGCTGTACGTGGTCGCCGCGCACCGCATGGAGCCGCGCTCGGACATCGGCGGCAGGGCTCCGCAGGTGTTGTACGCAGGTCGCCCCGGCAGCGGTGGATCGACCGGGATACCGGTCGGGTTGGCCCCGATCGATGGCAAGCCGGCCTTCCTGACCGCGCTCGACCAGGACTTCCCGACCCCCGCCACCATCACCGACGATCACGAACTGCTCGCCGCCGCCCACGACAAGGGCTATCAACGAGCCACCTACCGGGACGAGTTGCTGAAGGTGGCCGGGATCCCGGTCTGGCTCCTCTCGGTGCTCGGCGCTCTCGTCGTACTGCTCGTCGCGGGCCTGGCATGGCGGCGACGTCGCGGCACCCGCAGGCCGCCGATCGCACCCGGGCCGATCCCGCCGCGCCCGACGCACGCGCCGAGCTGATCCGCCGTCGCGGCGGCGTCAGGCGAGATCGGCCCAGACGCCGCCGACCATGACCGCCGTGACGGCGGTGAGCGCCTCGATGCGGTCGAGCGGATTGCCCGCGCACAGCAGCAGATCGGCGTCGTGGCCCGCGCGGAGTCGGCCCTTGCGGTCGCCCAGCCCGGTCGCGTCGGCGGCGACCGAGGTGGCCGAGGCGATGGCCTCGGCCGCCGCGACGCCACCGGCGACCAGATCGGCGATTGCCGTCGGCAGGTTCCCGTGCGGCTTGCCCGAGCTGATCCCCGAGTCGGCTCCGGAGACGATGCGGACCCCGGCCCGGTGCGCGCGAGCCACGTGGCCGAACCGGACCTCCGGGGTCGCCCCGATGCGCTCCAGCATCTCGCGGACCGCCGGCGGCGGGACCACGTCGGGGTCCGTTCCGAGCGTGGGACACACGGCGATCCGCCGTACCGCGAGTCGGTGCAGCAGGTCGCCGGAGATCCGCACGCCCCGGTCGGTCAGGCAGGTGAAGTGCTCGATGCCGTCGGCATTCGCGTCGAGAGCCTGTTCGACGGCGGACAGGCCGTGTGCGTGCACGGTCACCGGCAGCCCGGCGGCGTGCGCCTCGTCCACGATCAGGCGCAGCTCGGCCAGGGTGAACTGACAGCGCATCACATCGGTACCCGGGGTCATCGTGCCCCCGCTGCCCATCACCTTGACCACATCCGCACCGCGCTCGGCCCGCTCCCGAACGGCCGCACGCAGCCCATCGGGACCGACCGCCTCACCGCCGAGCCGCCAACAGTGGCCCCCGGCGCTGGTGATCGGCGGCCCGGCGGCCAGAATCCTCGGCGCGGGCGAGGCGTCGCCCACCCGATCGCGCCGCCGCAACACCGACCAGTCGCGGTCGCCGAGATCGCGCACGACGGTCACCCCGACGGCCAGTTGCCGCCGCAGCGAGTCGGTGATCACGGCGTCGAGCCGGTCGGGGGAGTAGTCGGGCAACCGGTCGAGTGCGCCGTCCCGGCCGTCGCCGCCGAGGTGGCTGTGCAGATCGAACAGGCCCGGGAGCACGGTCGCCCCCGGATGCTCGACCACCTGCCAACCGTCCGGCACGGGAGCCCCAGCCGGCTCCAGGCCGACGATGCGTCCCTGGGCCACGAACACCGCTACCGGCCCGTTCACGATGCGCTCGCCGTCGAAGGCCCGCGCCGCTCGGATCACCTGCATCTCGTCTCAACGTCCTTGTTGTCGGTGAGGCATCGTGCGGCCTCGGTTTCGATGGGGCCGTGCGGTGTGATCCCCTTCGCCGGCCGGGGGACCGCGATGGGGGTCGGCCCCGGGGCAGTTGCTCCCGATGGGGGTGTGGCGTTGCGGACCGGTCGGCCGCGTCCTTGGAGCCCGGGTCCGGGATCACGAGCGAGGTGACGGCGATCCCGACAAGGGACAAGGACGACAGCTCGGAGCCGAAGACGAGCCCGAACGCACCGGCGACCGGCCCGGCACAATTCTCGCCCCCGGTGGGGGTCTTCACGCGAAATCACCCGAAGTGGCAGTCGTGCAGGGTGCGAACCTGCCGGTCGTTGCCCAGGGCCGGGCCGCGACCACCGCGACCCGACCCCGCCCGCGCCTCCTCGGCCGCCCGTCGACGCCCGATCCGCGCGGGTCCGCCGCCGCCCCATGGCCGGACGGGGGGCGAAGGGCCCTGTGGTGAAGGGAATCCCGGCGTAGGGGAGTTCACCCCATCGGACAGTTCGCCGAGCAGGTGCACGGCGGGTCCGGGACGGGCCACGGATCGCGCGAGGACCGCTTGTGCCGCTCCGGCGGTACGACGACGCTGACCCCTTCCGGGCCGACCCGGTACACGGCGATGGTGATGCCGCTGCCGGGCGGCTCGGGGATCGATTCCGCGTCCGAGTCGGTGAGATGCGAGCCGGTGGGCTTCCGGAGCGGGTGGTTCATGACAAGGTGCCTTTCGTTGACATACAGCTCAATGCAGTTGTTTGTATGCCAAGAGTGATCACCAGGGCCTACGATCGACAGGGGCCGGGGTTGACTTCGTTCGCTTTCAACGATTTCTGGGGGCACTGTGTCCGCAGCCACCGAACTGGACCCCTCGGCGTCCGTACTCACGTTCTATGCGACCGAGTTCCGGCGCGAGCGCGAAAAGCTCAGGATGACCCAACGCGCGATGGCCAAACGAGCCTGGATAGCCCCATCGCTGCTCAACAAGATCGAGTCGGCAAAGCGCCTGCCGACGGAAGCCCTCTCGAAGCTGGCCGATGAACTCTTCGGCACGGGCGATCGGTTCCAGCGACTGTGGCCGTTGGTGATTCGATATGCCTATCCGGCGTGGTTCAGGCCGTTCGTGGAACTGGAGGAGGCTGCGGCGATCATCCGGTCGTTCGAGGTTCAGGTCGTGCCTGGATTGCTGCAGACGGAGCGGTGTGCGCGGGCGGTCCTGGCGGCCGGACGTCTGGATCTGAAGGATCTGGATGAGCAAGTGAGCGCCCGCCTCCAGCGCCAGCGTGTATTCGAACGTGCAGACCCACCCGAGTTCCGGGCGGTGCTGGACGAGAACGTACTGCGCCGCACGTGGGGCGGGCGTGATGTGATGCGAGAACAGCTCGAACGCGTGATTGAACTTGCCGAGCAGCCTCGTTTCGTGATTCAGGTGATCCCTTACGAATCAGGAAGCCACGCGGGGGTTGGCGGGCCGTTCGCAGCGCTTACGCTGGACGAAGGACCAGACGTGGTCTACGTGGACGGATTTCTGCAAGGGCAGATCCTGGCCGAACCAGCGGACGTGAAGGCGGCTCACCGTATTTACGACCTGCTGACCGCCGAGGCCCTCTCGACCACGCGATCAATCGATCTGATCGCTTCCGCGCTGAAGGAACTGTGAGCCCATGGTCACAAACACAACTTTGCCCGAGCGTTGGCGCAAGAGCACATACAGCAGCAACAACGGCGGCAACTGCGTCGAGGTCGCGGATGGCTTCGCCGCCGTCCCCGTCCGGGACAGCAAGGCCCCCGCGCTCGGCCATCTCACCATCGCCCCCGCCGCATGGTCCGCCCTGCTGACCACCCTGCACGCGACCCGATGAACCCCCTTGCTCCGCCGCCTACTTCCGGGCGGCGGAGCAAGACCGCCCACGAAAGGACCCCGTGAGCCCATGGCCGGCCCCACGCCCCACCGTTGGCGAAAGAGCAGTCACAGCAGCGACAACGGCGGTGACTGTGTCGAGGTTGCCACCACCCTCGCCGCCGTCCCGGTCCGGGACAGCAAGGCTCCTGTCCTGGGCCACTTGACCATGACTCCCGCCGCATGGTCAGCCTTGCTGACCGCCTTACACCCGACCCGATGAACCCCCGTGCTCCGCCGCCCACTTCCGGGCGCCGGAGCGCGGACCGCCCACGAAAGGAAGTCGTGAGCCCATGACTGGCCGCATGCCCAACCGTTGGCGAAAGAGCAGTCACAGCAGCAACAACGGTGGCAACTGCGTCGAGGTTGCCTCCATCCTCGCCGGCGTCCCCGTCCGAGACAGCAAGACCCCCACCCTCGGACACCTCACCATTGCCCCCGCCGCATGGTCCGCCCTGCTGACCACCCTGCACGCGGCCTGACGGATCATCAGGCTCCTTCCCCGCGCGGGTGTGGCAAGATCGGGCGCATGATCTCCAGAATCGAGTCCTCCGTCCGCCTGTGAGCGAGACGTCCGGGACTGGACTGCCCGGCACCCCCATCACGCTCTTCAGCCATGCGCTCCGGCTCCATCAACAGACGCCGGACCAGCCCCTTCCACGTGAAGGCGAGCCGTATCCCGACGCGGAACGGCGACAGCAGGAAGCATCTCCGAAAGCGCCGCGAGACCGGACCCTCGTGGGGGCCGACGTCGCCCGAATCCTCGACGAACACTTCGCGGATCCGAACGCGTCGCCGAAGCTGTTGGCCGACCGCTTCCACGGCCTCTACATCCCGATCCATCACAACGACAACATCGCCGCCGCCGCCCGCAGGGCCGGGGAGAGCCGGAGCCGCGAGGCCGGCCGGTGGTTGGTGCGGCACGGAACCGATACCGACCCGGTCACCATCGGGCTTGCCCTGCTCGCCGAAGTCGGCACGGCGGACGACATCCCGCTGATCCAGACCATCGGACTGCTCTCCTGTCGGTTCGGTGCGCTCGCGGCTCATGCCCTCGAACGCCTGCCGGACGGGGCGACCGCACTGATCTGGCTGGCCGAACGGGTCACCGGATGGGGCCGGGTCTACGTGGTGGAGTCCCTGTGTCGGCTCACCGACGAACACCCCGCCGTCCGGCCCTGGTTGCTGCGCCGCGCCGCCGACGGTGACTTCCTCAACGCCTACTTCGCCGGCCGGGTCGCACACGTCACCAGGCTGCACGAAGCCGTCGCGGACTTCGGGAACGATGCCGAACTGTTCGACCAGGCGACCCTGATCCTGCACACGATGACCTACTCCGAAGGCATGGGCGAGACCCTGCGCCACTACCCACACAGCGCCCCCGTGCTGGAGGCGTACGTCCGACACCTCGAACGCGTCGAGCCGGCGGCCCGGCACTACTTCGTCGCCGCGACGATCGCCCACTACCTGACCAAGGAGAAACCCAGCCGGCCCGAATTCGAGGCGCGTTGGCAGCAGATCCGAGCCTCCTGCCTCGCACTCCTCGACCGGCACGACTGGTGCGACACGGCCCGGCACGGCCTCGCCGCCGAGGACGCTCGACTGACCTGGCTCGCCGACTCCGTGGCATCGGACCTCGGACTACGGGCCTTCCTCGACGAACAACCGGAATCCGAGGAGTAGCAAACCCACCGAAGCACCGGCAGCCCCGCCTTCACCAGGGCTGCCGGTGCCCGAGTTCAGCCGACGTCAGCCCGGCGGTGGTTGAGGATCTCCGTCGGCACCGCCGGGGTCGCGTGGGCGCCGGCGCCGTGGCGGAGGAGCCAGGCGGTGGCCTCGGCGCTGGGGAGGGCCTTGGACATCAGCCAGCCCTGGGCCGCGTCGCAGCCGAGTTCGCGCAGGCGTTGGTAGGTGGCCTCGTCCTCGACGCCCTCGGCGACCACGCGCAGGCCCAGGGAGTGGGCCAGTTGCACGATCGAGCAGACGATCGCGGCGTCCTCCTCGTTCATGGTCAACCTGGCCACGAACGAGCGGTCGATCTTGATCTCGCTGACCGGGATGTGCCGCAGATGCACGAGCGAGGAATAGCCCGTACCGAAGTCGTCCAGGGACAGCCGCACGCCCAACCGGCGCAGCGCCTCCAGCGATTCGGCGGCCCGTTGCGGCTCTTCGAGGAGCACCCGTTCGGTGATCTCCAACTGCAACGCGCCCGCCGCGACGTCGTGTTCGCGCAGGCCGGCGGCCACCGAGTCGGCGAAGGAGGGGACGTGGATGTCCCGGGCGGAGATGTTCACCGCGACCGGGACGTCGATGCCCTCCACATGCCAGCGCGCCACCTGGTCCAGCGCGACGTCCACCACGTAGCGGGTGAGTCGGGGCATCAGCCCGGTCTGTTCGGCCAAAAGCACGAACTCCTCGGGGGAGACCTGCCCCCGGGTCGGATGGCGCCAGCGCACGAGCGCCTCGCAGCCGTCCACCCGACCGTCCGCGAGCCGAATTTTCGGCTGGTAATGCAGCTCGACCTCGTGATTGTCCAACGCCCGGCGCAGATCACCGAGCAGCAGCAGCTTGTCCCGGGTGTTCACGTCACGCGAGTCGTCGTACAGCTCCACGCCGCTGCGCGAGCGTTTGGCCAAGTACATGGCCACGTCGGCGTATTGCAGCAGTCCGAGCACGTCCGAGGCGTGATCGGGGAAGATCGCCACACCGACGCTGGCCTCCACGTCCAGGGTCAACTCGTCCAGGTCGAACGGCTCGCCGATTCGGTCCACGATGCGATGCGCGAGGCCCAGGACCACCTCCTGCGCGGTCTGTCGGTCCGTGCCCATGTCCAACCCCGGCAGCAACAGGGCGAATTCGTCCCCGCCGAGGCGGGCCACCGTGTCGCCGGGGCGGACCAGCGTCTCCAGGCGCGCGCCGACCTGCTGTAACAGCCGGTCGCCGGCGACGTGTCCGAGTGTGTCGTTGACCTCGTGGAAGCGGTGCAGGTCGAGCAGCAGGAGGGCGACCCGCCCACCGCGCCCGCCGGCCCGCCCGAGTGCCTCCTCGCCGCGCTCCAACAGCAGCCGCCGATTCGGCAGTCCGGTCAGCGCGTCGTGCCGCGACTCCTGCTCGCGGTCGAAGCGCACCATCGTGCTCTGGTACAGCGTGTGCAGCGGGACCACGAACAGCGGGAGCAGCCAAGGCTCTTCGGCGGCGACCACGGCGATCACCGGGGACAGCCCGATCAGCGCGCCGTGCGAGACCGCCCGGGCGCGCATCTCGGCGCGGGCCAGCGCGAGCACACTCGTGCCCCGCCAACTGGCCCGGACGAACCACCCGGAGATCTGCGACACCGCCGACATCGCGAGCCCGGCGAGCGCGACCACGGGGAAGTCCGCCACGTGCAGCGCCCGTGTCTCGTCCGGGCCCGGGTCGATGCCGAACAACCCCAGCACCAGGTCGGCGGCGATGAAGGAGAGTACGTAGTGGCCGATCGTGTAGCCGATCCGCCACCACGAATCACGTCTGAGCAGGCCGGACACCAGGATCGGCACGGCCTGCCACAGCGCCGCGATCTGCCACCCGTGCACGAGCAACAGGCCGAACGTGATGGCGATCGACGGCATCGCGCCGGGGACGTACAACCCCCGGCGCGTGAGCGCGGTGTACCCGCCGTCGATCGACACCAGCGCGAGCATGATCCACACGCCGGGTGTCAGCGGGATGGGACACCGACCGTCGGCCACGGCGAGCGTGGGCGGCACGACGAGCGCGCACAGGCCCAATAACGCCACGATCCCGGTGTGGATGAAGAATGCCCGCGGTCGTGCCAGTCGCGACAGGTCAGTCCTGCCGATCCGACCCATGCGCCTGCTCCCTGCGGCCTCGTCGGGCGGCATCCCGGGCGCCGGGACGGGTACGCCTGTGGGGCACCGAGCCCGCCGGGTGGGCAAGCTCCCGCTCAGGGTAGGTCGTTCCGGCGGTGCGGGGGAGGGGAATCAGCCGGCGCGCTCGGCCACCCACGCACGGGCCGCCTCGGCGCCCTCGTTCAGGAGTACCGCAAAGCCCTCGTCGTCGAGGATCGGCAGCCCGAGTTGCACGGCCTTGTCGTATTTGGAGCCCGGATTGTCGCCGACCACGACGAAGTCGGTCTTCTTCGAGACCGAGCCTGTCACTTTGGCGCCGCGTTCCTCCAGGGCCTCCTTGGAGCTGTCCCGGGTGAAACCGGTGAGAGTCCCGGTGACGACCGTCACAATTCCGTCAAGCGGGCCGGGCGGCTTCTCCTCGTCCGAGCCCTCTTCGGCGAGCCGCACGCCCGCCGCGCGCCACTTCTCGATGATCTCGCGATGCCAGTCCTCGGCGAACCACTCGGCCACCGCCTTGGCGATGATCGGACCGACGCCGTCGACCGCGGCGATCTCCTCCTCGGACGCCGCCGCGAGACGGTCGAGGTCGTGGAAGCCGCTCGTGATGGCCCGGGCGGTGGTGTCGCTGACGTGTCGGATGCACAACGCGGTGAGCACCCGCCACAGCGGTTGGGTCCTGGCCTTCGCCAGTTGTTCGATCAGCTTGACGGTGTTGGCCTTCGGCTCGGAGGGCTTCTTGACGTTGCCCTCCTTGTCGTACGTGGCCTTCGACCAGAAGTAGGGAACGAGTTCCTTCTCGTCCTCGGCCGCACCCTTGCGATTGACCTTGCGCAACATCTGCACGTCGCGCAGTTGTTCGGCCGTCAGGTCGAACAGATCGGCCTCGGTGTCGAGTACGGACGGACCGGCGGCCGGGTGGGTCAGCGCGACCGCGGTCTCGTAGCCGAGTGCCTCGATGTCGAACGCCTTGCGGCCCGCGAGGTAGAAGATCCGCTCGCGCAACTGGGCGGGGCACGACCGCGCGTTCGGACAGCGCAGGTCGATGTCGCCTTCCTTCATCGCGCGCAGTTCGGATCCGCACTCGGGGCACGCGGCCGGCATCTCGAACGCGCGCTCGCTGCCGTCGCGCAGGTCGGCCACCGGACCCAGGATCTCCGGGATCACGTCGCCCGCCTTGCGCAGCACGATCGTGTCGCCGATCAGCACACCCTTGGCCTTGACCACCTGCTGGTTGTGCAGCGTCGCGCGAGCCACCACCGACCCCGCCACCGATACCGGCTCCATCACCGCGTACGGCGTCACCCGGCCCGTGCGACCGACACCCACCTCGATGTCCAGCAGCTTGGTGTTGACCTCCTGCGGCGGGTACTTGAACGCGATCGCCCACCGAGGCGCCTTCGAGGTCGCACCGAGCCGGCCCTGGATCGGGATCTCGTCGACCTTGATCACGATGCCGTCGATCTCGTGCTCGACCGAGTTGCGGTGCTCGCCGTAGTACCGGACGAACTCCTTCACCTCGTCGATCGTGTCGACCACCTTGTTGTGCTGCGCGGTCGGCAGCCCCCACGCGTGCAGACGCTCGTACGCGTGCGACTGGCAGTCGATGTCGAAGCCCCGCCGGGCACCGATGCCGTGCACGATCATGTGCAGCGGGCGGGACGCGGTGACCCGCGGGTCCTTCTGCCGCAACGATCCGGCGGCGGCGTTGCGCGGGTTGGCGAACGGCTTCTCGCCGGCCTCGACCAGCCGCGCGTTCAACTCGTCGAACTTCTCGATCGGGAAGAAGACCTCACCCCGGATCTCGACCAGTTCGGGTACGTCGTGCCCGCCGTCGTCCCGCAACCGGGTCGGGATCTCGGCGATCGTACGGATGTTCGGCGTGACATCCTCGCCGGTCCGGCCGTCTCCGCGCGTCAACGCCCGAACCAACCGGCCGTTCTCGTACAGCAGGTTGATCGCCAACCCGTCGATCTTCAGCTCGCACAAATAGTGGAACGACCCGGTCCCCAACTCCTTGGTGAGCCGGTCGTCCCACTCGTCGAGCTCCTCCTCGTTCATCGCGTTGTCGAGGCTGAGCAGGCGCTCCAGGTGGTCCACCGAGGTGAAGTCGGTCGAGTACGTGCCGCCCACCTTCTGGGTCGGCGAATCCGGCGTGCGCAGCGCCGGATACCGCTCCTCGATCGCCTCCAGCTCCCGCATCAGCGCGTCGAACTCGCCGTCGCTGACGACCGGCGCGTCCTTCACGTAGTAGCGGAAGCGGTGCTCCTCCAGCTCGCGGGCGAGCGTCGCGGCGCGTTCGCGCACCTCGGCCGGGATCTCGTCCACTCCGGTCGTCGCACCAGCCACGTCGTCGCCCTCCAGCGCCACCAGTTCGAATGGGTCGCGGCCGCGGCACCTGGCGCGCCGCGGGTCGCTACATGGCGCCTTCGGGGTCGTCCCGAAGCACCCGGCCGGCAGCCACGCCGTGGGACAGGGCGGCTCGGGCATGCGCCGGAGAGGCACCGGCGAGGCCACACGTGGGGGTCACCACGACGGCTTCGGCCAGGGACTCCGGCGGGAAACCGAGCCTGTTCCACAACGTTCCGACAGACCTGACGGTACCGGGCGGGTCGGACAGTGGGCGCGACCCCACACCGGGCTTGACCTCGGACGCGTCGCTCTCCGGGGCCAGGCTGGGGACCACCCCGGCGAAGAGCCGGAAGCCGGCCTCGAC
Source organism: Embleya sp. NPDC020886 (assembly GCF_044333915.1). Taxonomy (NCBI): domain Bacteria; kingdom Bacillati; phylum Actinomycetota; class Actinomycetes; order Kitasatosporales; family Streptomycetaceae; genus Embleya; species Embleya sp. NPDC020886. The sequence goes on along the minus strand of NZ_JBIRRX010000001.1, from coordinate 975,985 downwards.
CGCCTCGCCGATCGATTCGTCCTGGGATCGCTGCAACAGCGAGACGTCGAGCGAGACGCCCGCCGCGCCGGCCTGACGCAGCAGCGTGATCGGCGTGCCGGGGGCGCAGCAGTGCACGATCGTCGGGACGCCCGCACCCGCGATCACATCGCGCAGCGTGTCCCGGACCACCGCCTTGTCCACCGCGCGCAACCGGCCGAACCCGCTCGCGGTCGGCACGTCGCCGGCGATCACGCCGGGCAGCGCGGGCTCGTCCAGTTGCAGCACCAGGTCGGCGCCGGGGATCCGGCGGGCCACCTCGGACACGTGCAACCGGATGCCCTCGGCGAGCGACACGGCCAGGTCCCGGCATGCGCCCGGGTCCGCCAACGCCTTGTCGCCGTAGGTCAGTTCGATGGTGGCGGCGAGCGTCCACGGGCCCGCGACCTGGATCTTGAGCGGACCGGACCAGCCCTGGGTGAACTCCTCCAGCGCGTCCAGGTCCTGGCCCAGGTACGAGCGGGCCCGGCGGTGGTCGCGCCCGGGGCGGTCCACGAAGCGCCACCCGGAGGGCTGTACGTCGGTGTAGAGGTCGACCAGCATCCCGGCCGAGCGCCCGGTCAGGTCGGCGCCCGGCCCACGCGCGGGCAACTCGGGCAGGTGCGGCAGGTCGGTCAGCAGGCCGAGCACCATCCGGACCGTCTCGCGGATGTCCTCGCCCGGCATGGAACCGACCCCGGTGGCGCTGCCGGGTGACCAGGGAGAAGTACGTTCTGGGGTGTCCACGCCCGGAAGCTTAGTTCGCGCCGGTCGGTGCCCCGGCGGGTGTCGCGACGGGGTTCTTCGTGGCGGCCCCGCCCGCTGCCTCGGCCGCCGAGCGCAGCGGGACCTCGCGGACGAACCAGGACAACGCGAACGCGAGTGCGGACAACACCGCCAGCCCGATCACCACGCCGTGCAGGCCGCCGGCGACCGCCGTGCGGAAGGCGTCCCGGGCGGCGGTGGGCAACTCGCGCAACATGGCCGGGGTCGGGCCGGTCCCGTCCCGGTCCGGGCCCAGGCTGCCCTGGAGGCGGTGGGCGTACACCGCGCCCAGCAGCGCGACGCCGAGCGAGCCGCCGATCGTGCGGGTCAGCGTCGCGGTGCCGCTCGCCGCGCCCAGGTCGCGGGGGTCGGCGCTGTTCATGGTGAGCACCATGGTGCTCTGCATCACCAACCCCACGCCGATCCCGATCACCAGGGTCAGCGCCGAGGCCGCGGCCGTGGGGGTGTGCACACCCAGGCCGAGCAGTACGAGTGCCCCGACGATCATCACCGCGCCGCCCGCGATGGGATACACCCGATAGCGGCCGGTACGAGTGATCAGCCGGCCGACGGTGACCTGGACGCCGAGCATGCCCAGCATCAGCGGCAGGAGCAGCAGGCCGCCCGCGGTGGGCGAGGCGTCCCGGACGAACTGCATGTACTGCGGCAGGTAGTTGGTGGCCGTGATCATCACCGCGCCGACCAGGAAGCTCAGCACCTGGGCGAGGGCGAAGTTGCGGTCGGCGAACAGCCGGGGCGGGATGATCGGTTCGGCCGCGCGCCGCTCGACCGGGACGAAGCCGGCGAAGGCGAGGGCGGCGAGCCCGGCCAGTCCCAGGATCTGCGGGGAGGTCCACGCGTAGGTGGTGCCCGCCCAGCCGGCGAGCAGGGTCAGCGCGACGATCGCGGTGGTGAGCAGCGCGGCGCCGGCGTAGTCGATCCGGGCCTTGATCCGCACGGTGTCGAGGCGGATGCCGACGCCGACGATGGCCAGCGCGAGCAGGCCGAACGGCACGTTGACGTAGAAGGCCCAGCGCCAGTTCAGGTGATCGGTGAGGAAGCCGCCGAGCAGCGGCCCGCCGACCAGCGCGATCGGCATGACCGCGCCGAACAGCGCCTGCACCCGACCACTGTCGCGGGGCGGCACCAGCGTGCCGATCAGCGCGAACGCGCCGACCATCAGCCCGCCCGCGCCCAGCCCCTGGACGGCGCGGAAGGCGATCAGCTCGTTCATGTCCCGGGCCAGACCGGAGAGCACGGAGCCGACCAGGAACAGCCCGATCGCGGCCAGGTACGCGCCCTTGCGGCCGTACAGGTCGCCGACCTTGCCCCAGATCGGGGTGGTCACGGCGGCGGCGAGCAGGTACGCGGTGACCACCCAGGACAGGTGCTCCAGGCCGCCCAGGTCACCCACGATGGTGGGCAACGCGGTGCCCACGATGGTGCCGTCGAGCATGCCCAGGAACATGCCCAGGATCGGGCCGAGGACGGCGAAGGGGATCCTGCCGGGCGGGGTGTCGGTTTCCTGTGGCATGGCGTTGCCCCCGTGGTGGGTTCGGTCGGGTTCGACGGTGCGGGCGCGAGGTCAGGCCGCGTACGGGCGGACGGCCTTGGCCTCGCGCAATGCGTGCGCCCACCACACGAGCTGGTCGAGCATGGTCTTCGCGGCGGCGTTCGCGGCGGGGTCGATCGCGTCGCCCGCCGCGTCGAACCTGTCCCAGTGCCCGTGGAAGCTGACCGTGTCCCGGACGGTGACCGCGTGCAACTCGGCCAGTACGACCCGCAGTTGCTCGACCGCGCGGAGACCGCCGGACAGCCCGCCGTAGGACACGAAGCCGACCGGCTTGGCGTGCCATTCCGGGTTGTGCCAGTCGATCGCGTTCTTCAGCGCGGCCGGGAAGCTGTGGTTGTACTCCGGCGTGACGATCACGAACGCGTCGGCGGCGGCCAGCCGGGGCGACACCTTCGCGAGCAACTCGGCGGTGCCGGGCGCGGGCGGCTGCCCGAAGGCCGGGAAGACGGTGGGCAGCGGGGTCTCGACCGGGTCGACCACGTCCACGGTGAGGTCGGAGTACTCGGCGGCCCGGGCCCGGATCCAGGCGGCGACGGTGGGCGCGAAGCGGCCCTCCCGGGTGCTGCCGACGAGGATCGCGAGGCGCAGGGGAGTGGTGGCGGGCATGGGTGCTCCTCGATGGGATGTGTACAACGTATCCGGCGAGATACAACGTACACAGCCCGGTGTACGTCGTCTACTGCTGATACGTTGTACACATCGTTGCGGCGCAGCCCCCGGAGGACCGTCATGGCCGGCCAGCAGAAGAAGTCGTCGTCGGCCGAGGCGCGACCGGACGCCGCCGGCGCGGGCGACGGGCCGCGCGTCTCGCTGTGGGAACGGCTGGAGAACCCGCCGCCGGCTCCGCGCGCCGTGCTCAGCCCGGATCGCATCGCCGAGGTCGCGGTCGGCGTCGCCGACGCCGAGGGCATCGAGGCGGTGACGATGCGACGCCTGGCGACCGAGTTGGGTGTCGCGCCGATGGCCGCGTATCGGTACGTGTCGGGCAAGGACGACCTGTTGGAGCTGATGGTCGATCGGGTCTACGGCGAGTTGACCGCGCCCGAAGCCGGCGCGGGGTGGCGCGCGACGCTGCGCGGGTTGGCCACGGATACCCGCGACGTCGTGCTGCGGCACCCGTGGCTGGTGCAGTTGCCGTCGGCCCGCGCGGCGATCTCACTCACCCCGAACCGGCTGGCGGCGGTCGAGTGGGGGATGGCCGCGCTCGCCGAACTCGACCTGTCGCCGGACGACGCGATGGTCGCGGTGGACGCGGTCGGCGCGTACGTCCAGGGCCGCACCGCCGCCGAGGTGGCCACCCTGCGGCTGATGGAGGTTCGGGGTGCGGCCGATGTCCACGCGCTGCGCACGCAGTTGGCCCCGGAGATGACCTACCTGATGAAGACGGGCCGCTACCCCGCCTTCCACGACTACCTCGGCACCGCCCGGCACAAGGACGACCCGCGCCGCCAATTCGAGACCGCCCTCGACTGCATCCTCGACGGCCTCGCCGCTCGACTGGGCATCTGACCGCCGAGCGGACACCGGCAACCTCGAACGCCGGCCGGGCCGAGATCCGGCCCGGCCGGCGTTCGAGGACAACGGGCCGCGGGCAGGATCGCAGGCTGCGCAGCCCGCCCGGCAGCACGTTTCATGTTCCGAAGGCCAACCCCACACTCCGACCTATCTCGCGTCGCTGAAGGTAGAAACACGCCTTGTGCGGCTCGGCCCCATGCTCGCCGGTGTAACCGCCCCGCATCACCGGCCCACCCTCGGTGGGCACCGGGAACATCCGCCCCAGCGTGGGATCCGCCGCCACGAGGTCGTCGCGATCGGCCAGATTCACCCAGTTCTCGACGAACGCCGGCGGCTGTGCGGGCTGGGGCCGCACCCACGAGTCGACGACCGTGTCCGGGCCGAGCGGAGACCCGAGCGTGATCAACAGCGGCAGCGGTCTGCGCAGCCGGTGGGCGAGTTCGTAGGCGACCACCGCACCGAGCGAGTGCCCGATCACCACCTTGGTGTCGAAACCGATCTCGGTACCCACCCGATCGAGCACCCGATTCCGGGTCTGATCGTCCGTCAGATATCGGGTCAACTGGGTCAGCGCCTTGTTCACGAAGCCACCGGCCGAGCCCGGCCCGTCGGCGGCGAACCAGCGCAACCCGGCGAGCCCACACGTGGGGGAGAGCACGACGGTTCGACCCGTCTCCCCCGGCCCGCCCTCCAGGCGGGCGATCTCCCTTGCCGCGCGCTGCCGTTCCGGCGGAACCGAACCGCGGAGCGCGGCGCGATCCAGCCATTCGCGACCGATGCGCGCGGTCACCTCGTGCTGGATGTCCTCGTCGATCATCTCGCCCTGCGACGGGTGTCGGCGGAGCAGGTCACCATAGAACGCCATCCGCGCGTCGATCCCGCGACGGGTGTGGCGGTACTTCCACAGACGGTCCGCGACCTCGGGAAAACCTGCGGCCTTCACTCCCCGGGCCAGTCGTGGCACCCACTCCTCCTCGAGCGTGTGGGCCGACCTGTATTCCTGCGCGATCCCGTGTACCAGCACGATGGCGGCCATCGTGTCCCCTCCCAAGCCCCGAGTCCTTGACGAGCGCGCTCTCGGACGCCGGGCCCAAGAGTCGTGCGAAGGGCCGATCGACGCGGGGGGACGCAGACCGGAGAGTGGCTTCGCAAAGTTCTCTTACCCAGTCGGTAACGGAAGTTGGCATTTGAGTGAAGTTACTTCCGAGTCGTTCGACGAGATGTGCCGTCCGGCCGGAATTATTCGCACCCGCGTACCCGAGCGGCCGGCCCGAAGCCGCCCGAACCCGGCACGAAGTGGATCAAGAGGTCCCGGTGGGCCATCCACCCGCCCGAACCCCCGCAGCCTCCCCGCCGGACGCCGCGGGTGGGCGGCCGGGAACAAAACCCCGCGCCCCCGGCCGACAGGTGGGAACAAAAATCCCGCGCCCCCGGCCAATAGACTGGGCCCTCCACACCCGACGAAACCGAAGGAACCCGCCTGCATGCCTGGCATCACGCGCGAGGAGGTCGCCCACCTCGCCCGGCTGTCGCGGCTGGAGCTCGGGGCCGAGGAGCTTGATCACCTCGCCGCGCAGCTCGACGACATCATCGGCGCGGTCGCCCGCGTCGCCGAGGTCGCAGCCGACGACATCCCGCCGACCTCGCACCCGCTGCCGCTGACGAACGTCATGCGGCCGGACGTCATCCGCCCCGGGCTCACCCCCGAGGAGGCGCTGTCCGGTGCGCCGGCCGCCGAAGAGCAGCGTTTCCGGGTGCCCCGCATCCTGGGAGAGGAGTGACGGCCATGACCGAGACCATTCGCTGGACGGCGGCCGAGACCGCCTCCGCCATCGCCGACGGCAAGGTCACCGCCGTCGAGGTCGCCCAGGCCCACCTGGACCGCATCGAGGCCGTCGACGCCAAGGTGCACGCGTTCCTGCACGTGGACGCGGACGGCGCGCTCGCCGCGGCCAAGGCCGTCGACGACGCCCGCGCCCGCGGCGACCGGCTCGGCCCGCTGGCCGGCGTACCGCTCGCGCTCAAGGACGTGTTCACCACCAAGGGCGTGCCGACCACCTGCGGGTCGAAGATGCTGGAGGGCTGGAAGCCGCCGTACGACGCGACGCTGACCCGCCGGCTCAAGGACGCGGGCGTGGTCATCCTCGGCAAGACCAACATGGACGAGTTCGCCATGGGGTCCTCCACCGAGAACTCCGCGTACGGTCCGACCGGCAACCCGTGGGACCCCAGCCGGGTCCCGGGCGGCTCCGGCGGTGGTTCGGCCGCCGCCATCGCGTCCTTCCAGGCGCCGCTGGCGATCGGCACCGACACCGGCGGCTCGATCCGCCAGCCCGCCGCGCTCACCGGCACGGTCGGCGTCAAGCCCACCTACGGTGGCGTCTCCCGGTACGGCCTGGTGGCCTTCTCCTCCTCGCTCGACCAGGGCGGCCCGTGCGCGCGCACGGTGCTCGACGCGGCGCTGCTGCACGAGGCGATCGCCGGGCACGACCCGCTCGACTCGACCTCGATCGACGCACCGGTGCCCGACGTGGTCGAGGCCGCGCGCAGCGGCAGCGTCAAGGGCCTGCGGATCGGCGTGGTCAAGGAGTTCGGCGGCGAGGGCTACCAGGCGGGCGTGCTGGCCCGGTTCGCCGAGGCGGTCGAGCTGCTGCGCGAACTGGGCGCCGAGATCGTCGAGATCTCCTGCCCGAACTTCACCTACGCGATGCCGGCCTACTACCTGATCGCGCCCTCGGAGGCGTCGTCCAACCTGGCCCGCTTCGACGCGATGCGCTACGGCCTGCGGGTCGGCGACGACGGCGACCGCTCGGCCGAGGAGGTCATGTCGCTGACCCGCGAGGCCGGCTTCGGCGCCGAGGTCAAGCGCCGGATCATGCTCGGCACGTACGCGCTCTCCTCGGGCTACTACGACGCGTACTACGGCCAGGCGCAGAAGGTCCGCACGCTCATCACCCGCGACTTCGAGGCGGCCTTCGGGCAGGTGGACGTGCTGATCTCGCCGACCACGCCGACCACCGCGTTCCCGATCGGGGAGCGCGCGGACGACCCGATGGCGATGTACCTCGCGGACCTGTGCACCATCCCGTCCAACCTCGCGGGCAACGCCGCGATGTCGCTGCCGTGCGGACTCGCGGACGAGGACGGCCTGCCGGTCGGCCTGCAGATCATCGCGCCCGCGATGGCGGACGATCGGCTGTACCGGGTGGGTGCCGCCGTCGAGGCCGCCTACCTGTCCCGCTGGGGTGCCCCGCTGCTCGACCGCGCACCCGCGCTCTGACTTTTCGAGGAGTCGATATGGCCAAGAAGAAGAAAGCCCCCAAGAGCAACGTCGCCAAGGTCTTCAGCGTCGGCATGCAGCTCTTCGGCGCGATCGGCGTGATCAAGCAGATCAAGGAAGCCCGCGGCAAGAACGACAAGCTGGAGCTGGCCGACGCGGTGATCAGCGCCGCCGCGGTGGTCACCGGCTTCGCGTTGCTGATCCGCGCGATGCGCGAGGTCGAGGACGAGCTGACGGAGGCCGACGCCCTGTGAGTACCACCAGCCTGATGTCCTACGAGGACGCGCTGGAGACCTACGACCCGGTGATGGGCCTGGAGGTCCACGTCGAACTGGGCACCGCGACCAAGATGTTCTGCGGCTGCTCGACCGAGTTCGGCGCGGAGCCCAACAGCCAGGTGTGTCCGACCTGCCTGGGCATGCCCGGCGCGCTGCCCGTGGTCAACGCGGTCGCGGTCGAGTCGGCGATCCGGATCGGCCTCGCGCTCAACTGCAACATCGCCGAGTGGTGCCGCTTCGCCCGGAAGAACTACTTCTATCCGGACATGCCGAAGAACTTCCAGACCTCGCAGTACGACGAGCCGATCGCGTTCGACGGCTACCTCGACGTCCTGGTCGAGGGCAAGACCTGGCGCGTGGAGATCGAGCGCGCGCACATGGAGGAGGACACCGGCAAGTCGCTGCACATGGGCGGCGCGACCGGTCGCATCCACGGCGCGGACTACTCGCTGCTCGACTACAACCGGTGCGGCATCCCGCTGATCGAGATCGTCACCAAGCCGATCGAGGGCGCGGGCGAACTGGCCCCGCTGGTGGCCAAGGCGTACGTCGCCGAGCTGCGCGAGCTGATCCGCGCGCTCGGGGTGTCCGAGGCCCGGATGGAACTCGGCCAGATGCGCTGCGACGCGAACCTGTCGCTGCGCCCCAAGGGCCGGGAGAAGTTCGGCACCCGCAGCGAGACCAAGAACGTCAACTCGCTGCGTTCGGTCGAGCGGGCCATCCGGTTCGAGATCCAGCGGCACGCCACCGTGCTGACCGACGGCGGCACCATCGTGCAGGAGACCCGGCACTTCCACGAGGAGGACGGCAGCACCACCGCCGGCCGCATCAAGGAAGAGGCCGAGGACTACCGCTACTTCCCCGAGCCGGACCTGGTGCCGGTGGCGCCCTCGCGTGCCTGGGTCGAGGAACTGCGCGGCACGCTGCCCGAGCTGCCGTCGTTGCGCCGGGCCCGGCTGCAGGCCGAGTGGGGCGTCAACGACTTCGAGATGCAGTCGATGGTCAACGCCGGCGTGCTCGACGTGATCCTGGCCACCATCGACGCCGGGGCCGACGCGGACGCGGCCCGCAAGTGGTGGCTGGGCGAGTTGTCCCGCCGGGCCAACGAGCGCGGCGTCGAGGTGGCCACGCTGCCGATCACGGCGGCCCAGGTCGCGCGGGTGGCGGCGCTGGTCAAGGGCGGCGAGCTGAACGACAAGCTGGCCCGCCAGGTGATCGACGGCGTGCTCGCCGGCGAGGGCGAGCCGGACGCGGTGGTCGAGGCGCGCGGCCTCAAGGTCGTCTCCGACGACTCGGCGCTCGGCGCGGCCGTGGACGAGGCGATCGCGGCCAACGCGGGCATCGCCGACAAGATCCGCGGCGGCAAGGTGCAGGCGGTCGGGGCCCTGGTCGGCGCGGTCATGAAGACCACGCGCGGACAGGCCGACGCGGCACGAGTGCGTGAGCTGATCCTGGAGCGCCTGGGCGTTTCCTGACCGGCCGGCGGCCGCTCACCCCGAGGAGGGCCCTCGATCGCATCGCGATCGGGGGCCCTTTCGTGTGTGTGTCCCACACCTCGACGGGACGCCGCGATGTTCGACCGGGGTTCTCCCCAGGTCTGTACGACTCCCTTATCGGGTTCTTCTCGATTGCCTTGGATCGATCGTGGACGAGCTGAGCACCCGGGATGCGGCATCCGCCCGATGCCGGCGGACCCCTGGGACGCGAAGCTCGTACCACGAGCCGGAGCGACCGGCTCGGGTGACCAGGAGGTCGACACCATGTTGGAGTACGAACTGTTCCAGGCCCGTTCGCGCGAGCTGCAGGCGATGGCCGACCGGGACCGGGCCGTCCGCGAGGCACTGCGCGCCGGCCGGCTCGCGGCCAAGGCGGCCCGGGTGGCCCGGCGCGAGGAGCGCCGAACCGGCCAGGGCGCCGGCGGCCTCAGTTCCGATCGCGGCTTGATCGGGTGGCGGGTAGCCGGCCTGCACCTGCGCGCACGGTGAGCACGTGATGCCCGCCACGCTGTTCGAAACCCCCTGGTTGACCTGCGCAAACGGGTTTCGCCGGGGGTGAAAACCCCGGCTGCGAAGCGAAGGAACATGACATGCTCGGCACTGTGGCGAGTACTTCTGTTTCTCCCGTGTTCGTAGGCCGGTCATTGGAAATGGCGCGGTTCCTCCAGGCTTTGCGCGAAGCCGACGAGGGCACGCCGGGCGTCGTACTCGTCGGGGGCGAGGCCGGCGTCGGCAAGACGCGCCTGCTCCAGGAGTTCCTGGAGCGGGCCGAGGCACAGGGCGCGGTGACCGCCGTCGGCGGCTGCCTGGAGCTGGGCGCGGAGAGCCTGCCGTTCGCGCCGATCTCGGCGGCACTGCGTACCCTCTCCCGCCGGATCGGCCCCGAGCTGGCCGAGGCGGTCGCCGGTCGCGAGCGCGATTTGGCGTGGCTGCTGCCCGACCTGGCGCCGGGCACCATCGCGCGCGACGGCGAGTTCGACCGGGTCCGGCTGTTCGAGTTGATGCTCGGCCTGCTGGAGCGACTGGGCGGCGACCGCACCCTGGTGATCGCGATCGAGGACCTGCACTGGGCCGACTCGTCCACGCGCGAACTGCTCGGCTTCCTGTTCCGGCTGCTGCGCACCGGTCGGATCCTGATCGTCGGCACGTACCGGGCGGACGCGGTGGACCGACGGCATCCGCTGCGCTCCTTCCTGGCCGAGTTGGACCGGGTGCACAACGTCGCCCGGATCGACCTGGCCCGACTCACCCGGGCCCAGGTCGGCGACCAGTTGCGCGGCATCCTGCGCGAGGACCCGCCGCGCCGGCTGATCCGACAGATCTTCCAGAAGTCCGAGGGGAACGCGTTCTTCGTCGAGGAACTCGCCTGCAGCATCCGCGACGGCCAACTCACCGGCATCTCGGACACGCTGCGCGACCTGCTGCTGATCCGGATCGAGGAGTTGTCCGAGGACACCCAGAAGGTGATCCGACTGGCCGCGATCGGCGGGGTCACCGTCGGGCACCGGCTGCTCACCGAGGTCTCCTGGCTGGATCCGGATCGGCTGGAGGAGGCGCTGCGCACGGCGGTGTCGGCACACGTACTGGTGCCGATCGGCGAGGAGTTCCAGTTCCGACATGCACTGGTGCGCACCGCGATCCGCGAGGATCTGATGCCGGGTGAGCGGGTCCGGCTCTACGCCACCTTCGCCGAGGCGTTGGAGCGCTGCCCGGACCTGGTCGGCGCCGACGAGCTGCGCGGTCGGATCGCCACCTACTGGTTCCACGCCGGCAAGGCGGTCAAGGCGCTGCCGGCGGTGCTCGCCGCGGCCGAGGCGGCGCGCGAGCGGTATGCCTTCGACGAACGCACCCGGCTGCTGGAGCGGGCACTGCTGCTGTGGGAGCAGGTGCCCGATCCGGAGCAACTGAGCGGTCGCCGGCTGATCGACATCTACATGGAGGCGGTCACCGCGGCCCGACTGGGCAGCGAGCGCGAGTTGGCCATCCACTTCTGCAAGCGGGCGATCCAACTGGTGGACCCGGTCGCCGAACCCGAGTTGGCCGCGTTCCTGTGGCGGGAGAAGGCCCGGAGTCTGCGCATCCTGTGCCGCTCGTCGGGCATGCCCGAACTGCACCGGGCCAGAGAGATCCTGGCGGGTCTGCCACCGTCGATGGAGCAGGCCCGAGTGCTCGCGCACATCGCCCGGGACCGGATGCTCGACGGCGACGGCGAAGAGGCGATCGCCGAGGCGATGACCGCGCTGGACCTCGCCCGGGCCATGGCCGGCCGCGACATCGAGGCGGAGGCCCGCAAGACGCTCGCCTGCGGCCTGGTGCAGATCGGACGGGTCGAGGAGGGCATGGCACAGATCGCGCTGGCCGAGGAGGGCGCGATCGACAGCAGCGAGCCGGACAGCCTGGTGCATGTGCTGAGCAACAAGGCGTCGCTCCTGGAGGGTCTGGGCCGACACCGGGAGAGCGCGGTGGCCGCGCGGCGCGCGATGGACGTCGCCGCCGAGCGCGGACTCACCCGCACCTCCGGCTCGTTCGCGCTGGGCAACCTCGCCGAGTCGTTGCTCTCGGCCGGCGACTGGGCCGACCTGGAGACGCTGGTGGAGAAGACCCTCGACCTGGACCCGGGGCCGCAGACCACCCGCCACCTCGAACTTCAACTGGTCGACCTGTGCCTGGCCCGCGGTGACGTACGCGGGGCGAGCGCGCATCTCAAGCGCTCCCGGCTGGCCGCCGGCTCGCGCTACGTCGAGGCGCAATACTCGATCCCGCTGGCCCGCGCCGAGATCCGGGTGGCCGAGGCGCAGGGCCGGCTGGACGAATCCCGCGAGGCGCTGGTCGCGGCCCTGGACGGGGTCGGCTGCCCGCCGGGCCATCAGCGCTACATGTGGCCACTGCTCGCCGACGCGGCGGCCAACGAGGCGGACGCGCGCACCTCGACCGTGCGCCCGCGCGAGTCCGAGCTCAAGGCCCGTCAGGACATCGCCGACCGGATCGCGGCGATGGCCGGCACGCTCGCGGTGGACTGCGCGCTGGACGCGGCGTACGCGTCGCAGGTCAAGGCCGAACTGGCCCGCGCGGCAGGCACCGACGACGCCGAGCTGTGGGGTCGGGTGGTCTGCGCCTGGGAAATGACCGAGCAGGTCTACCGCACCGCCTGGGCCCGCTTCCGGCACGCGGAGACTCTGCTCGCCGCCGGCGACCGCGACGCCGCCGCGCTCCCGCTGGCCACCGCCGCGGAGGTGGCCGTCCTCCTGGACGCCAAGACCCTGCGCGAACTCATCGACCTGCTCACCCGCCGCGCCCGGATGGCCCCCACCACCCAGGGCGACACCGGCACACCGCTGCCGACCCTGACGCCCCGCGAGATCGACGTCCTGCGACTGGTCGCCGACGGCCGCAGCAACCGCCAGATCGCCGAGGAGTTGTACATCAGCGTCAAGACGGCCAGCGTGCACGTGTCCAACATCCTGGCCAAGCTGGAGGTGACCGGCCGCGGCGAAGCCGCCGCGGTGGCCCACCGGTTGCACCTGGTGGACGGCTAGGCCCGTCCGATCCGCCGGACCGGACGAGCCGGCGGGTGTCGAAGGCCGGGCCTCGGTCTACCCCGCCGCGGCGGACGACAGGTCGGCGAGTTCGGCGAGCGTTCCCTCGAACTCGGCGATCAGCCCGGTGAGGACGACCCACGCCTCGGGGTTGGCGCCGATGCGCTTGGCCAGGTGCGCGAGCGCCGGGCGCGGGTCGCCGGGAGCCCAGTGGTAGGTGTCGATCGCCACCAGCGCCTCGAACGCGTGCCGGGCCGGCCGGGCGTGCCGGACGACCTCCTCGGTGTCCAACTCGCCCGCGACGACCGCGGCGGAGAGCCAGGAGTGCCACTGGTCCAACGGTGTGTCGCGCACCCGGTCGACGGCCGGCCGGCGATGCTCGGGGACCGGCGGTTCGGCCCGCGGCCCGCGATCCCAGCGCGCACGCAACTCCCGGAGCGCCGTCGGGTCGTCGGCGGCCAACGCGGCCTGCGCCGTGCTGCGGATCAGGTCCGGGAACAGCGCGCCGTGGTTGGCCAGGATGTCGCCGGTCACCTTCGCGTCGGCCCGCTCCCACAGGCTCAACACGATGTCGATCCAGTCGATCCGACGCAGCTTGCGCTCCCCGCACTTGGGCAGCGCGTGGTCCACCACACCGGGGTCGCCGGACATCGCGTAGGACTCGGGCTCGCCACCGAAGTGCGGTTCGTTGATCAGTTGGGCCCGCAGGTCCGGATGCATCGGTACGCGCGGGCGACCGGCCCGCCGGCCGGCGTAGATCTCGCGCCGCAACTCGGCGGTGACGCCGGAGCGGTTCTCGACCAGGAGACGGTCCAATCGGTCGTCACCGAGGTCCTTGAGCAGCCGGGCGTAGTGCCGCCCGATGGTCTGGTGCTCGGCGAGCGCCGCGAGCATCGCCGGATGTGCGCAGCGCAGTGCGGCCTCGGCGACATTCGGCAACGGCGGGACGTTGCCCGGGAGCAGGGCGGCCGCCGCCGCGTCGTCCAGATGCGGTATCAGAGCGGTCAGTTCGTCCGCGTCCAGCCGGCGGAGCAGGAAGACCACCGACGGGCGCACGGCGGCCGGCACCGCGATCGTAGGCTTGTCCGCGTGCGCCTTCGCCTCGGCGAACAGCTCCGGCAGGGTGCCGCCGAACCGCCCCAGCCTGCGGGCCAGTTGGGCCCACGCGGCCGGATCGGCGCCCAGCGTCGCGATGATCCGCGGCCTGAGCACGTCGTGGATCGTGGTCTCGCCGGTGACGTAGGAGTGTTCCCGGGAGACCACCGCGAGCACCTGGGCGGCGACCCGGGCGGGCCGCATCCGGGCCAGGATCTCGCGCGGCGCGAGCACCCCGGCCCGCAGCGCGGGGCCGACCTGGTCCAGCGCCTCGGTCCGGGTCACCGGCAGATCCGGGCTGTGCAACACGCTCGCCGAGCCGCCCCGCCGAGCGGTGTGCGCCAACACCGGATACGCCTGCAACAGCGCCAGCGCCCGCTCGGCCGTGACGCCGGGCCGGCGCAACTCCCGTCGGGCCCGATCGAGATCGCCGACCTCGTCGCCGCCCGGATCGGTCTCCTCGCCCGGCGGGAACGCCGCGGCCACCACCGGATCGCCGCCGGCCTCGATCAGTCGGCACAGTTGACTCGGCGTCAGCCGAGGGTTGGCCGCCGTCTCGGCGACCTCCCAGCCACGCGCGCAGTAGGCGATCGTGTCCACCAACGCGTCCGAGAGGCACACCTCGTGCGGCACCGACGCGCCGAACCCGCGCACCCCCGTCAACCGGGTGAACACATCCGCCACATCGGCCTCGGAAAGCTCGCGCAGCACCAACACCAGGCTCCGGTCCACGGAATCCCTCCCTCGTGCGGCATACGCTAACGTCCGCCTCGGACGTCGCCCGAACCGGCACAACCACGCCGCCCACCCGGGCCGGGCCGGAGCGGGTGCCTCAGCCCGAGACCAGGCGCAGGATCCGGTCGTCCCCCTTGCGCGGCGTCCCCCGACCGTCGGTCATGCTCGTGACCAGCCACAGTTCGCCCGCGCCGACGGCCACGACCGTGCGCAGCCGGCCGTATCTGCCCTGGAAGTACGCCTTGGGCTCGGTCACGGTGGAGCCCACGATCGGGGCCTCCCACAGGCGTTCGCCCTTGAGGCCGGCCAGGTACACCACGTCGCCCACGATCGCGATGCCGCTCGGCGAGGCGTCGTCGGTGGCCCACTGGGCGACCGGGTTGACGTACGCGGGGTTGTCGCTCGTGCCCTCGACCGCCGGCCAGCCGTAGTCGGCGCCGGAGCGGATCAGGTTCAGCTCGTCCCAGGTGTCCTGGCCGAACTCGCTCGCCCACAGCCGGCCGGTCGAATCCCACGCGAGGCCCTGGACGTTGCGGTGGCCCAGGCTCCACACCGGGGAGTTCGGGAACGGGTTTCCGGGCGCCGGGTGGCCCTCGGGCGTGAGCCGCAGGATCTTGCCGCCGAGCGAGTTCCGGTCCTGGGCCAGCGGCTTCTGCCCGGCCTCGCCGGTGCCCGCGTACAACATGCCGTCCGGGCCGAACGCGATCCGGCCGCCGTTGTGGTTCGAACCGGCCGGGATCCCGGCGAGCAGCACCTCGGGCGGGCCCAGCGGTTGTTCCGGCAGATAGGTCATCCGGACGATCCGGTTGTCCTGCTCGGTGGTGAGATAGGCGTACAGGAAGTGGTCGCTCGCGAACGTCGGCGACACCGCGATCCCCAGCAGACCCCCCTCGCCGCGATGCACCGAACCCGGCACCGTGCCGACCACCACCGGCGTCACGGTGCCCGGACCGAGCCGGGTGATGGTGCCGGTGTCGCGCGAGGACACCAGCGCGTCCTTGTCCGGCAGCAGCGCCACACCCCACGGCGTGTTCAGGTCCCGGGCGATCTCACCGGCCACGATCGGCTCGGCGACCTTGGCCGCGGTCGGCCCCGCCGGCACGTACGGCGGCTGGGTGCCGGCCACCGGCGCGGTGGAAGGGCCGGGCGAGCCCTTCTTGTCCGACGAGTCGCCGGAGGAGCCGCACGCGGTGAGTCCGGCCGCCAGCGCGACGGCGAGCACCAGGGAGGGCCAACGAGGCTTCGGACGGCGTGTGCGCACCGGAAACACCACCTTCTCGGGATGCTCCGACCCTAAGGCCGAGCCCGTGGGGGTGGGGTGCGACACGGCATTTAGAGTTCCTGCCATGGTCACCGACGGCAGGATCTGGGTCCCGTATTCCCTGGAGCAACTCGCCCCGCTCCCGGGCCGACTCGCTCCGGGCGACGGCGCCCGATCGCTCATCGACGTCTACGACGGCCTCGACGGCCCGGTTCCGGACACCGCCGCCGACGTCGAGTTCTACGTCCTGCCCTACATGTTCGACCGCCGCACACTCGACCGGATCGCGGACATGCCCCGGCTGAAGGTGATCCAGACGCTGACCGCCGGCTACGAACACGTCCTGCCGTTCCTGCCGCGCGGCGTGCTGCTCTGCAACGGCCGCGGCATCCACGAGACGAGCACCGCCGAACTCGCGCTCGCCCTCACCCTCGCCGCGCTGCGCGACATCCCCACGTTCGTCCGCGGCCAGGACGCGGGGGAGTGGCGGGCGGGCTTCTATCCCGCGCTGGCCGACAAGCGAGTGCTGCTCGTGGGGTACGGAGCGATCGGCGAGGCGGTGGACCGCCGGCTCCAGGGCTTCGAGGTGGACGTGGTCCGGATCGCCCGCAGCGCCCGCCCGGGCCCGCACGGACCGGTCCGGGCGATGGCCGACCTGCCCGAGTTGCTCCCGCACGCGGATGTGGTGATCCTCACCGTCCCGCTCACCGAGGAGACCCGCGGCCTGGTCGACGCCGACTTCCTGGCCCGGCTGCCCGACGGCGCGCTCGTGGTCAACGTCGCGCGCGGCGCGGTCGTGGACACCGACGCGCTGCTCGCCGAACTGGGCACCGGTCGGCTCCGCGCGGCCCTGGACGTCACCGAACCCGAGCCGCTGCCGGCCGAGCATCCGCTGCGCTTCGCGCCCGGCGTATTGATCAGTCCGCACGTCGGCGGCAGCTCGTCCGCCTTCCTGCCGCGCGCCCTGCGGCTGATCCGGGCGCAGCTCGAACGCTGGTCCGAAGGGGTGGCCCCGGCAAACATCGTGCGGGATTGAGCAACCAAACGGCTCAGGTTGCGCTCTGCTTCAGGACAGGGCCGACACCGGTACGGTGTGCCCGCGCACGCCCGACCCGGACGGAGACACATGGAAGACAGGGGGACGGCGCCCGGCGCTGTTCACGAGCGGTTCGAGGCATCGGGCACCGCCGACGCGAATCCGGCGCCGGGCGCCTCGACGGTCGTCGAACCGGCGGTGATCGCCCCCCGAACGGGTGAACACGACGTCGGTCTGCGCACCGTGGTCCAACGGGCCCGGCAGCGGATCGGCCCCGGCGTGCTGCCGTACCTGCTCGCCGTGTGCTTCTTCCTGATCTACGCCGCACACTCGCTGCTGCGCCACCGGCGGATGGAAACGCACGCCTACGACCTGGGCCTGTTCGAACAGGTGGTCAAGGCGTACTCGAACTTCGAGGCGCCGGTATCGGACATCCGGGCGCCCGACTTCAACGTGCTCGGCGAGCACTTCCACCCGATCCTGGCGCTGCTCGGCCCGATCTACCGGATCTTCCCCGGCCCGAGCACCCTGTTGATCGCCCAGGCGTTCCTGGTCGCCGCCTCGGTGGTACCGATCACCCGGATCGCCGCCCGCGCGTTCGGCACGCTCGGCGCCGCCGGGCTCGGTATCGCCTACGGGCTGTCCTGGGGCATCCAGTCGGCCGTCTCGTTCGACTTCCACGAGATCGCGTTCGCGGTACCGCTGCTGGCCTTCGGCCTCGACCGTTTCCTGCTCGGCCGACACGTCCAGGCACTGGCCTGGTGGTTGCCGCTGATCCTGGTCAAGGAGGACCTGGGGCTCACCCTGGCCGCCGCGGCCGTGCCGCTGGTGCTGCTGCGCCGCTGGAAACTGGCCGCCGCGCACGTGCTGATCGGGGTCTCCGCGTTCGCGCTGGCGATCTTCGTGCTGCTGCCGGCGATCAACCCGAACGACACCTATGCGTTCTGGGGCAATCTCGACTCGACGCAACGCTCCGGCAACGCGGATCCCAACACGTCGCTGGGCCAGGTGCCGATCACCGAGCTGATCATCGAACTGCCCAAGTCGATGGTGTTGCCCAGCGCGAAATGGATGACGCTGTTCACCCTGCTGCTGCCCACCGGGTTCATCGCGCTGCGCTCGCCGATCCTGGCGATGATCGTGCCCACCATGTTGTGGCGGTTCACCTCCAGCAACGAGTTCTACTGGGGCACCTACTTCCACTACAGCGCGGTGCTGATGCCGATCGTGTTCGCGGCCTTCGTGGACGGCGTGGTCAAACTGCGCGCGTCGCGGGCGGACTGGTTGCGCCGGTACGCCGCCAAGGCCGCCATCGTCCCGCTCGCGGTGTCGCTGGCGCTCATGCGCGACTTCCCGCTGATGGACCTGCTGCACAAGCGCACCTGGATGGTCCAGGACCGGGTGCACTCGGCGCACAAGGTGCTCGATCAGGTCCCGGGGGACGCGACGGTGTCGGCCACGATGAGTTTCTCGCCGCAACTGGTCTCGCGGGTGCGCCGGGTGACCGACTTCCCGACCATCCTGCCCGGCCCCGGCTACGCGGCGATCGAGGTGTGGGGCGACAACAAGGACTGGGCCCGCTACTGGATCGATCATCTGATCGGGCAGGGCTTCACCGAGGTCGCCCGCGAACCGGGCGCGGTCCTGCTCAAGCGCGACTGAACCGGAGCGCCCGGGGGCGCATCCGGTCCGGGGCCGGCCGACGAGCGCCGGTCGCAGCCACTCCCGCGCGACCCACCCGCTCCCCCTCGCGCCGCTCCCACGCTCGGCCGTCCGAGTTCTCCGGACCCCGATCCGACCCATCGCGCTCCCCGCGAGCGATCGAATCGCCGCCGCGGTGCTGCCGCGCGGCCCGGTCGGACGAGGCTCCCGCGAGCCCCCGTCAGGGCTCCGGGAAGCCGTCCGGCCGGTCCCCGGACCGCCCGACGACCGCTGAAACTCCCAGGTTTGCCCTGATCAGGGCCCCTTTTTCCGCCGGATGTCGGGAGTTTGTCACAAATGCGCGGGAAGGGACTCCCATGCCGGCCATCATTAGTTACTCTGTGTTGAGTAAGACAAGCTCACAGTGACGGGTTGGTGTATCGTCCGAGTCGTGGGGCGTTGAGAGACGCGCACGGTCGGGTGTCGCACCCCCGTCGCGCCGGCGCCGACCGCCCCGCCTCACGGCTGGGGTGTGAGGGCCGGTGCAGTGCCTGAAGCGCCGTGCGGGCGACTTCGGGCAGAGGGGAGTGCGGAATGCCGGGGGACCACTGCCGGAGTGGCCGAGCCACGACGACCCGGTGCGGCTGCTGATCTTGGCCGACACCCCTACCCAGCGGCAGCTCAAGTACCTGATCGCGCCGCTGTGTCTCGTGTATGCGATCGGTGCGCTCCAGGGCTGGGGCAATCCGACGCTGTCGCTTGCGATGGGCGACTTCGGCCTGGCCGCCGCCGCGGCCGTGGCGGCGATCTCCTGCGCGCTCAAGGCCGTGCACGAATTCGGACGGGCCCGGTTGTCCTGGGCACTGTTCGCCTTCTCGGCCACGATGGTCTCGCTCGGCAACGGGATCTGGGGCTGGTACGAGGTCGTCCTGGACGCCCCGGTGCCCACGCCCGGCCCGACCGACGTGATCTTCCTGCTGTTCGCGCCGCCCACCATCGTCGGCCTGATCCTGGTGGCCCAGCGCCCGCGCGGCATCGCGGCCTGGACCTGCATGGCACTGGACGGCTGGTTGATCGCCGGCTCGCTGTTCACGCTCGGCTGGAGTCTCGCGCTGGCCCGCAGTACCAACGGGGACCGCTCGGACATCCTCAAGATCGTGCTCACCCTCGCCTACCCGGTGCTCGACATCCTGATGATCAGCATGGTCCTCGGCTTGCGATTTCGGGCCGGTTCGGGAGATCGCGCGGCACTGAATCTGGCGCTGGTCGGCCTCGCGGTCACCGTGATGAGCGACGCGTTGTGGACCACCCCCGGGTTGAACAGCGGATATCGCTCCGGCGGTCTGCTGGACGCGGGCTGGTTCGCGGGCAGTCTGCTGCTGGCCATCGCGCCGTGGACCGGCGAGCGGGTCGAGGCGCACGAGCGGCCCAGGCATCGCACCATCTCGATGTTGTCCGCGCTCACCCCGTACATCGCCGCCGCGGTGTGCACCGCGGGCGTGCTCGGCGGCGCGGTGGCCGGGCACGCCCCGGACAAGGTGGTGCTCGGGGTCGGCGCGACCGTCCTGGTCACGCTGGTGTTGCGGCAGGGCATCACGCTCGTCGACAACGTCTTCATGGCCCAGGAACTGTCGGCCAAGGAGAGCCACTTCCGGTCCCTGGTGCAGGGCTCCAGCGATGTGATCATGATCGCGGCCGGCGACGGTGTGCTCCAGTACGTCAGCCACGCGGTGCGCCGGGTCTACGGCTTCGAGCCGGAGGAGTTGGTCGGCACCCGGCTGGAACTGCTCATCCATCCCGAGGAGAGCGCGCGCGTACAACGCGAACTACGCGCGTTCTTGGACGGCGTGGTGCCGATGGGCGAGGCGGACACCGCGATGGTGCGGGTGGAGTGTCGGATCCGCTCGGCGGCCGGCACCTGGCTGCACACCGAATCGGCGGTCAACCGCTACGGCGACGGGCTGATCTTCAACAGTCGCGACGTCACCGATCGAATCAAGCTGCAGACCCAGCTCGAACACGACGCGTTCCACGACCGGCTCACCGACCTGCCCAATCGGGCCCTGTTCGAGGACCGGATCCAGCACGCGCTGGCCCAGCGGCGCGGGATCACCCCGACGATCGCGGTGTTGTTCCTGGATCTGGACGGGTTCAAGGCGGTCAACGACAACTACGGGCACACCGCGGGCGACGAACTGCTCGTGCAGGCCGCCCGCCGGCTCGAACACGCGGTCCGGATCGGCGACACGGTGGCCCGCTTCGGCGGCGACGAGTTCGCCGCGCTCCTGGTCGGCGATCCCTCCCCGCGTGCGATCCGGGAGATCGCCGAGCGGTTGTTGTCCACGCTGTCCGCGCCGTACCGGATCGCCGACGGCGAGGTGCGCGTCGCGGCCAGCATCGGCATCGCCTTCTCCGCGCCCGGGATCGCCCCGGCCGACCTGATGCGGCACGCGGACGCCGCGATGTATCGGGCCAAGGACGGCGGCAAGGGCCGGGTCGAGGTCTACACCCCGGACATGGACGCGGACGTGGAGCGCCGCGCCGCTCGGGCCGCCGGCCGTCGCCGGATGGACCGGGACGGCCGGCTGGCCATCTCCTACCAGCCGGTGGTGGACCTGGACACCGGTCGGGTGCGCGACGTGGAGGCCGCGCTGTGCCGGGTCGAGGACGGCGTCGTGCCGGGGCGGGCGGACCACGTGCGGCTGACCGCGGGCGCCGAGGGCCGACTCTCGCCGGTGGGCCGCAGGCTGCTCGAGGAGAGCACGCTGGCCGCCGCGACCTGGCGGCTGGCCGGCCACGACATCGGCGTCACGGTCGGCCTGGCCGCGCGCCAACTCACCGGGCCGGGCTTCCTGGACGTGCTGGAGGAGACCCTGCTCGGCGCCGACCTGCCCGCCGGGGCGCTCACCCTGGAGATCACCGACAACGTGCTGCCGGACGGGGACGAACTCCTGCTCGGCCGGATCGCGGTGCTGCGCCGGCTCGGGGTGCGGTTGTCGCTGGACGACTTCGGCACCGGGCACTCCTCGCTCACCTACCTGCGCCGACTGCCGGTGGACGCGCTCAAGATCGACCGTTCGTTCGTGGCCGAGGTCGGCACGTGTCCGCATCTGACCGTGCTCACCTCGACCATCGTGCGGCTCGGCCTGGACTCCGGGCTGACCCTGGTGGCCGCCGGCATCGACAGCCACGCGCAGGTCGACATACTCCGCGAGATGGGGTGCCAGCGCGGACAGGGAAGCTGGTTCCATCCGGCGGTCTCCGGGGACGCGATCTTCGAGGTGCTCGGCCAGGCGCCGCCGGGCAACAGCGCGGTGCGCGGCCCGCGGCCCGAGCCGCTGCCGGAGGTGCGCCCGGCCCTGCCGGTCCAGGTGCCCAGACCGCAGATGTGACGCATTCGTCCCGGGTCGCGGGTTGGCCGAAAACCGTGACGTGCCGTCAGTCCTGGACAAACAATCCCGAATACTGAGACGCCCGAAGGGTCGGCTTGACACGTACAGGTGCCCGGGGAGAGAGTCGCGGGCATGCAGACCCGAATCCTCGTACTTGAGAAGCGCGTGAACTGACCACCGAGTCGGTTCGCGCGCCCCCCTCGCTTGCCTAACGGCACGGGGGGTTTTTTGTTGTAGTCCGACGGGCCCGGGCCTCGCGCCCCACTCGATATGCCGACTTCAGATCGAGAAGAGACGAAAGCATGACCGATCAGGTGACAGGAGCCCAAGCGCTGATCCGCTCCCTGGAAGCCGCAGGGGTGGACACGGTCTTCGGCATTCCCGGGGGCGCGATTCTTCCCGCCTACGATCCGATGATGGACTCGACGAAGGTGCGCCACATCCTGGTCCGGCACGAGCAGGGGGCCGGGCACGCCGCGGAGGGCTATGCGCAGGCCACCGGCAAGGTCGGGGTGTGCATGGCCACTTCGGGCCCGGGGGCGACCAACCTGGTGACGCCGATCGCCGACGCGCACATGGACTCGGTGCCGATCGTGGCGATCACCGGTCAGGTGGCCAGCGCCGCGATCGGTACGGACGCCTTCCAGGAGGCGGACATCTGCGGCATCACGATGCCGATCACCAAGCACAACTTCCTGGTGACCGACCCGGCCGAGATCGCGCCGACGATCGCCGCGGCGTTCCACATCGCGGGCACCGGCCGCCCCGGCCCGGTCCTGGTCGACATCTCCAAGGACGCGCTCCAGGCGACCACCGAGTTCATCTGGAACGGCACCCCCGAGCTGCCCGGCTACCGTCCGGTCACCCGGCCGCACGCGAAGCAGATCCGCGAGGCCGCCCGGCTGCTCAGCGAGGCCAAGCGTCCGGTGCTGTACGTCGGCGGCGGGGTGCTCAAGGCACACGCGTCGGCCGAGCTGAAGATCCTCGCCGAGCTGACTGGCGCCCCCGTGGTCACCACGCTGATGGCGCTCGGCGCGTTCCCGGACAGCCACCCGCAACACCTGGGCATGCCGGGCATGCACGGCACGGTGGCCGCGGTCACCGCGCTGCAGAAGTCGGACCTGATCTTCGCGCTCGGGGCCCGCTTCGACGACCGGGTGACCGGCCGGCTGGACACGTTCGCGCCGCACGCCAAGATCGTGCACGCGGACATCGACCCCGCCGAGATCTCCAAGAACCGCACCGCGGACGTGCCGATCGTCGGCGACGCCCGCGAGGTGATCGCCGACCTGGTGGTCGCGGTCCAGGCCGAGCACGAGGCCGGCCGGTTCGGCGACTACCAGGAGTGGTGGACCGCGCTCAACCGCTGGCGCGACACCTACCCGCTGGGCTACGACGTGCCGGCGGACGGCTCGTTGTCGCCGCAACTGGTGATCGAGCGGCTCGGCGCGATCTCGGGTCCGGACACGATCTTCGCCTCCGGCGTCGGTCAGCACCAGATGTGGGCCTCGCAGTTCATCCGCTACGAGAAGCCGTACACCTGGCTCAACTCCGGCGGCGCCGGGACGATGGGCTACTCGGTGCCGGCCGCGATGGGCGCCAAGGCCGGCATGCCGGACACCACGGTGTGGGCGATCGACGGCGACGGCTGTTTCCAGATGACCAATCAGGAACTGGTCACCTGCGCGGTCAACGACATCCCGATCAAGGTCGCCATCATCAACAACGGCACCCTGGGCATGGTCCGCCAGTGGCAGACGCTCTTCTACAACGAGCGCTACTCCAACACCGACCTGCAGAGCCGCCGGCTGCCGGACTTCGTCAAGCTCGCCGAGGCGATGGGCTGCGTCGGACTGCGCTGCGAGAGCCCGGACCAGCTCGACGAGATCATCCACAAGGCGATGTCGATCAACGACGCGCCCGTGGTGATCGACTTCGTCGTGCACCAGGACGCGATGGTTTGGCCGATGGTCGCGGCGGGTTCCTCCAACGACGAGGTGATGGCCGCGCGCGACGTGCGTCCCGACTTCGGCGACACGGACGACTGACAGGCCGACAGGGCATCAGGAAGGCATAGGAGTCCAGCGATCATGTCCAAGCACACCCTTTCGGTCCTCGTCGAGAACAAGCCCGGTGTCCTCGCCCGGATCACCGCGCTGTTCTCGCGTCGGGGCTTCAACATCGATTCGCTCGCGGTGGGCACCACCGAGCATCCGGACATCTCCCGGATCACCATCGTGGTCACCGTGGTCGAGGAACTGCCTTTGGAGCAGGTCACCAAGCAGCTCAACAAGCTGGTCAACGTGCTCAAGATCGTCGAGCTCGACCCGCCCGCGTCGGTGCAGCGCCAACTGCTGCTGGTCAAGGTGCGCGCCGATCACGAGACCCGTTCCCAGGTGGTGGAGATCGTCCAGCTCTTCCGCGCCAAGACGGTCGACGTCTCGCCCGAGGCGGTCACCGTCGAGGCCACCGGCGGCCCCGACAAGCTCGCCGCGATGTTGCGCATGTTGGAGCCGTTCGGCATCAAGGAACTCGTCCAGTCCGGCGTCGTGGCGATCGGCCGCGGCGGTCGCTCGATCACCGACCGTTCGCTGCGGTCGGTCGAACGCTCGGCCTGACGGATATGTTCGGACCCTGATCCAGGCGGACATGTCCGGACTTTGGCTCTGACGGACCGTCACGGTCCACATTTCAAACCGCGGCACGCGTCTCGCTCGTGATTTGCAAAGATGACGAGCGGGGCGTGGCCCCGGAAGCACCCTGTCTTGAAGGAGAACCCCGAAGTGGCCGAGCTGTTCTACGACGACGACGCCGACCTGTCCATCATCCAGAACCGCAAGGTCGCGGTGCTCGGCTACGGCAGCCAGGGCCACGCCCACGCGCTGTCGCTGCGGGACTCCGGCGTCGACGTGCGGGTCGGTCTGCTGGAGGGCTCGAAGAGCCGGGCCAAGGCCGAGGAGGCCGGCCTGCGCGTGGTCACCCCCGCCGAGGCCGCCGCCGAGGCCAGCGTCATCATGATCCTCACCCCCGACCCGGTCCAGGCGAAGGTCTACGCCGAGGCCGTGGAACCCAACCTGCAGGACGGCGACGCGCTGTTCTTCGGGCACGGCTTCAACATCCGGTTCGGCTTCATCAAGCCGCCGGCCAACGTCGACGTGTGCATGGTCGCGCCCAAGGGCCCGGGTCACCTGGTCCGCCGGCAGTACGAAGAGGGTCGCGGCGTGCCGTGCATCGTCGCGGTCGAGCAGGACGCGTCGGGCCAGGGCCTGGCGCTCGCCCTCTCCTACGCGAAGGGCATCGGCGGCACCCGCGCCGGCGTCATCAAGACCACCTTCACCGAGGAGACCGAGACCGACCTGTTCGGTGAGCAGGCGGTGCTCTGTGGCGGCGCCTCGGCGCTGGTCAAGGCGGGCTTCGAGACCCTGGTCGAGGCCGGCTACCAGCCGGAGATCGCCTACTTCGAGTGCATGCACGAGCTCAAGCTCATCGTCGACCTCATGTACGAGGGCGGCCTGGAGAAGATGCGCTGGTCCATCTCGGAGACCGCCGAGTGGGGCGACTACATCACCGGTCCCCGGATCATCACGGCCGACACCAAGGCCGAGATGAAGAAGGTGCTCGCCGAGATCCAGGACGGCTCGTTCGCGACCGCGTGGATGGCGGAGTACGAGGCGGGTCTGCCGAAGTACAAGGAGTACGTGAAGGCGGACGCCGAGCACAAGCTGGAGACCACCGGCAAGGAGCTCCGCAAGATGATGAGCTGGGTGACGAACGAGGGCTGATCCTCGACGAGTTGCCTGCTTGCCTGGTTGCCCGCTTGCTTGCCCGCTTGCTTGCTTTCGCGCAGGTTTTCTCGGCGTGCTGCGGGGCAAGGCGGTTCTCGTAGTCCTGTGAGTGCCCCGGACCGGTTCGGTCCGGGGCACTTTCCGGTTCGGTTCGGTTCGGGGCAGGCACTTTCCGGATGGGGACGGCTCCGTTAACGGGGGATTCACCGTGCGTCGGTGTCGAGCGCCATCCGGGGGTCGCTTGACTCGGTGATCATGAGTGACACCTCGCGGATCGACGCGATTCTCAACCCCGGCATGCCTCGGAGCGCGATACCGCCCGGTGGCGGGGCCGGCGGGCCGATGGACCACACCAAGGTAGAGGCGCAGCAACTGCGCAACTCGGCCAAGACGTTGCTGCTCATGGGCGGCGAGATCAATACCGAACTGCCGGTACCGGACGCACTCGACACCAAGGCCGCCTTCGGCGGTTGGCAGTTGGTCGGCCCGCTGAACGAGGGTCGGTGGAAGGACCAGACCGCTCGGCTGCGGCGCGATCTGTCCGAGATCTCGGACGGTCTGTACACGATGGCGGACAACTACGACCGCAACGAGCACGCGGTGACCACCTCCTTCGCCGGCGGGAAGGTGATCTGAGCATGGTCGGCTTCGCCCAACTGCGCGATCTCAAGACCGAGGCTCTGCGCGAATCCGCCCAGGAGTTCTACGACTTCGCGTCCTGGCTGGATCGCAAACAACAATTGGTCCGGGTCGATTCGCGGTCGTTGACGGTGACCGGCGAGTGGGACGGCCCGGCCGCGCAGGCCACGCTGGCCCGATACCGGGGCCTGGACGAGGTGTTCGAGGGTGGCAAGACCGAATACCGGGCGATCTGCGCGATCCTGCGCGACGCCGCCGACGACATCGGCGCGGCGAAGAAGAAGCTCACCGACGCGATCGCCGACGCGCAGGCACACGAGTTGGTGGTGCACGACGACGGGTCGCTGAGCTGGGGCCCGCTCAAGCCGCAGGGACACCAGCCGGATCCCCAGGACATCGAGGCGCACGGCACCCGGATGAAGGGACTGTCCGAGGACTTCCAGCGCAAGTTCAAGACCGCCCTGGACGACGCGACCGACGCGGACGCCCGCGCCGCGTCCGCGCTGCGCGGCGACATCGGCGCGAGCGCGACCTCGTTCAACGCGAAGGCGATCGGCGGTGGCGAACTCCCGGACTCGGTCCGGGCGGCGGCGCTGGCCAAGCGGATCGACACGCTGAGCCCGGCCGAGTTGGAGGAATTGCGCAACCTGCTGCACGGGAACGAGAAGTCGTCGATCTTCGCCACCAACCTGATGAACACGCTCGGCCCGAACGGCCTGCTCGAACTCCAGGCCGGCGTGGTCAATCGGGGCCAGAAGTGGACCGGCCACGACGCCGACGGCGCAACCATGGACGACCTGCGCGCGATCCAGGACGCGCTGGGCACCAACCTGGCCACCGCGACGCAGCCCAAGGGCGAGCCGCATGTCACGCAGAGCTGGGTGGAGGGCCTGAAGGAGGCCGGCCGCAGCCGCACGTTCGTGCTCAACGACATGCCCAAGCACTACCTGTACGGCTACCAGTTGCTCGGCAACATGCTGCATCAGGGCGACTACGACAAGCAGTTCCTCGGCGACATCGGCAAGGACATGGTCGCCTTCGACCGGTCCGAGCCGGGCCTGCACGAGGCGGTCCCGGTGATCCGCGAGCGCTTCCCGCTGATGGACGACGCGCAGGGGCACGAGGGGCGCGGGTACGACTCGTTGGAGGGGCTGATGGACGCGCTCGGGCGCAACCCGGGCGCCGCCGAGACGGTGCTCGATCCCGCCGGCGGGAACCTGCACTACCTGCTCAAGGAGCGCGACTGGGGCGCGGACACCGGCGTGGGCTCGCCGGCCGACTCGTTCGGGAAGGCGTTCGAGGCGGCTACCACCGGGCATCCGGCGGGCGCGGGCGCGGGGGGCGCGCACACCGACGGCGGTGCCCGGATCATGGCCGAGGCGGTGCACATCATCGGCCAGGAGGGTGTGGGCGGCCACTTCGCCGACTACCGGGACAGTTTCGGCAACGCGATGGCCTCGTACATGCCGGACATCCACAACGAGTTGCGCAACGACCGCGCGGGTGGGTCGGCGGGCCCGGACCCGTTGTTCCCGAACTCGGGCGAGGCCCGGGCGACGTTCCTCGGCGGCACCCCGGACCACGACCTGCTGCGCACGATGGCCGTTGTCGCGGAGGACCCCAAGGCGTTCAAGGCGATGTCGGATGCCGAGCACTCGTACATCGCGGTGGGCCTGGAACGCATCTCCAAGGGCGACCCGCCGGCCGGCCTGACCGCGGACCAGCACCTGGCCCAGTCGGCGCAGGTGGTCGGCGCGTTGGACGCGGTGCGGACGGAGGCGATCCGCAACCAACAGGTGCTCAGCGACAAGGAGTACAACGACCAGGTCGCGTGGAACGGGAAGGTCGCCAACGCCGTGGTCGGCGGCGCGATCAAGATGAGCCCACTGCCGACGATGGTGTCCGAGCCGCTGTCCCGGATCGTGGCGCTGACCACCGACTACAGCGCGCAACAGGCTGCGGTGGACACGTCGGCGACGGCGGACCGGGCGATCGCGGATCAGCACGCGTGGGGGCGGGGGTACATGCAGACGATCGCTGCGGACTGGGCCGGGGTGCATGGACGGGAGGGGGAGATCCCGGGCTTCGATCTGACGGTGGGGAACAACTTCACGACGGGGGAGCGGAGGGCGCAGGAGGCTTTGGGGCGGGAGTGAGATGGGGGGTGGGGTTGGGGTGTGGGCGGAGCGGGGGAGGTGGGGCGGGGGTGGGGGCGGAGCGGGTTGGGCCGGAGCGGGTGGGGCCGGGGCGTGAGGCGAACCCGGCAGCTGGGGTGGGGGCGTGAGTGGAGCGGGCGGGGAAAGGCCAAGACGGGAGCTGAACCTGGCAACTGGGGCGGGGGCGTGAGTGGAGCGGGCGGGAAGGCTCGAGACGCGAGCCGAACCCGGCAACCGGGCGGGGCCGTGAGTGGAGCGGGGGGAAGGCCCGAGACGCGAGCCGAACCCCGCAACCGGGCCGGGGTCGTGAGCGGAGCGGGCGGGAAGGCGAGACGCGAGCCGGACCCGACAGCGGGGCCGGGGTCGTGAGCGCAGCGAGTGGGGTGGGCGTCGGTCGGCGATGCAACGCTGCCTTTATTGGGCGCCTTCGGCGCCGGCTCGCGAGGCACCACTTTTTTGCTCCGTCGCAGGCTCCTCCACAAAAAAGTGGCCCCTCGCTCGTGACTTCGTGTCCCTGCGCTTCGCTCCGGGCCACGAAGTCAAAGTTCTGCGGCTCCGCCGCTCTCCGTGCTTCGCACGTCGATCACGAGGGTCTCGACCAGGTCGTGGGCGCTGACGCGCCGGGCCGCAGCCGTACTCGGCGGCCCGGGGAAGGCCCCATGCGTTGCCGCAGCGGGTCAATCGTGGTGGACCAGGGCCACGATGGTGGCTTGGGGGCCTGACCGGGTCGCTCCGGTGCCCGTAGAACCGCAGCGTTCGAGCGTGGGGTAACGGGTGGAGCGGGTGGGGGCACAACCCGAGCCACCCGCAGGGGAACCGCAGCCGGAGGGTCGGTTCGCGGGCGGCCGTGGGTGTACCGGCCACGTCGTCGGCGGGGCGTCCTCGTGGGTGGGGGCGCAACCTTGGGGGCGTGGTGGGCGTGTGTGCCGTACCAGGCGTGGGTGTGGGTACGGGGGGCGTGATGGACGGGGAGGCGTTGGGGGTTGCGTTCGGTGTGTTGGAGCGGGATGTCGGGCGGGTTCTGGGTGCGCGGGTGGGGGGTGGTGGGGCGTCGATCCGGGCGATGAGTGCGCGACGGCGGCGGCGACGGGTCTTGGTGGGGGGTGGGTTGGTGGTTTTGGTGCTGTTGGTCGTGGGCGATCGGGTGGCCGCTTCGCGGAACCGATCACCCGGTCGTGTGCGTGGGTGGGGGAGAGACGCCGGAGGCGGCCGAACCGACATCGGGTGGGCGTCTCGGGCCGGATAAGGTACCGGGTCACGGCAGGACGAATACGCCGCGACGGGACGCGGGGGAACGATGGGACGGGACACGGGCGGTCGAGCCGACTTCGACGTGTTCTACGCCGAGAGCTACGGCGCCCTCGTGGCACATCTGTACGCGCTGACCGGTGATCTCGGCGAGGCCCAGGAAGCCGCGCAGGAGACCTATATCCGGGCCTGGAAGGACTGGGACCGGATCAGCGACTACGAGAACCCCGTCGCGTGGATCCGACTGGTCGGCCAACGCATCGCGGTCAGCCGCTGGCGGCGCACTCGTACCGCGCTCAAGAGCTGGATCCGGCACGGCCCGGACGGCGACCTGCCCGCGCCCGGCCCCGAATCGGTGGCCCTGGTGACCGCGTTGCGGCAGATCCCCGAGGCCCAGCGGCGCGCGGTGGTGATGCATCACATGGGCGGCCTGTCGGTCGCCGAGATCGCCGCGCACGAGGGTGCGCCCGAGGGCACCATCAAGGCCCGGCTGTCCCGGGGCCGCAGCGCGCTGGCCGGTCTGCTCGCGGACGGTTCGGAGGCGGTTCGCACCGGACGCCGCTAGGGGCTCGGGCCGCAGCGCGGTCGGTTCGGGTCGGCCCCGGCCGCCGCGTACCGAGAAACCCGAAGGAATTGGCCTTCCGGTTCACATGCCAGGGCCGCATCCGAGGCAGCATGCTTGAACGAGGCAGTGCTATCGCCGCACCGGACTTGCCGTTCCGGTCCGACATCGTGGAGCGTGAGACACATGAAGGGCAGAGGGGACTCGGGTCGGGAGACGACCGTGCCGGCTCGCGGTGGCTTCCCGGAACGAACGCTGCGGCAGGACGAATTGCGCGCCGAACGGCCACCGGCGGCGGACGACGACATCTTCGGCGATCTGTATCTCGACTTCGAGGACGCGCCGGTGCGCGAGCCGGTGGAGCGGGTCGAACCGGTGCAGCCGCGGCCCACGTACGAGCCGACCTCCGGGTCGACCACCTTCGACGACGAGTTCGAGGGAGAGGACGGGGAGTCGGCGCCGGACGGGGACTACGCGTCCGATCCGGGGCGTGAGTCGGGCGCCGCGCCGGAGTTCGAGACGGAGGCCGACCCCGAGCCGAAGGCGGCCGCCGCGTCGCGGTCGTTGTGGGACGAGGCGCCTCGGCCCGCCGAGACCTTTGCCACCGGGACGGAGGGGGACGACCGTGCGGCCGACCCGGTTCCGCACACGGTGACGCCGCGGGCGGTCCGCCCGGACGCGCGGATTCCGGCGCCGCCGCCGTCGGTTCCCGCGCCGCCCACGGTCGTCGGTGGCTCCGCCGACACGACATACGCGGCCGGGCACCCGGTGCCGCCGCCGCCCCCCGCGGTGCCGCCGATGCCCACGTCGCCGCCGCCGGTGCCCGAGCCGCAGACCGAACTGCTGCCGGCCGCCGTGCCGATGCCCGAGCCGGTGTCCGAGCCGGTCGAGGACGCGGACGAGTTGGACGTGCCGACCACGTCGCGCAGTGACAGCCTGCGGCGGGCCGAAGCGGCCGGGGAGGACCCGCAGGCCCGCAGCGGACCGCCACTGGGTGTCCAGGCGTCGGCGTGGTCGACCTCCTCGCATCCCGGCCGCCGACGCGCCGCCCGGCGGGAACGGCGCGGGCTGGGGCCGGAGCTGACCGCCCGGGACAACGACGACCGGTACGCCGCGACGGGTGAGGTGTTCATCGTCGCCGACGGCCTCGGCGGCCACCCCGCCGGTTGGTACGCGGCCGATGTGGCGGTGCGCACGCTGGTGGCCGAACTGGCCGCCGCCGACCTTTCCGCGGGCTGGAGCGACCGGCTCAGCGCCGCGATCGCGGTGGCCGACCTCGCGGTGCGCCGGCACGGCGTCGCCCAGTACGAGGGCATGCGCACCACCGTGGTGGCGGCCGTACTGCAGCACGGCAGGCTGCACCTGGCCGGATGCGGCGACAGCGTGTGCTGGTTGGTGCGCGGCGGGCAGGCGTTCCGGCTGACCGAGCAGGGCAACGCCGCCGAGTTCGGCCGACCGTGGCTGCTCACCTCCACTCCGCTGGGCGGCTCGCAGGTGCCCGAACCCGAACTGCAACGCATCGAGTTGCACGAGGGCGACCGTGTGGTCCTCGCCACGGACGGCGTCGGCCACCTGCCCGACGAGACGGTCGCCGACCTGGTGCACGGCGACCCCTTCCACGCGGCAACGACCTTGACCCGGACGGCCGTCGAGAGTGGTGACGACGACGCGACGGCGGTCGTGGTCGAATGCGATGCACTGCCCGTACCCGAAGGACATCGCTCCGGCGCGGACCCTCGGGAACAACCGGAGGATGCGTCGGGTACCCCCGGGGCCCTACGGTCGGACGGCGGAACGGCCTGGTGACGGTTCACCGGGAGAAGATGGGCGATGCCCCAGGGCGGGGCACGAGACCGGACGGATGGCGATGCTCGAACTGATCCTCACCGTGGCGACGTCGGACGACGCCGACCAGCAGGAGTCGGACCTGGCCCGGCCGCGCACGGTGAAGGTGCAAAGCGAGCCCGGCAAGAAGATCGCGATCGGCCGGGACCCGTCGCGATGTGGCCTGGTCACGCCGAAGGACTGGCGTTTCGTATCGCGTGTGCACCTGGAGTTCGTCTACTCCCTGGAGCGCGGCTGGAGTGTGGAGTGGCTCCAGGGCTCGCACCCGCGTCCGGTCGCGCTGGTCCAGATCGATCGCGAGGGCGTGTCGGAACCGGTGCCCTACGGCGCCACGCTGCCGCTGGGTTCGCTGCGCCCGGGTCGAGTCGTGGTCACCGACCTGGCCCGACGTCGGCGGGTCCTGGTGGAGTGGCGGGTGTCGTTGCCGCAACGCCCGGGCGAGGAGCCCACCGAGCCGGACGTGGGTGTGCCCGAGACCCAGGACGTCGCGCCGTTCGTCCTGCAGAACCGCCTCTCCGAGACGGAGATGGAGGTGCTGGCCGCGCTGTCCTGCGACTGGGTGCACGGTCGCCCGGTCAAGCGCGCCAAGTCCACCAAGGAACTGTGCGAGCTGTTGCACCTGTCGGCGGCCACGGTCGAGCGGTACAAGACCAAGCTGCGCCGCGAGTTCTACAGCTCGGGTCTGTGCCCCGAACTGAACGCCCTGCTCGGTCCGAACTACCTCGACACCGTGCGGCACGTGCACGGGGGCTGGGACCTGATAGCGCAGACCGCGGTCACGCACGGCATAACGGGGCGCGGTCCCTGCCCGTGTGGTGCGGATGCGCCGCACGCGGGTACCAGGTGAGCGGTAGGACCGGGGAGGGGGCGAGGGGATCATGCTCGAACTGAACATGTCGTTCGTCGCGATCGAGGACGGCCGCGAGGCGGAGCGGGATCCGCTGCCGAGCCCCAAGAGCGTGCGCACGCCCGGGGTGGCCGGCACGCGGTTGTTCGTGGGTCGCGATCCCAGTGCGTGCCGCCCGCTGTTGACGCCGCACGACTGGCTGTTCGTCTCGCGCAGGCATTTGGTCTTCGAGTACAGCGAGGACCGGGGCTGGACGGTGGAGTGGCCGCGCGGCCAACGGGACACCCCGGTGGCGATCGTGCGGATCAAGCGTGGCGAGACCTCGCAGGACATGCCGTACGGCGCGATCCTGCCGCTGCCCGCGCGCACCAGCGGCAACATCCTGGTCAGCGATCTGGCCCGGCGGCGCAGCGTGCTGCTCGGGTGGCGGGCGATGCAGCCGATCCGGCCCAGCGCGTCCGCCTCGCCGGACGGGAACGCACCGCCGACCGTGGACGTCGGACCGGAGGAACTGCGCAACAAGCTGCGCGGGGTGCGCCTGGAGGTGCTCGCGGCGATGTCCTGCGACTGGATCCACGGCCGCGCCACCAAGCGGCCCAGGACCACCGACGAATTGTGCGACATGCTCTACATGGCCAAGGCCACCGTCGAGCGGTGCAAGACCGAACTGCGTCGCGACTTCTACAGCTCGCTGCTTTGCCCGGAATTGAATCATCTGCTGGGGCCGGACTACCTGGACACGACCCCGCATGTCCACGGAGGCTGGGACCTGATCGCCCAGACCGCGGTCACCTGCGGCATTGTGGGACGCGAACCGTGCCCGTGTGCCCGCCGCGGTGGATCGATCGACTGAGACGACGCGAACCGCGTGGGTCGCAGGTCGGGGCGCGCGGCATTGACTGACGACCAGGAGCGTGGGGGAGGAGACCGGTGCTCGATCTCAACATGGCGTCGACTTCGGGGGCGGACGACGCGGCGACGGTTGCCATGCTGATGGCAAGCGCGCCGAGTCGACCGGGGGCGACGTTGGCCGTCGGTCGCGACGCGACCCGCTGCCATCTCGTGACGCCGGCCGATTGGTTGTTCGTTTCCCGGGTGCACCTGGAATTCCAGTGCGGCGCCGACGCGGTGTGGTGGGTGACCTGGCGACGCGGTTCGCAGGACGCGCCGGTGGCCGAGGTGCAGGTGGACGACGGGGAAGCGCGCACGTTGCCCTACGGGGGTACCGCGCCGTTGCCCAGTCCCGGCTCGGGTGAGGTGGTCATCCTCGACCTGAACGGGCAGCGGCGGGTCACCATCGGGTGGTTCCTGGCCGCCGACTGATCGGGGCATGCGTTCCGGGTGTTCGACCGGGTGGATCTGACGATGGGTCAGGTATTGACCTGCGGGTTGGGAGTCCACACATCGGACATCTGTGAAGTCCTTCACAAGGGCGGCGGTAGGATCGGCCACGCGTCAGGCCACCCCGTCGTGCGTCTTCCACGCGGCCACCCGTCATCGCAGCACGCGAAGGAAAACCGTGAGCAAGCCCGTCGTTCTCATCGCCGAAGAGCTGTCCCCGGCCACCGTCGATGCCCTCGGACCCGATTTCGAGATCCGTCACTGCGATGGTGCGAACCGCGGTGAGTTGCTGTCCGCGATCGCCGACGTCGACGCCATCCTGATCCGCAGCGCGACCAAGGTGGACGCCGAGGCGATCGCCGCGGCCGGCCGCCTCAAGGTGGTCGCGCGCGCCGGCGTGGGGCTGGACAACGTCGACGTCCCCGCCGCCACCAAGGCCGGCGTGATGGTCGTCAACGCGCCGACCTCGAACATCGTCACCGCCGCCGAACTCGCCTGCGGCCTGCTCATCTCGGTCGCGCGCAACATCCCGCAGGGCAGCGCCGCGCTCAAGAACGGCGAGTGGAAGCGCAGCAAGTACACCGGCGTCGAGCTCTCCGAGAAGACCCTCGGCGTGGTCGGCCTGGGCCGGATCGGCGTCCTGGTCGCGCAGCGCATGTCCGCGTTCGGGATGAACATCGTGGCCTACGACCCCTACGTGCAGCCCGCCCGCGCCGCGCAGATGGGCGTGCGGCTGCTCACCCTGGACGAGGTGCTGGAGCAGTCCGACTTCATCACCGTGCACCTGCCGAAGACCCCGGAGACGCTGGGTCTGATCGGCGACGAGGCGCTGCGCAAGGTCAAGCCGACGGTGCGCATCGTCAACGCCGCGCGCGGCGGGATCGTCGACGAGGTCGCGCTCGCGTCCGCGCTCAAGGAGGGCCGGGTCGCCGGCGCCGGCCTGGACGTGTTCTCGAAGGAGCCGTGCACGGACAGCCCGCTGTTCGAGTTCGACAACGTGGTGGCCACGCCGCACCTGGGCGCGAGCACCGACGAGGCGCAGGAGAAGGCCGGCGTCGCGGTGGCCAAGTCGGTGCGGCTCGCGCTGGCCGGCGAACTGGTGCCGGACGCGGTCAACGTGCAGGGCGGCGTGATCGCCGAGGACGTGCGTCCGGGCCTGCCGCTGGCCGAGAAGCTGGGTCGGATCTTCACCGCCCTCGCGGGCGGCGTCGCGGTTCGACTGGACGTCGAGGTGCGTGGCGAGATCACCCAGCACGACGTCAAGGTGCTCGAGCTCGCGGCGCTCAAGGGCGTGTTCGCGGACGTCGTGGAGGAGTCGGTCTCCTACGTGAACGCTCCGCTGCTGGCCCAGGAGCGCGGCGTGGAGATCCGGCTGACCACGAGCTCGGAAAGCCCGGACCACCGCAACCTGGTCACCGTGCGCGGCACGCTCGCCGACGGCGGCGAGATCTCGGTCTCCGGCACGCTCGCCGGGCCCAAGAACATCGAGAAGATCGTCGAGGTGGACGGCTTCGACGTGGACCTGGTGCTCACCGCGCACATGGTCTTCCTGCGGTACGCGGACAAGCCGGGCGTGGTCGGCGTGATCGGCCGCCACCTCGGCGAGGCGGGCGTCAACATCGCCGGCATGCAGGTGGCCCGCGCCGCCAAGGGCGGCGAGGCGCTGGTCGGCCTCACGGTCGACACGACGGTGGAGCCGCAGATTTTGAACGCCATCGCGGAGGAGATCGGCGCGGCGTTCGTGCGCTCGGTGAACTTGGAGGACTGAGGGCTGGGTCGCGGGTGCGGCCGGCGGGGTGGGCCGGCCTGGGTCGTGGGACCCGGTTGGCCGGGATGTGAGCGGGGCCGGCCGGGTCGGGCTGGGTTGTGGGCCGGCGGACCCGGCCGGCTAGGGGGAACTGCCGGCTGTTCGGCGGGCCGGCGGCGAATCGCGGGCGGGGCGGGGCGTGACGGGGTTGGGGGCGGGCAACCCCGGACCAGGTTGTGGGGCCGGTGGGCGTAGTCGGCCGAGGTGTGAGCGGGGCGGGTTGGTGGACCCCGGACTCCGGTCGTGGGCGGGGCTCGACGTCTGGGCCGGGGGTGTGAGCGCAGCGGGCCGAGGAGCCCGGGATGCGGGCCGAACACCACATCCGGTCCGGGGTCGTGAGCGGAGCGGGCCGGAAGGCGCCGGTCGTGGGCTGAACCCCGCACCTGGGCCGGGGGTGTGAGCGCAGCGGGCCGAGGAGCCCGGGACGTGAGCTGGACTTCAAGCCTGAGCCTGGGTCGTGAGCGGAGCGAGCGGGTGGGCGTCGGTCGCGAGGTGAACGCCGCAACCGGGCCCGGGTCGTGAGCGGAGCGGGCGGGTGGGCGTCGGTCGGCGATGCAGCGCTGCTTCTATTGGGCGCCTTCGGCGCCGGCTCGCGAGGCACCACTTTTTTGTTCCGTCGCGGGCTCCTCCACAAAAAAGTGGCCCCTCGCTCGTGACTTCGTGTCCCTTCGCTTCGCTACGGGGCACGAAGTCTTTGTTTTGCGGCTCCGCCGCTCTCCGCGCTGCGCGCGTCGATCGCGCGGCTCACCCATCTCGGGGGCGCTGACGCGCCGGGGTGGGCGGTCTTGGTGGGAGGCCGGGGTCGGGGGTGTTGCGGGGGTGGGGCCTCGGTCGTGGGGCTTCCGCTTGTCGTTGCAGCGCTACTGGGGGTAGCGGCGCACGGTGGGCGCGGTGGCCGACTGTGTTGCTTGTGTTTGTGTCGCCCGTCGATTGCCTCATGGAGCTCGGGCTGTTGGGGCGGGGGCGTGTCGTCTCACAGTGTGAGATGTCTTGCGTGGCGTCGTGGGTGCCTGTGTCGTGTCTTGGGCGGTGGTTCGTTGTGGGGCCGTGTCGTCGAATTGCCGCGCCGTGCCTGCTACGTGCGGTGGAGCCCTTTGTGGCCCGTGGATCCCGTGTCGTGGGGGTGCTCCCGTGCGCGTCGTGCGGGGACGCGCCGGGGGTGGTTGGTCTCAGATAGTAGGAACTCCGAGTAAATTGCAGACAGCGATGTCATGCGTCGCCTAACGTGAAAGAAGACGGTCCCTTCCGTACCCGGAAATCCCCGTACGGCAGGAAATTTCAGCACGCCCACAAGGCCCCTGCACGTGTCCGTCGCACGCTGTGTAGACCCCCGCCTTGTGAAGGAAGTGCAACCATGGACGAAACCGCGCGCCGTAACGCCGCTCGTGCCCTTCAGCGTGCCCTCGATCGGCGTGACAACGGGGGCAGCCCGGCCGACGAGGAGCGCTGACGGGCTCCGATTCGCACCACTGCGTCCCATCATCCGGACTGGATATGTCAGCCCCTGGGACGGAAGGTAAGGTCCAGCGCATGTCTCGCAGCATTCGTCTCGCAGTGGTTCCCGGTGACGGCATCGGCCAGGAAGTGGTCGCGGAGGGTCTGAAGGTCCTCGGCGCCGTGCTTCCTCCCGACGTCAAGATCGAGACCACCGAGTACGACCTCGGTGCCCGCCTGTACCACCGCACCGGAGAGACGCTGCCCGACAGCGTGCTCGACGAGCTGCGCGGTCAG
The DNA here is from genome assembly GCF_044333915.1 of Embleya sp. NPDC020886. Taxonomy (NCBI): domain Bacteria; kingdom Bacillati; phylum Actinomycetota; class Actinomycetes; order Kitasatosporales; family Streptomycetaceae; genus Embleya; species Embleya sp. NPDC020886. Next base: position 938,403 of record NZ_JBIRRX010000001.1, on the reverse strand, counting down.
GACGCGATCCTGCTCGGCGCCATCGGCGACCCGAGTGTGCCCTCGGGGGTGCTGGAGCGCGGCCTGCTGCTCAAGCTCCGCTTCGCGTTCGATCACCACGTCAACCTGCGTCCGGCCAAGCTCGCGCCGGGCGTGGTCTCGCCGCTGGGCGCGGACGCGCAGATCGACTTCGTGGTGGTCCGCGAGGGCACCGAAGGCCCGTACACCGGCAACGGCGGCACGCTGCGCACCGGCACCGAGCACGAGGTGGCCACCGAGGTCAGCGTCAACACCGCGTTCGGCATCGAGCGGGTCGTGCGGGACGCGTTCGCCCGCGCCCAGGCCCGGCCGCGCAAGAAGCTGACCCTGGTGCACAAGAACAACGTGCTGGTGTACGCGGGTCACCTGTGGACCCGGGTGTTCGACGCGGTCGCGGCCGAGTTCCCCGACGTCACCACCGACTACCTGCACGTCGACGCGGCGACCATCTTCATGGTCACCCAGCCCGAGCGCTTCGACGTGATCGTCACCGACAACCTGTTCGGCGACATCATCACCGACCTCGCCGCCGCCATCGCGGGCGGCATCGGCCTCGCGGCCAGCGGCAACATCAACCCGTCCCGCGAGTTCCCGTCCATGTTCGAGCCGGTGCACGGCTCGGCGCCGGACATCGCCGGCCAGGGCAAGGCCGACCCCACCGCCACCGTGCTCTCGGTCGCGATGCTCCTGGAGCACCTGGGCCTGACCGCGGAGGCCCGTCGGGTCGAGGCGGCGGTCTACGCCGACCTCGCCGAGCGCGGCACCCTCGGCACGCGCGGGACGTCGCAGATCGGCGACGCCCTCGCGGCCCGAGTAGCCGGCTGATTCGCCGGCACCATCACGTTCGTCGACCGGGACCGTCGACGCGTGCCCCCTGCCCGACCGGCGAATCGGTCGTCGGGCAGGACGGGGGCCGCGCCTGTCGGGATCCCGGTCGACTGCGTTAACGTCTCACCGGGTGGAACGCGAGTGCGGTTCCCGGGAACACTTCCAGTACGTCTACGTGCCGGAAGCCGGGTTCCAACAGCACCCAGCTCCGCCATACTCCACGGTGAAGGACGAGAACAGCCATGACGACTGCCGCCCCGCAGGAGCCCTCCCTCCAGGCTTCCCTGACGATCGACCTCAAGCCCACCGCACATCCGCTGAGCGACGCCGAGCGCGCCACACGCCTGGAGAGCCCCGGCTTCGGCCGCGTGTTCACCGAGCACATGGTCGGCATCAAGTGGAGTGCGGGGCGCGGCTGGTACGACGCGCAGCTCACCCCGTACGCATCCCTCGACATCGACCCCGCGAACATGACGCTGCACTACGCGCAGTCGATCTTCGAGGGTCTCAAGGCGTACCGCCGCCCCGACGGCAGCGTGGCCACTTTCCGGCCGTACGCGAACGCCGCGCGCTTCCAGAACTCCGCCCGCCGGCTCGCCATGCCCGAGCTGCCGCAGGACCTCTTCGTGGCCGCGGTGGACGCGCTGATCCGCCAGGACGCCGCGTGGGTGCCCAGCGCGCCCGAGGAGAGCCTGTACATCCGGCCGTTCATGTTCGCCACCGAGGTCGGCCTCGGCGTGCGGCCCGCGAACGAATTCCTGTTCCTGGTGATCGCGTCGCCGGCCGGCCCCTACTTCGCGGGCGGCGTGCGGCCGGTCTCGGTGTGGTTGTCCCAGGAGTACGTGCGCGCGGTGCCCGGCGGCACCGGCGAGGCCAAGTGCGCCGGCAACTACGCGGCATCGCTGGTCGCCCAGGCCCAGGCCATCGAGCAGGGCTGCGACCAGGTGGTCTGGCTGGACGCGATCGAGCGTCGCTGGATCGAGGAGATGGGTGGCATGAACCTGTACTTCGTGTACGGGGAGGGCAAGGACGCGCGGATCGTCACGCCGCGCCTGACCGGCTCGCTGCTGCCCGGCATCACCCGCGATTCGCTGCTCCAGCTCGCGGCGGACCGCGGCTACGCCACCGAGGAGGCGCTGATCTCGGTCGACGACTGGCGCGAGGGCAACGCGAACGGCACCCTCACCGAGGTCTTCGCGTGCGGCACCGCCGCGGTGATCACCCCCGTCGGCTCGGTCAAGTCCAGCAGCGCGAACTGGACCGTCGGCTCCGGCGAGGCCGGCCCGATCACGATGGAGCTGCGCAAGGCGTTGGTCGACATCCAGACCGGCCGCGCCGCGGACGCGCACGGCTGGACGCACACGATCTGAGCCGGGTCTCGCGCGGGGCGGCCGTGCCCACGGCCCAGCCGCCCCGCCGACGACCATCGCCCACATAGTGAGACCCCGGGCCCGACCCACAGGCACCTGTGCCAGACTCCGGAGCATGCAGCAGTGGCTCATTATTAGCCGCAGCGTGCCGGTAACGGGTTGATCCCCCCACCAGGGGTGCACCATCGCCCACCGCCCGCACGCAGACCTCTCGCGACCGCGAGGGGTCTTTTTGTTTGCCGCCCCACCCCGGCGGTGAGCGTGCGCGTGGGCCCGTCATGTCTTGATCGAAGGGAGAACCGAGGCCAATGCACCCCACGACCACCGACCCGAGCGCCTTCCACGTCTTCGACACCACCCTCCGGGACGGTTCACAGCGCGAGGGCATCAACCTGACGGTGTCCGACAAGCTCACCGTGGCCCGCCACCTGGACGACTTCGGCGTCGGCTTCATCGAGGGCGGCTGGCCCGGCGCGGTACCGCGCGATACCGAGTTCTTCCGCCGGGCCAAGGAGGAACTGCAACTGGGACACGCCGTCCTGGTCGCGTTCGGCTCGACCCGCAAGGCGGGCACCACGGCCGCCGCGGATCCCCAGGTCCAGGCGCTGCTCGACGCCGAGGCGCCGGTCGTGTGCCTGGTGGCCAAGTCGCACGACAAGCACGTCTCGCTCGCGCTGCGCACCACGCTGGACGAGAACCTGGAGATGGTCCGGGACACCGTCGCCCACCTGCGGGCGCAGGGCCGTCGGGTGTTCGTCGACTGCGAGCACTTCTTCGACGGCTACCGGGCCAACCCCGAGTACGCCCTGAGCGTGGTCGCCGCCGCGCACGACGCGGGTGCCGAGGTGGTCGTGTTGTGCGACACCAACGGCGGGATGTTGCCCAGCGGCGTCCGCGAGATCGTCGCCGCCGTGCACGCCGGCACCGGGGCCCGGCTGGGCATCCACGCGCAGGACGACACCGGCTGCGCGGTGGCCAACACCATCGCGGCCGTCGAGGGCGGCGCCACGCACGTCCAGTGCACCGCCAACGGCTACGGCGAACGGGTGGGCAACGCGAACCTGTTCCAGGTGGTGGGCAACCTCGAACTCAAGAAGGACATGCGCGTGTTGCCCGAGGGCAAACTGCGCGAGATGACCCGGATCTCGCATGCGATCGCCGAGGTGGTCAACCTGGCCCCCTCCACCCACCTGCCCTACGTGGGGGTGTCCGCGTTCGCGCACAAGGCCGGACTGCACGCGTCCGCGATCAAGGTCGACCCCGACCTGTACCAGCACATCGATCCGGCGCTGGTCGGCAACGACATGCGGATGCTGATCTCGGACATGGCCGGGCGTGCCTCGATCGAGCTCAAGGGCAAGGAACTGGGCTACGACCTCTCCGACGACAAGGACCTGGTCGGCCGGGTGGTCAACCAGGTCAAGGTGCGCGAGGCCGCCGGTTACACGTACGAGGCCGCGGACGCGTCCTTCGAACTGCTGCTGCGGGACGAGAGCCTGGGCCGGGCACGGTTCTTCACGCTGGAGTCGTGGCGCGCGATCAGCGAACAGCGCGGCGACGGCGTGCCGGTCAACGAGGCCACCGTGAAGCTCTTCGCCAAGGGCGAGCGGATCGTGGCGACCGGCGAGGGCAACGGCCCGGTCAACGCGCTCGACCGCGCGCTGCGGCTGGCCCTGGAACGCATCTACCCGCAACTCGCGGCGTTCGAGCTGCTGGACTACAAGGTGCGGCTGCTGGAGGGCCGACACGGGACGGACGCGATCACGCGGGTGCTGGTGGAGACCACCGACGGCAAGCAGGAGTGGAGCACCGTCGGGGTCGCGGAGAACGTGATCGCGGCGTCGTGGCAGGCCCTGGAGGACGCGTACACCTACGGTCTGCTCAAGGCGGGCCTGACCCCCGGTGCCCCGGACACCGAGGGATCGGACCACGCGTAGCTCGTAAGTGATGAACCGTCAGGGGCGGCCGGGGCGGAACGATCGCCACCCGTCGCCCCACGGTTCGTCCCAGCCCGCCGGCAGCGGCGACAGGGACCCCGGCGGGGGCGACGGCAGCGCGGGTGGAGCGGGCGTCGCGGCCCGCGGTTGCAGCGGCGCGGGGGGAGCGGGCGCCGGGGCGGGCGGACGCACGGGTGCGGAGGCCAGCGGACTGGCCGCGGTCATCGGGTTGGGCGGCAGCAGCGGTTCGCTCTCTTCGAGACGTGCCAACTCGCGTCCGACGGCGAAACGTTCGAGCCGCCCTCGGACCTCTTCCGGTTCCCGCGACACGGATAGTTCCCGGTCGAGGTCGAACTCCTCGGCCGCCGCGCCCGGCAGCAGGTTGGCCTGCGGGGGCCTTCGCGGCAGCCCCGACTCGGTCGTGCCGTCGACCATCGGAAGGCGGGCCGCTTGCGCCGCGCGCCTGCTGTTGTCGTCCACCGAACCCCACCTCGGTTCGTTGTTGGGCCTGCGCCTCAAAACGTTCTGATATCAATTGGGCAACAGATGGCTATGGAATGACCTTAGCAATGTGCGGCTCGAGGCGGGCACTCGGCCGGGCATGTCGCCGAGTCCTGTCACACGTTTGTCGAATTTCTCGAACGCCCTTGGGAATCCCGCCACTCGGGCTTCGCGACCACAACACCTCAGGCGAACCCCGCAATGGGATTCGCCTGAGATGAAGTGGTGCGCAATACGAAAAAACAGGTGCGAACGGTTACCGAAGACCGGTGCGAGCGAGCCCGAAGGTCAGCGCAGGCGGGCCATCAGTGCGTGCTCGACCAGCGTGATCAGGGTCGACTTGGCCGATTCGCGGCGCCGTGCGTCACAGCTCACGATCGGGGTGTCGGGCCCTATCTGCAATGCCTCGCGGACATCCTCCGCGTGGTGGGTCTGCAATCCGTCGAAGCAGTTCAACGCGACGATGAACGGCAGCCCGCTGTTCTCGAAGTAGTCGATCGCGGGGAAGCAATCGGCGAGTCGGCGCGTGTCCACCAGAACCACGGCGCCGATCGCGCCGCGGACCAGGTCGTCCCACATGAACCAGAATCGGTGCTGACCCGGCGTACCGAAGAGGTACAGGATCAGATCCTCGTCCAGCGTGATGCGACCGAAGTCCATCGCGACCGTCGTCGTCTGCTTGTCCGGCGTCGCCGACAGGTCGTCGACACCGGCGCTGGCGGACGTCATGACCGCTTCGGTACGCAGCGGAGCGATCTCCGAGACGGCACCGACGAGCGTGGTCTTGCCCACGCCGAATCCGCCGGCGACGACGATTTTCGCCGACGTGGTGGAGGACCTGGCGGGAGCCGGGCCCGGGCTAGAGCTTGCGAAGTCCACTGAGCACCCTTTCGAGCAGCGTGACGTCCGGCTGCCCCTGGTCGTTCCCGGGCTGGTGAATGACCACCAGCCCGGCTTCGGCGAGGTCCGCGACGAGTACGCGGGCGACGCCGAGCGGGATGGTGAGCAGAGCCGAGATCTCGGCTACCGACTTGACCTCCCGACACAGCGCACAGATGCGCTGGTGCTCGGGCAACAGGCCGGGTGGGTTGGCCACCTGAGGTGTAGTGGTGACCAGGGCCTCCAGCGCGAGCTGATAGCGAGGCCGGGTGCGACCACCGGTCATGGCGTACGGGCGGACCAGGGTCTCGTGAAACTCCTGGTCCCCGTGATCGGACATATCCGGAGGTGTCATCGCGGCAGTGCACCTTGGAGTTCGGCGCGCAAGGCCGGCGTGAGCACGGCGCCCGCGCGATCGACGAGCAGGGCCATCTCGTAGCCGATCAGGCCGATGTCGCACTCCGGCGACGCCAGCACGGCCAACGAGGAGCCGTCCGAAATCGACATGATAAAGAGGAAACCCCGTTCCATTTCCACGACCGTCTGGGTCACGTGCCCGCCCTCGAAGATACGGGACGCACCCTGGGTCAGGCTGGTCAAACCCGATGCGACGGCGGCGAGCTGATCCGCCCGGTCGCGAGGGAAGCCCTCGGACAGGGCGAGCAGCAGGCCGTCCGCGGAGACCACGACCGTGTGCGACACCCCGGGGGTGTTGTCCACGAAGTTCGTGATCAGCCAGTTCAGGTTCTGCGCGGCCTGGCTCAACGACTTCTCAGTCATGCCTGCTCCTGGTTGTTCTCGTCACGAGGCCGAGGGGCGGATCCCCCGGACCCGGCGGTGCGACCCTGCTGGATGCCCCGGCGGAAGTTGGTCAGTCGCCCGCGAACCTCGTCGGGCGACCGGGACAGGCCCGGAGCGCCCGGCGTGGGCCGGCCCGACTGCTCCTGACGGGTGCCGGGTGCGGCAGGACCCGCACCCGGGTGGCCCGGGGCCTGAGCCCCGCCGGACTGCTCGACGCCGCCCGGCACCAGGTTGGCGCGGGGCACACGGCGAGGCAGGCCCGCTCCGGTGGTGCCACCCGAGGACGGCTCGCGAGCGGCCTCCGCCGCGCGCCAACCGTCGTCACCGGCCGAGTACCAGCCGGACTGCTGACCCTGGGGGCCGACGGCGGGTGCGACCGCGGGGGACTGCTCGACAATCTCGTCCGGTTCCGTCGGCGTCCCGAACATGTCGGTGGCGGGCTGTTGACGCCCTCCACCGAAGGCCGGGGCCTGCTCGACCGGTGCCGGTGCCTGCGGCGGGTTGGTCGCCATCGGCACCCGACGGTCCAGGTTGCCGAGCGGACTCGCCTCGGCCTCCTGCTCCGGCGCGGCCTGCTCCCCGCCTCGCGGCGTGGAACGGACCTGCGCGGCTCGCATCCGGCCGCCACGGTTGCCCTGGCGGTGGAACCAGTCGGATTCGAGCGTGTCGAAGATCGGCAGCCTACCGTCGTCGCCGGTGCTCGGCGGCGCACTCATGTCCAACTCGGACGGAGCGGGCAGTTGTTCGGCGCTTTCCGGCACACCCACCGGCGCGAAGGGCGAGCCCTCCGAGCGGCCGGGTCCCACCGGTGCGAACGGCGAGGCCGCCGGCCGCACATCGCCCTGCGGACCGCGTACCTGCTCGGCCCGGGTGTGCTCGTCCTGTTCCTGCCGCGGGGGCTCGGGGCGAGCCTGCGGGGCGAGACCGCGCAGTACCGGCAGCGAGTCCCCGGTCGAGGGCAGGTCGCCGTCGAGGGGAGTGCGACCGCGCTGCGGCAGTTCCTCCCGACGGGTCAGTTCCTCGCGGCGCGGCGTCTCGTAGCCGGTCGGCACCTCGGCCGGCGGCGCAACGGGCTCCAGCGGCTGCGGTGCCACCGGGGTGAGCTCGTCGTATTCGGTGCCCCACGGAGCGAGCGCACGCTCGTCCTGCCGGGGCGCGAGCTCCGCACCCGGGCGGCCGAACGGCTGCGCGGGCTGCTCGTAGCCGCCCCGGTCGATCTCGGTCCCGGGCTGCGGCTCGTCGGCGTACGGTGAACCGAACGGCGACGCGAACTGCGAGGTGTCACCCCCGCGTCCGGACTCCTCCAGGGGCTGCGGCGGGGCCGGGAACGAACCGGTGTCCTGCCCGTACCGCGGCTGCAACGACTCGGCCTCGTGGCCGTCGTCGCCGGTGCCGAACATCGGCGCCGAGGGCGCGGCGGGGAAGACTCCGGCGCGCGGGTCGTCCGCGTGCGTCCGGTGCTGCGGCGGCTGCGGCAGTACCGGCGCGAACGGGTTGTCCTCCCGACCCGGCGTGGCCGGCGGCGGCGAACTCGGCGCACGGTGCGCACCCGTGCTGGTGACGCCCGGTTCGCTCGCGAACGGGTTCACCGTGCCCGGGTAGGGCGTGTCCGTCCCGACCGAGCCGTCCTGGAAGGACGGGGCCGCGAAGGACTGCGTGCTGCCGTACGAAGGCTCCTGCTGAACCGGAGGCTGCGCGGGCCGGCCGTCGGTGTTGCGGTTGTTGCGGGTGTCGGGAGCGTTGTTCGGCTGCGGGGCCTGGTTGACCGGCTGGGCCGGTGCCTCGGCGCCCCGCTGCGGCAGTTCGCGTCGCCGGTTGCGCTCCTCGGCCCGGCTGCCCACCCGGGGTCCGGGCAGGGCCTGGGCGACCGGCGCGGCGGCGGGCAGTTCCTCGGTCCAGCCGGAGACGGCCGCCGCGGTCTTGTCGCCGCCCTTGCTCCAGCCGTCGCCACCACCGGGGCGGTCGCCCTGGATGAGTTCGATCGGGAGCATGACCAGCGCGGTGGTACCGCCACCCTCGCCCGGCCGGAGCTGGACGCGGATGCCGTGCCGGGTGGCCAGTCGGCCGACCACGAACAGACCCATGCGGCGCGAGATGGACACGTCCACCACCGGCGGGCGGGCCAGCCGCTGGTTGGCGTCGGCGAGGTCGTCGCCGGTGAGCCCGATGCCGTTGTCGTGGATCTCGATCAGCGCGCGGCCGTCGGGGAGGATGTGGCCGGTGACGCGCACCTTGGTGTGCGGGCTGGAGAAGGTGGTCGAGTTCTCCAGCAACTCGGCGAGCAGGTGCACGAGGTCGTTGACCGCGCGGCCGGCGATGTCGGTGGTGGGCAGTGCGCCCAACTCGACTCGCTCGTACTGCTCCACCTCGGAGGCCGCGGCGCGCAGCACGTCGACCAGCGGGACCGGTCGGGTCCAGCGGCGGCCGGGCTCTTCACCCGCGAGCACCAGGAGGTTCTCACCGTTGCGGCGCATACGCGTCGCGAGGTGGTCGAGCTTGAACAGGTTGGCGAGCTGGTCCGGGTCCGCCTCGCGGTTCTCCAGGTCGGAGATGAGCGCGAGCTGACGCTGGATCAGGCTCTGGCTGCGGCGCGAGAGGTTGACGAACATCGCGTTGACGTTGCCTCGGAGCAGGGCCTGCTCGGCGGCGAGTCGCACGGCCTCGGCGTGCACCGCGTCGAACGCGCGGGCCACCTGACCGATCTCGTCCCGGGACAACACGCCGATCGGCTCGATGGCCAGATCCACGTCGCCGGGATCGGACTCGGAGAGCCGGCGCACCGTCTCGGGCAGTCGCTCCTCGGCGACCTCCAGGGCGGAGCGGCGCAGCGTGTTCAGCGAGCGCACCAGCGACCGCGCCACGATCACACCGAGCAGGATGGTGATCAACAGCGCGCCGACGACGAGGATCGTGTTGATCAACGCGTCGGTACGGGCTTCGTCCCGCAGGTCCTTCGCGGTGGCGGTCAGCTTGAGCCCGAGTTGGGCCTCGACCTGACCGAGCGCGCTGATCTTGTCGGTGGACAGCGTCCACCACTCCTGCGTGGTGAAGTCGTTCGCGTTCTCCAGCCGGGCCAGGCCGTTCGGCTTGTTGTTGGAGGCCAGCGCGGCGTTGACCATGCTCTTGAAGAGCTGGAACCGCTCCTCGACCGCGGTGATCTTGTCCCGGCTGACGCTGGCCTTGTAGACCGTGCTCCAGTCGGAGGGCGCGACGCTGGTGAAGCCGCGAATCGCGTTCTGCTCGGCTTCGTTGAGCCGGGCGAGCGTCTCGCTCGCCTCCAGCGGGATCTCGTTCGGCTTGAGGCCGTACGCGATCACCGCGGCGCGCTGCGAGGACGCGTACGCCTTCGACTCACCGAACGAACCCAGTGCGCGGGCGCCCTGGATCAGGTCGGGGTCGCGGGTGACCTCGGGCGCCTCCTGGTTGATCTGCAGGAGCTGCAGAATCATCTTGTTGTAGGCGTCGACCGTGCTGCGGGTGCTCGTGCGGAAGGCGTCCTGACGGGTTCGGTTGAGCTCCGTCAGAGAGTGGCCGATGTCCTTGAGCGTGGCACCGAGCACCGGCATCGAATCGGTGTTCATCTTCGCGACGGTCGCGTTGTAGACGGTGACCTGGTCGTCGGTGGTCTTCTTGGCCTTGTTGACCTCGGCCGTCAGATCCGACGAGGGAGCCACACTCGCCTGCGCGAGCAGGTCGCGTTCCTGCTCCAGCCACGTGGCCAGCGTCGAGGCCTGATCGATGATGGCGGCGGCCTTTTGCACCGTGTCCATCTCGCGGGTCTTGTCGATCGACGACTGGATACGCAGGCCACCGAGCAAAGCGGCGACCACGACCGGGAGCAGGAGCAGCGCGGTGATCCGGGTACGGATGCGCCAGTTCCTGATCGAGAACAGCAACTTGAACCGGGACGGTGCCGCCCCGGTGGGCCGGGCTGCCCCGGCGCCGGCTAGGGAGTCCCCGACGGGGTCGGAGGTCTCGTTGGCGTCCTGGGGTCCGCTGGCTTGCTGCGGGGCTCGCACCTCCGGCGTGGAAGGGCCGGCCGTGGCCGGGGCCCCTGCGGAGTCGTGCTGCTTCTTCCGACGTCCCTGCACTAGCGTCGCAACCTCTTGTGACCAGTCGTTAGACCCGCCGGTAAGGCGAGGCTCGTGTGCGTAAATCCGCTGGATTCGCGTTCTTCCCAGGGCACCTCGGCCGCGTTCGCGCGCCGAGATGAAGGAACTCCGCTTGTTGGGAACCACCCCCGTGGTCGCAGGCATTTCAGCACAGCCACGGGGCCGCAACAAGATAGCGGGGTCCGGACATAGAACCATTGCAACCGGTCTTGGCGGTTAACCCGCTTCGTGGGGTAAACAACCGGTATTAAGGGACGAGCGAGGGCAAAATGCCACACGTTTGTCGAGGTTCCGAGGAGGTGAAAATCACATATTGATGTCCCGGTTCGAACACCTGGTGTAAACCGTGATGTGCAGTCGGTGATCGAGGCCGGCGGGTGACCCGTGACCACCCCTGACGTAACCACGGGTAATCTTGAAGGACAAGGCTGCACCCTGCATGCAGTTGTTGACGGTGCCCCGCATGCGGCACGAGGCGAGAAAGAGCGAGAACCGGGAATCGTGGACAACATCAGCACGCACCGCGCCAGCACGGCCAATCCCAGGCGTACCCAACTGGACGTGGTCCTGCCCCGCCAGCGCGTGGCCGAGGCGGCGGTGGGGACGTCGGTGATCGCCGAGGTGCGGACCGCGAACCCCAGGCGCACCAACCTGATGGACGTCCCGCCGGCGGACGCGCGCGGCTGACCCCGCACCACCCACCGAGGCGCTCCGCGCCCGCGTAGCCTTGGGCACGTCTCGTACGTGTCTCTTCGGCAAGGGTGACCCATCTTGCGCATTGCCAGGTTCTCCACCGACGACTCCGTCTCCTTCGGGGTGGTGACCGGCGACGCCGACCGACCCGAGTCGCTGGTGGTGCACGCCCTCGCCGGCCACCCGTTCGGCGAACTGCGGCCCACCGGCGCCCAGCACGCGTTGTCCTCGGTCCGTCTGCTCGCGCCCGTACTGCCGAGCAAGGTGGTCGCGATCGGCAAGAACTACGCCGCGCACGCCGCCGAGATGGGCTCGGCCGTCCCCGACGTGCCGATCACCTTCCTCAAGCCGTCCACGTCGGTGATCGGGCACGGCGACGGCATCGCCTACCCGCAGATCTCCGACGACGTGCACCACGAGGCCGAACTGGCCGTGGTGATCGGCCGGATGTGCCGGGACGTGCCGGCCGAGCGGGCGGCCGAGGTGATCTTCGGCTACACCTGCGCCAACGACGTGACCGCGCGCGACCTGCAGCGCGCCGAGGGCCAGTGGGGCCGGGCCAAGGGCATGGACACCTTCTGCCCGCTGGGCCCGTGGGTGGAGACCGACATCACCCTGGCCCAGATCGACGAGGGTGAGGGCCTGACCGTGGCCTGCACCGTCAATGGCGAGGTGCGCCAGGCCGGCAGCACGGGACAGATGATCCGCACCGTCACCGAGTTGATCGTGCACGTCACCCAGGCGATGACCCTGCTGCCCGGCGACGTGCTGCTGACCGGCACCCCGGCGGGCGTCGGTCCACTGCACGTGGGCGACCGGGTCTCGGTCACCGTCGGTGGCGTCGGCACCCTGACCAATACCGTGATCAAGCGCGGCTGAACCCGGCGCGCGGGGGCAATCATGGGCGGGACATCCCACTTGTGACGGTTCGAACGAGGGTCCGGTAACCCGTTTTGGTCACGCGCGCCTCATCGGGTAAAGTTCTTCTCGTGCCGCCCCGCAAGGGACCGGCGCGGAGCGAAGTCCTCGCAAAAGCCCCCGGGTGCGGCGAAGGACCGAGCAATGGGGTATGGGGTAATTGGCAGCCCGACGGTTTCTGGTTCCGTTAGTCTAGGTTCGAGTCCTGGTACCCCAGCTGCATCGTCTCCGGACGATGTCGCTGGAAGAAGTTCATGATTGATGATCTGGCCCCGTTGTGTAGTGGCCTAGCACGTCGCCCTCTCAAGGCGGTAGCGCGGGTTCGAATCCCGTCGGGGCTACCAGATCAGCCGTTCGCCGCTTCCCTGGCACGCGGCATCACACAGCAATACGAGGCCCCGTTGTGTAGTGGCCTAGCACGTCGCCCTCTCAAGGCGGTAGCGCGGGTTCGAATCCCGTCGGGGCTACCTCGAAGAAGAAGACCTCTCGCAGTCGCGGGAGGTCTTCCTCGTTTTCCGGGACGCAGGCGCCGGACACCGGTGCAGGGCCTGCCGGTTCGGGTCTCGATCGTGGTACGTGGTGCGGTTCCCCGGACGCCGCCGGGCGCCCGGGGAGCGGGGCGGTCAGACCTCCACCTGTGCCCGGCGCAGTGCGTCGGACAACTTGGCGGCGGCCTCCATGACGGCCTGCGCGTGCAGGCGGCCGGGGTGCCGGGTCAGTCGCTCGATCGGGCCGGAGACGGACACGGCGGCCACCACGCGGTTGCTCGGACCGCGTACGGCGGCCGAGACCGACGCGACGCCCGGCTCGCGCTCGCCGATGCTCTGCGCCCAGCCGCGGCGGCGCACGCCGGAGAGCGTGGTCGCGGTGAATCGCGCGCCCTGCAGGCCGCGGTGCAGCCGCTCGGGTTCCTCCCAGGCGAGCAGGCACTGGGCGGCCGAACCGGCCTTCATCGGCAGCGTGCTGCCCACCGGGACGGTGTCGCGCAGGCCGGAGAGTCGCTCGGCTGCGGCCACGCACACGCGCATGTCGCCCTGGCGCCGGTAGAGCTGCGCGCTCTCGCCGGTGATGTCGCGCATGTGCGCGAGCACCGGGTGCGCGGCGGCCAGCAGCCGGTCCTCGCCGGCCGCGGCGGCCAGCTCGGCCAGCCGCGGGCCGAGCACGAAGCGCCCCTGCATGTCGCGCGCGACCAGACGGTGGTGTTCCAGGGCCACCGCGAGTCGATGTGCGGTGGGCCGGGCAAGACCGGTTATGGCGACGAGTCCCGCGAGCGTGGCAGGACCGGCTTCGAGCGCGGCCAGCACGACAGCGGCCTTGTCGAGAACGCCGACTCCGCTAGAATTGTCCATGCCTTGATATTGCCGTCTCGGATTACGAGACGCAAGTCCGCGACCGAGGCCGGTGCCGGCACAGTGGCGCAACGCGCCGAACCCGAGCACCGGAAGACAGCCGGGAGCCGTCGGGAGCGGGGACGCGTCAGCGCGTCGACCGCGGATACGGAATCAGCCGCACCCGCGCGACACAGGACATACAGCGCCGGCAATGGCGCCGGCCGGAGGGACAGCGATGGGACGGACACTCGCGGAGAAGGTCTGGGACGCACATGTGGTGCGTCGCGCGGAGGGCGAGCCGGACCTGCTCTACATCGACCTGCACCTGCTGCACGAGGTGACCAGTCCGCAGGCGTTCGACGGCCTGCGGCAGGCCGGTCGGCAGGTTCGTCGGACCGATCTGACGATCGCGACCGAGGACCACAACACGCCGACGCTCGACGTCGACAAACCCATCGCGGACCCGGTTTCGCGCGCCCAGATCGAGACGCTCCGCAAGAACGCCGCCGAGTTCGGGGTCCGGATCCACTCGCTGGGCGACGTCGAGCAGGGCATCGTGCACGTGGTCGGCCCGCAGTTGGGACTGACCCAGCCCGGCATGACGGTGGTCTGCGGCGACAGCCACACCGCCACCCACGGCGCCTTCGGCGCCCTGGCGTTCGGCATCGGCACCAGCCAGGTCGAGCACGTGCTGGCGACCCAGACGTTGCCGATGGCGCCGTTCAAGACGATGGCGGTCACCGTCGAGGGCGACCTGCCCGAGGGCGTGGGCGCCAAGGACCTGATCCTCGCGGTGATCGCGCGGATCGGCACCGGCGGCGGTCAGGGCTACGTCATCGAGTATCGCGGCCAGGCGATCCGGAACCTCTCGATGGAGGGCCGGATGACGGTGTGCAACATGTCGATCGAGGCGGGTGCCCGGGCGGGCATGATCGCGCCCGACGAGACCACGTTCGCGTACCTGAACGGCCGGCCGCACGCCCCGCAGGGCGCCGACTGGGACGCGGCGGTGGAGTACTGGACGGGTCTGGCGACCGAGGCGGACGCGGTGTTCGACAAGGAGGTCGTGATCGACGCGGCCGAACTGTCACCGTTCGTCACGTGGGGTACCAACCCCGGCCAGGGCGCGCCGCTGGGCGAAGCCGTGCCGGACCCGGTCGCGATCGAGGACCCGGTGGAGCGCGCGGCGGCCGAGAAGGCGATCGCGTACATGGGTCTGACGGCGGGCCAGAAGCTGCGCGACATCGCGGTGGACACGGTCTTCGTCGGCTCGTGCACCAACGGTCGGATCGAGGACCTGCGCGAGGTGGCCGACATCGTCAAGGGCCGCAAGGTCGCCGACGGCGTACGCATGCTGGTCGTTCCCGGCTCGGTGCGGGTCTCGCTGCAGGCCGTGTCCGAGGGCCTGGACAAGGTGTTCACCGACTTCGGTGCCGAATGGCGCTACGCGGGCTGCTCGATGTGCCTGGGCATGAACCCCGACCAACTCGCCCCCGGCGAGCGCAGCGCGTCCACCTCCAACCGCAACTTCGAGGGGCGGCAGGGCAAGGGCGGCCGCACCCACCTGGTCTCGCCGCAGGTCGCGGCCGCGACCGCCGTGCTGGGCCACCTGGCCGCACCCGCCGACCTGAGCACCGCAGGAGTCTGAGCGATGGAAGCCTTCACCACCCACACCGGAACGGCCGTCCCGCTGCGCGAGAGCAACGTGGACACCGACCAGATCATCCCCGCGCACTGGCTCAAGAAGGTCACCCGCGACGGCTTCGAGGACGGATTGTTCGAAGCCTGGCGCAAGAACCCGGAGTTCGTACTGAACCGGCCCGAGCGCGCGGGCGCCACCGTGCTGGTGGCCGGCCCCGACTTCGGCACCGGGTCCTCGCGTGAGCACGCGGTGTGGGCCCTGCAGAACTACGGGTTCAAGGCCGTCATCTCGGCCCGGTTCGCGGACATCTTCCGGGGCAACTCGCAAAAGGGCGGTCTGCTGACCGTCGTGCTGCCGCAGGAGACCGTCGAACGCCTGTGGGCGTTGACCGAAGCCGACCCGACCGCCGAGATCACCGTGGATCTGGTGGGCCGTCAGGTGCGCGCGGGCGAGCTCGTCGCCGACTTCGAGATCGACGACTACACGCGTTGGCGGCTGCTCGAAGGGCTGGACGACATCGGTCTGACCCTGCGTCACGAGGAGGATGTCACCTCGTTCGAGGCGACCAGGCCGACCTGGCTGCCGCACACCCAGCCGGTGGGCTGATCGGCAACTCCCTTACGCAGTAGGCAAATCTGCGAGGATCGAACGGCGGGACGCGGTTGCGTCCCGCCGTTCGCATGTTCGGTGTCCGCCCCCGAAGGGCGCCCCGTTGTGCCCATAGCCGGATGAGCTGTCACAATTGCGGTGTGGAGCACCAAGGCCGACACGTGAACGAGTTCGAAGAAGTGGAACTCTTCGCCGAACTGGCCACCCGGTTGAAGGTCGCCCACGCCCGGGTGCGTAGGCTCCGACTACCGAACGAGGCTAAAGTGGCGCTAATACGCCGCTTGTTGGTCATCACCGACGCGGCAAAGCATGATTTGGCGGACGCCTCGCGGCGACTGACCAAGCTCATGGACGAGTTGGACGCGGGGCCCGCGAGTTCGCGGGACACCGCCGAAGCCTGAATCCGTTGCGACACAAGGGTGATTCGCCCGTTCGGTAATTGCTTCGGCACTTTTGGATGCTTAGCGTGCCCAATGCCGGCTGAACTGTCCCGGCATCGGTTTCCGAAGGGGAAGACGTGAACAAGGCGCAGCTCGTCGAGGCGGTCGCTGACCGACTGGGTGGCCGCAAGGCCGCCGCAGAGGCAGTCGATGCCGTCCTCGACACCATCGTTCGTGCGGTCACGGCGGGAGACCGGGTGTCCATCACGGGCTTCGGCTCGTTCGAGAAGGTGGACCGTCCGGCTCGATACGCCCGCAACCCGCAGACCGGTGAGCGGGTGCGCGTCAAGAAGACCTCGGTGCCGCGCTTCCGCGCGGGCCAGGGCTTCAAGGACTACACCAGCGGGACCAAGAAGCTCCCCAAGCCCAACGTGAAGAGCGCGGCCGCCAAGAGCAGCCCGACTCCGCGCGTGGTCGCGACGGACGCCACGGCGCCCGCCGCGAAGGCGACGACCCGCAAGGCGACCGCGGCGAAGAAGGCACCGGCGAAGCCGGCCACCTCGCGCGCCGCGGCGGTCAAGACGCCTGCCGCCACCACCCGCAAGACCGCGGCGGCCGCCAAGACGACGGCGGTTGCCAAGCCCGCCGCCAAGAAGGCGACCAAGGCGCCCGCCACCAAGGCGCCCGCGACCAAGGCCGCGAGCAAGCCGGCCGCGGCGAAGAAGGTCACCGCCAAGGCCGCGACCGGCACCGCCAAGGCCACCACCACCAAGGCCGTCAAGAGCACGCCGGCCGCGGCGAAGGCTCCGGCGACCAAGGCGAAGGCGACCAAGGCCGCGCCGAAGGCCGCGACCGCCAAGCCGGCCGCGGCCAAGCCCGCCGCTGCCGCCAAGGCGCCGGCGACGAAGAAGCCCGCTACCAAGCGCGCGGCCAAGAAGGCCTGACGCGGCGGATTTCCCGAGCCGGCGAACCGCCGGACGACGGCGACGGGCCGGAACCCACACGCGTGGGTTCCGGCCCGTCGCCGTGTCCCGGATCACGGGTCGGTGCGGTCGCCGGGCGCCGGCGTCGAACTCAGCGCAGCGGATCAGGCAACGTGTACAGCGTCACCAGCACCACTCGATCACCCGTTGTGTCCATGGTCATCCGCACCCGTTGGCCGGGCCGCAGGAAGCGCATTCCGCCGGCGTCGAACGCCGCCGCGTCGAAGGGCACGGGAGAGCCGTCGTCGAGCAGCACGACGCCCTCTCGCGAATCGGTCTCGAAGGTGTACACGGTGCCCTGCATGCCCTCATTGTGACGGCTGCCGCGCCGCCCGCCGATCCGACGCGGCGTCAGGAAGCGGCGGCCCGAGGCGAAAACGGCACGGACGGGAGCACCGCGGCGGTGGCCGTGCCGACGCCGAGCGCGATCGCGGCCCGCAGATCCTCGCCGGTATCCACGTCCCGGCGCACCGAATCCACGTCGTAGGGCGTGAGTTCGACCGCTCCCGAGGCCAGGTGCCGAGCCCGCGAGCGACCCTCGAAGCCGGGCGCCAACGACACTCCCGGCGCGGCGGTCAGCAACGTGGTGCCCACCCCCGCCGCGTCCGCCAGGAAGGCCCGCCGCGCGAACGTCGCGGCGGCCAACACCCGATCCAACTCCTCGGCCCGCAAAGCCGGAAGGTCGGCGGACAGCGCGGCCACCCCGGTCCGCGGTCGTGCCGCGCCGGCCGACCGGGCCCCGTGCGCGAGCGCGGCGTTCAGGCCGCCGCCGACGTCGGCCAGTACGTCCGCGCCGAGCGCCCGGATCGCGCCGGCGACCCGGACGTCGTCGGTGACCACGAGCACACCGTGCACGCGCGGGCAGGTCAGCGCCGCCCGCACGGTGTCGAGCGCGAAGGCGAGGGCGAGTTCGGGGCGATGGCCGGGACCGATCGTGCCGGCGAGGCGGCTCTTGGCGATCGACAACGGCTTCACCGGCACCACGAGCCGCCACGCGCGCGTGCCGGAGGGTGCGGTGCGACCGTTTCCGGCGGGCCGGCGCCGATCGGTGGAATCCGTGGCGGGGGACATCGGCAAGATCCTCGCATCCGTACCGTAAGCCCATATCCTCGTCGGTCGACGAGGACGTTTCTCGACAATGCGGAAGGCCCGGGGGAAACTATGGGGTCCGCGTGTACAGAATCGATGTTCCGTCAGAATCGATGTTCCGCGCTTCTCGCGGGGAACGTCGATTGTGTGAGGAGCGACACGGCAGCGGAACTCCACAGCGGGACTTCCGCGTCGACACGCACAGATCTGAAACACATGAACGGGAGGAACGCCGGTGGCCCGCCGAAGGATCGGTTTCTGGTACCGCCTGGCGGTCGTGGTGATCAAGCCCCTGTTGTTGCTGTTCACCAAGCGTGACTGGCGGGGCACCGAGAACATCCCGACGTCGGGCGGGTTCGTCACGGCGGTGAACCACATCTCCTATGTCGACCCGCTGACCTACGCGCACTATCAGTACGACAGCGGCCGGGTGCCGCGCTTCCTGGCGAAATCCGGCCTGTTCAAGATTCCCTTCGTCGGCCGGGTGCTGGCCGGCGCCGGCCAGATCCCGGTCTATCGGGACTCCGCCGATGCCGCGCTCGCGTTCCGCGCGGCGGTGGAGGCGGTCGAGAAGGGCGAGTGCGTCGCGGTCTACCCGGAGGGCACCATCACCCGGGACAAGGACCTGTGGCCGATGCCGGGCAAGACCGGCGCGGCCCGGATCGCGCTGAGCACCGGCGCCCCGGTCATCCCGATCGCCCAGTGGGGCGCACACGAGCTGTTGCCGCCGTACGGCAAGCGCCCGCGCCTGCTGCCGCGCAAGACCATGCACATACTGGCCGGCCCGCCGGTGGACCTGGACGAGTTCCGCGGCCGTGAACTGACCTCCGACGTGTTGCGCGGGGCGACCGATCGCATCATGGAGGCGGTGACCGAATTGTTGGCCGAGCTGCGCGACGAGCCCGCCCCGCCGGACGCCGGCGTGCGTCGGGTGTCCGGCCGCCGGTCGGAGGCCGGGATCGAGCCGGTCGAGCCGGAGCCGGTCGAGCACGACCTGGTCAAGACGGGCTCGGTCGAGAAGAGCCTGGTCGAGCAGGTCGCCCGGCCGGAGCCGAGCCACGCCGAGCCCGCGCGCAAGGACACCGCGAAGGTCGAGACCGAGCACCCGGTGGGCGAGCGCGCCGGGACCGAGCACACCGAGGATGGCCGCGCATGACGCGCTGCGCGGTATTCGGCATGGGTTCCTGGGGCACCGCCTTCTCGATCGTGCTCGCCGAGGCGGGTTGCGACGTGGTGATGTGGGGCCGGCGCCAGGAGATGGCCGACGCGATCAACGTGCGGCACGAGAACGACGAGTACCTGCCCGGGATCGCGCTTCCCGTCGGGATCCAGGCCACCACGGACGCGGCGAAGGCGGCCGAGGGCGCGGAGTTCGTGGTGCTCTCGGTGCCGTCGCAGACGTTGCGCGGCAACCTCACCACGTGGGCGCCGCTGCTCTCCGACGAGGCGATCCTGGTCAGCCTGATGAAGGGCGTCGAACTGGGCACCGCCAACCGGATGAGCGAGGTGATCCGCGAGGTCACCGGCGTGCCCGAGGGCCGGATCGCGGTGGTCAGCGGGCCCAACCTGGCGCCCGAGATCGCCCAGCGCCAGCCCGCCGCGAGCGTGGTGGCGTGCGTCGACGAAGAGGTCGCCCGGCGACTCCAGGCGGCCTGCCACACGTCCTACTTCCGCCCGTACACCAACACCGACGTGGTCGGCGCCGAACTCGGCGGCGCGGTCAAGAACGTGATCGCGCTCGCCGTCGGGATGGCCGACGGCATGGGCATGGGCGACAACACCAAGGCCACGCTGATCACCCGCGGGCTGGCCGAGACCGCCCGACTGGGCGCGGCGATGGGTGCCGACGCGCACACCTTCGCGGGCCTGGCCGGCCTCGGCGACCTGGTGGCCACGTGCACCTCGCCGCTGTCGCGCAACCGCACGTTCGGCGAGAAGATCGGCCGCGGCATGCCGATCGAGGAGGCCGTACGGGACAGCCGACAGATCGCCGAGGGCTTCAAGTCCTGCGAATCCGTGCAACTGCTCGCGCGGCGGTACGGGGTGGAGATGCCGATCACCGACGTGGTCGTCTCGATCATGCACGGGGGGAAGCCGCCGTCGGTCGGCATGGCGCTGCTTTCCCGCTCGGCGAAGCCGGAGCGTTAGGGCGCTGCGCGCGGTGGTGGCCGTGCCGCCGGTGGCCTCAGGCCGTTCTCCTCGCGGGTTCGTCGATCATCGGTCGACGATCGAGTCCGCGGGCGCCGACGCGCCGGGGGAGCGGCCGGGGGCGTCGCGGTGTCCGGCTCGGTCGGTGGTTCGTTCGGTCGCGGCGCGGTCGGATCGGGGCCGAGTGCCGTGTGGATTCGGTGACTTCGATGCCTGTGCCGGGCGGGCCTCGGCGCATTCGAACAGCAGGAGGGATAGGGTCGTCCGACCATGAACGACGTTTCCGCCACCCCCCACCCCAGTTCGCGCCCCCGCGTCGCGGTCGTCTTCGGCGGCCGCAGCTCCGAGCACGCGATCTCCTGCGTCACCGCAGGGAGCGTGTTGGCCGCGATCGACCGCTCCAAGTACGACGTGCTGCCGATCGGCATCGGCACCGACGGGCGTTGGCTGCTCGTCGGTGACGATCCCGAACGGCTGGCGATCCGCGGCGACCGGCTGCCCGCGGTGGCCGATGTCGCGGACTCGTCCGCGGCCGTCATGCTTGCCGCCGACCCCACGTCGCGCGAGATCACCGTGCTCGAACCCGGCGCCATGCCCAAGCTGCTCGGCGAGATCGACGTGGTCTTCCCGCTCCTGCACGGCCCCTACGGCGAGGACGGTACGTTCCAGGGCTTCCTGGAACTTGCCCAGGTCCCGTACGTCGGGTCCGGCGTGCTCGCCAGCGCGGCGAGCATGGACAAGGAATACATGAAGGCCCTGTTCAGCGGGTTCGGCCTGCCGTCGGGCCCGTACGCCACGGTGCGCCCGCGGGAATGGGAGCGCGACCCGGCCGCCGTGCGCGAGGCGGTCTCCTCGCTCGGCTTCCCGGTGTTCGTCAAACCGGCCCGCGCCGGCTCCAGCATGGGCATCACCAAGGTGCACCGGATCGAGGACCTGGACGCGGCGATCGAGGAGGCCCGCCGACACGATCCCAAGGTGATCGTCGAAGGCATGCTGGTCGGGCGGGAGATCGAGTGCGGCGTCCTGGAGTTCGAGGACGGACCGCGCGCGAGCCTGCCGGCCGAGGTCCGGGTCGGCGGGGAGCACGAGTTCTACGACTTCGCCGCGAAGTACCTGCCGGACAACGGCACCCAGTTGGACGTGCCGGCGTCGCTGACCAAGGAGGAGACCGCCGAGGTGCAGCGGCTCGCGGTCGCCGCCTTCGAGGCGCTGTCCTGCGAGGGGCTGGCCCGGGTCGACTTCTTCCTGCTGGAGAACGGCCACTTCGTGATCAACGAGGTCAACACGATGCCGGGCTTCACCCCGGTATCGATGTTCCCGAGCATGTGGCAGGCGACGGGCGTGGACTATGCCGAGCTGGTTGACCGCCTGATTCAGGCAGCGTTGCGACGGCCCAACGCTTTGCTGCGTTAGTTGGGCGGGTTGGTAGGTAGGGGTGGGTCGGGGTTTGGTGAGGCCGGCCCACCCGGGGTTTGAGTGGCTGGGTCGTTGGGCGGGGGCGGTGTTCGGAGCTGGGTCGTGAGTGGAGCGAGGCGGGAAGTCCACGACGCGGGCTCAACCGCATGACCGGGCCTGGGTCGTGAGCGGAGCGGGCGGGGTGGGCGGCTTTCGGCGATGGGGCGTTGCTTTTTATTGGGCGCCTTCGGCGCCGGCTCGCGAGGGGCCACTTTTTGCTCCCCCGCTGACGCTCCTCCGCAAAAAGTGGCCCCTCGCTCGTGACTTCGTGTCCCTGCGCTTCGCTCCGGGGCACGAAGTCTTTGTTTTGCGGCTCCGCCGCTCTCCGCGCTGCGCGCGTCGATCGCGCGGCTTGCCTGTCTCGGGGGCGCTGACGCGCCGGGGGTGTGGCGGGTGGGCGGGGCCTACGAGGTCTTGGCTGGGTTGGGGGCGCTGACGTGGTGGGGGTCAGTCGGGTTCGGTCAGGTTCAGGGTGGTGGGGACGGCGTGGGTTACCGCTTCGGCGATGTCGGTGAGGGGGGCGGCCGGTTCGGCGAATTTTTTGGGGACGGTCATTTCGACGTTGGCTTCGCGGTAGACCGTGGTGAAGCGGACGCCGTCGGCGTACTTCGCGAAGTTCCAGATCACGCCGTTGACGGTGACCGAGTCGCGGGGTTCGGAGCCGACCTTGTCGGGGTCCACCACGCGCAGCGAGGCGGGCAGTCCCACGCCGCAGCGGAGCACGATCGCCGGGTTTCCCCAGGCGGCGGTCAGGGTGGACTCCGGCGAGGTCTTGCGGGCCTCGGCGTCCATCACCTTCGCGGGGAGTGCGTCGTGCAGGGCGCGACACGCGTCGGTCGCGGCGCCCGGTGGCGGAGTCGGCGCCGCGACCTCGATGTTGCCCGAACCGCTGTCGCACGCCACGGCCAGCGACAGTGTGACCGGGAGTAGTCCGGCGAGGATTCGAGAGGAACGCACGGGCTCGATCCTAGATGTCCCGTGCGTCGGACCACGTTCGCGGGTCAGCCCAGGTTGACCACCGGGCAGGTCAGGGTGCGGGTGATGCCGTCGATGCGTTGCACCTCGGCGACCACCATGCGACCCAACTGGTCGACATCGGGGGCTTCGGCCCGCACGATCACGTCGTAGGGGCCGGTGACGTCGTCCGCTCTGGTCACCCCCGGCAACTCGGCGATCGCTCTGGCCACCGCAGCCGAACGGCCGACCTCGGTCTGGATCAGGATGTATGCCTGTACCACCACGGCCTCCCGGCGCGCAGGATGATGGGATCTTGACGTGATCCCCGCTGCTGCGACCATTGTCGGCCCGGTGGGGCTTCGGCGACCACAGCGGAAGTCGATGGATCACGGGTGACGGATCACAGCTCAACACGGGCGACGAGGCGGATCAAGGCTGATGGGCATGGCAGGAGAGCGGCGATGAGCGGGACGCTGGGCGATCTCGGCGAATTCGGCCTGATCGGGGCACTGGTCGCCCGCGTGCCGACGGGGCCGCACGTGTCCCTGGGGCCGGGCGACGACGCCGCCGTGATCGCCGCCGCCGACGGGCGGGTGGTGGCCACCATGGACCTGCTCGTCGAGGGGCGACACTTCCGGCGGGACTGGTCCACCGCGTACGACGTCGGCCGCAAGGCCGCCGCACAGAATCTGGCCGACGTGGCGGCGATGGGCGCCGTGCCCACCGCGCTGCTGATCGGTCTGTGCGGCCCGCGCGACCTGCCCACCGGGTGGGCGCTGGAGCTGTACGACGGCCTGCGCGACGAATGCGCGGTGGTCGGCGCGGGCGTCGCCGGCGGCGACGTCGTGGGCAGCGACACCGTCACCGTCGCGGTGACCGCGCTGGGCGACCTCCAGGGCCGGGCGCCGGTGGTCCGCGCCGGGGCCCGGCCCGGCGACGTGCTCGCGGTCGCGGGCTGGTTGGGCTGGTCGGCGGCGGGGCTGGCGATCCTGGGCCACGGGCACCGCGCGCCGCGCGCGTTCGTGGAGGCACACCGCCGGCCCGAGCCGCCCTACGACGCCGGTCCCGGTGCGGCGATGCTCGGCGCGACCTCGATGATCGACATCAGCGACGGCCTGCTCGCCGACATGGGCCACGTCTCGCGCGCCTCCGACGTGCGGATCGACATCCTCACCGCCCGGCTGGACGTGCCCGCCCAGATGCGCGATGTGGCCCGGGCGCTGGGCGCCGACCCGCTGAACTGGGTGCTCACCGGCGGCGAGGACCACGCCTTGGTCGCCACCTTCCCGGCGGGCACCGCGTTGCCCGCGCGCTGGCGGGTGATCGGCCGCGTACACGCCGGCACCGGCGTCACCGTGGACGGTCGGGACCCGGGCTTGGCGGGCGGATGGGACCACTTCGACCGGGGCTGAGGGGCGCGCACGCCGAGGGTGCGGGCGGCGTGGATAGGCTGCCGGGATGGTGCAGACTCCTCCGCGCGTGCTCACGGTGGCCGGCTCCGACTCCGGCGGTGGCGCCGGGATCCAGGCCGACCTCAAGACGATGCTGGCCCACGGCGTACACGGGATGAGCGTGATCGCGGCGGTGACCGCGCAGAACTCGCTCGGTGTGCAGGGCTACTGGGAACTGCCCGCGGAGGCGGTGCGGGCGCAGTTCCGCAGTGTCGTGGACGACATCGGTGTACAGGCGATCAAGACCGGGATGCTGGCCTCGCCGAACCTGGTGGCGGTGGTCGCCGCGCTGCTGGCCGAGGTGTCCGCGCCCGTGGTGGTCGATCCGGTGGCCTCCTCCAAGCACGGCGACACGTTGCTGGCGAACGACGCGCTGGAGACCCTGCGCAGCAGGCTGCTCCCGGTCGCCACGATCGTCACGCCCAACCTGTACGAGGTCGAGCTGCTGACCGGGCACAAGGTGCGCGAGCGGGCCGACATGCGCGGCGCGGCCGAGGCGGTGCGGGCGTTCGGTGCGCGCTGGGTCCTGGTCAAGGGCGGTCATCTCGAAGGAGAGGCCGCCGACCTGCTGTTCGACGGGACGCGTGAGTACTGGTTCACCAGCCCGCGCTATGACAACCGGCACACCCACGGCACCGGCTGCACGTTGGCGAGCGCGATCGCCTCGCGGCTGGCCCTGGGCGACACGGTGCCGGACGCGGTCGCCGCGGCCAAGGAATACGTCACCGGCGCGATCCGGGCCGGCTTCCCGCTGGGCGAGGGGATCGGGCCGGTCGATCACGCGTGGCGGTGGCGGGAAGGGTTCTGACCCGGAGGGGGCCGGGACTCGTCGCCTCGGGCGACGGGTCCCGGTTCACTCGACGGGCGGGCACCCCGGACAAGCCGAAGGGCCGGTCCACCGTGAGGTGGACCGGCCCTTCGAAGTCGAGCAACTAGCGGGAAACCTTGCCCGCCTTGATGCAAGAGGTGCAGACATTGAGGCGCTTCGGCGTGGCACCGACCATCGCGCGCACCGTCTGGATGTTGGGGTTCCAGCGACGGGGCGTCCGGCGGTGAGAGTGCGAAATGCTGTTGCCGAAGCCCGGCCCCTTGCCGCAGACGTCGCAGTTGGCAGCCACGGGAACACTCCAAAGACGAATGGGAATTGCGTACGAACACGTGCCGGCCGAATGCCGGACAACCGCAGAAGAGTAACCGACGAACCATGCGATGCGCGAACCCGGGATGATCCGGGCATACGCAATCAGCCGATCTCGTCATGCTTCCCGCCAAGCCTAACCCATCCGGGTGGGCCGCTTCACCGCTCCCCGTCTCGATAACGTGACCGGCGGACGGGACGCGCAGAGACGGATTCGTACAGGAGGTGGGCGTGCAGGGCCTGCTGGGAGAGCTGGACGGTCCGGCGGTACGCCGCTGGGGTCGCGTCGCCTTGGAACTGATGGGGCGAGCGCGCGAGGAAATCGACGCCCTCAACGTGTATCCCGTCCCCGACGGCGACACCGGCACCAACCTGTTCCTGACCCTGGAGTCGGGAACGGCCGAGGTCGACGCGCTGTTCGTTCGCGACCTGCCCGAGCCCGACCTGCCGACCGCCTTCCGGGCGCTGGCGCACGGCGCGTTGATGGGCGCGCGCGGCAACTCCGGGGTGATCCTCAGCCAACTCCTGCGCGGCATGGCGGAGCGTCTGGAGGCCGAACAGGTCGCCGCGCTCGAGAGCGGCCGCGCGGTGCCCGCCGGGCTCGCCCTGGCGCACGCGCTGTGCACCGCCGCCGACGCCGCCTACGCCGCGGTGGCCCGGCCGGTCGAGGGCACCATGCTCACCGTGGCCCGGGCCGCCGCCGACGCCGCGGCCGGCGCGGGCGAGGAGCTTCGGCCGGTGGTCCGGGCCGCGGCGACCGCGGCGCGCGGCGCCCTGGCCCGCACCCCCGAGCAACTGGACGTGCTGCGCCGGGCGGGCGTGGTGGACGCGGGCGGGCGTGGCCTGACCGTGCTCCTGGACGCGCTGCTCGCGGTGGTGACCGGCGAGCGCTCGGCGTACCGGATCCACCCGCACCAGGTGCAGACCCCGGTGCCGGTCCCGTTCGCCGCACCGGACGGGCCGGACACCTCGACCGAGGGCCCGGGCTTCGAGGTGATCTACCTGCTGGACGCGCCCGACCACGCGCTGCCGGCGCTGCGCGAGCGGCTCGGCGCACTCGGCGACTCGCTCGTGGTGGTCGGCGGCGAGGGATTGTGGAACGTGCACGTGCACGTGGACGACGCGGGCGCGGCGGTCGAGGCGGGCATCGAGGCGGGCCGGCCGTACCGGATCCGGATCACCCACCTGGAGCGCACCCTCGCCGGCCTCACCGCGCCCGAGCCCACCCCCACGCGCGGGATCGTCGCGGTCGCCCAGGGCGGCGGCCTGGCCACGCTGTTCGCCGAGAACGGCGCGCACGTCGTACAGGCCGGACCCGGCCGGCGGCCCTCCACCGGGGTCCTGGTCGACGCGATCCGGCGCACCGAGGCGCGCGAGGTGGTGCTGCTGCCCAACGACGCCGACTGCCACGCGGTGGCCGGGGTGGCCGCCCAGCAGGCCCAGGCGCACGGCATCCGGGTCCAGGTGATCCCGACCAAGGCGGCCGTACAGGGCCTGGCCGCGCTCGCCGTGCACGAACCCGGCCGGCGCTTCGACCAGGACATCGTCGGGATGACCTCGGCCGCCGGCGCCACCCGCTACGGCGCGCTCACTGTCGCCGTGCGCGAGTCCTGGACGATGGCCGGCGTCTGCCAGGCGGGCGACGTGCTCGGCGTGATCGAGGGCGACATCGCGGTGATCGGCCACGACCAACGCGAGACCGGCACCGTGCTGGTGGACCGCATGCTCGCGGGCGGCGGCGAACTGGTCACCCTGGTCACCGGCAGCGCCTGCCCGCCGGGCCTGGCCGCCGCGATCGAGCGCCACCTGCGGGCCACCCGGCTCGGCGTGGACGTGATGGTCTACGAGGGCGGCCAGGAGGTGTATCCGCTGCTCATCGGGGTCGAGTAGCGGCGACTCGGCGCTTGGGCGGCCTCGATGACAGCGTCGACCAGTACCGTTGGGCGGCATGTCGCGCCTTGACGAACCGCTGAAGAAACTCGTCGGCGACCGCACGGCGACGGTGCTGGCCAAATCCCTCAAGCTGGACACCGTCGGAGATCTGCTGCGCCACTACCCCCGGCGCTACGCGGAGCGCGGGCGCCTGACCGACCTCTCCCGCCTGGAGCCCGAGGAACACGTCACCGTGATGGCGGAGATCGCCAAGGTGACCAAGCGGCAGTTCCGCAATCGGCGCGGCAACCTGCTCGAGGTCGAGGTCACCGACGGGCGCGGCAAGCTCACCCTGATCTTCTTCAACCAGGCGTGGCGCGAGGAGGAACTGCGCCCGGGCCGGCGCGGCCTGTTCGCGGGCAAGGTGGGTCGGTTCAACAACGTGATCCAGCTCAGCCAGCCCGACTATCAACTGGTCGGCGAGGACGATCAGGACGGTGTGGCGAACCTGTTCGCCGGCGCGCTGATCCCGGTCTATCCGGCCGCCGCCAACATGCCGTCCTGGAAGATCGCGCAGTGTGTGGGCATGGCGCTGGACACGCTGGGCGAGGTCGGCGACCCGCTGCCCGCCGAGATGCGCGAGCGGCGCGGCATGCCGGGACTGGCCGAGGCGCTCGTCCAGGTGCACCGGCCGGCCTCGTGGGACGACGTCACCGCGGCCAAGGACCGGCTCAAGTGGGACGAGGCGTTCGTCCTGCAGATCGCCCTGGCCCGCCGCCGTCGGGACGCGCGGGCGCTGTCCGCGGTCGCCCGCCCGCGCCGCGCGAACGGCATCCTGGACGCCTTCGACGCCCGCCTCCCGTTCGAACTCACCGACGGGCAAAAGGAGGTCTGCGCCGAGATCGAGGCCGACCTGGCCACCGAACATCCGATGCACCGCCTGCTCCAGGGGGAGGTCGGGGCCGGCAAGGCCCAGCCCCTGGACGCGCTCGTGCTGACGCCGGGCGGCTTTCGTCGGATGGGAGACATTCGGGTCGGCGAGGAAGTCGTCACCCCCGGTGGGGAGCGCACCGTCGTCGATGGAGTCTTTCCACAGGGCGAGCGGGACGTGTGGCGGCTGATCCTGTCGGACGGATCACGGGTGGAGTGCGACGACGAGCACCTGTGGCAGGTCGCCGGCGATGGCGCGGGACATCGGGGCGAGTCGTTCGAGGTGCTCACCACCCGAGACATCCGCGAAGACCTGCTGACGGCGGACGGCAGTTCGAAGTGGTACCTGCCGCCGGTGGTTCCCGTCGACCTGGGCAACGGCGAGCCGCTGCCGATGGATCCGTACCTGCTGGGGGTGCTGCTGGCAGACGGTTCGTTCCGTGACGAGTCGATGTTCACCACGGCGGACCCGGAACCGGTGGAGAGCGTGCCGCATCTGTCGCCGCAGAACCGGGTCGGTTCCCATCCGCTGCCGGACGTGTCGAGGGCGCCGGGCCTGTGGGGACTCGAGTCCCGGGACACATTCGTTCCCGACGTGTTCCGGGCAGCCGATGTGAAGTCTCGGCACGCCTTGCTCCAAGGTCTGCTGGACACCGACGGGACCTTGGGCGCGGAAGGCCGCGCCGTGTCGTTCCGCACCGTGTCGCGCCGTCTGGCGGACGACGTGGCGTGGCTGGTCCGTTCGCTCGGCGGGATCGCCCGGGTGCGCTCCGAACGACCGCACAATGCGTGGCACGTCGGCGTCGAACTGTCGGACGAACACCCGCCGTTCAGGCTGCGGTGCAAGGTGGAACCGCTGCGCGGCAGAACGGGACCCACGACCTTCCGGCGGGGTATTCGAGCCGTCGAATACGTGGGTCGCAAGCCGGTGCAATGCATCCGCGTCCGACACCGGGATCACCTGTACGTGACCGATCACTTCACGCCCACCCACAACACGCTGGTCGCGCTGCGGGGCATGTTGACCGTGGTCGACGCCGGCGGACAGACCGCGTTGTTGGCGCCGACCGAGGTGCTCGCGCAGCAGCACTATCGGTCGATCGTGGAGATGCTCGGACCGCTGGCCGAGGGCGCCGGGATGCTCGGCGGGTCGGAGATCGGCACCAAGGTCACCCTGCTCACCGGCTCGATGGGGGTGCCCGCGCGCCGTGCCGCGCTGCTGGACCTGGTCACCGGTGAGGCCGGGATCGCGATCGGCACCCATGCGCTGATCGAGGACAAGGTGGGGTTCCACGACCTGGGCCTGGTCGTGGTCGACGAGCAGCACCGCTTCGGCGTCGAACAGCGCGACGCGCTGCGCGGCAAGGGCAAACGTCCGCCGCACCTGCTGGTGATGACCGCCACGCCGATCCCGCGCACGGTGGCGATGACCGTGTTCGGCGACCTGGAGACCTCGATCCTGGCCCAGCTCCCGTCCGGCCGATCGCCGATCGCCACGCACGTGGTCCCGGCCAAGGAGAAGCCGCACTTCCTCGACCGCGCGTGGCAGCGGGTGCGCGAGGAGGTGGAGAACGGCCACCAGGCCTACGTGGTGTGCCCGCGGATCGGCGACGAGGAGGACGACCCGAAGGCGAAGAAGAAGGCCAAGAAGAAGGCCAAGGCCGCGAAACCGGCCGAGGACCTGCCCGCCGAGGCGTACCTGGACGACCCCGAGGACATCGGCGCGGACGCCGCGGACGGCGAGGAGCGGCGACCGCCGCTGGCCGTGCTCGACGTCGCCGCGGCGCTGACCGCCGGTCCGCTGGCCGGGCTGCGGATCGCGGTGCTGCACGGCCGGATGGCTCCGGACGACAAGGACGACGTGATGCGCCGCTTCACCGCCGGCGAACTGGACGTGCTGGTGGCCACCACGGTGATCGAGGTCGGCGTCAACGTGCCCAACGCGACCGCGATGGTGATCATGGACGCCGACCGGTTCGGCGTCTCCCAACTGCACCAGCTCCGCGGCCGAGTCGGCCGCGGCAGCGCTCCCGGCCTGACCCTGCTGGTCAGCGAGATGCCCGGCGGCACCTCCGCGCGCGAGCGCCTGGACGCGGTCGCGGCGACCCTGGACGGATTCGAGCTGTCCCGGATCGACCTCGAACAACGCCGCGAGGGCGATGTGCTCGGCGACGCGCAGTCCGGCTCGCGCTCGTCGCTTCGCATGCTCGAAGTCGTCCGGGACGAGGAACTGATCGTGGCCGCTCGCGAGGAGGCGAGCACGATCGTGGCGAACGATCCGGACCTGGTCGAGCACCACGACCTGCGCAGCGCGCTGGCCAGCATCCTGGACGACGAGCGCGCGGAGTACCTCGACAAGGGCTGACCGCCCTCGTTCCGCTCCCGCGCGCCCCCACGGCTCACCCGTTCGGAGCACGCGGAACAGCTCGTCGGTTGGTTACCAATGGGCCATGGACGCACGTACGGGGGACCAGGGCTTCGACGCGCTCTTTTGCGGGTTGCTCCCTCGGTTGTATCGACGGGCCGTGTTGCTCGCCGGCGAGGGCAGCGCCGAGGACGCGGTGCACGAGACGTACCTCAAGCTGGCCCGCAGACCCGACCGGCTGCTCGGCCATCCCGAGCCCTACGCCTACGCCTTCCGGGCCCTGGTCAGCGTCACCCGCGACATGTGGCGCGTCCGCAGCCGCCAGGTGTTGCTGCCCGAACCGCCCGAGCCCGCGGAGCGGGCCCGGTCCGGCGCCGGCGACGACGCGATCGCCCGGCGCGAGGCCGAGTGGGAGGCGGTGCGGATGCTCGGCTCGCTGCCCGCCAAACAGGCCGCCGCGGTGCTCCTGGTCGACCTGGACGGATACACGATCGATCAGGCCGCCGAGATCCTCGGCGTGCACCGGGGGACGGTGTCCCGCTCACGCGAGCGTGCCCTGACCCGGCTGCGGGTCGGTCTGGGCGGCCCCACCGGACGGTTCCGCCGCCGGGATCGACACGAAGGAGTCTCCCGGTGAACCCGTTGCCCCCCGATGTCGACGACCCCGACGTCGCGGTCGCCGAACTGCGAACCCGGCTGCGCGACGCGGACGCCGCGTGTGTCGAACCGCCCGGCCTGGCGCTGCGGGTGCTGCGCCGGCCCGCACCGCGCCCGGTGTGGCGCGGCGCGTTCGCGGTGGTGCTCGCCGCGGTGCTGGTGGTCGCCGTGGTCGGCCTGGGTGCCTTCCTGGCCGGCCGGCACGACCCGGTCGACCGGCCGACCCCCAGGCCGCCCGCCGCGCGTGCGGTCAGCGTGCAGAGCGAGGTCTTCAACTCCGAGGTGCCGTGCCGCGAGCTGCGCACGATCGAGTGTTCGCTCGGCGTCTTCAAGGAGGCGAGGTTGTCGTCGCGGACGGCCGATCTGGCCGATCGGGTCTGGCACGGCGACCGGCTGCTCCTGGTCTGCCTGCGCGCGGACGGTCCGCGGGTGACCGACGAGACCGGCGTCGGGTCCAAGCACTGGTATCGGGTGGTGGTGCTGGGCACCGGTGCCGAGGGCTGGCTGCCCGGCGTGCGCACCCGCAACGAGGCCGAGGTACCGGACTGTTCCTTCTGAACGCGGCGGGCGAACGCAAGTCGCTCGTGCCGTTGCCGTCGACGTGACGGTTCGCTGCGGGCGACCTGCCGGTGTCTTTGGGTGAACGAAGCGTCGCGCACCGTGCCTCGGCCCGGATTTCGTCGGCCGCGACCAGTCGATAGCGTTGACCCCATGCCGGATACGTACGCCGGGCCCGCCCGCAGCGCCGCCCACGAGCCCGCCCACCGCCCGCGAGCACGCGCATGACCCGGGTGATCGCCGGGGCGGCGGGCGGCCGACGCCTGACCACCCCGCCCGGCGAGAACACCCGGCCGACCTCGGACCGGGCCCGCGAGGGACTGTTCTCCACCCTTCGCTCGTTGCGCGGCAACCTGCACGGCGCCCGAGTGCTCGACCTGTTCGCGGGCTCCGGCGCGGTCGGCCTGGAGGCGCTGTCCCGCGGCGCGACGCGGGCGCTGCTGGTCGAGTCCGACCCCCGGGCGGCGAACACGATCCGCACGAACATCCGCCTCGTCGCATTGCCCGGCGCGGAGCTGCGATCGGCCCGCGCGGAGAAGACGGCCGCGATCCCCTGCGTCGAGGAGCCGTACGACGTCGTCTTCCTCGATCCGCCGTACGTGGTCACCGACGGTGACGTGCGCGCGCTGCTCGAAGCACTGGCCGAACACGGCTGGTTGGCGCCCGAGGCGCTGATCGTGGTCGAACGGGCCACTCGTGGTGGGCCATTCGCGTGGCCCGCCGATTTCGCCGAGATCAGATCCCGTCGCTACGGCGAGGGAACGCTCTGGTACGGTCGCGCCGCGCAAGCCTGACCAGGCGGGCGGGCCATCGGGCCCGGACCCGTCGGCACCCGATTTCGAGGGGAACCTCCGTTGCGTCGAGTCGTCTGCCCCGGTTCGTTCGACCCGGTCACCAACGGCCATCTGGACATCATCGGACGGGCGTCGAGCCTGTACGACGAGGTCTACGTGGCGATCGGCTTCAATCGTGCCAAGCGCTCGGGTCTGTTCACCATCGAGGAACGCATCGAGATGCTCCACGAGGTGGTCGAGCAGTACCGGAACGTCAAGGTCGAGGCCTTCGAGGGGTTGCTGGTCAACTTCTGCAGGGAACGCGGGATCCCGGCCATCATCAAGGGTCTGCGGGCCGTCACCGACTTCGACTACGAGTTGCAGATGGCGCAGATGAACTACGGTCTTACCGAAGTGGAGACGTTGTTCGTCGCGACGAACCCCCTCTACAGCTTTCTGTCGTCGAGTCTCATCAAAGAGGTCGCGACGTACGGAGGCGACGTGTCCGGCCTGGTGCCGGAGACGGTGCTACGTCGGCTCACCGAGCGGCTCGCGCAGGGCTGACGCGGCACGTGCCTCGTTGTCGGGCCGACCGCCCGCGGCGAGTCGGTCCGTCACGCGATGCCGGCGAACACGACGGCTACCGTCGGTTTGAGGAGAGAGAGCAAGCCCGTGGACGTGCAGCCCAAGCTCGATGAACTGATCGCTCTGGTCGAGAACGCGCGCTCGATGCCGATGTCGGCGTCGTGCGTGGTCAACCGTGCGGACGTGGTGGCCCGGCTCGAGGAACTCAAGAACCTGCTGCCCGCCGAGTTCGACCACGCCCGCCGAGTACTCGGCGACCGCGAGTCGGTCATCGAGGAGGGGCGCCGCGAGGCCGAGCGGGTGCTGGCCAACGCGCGCGAGGAGCGCGGCTCGCTGATCGCCGACACCGAGGTGGCCCGCGAGGCGTACGGCGAGGCCGACCGGATCCTGTCCGAGGCCCGGCGCGAGGCCCAGCGCATCCGCGAGGAAGCCGACGACTACGTCGACCAGAAGCTGGCCAACTTCGAGGTCGTGCTGACCAAGACGCTCGGCGCGATCGGCCGGGGCCGGGACAAGATGCGCGGTCGCCGCCCGTCCGACGAGCTCGGCGAGTACATGCAGGCGCAGGAGCTGGCCGACGCCCAGGCCAAGGGCCGTCCGGGCAGCCTCCAGGCCCAGCTCGACGGCCACGAGGAGACCTTCGCCGCGCCGCCCGCCCCGGAGTACCCGGCCGCGCCGCCCACCGCGCCGACCGTGCCCGCGCAGGCCGGCCCGTACGGCCAGGACACCTATGCGCAGCCCGGCTACGGACAGCCCGCCTACGCGCAGGGCACCGGCCCGGACAACGGCTACCCCGGTGGCTACGAGGGTCAGTACGACATGCAGCAGTACGATCAGCACGGGCAGCCGCAGTACCCGGCGCAGCACAACCCGGCCCAGCACAATCCGGCGAGCACCGGGCAGCAGCCCGCCTACGACCCGCAGGCCCAGTACGCGCAGTCGCTGGACGAGACCAGCTTCTTCGACACGAGTCTGATCGACGTCCGCCAGTTCCAGCAGGACGGCGGTCGGCAGTAGCCCGCTCGCGCGAGCGGGCCCGGCGATCGAAAAGTGCCGCTCGAATGGCCCCGTTTGGGGCCTGGCGCGCCGGCTGCGATACTCTTACGGACCGACCCTGCCCGAGGCGTGTTTTCCGCGTGCCCCGAGGGTCGGCACCCTGACCATCGAAGCCCCCCGCGACCCGGGGGGTGGCACTGCATGAGGTAGGACATCCTGGACCGCTTGGATCACCGCAAGCCGCTCGTCGTCGATACACGCGAGCTGGGGCGTCGGCCTGGATCCATGCTGAAGGTGTCCCGCTCCGTGCCGGCCCCGGTGGACATGGGCGTGGCAGACGTGATCGGCGCTCCCGAAGGTGCCCCCATCCAGCTCGGTGTCCGACTGGAAGCGGTCATGGAGGGTGTGCTGGTCACCGGCGTCGCACAGGTGCCGCTGACCGGTGAGTGCGTCCGGTGCCTGGAACCGCTCGAGCGCGAGCTCACGGTGCGTTTCCAGGAGCTGTACGTCTACCCGGACGCGGACGCCGACGAGGACGCCTTCCGGCTCACGGACGACTTGTTCGACCTGGAGCCGGTGCTGCGGGACGCGACGGTGCTCGCACTGCCGCTCTCGCCGCTGTGCCGGGAGGACTGCCCGGGTCTGTGCTCCGAATGCGGAGCACTGCTCGCGGAGGACCCCGACCACAGTCACGAGCTCGCCGATCCCCGGTGGGCGAAGTTGACCAACATCTTCGACGGACCTTCCGCCGAAGCCGACGTTGACGGCGCGTCCAGCGCCGACGAGAACCAGGAGAAGTAGCCGTGGCTGTTCCGAAGCGGAAGATGTCGCGCAGCAACACCCGGCACCGCCGGAGCCAGTGGAAGGCCACTGCCGCCAACCTGGTGACCTGCGAGCGCTGCCGTGAGCCGAAGCTGTCGCACATCGCGTGCCCGAGCTGCGGCACCTACAACCGCCGCCAGGTCCTCGACGTCTGATCAGGCCGGTGGTCGTTCCGGTGACGGAATCACTCGCGCAATACGCGGATCTGGAAGGGCGGCTGGGCTGGTCGCTCGATGCCGCCCTTCTGGAACGCGCCCTCACCCATCGCTCGTACGCGTACGAGCACGGCGGGCTCCCGACCAACGAGCGCCTGGAATTCCTGGGCGACTCGGTGCTCGGTCTCGTCGTCACCGACACGCTGTACCGCAGGCACCCCGACCTGCCCGAGGGTCAGCTCGCGAAACTGCGGGCCGCCGTCGTCAACTCGCGCGCCCTGGCGGGCGTCAGTCGGCGACTCGACCTGGGCGCCTTCATCCGGCTCGGCCGAGGTGAAGTGGGCACGGGTGGGCGAGACAAGTCCTCGATCCTCGCGGACACCCTCGAAGCCATCCTCGGTGCGGTGTACCTGGACCAGGGTCTCGACGCGGCGACCGAACTGATCCACCGGTTGTTCGATCCACTGATCGAGCAATCGGCGAATCTCGGCGCGGGCCTGGACTGGAAGACCAGTCTCCAGGAGCAGACCGCCGCGGCGGGAATCGGAGTGCCCGAATACGTGGTCTCCGAGACCGGTCCCGACCACGAGAAGACCTTCACCGCCCTCGCCCGGGTCGCGGGTGTCGATTACGGCACCGGTGTGGGGCGGAGCAAGAAGGAGGCGGAGCAGCAGGCCGCCGAAAGCGCTTGGCACTCGATCCGGGCCAAGTACGGAGACGGTTCCGGCACGCAGCCGGCCACCGCGTAGTCTCCGAGCCAATGCCTGCCGATAGGTAAGTTCGAACCGGTCACCGACCTCACGGTCGCCCGGCACGACCTCACCTACCGGCAGGCATTTTCGCATTCCCGGTACCGGCCCGCCGACGTTTCTCGCGTCGCGGGTCGAGGCCGTCTCCCGTCGTGTCGTCTCCGGTTGTGCCGTCCCCAGGGGGAGTGCAAGGTGCCCGAACTGCCCGAGGTCGAGGTCGTCCGTCGCGGACTGGAGAAGTGGGTGGTGGGTCGCACCATCGCGCACGTCGAGGTCACCCACGAGCGTGCCGTGCGGCGCCATTCGGCGGGCCTGGTGGACTTCGCCGACGTGCTGGTCGGCGCCCGGGTGCACGCCGCCCGACGGCGCGGGAAGTATCTGTGGTTGCCGCTGGTGGCGCCCGAGGCCGAGGACCCCGAGGACGCGCTGCTCGCGCACCTGGGCATGAGCGGCCAACTGCTGGTGCAACCGCCCGAGGCGCCCCGGGAGAAGCACCTGCACGTGCGGTTCACCTTCACCGACGGCGGGCGCGAGCTGCGCTTCGTCGACCAACGCACGTTCGGCGGGCTCGCGGTCGAGCGCGGCGGCGCCGAACTGCCGCCCTCGATGGCGCACATCGCCCGCGATCCGTTGGACCCGCTGTTCGACGACGCGCTCTTCCACGCGGCGCTGCGCCGGCGCAACACCGAGATCAAACGGGCCCTGTTGGACCAGTCCCTGGTCAGCGGGATCGGCAACATCTACGCCGACGAGGCACTGTGGCGGGCCCGGCTGCACGGTGCCCGGCAGACCGGCAACCTCACCCTCGCGCAGACCACGTTGCTGCTCGCGTCCGCGCGGGACGTGATGACCGACGCGCTGGCCGCGGGCGGCACCTCCTTCGACAGCCTGTACGTCAACGTGAACGGCGAGAGCGGCTACTTCTCCCGCGCCCTGGACGCCTACGCCCGCGAGGGTGAGCCGTGCAACCGGTGCGCGACGCCGATCCGACGGATCTCGTTCATGAATCGCAGCAGTTACTTCTGTCCGGTCTGTCAGCGCACGCCACGCAAGCCGACGGCCGGGGCGTAGGCACCGCAATCCAGGGAGCGCGTGTCATGGGATTCAACGGGGACATCGTCGTCGTGCGCGGGGCGCGGCCGTTGTCCGAATACGCGCCGCACGTGGACACGGCGGCGCACCCGGCCCGGACGATGTGGGAGTCGCCGGACGGCTGGACCACGACGCATGTGCGGCACGGGGACGACCCGTTCGCGTTCGAGCGGCCGTGGCTGGAGGCGCTGGCCGCGAAGGCGGACTCGCCGGTGCTGGTGTGCTGGGTCTTCGAGACGCACGTCGCGCACGTCCAGGGGGTGAGCGAGGAGGGCGCCTGGGAGGCGTGGCTCAATCCGGGGGAGGCGGCGGCGCACCTGGCGATGGGCCGGCTCGAACTGGAGGCGGCGCGCACCGGGACGGAGGTCTTCGACGGCGGCGAGCTGCGGCGACCGGAACGCTACGCCCAACTGCGCGACGAGGTGGGCGAGGTGCTGGACCGGGCCCGGCCGAAGGTGGTCGACGCGGCGGTGCGCTGGGCACGGGCGGCGGGTCGCACGGCGGCGGCGGAGGCGGTCGACCTGGTGCTGGCCCGCAACCAGGGCGAATCCGGGCTGTACGTGTTCGGTCTGCTGGCGGATCGGCTCGGCGTCGGGCCGCGCTGAGGAACGGGCCCGCGCCGTCTGCCGGAAACGCCCGGGGTCAGCGGCCGAACTCCTGGGTCCACCAGGGGCCGTTGCCGCCCTCCTTGATGCCGACGCCGATCTTGGTCAGGCTGCAGTCGAGGATGTTGCGGCGGTGGCCGGGGCTGTTCATCCAGGCCCGCATCACCG
Source organism: Embleya sp. NPDC020886 (assembly GCF_044333915.1). NCBI lineage: Bacteria > Bacillati > Actinomycetota > Actinomycetes > Kitasatosporales > Streptomycetaceae > Embleya > Embleya sp. NPDC020886. The sequence continues at coordinate 900,836 of NZ_JBIRRX010000001.1, read as the reverse complement.
CGTCGGCGGTCTTTTGGCCGCGGGCGATGTTCTCCGCGCCCAGGTAGGTCACGCCGGCCTTCTCGGCGCGGTCCCACGGGGTCAGGCCCTCGGGGGTGTTGTGGTCGAAGTAGTCGCGGGCGGCCATGTCCGCGCTGTGTGCGCGGGCCAGGGCGACCAGCTTGGCGTCGTTCTTGACCGGGCCGCAGCCGGCGGTCGCGCGCTCCTCGTTGACCACCGCGAGCACCCTGTCCTCGGGGCCGCTCGGCGGGTTCGACGCGCTCGTGCTCGGGGTGCCGGCGGGCTTGCTCGGCGTCGCGGTCCGGCTCGGGACGCCGGTCGCGCCGGTGGTCGGCGCACCGGGCGTCGTGCTCGTGGTGGGCGCGGTGCTCCCCGTGGGCAGCGCGGTCCGGCCGCTGGTCGCCGCGCCCGGGAGCAGACTGCGGGACGCCTCGTCGCCGGTGCGGTCGGCGCCGACGGCGCCCGGTGCGGCGGAACCGTCGGGGGCATGCCCCGGAAGGGGTCCTTCGGCGCCCGCCACCCGATTGGCGGAGGACTCGCCCGCCCGGTTCGAGACGACCAGGCCGGCCACCGTGCCACCGACCGCGAGCAGGGCCAACAGGGCGATCAACGGAGCCAGACGGCGGCGGCGCGACTTCGCGCGTCGTCGATGCGGGTGGGCCGAGGCCGAGGTACGACTGTGCCGAGCCATGGAGGGTTGCGTCACCTTCCGGCAGGGGATATTCACTCACCCGAACGGGTGACATGCCGGAGTGACTCTAGGGCACAGCCGACCAGAGTTGACGGACAACCGGAATCTTCTTGACTGGGGAGGTCGAAAGATGATCTCGTACACCCAGCACGACAGCCGTCACCCCAGTCCGCGGTCGAACCGCGTTTGATCGGGTGAAGGTCTCGTTATCGTGCCGTTATGATATTGACCTCCTGCGATTTTGGTGCGACGCTGGAAGCCCGCGCACCCTATCAGGAGCCTTGCGGCCGGGTGCCACATTTAGACCCGCGAATCTGCGTGGTCATTCATTTTCAGCGTGGAGGACCCTCTCATGGCGAAGGCGCTTCTCGGTTACGTCGGCGGCCCCGATCCCCGACTGCTCGCCGAGAATCGACGGCTCCAGCAGCGTGTTCGTGACCTGGAAACGGAACTTGTCCGTGCCCAGGAGCGTAACGACGCGCTCAACGCCGCCGCTTCGGACGAGCTGCTTGCCGGCTTCGACGTCTCCGCGGCAGAACCCGCGCTTTCGCGAGCGTAGGTCCGCGCAAGCGATAACCAGGGACGCCTTCAGGCGTCCCTTTGTCGTTTCCGGCCACGGTCGTATTCCGCCCGTTACCCGGGATGTCATCCGGTTGGTGGCCGGGTGTTGCTCCCGGCTGGTCTCCGGCTCCTGCGTCCGGCTCCGTGGTTGCGACCCGTGGTCCCGATCCCGCGCGACCCGTGTGGCGCGCGCCGTGATCCGCGCACCCGGTACTTCGATTCCCCTGCTGCCGTCCCCGCCCTGCCCCCTTGTGCCCACCCGCTCGCTTCCAGCGGTTGATACCCCCATCCGTGGCGCTCGACACGCCCTCGGACGGACCGAGCGGGCGAATCGTCCGGGTCGTGCCGACTACCCTTTCGTCGCGTGCACCTGAAGAGTCTGACCCTGCGTGGCTTCAAGTCCTTCGCGTCGGCGACGACGCTGCGCTTCGAGCCGGGAATCACCTGTGTGGTCGGACCCAACGGCTCCGGCAAGTCGAACGTGGTCGACGCGCTGTCGTGGGTGATGGGCGAGCAGGGTGCCAAGACACTGCGCGGCGGCAAGATGGAGGACGTCATCTTCGCCGGCACCTCGGGCCGACCGCCGCTCGGGCGCGCCGAGGTCAGCCTGACCATCGACAACACCGACGGCGCGCTGCCCATCGACTACTCCGAAGTCACCATCGCCCGGCGGATGTTCCGCAACGGCGGCTCCGAGTACGAGATCAACGGCAGCACCTGCCGGCTGCTGGACATCCAGGAACTGCTCTCCGACTCCGGCATCGGTCGGGAGATGCACGTGATCGTCGGCCAGGGGCGACTCGACTCGGTGTTGCAGGCCGATCCCGCCGGTCGACGCGCGTTCATCGAGGAGGCCGCGGGTGTCCTCAAGCACCGCAAGCGCAAGGAGAAGGCGCTGCGGAAGCTGGACGCGATGCAGGCCAACGTGACCCGGGTGCAGGACCTGACCAACGAATTGCGCCGGCAGCTCAAGCCGCTCGGGCGTCAGGCCCAGGTGGCCCGCCGGGCGGCGGCGATCCAGGCCGACCTGCGGGACGCGCGGCTGCGGTTGCTCGCCGACGACCTGGTACGGCTGCGGTGCGCGCTGGCCGAGGAGGTCGCGGACGAGGCCGCGCTGCGCGAGCGGCGCACCGCGGTGGAGCGCGAACTCGCGGTGGTCCAGGCGCGGGAGGCGCAACTGGAGGCCCAGGTGCGGGCGATGGCGCCGCGGCTGGCCCGGGCGCAGGAGACCTGGTACGCGCTGTCCGCGCAGGCCGAACGGGTGCGCGGCACGGCGGGTCTGGCCCGGCAGCGGGTCCGGCACGCGAGCTCGCCGCCCGCCGACGAGCGGCGCGGACGCGACCCGCAGGAGATGGAGCGCGAGGCGGAGCGGATCCGCGAGCAGGAGGCCGAACTCGCCGCCGCACTCGAATCGGCGCAGGTCGAACTGGCCGAGACGGTGGAGCGGCGGGCCGAACTCGAAGGTGCCCTGGTCGAGGAGGAACGCCGGCTCAGGGAGGTCGCCCGGGCGTTGGCGGATCGCCGCGAGGGATTGGCTCGGCTGGTCGGCGGGGTCGGCGCCGCGCGCAGTCGGGTGGCCGCGGCGGAGGCCGAGATCGGTCGCCTGGTCGGCGCGCGGGACGAGGCGGTGCAACGGGCGGTCGCCGCGCAGGAGGAGTACGAGCAGCTTCGGCTGGGCGTCGAGGGCGGGCCGCCCGAGGACGGCACGGCCCCGGACGGCGGCGGGGGACTCGCCGCGATCGAGGCCCGGTTGGCCGCGGCCCGGGAGGTGCTGGCCGAGGCCGAGGAGGCGCTCGTGCTCGCCCGCGACGCGGAGCAGGAGGCCGAGCGGGAGCGGTCGGCGGTGCTCGCGCGCAAGGAGGCGTTGGAGCCGGCGCTCCGGCGCAAGGACGGCACCGGCGCGCTGCTGGCCGCAGGGGATCGGCTGTCCGGCGTGCTGGGCACGGTGGCCGCGCTGCTCACCGTCGAGCACGGGGCCGAGCAGGCGATCGCGGCGGCGCTGGGCGCGGCCTCGGACGCGGTCGCGGTGACCGGTGTGCGGCCGGCCGTGGACGCGTTGCGGCTGTTGCGCGAGGACGACGCGGGTCGCGCCGCGCTGCTGCTCGGCGGGGTCGAGGCGGACGGGCCGACGGCCGGTGGGCCGGCGGGGTGGCCGGAGTTGCCGGCGGGCGCGGTCTACGCGACGCGCCTGGTGTCCGTACCGCCCCGGTTGCGCGGCGCGGTGGATCCGCTGCTCGATCGGGTCGCGGTGGTCGAGGATCTGGCCGCTGCCGCCGAGTTGGTCCAGGCGTTGCCCGGGGTGCGCGCGGTCACCCGGGACGGCGATCTGGTCGGCGAGGGCTTCGCGCACGGCGGGTCGGCGAGTGCGCCGAGTCTGCTGGAGGTGCAGGCGGCGGTGGACGAGGCGACCGAGCGGGCGAAGGTTTTGGGCGAGCGGTGCGCGCGGTCGGCCGGTGCGCTGGCCGGTGCGCTGGCGACCCGGCGGGAGGCGGCGGCCGAGGTCGAGCGGATCACCGCGCGGCGGCGCGAGGCGGAGCACCAGGCGGCCGCGGCGGCTCGGCAGTTGGGCCGGCTCGGCGGGCAGGCCCGGGCGGCGGCGGGCGAGGCCGAGCGGTTGGCGGGCGCGGTGGCCGCGGCCGAGGCGGCGCGCGCTCAGGAGGAGCTCAAGGCCGAGGAACTCGACGCCCGGTTGGCGGCGGCGCGGGAGTACAACGCGACCGAGGGCGACGAGGATCCGGACACCGCCGAGCGGGACCGGCTCGCGGGCGCCGCGAGTGCCGCCCGGCAGGCCGAGATGGAGGCGCGCCTGGCGGTGCGTACGCACGAGGAGCGGGTCCGGTCGCTGGTCGGTCGGGCCGACGCGCTCGACCGGGGTGCGCGGGCCGAGCGCGAGGCGCGGGCGAGCGCGGCCCGGCGACGCGAGCGGATGGCGGTGGAGGCGCGGATCGCGGGCGCGGTGCTCGCGGGCACCGAGGTGCTGCTGCGCTTCGTCGAGGCGTCGTCGGTCCGGGCCGGGGCCGAACGCGATGCGGCGGAGGGGGCCCGGGCCGCACACGAGGCCGAACTGGCCCGTGAGCGCGGCCGGTCCCGCGGCTTCGCCGCCGAGTTGGAGAAGTTGACCGACTCGGTGCACCGGGACGAGATGTTGCGCGCGGAAAAGGGACTGCGGGTCGAGCAGTTGGAGGCCAAGTCCCTGGAGGAACACGGGATCGAGGCCGAGGGCCTGCTGGCCGAGTACGGCCCGGACCGACTTGTCCCGCCGTCGCCGCCGGCCGAGGGCGAGGAGCGCGCCCCGGATGCGCCCGAGGCGCTGCCGCGGCCCTACGTCCGGGCCGAGCAGGAGAAGCGGCTGCGCGCGGCGGAGAAGGCGCACGTGCAACTGGGCAAGGTGAATCCGCTGGCGTTGGAGGAGTTCGCCGCCCTGGAGGAGCGGCACAACTTCCTCACCGAGCAGTTGGAGGACCTGAAGAACACCCGCCGGGATCTGATGACCGTGGTCAAGGAGGTGGACGCGCGGGTCGAACAGGTCTTCACGGCGGCCTTCCACGACACCGCGCGCGAGTTCGTGGGCGTGTTCGCGCGGCTGTTCCCGGGCGGCGAGGGTCGGCTGATCCTGACCGACCCGGACGACATGCTCACCACCGGCATCGAGGTCGAGGCCCGGCCGCCGGGCAAGAAGGTCAAGCGGCTGTCGCTGCTCTCCGGCGGCGAGCGCTCGCTGACCGCGGTGGCCCTGCTGGTGGCGATCTTCAAGGCCCGACCCAGTCCGTTCTACGTGATGGACGAGGTCGAGGCGGCGCTGGACGACATGAACCTCCAGCGGCTGATCGGGATCTTCGCGGAACTGCGGGAGAGCTCGCAGCTCATCGTGATCACCCACCAAAAGCGCACGATGGAGGTGGCCGACGCGCTGTACGGCGTCTCGATGCGCGGCGACGGGGTCACCACGGTGATCAGTCAGCGGCTGCGTCAGGAGGATCGGCGGGTCGCGTCCGAGCACGCCGAGCCGATGAGCGGGGTGGCCGCGGGCGGGTGAACGCGAACGGCGGCCACACCCCGGTCGAGTCGAGGGTGTGACCGCCGCTGCTCGCGGGCCGTGCGTCAGCGGGCCGGCCGGGTCACTCGGCCGGCACGTTGCGCGGCATGACCTTGTCGTTGAACAGCTGCAGGCTGGCCCAGCCCGCGTCGATCGGCAGGCCGCCGACCAGCGGGTGCAGGATCAGCGCGTCGGTCAGGCCGCCCGCCTGGCCGATCTCGACGCACTCGTCGGGGGTGAGGCAGCAGTAGATGCCCTCCTCGCGCAGCGCGTCGACCGTGGTGGCCGCGGACTCGACCACCGACGCGATGTCGGGGGTCTGCCAGCCCGCGTACGTGGTGGCCTCGTGCAGGAAGTACTCGCCGTACTCGGCCCACGCCTTGTCCGGGTCCTCGGTGCAGAAGATCATCCGGGTGGTGACCGGCGGCAGGATCGCGAAGCCGCCCTCGAAGCCTTCCTCGGCCGCGAGCTCGTAGTAGTACTGCTCCAGCTCCGGGATCGGCGCCGCGGCGTAGAACGGCAGTCGCAGGCGCACCGCGCGGCGTACGGACGCCTTGGCGGTGCCGCCGACCATGACCATCGGGTGCGGGTCGCTGAACGGCTTCGGGGTGACCCGGACGGTGCTGCCGCGGTACTCGAACGGCTCGCCGGTCCACGCCTTGAGCAGCGTCTCCAGCACCTCGTCCTGGATCTTCCCGCGCCGCTTCCAGTCCTTGCCGAGGGCCGCGTACTCCTCGGGCCGGTAGCCCAGGCCCGCGACGATGGACAGTCGGCCGCCGCTGATGTTGTCCAGGACGGCGAGGTCCTCGGCGAGCCGGATCGGGTCGTACAGGGGGGCGAGCAGCGCGCAGACGATCACGCCGATGCGCTCGGTGGCGCCGAAGATCGCGCCTGCGGTGCTCAGCGGGGAGGGGCTCCACGCGTTGTCCGCGCCGTGGTGCTCCTCCAGGCTGATCATGTCGAACCCGTTCTTGTCCGCGAAGGCCGCCATCTCGACGGTGGCCCGGTAGCGCGCGGACATCTCCTGCCGGTCGAGACCGGGGAGGACCTGGTTGAACCGCAGATTCGTGACAGCCATGGAGCGTGAACACCTTCCGGGTCGAGCCGAAGCCGTCTCGGTCACGTGTCGTCCGCCGGACGGTGCTTGGCAAGGGCAAGCTATCTGACGCAGTGTCAGGATTCAACGGTCTCCCGGTCGGGGGCGTGCGGCCGGCCCCGGACCCGCCGGGAACGGCCGGTCGCGGTCGGTCGCCGAACCGTCTGGGAGACTGGAGGTCCTATGGAGACTGTGATCCTGATCGTCGTCATTGCCCTCGTTGTCCTCGGCGCCGCCGGCTGGTTCGTGGTCGGCTCGCGCCGCAAGGGCGTGCCGCCGGCGCCGCCGCGCACACCGGTCGAGCCGGGTGTCGGCGACGAGGCCGCCCCGACCGTCGAAGCGCCCCGGCGCACCATCGACACGGTCGATCTGCCGGAAACCTCGGTCGTCGTGCCGGCCGAGCCGGAACCCGCCCTGCTGGAGGTTCCCGAGCCCACGGCCGGGCGGCTGGTCCGGCTGCGCGCCCGGCTGGCCCGCTCGCAGACCACGTTCGGCAAGGGCCTGTTGGCGCTGCTCGCGCGCGAGCACCTGGACGAGGACACCTGGGAGGAGATCGAGGACACCCTGCTGACCGCCGACGTCGGCGTCGCGCCCACCCAGGAACTGGTCGACCGCCTGCGGACCCGGGTCAAGGTGCTGGGCACCCGCACTCCCGCCGATCTGCGCGCGTTGCTGCACGAGGAACTGCTTACCCTGCTCGGCCCCGACCTGGACCGCACGCTCAAGACCGCCCGGCACACCGGCGGCGAGGCCGGCGATCGGCCGGCCGTGGTGCTCGTGGTCGGCGTCAACGGCACCGGCAAGACCACCACGACCGGCAAGCTTGCCCGGGTGCTGGTCGCCGACGGCCGCAGCGTGGTGCTGGGCGCCGCGGACACCTTCCGCGCCGCCGCCGCCGACCAGTTGCAGACGTGGGGCGAGCGGGTCGGCGCCCGCACGGTGCGCGGCCCGGAGGCGGGCGACCCGGCCAGTGTGGCGTTCGACGCGGTCAAGGAGGGCATCGCCGAGGGCGTGGACACGGTGCTCGTGGACACCGCCGGCCGACTGCACACCAAGACCGGCCTGATGGACGAGCTGGGCAAGGTCAAGCGGGTGGTGGAGAAGCACGGCCCGGTCGACGAGGTGCTGCTGGTGCTCGACGCCACCACCGGTCAGAACGGCCTGGTCCAGGCCCGGGTGTTCGCCGAGGTGGTGGACATCACCGGCATCGTGCTGACCAAGCTCGACGGCACCGCCAAGGGCGGCATCGTGGTCTCGGTGCAGCGCGAGCTGGGCGTGCCGGTCAAGCTGATCGGCCTCGGCGAGGGTCCGGACGACCTGGCGCCGTTCGAGCCGTCCGCGTTCGTGGACGCGCTGATCGGGGACTGACGGGTGGCACACGAACGCCGGACGGGCCGAGTCGGCCCGTCCGGCGTTGTGCTGCTCGCGGTCGTTTCGTCGATCGTGCTCTTCGCGCCCGCTCAGGAGGCCAGCCACAGCCCCCGGCCACTGGGCGTGGCGTCCCTGCGGTGGCACGTGTAGGCCAGGGTGCCCAGGAGCAGGCGGGCCTCGGGGAGCGCCGGGTCGCCGTTGTCGGGCGGGCGGATCCACTCCACCGGGCCGAGCACGCCCATCGGCGACGGCGGCGCGAACACGTAGTCGCCCTCGCCGTGGCAGCGCAGGTCCAACTCGGCGTCGTCCCAGCCCATCTGGTAGAGCAGGTGCGGCAGTTCGGCCGCCGCGCCGGGGGCGACCAGGAACGCGACCCGCCCGGTCGGCGTGGCCAGTACCGGCCCCAGCGGCGTGCCCATCCGCTCCAGCCGGACCAGCGCCCGGGTGCCCGCCTGCCGCGGCACGCTGATCGCGTCGAAGACTCGACCGGTGGGCACCACGACGGTGCTGTCCGGCCATTGCGACCACAGGTAGCGCACCGCGGCCGGCGACGCGGTGGCCCGCTCCGACCAGCGCGGGTCCGCCGGGTGCATGCCCGGCGCGGCACACGTGACACGGCCGCACGAGCAGTGGATGCCGCGTCCGTCGCGTACCAGGTGCGCGCCCTGGGCCACGGGCCAGCCGCGTTCCTCCGCGAACTCGGCCACCGCCTGCCACAGTGCGGCCCGCGTACGCCGGCGCGATCCGAGCATGATGTCCATGTCCTCCCCAACGGCACTCATTACTTTTGGTTACGCTGTGACCGCATCGGGTCATCTCGACGGGTGCGGGGTTCGCACGATATGAACGGGACCGGCAGCCGTCGTCGGCACTGTGTCGCCGATCAGTCAAACGCGGCCTCCCCCGTAGCGCGTCCCGGGCGCGTGGGGTGGCGAAGCCTGGCGTTTGCCGCATCGACCGATGCCTGCGGGTGAGTCGGAATACGTTCGGCGAACGGGCCTGCGCGTACGGTTCCCATCGGGGCCCGACGCCTGACCGGCCGGACCGCTGAGGGCATGGGGGCGATGCGGTGGCGACGACGCGAGCGCGGGACGGCGGCTCCGCGGACGAGCACGAGCCGGAGCACGGGCGGCAGCCCAACGACCGGCTGTCCGCGTGGTTCGCGCGCAGCGGCTGGTCCAAGGGCGAGTTGGCCCGGCAGGTGAACCGGCACGCACGGGCGATGTCGGCCCCGCACGTGAGCACCGACACCTCCCGGGTGCGCCGCTGGCTGGACGGTGAGCAGCCGCGCGAGCCGATACCGCAGATCCTGGCCGAGTTGTTCACCCGACGGTTCGGTCGGGTGGTCAGCATCGACGAACTGGGCCTGCGCGAACCGGACGAGCCGCACGGCGACTTCGGCGTGGACCTGCCCTGGACGTTCGAGACGGTGGTCGAGATCCTCGGCGAATACACCCGGGGTGATCTGCTGCTCGGCCGACAGGAGTTCGTCGGGCCGTCGCTGCGGCTGGCGGCGGGCCGCGACCTGGTCGAGCCGCTCCAGCGCTGGTCCGCGGCGTTGCCCGCGACGCCGGCCCCGCCGCCCGCGTCGGTCGTACCGGGTGCCGGCGCGGGTGCCGTTGCCGACTCCGGCATGCGCCGGCCGCGGTTGCCGGCGTCCGCGACCGAGCATCTGCGCGAGTCGGTCCGGCTGTTCCGGCGCTGGGACATGCAGGGCGGTGGCGGGCTGCGGCGCAAGGCGGTGATCGGGCAACTCAACGCGCTCACCGACCTGTTGCGCGACGAGCACCCACCCGCCGTGCGGGCCCGACTGCTCGGGCTGACCGCCGAACTGGCGCTGCTGGCCGGGTGGATGTCCTACGACACCGGCCTGCAACCGGGCGCGCAGAAGTACATGGTGCTCGCCCTGCACGCGGCGAAGGAGTGCGACGACGCGCCGTTCGGAGCCAATGTGCTCGGGGTGATGTCCCGGCAGATGATCCACTACGAGTTGGGCGAGGACGCGCTGGAGTTGATCCACCTGGCCCAGTACGGCAGCCGGGACACCGGTGGGGCCGGGCTCCAGGCGATGTTGTACGCGCTGGAGGGGCGTGCCTACGCCGCGCTGGGCGACGCGGAGCGATGTCGACGCGCACTGGGACTGGCCGAACAGGCGTTGGCGGACAGTCGGCCGCAGGCCGAACCGGATTGGATCCGCTATTTCAATCGGGCCGAGCTGCTCTCCGAGAGCGGCCACGCCTATCGCGATCTCGCCTATACCCGACCGGCGTTCGTGGCGCCGGCGAAGGAGCGACTGAGCGAGACCGTGCGATTGTTGCTGGGCACCGGCGAGTTCGTGCGCAGCCTCGCGCTCGCGCAGGTGGGCCTGGCCACGGTGTACCTGATCGAGCACGACGCGGCGGGTGCGGTGGAACAGGCCACGGCGGCCCTGGAGATCGCCTTCCGGGTGCGTTCGGAGCGGCTGATCGTGCGACTGCGGCGCACCGTGGAGGCGTTGGCCGGGCGGTTCCCGGCCGATCCGGCGGTGGCCGAACTGGCCGCCCGGGTGGCCCGGGAGCTGCCCGAGGCGCCGTTCCCGACCGCGTGACGCGCGTCGGCCCCCGCCCGCGCGTGGCGGACGGGGGCCGAACGGTGTTGCCGGTGGGCTACTTCAGCCCGATCCGGTCCATGAAGAACACGCCGGTGTTGTACTGCACGACGCCGGTGACCTTCTTGTTGAATATCACGCCGATCGAGGATTCGGCGTACGTCCACAGCGGCAGCTCGGCGACCATCGCCTTCTGCAGGTCCGAGTAGGCCTTCTTGCGGGCCGCCGGGTCGGTCGAGCTGCGGCCGGCCACCAGCGCGCCGTCCACGGCCGGGTTGATCCAGCCGACGAAGTTGGTCGGGCTCTTGGAGAACCAGTTGTTGAAGGCCAGCGGCTCGGGGTCGACCAGCCACTGCTGGAAGAGCATCGCCTGGAAGTCCTTGCGCAGCGCGTACTTCTCGATGTACGCCCCGATCTCCAGCGGCTCCAGCTTCATCGAGACGTTCTTGTACTCGGCGAGCTGGGTCTGCATCCACTCGGCGACCTTGACCGAGGAGGGGTTCTGCGGCAGGAGGTAGGTGAACTCGACCTTCTTGCCCTCGCGCTCCAGCTCGTCGAAGAGCTGCTTGGCCTTGGCCTTGTCCGGGTTCGCCTGCACGTTGGCCGGGTCGAAGAACGGCGACTTCTGGGCGAAGTAGCCCTTCGCGGGCACGTAGCCGTTGGACAGCGTCTTGGGGATGCCGGCCGGGTCCAGGGCCAGGGTGACCGCCTGGCGCGCCCGCAGGTCGTCGAACGGCGGCTTGGCCATGTTGAACTGGATCATCTGGCCGCCGTCGACCGAGCGCTGGACGACGCCGACCTCCTTCTCCGCCTGCGCGAGGGTCGCGTTGTCGGAGCTCAGGAAGACGTCCGCGCCACCGCTGTTGACGGTGTTGTACTGCTGCTTGACGTCCGGCACGTTCTTGATCGTCAGCTTGTCCAGCTTGGGCAGACCCTTGTCCTTCTGCCAGTAGTTCTCGTTCTTGACGAAGACCTGCTGGCTGCCGCGGGTCCAGCTCTCCAGCTTGAACGGTCCCGCGCCCACCGGCTTGTTGCGGTACTCGTCGGGACCCTTGGCCAGCGACGCGGGCGAGGCGATGTAGGTCAGGTCGATGGCGATCGCGCGGTCCAGTTGGGCGTTCGGCATGCCCAGCGGGGTGATCTCCAGCGTGGTCGGGTCGACGACCTTGCTGGTCAGCGCCGCGGCTATCTGGCGGTGCTGGGACTGGGTCTCCGCCTTGGCGTGCATGTCCCAGTTGAGCTTGACCGCCGCCGCGTCGAGCGGCGTGCCGTCGGAGAACTTGACCCCCGGGCGCAGCTTGAGCTGCCAGGTCTTGCCGTTGTCCGCGGTGGTCAGCGCCTCACCCAGGTGTGCCTTGACCGAGTTGTCCGCCGCGTCGATATAAAAGAGCGGGTCGTACAGCGCGGCCAGCCGCGGTTCGTCGGCCACCGCGACGGAGGCGGCCTTGAACGGGTCGAGGGAGGCGGAGTCCTGTACGGCCAGCATGGTCATGCTGCCGCCGGCCTTGGCCTCGCCCTGGACGGTCGACTGTTTGCCGCCCGATGAGTCGGAGTCGTCCGAACCGCCACACGCGGTGGCGGTGATGCCGAGAACCACCATCATCGAGACGATGGTCGTGCGACGTGCGGTCGTGCGTCGTGCAGACAACGTTCTTGCCACCTCCGCCGGGGAACAACACATGTGGTGCCGGGAGCCATGAGCGTGGAGCGGGAACAGCCGAATCGGTACCGCGTGCGGCACACCGTAGGACCAAGGGGCGTAAGTTGCACGCCCTGTGAGCCGATCTGTTACATCGTTACAGAGGGTCGTTGAATCGTGTCGGAACGCGGGTGCGTCCCGGCTGCCCGGGAGCGGGCCGGGAAGCCCGTCCGCACACGGCGAACGAGCCTCCCGGACACCGATGGTGACGGTGCGTCGGATCAGCCGGGGATGATCCGGACCCGGTGTCGAACTACTTCAGGCCGACCCGGTCCATCAGCATGCCGCCGTCCTGGACGCCGACGACACCCACGGCCCGCGGGCCGGAGATGATGTTGGTGACCGCCTCCTGGTAGGCGAGCATCGGCAGGTCCTTGACGAGCACCTTCTGCAGGTCCGAGTAGGCGGCCTTGCGGGCGGCCTCGTCGGTGGTGGAACGGCCCTTGATCAGCGCCGCGTCCGCCTCCGGGCTCTTGTAGCCGGTGAAGTTCAACGGGGTCTGCGAGAACAGGCTGTTGAACAGGATCGGCTCGGGGTCGCTGGACCAGATCTGGTACAGCGCGGCGGTGAAGTTCTTCTGCACCGTCAGTCGCAGGTAGTAGCTGGCGACCTCGGCCTTGTCGAGCTTGACCTCGACGTTCTTGAACGCGTTGAGCGCGGTCATGGTGTACTCGGAGGTCGCGTTGGAGGTCGGGTTCTCCGGGACCAGGTAGCTGAACTTCACCGGCTTGCCCTCGGCCGCGAGCTCGTCGAAGAGCTTCTGCGCCTCGACCTTGTTCGGGCTCGGCTGTGCGGCGGTGGGGTCGGTGAACGGCTTGCCGCTGTGGAAGATGCTCTTGGCCGGGGTCGCCGTGCCCGCGTACATCTTCTGGTTCAGGTCGGCCGGGTCGAGCGCGAGCGCGACCGCACGACGGGCGCGCGGGTCGTCGAACGGCGCCGTCGAGGTGTTGAAGACGATCATCTGGCCGCCGTCGAGGGTGAACGGCGTGACGCCCAGGCCCGCTTCCTGCGCGGCCTTGGTCTTCTGCGGGTCGATCGTGAAGGTGATGTCGGCGCCGCCGGCCTTGATCGTGTCGACCTGCTGCTTGACGTCGTTGACCACCTTGATGGTCAGGGTGTCCAGGTACGGCTTGTCCGCGCCCTGCCAGTAGTTCGGGTTCTTCTCGAACACCATCTGGCTGTCGCGGGTCCAGGTCTTGAGCACGAACGGCCCGGCGCCGACCGGCTTTTCGCCCTTCGGGTCGGCCGCGTACTGCTTGGGCGACTCGATGTAGGACAACTCCGAGGCCACCGTGCGGTCGAAGTTCGCGTTCAGCATCGGCAGGGTGATCTTCAGCGTCAGCGGGTCGACCACCTCCAGCCCGAGACCGCTCGCGGCCGGGCGGTGCTGGCTGAGCACCTCCGGCTTGGCGTGCATCTCCCAGTTGAACTTGACTGCGGCGGCGTCCAGCGCAGTGGCGTCGCTGAACTTGACGTTCGGCTTGACCTTGAGCAGCCAGGTCTTGCCGCCGTCGTCGCTCTTGAGGCTCTCGCCGATCTGCGGCACGACCTTGTTCTGCGTGTTGTCCACGTAGAACAGCGCGTCGTAGACCGCGAGCATGCGGTTGAGGTCGGTGACCGCCGCGTAGGACGCGTTGAACGGCGTCATGCTGCGGGCGTCGGACACCGTCAAAAGGGTGAGGTTGCCACCCTTCTTGGCGCCCGCCGACGCGTTCGGATCGGCCTTGCCGCCGGCGCCGTCGTCCCCGCCGCCGCAGGCGGCCAGGATCAGGCCCAGTGCCGATGCGCCGGCGACGGCCGCCGCGCGCTTTCGTGCGTTGTTGCCGAGGTGCTTGCTCATGTGACTCCTCCGTTGTCACAAGGCACACCCGGTCCCCGTTCGGACCGAATGTGATGGTGCGGTGGTGCACGGTCGGGTGGTGTGCGCGGCATGACGATCTCGGCGCCGCGCACGCCACCCGGCCGGGTCTGTGGGGGTCAGCCGCTCATCAGCGCCGCCCGATGGCGTCGAAGTGGATCAGCCCGTCGTTGTAGAGCTGGATCCCGACCAGATCGGTCCGGTGCACGGCACCGATCACCGCCGACGAGTAGACCCAGAACGGCAGATCGCGGTTGACCTGGTTCTGCAGCCGGGTATAGGCGTCGCGCCGCGAGCCGGCGTCGGTGGAGCGCCGACCGTCCTCCAGGGCGGTGTCCACGACGTCGTTGGCATAGCCGGTGATGTTGCTCAACCCGGCCTTGCTGTACAGGAATTGGTAGATCGTCGGCTCCACGTCGTCGGCCCAGAGCTGACAGACGGTGGCGTCGAAGTCGTTGCCCGCCAAGCGGGTCACCAGCGAGGCCATGTCGGTGACCTCGACGATCACGGTCACGCCCGGATAACCCTCCAGGGTCTGCCGGATGTAGTCGGCGGTGGCGCGCATCTTGGCGCTGTCGGGCACCAGGTAGCGGAAGACGAACGGTTTCTTCCCGTTGTTCGTGACCTGCGCGAACAGTGCACGAGCCTCGTCGGGCCGGTTCTCCGGCGCGGCCAGGTTGACGTTGGCGAGCGGGGAGGTGCTGTCGAAGATGCCGCGCGCCGATTCGCCCCGCCCGCCGTAGAACCGCCGGCTGATCTCGGTGCTGCTCAGCGCCAGTGCGGTCGCCCGGCGGGCGTTCGGGTCCTGGAACGGTCCCTTGCGCACGTTGAAGGCGACCATCAACCCGCCGTTGAGCCGGGCGTCCTCGGCGACCAGCCCGTCCGCGCGGGCCTGCGCGATGCTCTGCGGGTCCGTGGTCAGGGTGAGGTCGGCCCGCTTGGCCTGGATCGCCTTGTTGCCGCCCTCGACGTCCTTGTCCACTCGGAAGACCACCTCGTCGAGGTAGGGCCGATTCCGTTGCCAGTACTGCGGGTTGCGCTCCAGCCGAACCTCCTTGCCCGGTTCCCAGCTCTTCACCTTGAACGGGCCCGCGCCCACCGGCGCGTGCTTGAGCTCGAAGCGACCCTCGGGCGTGGCGACCAGTCGTCGGGGTGCGACGAAGGAGAGGTTGCGCGCGATGGTGTGGTCGAAGTTGGCGTTGGAGGAGGGCAGTTCGATGCGGAGCTGGAGCGGGCCCTGCTCGGTCAGGGTCACCCCGCGCAGCGGACCGCCGACCAGCGATCGCACCGTGGGGTCGCGATGCGCGTCCCAGTTGGCCCGGACGGTGCCCGCGTCGAGCAGGCTGCCGTCGCTGAAGTGCACGTCGGGACGCAGGGTCAGGGTCCAGATCCGCGCGCTCTGGTCGGAGACCAACGACTCGGCCAGTTTGGGGCGCACCCCACCGGTGGTCGGATCGGTCCAGACCAGGACGTCGTACAGGGCGGACAACCGGTTCGAGTCGGCCACGCTGGAGTACGAGGCGGTGAACGGATCGAGCCCGCGCTCCTCGCCGGGCATCAGGATGGTCACCGAACCGCCGTGCTCGGGCTCGCCGCTCGCACCGCCGGAGTCGGACGAGTCCAGGCCGCAGCCGGCCGTGGCCAACACCGTGGCCGCGGCGAGCGCGAGGGCGAGGGAGAGTCGGCGGCGCAGGCCGCGACACGGTGGTCGTCTCGGGGGTTTCTTCGGGTGGGGTACCACTGCCGGCCTACCTACCTATCACTGTGGGGTTCGAACGTGCCTCGTGCTTCGGTGCATTCGTGCAGTCGTTCCGGAAGTGCGGTAGAGCTGTGGTGCGATGGCTCGCGCGCGGAGTGCGGCGGGAGCCGAATGCGTTGGTGCGCCGGCCCCGGGTACGGCGGGGTGTCCCGCCCGGGAACACGGAGCCCGGGCGGGACGAGTCGCTCGACTAGCCGGTGGTGCCGATCCGATCCCACAGGACGACACCGTCGTTGGCCAGTTGGATGCCGGTGATCCTGGGGTTGTAGACCGCGGCGGTGACCGCTTCCTGGTAGACCCAGAACGGCATGTCCTTGTTCACCTGGAGCTGTACACGCGTGTACGCGTCACGTCGCTGCGCAGGGTCGGTCGTCCTGCGGGCGTCCTCCAACGCGGCGTCGACCGCCGCGTTCTCGTAACTGCTGTTGTTCGGCATGCTCTTGCTGTGCAGCAGATCGTAGATGCCCGGCTCCGGGTCGTCGATCCATTGCTGGCCCAGAGCCGCAGCCCATTCGGTGGTGCCGCCTCGGACGGTGCGGACATAGGTCGCGATGTCGACGACCTTGACCTCCATCTGGACCCCGGGGTAGGTGTTGAGTACCTGCTTCATGTACTCCGCGACCCGGATCGAGGCGGGGGCCTGGGGAACCCAGTAGGTGAACTTGAGCGGCTTGGTGCCGCCCGCCGTCACGTCCTCGAACAACTCCTTGGCTCGCTTGGGGTCGTTCTCCGACGCTGCGAGCTGGATGTTGGCCACCGGGGACGAGGCGGCGAAGATGCCCTTGGCGGGGGTGCCCTTGCCGCCGAAGAACTTCTGGTTGATGTCGATGCCGTCGAAGGCGTAGACGAACGCCCGGCGTGCCCGCAGGTCCTTGAACGGCGCGACGTTCAGGTTGAACACGACCATCTGGCCGCCGTTGAGGCCGATCCGCGTCACGCCCAGCTTCTTCTCCTCGGCCTGCGCCGTGGCGAGCGGGTCCACCGCGACGGTGAGGTCGGTCTTGCCCTCGTCGACCGCGGACACCGAGTGGTTGACGTCGGTGTCCACCGTGATGGTCAGGTTGTCCAGGTGCGGCAGACCCTTTTCCAACTGCCAGTAGTCGGGATTGCGGGTGAAGCTCTGCTTGACCCCGCGCTCCCACTTCACCAGCTTGTACGGGCCGGCGCCGACCGGCTTGTCGCCGATCCCGGTGGGACTGGCCCGCAGCGCGGTGGGTGAGGCGATGTAGGCGAGGTTGCGGGTCACCAGGTGGTCGAAGTTCGCGTTCTCGCTGACCAGCTTGATGTCCAGGGTGAGCGGGTCGCTGACGGTGAGCGAGAGGATGACGCTCGCCGCACCCCGCTGGAAGGAACCGACCTTGGGGTCCTTGTGTCGGTCCCAGTTGAACCGGACGGCCTCGGCGTCGAAGACCGTGCCGTCGCTGAACTTCACGTTCGGACGGATCTTGAGTCGCCACGTGTCGGCTTTGGGGCCGTTGATCGCCAGCGACTCGGCGATCTGCGGGCGAATGCTGCCGGTGCTGGGGTCCGCCCACACCAGCGAGTCGTAGAGCGCCGACATGCGACTGCCGTCGGCGACGTTGACATACGACGTGGAGAAGGGGTCCAGGCTGGTGGAGTCGCCCGGGAGGCTCATCGTGAGCGAGCCGCCCTGCTTGGGCGTGCCCGCGGCCGACGGTTTGCTCTTGTCGTCGTCCCCGCAACCGGCGAGGGCGGTGGCCGCCAACGCGGTCGCGACGACCAGTACGGCTATTCGGCGCCGGGGACGGGGATGGCGCGTGGATCGAAGGGACAACAGGGAAGTACGAGTCACTGCAGGGCCAACCTTCACCTGACGGACCGTCCGGGCTGCTGTGGCCGGGCGGCGGACGTGCTTGGTGCCGGGTACGTCGGCCGACTCGGGGGGAGAGGGCGACGGCGCCCCGGGTGGAGCATGGTGGTGCGTCCGTGCGGCTGTGCTGTCGTGCGGTGGTGCGTGCTGCTCGACTGTCTGCAACCCTCGGGCGAGACACGTGAAGGCCGGGAATCACCAAGGTGATTCCCGGCCTCCACGAACCGACTGGTAAGGGTGCCGTCCCTTTCTACTGCCTTCCGGCGATCTGGTCCATCAAGATCGGGTCACTGTTGTACTTCTGATGACCAGTCAGCCCTTTTTGCCGATGCGATCGAAGAGGAAGATGCCGTCGTTGGACAACTGCACACCGGTCACCCCTGAGTGGAACACGCCCGCCACGACCGCCTCCTGATAGACCCACAGCGGCATGTCCCGGTCCAACTGGAGCTGGAGCTGCGTGTAGGCGGCCCGGCGCCGGGCCGGGTCGGTGGTGTTGCGGGCGTCGTCGAGCGCCTTGTCCACCACGTCGTCGCCGTAGAAGCAGCAGTTGCTCGGGCTGCCCTTGTGCAGGTACTGGTAGACCGCCGGCTCGGGGTCGTCGGCGAGCAACTGGCTGACCTTGACGTCGAACGCCTCGGCCAGGTTGGAGCGCTTGACGAACTCGGACAGGTCGGCGGTCTCCACGTCGACCCCGACTCCGGGGTACTTCTCCAGCGTTTCCTTCATGTACCGGCCGAGCTCGTCGATCGCGTTGCTCTTGGGCGCGATGAACTTGATCCGCATCGGCTTGGCGCCGTTGTCGGTCACCTTGGCGAACAGTTCCGCGGCCTGCTTCGGCTTGTTCTCCGGTGCGGACAACTGCGGGTTGGCCAGCGCGGTGGCCTGGTTGAAGATGCCGCGCGCCGGGGTGCCCGCACCGCCGAAGACGCGCCGGTTGATCTCCTCGCTGCTCAGCGCCAGCACGATCGCGCGACGCACCTCGGGATTGGCGGTGGGACCGCCGGAGGTGTCGAAGCTGAGCAACTGGCCGCCGGAGAGCGCGAGCGACTCGATGCCGATGCCCGCGTCGCGGGCGGCCTTGAGGGTGAACGCGTCGCTGACGTTGGCGACGTCGGCCTTGCCCTTCTTGACCCGGTCGACCGCCGCACTGCCGCTGGACTCGTAGCGGAAGGTGAGGCTGTCCAGGTACGGCTTGTCCGGGCCCTGCCAGTAGGTCGGGTTCTTCACCAGGGTCAGGTGGTCACCCTTGACCCAGCCGCCCTCGCGCAGCATGAACGGACCCGCGCCCACCGGGTGTTCGGCCAGCTTGTCGACGCCCTCGGCGATCGCCTTGGGAGAGGCGATGAAGGACAGGCTGCGCGCGACCAGGCGGTCGAAGTTGCCGTTCGGCTTGTCCAGGATGATCCGCAACTCCAGCGCGTCGGCGCCGATCTGGCTCTTCATGCCGACCGTCGCGTCGCGCTGGCGCGACTTGGTGGTGGGCACCGCGTGCGTGTCCCAGTTGATCTTGACCGCCGCGGCGTCGAAGACCGTGCCGTCGGTGAACCTGAGGTTGGGTCGAAGCCGCAGGCTCCAGATCTTGTTGCCACTGCCCTCCACCGGCGCCAGGCTCTCGGCCAACTGCGGCTGTACGGAGCCGGTGACGGGGTTCGTCCAGAGCAGGCTGTCGTACAGGGCCGCCATCCGGTTTCCGTCCGCCTGGGCGGCGTAGGAAGGCAGGAAGGGGTCGAGGCTGCGGGCGTCGGAGGTGGCCAGGATGTCCAGCGAGCCGCCGGCGCGGGGGGTGCCCACCGCGCTGGGCGCCTCACCGGACTCGGAACCGCAGCCGGCCGCGGCCAGCAGGCCGATTGCCGCGATGACGGCGGCGGTGCGACGGCGTGCCCGAAGGGCGAAAGGTCGTGCGTGTGCCACAGAAAACGTCCTCAAGCATGGAGCAGGTCGGCCGATGGCCGGATGCCGCGCGATGAGCGCGGTCAGCGCCGTGAGGCTACAACTCGACACGTGTCGCATCGTCGACGGGATGCCCGATTCGACCCCCGGGCGGCCGACCGGGACACGTGCGTGTACGCACAGCGACGCGGTACGGCCGGGCTCGGCCGTACCGCGTCGGGTGTTCGGCGGTCAGTCCCGCTCGGCCGCCTTGGGCGCGGCTTCGGGGGCGGACTTCGGGTCGGGCTCGGGCTCGGCTTCGGCCTTCGGCTCGGCGTCGGAATCGGCGTCGATCTCGACCTCGGGCGCGGCCTTGGGCTCGGGCTCGACCGCGGCTTCGGCTTCGGGCACGGCCTTGGGCTCGGGCTCGACCGCGGCCTCGGCTTCGGGCGTGGCCTCGGCCGCCGCCTCGGGCACGACCTCGACCTCGGCCGCCGGCTCCGGCGCGGCTTCCGCCTCGACCGCAGTGGTGCTCGACGCGAACACCGCGGCCTCGCCCACCAACGGGAAGTGGCACGCGACCCGATGCCCCGGCGCGATCTCGCGCAACGTCGGCACGTGGGCCGCGCACTCCTCGCGCGCGATCGGGCAGCGGGTGCGGAACCGGCAACCGCTGGGCGGGTTCATCGGCGAGGGGATCTCGCCCTTGAGCGAGGGCCCGGCCGGCGCCGCCTCGGGGTCGGGCGCGGGCACCGCGTCGAGCAGGGCCCGGGTATAGGGGTGCGCGGGCGTGTCGTAGATGGCCGCGGTGTCGCCGGTCTCGGCGATGGTGCCCAGGTACATCACCGCGACGTCGTCGCTGATGTTGCGCACCACCGCGAGGTCGTGCGCGACGAAGATCATCGACACGCCGGTGCGGTTCTTCATCTCGTCGAGCAGGTCGAGCACCTGCGCCTGCACCGACACGTCCAGGGACGCCACCGGCTCGTCGCAGATCAGCAGGTCGGGATCGACCACCATGGCCCGGGCGATCGCGATCCGCTGGCACTGGCCGCCGGAGAACTGGTGCGGACGCCGGTCGGAGACCAACTCCGGGTCCAGGCCCACCTGACGCAGCACCGCCTCCACCCGCGGGCGGATCTCCTCGGCGGACATGCCGGAGATGACCAGACCCTCGGCGACGATGTCGAAGATCTTCCGGCGCGGGTTCAGCGCCGAGATGGGGTCCTGGAACACCATCTGGATCCGCCGACGCATCGTGCGCAGACCGGCCTTGGGCAGCGTGGTCAGTTCCTGACCGTCGAACCGGACCGAGCCCTCGGACGGCTTGGTCAACTGCAGGATGGCCCGGGCCAGCGTGGACTTGCCGCAGCCGGATTCGCCGACCAGGCCCAGCGTGCGCCCGCGCCCGAGCTCGAAGCTCACCCCCGCGACCGCGTTCATCATCCCGCCGGGCACCCGGAAACGCTGGACCAGGTCGGTGACCGTGAGCAGCGGGTCGGTGCCGGTCGAGGTCTCGGCGGCGGGCTTGTCGTCCAGGGCGAGCGCGCCCGGCGTGGTGCCGTCGGCGGTCATGCGGAGGCCTCCTTCATCAGGGACGGCTGCCCGCTGTCGGCACCCGCGACGGCGGCGACGTCCTCGCCGACGGGGTGGTGGCAGGCGAACCGGTGTGCGCCGAGCTCGTCGCCCAGCTCGGGCCGCTCCTCGCGGCACAGGTCGTCCGCCGCCGTGCAGCGGGCCGCGAACGCGCAGCCGGACTTGAGCGTGATCAGGTCCGGCGGCGTGCCCGGGATCGCCCGCGGGCGCTGGTCGCGCGGCACGTCCAGGCGGGGTACGGCGCCCAGCAGGGCCTCGGTGTAGCGATGCCGACGGTGGGCGAACAGGTCCGTGGTGGGGGAGTGTTCGACCATGCGACCGGCGTACATCACGGCGATCTGATCGGTCCGCCCGGCCACCACGCCCAGGTCGTGGCTGACCAGGATCATGCCCATGCCGCGTTCGGCCTGGATCTCCTGGAGCAGGTCGAGGATCTGCCGCTGCACGGTCACGTCCAGCGCGGTGGTCGCCTCGTCCGCGATCAGCACGTCGGGGTCGCAGGCGAGTGCCATCGCGATGGTCACCCGCTGGCGCATGCCGCCGGAGAGCTGGTGCGGGTACTGCCGGGCGCGCTTGGCCGGTTCGGGGATGCCGACCAGCGTGAGCAGTTCGATCGCGCGCTCGCCGGCCTCCTTCTTGCCCAGGCCCAGGTGCAGGCGCATCGACTCGGTGAGTTGTCGGTCGATCCGCAGTACCGGGTTGAGCGAGGTCATCGGGTCCTGGAAGACCATCGCGATCCGGTTGCCCCAGATCTTGCGGGCCTCCTTGCGTGGTACGCCGACCAGTTCGCGGCCGTCCAGGCGCACGCTGCCGTGGATGTCGGCGATCGAGGGGCAGATGCCCATCAGCGAGCGCACCAGCATCGACTTGCCCGAGCCGGACTCGCCGACCAGGCCGAGCGTCTCGCCGCGTTCGATGCTGAAGGAGACCCCGTCCACCGCCTTGAGCACCCCGCGCGGGGTGTCCAGGTGCACCCGCAGGTCGGTGGCCCGCAGCAGTGGTTCGTCCGGCGTGGGCGAGCCGGTCGTCTTCGGCTCCGCCATGGTCACCACGCCACCTTCGCGCCGCGCGGCTGTTGGATCCCGTCCATGTGAGCGGTCCCGTCTGTGTGAGGGGGTCGAAGAACGGGGCCGACGGCGGTCCTGTGGGAGGCAGGACCGCCGTCGAGCCCTCGGCTACAGCTTGGTGTCGCGGACGTCGAACCTGGCACGCAGCCGGTCGCCGATGACGTTGAGCGAGAAGACCGTCAGGAACAGCACCCCGCAGGGTACGAACACCTGGGCCGGATACAGCGACAGATCGTCCCGGGCGGCGTTGATCATGCCGCCCCAACTGGGCATCGGCGGCGGGATGCTCAGGCCGAGGAAGGACAACGAGCCCTCCGCGACGATCAGCACGGCCATCACGATCACCGAGTACGACATCACCGCGGGGAACGTGTTGGGCAACAGTTCCTTGAAGATGATCCGGCCCGGACCCGCGCCCATCGCCTTGGCCACCGTGACGTATTCGCGGTTGGACTGGGCGATCGCGCTCGCCTTGGTCAGCCGGGTGAAGCCGGGGATGGTGAGCACGGCCAGACCCGCGGTGATGCTG
The DNA here is from genome assembly GCF_044333915.1 of Embleya sp. NPDC020886. Taxonomy (NCBI): domain Bacteria; kingdom Bacillati; phylum Actinomycetota; class Actinomycetes; order Kitasatosporales; family Streptomycetaceae; genus Embleya; species Embleya sp. NPDC020886. The sequence goes on along the minus strand of NZ_JBIRRX010000001.1, from coordinate 878,283 downwards.
GTCTGCGAGGGCTCGTACACCGAGGACAGCGCGAGCAGCAGGATCAGCGGCGGGAAGGCCAGCAGCGCGTCGGAGAACAGGTCGATGATCATCTCGGTGACGCCGCGGAAGTAGGCCGCGACCAGGCCGAGCAGACCACCGATGAGGACGCCGACCACGACCGACACCAACGCGACGATCATCGACACGCGCGCGCCGAAGGCGAGCCGGGTCAGGTGGCTGCGACCGAGGCCGTCGGTGCCCAGGAACTCGGGCCAGGCGGCGAACGGCTTCTGCTTCGCCTCGCCGAACGCCTGCCCGTACTCGTGCGGGAAGACGCCCGGTGCGATCAGGCTCAGCACCGCGCCGAGCAGCACGATGCTCATCCAGGCGATCGCGAACCACAGCAGCACGCTGGGCCGCTTGCGGGCCTTGCCGCTCTTGGCCCGCTTGACCTGCGAGGGTCGCAGGCCCGTCGGTTCGGCCGCGCCGAGAGCCGGCTCCGGGGCGGTTTCGAGTGTGCTCATCGGGCCCTCACTCTCGGGTCGATGAGTGAGTAGCCGATGTCCACGAGCGTGTTGAGCAGCACGTAGACGATCGCGATCACCACGACCGTGCCCTGGACGACCGGGATGTCCTTGCCGTTGATCGCCTGGTACATGCCCTGTCCCAGACCCGGGATGGAGAAGTACGACTCGACGATGACGGTGCCGCCGATCAGCCGGCCCAGGGTCAGCCCGGAGACGGTCAGCAGCGAGAACGACGAGGGCCGCAGCGCGTGTCGGAACAGCACGTACGACGTCGACAGGCCCTTGGACCGCGCGGTCAGGATGAAGTCCTCCTGGAGCGTGGCGAGCATGTCGCTGCGCAGGAGGCGTTGGAACTGGGGGATCTCCGCCAGCGCGAGCGCGAGCGCGGGCAGGAACGCGAACTCGATGTTCTTGGCGAAGTCGATCGAGATGTACTCCCATCCCGTCGGCTTGAACGCCGCGATCATCTCCCGGTTCGCGAAGAAGTAGACGAGCAGGAACACGCTGACGAAGGTGGGGATCGACAGCAGTGCCGAGGACACGCCGCCCACGACGCGGTCGACGCGTCCGCCCGCCTTCGCTGCCGTCCACACGCCCAGCGGCACGGCCACGATCAGGGCCATGAGGAGGGCGAAGACGGCGAGTTCCAAGGTCACCGGGAATCGCTCGGTGATCCCGTCCATGACGGGGGTTCGAGTCTTCAGCGACTCCCCGAGGTCGCCGGTGAGCGCATGGCCCACCCAGGTCACGTATCGGACGGGCAGCGACTTGTCGTACCCGAACTCGTGCTCCAGGTCCTTGAGATCCTGAGGCGTGGAGCCGGGGCCGAGCATCTGGGCGACCGGTGAGCCGTCCACCAGGTCGGGCAGGGCCGTGGTCGCGAACGTGACCAGGAACAGCACCGGAATCAGGGCCAGCAACTTGCGACCGAGCAGGCGCAACACGACGGTGTCACCCCCTCTCGCTGGTCTGGTCGGTTGACGAGGTCTGTTGACGTTCCGTGCAGTCGTGCGGTGGTGCGCTCGCGCGAAACCGCCGAATCCCGGACAGGGCCGATCACCTGTGGTGACACGTGCCTTGACGGGTCGTCAGTTAAGCGCGGTGATTAATTACGGCAGTGGGCGCGATCAATGTCAATGGATTCATCGCAACCGTTAGCGGGTCGAAAACGTCCGGCCCGAAGCGGAGCGCCGGCCCCCGGCGGCACGTGTCGACCTGCGGGAATAAGGTGCGGACGGCAACTAACTGACGGTGCGTCAGATGTGGTCGACGGGCTGTGTGTGCGTTGCCTGTCGCTCACCTGCGGGACACCCGATCGCGCCTCGCGCGCGACCCCTCGGTGGCTTCGCCGCGGTTGCGGGGACCGGCGCGATCCGGCCGGCCATGTGCGTGAGCGGACGTTCATCCGCCGGAAACACATGTGCGGCAAGCGTCACGTCGGCGAAACACGTCGCGCCACGGCGCGAAACCTCACGCCTCGAAGCTCCTTTCCATGAGCTCCCGGAGGTCGGCCGGGGCCACGGAGAAGAGAGGCAGAGTATGGACACGGGTAACACCGCATTCGTACTCCTGAGCGCCGCACTGGTCATGCTCATGACGCCCGGGCTGGCGTTCTTCTACGGCGGCATGGTCCGCGTGAAGAGCGTCCTCAACATGCTGATGATGAGCTTCATCTGCCTGGCTGTCGTGACGGTGCTGTGGGTGCTCTACGGGTTTTCGATGACGTTCAGCACGGACGCGTTCGGCGGCCTGGTGGGCAACCTCGACTGGTACGGCATGCGCGACATCGGGGTCGCGGAGTTGTGGGACGGCTACACGATCCCGGTGACGGTGTTCGCGGCCTTCCAGTTGATGTTCGCCATCATCACCCCGGCGCTGATCAGCGGCGCCGTCGCGGATCGCACCAAGTTCACCGCCTGGGCCGTGTTCGTGGCGTTCTGGGTCACCCTGGTCTACTTCCCCGTCGCGCACTGGGTCTGGGCCGCGGACGGCTGGTTGTTCGAGAAGGGCGTGATCGACTTCGCCGGCGGTACGGCGGTGCACATCAACGCCGGTATCGCGGCGCTGGCCCTGGTCCTGGTGATCGGCAAGCGGGTCGGCTTCAAGCGTGACCCGATGCGCCCGCACAACCTGCCGCTGGTGATGATCGGCGCCGGTCTGCTGTGGTTCGGCTGGTTCGGCTTCAACGCCGGTTCCTGGCTCGCCGCGGACGGCGTCACCGGCCGAGCCCTGATCAACACCCAGATCGCCACGGCCGCGGCCATGCTCGGCTGGCTGTTCCTGGAGAAGATCCGCGACGGACACCTGACCACCCTGGGCGCCGCGTCCGGCGCGGTGGCCGGCCTGGTCGCGATCACCCCGGCGTGCGGTGCGCTCAGCCCGCTCGGCTCGATCGCCCTGGGCCTGGTCGCCGGCGCGGTGTGCGCCTGGGCGGTGGGCCTGAAATACAAGCTCGGCTACGACGACTCGCTCGACGTGGTCGGGGTGCACCTGGTCGGCGGCATCATCGGATCGCTCGCCCCCGGGTTCCTGGCCACCGGTCACGTCCAGAGCGACGCCAAGGGCTTGTTCTACGGTGGGGGCTTCGATCAGCTCGGCAAGCAGTTGATCGGAGTCGGTGCCGTCCTGGCCTACTCCTTCATCGTCACCTTCATCCTGGGCACGGTCATTCACAAGACCATCGGCTTCCGGGTGACCGAGGACGACGAGGTGGCCGGCATCGACCAGGTCGAGCACGCCGAGACCGGGTACGACTTCGCCACACTCGGCGGTTCCACCCGACCGTCGGCGGGCATCGGCACCTCTACGGGCGCGGGCGCCGCGGCGCCCGCCGACACGAAGGTGGATGCGTGAAGCTCATCACGGCGGTGATCAAGCCGCACCGGCTCGACGACGTGAAGAACGCCCTCCAGGCGTTCGGCGTCCACGGCCTCACCGTGACCGAGGCGAGCGGCTACGGCCGGCAGCGCGGCCACACCGAGGTCTACCGGGGCGCCGAGTACCAGGTCGACCTGGTGCCCAAGGTCCGCATCGAGGTCGTCGCGGACGACGAGGACGCGGAGGAACTGCTCGACGTCCTGGTCAAGGCCGCGCGTACCGGCAAGATCGGCGACGGCAAGGCGTGGATCGTTCCGGTGGACAGCGTGGTGCGGGTGCGCACCGGCGAGCGCGGCCCGGAAGCCCTGTAACACCTCCGATGGCCGGTCCCGCTCCGAAGACGCTCTTCGGGGACGGGTCCGGCCATCGGCCTTTGTGTCGACCGCTCGCGGTGCTCGGCGGCCGGCGCCGCCGGCGCGTGTGAACGAGGGAGCAGGCCCCATGGAACCGACCGCCACCTCGCGGTACACCCGAGCCAGGGACGACCTCCTGGCCGACCCCGCCGGACCCACCGGTGCGACCCGTCGACAGGCCCTCGGCACCCTGTCGGACCGCTGGCTGACCGAGTTGTTCGTCGGCGCGGGCGCGCCGACCGAGGGCGTGTGTCTGGTCGCGGTCGGCGGCTACGGCCGACGCGAACTGTCCCCCGGCAGCGACCTGGACCTGGTGCTGCTGCATCAAGACCACGACGGGATCACCGAACTCGCCGACGCGATCTGGTACCCGGTGTGGGACGCGGGCATCGCCCTGGACCACTCGGTGCGCACCCCCGACGAGGCCCGCCGGGCCGCCGCCGAGGACCTGCGGGTGCAGACCGGCCTGCTCGACATCCGACACATCGCCGGCGACCCCGAGTTGACCGCCGCGCTGCGCACCTCGATGTTCGGCGCGTGGCGAGCCGCCGCCGTCAAGCGGCTGCCCGAACTGCACGAGTCCTGCCGCGAGCGCGCGCAGCGGCACGGCGAGGTCGCCTTCCTGCTCGAACCCGACCTCAAGGAGGCCCGCGGTGGCCTGCGCGACGCGACCGCGCTGCGGGCGATCTCGGCCTCGTGGATCGCGGACGCGCCGCACGAGGAGGTGAACACCGCCCGGGCCACCCTGCTCGACGTGCGCGACGCGCTGCACCTGGTCACCGGGCGCGGCTCGGACCGACTGCTGCTCCAGGAACAGGACGCGGTCGCCCGGCGGCTGGGCCTGCTGGACGCGGACACGTTGCTGCGCCGGGTCTCCGAGGCGGCCCGGGCGCTGGCCTACGCCTGCGACGTGACCTGGCGCGAGGTCTCCCGGGTGCTCGCGGCGCGCGACGCGGGCGCGGGGGTGCGCCGGCTGCGCCGGGGCCGGCATGCGGTGCCCGCCCGCACGCCGCTGGCCGAGGGCGTGGTCGAGTACGCCAGCGAGGCGGTGCTCGCCCAGGCCGCGCAGCCGGCCCGGGACCCGGTGTTGTTGCTGCGCGCCGCCGCGGCCGCCGCACAGGCCGGCCTGCCGCTGTCCCGACACACCGTGGACCGTCTGGCGATCGAGTGCCCGCCCCTGGCCGATCCGTGGCCGTCGGCCGCCCGCGAGGCGTTCGTGTCGCTGCTGGGCGCCGGGCGGGACGTGTTGCCGGTGTGGGAGGCGTTGGAGTCCAAGCGGCTGATCACCAAGCTGTTGCCGGACTGGGAGCGGGTGCGCTGTCGGCCGCAGCGCAACGCGGTACATCGCTTCACCGTCGACCGGCACCTGATCGAGACCGCGATCGAGGCCGCCGCGCACACCCGCCGGGTGGCCCGGCCGGACCTGCTCCTGGTGGCCGCGCTGCTGCACGACATCGGCAAGGGCTGGCCGGGCGATCACAGCGTCAGCGGCGAGGTGATCGCGCGCGAGGCCGCCGTGCGGATGGGCTTCGCCAAGGACGACGTGGACGTGCTCGGCACGCTGGTGCGGTGGCACCTGCTGCTGGTGGACACCGCGACCCGGCGGGACCTGGACGATCCGACCACCGTGGCGGCGTTCGCAGAGGCGGTGGGCAGCGTGGAAACCCTCGAACTGCTCCACGCACTCACCGAGGCCGACGCCGCCGCCACCGGACCCGCCGCGTGGAGCGAGTGGCGGGACGCCCTGGTCCGGGACCTCGTGGCCCGGACCAGGGCAGTGTTCGCCGGCCGGCCCACCCCGGCGGTGTCCGAGCGCATCGTCACCGCCGACGTGTCGGGGGAACTCCCGGTGGTCCGGCTGGAACCGCTGCCCTTTGGCGCCGAGGTGACCATCGCGGCGCCGGACCGGGTCGGCCTGATGGCGCTCTCCGCGGGCGTCCTGGCGCTGCATCGCCTCACCGTGCGCTCGGCCGCGATCGACGTGGTCGAGGACCTGGGCGTCACGGTGTGGACGGTGGAGACCGAGTTCGGCCGACTGCCCGACCCGGCCGCGCTGCGCGAGGACGTGCGCAAGGCCCTGGCCGGCGGCCTGGACGTGGCCGCCCGGCTGGCCAAGCGCGAGGCGGCCTACCCGCCCCGGCGCGGCACCACCCCGGCGCCCGCACGGGTGGAGGTGATCGCGGACGCGTCGCGGAGCGCGACCGTGCTGGAGGTGCGGGCGCACGACAGCCCCGGCCTGCTGCACCGGATCGGCAAGGCGCTCGCCGACGCCCGGGTGAGCGTGCGTCAGGCCCGGGTCGGCACCCACGGCGCGGACGCGGTGGACGCCTTCTACGTGGTCGCCCCGAACGGACACCCGCTGACCGCCGCCGACGCCCGGGGCCTGGCCCGCACCCTGGAGCGGGCGCTGGCGCCGTGATCCCGGGCGCACGCCGCCTTCCGGGGTGCACGAGTCACCATTGCCGCAGCGCCCACATGTGCCCGGCAGGCGGATCCGGGACACGTGCCCCCGCCACGACCGCTCGGCGGGCGGTTAGGCTGGGCCCGACACCACCCGTATCTGACGAAGGACCTCTGCCGACGTGTTCGACACTCTCTCCGACCGCCTCGCAGCGACCTTCAAGAACCTTCGCGGCAAGGGGCGGCTCTCCGAAGCCGACATCGACGCCACCGCACGCGAGATCCGCGTCGCCCTCCTGGAGGCCGACGTGGCTCTCCCGGTGGTCCGCGAGTTCATCGCCCGGGTCAAGGAGCGCGCCCGAAGCGCCGAGGTGTCGGGGGCGCTGAACCCGGCCCAGCAGATCGTCAAGATCGTCAACGAGGAGCTCGTCGGGATCCTCGGCGGTGAGACCCGCCGGCTGCGCTTCGCCAAGACCGGCCCCACCGTGATCATGCTCGCCGGCCTTCAGGGCGCGGGCAAGACCACCCTGGCGGGCAAGCTGGGCAAGTGGCTCAAGGAGCAGAAGCACGAGCCGCTCCTGGTGGCCTGTGACCTCCAGCGCCCGAACGCGGTCAACCAGCTCTCCGTGGTCGCCCAGCGGGCCGGCGTGGCGGTCTACGCCCCCGAGCCCGGCAACGGCGTCGGCGACCCGGTCAAGGTCGCCCGCGACTCGATCGAGTTCGCCAAGACCAAGCAGTACGACGTGGTCGTGGTGGACACCGCCGGCCGTCTGGGCATCGACGCCGAGATGATGCAGCAGGCCGCGGACATCCGGGACGCGGTCAAGCCGGACGAGATCCTGTTCGTCGTCGACGCGATGATCGGTCAGGACGCGGTGGTCACCGCGCAGGCGTTCCTCGACGGCGTCGGCTTCGACGGCGTGGTGCTCTCCAAGCTCGACGGCGACGCGCGTGGTGGCGCGGCCCTGTCGGTCGCGTCGGTGACCGGCCGCCAGATCATGTTCGCCTCCAGCGGCGAGAAGCTCGACGAGTTCGACGCCTTCCACCCGGACCGGATGGCCTCACGCATCCTGGGCATGGGCGACATGCTCAGCCTGATCGAGATGGCCGAGGCCAAGTACGACCAGGACCTCGCGCTCAAGGCCGCCGAGAAGCTGCACGGCGGCGGCAACAACTTCACCCTGGAGGACTTCCTCCAGCAGATGGAGCAGGTCAAGAAGCTCGGCTCGATCTCGAAGCTGCTCGGCATGTTGCCCGGCATGGGCGCGATGAAGGAGCAGATCGACAACATCGACGACCGCGACCTGGACCGGGTCGCGGCGATCATCAAGTCGATGACGCCGGCCGAGCGCGCGGACGTGAAGATCCTCAACGGCTCGCGCCGGGCCCGGATCGCCAAGGGCGCCGGCACCGAGGTCAGCGCGGTCAACAACCTGATCGAGCGGTTCGTCGAGGCCCGCAAGATGATGGGCCAGATGGCCAAGGGCGGTGGCATGCCGGGGATGCCGGGGATGCCGGGCATGGGCGGCGCCGGCAAGAAGAAGGGCAAGGCGCCCAAGCAGGCCAAGGGCAAGCGCCAGTCGGGCAACCCGATGAAGCGCAAGCAGGAGGCGGCGGCCGAGGCGGCGCGGCGCGAGGAGCGCGCGGCGAACCCGTTCGGTCTGCCGGCCGGCGGCGGTGCGGGCGGCGCGGCCGACTTCGAACTGCCCGAGGAGTTCAAGAACTTCCTGCCGCCGGGCCAGAAGTAGGCTCGACGCGACGCGGGACGACCGCACCCGGGCGAACCCCCGGGTGCGGTCGGCGCACACGACGAGGGGACGCAGGCAGATGACCAAGGCCGTCGACCTTTACACCGTGGCCGGTGCCCGGGTGGGCATTCGCGCACCGCGCCCGGCGGACACGGCGGCGTCCGCCGCGGCGATCCGCCGCTCGGACCACATCGCGCGGTGGAACCCGTCCGACCCGGACGACCTGCCGGACCTGATCCGCCGCCAAAGCGACACCTTCCGCACCTTCCTGGTGGTGGACCTCGCCGACGCGGGCCTGGCCGGCCGGATCAACGTCTCGAACATCGTGCGCTCCCGGTTCTGCAACGCCTCGCTCGGCTACGACGCGTACAAGCCGTACGCGGGCACCGGGCGGATGACCGAGGCGCTCGCCCTGGTGATCGACCGGGTGTTCGCCGCGGACGGTCTCGGCCTGCACCGGTTGGAGATCAACGTGCAGCCGGGGAACGAGGGTTCGATCGCGCTCGCGCGGCGGATGGGCTTTCGGCACGAGGGCTTCACACCGCGGATGTTGTTCATCAACGACGACTGGCGCGACCACGAGCGCTTCGCGCTGACCGCGGAGGAATGGCCCGGGGCGGAGAAGACCATTCTTCCCTCGTAGGGCCGGACGTGGCAGGCTGCCCGGCCATGACGTACGAGGTCGAGCCTGCCGTTCATCCCGAACTCGCCGCCCACACCGCGCACTTCACCAAGCGCGTGTACACCGTGGCCGAGCATGTACACGTCGCCGTGGGCTGGTCCTCGGCCAACGCGACGGTGATCGAGGGTCCCGGTGGTCTGGTGGTGGTGGACACCGGCAGCGGCGCGGATCTGGCCGCGGTGATCGAGGCGGAGGTACGCCCGCACCTGGACGACCCGCGGGCGCCGGTCCGGGCCGTGGTGGTCACCCACCATCACCCCGACCACGTGAACGGGTTGAGCCACTGGGCCGCGACGCCGGATGTGGACGTGTACGCGCACCGCACGTTCCTGGCGAGCCTGACCGACCAGTCCGGTCCCGCGCTGCACATCATGGGCCTGCGCTCGGTGTACTCGCTGGGCAACCTGCTCGGGCCCTCGGACACCGAGGGCGTCAACGACGCGGTCGGCCCGCACGCCGGGGTCGGCACCCCCTCGTTCGTGATGCCCACGGTGCTGGTGGGCGACGAGTTGGAGACCGAGGTCGCGGGGGTGCGGCTGCGGCTGTTCCACAACCCCGGCGAGACCGACGACGCGATCAGCGTGTATCTCCCGGACAGCGACGTGCTCCTGTGCGGCGACACCATCCAGGGCCCGACCCTGCCCAACATCCACACCCTGCGCGGTTGTCGCTACCGCGACCCGATGCAGTGGGTGCGCAGCATCGACGCGCTGCGCGCGCATCGGGCCGCGCACCTGATCCCCAGTCACGGGCAGCCGGTGTCGGGCGCCGCCAAGGTGGCCGAGGTGCTGGCCGTGGAGCGGGACTGCATCCAGTACATCCACGACCAGACGGTGCGCCGGATGAACGAGGGGCTGACCCCGGACGAGCTGGCCGAGACCGTCGAACTGCCCGAACACCTGGCCTCGTACGCGCCGTACGCACGGGAGTACTACGGCACGGTCAAGCACACCGTGCGGCAGATCTTCTTCGGCTACCTGGGCTGGTTCGGCGGCGACCCGGTCGACCTGGACCCGCTGCCCCGGGCCGAATACGCGCGCCGGACGGTGGAGTTGATGGGCGGCCGGGAACGGGTGCTGGACGCGGCGAGGCAGGCGTACGCGAGCGGCGAATACCAATGGGCGGCCGAGTTGGCCACGCACCTGACCCGGATCGACCGCGCGGACGCGGACGCGCGCTCGCTCAAGGCCGCCGCGTTTCGCCGGTTGGGCTACGCCCAACTCAACATCAACTGGCGGAACTGGTACCTGACCAGCGCGGACGAGCTGGAGGACCGGATCCAGCCCATCCTGCCGCTGATCAACTTCGCCGCGATCTTCGCGCCGCCGGACCTGGTCGCCCGGATCCCGGCGGCCTGGCTGATCGAGCTGTACACGACCCGGCTGCGCGCCGAGGAGGCGCTGGAGGTGGACGCCGTGCTGGGCTGGCGGGTGTCGGGGGGTGTGCACGGCGAGGAGGAGGTCGCGCTGCACATCCACCGCGGCGTCGCCCGGTTCCTGCGCGAGATCCCCTCGGACGCCGAGGTGATCCTCGAACTCCCGCGTGAAACGGTGGAATCGCTGCACCTGGGCCGCACCGACCTGCGCGGCGCCCTGGCCGGCGAGGACGCCCGGACCTCTCGGGGCACCGCCGAACGGGCGGTGACCCTGCTGGACCTCTTCGACCCGGCCCAACCGAAGAAGCCCACCGAACTCACGCTGCGCTGAGATCTCCGACCACCGGTACGCGGCACCCGGGTTCCGGGTGCCGCCGTGTGGCTGCGGAGCAGGGTCGGATTCGGCGACGATTGGGCCCGGCAGTGCACGCGGTCCGGGCATGCGGCCCGACCCGGCCCTCGCCCGGGTGGGATCGGCGGCCGGAGTCGACGACGGGGGAACCAGTGGACGCATTGCGGGCCGACGATCCGCGTCGCGTGGGGCCGTTCCGATTGCTCGGCCGGCTCGGTGCCGGTGGCATGGGACAGGTCTACCTCGGCCGCGGGCCCGAGGGGCGCACCGTGGCGGTCAAGCGGGTCCGGGTCGAACTCCTGGACGACGAGGACACGTTCCGGCCGCGGTTCGCCCGCGAGGTGGAGGCCGCGCGTCGGGTGCGAGGCCCGTTCACCGCACCGGTCGTGGCCGCCGACGCGTATGCCGAGGTGCCCTGGCTGGCCACCGCGTACATCCCCGGGATGGCACTCGGCGAAGCGGTCGGCGCGTTCGGTCCGCTGCCCCCGCACACGCTGGGCGCGGTGGCCTCGGGCCTGGCCGACGCGCTGGTGGCCATGCACGCGGTGGGCCTGGTGCACCGGGACCTGAAGCCGGCCAACGTGCTGCTCGCGGTCGACGGCCCGATCGTGATCGACTTCGGCATCGCGCTGTTGGACGGGGCGACCGCGCTGACCCGCCCCGGGCACACCCTGGGCACGCTCGGGTTCATGTCGCCCGAGCAGTTCGAGCGGGCCGACGTCGGGCCGGCCAGCGACGTGTTCTCCTACGGGGCGGTGCTCGCCTACGCGGCCACGGGACGACTGCCGTTCGGCAGTGGGCCCTGGCCGGTCCTGTTGGCCAACCTGACCGGCCGCGATCCGGATCTGGCCGGTGCCCCGGAGGCGTTCCTGCCGTTGTTGCGGGCATGCCTGGACAAGGAACCGGACCGCCGGCCGACGCCGACCCTGGCCCGTGCGCTGGTACCGAGCGGAACGGGCGAGGACCTGCCGGGCGGCTGGTTGCCGGCGCCGCTCGCGCACGAGCTGTTACGGATCGCGGGGCGTGCGCTGGACGCCGAGGGCGTGCCGGATCCGCCGGGCGAGGCGGGGCCGGCCGACCAGGGCGGCGACGGCCCGCCGATCGCCTGCGCGGTGGTCGAGGACACCGCCGACTCGGTCGGGTTCGGGCCGACCCGGGTCGGCGCCGAGCCCGCCGGGGACGCGCTGCCGGGCGACCCGCCGGTCGACCTCCCGGCCGGCGCGTCGAGCCCGATGCCGCCCGCCGCCCCCGCCGTGCGCGGCCCGACCCCGGGGCGCGGCGGGAGCCATCGGCTGCCGTCGACCCGCTCCCGTTTCACGGTGGTGATCACGGTGGCCGTCGCGGCGGCGCTGACGGCCGGCCTGCTGGTGTGGCGCGGGTTCGGGGACGGCGCGTCGAACACCGCCCACTCGCGCGGCGCCTTCCGGGTCGGCCTGCTGCTGCCCGACGATCGGGCCGAGCGCACGGTGCGACCCGCGTTCGAGGCCCGGATCCGCCGGCTGTGTCCCGGCTGCTCGGTGCGTTTCGCGCAGGCAGGCCGGCAGCCGGACGTACAACACCGGCAGATCGACACGATGATCTCGGCCGGCGTCCGGGTGCTGGTGCTGGGCCCGGTGGACCCCAGGGACTCGGCGGCGGCCGTGACCAGGGCCCGGGAGCGCGACATCCCGGTGGTGTCCTTCGACAAGCTGGCCGCCGGTCCGGTGGCCGGGCACGTCTCGTTCGATTTCCGGGCGGTGGGCCGGCTGCAGGCCCAGGCGCTGCTCGACGCGGTGCGCGCGGCGGGCGGACCACAGCGCGGCTCGATCGTGATGCTCAACGGCCGCGCGGGGGACCGGGCCGGAAACGAGATCAAGCGCGGCGCCCACGGCGTGCTCGACGGCGAGGTGACGATCGCCCGCGAGTACGACGTCGACGACGCCGGTGGACCCAAGGCCCAGCAGGTGATCGCGGACGCGCTCACCGCGCTCGGCGGCCCGCGGCAGTTGATCGGGGTCTACGCGGCGGACGACACCCTGGCCGCGGGCGCGTTGCGCGGCCTGACCGCCGCCGGGGTCGGCCCACCCGTGCCGCTGACCGGACAGGATCCGGACCCGGCCGCGCTGCGCCGAATCATCGCCGGCACCCAGACCGTGTCGGTGCTCAAGCCCGGCGGGCCGGAGGCCGAGGCCGCCGCCGAGATGGCGATCACGCTGGGCCGGGGCGAGGAGCTGTCGCGGGTCGACGTCACCCGCGACAACGGCACGACCCAGGTGCCGACCGTGGCGCTCGCACCGGTCGCGCTGACCAGGGGCAACGTCAAGGAACTGCTGCCCACGCTCACCGGCCTGGACGTGCGCGAGGTGTGCACGGCCGAACTCGCCTCCGAATGCGCCCGGCTCGGGCTCGGCTGACCGGCCGCCAACGCGCCTTCGGTGGGGCGTGGGTCCGGGGGCGACAACGGCGGCGAGGGTCGATCGGGGCATGACCCACGATGCCCGGCGAATCGTCGGCCGGCCCGGACCGGCACGCGAGCGCCCCCGTCGATCGATGCGACGGGGGCGCTCGTGGAGTGGTCGTCGGGAGCGGGGGTCAGCTCGCGTCGAGGACCAGCTTGCGCACGTACTCGACCGCCTCGGCGACCGGGACCAGGGCCTTGTCGCCGCTCGCCCGGGAGACGATCTCCACGTTGCCCTCGGCCAGGCTGCGGGCGCCGACAGTGACCCGGAACGGGATGCCGACCAGCTCGATGTCCTTGAACTTCACACCGGGACGCTCGGCCCGGTCGTCCAGGATCGTGTCCACCCGCTGCCGCAGCAGTTCGGTGTAGATCTCCTCGGCCGTGCCACGCGACTTCTCGTCGTCCACGTCCAGCAGCGCGACCGCGACCTCGAACGGCGCGACCGCGATCGGCCAGACGATGCCGTTCTTGTCGTGGTGCGTCTCCACGACCGCGGCCATCGCGCGCTCGACGCCGATGCCGTAGCTGCCCATGATCGGGGTGACCCGCTCGCCGTCCGCGCCCAGCACGTTCACGCCCAGGGCCTCGGTGTACTTGTAGCCGAGCTTGAAGATGTGGCCGATCTCCACCGTCTGCTCGACCTCCAGGCCGGTCCCGCAGGCGGGGCACGGCTCGCCGGCCACCACCTCGCGCAGGTCGGCCCAGGTGCCCACGGCGATGTCCCGCTCGATGTCCACGCCGCGCACGTGCACCTTGTCGATGTTGGCGCCGGTCACCATGTCCCGACGACCACGCAGCGCCTGATCGGCCAGGATCGGCAGGTCGCTCACGCCGACCCCGCCCAGGCTGCCCGGGTAGGCGCCGAGCGCGGCCTTGATCTCGTCCGGGGTGGCCGGGCGCACGTCGGTGGAGCCGGTGGTGTCGATCAGCTTCTGCTCGACCAGCGCGTGGTCACCGCGCAGCAGGGCCAGGGTGAGCTGCCCGCCGACCATGTAGACCAGCGTCTTGATCTGCCGGTCGGCCGGCACGCCGTGCGCCTTGGTCAGGTTCTCGATGGTCTTGATGCCGGGGGTGTCGAACCGCTCCGGCGCGTCGAGCCCGGCGCCGTCCTCGATCTCCGCGAGCCGCGAGACGGCCTTCTCGACGTTGGCCGCGTAGTCGCAGTTCGGACAGTGCACGACGAGGTCCTCGCCGGCCGCGGAGGGGCACATGAACTCGGTCGAGCCGCTGCCGCCCATGGTGCCGCTGGACGCCTGCACGGCGATCGCCGGGATGCCCAGCCGCTGGAAGATCCGCACGTACGCCTGCCGGTGCGCCTCGAACGAACGATCCAGCCCCTCGGCGTCCAGGTCGAAGCTGTACGAGTCCTTCATGGTGAACTCGCGCACCCGGATCAGACCGCTCTTGGGCCGCGGCTCGTCGCGGAACTTGGTCTGGAACTGGTACCAGGTCTGCGGCAGGTCGCGGTAGGAGCTGAGTTCGTGCGCGAGGGTGGTGAAGATCTCCTCGTGCGTCATGCCCAGCGCCAGGTCCGAACCCTTGCGGTCCTTGAGCCGGAACATCTCGTCGCCCATGACCTCCCAGCGACCGCTCCTCTGCCAGATCTCGGCCGGGTGCATGGTCGGCAGGATCATCTCCTGCGAGCCGATCCGGTTCATCTCCTCGCGGATGATGGCGACCACCTTGGCCCGCACCCGCACCGCGAGCGGCAGCAGCGAGTAGTGACCGGCCATGAGCTGGCGGATGTATCCCGCGCGCACGAGCAGACGGTGGCTGACCGCGTCGGCGTCGGCGGGGTCCTGGCGGAGGGTGGGTACGTACAGATCGGACCAACGCATGAGACCGTGGCGTCCTGACGGCTAGAGGGGAAGGGCGAGCGACCTGCATTCTAAAAGCCGCGCGAGGCTCGGTCGGCCGAGTTCGCGCCCGGCTTTGGTCGGGGCCGGGATGTCTGGCAGAATGGCGAGCTGAGTACCCGGGGCATTGCCGGACCCTCTCTCCGCATGCTTACCGTGTCCACGATCAGCCGAGCCTCATGTCCCCACGTGAATGCCGGCTGTTCACCCACGTCAAGATGCAGGAGACACCACTCTCGTGGCAGTCAAGATCAAGCTGAAGCGCCTGGGCAAGATCCGTTCGCCCCACTACCGCATCGTCGTCGCCGACGCCCGCACCAAGCGTGACGGTCGGGCGATCGAGGAGATCGGTATCTACCACCCGATGGAGAACCCCTCGCGCATCGAGGTCGACTCCGAGCGGGCGCTCTACTGGCTGGGTGTCGGCGCGCAGCCGACCGAGCCGGTCGCGCACATCCTCAAGCTCACCGGCGACTGGCAGAAGCACAAGGGTCTGCCGGCCCCGGCCCCGCTGCTCGTCGCCGCGGAGAAGGCCGACAAGAAGTCGCTCTTCGAGGCCGCCGCCCGTGAGGCGATGGACGAGCCCAAGGACGGCGCCACCACGCCGAAGGCCAAGAAGGAGAAGAAGGTCGAGGCTGCCGCCGAGACCGAGACTCCGGCCGCCGAGGGCGAAGCCGCCGCCGAGACCGCCGCTGACGAGGGCTGACCATGCTCGAGGAAGCCCTCGAACATTTGGTCAAGGGCATCGTCGAGCATCCGGACGAGGTCAAGGTACGGGCGCGTAATCTCCGCCGCGGCCGCATTCTCGAGGTTCGGGTCCATCCCGAAGACCTCGGGAAGGTCATCGGTCGAGGTGGGCGCACCGCGCGTGCGCTGCGCACCGTCGTGACCGCGCTCGGCGGCCGAGGAGTCCGCGTCGACCTCGTCGACGTCGACCAGGTTCGCTGACGTACCCGGACATCACGTCCAACCGGGAGCTGCCCGGCGGAGTCATCCGCCGGGCAGCTTCTTGGCATTTTCGCCTCCTGCCTCGGGCACGAGGTTTCATCGGGCAGAGAACGAGGAGTCGCAGGTGCAGCTTGTGGTCGGCCGTATCGGCAAGGCACACGGCATCAAGGGCCAGGTGACCGTCGAGGTCCGTACCGACGAGCCCGAACTGCGGCTCGCGCCCGGCGCGGTGCTGATGACGGATCCCCCGTCGGTCGGTCCGCTGACCATCGCCGACGGCCGGGTGCACAGCGGCCGGCTGCTGCTCACCATCGAGGGTGTGAGCACCCGCAGCGGCGCCGAGGCGCTGCGCAACACGCTGCTGATCGCCGAGGTGGACCCCGAGGAACTCCCCGAGGACCCCGAGGAGTACTACGACCACCAGTTGATCGGGCTCGACGTGGTCACCGCGGACGGCGAGGCGATCGGTGAGCTGACCGAGGTGGTGCACCTGCCCTCGCAGGACCTGCTCCTGGTCCGTCGGGCGGACGGCCGCGAGGTGATGATCCCGTTCGTGCACCAGATCGTCCCGGAGATCGACCTGGAGAACCAGCGCGCGGTGATCACCCCGCCGCCGGGTCTGCTGGACGCGGAGAACGCGGTGCTCGCGGTCTCCGACCCGGAGGCGGGCGAGGACCGTCCGCGCGAGCGCAAGCCGAAGAAGGCCAAGCCGAAGAAGCTCACCGCCGCCGAGCGGGCCGCGGCGAAGGCCGCCCGAGCCGCGGCGCGGCCGGCGCCCGACGCGAAGCCCGCGCCGGGCACGACGCCGCAGGCCGAGCCGAAGCCGGAACCCGGGCAGGACCCCTCGTGAGGATCGACGTCGTCACGATCTTCCCCGAATACCTCGCACCGCTGGACGTCTCCCTGGTCGGCAAGGCGTGCGCCAAGGGGCTCATCGACGTGCACCTGCACCAGTTGCGGGACTGGACGTACGACGTGCACAAGACCGTCGACGACACCCCCTACGGCGGCGGCCCCGGCATGGTGATGAAGCCCGAGCCGTGGGGCCTCGCGCTGGACGCGGTGCTCGAACAGGGCGTGAGCGAGGCGGCGCCGGTGCCGCGGATGATCGTGCCGACCCCGTCCGGGCGCCCGTTCACCCAGGACCTCGCGGTCGAACTGGCCGACGAGCCGTGGTTGTTGTTCGCGCCGGCCCGGTACGAGGGCATCGACCGGCGGGTGCTCGACGAGGCAGCGACCCGGATGCGGGTGGACGAGGTGTCCATCGGCGACTACGTGCTGGCCGGCGGCGAGGTGGCCGTGCTGGTCATGGTCGAGGCGGTGGCCCGGTTGTTGCCCGGTGTGCTCGGCAACGCCGAATCGCACCGGGACGACTCGTTCGCACCCGGTGCGATGGCCAACCTGCTGGAGGGGCCGGTCTACACCAAGCCCGCCGAGTGGCGCGGGCGCGAGGTGCCGCCGATCACGGTGTCCGGGAACCACGGCGCGATCGCCCGCTGGCGGCGCGACGAGGCGCTGCGTCGGACCGCCGCGCACCGGCCCGATCTGATCGGGCGCATCGATCCGGCGGCCGTGGACAAGAAGGACCGGGCCACCCTCGCCGAGCTCGGCTGGGTCGAGCGGGACGGCCGGTTTCGGCCGGCCGATACACCTGTGGCAGACTGAGACGCTGTTGCCATGTCCCGATCCGGACCGGGTTCCCCGGGAGCCGGACGGCACCCCTGCCACAGGGGGAGCGCCACTCGGGAGCGGCGACCCCACACTTGTGACCACGAAACCCGTGGGTGACCTGTGGCACCCACGAGAAAGCGACGCGAGATGAACAAGCTCGACCACATCGATGCCGCATCCCTGCGGGACGACGTCCCGGACTTCCGTCCCGGTGACACCCTCAAGGTGCACGTGCGAGTCATCGAAGGCAACAAGTCCCGCGTCCAGGTCTTCCAGGGCTTCGTCCTGCGTCGTCAGGGTGACGGCGTGCGCGAGACCTTCACGGTCCGCAAGGTCAGCTACGGCGTCGGCGTGGAGCGCACCTTCCCGGTGCACACCCCGGTGATCGAGAAGATCGAGCTGGTCTCCCGCGGTGCGGTCCGTCGCGCGAAGCTGTACTACATGCGTGACCTGCGCGGCAAGGCTGCGAAGATCAAGGAGAAGCGTACGGACCGTCCGAGCCGCTGACCCGGGCGTTCCACCCGGGGTGCCTGGACCATGTCGAGGCGACCCGGACGCTAGGCTCGTTCGTGATGGACGACGCAGAGCAGAGCAAAGGCCGTGCCTCCACGGCGGAGGAATCCGCCGGTACCTCGTCCACCGAGGTCGTGGAGGCGCGGCCTTCGCGTGTCTCGGGGCAGGTGCGGAGCGCGGACGGCGACGAGACCGGCTCCGAAGGGGCCGTCGCGACGGTCGCGCAGCCGGCGAAGTCTCCAAACCTGGCAAAGGATTCGGCCGCGGAGCCGCCCCGGGAGCCGGCTGCGGATCCGGTACCCGTCGCCGATGCCGAAGCCGTCGTCGAACCCCCTGCCGAAGCGCACGCGAACGTCGTCGCGGCGCCTGCGGCCGACCCCGACCCGGCGACGGAGGGGGACGGGCCCGGCGAGCCGGCGGACACCGACGACGAGGCCGACGACGCACCTGCCGCGCCGCGCCAGCGGCGGATGCCCGCGTGGGTCGAACTGCCGCTCCTGGTCGCGGTGGCGATGGTGGTGGTGCTCGCGGTGAACTCGTGGGTGGCCCAGCCGTTCGTGATTCCGAGCGGTTCGATGGAGAACACGTTGCAGGTCGGCGACCGGGTCCTGGTCAACAAACTCGCCTACCGATTCGGGGACATCCACCGCGGCGACATGATCGTCTTCGACGGACGCGGCTCGTTCACCCCCGAGGACACCGACAAGGCGAACCCGGTGACCGGCGCGTTGCGCAAGTTCGGCGGGGTGTTCGGCTTCACGAACCCGGACGACAGCGACTTCGTCAAGCGGGTGATCGGGGTCGGCGGCGACGTGGTCAAGTGTTGCGACGCGCAGGGTCGGGTCACCGTCAACGGCGTGCCGCTGGACGAGGGCGACTACCTGCATCCGGGCGACAAGCCCTCGGACTTCCCCTTCGAAGCTGCGGTGCCCAAGGGCAAGCTGTGGGTCATGGGCGACCACCGCAGCAACTCGGCCGACTCGCGTGACCACCTCGGCGACCCGGGCGGCGGCATGGTGCCCGAGAGCCGGGTGATCGGACGGGCGCAGTGGATCATCTGGCCGTTCGGTCGCATCCAGGGCGCGGACCGGCCGAAGACGTTCGAGCGGCCGGACTTCGACCGTCGTGGGTAAGCGGGGCAAGCCCAAGGGTGCCCGCGCCGCCGAGGCCGGCACGTCGGGGCCGGCCACGCGCCCGCGGTCACCGGACACGGGAGCCGCACCCGCCGCGTCGGCCGGCGCGGTGGTGCTCGGCGAGGCCGAACCGCCGCCCTCGCCGCCCTCGCCACCCTCGCCACCCTCGGCGCCCTCGGTCCAGGCGGCCCCGCCGACCCGACGGCGGCGCGGCCGGCGTTCGCGGCGCAAGGACAAGGTGGTGCCGCTGTGGCGCGAGTTGCCGATGTTGGCGGTGATCGCGCTCGCGCTCGCGCTGCTGATCAAGACCTTCCTCGTGCAGGCGTTCTACATTCCGTCCGGTTCGATGGAGCACACCATCAACGTCGGCGACCGGGTGCTGGTGGACAAGTTCTCGCCGTGGTTCGGCTGGACTCCCGAACGCGGCGAGGTGGTGGTCTTCCGGGACCCGGGCGGCTGGTTGGGCAAGAAGCAGTCGGACGATCCGCCGCCCGGGCTCAAGCAGGTCAAGCAGGGCCTGGTGTTCGTCGGCATGTTGCCCTCGGACGACGAACAGGACCTGATCAAGCGGGTGATCGGGGTCGGCGGCGACACGGTGGCCTGTTGCGATCCCTCCGGTCGGATCACGGTCAACGGTGTCCCGCTGGACGAGCCGTACCTGTATCGGGGCAACGCGCCCTCGGAGAAGAGATTCAGCGTGACCGTGCCCAAGGGCCGATTGTGGGTGATGGGCGACCATCGCGGTGACTCGGCCGACTCGCGGGCACATATGGATCGGCCCTTTCAGGGCACCATCCCGGAGGACGATGTGGTCGGTCGGGCCTTCGTGGTGGCCTGGCCGTTCGGCCGGGTGCATCGATTGCCCGTTCCGGAAACGTTCGGGAACAAAGCCCTGTCGGTTGCGATTCCCCCGCCCACCCCGGTCGTTATGGGAATGGTGGGTGCGGTTCCGCTGGTCCTGCTACGTCGACGTGTACGCTCGCGCCGGCGCATGCCGGACCTTTGGGACCGACATCGACCCGGCAACGTGCGCGGCACGGGTCGGAAATCATCAAGACAGAGCTGTGGGCGGCCGGTGGACAGCCCCGACCGGATGCCGTCCGGCCTGCACGGGTACGAGGAGGCGCCGTGGGGGAAGTCGTGATCGGAGCGCGATCCGCTGGTGGAGACGACGATCGTGGGCGGGAGCCGCAGGAGCGGCATCCGACCGACGCGCCGCACGATCCCGGAGCGCCACCGACCCAACCAACGAACGGGGACGGGCCCGCGCAGTCGCCCGATCTGGTGAAACGGCCGGCGTCCGATCCCGGGAACCGACCGGGCGTCGACCCGAACTCGGCGCCGATCTTCCCGGCGGTGGGCCCGACCCCCGCGCCCGGCGGCCCGGGCGGCGGTTCGCCGCCCGACGCGGACGATCCCGGCGGCCCGGGCGGCTCCGGCGGATCGCCCGGCCCGGAGGACTCCGGGGACGACGAGGGCGCCTCCGACTCGGGCGAACGGCGCAAGAAGAAGGGGTCGTTCTGGAAGGAACTGCCGCTGCTCCTGCTGATCGCCATCGTGCTGGCGTTGCTCATCAAGACCTTCCTGGTCCAGGCGTTCTCGATTCCGTCGGAGTCGATGGAGAACACCATCAAGGTCGGCGACCGGGTGCTGGTGAACAAGTTCTCGCCATGGTTCGGCGCGGAGCCCGAGCGCGGTCAGGTCGTGGTCTTCCACGACCCGGGCAACTGGCTTCAGGAGGCCCCGAAGCAGTCCGACAACGCGGTGGTGCGCGGGTTGCAGAAGGGCATGTCCTGGGTCGGTCTGATGCCATCCGCGGACGAGAAGGACCTGATCAAGCGGGTGATCGGAGTCGGTGGCGACCGCGTGCAGTGTTGTGACGCGCAGGGTCGCCTGATGGTCAACGGGAAGCCGTTGAACGAGAGTTCGTACCTCAAGAAGGGCGTGGCCCCGTCGACGAAGGTGTTCGACGTGACCGTGCCCAAGGGCCGGATCTGGCTGATGGGCGACAACCGGGACAACTCGTCCGACTCGCGCTATCACATGGACCAGCCGTTCAACGGGACCGTCGACAAGGACCAGGTGATCGGACGCGCGTTCACCGTGGTGTGGCCGCTGAACCGGATCCACGGGCTCGGGGTGCCGGGCACGTTCGATCAGCCGGGTCTGGGGCTCGACGTGATCGGCGGCACGCCGATGGCGGCCGGGCTGATCGGGGCCGTGCCGCTGGTGATCTGGCGACGCAGGCGCCGGGCGGCGGCGGACGGCGCGCCCGAGGCGCGGGTGGCCACCCGCGACCCCTCGGGAGCGCCGCCGGCCTGACCGCGGGTGCCTCGGCCCGGCCGGGTCGCTCGGGAGCGCTTCTCCCGGGCGACCCGGCCGGGCGCGTTCGGGGCACAATCCGTGGATGACGACTCAACCCGTGTCATGGCCCGGAGACGTGCCGGAGCCCGTTCCGGACTACCCCACCGACCTTGTTCCCGACCTGGAACGCCGCGCCGTGCGTGTGGTGCTGCTCGATCCGGACGATCGGGTGTTGCTGTTTCGCACCCGGGTCGACGAATCCGACCCGTCGCAGTGGTACGACCTGCCGGGCGGCGGCATCGATCCCGGGGAGACCTACGTGGACGCGGCGGTCCGGGAGATTCGGGAGGAGACCGGCCTGCGGATCGCCCCCGCCGACGTGGGCCCGCCCACCTGGCGGCGGAGTGTGACCTGGGCGCGCCCGGGGCATCGGCGGGTGCAACACGAGTTCGTGGTGCTGGTCCGGATCGCCGAGCGGGCGCCCGCGGTCGGCGAGGACCGGTCGCAGTGGACGGCCGAGGAGCTGGCCGAGTACCAGGAGGCGGTGTGGTGGTCGCCGGCCGAGATCGAGGCCGCCCCCGTGCGGTTCTACCCCGGGCGGCTGCCCGAGCTGCTTGCGGCGTTCCTGGCGGGCGAGCTGATCGACGAGCCGTTCGAGTGGTGGAACGACTGAGCGGCGGCCGGCCGCCCGGGATCCGGCCGGCCGATCCGGGCCGCAGGCGGGCTCCCGGACCGTTGTGCCATGGTGCGCCGGTGGTCGCGAGGGTCGCCGGTACACAATGGGAGACGTCAGCGAAGCGCAGGAGCGAGGGGCGCGCATGAGTGCGGAAGATCTCGAAAAGTACGAGACCGAGATGGAGCTGCAGCTCTACCGCGAGTACCGCGACGTCGTCGGTCTCTTCAAGTACGTCATCGAGACGGAAAGGCGCTTCTACCTCACCAACCAGTACGAGCTGCACGTGAGGTCGGCCGACGGGGAGGTCTTCTTCGAGTTGTCCATGGCGGACGCGTGGGTGTGGGACATGTATCGACCTGCGCGATTCGTGAAGAATGTCCGAGTCCTCACCTTCAAGGACGTCAACGTCGAGGAACTGACCAAGAGCGAATTCGAGATGCCCTCGGGCAACGAGGGATTCGGCGGCTGAGCGGACCCGGCGCGGGTCCCCACCCGCAAGGGCGGCGTCCACAACGACCGAGTCGTCCACAGCCGGTCGGGCCCGCGCCCACGGCCACCTCCGGCCCCGGCACTGTCGGTGCCGGAGGTGGTCGTCGTGCGAATCGGTGCGGGTGGCGGCGAAGACCGGGGCAGCGGCCCCGCGGGTGCACGGGAGGGGGCCGGCCCGGCCCGGCAGTCCCGGAACACCGCTGTGGGGCGGTACGGCGAACGGGTCGCGGCCCGGTATCTGATCGAGATCGGGATGGCCGTCCTGGATCGCAACTGGCGATGCCGCGACGGTGAGATCGACATCGTCGCCCGGGACGGGCCCACGCTCGTGGTGTGCGAGGTCAAGACCCGGCGGGCGGGCGGCTTCGAGCATCCGCTGGAGGCGGTCGGCGCGGTCAAGGCACAGCGGCTGCGGGTGCTCGCGCAGCGCTGGTCGCTGGCCCACCCGGCGGTCGGCCCGCCGGGGGGCGAGGTGCGGATCGATCTGGTCGCCGTGGTCCCGGCCGCGCGCGGGGCGGCCCGGGTCGAGCATGTGCGGGGGGTGTGCTGACCATGGGCTTCGCACGGACCCGCTCGGTGACCCTGCTGGGCGTCGACGGCGTGGTGGTCGAGGTGCAGGCCGACCTGGAGCCCGGGGTGACCACGTTCACTCTGGTGGGATTGCCGGACAAGACCCTCGTGGAGTCCAAGGAGCGAGTGCGCGCCGCGCTGGTCAACAGCGGCGAGGAGTGGCCGCAGCGACGGCTCACGGTGGGCCTGTCGCCCGCGACCGTGCCCAAGACCGGGTCGGGGTTCGATCTGCCGATCGCGGCCGCCGTGCTGGCCGCGGCGGGCGTGCTCGACCCCCGGGTGATCGAGGACCTGGTGATGATCGGCGAACTGGGCCTGGACGGGCGGCTGCGACCGGTGCGCGGGGTGCTGCCGGCGGTGATGGCCGCCGCCGCGGCGGGCTGCGCGCGGGTCGTGGTGCCCGCCGTGGTGGCCGGCGAGGCCGAGCTGGTGCCCGGGATCACCGTGTGCGGGGTGACCTCGCTGCGTCACCTGCTCGCGCTGCTGCGCGGCGAACCGGTGCCGGTGCCGGAACGCGCGGTGGCCGACATCGGCCTGGGCCCGGACCCACTGGCCGTGGTCGGCACCCTGGCCGCGGGCCCGACGTCGGCCGGCGCGGAGCCGGCCGACCTGGCGGATGTCGCCGGACAGGACCGGGCCCGGCGGGCGCTGGAGGTGTGCGCGGCGGGCGGCCACCACCTGTTCCTGCTCGGCAGCCCCGGAGCGGGCAAGACGATGCTCGCCGAACGGCTGCCCGGGATCCTGCCCGCGCTCGACGGGCCGTCCTCGCTGGAGGTCAGCGCGGTGCACTCGATCGCCGGCACGCTGCGCCCGGACCTGCCGCTGGTGACCACGCCGCCGTTCTGTGCGCCGCACCACAGCGCCACGATGCCCGCGATCGTGGGCGGCGGCAACGGCCTGCCCCGCCCGGGCGCGGTCTCCCTGGCGCATCGGGGCGTGTTGTTTCTGGACGAGAGTCCGGAGTTCTCCGGGCGGGTGCTCGACGCGCTGCGGCAGCCGTTGGAGTCGGGCACGGTCACCGTCGCCCGCAGTGGGGGGATGTTGTGTTTCCCGGCCCGGTTCCTGCTGGTGATGGCGGCCAACCCGTGTCCGTGCGGGCGGTTCTCCGGGCGCGGCCTGGACTGCACCTGCTCGGTGCTGATGCGGCACAAGTACCTCTCCCGGCTGTCCGGGCCGCTGATGGACCGGATCGATGTGCGGGTCACCGTGGACGCCGTCTCCCGGGCCGAGTTGTTCGCGCCCGAGGGGTCGGGGGAGCGGTCCGCAGTGGTGGCCGCGCGGGTGCTGGCGGCCCGGGAGCGGGCGGCGCGGCGACTGGCCGGGACCGGGTGGGCGGTCAACGCCGAGGTGCCCGGGCGCGAGCTGCGGACCCGCTGGAGCGTCGAGCCGGACGCGCTGGATCGGGCGGCCCGGGACATGGAGCGTGGGCTGCTCACCGCCCGGGGCCTGGATCGGGTGTTGCGGGTCGCCTGGACCGTCGCCGACCTGCGCGGGCGCGAGCGGCCCGGGCGGGCCGATCTGGACACCGCGCTGGAGCTGCGGACCGGGATCGTCCGGGGCGACTCGGCGGGCGACGGCGAGCCCGCGTCGTGAGGGCGCCGGATCCGCTGCCCTGGGCCGAGCCGGACCCGCCGGCTCGGGACGCCGCGGCGGAACGGTCGGCCCGGGCCGCGCTGACCCGGCTGGTGGAGCCGGGCGACGAGGCGTTCGGCCGCGCGGTGCGGGTCCACGGCGCCGCCCGGTTGTTGGCCGACCTGCGGGCGGGCCGCGCGTTGCCGGTCGAGTTGGCCCGGCGGGATCCGGCCGGCTACCGGGTCCGACTGGGCGGGCACGACGACCCGGAGCACGACCTGGCGCGGATCGCCGGGCTCGGTGGCGACTTCGTGGTCCCCGGCGACCCGGGCTGGCCCACCCAGCTCGACGACCTGGGGGACACCCGGCCACTGGGCCTGTGGGTGCGCGGCGCGGCCACGCTGCGGCTCGCCGCGTTGCGCTCGGTGGCGGTCGTGGGCGCGCGGGCCTGCACCGACTACGGCGCGCACGTGGCCGCGACGCTGGCCGCCGACCTGGCCGAGGCGGGCTGGACGGTGGTCTCGGGCGGCGCCTACGGGGTGGACGCCGCCGCACATCGCGGCGCGCTCGTGGTGGCCGGCCCCACCGTCGCGGTGCTCGCGTGCGGGATCGACGTGCACTATCCACGCGGACACGAGCGGCTGCTCGCCCGGATCGCCGAGGAGGGCACCGTGGTCACCGAGCTGCCGCCGGGGGCGCACCCCACCCGATACCGCTTCGTCGAGCGCAATCGGGTGATCGCGGCGCTGACCCGGGGCACGGTGGTGGTCGAGGCGGCGCTGCGCAGTGGGGCGCTGATCAGCGCGCGTCGGGCGGCGCGGCTGGGCCGCCAGGTGATGGGGGTGCCGGGGCCGGTCGGCTCGCCGAGTTCGGCCGGAGTGCACGCGTTGTTGCGCGAGCCGGGTTCGGTGCTGGTCACCCGGGCGGCCGAGGTGATCGAGCAGGTGGGGCTGATCGGTGACGACCTCGCGCCGGTGTTGTCCGGTCCCCTCCGGCCGGGCGACGATCCGGCGCCGATCACGCGCCGGATCCTGGAGACGGTGCCGACCCGCGGTGCCGCGTCCACGGCGCGGATCGCCCGCGAGGCCGGCCTGGCGCCCGCCGCCACCCGCCGCCATCTGGATGTGCTGGCCGCCCGTGAACTGGTCGATCGCACCTCGAAGGGGTGGCGTCGCCGTGGCGGTGCTTGACCTGGGGCGGCAGTGATCATCACCGTGAGGGGAGGCCCAATCGAGGAGGTGCCATACCCCGTGACCGACGAGAGCGTGGCCGACGCCGCGGCCGAGGAAGAAGAGGCCGCGGCAGAGGCAAGGGACACCGGCCGCCCCGATCGGATCGCCCCGCCGCCGCCGACCGCGCCCGCCCGACCGACGGGCGGGGCCCGGCTCCACCGCCGCGGCGGGCGCCCGCGCGCTCGGGACGGCGTCCACCCCGCTCACCTCGAACGCGCGTGCCCGGGTGCCGTCGCCGCGACGTTCGACGACACGCCCGTACCGGCCGGTGACCTCGTGGCCGCGTCGACCCCCGTGCCCGCATCCGACGCGGCGGGTACACCCGTCCGGGTCGGTGCGACCGCCGTACCCGGGCGCGCCACGGCGCGGACGCCGAGCCCGGTCGCGCACGCGCGCACGCCGCCCCGCCCCGGCCCGCCCGCGGGCACCCCCGATCGGTGGATCGGCGCCGGTGGGCGGCCCCGCGCGGGCCGGCCCCGGGGCGCCGCCCGCCATCGGGCCCAACCCTCGTCCCGACCACCGCGACCGGCACCCCCGACCCGCGCGGAAACCACCTTCGCGCCGCCGCCCGGATCCGTCGGGCGCGATCCGGGCGATCCGGGTCACCGCGCCGCGATCCGGCCGAATTGTGCCCGACGGGATATTCGTAGCGCTCGGGAGTCGTCAGGTCACGCTACGCTCGCGAGAACTCAGATCTGCACGCACGTCTCCGTGGAACGACACAAGGCCACGCATGCCCAAGCAAATCCCAGGGCGTAAGAGCGCCACCGCGTCCGCGTCCCAGGACGGACCGGCCGTCACCGTCGAGGACGGTGGCGCTTCCAACCGTGCGCTGGAGAACCTCTGGAGCGACTTCAAGCGCTCGGGGGATCCCACCCTGCGGGAACGCCTCATCCTGAATTACTCGCCGCTCGTGAAGTACGTCGCCGGGCGCGTCGGCGTCGGCCTTCCGGCCAACGTGGACCAGGCCGACTTCGTCTCGTACGGGATGTTCGGCCTGATCGACGCGATCGAGAAGTTCGACCTCGACCGCGCGATCAAGTTCGAGACGTACGCGATCAGCCGCATCCGGGGCGCCATCATCGACGAACTGCGCGCGCTGGACTGGATCCCGCGATCCGTGCGGCAGAAGGCCCGCGCGGTCGAACTGGCCTACGCGGGCCTGGAGGCCAAGCTCAACCGCACGCCCTCGGAGGTCGAGGTCGCGCACGAGATGGGCATCGCGCTGGAGGACCTGCACGCGATCTTCAGCCAGCTCTCGCTGATCAACGTGATGGCCCTGGACGAACTCCTGCACACCGGCCAGGACGGCGGCGACCGGCTCAGCCTGGTGGACACGCTGGAGGACACCACCGCCGACGACCCGGTCGAGGTGGCCGAGAGCCGAGAGATGCGACACCTGCTCGCCCGCGCGGTCAACGCGCTGCCCGAACGGGAGAAGACCGTCGTGACGCTCTACTACTTCGAGGGCCTGACCCTGTCCCAGATCGGCCAGGTGCTCGGGGTGACCGAGAGCCGCACCTGCCAGATCCACACCAAGGCGGTGCTCCAACTGCGCGGCAAATTGTCCGACGCGCGGTGAAGGGTTCCCGCGTTGTTCGCGGCCCGGCCTTCGTCGAATGTCGGTACGACTCCTTAATGTGGACAAGTGGACAGCAAATCGGCAGGCACGACGGCAGCCCCCGCCACCCGGTCCGGGGCAACGGATCGATCCGGGCGGGGCCCCTACCAAGCCGCGGACCTCGCCCGGTGGGTCACCGAACCCAACAAGCGACCCGGTCGCACCGCGTTCGAGCGCGACCGGGCCCGGGTGCTGCACTCGGCCGCGCTGCGTCGCCTCGCGGGCAAGACCCAGGTGGTGGTCCCCGGCGAGACCGCCGCCGCGGGTCAGGACAGCCCGCGGACCCGGTTGACCCACTCGCTCGAATGCGCCCAGATCGGTCGTGAGCTGGGCCAGGCGCTGGGCTGTGATCCGGACCTGGTGGAGACCGCGTGCCTGGCGCACGACCTCGGCCACCCGCCGTTCGGCCACAACGGCGAGCGCGCCCTGGACGAGGCGGCCAAGAGTTGCGGCGGCTTCGAGGGCAACGCGCAGAGCCTGCGCCTGCTCACCCGGCTCGAACCCAAGACGTTCGCCCCGGACGGCCGCAGTGTGGGCCTGAACCTGACCCGCGCCGGGCTGGACGCGGTGCTCAAATACCCGTGGCCGCGCCGCCCCGACACGCACTCCTACGGGGCCTACGAGGACGACCTGGCCGTGTTCGAGTGGGCGCGCGCCGGCGCCGACCCCAGCCGCCGCTGCCTGGAGGCCCAGGTGATGGACTGGTCCGACGACGTCGCCTATTCGGTGCACGACCTGGAGGACGCGGTGCAGTCGCACCGGCTCGACCTGGTCCGACTGCGCGACGCCGGCGAACGGCGCGAACTGCTCGACCTGACCGTGCGCCGCTACCGCCCCGACTGCGCGGCCGACGAACTCGGCGAGGCCCTGGACCGACTGCTCGCGCTCGACTTCTGGCCGGTGGGCTACGACGGCTCGCGTCGCGCCCAGGCCCGGCTCAAGAACGCCACCAGCGGCCTGATCGGCCGCTTCTGCCAGGCCGCCGAACACGCCACCCGCGAGCTGTACGGCACCGACCCGGTCACCCGCTACGCCGCCGACCTGATCGTCCCGCGCGACATCCGGCTCGAATGCGCCGTGCTCAAGGCGGTCACCGCGCGCTACGTGATGGCCCGCGAGGGCGCCGAGCGGCTGCGCGAGCGCCAACGCGCGGTGATCACCGAACTGGTCGAACTGCTCGTGGCCGGCGGTCCCGAGGTGTTGGACGCGTCGTTGCGCGCGGACTGGGCCGACGCCGCCGACGACGCGGCCCGGCTGCGGGTGGTCGTCGACCAGGTGGCCTCGCTCACCGACCGCGCCGCGATCACCCTGCACGCCGCGCTGAGCTCGCGGTGAGCCGCCCGGTCGCCGCCGACGTCCACCGCGCGGACCCGTAGACTCGACGATCGTGGCCGGCCGTATCCGTGAGGAAGACGTCAGGCGGGTCCGCGAGACGGCACGCATCGCGGAGATCGCCGAACAACACCTGCAACTGCGCAACGCGGGCGGAGGAAACTTCAAGGGGCTGTGCCCCTTCCACGACGAGAAGTCCCCGTCCTTCCAGGTCAGCCCGGCGAAGAACCTCTGGTACTGCTTCGGCTGCGGCGAGGGCGGCGACGTTCTCGACTTCGTCATGCGCCTGGACCACACCACGTTCTCCGAGACCGTGGAGCGGCTGGCCCAGCAGTACGGCATCGAACTGCGCTACGAGGAGGGCGGCTACACGCCGGGCCGCCAACAGGGCCGGCGCACCCGCCTGGTCGAGGCGCACAAGATCGCCGCCCGCTGGTTCGCCGATCAACTCGGCACTCCGGAGGCGCAGACCGCCCGACAATTCCTCGCCGACCGAGGCTTCGAGCAGGACGCCGCCGAACGCTTCGCGCTCGGCTACGCGCCCAAGGGCTGGGAAAACCTGGTGCGCTTCCTGCGCGGCAAGGGCTTCACCCCGCAGGAGATGCTGGAGGGCGGCCTGGCCAGCGAGGGCCGCAACGGGCCGATGGACCGCTTCCGGGGCCGGTTGATCTGGCCCATCCGCGACATCACCGGCGACGTGATCGGCTTCGGCGCGCGCAAGCTCTACGACGACGACAACGGTCCCAAGTACCTGAACACCCCCGAGACGCCGATCTACAAGAAGTCCCAGGTGCTCTACGGCCTGGACCTGGCCAAGAAGGAGATCGCCAAGTCCGGCCGGGCGGTCATCGTCGAGGGCTACACCGACGTGATGGCCTGCCACCTCGCCGGCGCGGGTACCGCGATCGCCACGTGCGGCACCTCCTTCGGCGACGAACACATCAAGGTGCTGCGCCGACTGCTGATGGACTCCGGCGAGTTCCGCGGCGAGGTGATCTTCACCTTCGACGGCGACGCGGCGGGCCAAAAGGCCGCGCTGCGGGCGTTCGAGGAGGACCAGAAGTTCGTCACCCGCACCTTCGTCGCGGTCGAGCCGCGCGGCCTGGACCCGTGCGACCTGCGCCTGGCGCACGGCGACGAGGCCGTGCTCGGCCTGATCGACGCGCGCGTCCCGCTCTTCGAGTTCGCCATCAAGTCCCGGATCGAGGGCCACGACCTGTCCACCGCCGAGGGCCGGGTGGCCGCCCTGGACGCTGCCGCACCGGTCATCGCGGGCATCAAGGACCAGGCCCTGCGGCACACCTACGCGGTCCGGCTCGACTCGATGCTCGGCTTCCTGGACGAACGGTTCGTGGTCGCCCGGGTCGCCCAGGTCAACCGCTGGCAGCGCGAGCGCGCCGCACGCGGCGAGCGGGGCGCCCAGCCGGGCCAGGCCCCCACGCAGCCCGGCCGGCAACCGCAGGTCGCAGCGCGACCGGGCGGCTTCCGGCCGGACCCGCGCGACATGTGCCAGGCCGTGCAACGCGAGGTGCTCAAGCTGGCGTTGCAGGCCCCGGTGTTGGTCGCACCGGCGTTCGACCACTACGAGGCCGACGAGTTCACCGCGCCGGCGTACGCGGCCGTGCGCGCGGCGATCGCCGTCGCCGGCGGCGTGTGCTGCGAACTCGCACAGACCCCGAACTGGGTCGCCGAGGTGCGCACCGCCGCCCCCGACGACACCGTGCGGCACATGGTCACCGAACTCGCCGTGGAGAGCCCGCACATCACCGCCGACCCGGACCGGGCCTACGCCGACGGCAACCTGGTCCGGCTGCGGGTGTTCTCCGCCGAACGCCGGATCGCCGACGCCAAGTCCCGCCTGCTGCGCATCGACCCGGTCCGCGACGCGGACGAATACGCGCTGGTCTGGCAGGAGTTGACCACCCTGGAGACGTACAAACGCGCCCTGGTCGACCGAGGCGCCGAGGCGCTGTACGCCCCCGGCGGCTGACCCCCGGGGCGTCTGCCCGGGCAAAACCGCCCCCCACCCGGCCGGTGGGCCGCGTCGATCGGCCGGATCGCCCCCGTGCCGGCGAGATTTCCGCGCCCAACCCTCGGCGGCAGGCCCCCTCGTACAGCAGACTGGGGAAGGTGCATCGGCACACCAGAGGGGGGAAAACGCCCGGCGGCGACCCCACCCACACGGATCGGACGGATGAGCCTGAACCGGGCCCGGCCACCGTCCTCACGGAGCACGCCACCCCAGGAACCGCGCCACCCGAACCACCCGCGCCGGCCGCGGCCGAAGACGTCGAGCGACCGGCCGCCGACGGCGAACCCGAGAGCGCCCCGCAGCCCGCGGAATCCGGCGCCTCGTCCGCCGACCTGCTGCGCCAATACCTGCGCGAGATCGGCCGGGTGCCCCTGCTGAGCGCCGCGGACGAGGTCGACCTGGCCCGTCGGGTCGAGGCCGGCCTGTTCGCCGGCGAACGCCTGCTCGCCGACCCGCCCACCGACCCCGCCGCCCGCGACGCGCTGACCACCCTGGTGCACGACGGCGAGCGGGCCAAGCGCCGGCTGATCGAGGCCAACCTGCGCCTGGTGGTCTCGATCGCCAAGCGCTACGTCGGGCGCGGCCTGGGCCTGCTCGACCTGGTCCAGGAGGGCAACCTGGGCCTGATCCGGGCGGTGGAGAAGTTCGACTACACCCGCGGCTACAAGTTCTCCACCTACGCGACCTGGTGGATCCGCCAGGCGATGAGCCGGGCGCTGGCCGACCAGGCGCGCACCATCCGGGTCCCGGTGCACGTGGTCGAACTGATCAACCGGGTGATCCGGGTGCAGCGCCGACTGCTCCAGGAACGCGGCGAGGAACCCACCGCCGAGGAAGTCGGCAGGGTGCTCGACCTGACCGCCGCGCGGGTCACCGAGATCCTGCGGCTGGCCCAGGAACCGGTGTCCCTGCACACCCCCGTCGGCGAGGACGAGGTGCTGTTGGGCGACATCGTCGAGGACACCGACGCGACCTCCCCGGCCGAGGCCGCCGCCGCCCTGATGTTGCGCGAACACCTGGAGGCGTTGTTGTCCACGCTGGGGGACCGCGAGCGTCAGGTGGTGCAACTGCGTTACGGCCTCGCCGACGGCGAACCGCACACCCTGGAGGAGATCGGCCGGGTCTTCGGGGTGACCCGCGAGCGCATACGCCAGATCGAGTCGCGCACCCTGTCCCGACTGCGCGAGCGGTCCTATTCCGAGCAACTCCGGGGCTATCTCGACTGATCCCCGACCGTTGTGCCCGGGAGCCGGGTCGCGCTCGGTCGGCTGCTGTCAGAATCTGCCCATGCCGACAAGCCCGACACCCACCCTCGTCGCCGGAGTGCACTGCTCGGCGCGCCAGTTGCGCATCCTCGTCTGCGACGCCGAGACCGGTACGCCACTGCGCCAGGGGCGCGCCGCGTACGCCGAGGGCGCCGCGACCACGCCCGGGGCATGGCTGCGGGCCTTCGGCGAGGCCGCGGCGGGCGGCCTCCTCGACGACGTGGCCGCGATCGCGGTGGCCGCGCAGAACCACGGCGCGGTCCCGCTGGACGCACAGGGGGTGATCCTGGGCCATCCCCTGCCCGCGGACGACCCCGGCGCCTCCGGAGCCGCCGCGGACCTCGTGGACGGGCTCGGCGGGCCGGCCGCGTGGACCGCCGCGACCGGGTCGGTGCCGCGCTCGTCGTCGGCGATCGCCCAACTGCGCCGCTTCGCCCGCTTCGAACCGGAGGCGGTGGGCCGGATAGCCTCCGTGCTGCTGCCGCACGACTGGGTCACCTGGCAGTTGCTCGGCTGCCCGCCCGACCCGGTCACCGACCGCGCGGACGCCTCCACCACCGGCTACTACGCCACCACGGGAGAGTGGCGGGAGGATCTGCTGCACCTGGCCATCGGTCGGGTGCCGCGCACACCGATCGTGCTGCCGCCGGGCGGCGCCGCCGGGCGCACCCCGGAGGGGGTGCTGGTCTCGGCCGGGACGGGCGCCGAGGCGGCACTGGCGCTCGGGGCGGGGCCGGCCGACGGCGACGTGGTGGTCGCGATCGGCACCATCGGCACCGCGTTCGCGTCGCACCCGGTGTCGTTGGCCGACCCCACCGGCGTGGTCGCCTCCTACGCCGACGCCACCGGACGCCACCTGTCGCTGACCCGCACCCTCAACGCGGCCCGGGTGTTGCGCGGAACCGCGTCGATGCTGGGGCTGGACGCCGAGGCGTTCGACCGGGCGGCGCTGGAGTGCACACCCGGCGCCTGCGGACTGGTCCTGCTGCCCTACCTCGACGGCGAGCAGATCCCCGACCTGCCGCACGCGGCGGGCACGCTCACCGGACTGCGCCCGGAGAGCATGACCCCGCAGGCGCTCGCCCGGGCCTCGGTGGAGGGCATGTTGTGCGGCATCTCGGATTCGCTGGACGTGCTGCGCGACCGGGACGTGGCGGTGGAGCGGGTGATCCTGGTCGGCCCCGGGGCCCGCTCGGCCGCGGTGTCCACGATCGCGCCGGCCCTGCTCGGCATGCCCACCGCGGTGCCCGCGGCGGCGCTCGCCGGACGCTACGTGGCCCAGGGCGCGGCCCGACAGGCCGCGTGGGCGCTGTTCGGAGCGCTGCCGGCGTGGGCCTCGGGAGTGGGCACCTTCGTGGAGCCCGACGAGGAGGAACTCGCGTTCGGCGACGCGGTCCGAGCGCAGTATCGCGAGGTGCGCGACCGGCTGCATCCGGGCGCGGTACCGCCGCCGCGCGAGGGCGCGGAACTGGGCGGGCGCCACCGCCGGGGGTGATCGGGCAGGCGAAGGCCGCCAGGCGATTCCGCTGCCCGGCCCAACCGGCTCACCCGGGCTCACCCGGCCGATGCCGTCGACCGGCGCACCGCTCGATTCCCGCAGGCCGCCGGGACAGCGGCGACCCCACCACCGCCCCGGCGAGCCTCTACAGGCCCTGTCCGTAGCGCGCGGACGTCACCGAGGTGCCGTTCGTGCCCTGCCGGACGAAGCGGTCCGGCAGGTGCCGTCCCACCCGCTCGGGCAGGTGCTCGCCGATCGCCCGGCCGGCCTTGGCGCCCGCCTCGCGGCCGAGTCCGGCCGCCGCGTGTCCGGCCTTGCGGGCGGGCGGGCTGGCCGCCACCGTGCCGGACAACTTCCGGATCTGCTCGTACCGCTCGCGCCCCGCCTTGGTCCCCAGTACGTAGCCGACGGCGAGGCCGGTGACGAAGGTGAGCTTGTTGATCATGATGTCCTCCGCGGTCGTGTGTCCCGCCCGTGCACGTCAGCGCCTACCCGGGCGCGGTGCGTAGGCAACCTGTGAGGTCCTACCGGAAAAACCCTGGTGCGGGCCACCCCCGGGAATGCGCTAATGTATTCCACGCAGCGACCGCCCAACGGTCCGACGCAATCCCGCATAGCTCAATTGGCAGAGCAGCCGGCTGTTAACCGGCAGGTTATTGGTTCGAGTCCAATTGCGGGAGCCACCGAAGCGCCCGCCGGATCCATCCGGCGGGCGCTCGTGCGTTGCGGACCGGCCCCGACTCACTCGCTCCCGGTGCGCGCCCAGAACTCCCGCCACGACGCCCACGCCTGCGGCAGTTGGGCGTCGGTGATCATCGGGTTGTTCGGGAAGTGGAACCGGTCGGGCACCGACAGCGGGTGCTCCAGGACGTCCGCCGCGTAGAACACCCGGGGCTTGCGGCTGCGGAAGTACCAGCGCCCGTCCCGCCGTTCGTAGCGGTCCTGGTACTGCATCGGCATCACCACCCACAACTCGCCCACCTCGTGTTCGGGGCGGCAGTAGACCACGCCGGTGGCGTGATCCTCGTCCACGAGGTCGATCACGTGGTTGCCGATCAGGTGGAAGGTGATCCCGTACGGACGCAGCACCGGGTCGAACCACCGGGCCAGCGCGTCCCGCCCGACTCCGCCGTCACCGGTGCGCACGTCGTCCACGAACAGCGCGGCCAGCGCCGGCACATCCCGACTGTCCAGCGCGAGCGCGTAGCGGGCCGCGAGTTGGCGGATCTGCTCGTGCGCCTCCAGGCGATCGAGCCGGGCGGTGATCGGGTCGGACATGCTGCCTCCGTAAGCTGACGGTCAGTCAGATATCACCGTGTCAGATGGCCGGCCGAGGCGCTGCCCCGGGTCAGCCGATCCCGGCACCCACCCATGGGGAGCGTCGCATGGTCAACGTCGGCATCTACCTGGACCTGCGCAATCCGGTCGAGTGGCGGCAGGACTGGTCCCGGCTGTACGCCTTCACCCTGGAGCTGTGCGAGGAGGCGGACCGCCTCGGGGTGCACTCGATCTGGACCACCGAGCACCACGGCTTCGAGGACGGCTACCTCAGCCAGCCGCTCACCCTGGCCGCCGCGATCGCCGCCCGCACCCGGCAGGCCCGGATCGGCACCGGCGTCACCATCGCGCCGCTGCGCCACCCGGCGCACCTGGCCGAGGAGGCCGCGATCGTGGACCTGATCGGCGGCGGCCGGTTGGAACTGGGCATCGGCACCGGATACCGGCAGCCCGAATACGACCTCTTCGACCGGACCGAAGTGCTCCGGACCCGGTTCGCGGCAACCGACGCGAGCGCCCGCGAGATCCGCCGACTGTGGGAGAGCGGGACCATCACACCCGCGCCGGTCCAGCGCCGACCGCGGATCTGGCTGGGTTACCAGGGCCCGCAGGGCGCGCGTCGGGCCGGGCTGCTCGGCGAATCGCTGCTCACCGCGAACCCGGCGATGGCCGCGCCCTACCTGGACGGCCTGCGCGAGGCGGGCCACGACGTGGCGGACGCGCGGATGGCCGGACTGCTGAACGGCTGGATCACCGAGGACCCCGAACGGGACTGGCCGGTGGTCTCCCGGCATCTCGCGCACCAGTGGGACGGCTATCACCGGTACGCGGTCGAGGGCACCGCCGCCGCGCCGCCGCGCCCGATCGATCCGAACCGGTGGCGGGCCCGCGGCCTGTCCGCCGCACCCGGCCACTTCCTGCACGCGACGCCCGAGGACGCGGCGCGCGAGATCCGGGCCTACGTGGCCGATACGCCGATCGAGACGGTGTGGTTCTTCGCGTCGCTGAGCGGCATGGGCGAGGAACTGGTCCGCACCCATGTGACCACGCTGTGCTCGCGGTTGGCGCCGCTGTTGGCCTGACCGGCGGCCCGGCCGGCACCGCCGGACGGGGCCCGGCGACTACGGCAGGATCACCGTCTTGCCCCGGGCGCCGCCCAGGCGGCTGCGGGCGATCGCGCTCGGGGCGTCGGACAGCGGCAGGCGCGCCTCGATCGGCACGGTGATCCGGCGCGCGCGCAACTCGTCGGCCAGTCGGTCGTACAACCGGGCCGTGGACTTCTGGTTGTGGTTGATCGCCTCGATCCCCCGGCGGCCCAGTTCGTCCGGGTCGGCCACGAACCGGGTGCTCAGGGCCACCCCGCCGTCCCGGATCAGCCGGGCGTACGCGGCGAAGTCGGCCGCACCGGAGACCAGGTCGACCAGCGCGTCCACGCCGTCGGGGTGGTCCGAGCGCACCTTGTCCACCACGATCCCATCGGCCGCGTCGTAGGTCTCGGCGGCGCCGAGCGCACCCATCCCGGCCGCGCCGACACCCCGGGTGACCGCGAGCACCCGCACGTCACGGGCCGCCGCGAGCTGGGTCACGAAGGTGCCCACGCCGCCGGCCGCGCCGACCAGGAGGACGGTCTGCCCGGCCAGGACGCCCCCCGCCTCCAGCAGGCCCAGCGCGGTGCCGGCGGCGGTGGGCAACGCCGCGGCCCGGGCCGGATCCAGGTCGGCGGCCGAGGCCACCAGCCCCTCCGAGGGCACGGTCAGGAATTCGGCGTACGCGCCCACCGCACCGACCGGCGCGCGCAGCACCGAGCCGAACACCCGGTCGCCGACCGAGAATCGGGTCGTGTCCGCACCGAGGTCGACCACCGTGCCGGCGAAGTCCGACCCGAGCACGAGCGGGAACGTGTGTTCCATCGACCCGCCGAGCATGCCGTCCGCGACCTTCCAGTCGAACGGGTTGACCGCCGCGGCGGCGACCTCGACGAGCAACTCACCCCTGCCGGGTGTCGGCTTCGCCAGATCGACGACCTTCGGGTCGCCTCCGAACTCGTTCACGGCGACGGCGCGCATGGTGGTTCTCCTCGCACAGGTGACGGATCACGGGATCACCCGAGTGACCGCAGCCGGCGGGTCGTAAACGAGTGGCGCCGAGCGGGTGTGCGAACCCCTGGATCGGCCCATCCACGGGGGTGTGGCGCGCGCCGGCCCCGACGGCGGGATGCGAACACTTTCGGGCAGGATGAGACCACGCTCGCGAGGATCCCCCCGGGCGATGGTCGTGCCTGACCGGTTATGCTGCCTCAGGTTGTCCGGCAGCGGACGGCGAGGGGCGGTAGCTCAGCTGGTTAGAGCAGGGGACTCATAATCCTCTGGCCGTGGGTTCGAGTCCCACCCGCCCCACCCATTCAGGTCGGCGTCTCGTGTGTGCTCCCGCGTGGTATGTCTCGGTAGGCTGCTTTCGTCACCAGACTTCGTCGCTCTGTGTCGCCGAGCGACTCTTTTCCGTAGTCGAGTCAGAGCTTAGCGGGCCGGTGAGTGATTCCGGGAGGGAAATCACTCGGATGGGCTATCCCCAGGTATATCCCTGGCGGGACGTCACCTCCGCGAGCGTGCGCTGACCGGCCACGCTGGGGTGGAACCAGTCCCAGTGGCTGACGTCGTTCTTGCCGAACCGCTGGGTGTTCACCACGCCGCCGTCGTAGCGGCAGTTGGACCAGGTCGAACACACCTCGCGCAACTTCGCGTTGTAGGCGGTCACCCGATCGCGCACCCGCTGTCGGCGATCCAGCGCGTCGGGCTTGGCCGAGCGCGGGTCCTCCAGCATCGACTGGCACACGTTCGCCAGCGACCACACCGTGCGGGCCACCAGTTCGTCGTGGCCCGTCTCCCACATCCGCCCCAGGTCGGGCACGCTGACCACGAGCACGCGCGCATGCGGCAGCCCCTCGCGCAACACCGACAGCGCGTCACGGAACTGGCTCTCGAACGTGCCCGGCGAGGTCATCTCGGCCTCGGTGCGGCGGCACGCGTCGTTGGCGCCCATCAGGATCGTCACGTATTCGGCCCGCTCCCGGACCGCCTCGCGGGCCTGACCCGCCAGATCCGACATCCGGGCGCCGGTCGCGGCGTTGTTGAACACCGCGTCCGCGGGCAACTGCAACCGCTTGGCGTGACTGTTCACATCGGCCGAGGTGCCGGTGGCCCACGACTTGTCCGGGCAGTCCTGCAGCGGGTCGCACGAGTCGAAACCGCGCGTGATCGAGTCGCCCAGGGCGGCCATCGAGCGCGGCCGGGGCGGCACGGTCGCGGTCGCCGGCGGGTCCGGTGTCGGGACCAGCGCCTTCCCGTTGGGCTGTTCGGTCGCACTCGGGTTGCCGGGCTTCCCGCTTTGCTCGCCGGTTCGGCTCCCGCTCGGCTTGCCCGCGTGGTCGGCATCGACCGCCGCCGGCGCGGCACTCCTGCCCCCGTCCGAGTCGTTGCACGAGGACAGTGTCAATACCGCCGCGACCATCGCCGCGGTTGCCGTCCCTACTCGCCGTTTCCCACCCACGTCGCCCCCTCTGACCCCTAGCATCGACACGACGATGTCCATCGACGGCACGTCACTCCTTCGTGTGAAGGCCGACACTGCCGGGAGTGGCATTGTCGACGGCCGGGCACGTTGAGTGCAGTGGCTCACCATTCCGAGACGGTGAGTAACGAATTGTTCCTCCGCATCGGACAATTGCCCACATGTGATTACGGACAGCAACTGGTGCCTGTGGTACATCCGTGGTCTGTGGGGCACAATGGAAGACCGGGATTCGAACAGGCAGTCCGAGACAAGGGTTGAGGCCGCTGGGGAAGGCGAACCTCGTCCTTGAAGCCTGGAGGTCCCGGTGACGACACGTGGAGTTCTTTACGTGCACTCCGCGCCGCGTGCGCTGTGCCCGCACGTCGAGTGGGCGGCAGCGGGCGTTCTTGGCGTGCGCGTGAGTCTTGACTGGGTCCGCCAGCCGGTGGCGCCCGGAATGTTGCGGGCCGAACTGTCCTGGCAGGGCGCGCCCGGTACTGCGTCGCGCCTTGCCTCGGCGCTGCGCGGGTGGCACCTGCTGCGCTTCGAGGCCACCGAGGAGCCCTCGGCCAACGCGGAGGGGGAGCGCTACAGCAACACCCCCGACCTCGGTATCTTCCACGCGGTCACGGGGGCGCACGGCGACATCCTGATCCCCGAGGATCGGCTGCGCGCGGTGCTCGGTCGCGCGGCGCGCGGCGAGGTCGACCTGCGTTCCGAGGTGGAGAAGCTGCTCGGCAAGCCGTGGGACGACGAGTTGGAGCCCTTCCGCTACGCGGGGGAGGGCACGCCGGTGCGTTGGTTGCATCAGGTGGTCTGAGCCCGGCCGGCGGGTCGGCGGTGATGGCCGGAGCGGCCGTGGAAAAGACATACGTATAGACATACCGACGAGGTGGGCCCTTCCGAATCATTCGGAAGGGCCCCTCGTGTCTCCGCCTTGGGGCCTATTCGGGGCCGCCGAGGTACTGGTGCCGAGCCCGGTTCTACAGTGGGATGTTGCCATGTGCGCCGCGGGCCGGCGGGGCGGCGGCGATCGCCTTCGCGATCGCGATCCGGCTCTCGTCCGGGTCGATCACCTCGTCCACGACGCCGATTTCGATCGCCCGGTCCAGACCGCCCGCGACCTTCTCGTGCTCGGCCGCCAGCTCCAGCTCGACCTGCGGCCTCAGCTCGTCCGGGACCTCGGCGAGCCGGCGCCGGTGCAGGATGCGCACGGCGGCGACCGCGCCCATCACCGCGACCTCGGCGGTCGGCCAGGCCAACACCCGAGTCGCGCCCAGCGAACGCGAGTTCATCGCGATGTACGCGCCGCCGTACGCCTTGCGGGTGACCATCGTCACTCGCGGCACCACACACTCGCCGAACGCGTGCAGCAACTTCGCGCCGCGGCGCACCACGCCGTCCCACTCCTGGCCCACGCCGGGCAGGTAGCCGGGCACGTCCACGACCACCACGAGCGGCACCCCGAACGCGTCGCACATGCGGACGAAGCGGGAAGCCTTCTCGGCCGACGCCGAGTCCAGGCAACCGCCCAGCCGCAACGGGTTGTTCGCGACCAGGCCGACGGTGCGTCCGCCGAGCCGGCCGAGCGTGGTGACGATGTTCGGCGCCCACTTGGGGTGCAGTTCCCGACCGGGCTCGTCCAGCAGGCCGTCGACGACCGGGTGCACGTCGTAGGCGCGTTTGGCCGACTCGGGCAGCAGGGCGCCCAGTTCGCGGCGGTCCAGCGCGCCCGGGTCGATCTCGCCCTGGTTGGCCAGCAGGTCGGCCAGGCCGCGGGCCCGGTCGATCGCGTCCTGCTCGGACTCGGCGACCACGTGCACGACCCCGCTGCGCCGGCCGTGCGGCTCGGGGCCGCCCAGGCGCAGCGCGTCGACGTCCTCGCCGGTGACCGAGCGGACCACGTCCGGGCCGGTGACGAAGATCCGACCCTCCGGGGCCAGGATCACGATGTCGGTCAGCGCGGGCCCGTAGGCCGCGCCGCCGGCGGCCGCGCCGAGTACGACCGAGATCTGCGGGATCCGGCCCGAGGCCATGGTCATCGCGTGGAAGATCCGGCCCACCGCGTGCAGACTGGCCACCCCCTCCTGGAGGCGGGCGCCCCCGGAGTGGAACAGCGCGATGATCGGTGCCTGTTCGGCCATGGCGCGCTCGTACGCCTCGACCACGATGGCGCAGCCCGCCTCGCCCATCGCGCCGCCCTGGACGGTGGGGTCCGACGCGTAGGCGACCACTCGGGCGCCGTTGATGGTGCCGACGCAGGCGAGCGTGCCGGAGGTGGTCTCGTAGGCCGAGATCTCCTCGTACGATCCCGGGTCGACCAGCTTGCGCAGCCGCAGCCTCGGGTTGCGCGGGTCCTCGTCGCGGTGCGGACGGGTGGGCCCGGCGGCGGGCGCGGACGCGGTCTCGGTGCCGGGTCGGTTGTCCATCACGGTCACGGCTGTCTGGTCCGTCCTGCCGAGTGCGGCACGTGCGCCGGGCATGGTGCGGCCCGGCGGCACGCTTCGCGAACCGGCGCAAGGAGCTCGGGGATCACCCGAGCCGGCGGAAGGCGACGACGACGTTGTGGCCGCCGAAGCCGAACGAGTTGTTGAGGGCGACGACGTTGCCGTCGGGCAGCGTGCGCGGCTCGTCCCGGATGATGTCCAGGTCGACCTCGTCGTCGAGGTCGTCCACGTTGATCGTGGGCGGTGCCGTGCGGTGGTACAGGGCGAGCACCGTGGCGACCGACTCGACCGCGCCGGTGCCGCCGAGCAGGTGCCCGGTCATCGACTTGGTGCTGGTGACGGTGACCTTGTCGGCCGCCGCGTCGCCCAGCGTGGCGCGGATCGCCTTGAGCTCGGTGACGTCGCCCGCCGGGGTGGAGGTGCCGTGCGCGTTCACATGCACGACCTCCGCCGGGTCGATCGCGCCGTCCTCCAGGGCCAGGGCCATCGCGCGGGCGATGTCGCGGCCGGTCGGCTCGGGCTGGGCGATGTGGTGGCCGTCGGAGCTGAGTCCGGCGCCGGCGACCTCGGCGTACACCCGGGCGCCGCGGGCCGCCGCGTACTCGGCACTCTCCAGGACCAGGGCGCCCGCGCCCTCGCCCATCACGAAGCCGTCGCGGCCCTTGTCGTACGGACGCGACGCGCGCTGCGGCTCGTCGTTGCGCTTGGACATCGCCATCATGTTCGCGAAGGCGGCCATCGGCAGCGGGTGGATCGCCGCCTCGGTGCCGCCGCAGACCACCACGTCGGCGCGGCCGGAACGGATCATCTCCAGGCCGTAGGCGACCGCCTCGGCGCCGGAGGCGCACGCGCTGACGGGGGTGTGCACACCGGCCCGCGCGCCCAGCTCGATGCCGACGTTGGCGGCGGGGCTGTTGGGCATGAGCATCGGGACGGTGAGCGGGCCGACCCGACGGGGGCCCTTCTCGTGGAAGGTGTCCCAGGCGTCGAGCAGGGTGGTGACGCCGCCGATGCCGGACGCGATGACCACGCCGAGACGGACCGGGTCCACCACGGGGGCGTCCGGGGCGTCCTCGGGTGCGGTGTTCTTGGCCGCGTAGCCGGCGTCCAGCCAGGCCTCGCGCGCGGCGATCATCGCGAACTGGCCGGACCGGTCCAGGCGACGTGCCTCGACCTTGGGCATGACCTCGAGCGGCTCGACGGCGATCCGCGCGGCGAAGGTCACCGGCAGTTGCTCGGCCCATTCCTCGGTCAGCGCCCGCGCGCCGGACGTGCCCGCGAGCAGCGCGGACCACGTGGTCGCGACATCGCCGCCGACCGGCGTGGTCGCGCCCAGACCGGTGACGACCACGGTTCGCGCGGCATCGTTGCGCTCGGTCGACTTCACTGTCTTCTCACTCTCACGCTGTGGTTTCGGGCGGTCCGGCGGTGGGCGGGCCGGGGCCCGGTGTGGCTGCGACGGACCGGGCCGGACTCGCGGGTGCGGGTCCGGCCCGGAGAACGGCCGGCGCTACTTGCGAACTAGGCGGCGGCCTTGACGATGTAGTCGACCGCGTCGCGGACGGTCTTGAGGCCCTTGACGTCGTCGTCCGGGATCTTGACCTCGAACTTCTCCTCGGCCGCCACGACGACCTCGACCATCGACAGCGAGTCCACGTCCAGGTCGTCGATGAACGACTTGTCCAGCTCGACCTCGTCCTGCGGGACGCCGGCGATCTCGTTGACGATGTCGGCGAGGCCCGTGAGGACCTCTTCCTGGCTGGCAGCCATGTTGCTCCTTGAATCGAATCTTCTGCGGTGACGGGTAATGCTTTTGTTGCTCGTCCGGCCGGCGACGACCGACAGGGGACTACGGAAGCGTAATGACCTGGCCCGCGTAGACGAGGCCGGCCCCGAATCCCATGATCAGTGCCGTTCCGCCGCTGACCGCTTCGCCGCTTTCGAGCATGCGCTCCATGGCGAGCGGGATGGACGCGGCGGAGGTGTTGCCGTTCTCGGCGATGTCCCGGGCGACCGGCACCTCGGCGGGCAGCTTCAGCGCCTTGATCATCGCGTCGGTGATGCGCATGTTGGCCTGGTGCGGGATGAACGCGTCCAGGTCCTCGGCCTTGACGCCGGCGGCGTCCAGCGCCTGTTCGCACACCTTGGCCATCTCCCACACGGCCCACCGGAAGACCTTCTGGCCCTCCATCTTGAGCGTGGGGAAGTCCTGCTCGGGCCGGTCGCGCAGGTCGTTCCAGTCGACGGTCTGGGTGATCGCCTCGGACTGCGAGCCGTCCGAACCCCACACGACGGGACCGATGCCCGGTGTGGCGGAGGGACCGATCACCACGGCGCCCGCGCCGTCGCCGAAGATGAACGCGGTGCCGCGGTCGGCCAGGTTGGTCAGGTCGCTCAGTCGCTCGACCCCGATCACCAGGACGTACTCGGCACTGCCGCCGCGGACCATGTCACTGGCCAGCGTGACGCCGTAGCAGAAGCCGGCGCAGGCCGCGGAGACGTCGAACGCCGCCGCCCGCCCGCCGCCCGCGCCCAGTCGGTGCGCGATCTCGGTCGCGATCGCCGGGGTCTGCTTGAGGTGGGTGACCGTCGAGACGATCACGCAGCCCACCTGGGAGGCGTCCAGACCGGCGTGCGCGAGGGCCTTGCCGGCCGCGGCGATGGACATCTCCGCGACGGTCTCCTCCGCGGACGCCCAGCGCCGGGTCTTGATCCCGGAACGGCTCTGGATCCACTCGTCGGACGAGTCGATCCGGTCCACCAGCTCGGAGTTGGGCACGATCCGAGCCGGGCGATACCCGCCGACACCGAGGATGCGCGCGTGTGCGGCTCCGGCGCGAGGGGTGATGGAAGCGGTCACGCGTGGTCCTCCCGTACGGGTTCGAGGCCGGGTGGGTTCGCGGCCGGATGCGAAGCGGATGTCGCGACGAGGATCACGGCGAGCTCTGCGGGTGGATGCGCAACAGCGGCATGCCGGGGGCGACCGGGTCGCCGTCCTCGACGAGCCACTCGACCACGGTGCCGCCGTGCGGAACGGTGATGCTCTGCTCGTCGCGGTGCGAGCGCACCGTGGCGACCCGGGCACCGGGCGCGAGAGCGTCGCCCGACTTGATGTCGGTGAGCTCGATGACGCCCTTGAACGGCGCGACCACCAGGCGCCACGTGGGCGAGGCGTCGATCGTGCTGGGGCTGCCGTGCCGCTCGACCAGCTTGCGGGCGGCCTCCAGGTCGTCCGGGGTCTTGAGGGCGACCGTTTCCACGCCGGGCAGGGCGCGCTTGGCCAGACCGGTCAGGGTGCCGGCCGGGGCCACCTCGATCAGCCCGGTGACACCCAGGTCCTTCATGGTCTCCATGCACAGGTCCCAGCGCACCGGGTTGGAGACCTGGGTGACCAGCCGCTTGACCACGTCGCGGCCGTC
The DNA here is from genome assembly GCF_044333915.1 of Embleya sp. NPDC020886. Lineage (NCBI taxonomy): Bacteria > Bacillati > Actinomycetota > Actinomycetes > Kitasatosporales > Streptomycetaceae > Embleya > Embleya sp. NPDC020886. Next base: position 834,142 of record NZ_JBIRRX010000001.1, on the reverse strand, counting down.
GTGCAGCACGGCCCCGTCGGAGTTGGAGATGAACGGGGTGCGCGGGTCGCGCACGGTGACGCCCGGAACCAGCTCGGCCAGCCGGTCCACCGCGGAGGCCATGTGCTCGGTGTGGAAGGCGCCGGCCACCGCGAGCGGACGCACGCGGGCCTTCTCCGGCGGGTCGGCGGCGAACGCGGCGAGCTGCTCCAGGGTGCCGGCGGCGACGATCTGGCCCGCGCCGTTCATGTTCGCCGGGGTCAGCCCGTGTTCGGTGATCTTGGCGAGTACGGTCTCCGGGTCGCCGCCGAGCACCGCGCTCATGCCGGTCTGCGTGACGGCCGCTGCGGCGGCCATCGCCTTGCCGCGCTCACGCACGATGGTCATCGCCGACTCGGCGGTGATCACGCCGGTGCCCGCGGCGGCGGTCAGCTCGCCGACGCTGTGGCCGGCGGCGGCGCCGACCACGCGGTAGGCGTCGGAGGGGTGCGGGAACAGGGCGAGGGCGGCCACCAGACCCGAGGCCACGAGCAGCGGTTGGGCCACCGCCGTGTCCCGGATCTCGTCCGCGTCGGCCTTGGTGCCGTAGTGGATCAGATCGAGGCCCGTGACGGCGGACCACCAGCGCAGCCGATCGGCCACGCCGTCGAGGTCGAGCCAAGGGGCGAGGAATCCGGGCGTCTGGGCGCCCTGTCCGGGAGCGACGAGTACGAGCACGAGGTCAAGCCTCTCTCCTGCGAGGGGTGTGAGCCCCTTATCGGCAGGGACGAAGATCCGATGGTGGCTTTGTGGGTTTCCTACAAGAGTGTCTCGACTAGATCTCGATTGCGGCGAGCCGGCCGAGGATCAGTGAGACCTGGAGGGTGAATGCGGAACGGGTCTCCGTCGGTACGAGTCCGGTCACGTCGACCACACGTCGCAGCCGGTAGCGCACGGTATTCGGATGTACGAAGAGCATTCTGGCGGCCCCCTCCAGGCTCGCCGCCTGCTCCAGGTACACGGAGAGTGTCTCCAACAGTGCGGAGCCCGCCGCGTGCAGAGGTATGTAGATCTCCTCCACCAACTGCTCCCGAGCCTCCGCGTCACCCGCGAGCGCGCGTTCGGGCAGGAGATCGTCGGCGGACACCGGGCGCGGAGCGTCCGGCCACGCCACGCACGCCCGGTGTCCCGACATCGCGGCCTGGGCCGAGCGCACCGCGGCCAGCAGGTCCGGCACCTCGGGGCCGACCACCACCGGGCCCGGGCCGAACTGGCCGATCAGCGAGCGGGTGGCCCGGATCGGATCGTCGGTGCCACCCAGGATCACCACGAGGCGTTCGCCCTGGACGCCGGTGAGCACGTTGAGTCGGGCATGTCGCCCCGCGCGGTGGATGCCGTCCACCACCGCCTGCGAGTCCGCGTCCGGCGCGTTGCCCACCACCACCATGACCGAGTCCGGCGAACCCCAGCCCAGTGCCGAGGCGCGGGAGAGGATGCCCTCGTCCGCCTCGCCGCGCAACAACGAGTGCACGACCAGCGCCTCCAGCCGCGCGTCCCACGCGCCGCGCGTCTCGGCGGCGTGGGCGTAGACCTGCGCGGTGGCGAAGGCGATCTCGCGGGAGTACAGCAGCAGCGCCTCGCGCAGCGCCTGTTCGTAGCCGGGCGCGGCCAGCGTGGCGATCTCGGCCTCGACCACCTCGATCGTGGTGCGGATCAATTCCACCGTGTGCGGCAGCGTGATGGTGCGGGTCAACTCGCGCGGTGCGGTGCCGAAGACGTCGGCGCTGACCTTCTGCGGCGTCTCGGGGTGCCGGAACCATTCGGTGAACGCGGAGATGCCGGCCTGGGCGACCAGACCGATCCAGGAGCGGTTGTCCGCGGGCATGTCCCGGTACCAGGGCAGTGCCTCGTCCATCTTGGCCAGGGCCGCTCCGGCGAGCGCGCCGGCGGACTTCTCCAGCCTGCGGACGGTGGCGGCACGCAAATCGGGCTTGGAGGTCACGGGGTCATTCTGCTCTGTCACGTGGCCGGGAGTGGTGGGGGCTCGCTCGGGGCGAGTCGTGAGCGGCGCGAACGCGGTCGTGGCCGCGGCGGCGGATGTGGTCGGCACGGGCGCCTTGGAGGACGGCGGTGTGGACCGCGCGGGCCAGGCGGGCGCCCCACAGGGAGCGGGGGCCGGCGAAGGGTTCCGGGGGGTCGGTGGGGTGGGGAGTGTGGGCGGCGATGCAGATGGCGTCCGAGGGGGTGCCGGTGCAGGCGTAGCCGGCGGTGAGGAGGGCTTGGACCTTGGCTTCGGTGGCGGTGGCTATCGCGTTGATCAGGGCCGCGTCGGAGAGGGGCGCGGGGATGGCGGCGAGGATGTTGATGGTGCCGGGAGCGGGGATGCCCGGGGTGCCGGGGACCGGGGCGGCGGCCCAGGTGGGGATGCCGATGCCGGTGGTGACCGCGGCTTCGACGCCCTCGTCGGCGCCGTGCGTCCAGGCGGTGACCTCGGCGGCGGTCATCAGACCCACGCCGAGGGTGCTCGGCAGGCCCAGGGGCGCGGCGACCTCGTGCAGGTGGGTGACCGGGTCCATCCGGTCGTAGCCGGGGCGTACCTGCATGTTCAGCACCCAGGAGCGTTCGCCGATGCCGCCGCCGAGCAGTGCGGAGGAGGCCATTCGCCAGCCGGGACCGGCCCGCCAGAGCAGGGCCGGGCGGCGCACGCCGTCCTCGTCGCGCCAGATTGCTGTCGGCCACAACAACGGGTTCGCCGGCGCCTCGCGCGGGCCGGGCAGGGTGCTCATGCGTCTTCCTCGCTGTCTCGGCCCGCGTGCCCCGGGCGGATCAGGTGCACTCGTGGGCGGCCGTCCGGACCCGGCTCGACCGATACCCGCGCCTGGTAGTGCTCGGCGATCGACGCGGGGGTGAGCACCTCGGCGGCCGATCCGAAGGCCACCGGCCGCCCGTCGACCAGCATCAGCAGCCGGTCCGCGTACTGCGCGGCGACGCCCAGGTCGTGCAGCGTGGTGAGCACCGTGAGGCCGTCGTCGCGGCGCAGGCCGTCGACGATCTCCAGCACCTGTTGTTGGTGACCCAGGTCCAGCGCGGTGGTCGGCTCGTCCAGGAGCAGTACCGGTGCCTGCTGGGTGAGGGCGCGGGCCAACACCACGCGTTGGCGTTCGCCGCCGGAGAGGCGGCCCACGTCGCGGCTCGCGAAGGGGCCCAGGTCCAGGCGCTCGATCACCTCGTCGGCGATCGCCCGGTCGCGCCGCCCGGGGCGGGCCAGGTAGCCCAGGTGGGGGGTGCGACCGAGCAGGATGTACTCGTGCACCGGCATCTGCGCGGGCACCACCGGGGTCTGCGCGGTGTAGGCGATGCCGCGGCCCGATTCGCGTCGGGTGAGTTTGCGGACCGGGCGGCCGGCCACGCTGATCGAGCCCAGGTAGGGCAGCAGCCCGGCGACCGCTTTGAGCAGCGTGGACTTGCCCGCGCCGTTGGGGCCGATCACCGCCAACCACTCGCCGGGCTCGACCTCCGCGTCCACCCCGCGCAGCACCGGAACCCCGTCGCGGTCCACGCCGGTGTCGCGCAACAACAACCGGGCGCTCACACGTCCACCTTGCGGGTGCCACGCAGCACGAACACGAAGAACGGCGCGCCGACGAACGCGGTGACCACACCGATCGGCAGCTCGCCGGGCGCGGTGATGGTCCGGGCGAGCAGGTCGGTGAGCACCAGGAAGGCCGCGCCGCACAGCAGCGACATGGGCAACACCCGGCGGTAGCTGCCGCCCACGAAGCGCCGCACGATGTGCGGCACGACGATGCCGACGAAGCCGATCAGGCCGCTGATCGCGACCGCCGACGCGGTGGCGAGGGAGGCGGCCAGGAGCACCACCAGGCGCACCCGGCCGGCCCGGACACCCAGGCCCGCGGCTTCCTCGTCGCCGACCGACATGACGTCGAGCAGGCGTCCGTGCAGGAGCAGCACCGCGGTGCTCAGCAGCGCGTACGGCAGGATCATCCGCAGATCGGCCCAGCCGATGCCGGACAGCCGGCCGAAGATCCACGAGTAGATCCGCCGCAGTTCGTCGGTGTTCGCGGACTGCACGTAGGTCTGCGCGGCGGCCAGGAACTGGGCGACCGCGACGCCGGCCAGGACCAGGTTCGCGGTGCCGTCCGAGCGGCCGGTGCTCGCCCCGAGCCCGTAGGCGAGCAGCACCCCGCCCATCGCGCCGACGAACGAGGCGAGCGGCACCACCGGGATCCCGCCCACGCTGTTGCCGTCGGCGTAGACGATCACCAGCGTCGCGCCCAGGCCCGCGCCGGAGGCGGCGCCGAGCAGGTACGGGTCCGCCAGCGGGTTGCGAAAGACGCCCTGATAGCCGGCGCCCGCCATGGCCAACAGCCCTCCCACGGTCACCGCGGCCAGCACCCGGGGCAGCCGCAGGTCCATCAGGACCGCGTACTGGACCGGGGACAGGCCATGGTCCAGGTGTACCCACGGCAGCTTGTCCAGCAGGGCCAGCAGCACCCCGCTCGCGGGCAGATCGGCCGCCCCGACGGTCAGTGCGAGCACGACGACGCCGACCAGCAGCACGCCCGCGCCGAGCAGGGGCAGTACCGCCGGTCGGGATCGCCCGGGCAGGAGGTCGCGCACGGGAGGGCCGTCAGCCCTGCGCCGCGCCGGCCTTGGTGACCGCCTCCGACACGGCCCGGACCAGCTCGACCACCCGCGGGCCCCAGCGCGAGGCTATGTCGTCGTCGAGCCCGACCACGCCACCCTTGCGCACCGCGGTCACCCGGTCCCAACCCGACCGCTTGCCCACCACGTCGGCGTTTTGGCCGCAACACTTGGTGTCGGCGAGGAAGACCAGATCGGGGTTGGCCTGCAGGAGGTATTCGGCGGACAACTGCGGGTAGCCGGTGCCGGCCTTGTCCGCGTCGTCGGCGATGTTCTTCAGGCCGAACTGCGCGTACACCTGACCGAGGAAGGTCTTGGAGGTCGAGGTGTAGAGCGTGTTGTCCAACTCGTGGAAGTAGCTCAGCTGCTTCGCGGGCTTGGGCGTCGCGGCGACGATGGCCGCGATGTCGCCCTTCATTTTGGTCGCCACCTCGCCGGCCTGCCTGCTGTGCCCGGTGGCCGTGCCCAGGGTGGCCAATTGGGCGTACGAGTCGTCGAAGGACTTCGCCGCCGGCGTCAGCACGACCGGGATCTTCAGCTTGGTCAAGGACGCGACCAGGCCGTCGGTGTCGTCCGAGGCGACCACGAGGTCGGGGGTGTAGTTGGTGATCGCCTCGATGTTCGGCTTGAAGCCGGACAGCTTGGTCTTGGGCGCGTCCGCCGGGAAGTTCGACTGGTCGTCCACCGCGGTGACCTGGCCGCCCGCGCCGATCGCGAACAACATCTCGGTGGCGCTGGGCGCGAGCGAGACGATCTTCTTGGGGGCACTCGCGATGGTGACCTTGCCGCCGCCGGAGTCCACGGTGGCCGGGAACGCCTTGGCGTCGGGACCCGATCCGGCCGAGCCGCCGGTCGCGGTCGGCGTGCCCTGGGCCTTGTCGTCCTTCGAGTCGTCCGAGTCACCGCAACCGGTGAGGACGAGCGCGCCCAACAGCAGCACGGTGGCGGAACGAAGCAGGGGTACGGATCTCAACGAAGACTCCAGGTCCTTCGACGCGGCAGGCGTCGGGACCCGTGGAGACGGATCGCCCCTCCTGCGAGGCCGATGTCGTCGGCGCGAACGAGGCGACCCGGCTCGTCCCCGATCTCCCGGGCGTCCGGGCGGGGCATCACGGTTGCGGGACAGCGCCGGGATCCCACCGGACTTCGCTGCGTTCGACGCCGTCGGCGACAAACCGGTCGCCGACGCGCGAACGATATCAACGGGGTCGTTCACCCTGGGTGATCGGGGCCGGATTACGGGCGATCCATCGACAATCGGGCGCTCGTCGGCGGGGCGCGGGGCATGGGGAACAGTGCGCCGCCGGTCCGTGGTTGAACCGGGCATGACCACCTTCGACGTGCGCCGGGCCGGCGAACGTTTCCACACCCGCGCAGGCTGGCTCGATTCGCACCACAGCTTCTCCTTCGGCCGGCACTACACGCCGGACAACACCCATTTCGGACTGCTCCTGGTCAGCAACGACGACACGGTGGCGCCCGGCACCGGCTTCGACACCCACCCGCATCGGGACATGGAGATCCTCACCTGGGTCCTGTCCGGGGCCCTGGTGCATCAGGACTCCGAGGGCCACAACGGGATCATCCATCCGGGCCTGGCCCAGCGGATGAGCGCCGGTCGCGGCATCCTGCACTCGGAGCGCAACGACGTGGACTCCTCGGACCCGGTGCACTTCGTGCAGATGTGGGTCGTCCCCGACGAGGACGGGATCGCGCCGGGCTACCAACAGCAGGACGTGCGGGCCGAGCTGGCCCGCGGTGACCTGGTGCCGGTCGCGTCCGGTCGCCCCGGCCACGACGCGGCGATCCGGATCCACCAGAAGGACGCCGCGCTGCACGCGGCGCACCTGCCTGCGTCCGGCACCGTGACGCTGCCGGACGCACCGTTCGTGCACGTGTTCGTCGCCCGCGGGATCGTCGACCTGGAAGGGGCCGGCGTGCTCGCGGCGGGTGACGCGGTGCGGGTGTCCGACGCCGACGGGCTGCGGCTCACCGCCTTCCCGGACGGCCCGGCCGAGGTGCTGGTGTGGGAGATGCACGCGGGATTGACCCGGGCGTGAGGATTCGTGCTTGCTTGGAGTGCGCTCCAACTCCGTAGCGTTCGTGTCGTGCCCGTCCCACCGGGGCGGGCTTCCCACCGGAGGCTCACCGATGTCGGCCACGCAACAGGTCACCACACCCGAGGACTACGAGGTCGGCAAGTACTCGATCGGTGAAGTGGTCGAACGCACCGGTCTGACCGCGCACACGCTGCGCTGGTACGAGCGGATCGGCCTGATGCGGCACGTGAGCCGGCAGGGCCCCCGGGCGGGAGGAGACGGGAACGGGCGGGGCAGTCGTCGTCGCTACAGCGACCACGATCTGGACTGGCTGGAGTTCGTCGGCAAGATGCGGCTGACCGGGATGCCGGTGGCGGACATGCTTCGCTACGCGGAGATGATCCGCCTGGGCGACGAGACCCGGGCCGCACGCCGAGAGTTGCTGGAGGACCACCGCGAGGAGGTCCGCAACCGGATCAGCGATCTCCAGAGTTGCCTGCTCGTGATCGACTACAAGATCGAGACGTACGCGGACGCGGAGCGGAGTAACGACGATGAGCACTCTCAAGCTGGGTAGCGACGGTCCCGAGGTCTTCGCACAGGGCCTGGGTTGCATGGGCATGAGCGCCTTCTACGCGGGGGCCGAGCACGACGAGTCGGTGGCCACGCTCGAACGTGCCCTCGACCTGGGTGTCACCCTGTTCGACACCGCGGACGTCTACGGCCCGCACACCAACGAGGAACTGCTCGGAGCCTTCCTCGCCGAGGGCGGCCGGCGCGAACGGGTCACCCTGGCCAGCAAGTTCTCGATCACCGTCACGCCCGAGGGGGAGCGGGAGGTGCGCGGCGACGCGGCCTACGTCAAGCAGGCGGCCGAGGCCAGTCTGCGTCGGCTGCGCACCGACGTGATCGACCTGTACTACATGCACCGCCGCGACGTCCGGGTGCCGATCGAGGAGACCGTCGGCGCGATGGCGGAGCTGGTGCGCGAGGGCAAGGTGCGACACCTGGGCCTGTCCGAGGTGACCGCCAAGGAGTTGCACGCGGCGGCGGCCGTGCACCCGATCGCCGCCGTGCAGTCGGAGTGGAGCCTGTTCACCCGCGACATCGAGGACGGCGTGGTGCCGGCCACCCGCGCGGTGGGCGCGGCACTGGTCGCCTACTCGCCGCTGGGTCGGGGCTTTCTGACCGGCGCCTGGGCCAGTGCGGAGACCCTGCCGGAAGGCGACTTCCGCCGCTCCCAGCCGCGCTTCACCGGCGACAACGCCGCCGCGAACGCGGCCATCCTGGCGCCGCTGCACACGATCGCCCGGGCCCACGACGCCACCCCCGCGCAGGTCGCGCTCGCCTGGGTGCACTCGCGCACCGCGGCGTGGGGCCTGTCGGTGGTGCCGATCCCGGGCACCACCAAGCGACACCGCCTGACGGAGAACGTGGGCGCGGTCGACCTGGTGCTCACCGAGGCCGAACTGGCCGCCCTCGAACCGATCGCCGAGCAGGTCACCGGGGCGCGCTACCCGGACATGACGGCGACCTTCAACGACCGCGACTGAACCCGGCCGCAGACCGCCCCGCCCGGAGACCGCCCCGCCGCCGATCCGGCGCGGGGCGGCTCAGCCGCGGCGGCGTCCCTCGCGCTCCAGGCGGTCCACCTCGTGTTGCCGGAGCATGCCCTCGAAGCCCGATTCGCGGATGCGCCGGGCCAACGCGGACGGCGTACTGTGCAACGCGGTCGCCGTGGCGTCCAGGGCCCAGTCGTGCGCGTGCAGCGTGGTGAGCAGGTGCCCCCGGCGGGTCTGGGCCGGGGAGAGCCGAAACGTCTTGCAGTACGCCAGCCGGCCGTCCTGGTGGGTGATCCGCTCGCCGATGTGGTTCTCCTCGTCGAGGCGGAACGAGGGCAGGAACCGGGACAGCTCGAACGGCCCCAGGCGGTACACCGATTCGTGCGTGTACGCGCCCTCGCCGGTGAGCCCGGACAACATCAGGTGGTGGAACCGCTCCCAGGCCCCGACCTGTCCGTCCGCCGCGCGGCGCAGGTCCGCCGGCGAGGACACCCGCTCGGCCTCGATCTCCACGACGAAGTCCGGGACCGCCTCGACGTAGGTGGCGTAGTGGAACAGCACCTCGCCGTACAGGTCTTCGAGCAGGGTCGCGTGCAGGGCCCGGTAGTCGGAGGGATGCGGCACCACGAACACGCTCGCGAGCGTGTCCGCGACGTAGAGCGCGACCCCGCACTGACGCGGGTGGATCTCGAACACCTTGAGCGCGTCGGCCAGACCGCGCACGGCGTACCCGCAGTACGCCTCCTCCATCCGCGGCGTCAACCCCTCGCGCACGGCCCGGTCGGTCCACTCCTCCCACACCATCGAGGGGCCGCCGAAGTGCAACGCGAGATACCCCTCCAGGGCCAGGTGCATCGGCAGGAAACGCAGTCGGTTGCCGCCCACGCCGCGGGCCATCCGGCGCACCGCGCGCCTGGGCGGCATCTTCATCCGCGCGTTGCGCGGCGTGACCGGGCGTTCCTGGAGCTGGGTGCCGAAGGCCGCCGTCGGGTCGCCCTCGGGATCCCACGACGCGACGAAGGCGTGCGGGATGAAGGACCGGTACCAGGAGCCGTCGCCGACGTCGACGATCGAGGGGTCGCCGACCCCGTACACGCGCCGATCCAGCCGCAGGCCCTCCAGCGGTTCCTCGCGCACCAGCGGCACCAGCCGGACCGCGCCCCACACCTGGGCCGGCCGGGCGACCAGCCCGGTCGCCGCGAAAGTCCCGTTCACGCCGCCGCCTTCCGGATACGGAACCGGTCCTGGCGATCAGCCAGGTAGTGGCGCAGTTCCGCGAATCCGGCCCGCCCCTCGGCGAACCGGGCCAACTCGATCAGGGCCGGGACGTCCTCGGCGTCGCGCACCCCCACCGTCGGCACGCTCGCCGACAATCGCTTCACGTCGAAGCCCTGCGCGTCGTACACCGGGTTCAGATGCACCACGGTGGTCGCCTCCTTCGGGTCCAACCGCTCGCGCCACACCCGCAACACCTCGGCGGCCAGGCCGGGCGGGCTGTTGTCCCACCCGTCCGAGACCACGATCAGGCGGTCGGGTGCCAATTCGAGCGCGTCGATCAGTCGGTGGCCCAGTGGCGTCGGCCCGCTCGGCCGGACCAGCAGCGGATCGTGCGTCCCCGAGGTCCACAGTCCGGTGAACTCCCCGGCGAGCGCCTTCAACAGGAACCGACACGCGAGCGCCACGGCCAACGGACGTTGCCGCTTGGCCGTCGAACCGAACGAGGAGAAGCTGTCGTCGAGCACCGCGACGACCCGCCCCCACGTCCCCGCGGCGGCACCGGCCACCCGACGGGCCGAGACGGTCATCGCATGGCGCAACTCGTCGTGTCGGGCCGCCCGTTCGGCCTGTGACAGGGACAGTACGTACGACGCGAGCCGGGTCAGCCGCATCTCGCCGAGATCCGCCTTGACCGCCCCGACGCCGGCCCGCTCGCCCGCCGTCTGCAGGCGCAACCGCTCCAGGCGGGTCAGTTGCGGGGCGATCTTCTCCAGGAACGTCGCGCGCTTGATGCCGTGCGCGGAGGCCAGCCCCTCGGCGACGCTGTAGGGCAGGTCGTAGAGCGCGCGCTGCGCGTAGTGCGCCTGCCGCCACGTCTCGAACAACGGCGTGGTGAACACCGGGACCCGGCGCGGCGGCGTGAACAGGAAGGTCCCCGTCTCCGCGGGCACTTCCAGATGCGCGTGCCGCATCGTCGCCTTCACCCCGGCGCGATACTTCACCGCGTCGAAGACCGGATCACGGCGGCCCGTCGTCCAATCCCGCATGATCGCCCGGGTGCGTCGGTTGTTCACGCCTCGTCGGGCCAACTCGCGAAAGAGCTTCCAGACCCGCTGCGGGGCCATCAACTCCAGCCTGCGCGCGATCAGCTCGCCCTCGCGCCGACGCACCTCGGGAGTCAGCTCGCGGCTGCTCACCAGCAGGTTCCGGACGATCAGGGCCGCGTTGAAGTCGTTGATGTCCAGCGCGAGGGTGGCGGCATAGAGCTCGCGGTAGTTGCCCACGATGTATTCGTGCAGGAACTCCACCGACAGCCGCTGGGTGTCCGCGTCGTCGCGGAACTCGCGCTGGCCGGTCGCGGTCACCGCCGCGTTGACGAACATCACCACGTCTTCGCACGCGACCAGATCCCGGCGATCCACCAGATATCCCCTCGACCGGACAAAATTGATGCCGGCCGGGGAATGGAGGCGCGAACAGCGAAGTGACGCTTAAGAGGCGATTCCGAAAGTCGCAGCCGAAGTCCCGCGGCCGGCCCCGAGAGTCTAGTCCCCGGGCAATCCCGAAGGCTCGGCAATAACGGCCGCGGCCCCGATCCGCGAACGGATCGGGGCCACGGCCGGGTCATTCGCCGGTCAGGCGTCGCCGCCGACCGTGCCCACTCCGGCCGCCTTGACGTCCAGGAGTTCGTACTTCTCGATCGCCTTCGTGACGATCCCGGGCTCGATCTCGCCGCGCCGGGCGAGCTCGGACAGCACGCCCACCACGACGGACTCGGTGTCCACGTGGAAGAAGCGCCGCGCCGCACCGCGGGTGTCCGCGAAGCCGAAGCCGTCGGTGCCAAGCGACGCGAAGTCGGCCGGGACCCAACGCGAGATCTGGTCCGGGACGGCCCGCATCCAGTCGCTGACCGCCACCACCGGGCCGGGCCGGCCGTCGAGTACTCGGGTCACGTACGGGATGTGCGGCTCGGCCTCGGGGTGGAGCAGGTTGTGCTCCTCCGCCGCGACCGCGTCGCGCCGCAGCTCGTTCCAGGACGTGGCCGACCACACGTCGGCGACCACGTTCCAGTCCTCGGCGAGCAACTTCTGCGCTTCCAGCGCCCACGGCATACCGACACCGGAGGCGAGGATCTGGGCACGCAGCGCGCCCTCCTTGGCGGGACCGTCCTGGTAGAGGTACAGACCCTTGAGGATGCCGTCCACGTCGACGTTCGCGGGCTCCGCCGGCTGCGCGATGGGCTCGTTGTAGACCGTCATGTAGTAGAAGATGTCCTCGGCGTTCTCGCCGTACATCCGCCGCAGACCGTCCTTGACGATGTGCGCGATCTCGTACGAGAAGGCCGGGTCGTACGCCACACAGGCCGGGTTGGTCGAGGCCAGGAGCTGCGAGTGCCCGTCCGCGTGCTGGGTGCCCTCGCCGGTCAGCGTGGTGCGACCGGCCGTGGCGCCGAGCACGAAGCCGCGGCTGAGCTGGTCGGCCATCTGCCAGAACTGGTCGCCGGTGCGCTGGAACCCGAACATCGAGTAGAAGACGTACACGGGGATCATCTGCTCGCCGTGCGTCGAGTACGTCGAGCCCGCCGCGATCAGCGACGCCACACAACCGGCCTCGGAGATGCCGTCGTGCAACATCTGACCCTGCGCCGACTCCTTGTAGGACAGGAGCAGCTCACGGTCGACCGAGTCGTAGGTCTGCCCGTGCGGGTTGTAGACCTTCGCGGTCGGGAACATCGCGTCCATGCCGAACGTGCGGTACTCGTCCGGAGCGATCGGCACGAACCGCTTGCCGATCTCGGAGTCGCGCATCAGGTCCTTGAGCAGCCGCACGAACGCCTGCGTCGTGGCGACCGGCTGCTTCGAGCCCTTCTTCAGCACGCTGTAGACCGGGTCGCCGGGCAGCTTGAGCGCCTTGGACCGGTCCAACCGCTGCGGCAGCGAACCACCGAGCGCGGCGCGCCGCTCGCGCATGTACTCCATCTCCTCGGACTTCTCACCGGGGTGGAAGTACGGGGGGACGTCGCCTTCGAGCTGCTCGTCCGAGATCGGCAGGTAGAGCCGGTCGCGGAACGCCTTCAGGTCCGACTTGGTGAGCTTCTTCATCTGGTGCGTGGCGTTGCGCGACTCGAAGTTCGGGCCGAGCGTCCACCCCTTCACCGTCTGCGCCAGGATCACCGTCGGCTGGCCGACGTGCTCACGTGCCGACTTGAAGGCCGCGTAGACCTTGCGGTAGTCGTGCCCGCCGCGACCGAGCTTTTGGATGTCCTCGTCGGACAGGTCCTGCACCATCCGGCGCAGCCGCGCGTCGTCGCCGAAGAAGTGCTCGCGCACGTATGCGCCGGACTCCACCGCGTAGGTCTGGAACTGGCCGTCGGGCGTCGTGTTCATCTTGTTCACGAGCGCGCCGTCGGTGTCCTGGGCCAGCAGCGGGTCCCAGTCGCGACCCCAGACGACCTTGATCACGTTCCAGCCGGCGCCGCGGAAGTACGACTCCAGCTCCTGCATGATCTTGCCGTTGCCGCGCACCGGACCGTCGAGCCGCTGCAGGTTGCAGTTGATCACGAAGGTGAGGTTGTCCAGCTCCTCACGGGCGGCCAGGCCGATGTTGCCGAGCGACTCGGGCTCGTCCATCTCGCCGTCGCCGAGGAAGGCCCACACGTGGCTGCGCGAGGTGTCCTTGATGTTGCGGTTGTGCAGGTACCGGTTGAACCGGGCCTGGTAGATCGCCCCGAGCGGGCCCAGGCCCATCGAGACGGTCGGGAATTCCCAGAAGTCCGGCATCATCCGCGGGTGCGGGTAGCTGGGCAGCCCGTTCGGGGCGGCCGACTTCTCCTGGCGGAACCCGTCGAGCTGTGCCTCGCTGAGGCGTCCCTCCAGGAAGGCACGTGCGTAGATGCCCGGGGACGCGTGTCCCTGGAAGTAGATCTGGTCGCCCGATTCCCCGTGGTCCTTGCCGCGGAAGAAGTGGTTGAAGCCGACCTCGTACAGGCTCGCCGACGACGCGTAGGTGGCGATGTGACCGCCGACCCCCAGCCCCGGGCGGTTCGCCCGCGACACCATGATCGCGGCGTTCCACCGCACGAACGCACGGATGCGCCGCTCGATGTTCTCGTCGCCGGGGAACCAGGGCTCGCTCTCCGGGGCAATCGTGTTGATGTAGTCCGTGCTGCGCAGAGCCGGCACGCCGACCTGTCGTTCACGGGCCCGTTCGAGCAGCTTGAGCATGATGTAGCGGGCTCGCTGGCGGCCCTGCTCGTTGATGACTGCGTCCAGCGACTCCAGCCATTCCCCGGTCTCGTTCGGATCGATGTCGGGGAGCTGGCTCGGGAGGCCGTCGCTGATGATCGAGAAGCGCTCTCGTCCGGAAGCCACGCTGTTCCTTCGCCTTATCGGTAGATGGGGACCCTCCCCGCGCGAGAGCGGGGTCGACCACCCTGAGCGGTGTCGCGCCGTCCCCATCGTGGTACCCGGACGTTGGATCCGTCATCTCTACCGACCGGTAATGGACCGGCGGGGTGCCCGCCTGCATCTCATGTACCGAGCCCGATCCGTGTTCGGCTACCGCGAAAGGAGCGGAGCTGCCCTGATCGTCCGGCTGTCACCGGACGCTCCTCGCGGCGGTTCGCGATTGCGGGGTGATGCAACCGTGAACCTCCAAGACCTTACGCCGACTGTCATACGGACAGCGCACTGGCGTAGTTCCCCTGGGAGGGTGTGAGGGCTTTCGCACCCCTTCGGCCGCGAGGTCGGAGCCGATGCGGGCACCAATCGCGGCGACCGGCTCCACGTGGGCGGGGTGGATCCGACCGCCGGACGGCCCCGGCGGACCCGGTGGGTTTTCTTCTGTCAGGCTGGACCCTCGAATACGTTGCGTGATCCACACCCGGTCGGGGTAGCTTCCGCACAGGGCGTGGAGTGGCGTTTGCGCAAGTACGTGACCTGGGTACTTGCGCGAACAGCCTGGCGCGTGTGGACTTACGCGCGTGAGCCCCGAAGCGTTGTGGGGCCGGACAAGGGAGGTTGATTCGTGAGCGCGACCGCGGACCACGCGGAAGAGCGGGCCAACTCGGCTGCTCGACTTGGGTTCCAGCCCGGACAGGTGGTCCAGGAGCTCGGTTACGACGACGACGTGGACGAGGAGTTGCGCGAGGAGATCGCGGAACTCACCGGCAACGAACTCGTCGATGAGGACTACGAGGAAGACGTTGCCGACGTCGTTCTGTTGTGGTTCCGCGACGATGACGGCGATCTCGTCGACACCCTCGTGGATGCCCTCGCCACGCTCACGGATGGCGGCCATATCTGGCTGCTGACCCCGAAGACCGGCCGGGACGGATATGTAGAACCCTCGGACATCGGTGAGGCCGCGCCGACGGCGGGCTTGGCCCGCACGACGAGCTTCGGCGCCGTCAAGGACTGGTCGGCGACCCGTCTGGTGTCGCCCAAGGCGGTGCGCAGCGGCAAGAAGTAAACCGATGCCACTGCGGTAAGCAGACGAGCTGTACGGCTGCGGTTGGTGAGCAGCGAGTGTGAGGCCCCGGGCGGTGACTTTGGTCACTGGTCGGGGTTTTGCTGTTTCGGTGTGGTGGTGGCGGGTCGGGGCTGGGCGCTCCGGGTGTTCGGCGGCGTTCAGGGGCGGAAGCGGGGGAGGGTGGGCAGGAGGGCGGTCATTCGGCCGAAGCTGCCCAGGGCGGTTGCGGTCAGACGCAGCGCGGGGCCGCCCGGGAGGCCGGGGACGTGGTCCAGGAGCGGGGCCAGGGCGAGCAGGCCGGGCAGGTTGTGCGGCTTGAGGTCGCGTCGGGCGAGCAGGCCCGGGACGGCGCGGCGGCCTGCGGAGGCGTCCAGGAGCAGGGCGGCGGAGCGGGCCTCGACGGCGGGGAGGGTGGGGCGGCCGGGGGGTAGGGGGAAGACCTCCCAGCCGGTGCCGTCGGCGCCGGGGGCGGCGAAGCCCCAGCCGCCGCCGGGTACGGCCAGGCCGGTGCGGGCTCGGACGCCGTGGCGGGCGGCGAGGGCGCCGGTGATGTCGGCCAGGGCCAGGACGCCGGCGTCGAGGAGCGCGGGGGGCGGTTCGTCGGCGCCGCAGGGGGCCAGGTCGAGCGCGTGTACGGCCAGTTCGTAGGCGATCGCGCCGAGCTGGGTGAGGAGCGGGACGGGGCCTACCTGGGAACCGGTACGGGCCAGGGCCAGGGTCGGGTCCTGGGCGGTCGCGTCGAAGGCCGCCGCGAGTCGGGTGCGGCCGTCGTCGAGGGCGGCGAGCAGTTCCTCGGTCGTGGCGTCGCGATGGGTGTCGACCAGGCGGGCGTTGACGTCGTCCTGGTGCATCGGGGCGGTGTCGGGGGAGCGTCGACCGCTTGCCTCTGCGAGCAGGCGGGCCAGCAGGGGGGCCTCCGGCCAGGAGGCGAGGTGGGTGATCACGGCGCGGGCGTTCCAGCCGGGGAGGCGGGAGGGGGCGTCCGGGTCGACCTGGGCGGCCAGGTCGCGGAAGGCGTCCCAGGCGGTGAGGGCGCGTGCGCGTTGCTTGGGGGTGGGCATGGAGGCGGTGCCCCATGGGCCGCACACGGACTCGATCGACATGCTCGCATACTGCCCGTTGGGTCGGGGGGCGAACGCTGGGGGCCCGGGGGCGGGGTTGCCCTCAGGCGCCGGGCGGGCTGCCTTGGCCTCATGCGCCGGCCGGGCTGGGTTCGCCTCAAACGCCGGCGGGGCTGTTTCGCCTCAAACGCCGGCGGGGCTGATTCGCCTCATGCGCCGGCGGGGCTGTTTCGCCTCAAGTGCCGGTGGGGCTGAGTGGCGTCAAGTGCCGGCCGGGCTGGGTTCGCCTCATGCGTCGGTCGCCGGGCTGGGTGGCCTCAAGCCTTTGGTTGGGCTGATTCGGCTTGAGGGCCCGGAGGCTGCTTGGTCTCGAAGGTTGGTCGGGTTGGTTGTTCCGGTGGGCTGGGTGGGGCCGGGTGGTGGGGCGGGGGTGGTTAGGCTCGGGGGGAGAGGCGGATGGCGCCTGGGAGAAGGGGATTGCATCGTGGCTGTCGAGGTTGGTAGCAAGGCACCCGAGTTCGAGCTCAAGAACCAGCACGGCGAGGTTGTTCGGCTGGCGGACTTCCGTGGTGAGAAGAACGTTTTGTTGGTCTTCTATCCGTTCGCGTTCACCGGTGTGTGCACCGGGGAGCTTTGCGCGCTGCGGGACGACCTGCCGAACTACCAGAACGACGACGTGCAGGTGCTGGCCGTGTCGTGCGACGCGCCGTTCTCGCTGCGTGTGTTCGCCGAGCAGGAGGGCTACGAGTATCCGCTGCTCTCGGACTTCTGGCCGCACGGTGGCGTCGCGCAGGCGTACGGCGTCTTCGCCGAGGACAAGGGTTGCGCCGTCCGTGCGACCTTCGTCATCGACAAGGAGGGCGTGATCAAGTGGAGCGTGGTCAACGCGATCCCGGACGCCCGTGACCAGGCGGAGTACCTGAAGGCGCTCGCGAGCGTCTGATCCGGTGTAGGCCGGGTCGGGTCGGGGTACCCATGCCGCGGCGAGACTCCCGTCGGTCAGGAACTCCTGACTAGGATCGGCGCGTTGTCACGTCTGTAGGCGAAAATTCCGGGGCACCAGTTGCTCCATGAACCTTTGGAGGACTCGTGGGCGTCAGCCTGAGCAAGGGCGGCAACGTCTCGCTCTCGAAGGAGGCTCCGGGCCTCACCGCTGTTCTGGTCGGCCTGGGCTGGGATGTGCGTACGACCACCGGCACGGACTTCGACCTCGACGCGAGCGCGATCCTGCTCAACGGAGGCGGTCAGGCGCCGTCGGACGGGCACTTCGTCTTCTTCAACAACCTCAAGAGCCCCGACGGCTCCGTCGAGCACACCGGTGACAACACCACCGGTGAGGGCGAGGGCGACGACGAGGCGCTGAAGGTCAACCTGGCGGGTGTTCCGGCCGACGTGGAGCGGATCGTCTTCCCGGTCTCGATCTACGACGCCGAGACGCGGCAGCAGAGCTTCGGTCAGGTCCGCAACGCGTTCATTCGCATCGTGAACCAGGCCGACAACAAGGAACTCGCCCGGTACGACCTCACCGAGGACGCGTCCACGGAGACCGCGATGGTCTTCGGCGAGCTGTACCGCAACGGCGCGGAGTGGAAGTTCCGCGCGGTGGGCCAGGGCTACGCTTCCGGCCTGCGCGGTATCGCCAAGGACTTCGGGGTCAACGTCTGACCGGCGAGACATCAACGAACGCCCGCCGACCGCAGCCGCGGTCGGCGGGCGTTCGCCGTCCCGGACCCTGGTGGGTCGTGTGCAGATCGCTGTCGAAGATCCCCTCGGGCATGCCTTGAGCTGTGCAAAAAGGGGGTCCCGCCGGGTCGGGGGCATGGCAAGGTTGAAGCGAATGTACGACGATCAGGAGGAATCGATGGGGGTCACCCTCGCCAAGGGCGGAAACGTCTCGCTGAGCAAGGCCGCACCCAACCTCACCAATGTGCTGGTGGGTCTGGGCTGGGACGCGCGTGCCACCACGGGCGCCTCGTTCGACCTGGACGCGAGTGCGCTGCTGTGCGGTGGTGCGGGCAAGGTGCTCGGCGACGACTATTTCGTTTTCTACAACAATCTCAAGAGCCCCGAGGGTTCGATCGAGCACACCGGCGACAACCTCACGGGCGACGGTGACGGCGACGACGAGGTGATCCTCGTCGATCTGATGGCCGTTCCGGAGCAGGTCGAGAAGGTGGTGTTCCCGGTCTCGATCTACGACGCCGAGATGCGCGGGCAGACCTTCGGACAGGTCCGCAACGCCTACATCCGGATCGTGAATCAGGCGGACAACAACGAGCTGGCGCGTTACGACCTCACGGAGGATGCGTCAAGCGAGACAGCCATGATCTTTGGAGAACTTTACCGTTACCAGGGGGAGTGGAAGTTCCGCGCAGTAGGGCAGGGGTACGCTTCGGGCCTGCGGGGGATCGCACTCGACTTCGGCGTCAGCGTGCAATGAGTACGTGCTGACGGTGTGTGTCAGGGTCGGTCACCCGGTGGGGCCGGCCCTGACGCCTTTCCCGAGGTTTCTCGGGTGGGGGGAGTGAGGGCCGGTCTTCCTGATGACCCACCCGGAGATGCAATCCCCAGGTAGATAAGGACCTCATCCGTGGTAATCCGTACGTTCGGCTGGTCGTTCGGCGTGACGGTGGCCGGTCTCGCCGTCGCCGCTTATTTTTGGGGGGCGACCGGATTCGGCATCGTGCTGATCCTGTCGATCCTCGAGATCTCGTTGTCTTTCGACAACGCTGTAGTAAATGCCACCGTCCTCAAGAAGATGAATGCCTTCTGGCAGAAGATGTTCCTGACGGTCGGCATCTTGATCGCCGTCTTCGGCATGCGGCTCGTCTTCCCGTTGCTCATCGTCAGCCTGACCGCCGGAATCGGTCCGGTGGACGTCGTCGACCTCGCGTTCCACGACGACAAGATGATCGACGGGATGACCTACGCGCAGCACCTGGACGAGGCGCATCCGGCGATCGCCGCCTTCGGTGGCCTGTTCCTGTTGATGATCTTCCTGGACTTCATGTTCGACGACGAGCGTGAGCACCGGTGGATCGGCCCGCTGGAGCGCTTCACCGGCAAGCTCGCCAACTTCGATGTGCTCTCCACGCTGATCGCGCTGATCACCCTCGTGGTCGTGGCCCAGACGCTCTCGCCCGCGCACAAGGAGGGCACGGTGATGGTGGCCGGCGTGCTCGGCCTGATCGCCTACCTGGGTGTCGGCGGACTCTCGGACTACTTCGAGACGCACGGCACGCTGGCGCACATCAACGACGAAGAGGACGAGGACGAGGCGGGCGCGGAGCCGGCCAAGGCCGAGGGACGCGGCGGGCCCAAGCCCGTGCAGCTCGCCGCCGGCAAGGCCGCGTTCTTCATGTTCCTCTACCTCGAGGTGCTCGACGCCTCGTTCTCCTTCGACGGTGTGGTCGGTGCGTTCGCGATCACCCAGGACCTGCTGATGATCACGCTGGGTCTGGGCATCGGCGCGATGTACATCCGGTCGCTCACGGTCTACCTGGTGCGCCAGGGCACGCTGGACGACTACGTCTACCTGGAGCACGGCGCGATGTACGCGATCGGCGCCCTGGCGAGCATCCTGCTGCTGTCGATCAAGTGGGAGATCCACGAGGTGATCACCGGTGTGATCGGGGTCGGCTTCATCGGCGTCGCGCTGATCTCCTCGATCATGCGCAACAAGCGGATCGGTCACGTTCCGGGGCAGAACGGCGAGACCAAGGCCGAGGCCTAGCCCGCCGGCCGCAGGTGACGCGCAGGACCACGACCGGTACCGCGCCCGAGCAATTCGGGCGCGGTACCGGTTTTTTCGAGCCCGGTTATGTTGTGTACTGAAGCCGCCACTACGCGTACGCGTGCCGGCCGGGGGACCAGGGAGGGCTTGATGCCGCTTTTCGACTGGCGTCGGGGATTGATCGAACGCGAGCCCGAGCACGGCGGGCACAAGGTCGCGCTGACCCGTTCGACGCCCGAGGTCTCACTGACCCAGGCCGGTTCCGCGACCGGGACGCTGCGGGTCAATCTGCACTGGAATCCGCAGGTCGAGGAGGCGCCGCCGAGACAGCGCAGCGGGGGTCTGTTCCGGCCCCTCGCGGTGCAGGCGCCGCCGTTGCCGCAGAAGATCGACCTCGACCTCGGCTGCATGTGGGAGATGAGCGACGGTTCCAAGGGCGTGGTCCAGGCGCTGGGCAACCTGTACGGGTCGTTCAGTCAGCCGCCGTATGTCCGGCTGGACACCGACGACCGATCCGGATCGGCGTCGGGCGAGACGTTGTTCATCAACATCGACCAGGCACGCAACGTGCGCCGGTTGTTGATCTTCGTCTACATCTACGAGGGCATCCCGGCGTTCGATCAGGTCAACGGGGTGGTCACGCTGTTCCCGAACGCGGGTCTGCCGATCGAGGTGCGGCTGGACGAGCATGCCCGCGAGGCGCACACGTGCGCGGTCGCGGTGGTGGAGAACCACGGCGACGAGATCGTGGTCCGGCGCGAGGTGCGCTACGTGCACGGCTACCAGGCCGAGCTGGACCGGCAGTACAACTGGGGGCTGCTGTGGGCGCGCGGCTACAAGTGAGCGGGCGCCGGTGGACCGCACCGGGCCCGGCTGCCGCCATCCGCGGCGGCAGCCGGGCCCGTGGGTGGGCTCAGCCCTGGAACTGCGGGCCCTGCGGCGGCGAGTCCAGCCGGCGCAACTGCGGCGGGCCGCCCTGACCCTGCGGCGGGGTGCCCTGGTACTGCTGCGGCGGCATGCCCATGCCCTGTGCCGGGGTTCCGGGCGGCATCGGAGCGCCGTGCGAGGGCGTGTACGGCCCGGGGGGCTGCGGCACGCCGTGGGCCGGCGAGTACTGGCCCGGCGCGGGTAGCTGCGGGCCGCCCGGCGGCATGTGCATCACGCCCGGCGGGGTCTGGAAGGCCATCCCGTGGGCGGGCGTGCCGGGTCCCGGGAAGCCCTGCGGTGGGGTGCCGCCCATGGCGGGCGGCGGCGGGAGCGGCGCGCCGCCGGCGGGGGTGTGCGGGTAGCCGGGCGGCGGGCCGCCGATCGTGTGCGGTGCCGGCGGGGGCGGGATCATCGGGCCGTCGTGGCGCGGCGGAGGCGGCGGCACGGGCGCGCCGCCGTACGGGGTGTTGCCGGAGATCGGCAGCACGCCCTGCGGCTGCGCCGGTGGTGTCGGGGCGGGCGGCGCGGGCAGCGTGCCCTGGCCGTACTGCGGCAGGACGGCGGTGGGCGCCGGTTCCTGGTACGCGGGCGGTGCCGGCGGCCCGTCGCGGAGCATCGGGGGCGGCGGCGGGGCCGGCGCGGTCGGCGGGGACTGGTGCACCGGCGGCAACGGCATCGGGGCCGGTGCGGGTGCCGGGGCGCTCGGCTCGTCGTCGACGCTGATGCCGTAGTCGGTCGCCAGGCCCGCGAGACCGCTCGCGTAGCCCTGCCCGACCGCGCGGAACTTCCACTGGTCGGCCCGCCGGTAGATCTCGCCGAAGACGAACGCGGTCTCGGCGTCGGCTCCCGTGATCGGGAAGTTGAGCAGCTCGGCGCCGCCGTCGGCGTCGTACAGTCGAAGGACGAGGCCGGGCACCGAGCCGATCGTGCCGCCGTCCGCGGATGCGGCCACGATCACGTGTTGCACATCGTGGCCGAGCGCGGCGACGTCCACCCGGACGCCGTCGGTGCAGCGGTTCGGAGTGGTGTTCTTGCCCTCGTGGACGACCGTGCCGGACGGGTGCCGGGGCTGGTTGTAGAAGACGAAATCGGCGTCGTCGCGCACCTTGTTGTTCGCGCCGAGCAGCAGCGCCGAGGCGTCCATGTCCGGCACACCGGCTCCGGGCCGCCATTCGAGCACCACGCGCACGGACCGGGCCGGGAGGGCCGTATTCGCTCCCTTGGACATCACCTGGGTCATGCGCCCATCCTGCCGTCCCGAAGGAGCTGCGCTCAACGTGGGGCGGGCTCGTGACGATTGTGTGAACACATGGTCCTATAACCGGATCGTACGCCTTCGATTTTGCTTTTCGGTTACCGTAGGCAGCGCCTGCCGGCGGCTCACCGGCCGGGCGCGAATGCGCCTTTTTCGTACCACCGGGCGCGTACGGGTTTCCCGCCCCGACGCGCCTTTGCCACCACCACCGTCAGTCGAGGGGGATCAGATCACGATGCGGCATTTCGGCTACCTGGACGATGCGGTCCGCGATCATCTGTTCCACCGCCCGCCGGAGACCTTCGACCGGGACAGCGACGCCGCCGTCCTGGCCGCCGCCCTCGGCGCGACGTTGTACAGCCCCGCGACCCGCCGCACGCTCGCGGCGGACATCGTCAAGCAGGCCGCCCGCGGGGTGACCTCGATGGTGTTGTGCCTGGAGGACTCGATCGACGACCGCGAGGTGGTCGGCGCCGAGCAGAACCTGGTCGAGCAACTGGCCGAGTTCGCCCGCTCCGGGGTCGAGGGCCCGCTGCTGTTCATCCGGGTCCGCCACCCGGAGCAGATCACCGACCTGACCGAGCGGCTGGGCGACGCCCTGGACGTGCTGTCCGGATTCGTGCTGCCCAAGTTCGAGCCGGACAGCGGTACGCGCTACCTCAAGGCGCTGGACGAGGCGATCACGCTCAGCGGACGCCGGCTGTACGCGATGCCGGTGCTGGAATCGCCCTCGATCGCCTACCTCGAACACCGGCGCGCGGTGCTCGCCGAACTCGCCGAGCTGGTCGCCGCGCACCGGGATCGCATCCTCGCGGTCCGGATAGGCGCCACCGACTTCCAGTCCGCGTACGCGCTGCGCCGCTCGCGCGACCTGACCGCGTACGACGTGCATCTGGTGGCCGGCCTGATCGGCGACATCGTCAACGTGTTCGGCCGCGCGGACGGCACCGGACACGTGATCAGCGGGCCGGTGTGGGAGTACTTCCCGCAGGGCGAGCGCCTGTTCAAGCCGCAGCTCCGGCGCACCCCGTTCGCCGAGGCCGAGGATCCGGACGAGGCGGTCGAGCTGCGTACCCGGCTGATCTCGGCCGACCTGGACGGGCTGATTCGCGAGCTGGAACTGGACAAGGCCAACGGTCTGCTCGGCAAGACCGCGATCCACCCCAGCCACGTGGCGGTGATCCACGCGATGTCGGTGGTCACGCACGAGGAGTACTGCGACGCGACCGACATCCTGGCCGAGAGCGCGGCCGGCGGCGGGGTGCTGCGCTCGGCGTACACCAACAAGATGAACGAGGTGAAGCCGCACCGGGCCTGGGCCCAGGCGATTCTGCGCCGGGCGCAGGCGTTCGGCGTCGCGGGCGAGGAGGTCACCTTCGTCGACCTGCTCGCGGCCGGCATGGAGTGCATCGGCACGGGGTGAGAGGGTCGTCGGGGCCGGATGCCCCGCGCGGTGGGATTCGATCGGGTAGCGAGGAAAGCGGGTTCGGGCGTTGAGTGAACATCGGATGGAAACCTGGTCGGGGAGTTGGGTCGCCGAGCGACTCGACGTGGCGCTCGCGGGGGACGGGCTCGACACGCTGGTCGGGCTCGCGCTGCGCCGTAATCCGCGTCGGGCCCACCTGCTGGTGTCCACCGTGCTCGGCAAGCACATTCCGCAACTGCCCGCGGTGGTCCACGACGCGGGCCGCGCGCTGGGCGCACGGGTGGCGAGCGTGTTGACCGGCGAGCCGACGCCGGTGGTGCTCGGCTACGCGGAGACCGCGACCGGCCTCGGGCACTGTGTGGCCGAGGCGCTGCCGGGGGCGACCTACCTGCACTCCACCCGACGTCCGGTGGCCGGGGTCGCGCCGTTCGGCGCGTTCGAGGAGGAGCACTCGCACGCCACCTCGCATTTGATCCTGCCGCGTGATCCGCAACTGCTGGCCGGGACCGGGCCGTTGGTGCTGGTGGACGACGAACTCTCCACCGGGCGCACGGTCGCCAACACGATCCGGGCGCTGCACGCGGTGGCGCCGCGCGCGCACTACGTGATCGCGGCGCTGATCGACGTGCGCGGTCCCGCCGACCGGGCCGAGGCGGAGGTGTTCGCGGCCGAACTCGGCGCCCGGGTGGACGTGGTGGCGCTGGCCGCCGGCACCGTCGAACTTCCCGAGGACGTGTTGGCGCGCGGCACCGCACTGGTGGCCGAGCACGACGGCGGCCGGGTGAGCGGCGGCGGGTCCGGCACGGTGCGCACGCTCGACCTGGACTGGCCCGCCGGGTTGCCCGACGGCGGCCGGCACGGATTCACCGGGGCCGATCAGGACGCGCTGGAGCGGGCGTTGCCCGCGCTGGGCGCCGCGTTGGCCGAGCAGGTGGTCGGCCGGCGGATCCTGGTGCTCGGCTTCGAGGAACTGATGTACACGCCGCTGCGGTTGGCCCGGGCGCTGGCCGAGCACGTGGCGGCGGACGTCGAGGTGCGCTACTCGACCACGACCCGCTCGCCGGTGCTCGCGGTCGACGATCCCGGCTACGCGATCCGTACCCGGTTGGAATTCCCGGCCCACGACGATCCGTCGGACGGTCCCGGCGCCCGCTACGCGTACAACGTGGCGGCCGGCATCGATCCCGCACGACGGTTCGACGAGGTGCTGATCGTCGTCGACTCGGTCGCCGACACCCCCGAACTGCACGCGCCCGGCGGGTTGCTCGCCGCGCTGTCCCGGGTCACCGACCACGTCGGTCTGCTCGTCGTCCCCTCCTTCACCCCCGAGGTGCGCAGCTCATGAACCACCAGCCGAGCCCACCCGGGCACGACACCGGCAAGCTGCCGGACCCGCTGTACGGGCCGGCGTTCTCCTCCTACGCCGCCGACGAGGTCGCCTGGCTGCTCAAGGACCTGTCCGCGGTGGAGTTGGAGGCACCGCTGGAGGAGCGCGAGGAGGCGATCCAGCACGCGGGCGCGCACTACGCCGAGTCGTTGCCGATCGAGTACCAGCCCTCGCCCGAGTATCAGGCGCTGTTCCACGCGGCATCGGACGCCTCGGCGGACCGGATCGCACACGCGGTCGGCGTGGTCACCGAGACCATCCTGGCCGAACGCGGCCGGGACGCGGTGCTGGTCTCGCTGGCCCGCGCGGGCACCCCGGTGGGCGTGCTGATGCGCCGCTGGGCCCAGCGGGCGCACGGCCTCACCCTGCCGCACTTCGCCGTGTCGATCGTGCGCGGACGCGGCATCGACAGCACCGCGTTGCGTTGGCTGGGACGCGAATTCGATCCGTCGCGGATCGTCTTCGTGGACGGGTGGACCGGCAAGGGCGCGATCACCCGGGAGTTGTCCGACGCGCTGGAGCTGACCGCCGAGACCACCGGCATGCGCTTCGACCCGGAACTGGCCGTGCTCGCCGACCCGGGCTCGTGCGTGCGCACCTACGGCACCCGCGACGACTTCCTGATCCCGTCCGCGTGTTTGAACTCGACGGTGTCCGGGCTGGTTTCGCGCACCGTGCTGCGGGACGACCTGATCGGTCCGGACGAGTTCCACGGCGCGAAGTTCTACGCCGAGTTGGCCGACGCAGACGTCTCCGGTCTGTTTCTGGACACCGTCGCCGAGCGCTTCGCCGCGGTGGCCGAGGACGTCGCGCGCGATCAACCGGTACTGGCCGCGAGCGACCGGGCGCCGACCTGGGAGGGCTGGCGGGCCGTCGAGCGGATCGGCGTCGAGTACGAGATCGAGAACATCAACCTGATCAAGCCCGGCGTCGGCGAGACCACCCGGGTGCTGCTGCGCCGGGTCCCGTGGCAGATCCTGGCCCGCAAGGGCGTCGGCGCGGAGCTGGACCACGTGCGAATGCTCGCCGCACAGCGCGGGGTTCCGGTGGTCGAGGTGGACGACCTGCCGTATTCGTGCGTCGGACTGGTCAAGCCCGGCTTCCGCCGGGAAGGGAGCCCAGCGTGAGTGTCGTGGTGGCCAGCGACCTGGACCGCACGCTCGTCTACTCCCGGGCCGCCGCCCGGCTGGGGTTGGCGGCGACCGACCCCACGCCCGAGTTGGTGTGCGTGGAGGAGTACGAAGGCGCGCCGATGTCGTTCGTCACGCGGGAGGCCGTCGCGCTGCTCGTCGAACTGGCCGAGCGGACCACCTTCGTGCCCACCACCACCCGCACCCGCGAGCAGTACGGCCGGATCGTACTGCCGGGTCGGGCACCGGAGTTCGCGATCTGTGCGAACGGCGGTCACCTGCTCGTGCACGGCGAGAGCGACCCGGACTGGCATGCGGGGGTGCGCAAGACCTTGGCCGCGAACGCCGCTCCGCTGCCGGAGGTGGTCGCCCACCTGGAACGGGTGGCGCTGCCCGAGTGGACCCACAAACTCCGGGTGGCCGAGGACCTGTTCACCTACCTGGTGGTGGAACGGGCGGAGCTGCCTCCGGAGTTCGTGCCGGAGACGACCGAGTGGGCGGCCGAGCGCGGCTACGGCGTCTCGCTCCAGGGCCGCAAGCTCTACCTGGTCCCGGAGGCGTTGACCAAGGGCGACGCGGTGCGCGAGGTGGCCCGGCGGGCGGACGCGGACGTGGTGTTCGCGGCGGGCGACTCGCTGCTGGACATCGAGCTGCTGCGCGCGGCGGACGCCGGGGTGCGGCCGGGACACGGCGAACTGGCCGAGACGAACTGGTCGGCGCCGCACGTCGAGGCGTTGACCGCACAGGGTGTGACGGCGGGCGAGCGGATCGCGGCCTGGTTGCTCGAGCGGAGCCGCCTGCCGGTCGAATGATCGGGCGCGGCCCGGGCGGCGCCTCGGGTGTTGCGGGCCCCTCGGGTGTTCCGGGGCCCGCCGGGGCGACTCAGACGCAGGCGCCGCGGACGGTCAGCAGTTCGGCCCGGGCGTGCAACTGCCGGCCGCACTCCATGTCGAAGGTGAGCTCGAAGCCGTCGCGCGCGGCCCGCACCCGGGTCAGTGCCACCTCGGTGAAGCGGTCGAGCGCGCCGCACAGCTCGTGCATGACCAGCCCGGTCGAGGACAGCCCGAGCACCGTGCCGTCGCCCAGGGTCACCAGGTCGCAGCCGCGATTGCCGGTCGCCGCCTGCGCGTCGGTCACCCGCAGCGGGCCTCGGCCGAGCGAGTGCAGCCAGGTGACCGCCTGGCGATGCAGCACCGCACGCTCCTCCTCGTACGCGAGGACCATCATGCGATGCATGTCGGTCATGTCGTTCGTGTGCAACGGCAGCACGGCGGCGGTGCGCGGGGCCCGGCGCAGCGCGCGCAGGCTCGGCAACGCGAGCACGAGGAGGAACACGAACAGCAGCATCAAGAGCACGGGCATGTGCGACTTCCCGGTGTCGGCAAGTGGTCGACGGCGCGGCACACGGGGTTTCGGACCCGTGAATAGGGACCTGAGTCCCGAAGTCGACCGGTCCGACGACTTTAAACCTTAAATTTCGGGAAGGTGGCTGAAGGTGCCGATTCTTTACCCGACTGGTCGAACATGGCGACGATTTCACTACGCTGAGTCGCGCGAAGTGCGTGCAAAGCGGAGAATGTCGCCTTTCTGCTTCCGTGTGCTGACGCGCCGTGATGTCGGTGCGGTCCGGAGTCTCGGTTCGGTCCGGGGCCTCAGTGGGGGCCGGGGCCGGCCCGGTCCTCGCGGATGACCTGCACCGTGGCCGCCACCTCGGCCCGGATGGCCCGGGTCTCGCTGAGGAAGTGCCACCAGTTCGGGCGCGGATTCTCCGGTTCGGCGGCGATCGCCTCCAAGCGGAAGACCAGCGCGTCCAGCCGGCGGGCGTAGCGCTCCTCGGCGTTGGCCCGGCCGCCGAGCGCGAGCCGCTGGGCGTCGCGCAGCGCGAATCGGGTGCGCTCCAGCTCGGCCTCGGGATCGCGGGCGACCTCCTCCAGCGCGGCCAGGCGGTCGTTGACCGAGGCCATCGCCTCGTCGGCGTCCTTGAGGGTGGCCCGCGCGGTGGCCAGTTTGCTCACCGCGTCGGCGTATTCGCCGCGTCCGGCCGCGGCGCCGGCCTCCTCCAGGCGGGCGTGCGCCACGCCCAGCGACTGGCGGGCCTTGGCCGGGACCTGTTCCAGGTCGGTCCAGCAGGACTGGACGTAGTCGCGACGCAGGCGGTGCAGGGCGGGCTCCACGCCGGTCAGGCGGGACTCCAGGGCCTGGGCTCGGGTGCGCAGCGAGGACAGCCGATTGGTGACCTCCTCGCGCTGTCGGGGCAGCCGCTCGGCCTCGGCGCGCAATTCGCCGGCCGAGTTCTCGATCCGGCGTGCCACCTCCAGCGTGCCCGGAATGCCCAGCGCGGCCGGGCCGCGGTCCAACTCGGTCAGGTCGCCGCGGATCGCGGCCAGCCGGGCGGTGAGTCCGCTCGTGCCCAGACCGGCCCGCTCGGTGTCGGCGAGCGCCTCGGCGGCCTGCGCGGCGGCCCGGCGGGCCCGATCCACGGCCGGCGGCAACTGCCCGAGGGCGTGCTCGGCATCGGCGAGCAGCGGGCCGAGCGAGGTGCCGAACCGGTCCAGATCCCGGCGGACCGCGTCGAGCTTGCCCGCGGTCTCGGTCAACTCCCGACGGGCCGCCTCGTATTCGTCGGTCTCCAGGTCCGCGTCCAGCGGATGCCGGTCCATCAGCGCGATGTAGGCCGCGCTCGCCTCGTCGATGCGCAGGCTGACCGCGGCGAAGCTGCGCAGCGCGTCCTCGGTGCCGCGCGCGCCGCGCACCGCGCGCACCGTCTCCAGCGAAAGCATCATGTCCCGCTGCGCGGTGTCGAGCTGAAGGAACGCCTCGCCCGCCGCCTCGCGCGCGGCCAGCGCCGCCGAGCGGGCGGCGTCCTTGCGCCGACGCCACGGTCGCGTCTCGCCGCCGGCGAACGCGGCCGGGAGCAGGGCCAGGAGCAGCGGCGCGAGCGTGATCGACAGCGGAAGGCCGACCCCGAGGGACCGTCGTGCGGATCCGACCACCACGCCTGCTCCCATCACCGTGCGGACCGTGCCCACTCCATCCTGCCCATCCTTCCAGGTGCAGTCCGATGGAGGTCCACCAACTGTGCGCACGGGGCGTGTCCGACCGGGCGGATGGGCTGCGCTAGGTTCGCCTATTGCAATCTCTTTGCAAGTGCGAATCATGTGTAATCACATGGCACCGCAGACAACCATCACGAACGACCGAGGATGAATCGTGCATTACCCACCCTTTTCCGGCCGTCGACGCGGTGTACTCGCCGCCACCCTGGTCGGCGCGACGCTCGCCGCCGCGGGTTGCGCGGGCTCGGCGCCCTCGGCCGGTGGGGCGAAGGGTGCGCACACGATCGTGATCGGGGTCGGCCAGGAACCCGATTCGCTCAGTCCGATCCTGGGCTACAGCAAGGACGGCGCCGCCAAACTCTTCGACGGGCTGCTCGCGCACGACGCGGATCTGGGTCTGGTGCCGGCGCTCGCCCGCGCCTTGCCGGAGGTCTCCGCCGAC
Organism: Embleya sp. NPDC020886; assembly: GCF_044333915.1. NCBI lineage: Bacteria > Bacillati > Actinomycetota > Actinomycetes > Kitasatosporales > Streptomycetaceae > Embleya > Embleya sp. NPDC020886. Next base: position 804,814 of record NZ_JBIRRX010000001.1, on the reverse strand, counting down.
GGCCTGACCTACACCTACCGGCTGCGCGATCGGCTGAGCTTCTCCGACGGACGCCCGCTGACCTCGGCGGATGTGGCCTTCACGTACCGCACCATCCTGGACCCGACGGTGCCCACCACCGTGCGCAGCGACCTGGCGGCGCTTGATCGGGTGGCGGCGCCGGATCCGGGCACCGTGGTGTTCACCCTGAAATACCCGTACGCGCCCTTTCCGCAGCGCACCACGCTCGGCATCGTGCCGGAGCACGCGCTGGGCACCCTGACGGGTCCGGCGCTGACCACCGCCGAGTTCAACCGGAAGCCGATCGGCTCCGGGCCGTACACGGTGGACACCTGGCGGGCGGGCGAGAAGCTCGTGCTCAAGGCCAATCCGAATTACTGGGGCGGCGAGCCCGCGATCAAGCAGGTCACCTTCGCGTTCATCCTCGACGACAACACCCGGGCCACCCGGCTGGCGGCGGGCGACCTGGACGCGGCGGCACTGCCGCCCAAGCTCGCCGAGCGCTTCGCCAAGGACCGCACGCGCAGCACGCTCAAGGTGGACACCGCCGACTACCGGGGCGTGATGTTGCCCAGCGGCAACCCGGTGACCGGCGATCTCGCGGTGCGCAAGGCGCTCGACCTCGCGGTGGACCGCGGCGCGATGGTGCGCGGCATCCTGAACGGGGACGGTGCGCCGGCGTTCGGTCCGGTGGCGCCGTCGAGTCCGCTGTACGCCCGCGAACTCGAACACGCGGTGGACGCGCCGGCCGCCGAACGGCTGCTCGACGAGGCCGGGTGGCGCAAGGGCGACGGCGGCATCCGGGTCAAGGACGGCCGGGCCGCCCGATTCACGCTGCTGTATCCGGCCGGTGACGCGCTGCGCAAGGACCTCGCGCTGGCCTACGTGTCGGACGCCAAGAGGATCGGCATCGACATCTCGGTGGAGGGCCTGACCTGGGACGCGATCGAGCCGCGGATGCGGGCCGACGCGCTGCTGATGGGTCAGGGCGCGCCGTACGACCCGGACTTCGTCTCCTACGAGACGTTCCACTCCTCGCTCGCGGGCCAGGCGTTCAACAACCCGGGGCACTATCGCAACGCGAGCGTGGACGCGCTGTTGACCGAGGGACGCACCACCCGGGATCCGGCCCGGCGGGCGCAGGTCTACGGCGATCTCCAGCGCGCGTTGGCGGCGGATCCGGCCTGGACCTTCCTGACCTACCTCAAGCACGTCTACGTGGTCGACAACGACTGGACCGGCGTCGGCGGTCAGGTCGAGCCGCACCCGCACGACCTGGTCGGGCCGTGGTGGAACATCGAGAAGTGGGTGCCCCGGGCGGCGTCCGCGACCACGTCGTGAACCTGCGACTGCGCGGTCTGTCCGTCCTGGTGGCGCGCCGGCTGGCGGCGGCGCCGGTGGTGTTGCTCGCGGTCACCTTCCTGGTCTTCGCGTTGGGCGCGGCGTCGCCGTTCGATCCGGTGCGGCAGTACGCGGGGGACGCGGCCTTCACCGCCTCCGCCCGGAACCTGGAGCAGATCCGGGCCGGGCTGGGCGCGGACCGGCCGTTCGTGGCGCAGTGGTGGTCCTGGCTGGGTGACGCGCTCACCGGCGACCTGGGAGCGTCCCGGTCGTTGCGGATGCCGGTGGGTCAAGTGATCGGCGAACGGCTGGGCTGGACCGTGTTGTTGGTATCGGTGGCGTTCGTGCTCACGCTGGTGGGCGGGATGGCGCTGGGGATCCTGGCGGCTCGCCGCCGGGGAGGGGTGCTCGATCGGTGCGTGACCGGCGCGATGTACACGCTGGAGGCCGCGCCGGTGTTCTGGCTCGCCTTGGGCGCGGTGTGGTTGTTCGCGCTGCGGCTGGACCTGTTGCCGGCCGGCGGTCTGACCGACACCTCCGCCTCGGTGGTGACGGCGGATCAGGTCGGTGCACATCTGGTGTTGCCGGCCGCAGTGCTGGCGGTGTCCCAACTGCCGTGGTTCGTGCTGTACATCCGCCAGTCGCTGATCGCGGCGCTCGCCGAGGAGCACGTACTCGGCGCGCGGGCACGTGGGTTGCGGGAGCGAACCGTGCTGCTGCGACACGCGCTGCGCTCGGCGCTGTTGCCGTTCCTGACCCTGCTCGGGTCGCGGGTGCCGGAGTTGATCACCGGCGCCCTGCTGGTGGAGACCGTGTTCTCCTGGCCGGGCGTGGCGTCGGCGACCGTGCAGGCGGCGCTCGCGCTGGACTTCCCGCTGCTGACCGCCCTGACGGTGTTGGCCACGGCGGCGGTGCTGATCGGGAATCTGGCCGCGGACGTGTTGTACGGGCTGGCCGATCCGAGGGTGGCCCTCGATGGCTGACCCGATCCTCGCGCCGGTCGGACCGGCGCGGCGCAGGCTGGTCTCGGCGGCGGGCGCGGCGCGGTTGCGGTGGTGGGCGTCGGTGTCGGTGGCGGCCGTGATCGTGCTCGCGGTGGTGTTCGTGCCGCTCTTCGCCGAGTTGGATCAGCGCATCGTGCACCTCGACGATCGGCTGCTCGGGCCGTCCCCGGCCCATCCGTTGGGTACGGACGAGCTGGGCCGGGACACGCTGTTGCGCTGCGTGTACGGGATGCGGGTGTCGCTCCTGGTCGGGGTGGTGGCCGCGGTCGTGTCGACGGTGATCGGGACGGTGGTCGGGGCGACCGCCGGCGCCCTGGGCGGGTGGACCGACCGGGTGTTGGCGCGGCTGGTTGACGTACTGGCTTCGGTGCCGCACCTGTTGCTCGGGATCATCCTGGTCGCGCTGTTCCGACCCGGGCCGGGTGCGGTGATCGTGTCGGTGGGGCTGACCCACTGGTTGTCCACGGCGCGCATCGTGCGGGCCGAGGTGATGTCGTTGCGGACCCGGCCGTTCGTGGACGCGGCGATCGCCGGCGGGGCCTCCCGGCGGCGGGTGACGATGCGTCACTTCGTGCCGAACGTGGCCCCGCAGGCGGCGCTCGCCGCGGTGCTCGCGGTGCCGCACGCGATCTGGCACGAGTCGGCGCTGTCCTTCCTGGGGCTGGGCATGCCGCCGCATCTGGCCAGTCTGGGCACGATGATCGAGGACGGCCGGCAGGCGCTGCTCACCGGTCACTGGTGGCCGGCGTTCGCGCCCGGCCTGTTCATCGTGGTGCCGACGCTGGCGATCGCCGGGCTGGCCGGGGCGTGGCGGGAGCGGATCGATCCGCGTGGGCCGGGGGAGATGCGGCTGTGACGGCGATGGCGTCGATGGACGTCGGATCCCTGGTGGTGGATCGGCTGACGGTGCGGTTTCGGCTGCCGACGGCCGAGGTGTGCGCGGTCGAGCAGGTCTCCTTCGGGCTGGTGGCCGGCGAATGTCTGGCCCTGGTGGGCGAGAGCGGCTGCGGCAAGTCGGTGCTGGCGGCGGCGCTGCTCGGCCTGCTGCCGGCGAACGCGCTGGTCGGCGGGCGGGCGGTGCTGGGCGGGGGCGGTGACGAGGCGGTGCAGTTGATCGGTGCGCCGGAGCGGACGCTCGCCCGCACGGTGCGCGGCCGGCGGATCGGGCTGGTGCCGCAGAGCCCGGCCGCCCGGTTGACCCCGGTGCGCACGGTGCGTTCCCAACTGGAGGAGACGGTCCGGGAGTTGTTGTGCCCGGAACGGGCTCTCGTCGGCCGGATCGCGGAACGGGTGGCCGCGCGGGCCGCGTACCCGGTCGACCACCTGGATCGGTATCCGCACCAGTTGTCCGGCGGATTGGCCCAGCGGGCGGCCGTCGCGCTGGCCCTGGTCGGGGATCCGTGGCTGATCATCGCGGACGAGCCGACCACCGGCCTGGATCGGGCGCTGGTCGAGCGCACCGCGGACGAGCTGCGCCGACTCGCGGACGCGGGGCACGCGGTGCTGCTGGTCACCCACGACCTGGTCGCGGCGGAGCGGATCGCGGATCGGGTGGCGGTGATGTACGCGGGCCGGATCGTGGAGGAGACCTCGGCCGAGGTGTTCTTCGGCGCGGCCGGGCCCCGGCATCCGTACGCGCGCGGCCTGCTCGCGGCGCTGCCCGAGCGGGAGTTCGTGCCGATCCCCGGGATGCCGCCGGAGCTGAGCGCGTTGCCCGCCGGGTGTGCGTTCGCGGCGCGCTGCGAGTTCGCGACGAAGGCGTGTGTGCGGGTGCCGGACTTCGTGGCCGGTCTCGCCTGCCACCATCCCCGGGGAGACGATCGTGGTTGAACTCGGCCTGCGGGCTCATGGTGTGGTCGCCGGCTACGATCGGCGCGCGCCGATCGTGCGGGACGCGTCGTTGCTGATCGCGCCCGGTGAGGCGGTGGGCATGTCGGGGCCCAGCGGTTGCGGCAAGTCCACCCTGGCGCGGGTGCTCGCGCTGTTGCAGGTGCCGTACGGCGGACGGGTGTCGCTGGACGGCGAGTTCGTCACGCGGTGGCGGTTCGCCGCGCCACGCGCGATGCGGACCCGGGTGGGGGTGTTGTTCCAGCAGCCCAGGGTGTCGGTGGATCCCCGATTGCGGCTGCACGAGGTGATCGCCGAGCCGCTGCGGGCCGGTGGGCGATCGGTCGAGGTGGCCGAGCGGGTGCCCGAACTGGCCGCGGAAGTCGGGTTGACCGACGACCTGTTGGCCCGCCGGCCGCATCAGGTCAGCGACGGGCAACTACAACGCGCGTGTCTGGCTCGGGCGTTGGTGTTGCGGCCGCGGTACCTGGTGTGCGACGAGATGACTTCGATGCTGGACGCCTCGACGACGGCCGCGCTGGTGGGGGTGGTGGAGCGCTACCGCGCGTCGACGGGGGCGGGGTTGTTGGCGGTGAGCCATGATCCGCCGTTGTTGCGGCGCTGGTGTGATCGGGTGGTCGAGTACCCGGGATGAGCCCGCCGCGGGCGGCCCGGGCCCGACGGTGCGGGGCGCGCCGTGGCCGGGCCCGGCGGCGCGGGGTGTCGCGTCCGGCCGCCGGGCGGGCGGTGTTCGGTCAGAACTTCACGTCGGAGCACGAGTAGAAGGCGTTGTCGGTGTCCGCGACGTCCCAGACGGCGAAGATCAGCGCCTGGCCGGTGCGGCCGGCCGGGAGAGTGCCGGTGTGCACCGTGTGCGCGGCGGGCAGGGCACCGCCGTACGGGACGGTCAGGAACGGCGTGCTCTCGATCTGCGCGCGGCTGATCGGCTGGGTGGGATTCCAGCTCGGCTTGGTGATGTAGTAGCGGAACGTGCTGGTGGAGTGCCGGGCCTCGATTTCCCAGGTGAAGCTGAACGAGGCGCCCGAGGTGAGTGCGGTGGTCGGCCAGGCGCCGCCCCGCGGGTCGTCCAGCGGGGCCCACCGGCCGTCCGCGCCGGCACACAGCTTCCCGTCGGCGGGGCCGCCGGCCGGGTAGCCCTTGGGGCCTTCGACGCTCTGCGGCTCCCACTGGATCTGGCCGCACCTCTTGACCTTGCCCTCACCGCACAGCGCGGAGCGGCTCTTCGGGCTGGAGATGAACCCGTGGGCCGAGGCGGAGGACGGCACGATCATGAAGGGCAGGGCGACCGCCGCCGCGCTCAGTGCGGACAGGATGATCCTCTTGCGCATGGAACTTCTCCTCGTGAACGAAGTCGTGCCGGGACTGGCCGACCCGTTCGGGCACGGACTCGAACCGGCTCGTCCGGATGCCGCGGGCGGCACGGTCGAGCCGATGGGACGTCGAATCCGCATCCGAACGTGGAGCCACACGGTCCGGGTGCGGACCGTGTCGATGCGACCTGCGCGCGTCGCGTGCCTTCGTTTACCGGGGGGGCGCTCTGCCACGTTAGGAGGGCTGTTCGGGGGCGAGCAATGGTCTGGACCAGTGCTGTCACAAATTGGCGAACGCGGTTCGGGGCCGCAGGGCGGACCCGAACCGGGCGGTCCCCGAACGCGGCTCGGGGCCGCCCGGCTCGCTCTTGCTCAGCCGAGCGGATCCGGGATCGGTACGGCCACGCCGGAGACCCGCACCCTCGGGTCGTCGGCCCGCAGGTCGACGGTCAGCAGGCCGGGGCGGCCCAGGTCGTCGCCCTGATGCAGGGTGAGCGTGGCGGGCGGGCGGACCAGGTCCAGGGCCCGCAGGTAGTGGCCGAGGGCGGCGGCCGCCGCGCCGGTGGCCGGGTCCTCGACGACGCCGCCGATCGGGAACGGGTCGCGGACGTGGAAGGTGGTCGCGGACTCGCGCCACACCAGTTGCAGGGTGGTCAGGTCGCGGGCGCGCATGAACTCGGCCAGACCGTCGAAGTCGTAGCGCAACTCGGCCAGCCGGGCCCGGGTGCCGGCGGCCAGGATCAGATGGTGGGCACCGGCGTAGGCGTAGCCCGGCGGGATGGCCGGGTCGAGGTCGGCGGCGGCCCAGCCGAGCAGGGCCAGCGCCCGGGTGACGTCGGCGGCCGGGGCGGCCCGGTGATGCGGCTCGACGCTGGTCAGCGTGGCGCGCAGCACGCCGTCGGCGGCGGCGATCACGTCGACCGGGACCAGGCCGGCCCGGGTGGCGAAGACGAGTTCGCCGGGGCCGATCCGCTCGGCGACCGCGACCGCCGCCGCGACGGTGGCGTGGCCGCAGAAGGAGACCTCGGCCAGGGGGCTGAAGTAGCGCACGTCGAAGGTGCGGGCCGCTGCGGGGTCGTCGCCGACGGTGGGTCGGGTGAGGAACGCGGTTTCGGAGTAGCCCAGTTCGGCGGCGATCGCGAGCATCGCCGGATCGCCGAGGCCGTCGGCGGCCAGGACGACGCCGGCGGGGTTGCCGCCGGCGGGGTCGGTGGAGAAGGCGGTGTAGCGCAGGGGCTTTCCGGCCTCCGGGGCGCCCGGGTGGAGCGGTGTCGCGGAATCCGGCGTGTTCGGGCCGAGCGGTGTCGTCATGTCGGGGCGCAACGCGTTTCGGCGGGGTGGGATTCCTGGGTGGGGCGGGGCTCGTGGTTGTGGCTTCCCTGGTGGGTGCTTCGGGGGCCTCGGGTGGTGCGGGACGTGCGGGCCTGGTGGGTGGTGCGGGACTCGTGGGCGGTGCGGGACCTCCGGGCGGGCCGGATCAGAGGCCCGCCGCCAGGTGCCAGAAGTCGCGCATCAGGGTGGGCGGGGTGGGGCCGGACATCTCGAACTGGGTGAGCAGGATGGTGGCGGTGCCGGTGGACGGGACGATGTGCGCCGCCGTGCCGGTGCCGCCCACCCAGCCGTAGCGGCCGGGGACGTTCCAGGGATCGACGGCCGCGACGTCGACCGAGCCGCCGAAGCCCCAGCCCTGGCCCTCCAGGAAGAGGTGGGCCGCGTCCCGCTGGGGTGCGGTCAGGTGGTCGGTGGTCATCCGGCGCACCGACGCGGGGGTCAACACCTGCCGGCCGTCGACGGTGCCCTCGCCGAGCAGCAGTCGGGCGAAGGCGTGGCAGTCGTCGACGGTGGACACCAGGCCGCCGGCACCGGAGGGGAACGCGGGCGGGCTGCTCCACTGGCCGGCGGGCGGGTCGACCAGATCGAGGCCGCCGGTCGAGGTGCCGCGGTAGCAGTACGCGAACCGGTCGAGCCGGCCGCGCGGAACGGCGAAACCGGTGTCCACCATGCCGAGCGGCTCGAACAGCCGATCGGCCAGGAAGTCGGGCAACGAGCGGCCGCTGACCCGGGCGATCAGCACACCGAGGATGTCCGAGCAGGTGTTGTACAGCCACGCCTCGCCCGGCTGGTACAGGAGCGGGATCCGGGCCAGCCGGGCCAGCCATTCGTCGGGGGCCGGGACCAGTTGCGGCTGCGGGGGTCCCTGGGTCAGTTCGGTGAACAGCGGGCCCACCGCCGGCAGCGAGAAGTCGGACGGGAAGCCGTACCCGGCGCGGAAGGTGAGCAGGTCGAACACGGTGATCGGTCGGGTGACCGGGACCACGTCCTCGATCGGGCCGGTCGGCGAACGCACCGCGTACGGTGCGGCCAACTCCGGCAGCCACCGGCCGACGGGATCGCCGAGCGCGAAGCGGCCGTCCTCGACCAGCAGCATCACCGCGGCGGCGATGATGGGCTTGGTGAGCGACGCGATGCGAAAGATGGTGTCCCGGGTCATCGGGGTGGTGCCGGTGGCGTCGAGTGAGCCGACCGCCTGGACCGCGACCCGGTTGTGGCGTGCCACCAGGGCCACTGCTCCCGGCAGGGGTCCGGAGTCGACGTGGGACTTCAGGAGCTCGTGCAGGCTGGTTGCCGGGTCGGTCATCGGGCCACCTTCTCGTGCGTACGTACGTGGGTGCGGGCGATGCTTCGGGGTTGAGCGAGGGTTTCGGAGCGGGGCTTCGGGCTTCGGGGCTTCGAGGGGGCTTCGGGGGCTTCTGGGAGCGAGGGTGCCGGGGCGGGAGTGGGTGAGGGTTCGGAAGGGGGACTCCCCACGTGCCGCGCGATCATCGGTCCGGAGCCGCCGGCGCGGTTTCCTCGTGCGAACGCCAGAATATGAGCCCTACTTGATGTTCCGGGCGTATTCGCGTGACGGCCCGGGGGGTTCGGCGCGTTCTATCTAGTGGGTACACGCGCGACGTCGGTCGGGGTCGGGGGGACGCCGGTCGGGTCGAGTTTCGTGCCTGGTGGGAACGACCGGGCAGGTCCATGCGCGATTGGCCCGGGACGCCTGCCGGCACGACCTGCGGGTGGGGGCACGACACGTGGTCGAACGGACGTCTAGGAGACAGCAGGCCGATGGGATCCCCGAGGACCGAGGAGCAGGAACTGGCGGCCGCGATGCGGACGGCGGCGTCGGAGTTGGTACTCCCCGCCGGGTTGGTCGCGGGGGGAATCACCCGGGGCCGGCGGATGCGGCGGGCCCGGCGGATTCGGATGGGCGCCTCCGTCGTGGCGGTATTGGCCGTGGCGGGCACCGGCCTGGTGGTGGCGAGCGGGAGCGAGGGGGAGCCGAAGAGCCGGGTGGCTTCGGGGCCGGCGGCGGTGGGCGGCGACTCGACCTCGCCGAGTACGAGTCCCCGGCCGGTTGCGGAGCCCTCCACGCCGGGCGGGAAGGAACCGGTCTCGGCTCAGGAGATTGCCCGGGTACTGCTGCAGGTGCAATGGCTCGGCGGCAAGACAGTGGAGCCGCAGGGGCTCTCGTTCACCCCGAAACCGGGCGATTCGACGAGCCGGATCGGCGCTTCCGCAGGCGTGATGCTGAAGGGCGTCAAGTCTTCGACCCGGCTTGCGGTGCAGGTGACGTCGCGTACCTCGCTTTCCGTCCCCGCCTGCGCCGAGGTCGGCAAGTTCGATACCTGTACACCCTTCACCGGGCCGGGTGGCGCGCGTGGATACAGCGCGGAGTCCATGGGGAGCCGCGAGTCGACGGCCGGTGGGAACGGGCAGCCGGGATCGGGTGTGCAGGGGCCGTGGACGCGGTCGGTGCGCCTGCAACGCACGGACGGGGTGGAGATCACGGTGACGGAGACGGCCGAGCGCGGGGTCGTCGGTGCGGCCGTACCGGCGGATGTGCTGCCGCTGCCGCTCGAGCGGCTGATGGAGGTCGCTTTGCTGCCCACGTGGCAGCTCTGGGTGGATCCCGAGGTCAATCGGGCCGCGTCGAAGCAGGTGGCCGAATTTCAGGACCAGTCCGTCACATTGGGTCTTCCCGACACGGTGCCTTACGGGGGGCCGCAGACGGAGCGGCCGCCGGCGGCTCCGACGGGGACTCAGCCGCCGACCCGCTAGGGGCGTTCGGGGGTTTGGGCCGATGTGCCGGTGGGTTGGCGCCGGGACTGCGGATGCCGGTGCCGGGGGTGCCTGCCCGGGTGTGACTGCGCTCGGTGTGACTGCGCTGGGTGTGACTGCGCTGGGTGTGACTGCGCCGCCCCCGGGGTGGGGGCGGCGCGGTCGTGGTGGGTCGGTCGGGTCTAACGCTTGCAGAGGAGGGCATCGGGGGTCTTGGCCGAGCCGACTCGGCCGGTGTAGGCGACGCCGGCCGCGTATTCGTCGGCGTTGCACTGGCCCTTGTACGAGCCGGAGGCGAACTCGCCGCCGGGGTTGCCGGTCGGGCGGTTGTCGCCTCGGTCGAACCACAGGGTGCGGGCCTGGGTGCCGAGCGCCGTGGTGGGTTGGGTGCACAGGATCGCGGACACGGCCGCGCCGCGCACGCTGTAGCCGGTGATCATTCGGCCGGCGGGGCATTCGAGCTTGGTGTAGCCCGTGGCCCAGTCGTTCTGCACGTACGACTGGTCGCGAACCACCGTGTAGGGCGCGCCGATCGGGGACAGGTCGGGGCCGCCGGCGGTGGTGCACAGGCCGCGGTTTCCGGTGTGCGACAGGCCGATGATGCGCTCGCCGTCGGGGCAGACGCCCTTGCGGGCACCGGAGTCCCAGTCCGGTCGAGTCCGCATCCGCAGCGAGGGTTGGGCGTCGGCGCTGTCCAGGTTGAGCATGTTCCAGCGCGCGGATCCGGGGATCGCACCGGTACGGCCGGCGGCGCCGGTCAGCTTGGTCCAGGCGGCGGCGCGCCAGTCGTTCGGGTCGTCCGCGATGCCGCTGCGGGTGCCGGACGGGTCGAAGCGGAGCAGGGCCCACGAGTCGCCCTGGCCGTTGCCCTTCCAGCCGACCAGCGGCCAGTAGGCGAAGTCGAGGTCGCGGGCCACCAGGTAGTCGGTGAAGTTGGTGAACCAGGCACGGGCGGCCGGATCGGTCTCCTCCGCGCCGGTGCCGAATTCGCTGATCCACACCGGAGCGGTGTGGTGCTGCCCGTCGGTGGTCACGTACTGCGCCGATCGGTCGATCTCGGCGAACAGTTGATCACGCGTCAGGTCCTGGTAGCGGGCGTCGTGGGTTTCGCCCGTGCCGTACGCGCCGCTGTGGTTGGGGCCGGTGTACCCGTAGAAGTGTGCCGAGTAGACCAGCTTGTTCGGGTCGACCAGGGTGTGCGACAGGGTGCGGACCGGAGTCAGCGTGGGGCGGCCGTGGGGCAGGCCGTCGACCGGGATGCCGGTCCAGTTGATGCCTTCGACGATGATCAGCAGGTCCGGGTTGGCCTCGGTCAGGATCCGGTTGCCCGCCTCCAGCGACGCGGCCTGCCAGTCCTTGTCGTTGCCCCAGCCCCAGTTGGGGTCGTCGGTGATGTTGCGCCGGACCTCGTTGTACAGATCGGCGCCGACCACGCGCTTGTTGCTCTTGTAGCGGTTCGCCATGGTGACCCAGTCGGTCACCCAGTCGGCGGTGCTGCGCGTCGTGTTCCAGCGTTCGTTGCCGTCCAGGCCGCAGCACCAACGGGTGGTGCCGGTGTGGTTGTTCAGCACCACCGCGAAGCCGTCGGCGGTCAACGCGGCGACCACCGCGTCGAACACCTGGAGCGGGGTCTTGCCGCGCAGTTGCGGATTGGCGGCGACGGCCGCGTCGGGGACGGTCGTGGTCGTGTGCACCATTTCGTTCGAGAAGGGCAGCCGGATGCTGTTGATCCCGACGGCGTGGAAGCCCGCCAGGATCGTCGGCAGGCTTGCCCGATCGAGGCCCAGCGGCATGCCGTTGGCATTCTCTCCGCTGTGGTGGTTGGCGGCGTTGGCGATGTCGCCGGAGCCGTTCCAGGTGCCCTGGGCACCGGCCCAGTTGGCCGAACGCAGCTTGAATCGTTGGCCGTTCGCGTCGACTATCCAGCGGCCGCTCGTGGACAGGGGGGCTGTCCAGGAGGCGGCGAGGGTGGCTGCCCGCGTGGGTGCGGGCGTGGTGGGTGCGGTGGCGCCGGCTTGTGGGGCGATCAGGAGGCCGGCGGTGAGGGCGGTGAGGGCGAGGGCGGAACGGGTGAGGAGTCGGTGGCCGGCGCGGGGGAGGCCGGGGGCCTTCGGGGTCGGGGGGCGGCGGGTGAGAAGTCGGTGCCTGGTGCGTTGCATCGGTACCTGCTCCGGTTGAGGGTGAGGGATGTGCAGGGGTGCCGGTGGCGCCGGTGGTGCGGATTTTGACGGTGGTGCGGTGGTGCGGTGGTGCGGTGGTGCGGTTTGGGGTGGCGGTTACTCGGGTTCGGTCGGGAGGGAGCCGAGGACTGCCACGTCTTGGGGTGCCAGGGTGATTCGGCGGGTGATCGCGCGGTCGTTGGTGAGCAAGTCCCGGCGAGCGGTCGGGAGGTCGATCTCGTGGGCCGCGTCCGTGTGGTTGAGCACGACCAGTACGTCGTACCCGTCGCCGGCCCGGATGGTGGCCTGGACGCCGCGTGGGAGCACCGGCAGCACCGGTTCGACGCCCGCGTCGGCGCAGGCTCGGGCGATCAGGCCGCGCATGGTCGCGGCGTCCGGGCGGGTCGCGATGTAGCGTGCGATGCCCGCGCCGTGGTTGTGTACGGTCGCGGCGGGGCGGCCCGCCCAGTCGGCGCCGGCGAACTCCAATTCGACCCGCGCGCCCTTGAGCGTGACGTCCTCGCGCCACAGGTCCCCGGTGCCCGACGGCGGTGCGTCGCCCGATTCGGCAACTCCCCGTACCGGGAACTGCGTTCCGGCGTCCGCGGGCCAGAACTCCTGCACCGACACGCCCAGTGCCTCCCGCAGGGGACCGGGATATCCGCCCAGATGCACTCGGTCGCAGTCGTCGACGATGCCGCTGAAGAACGACACGACCAGCGACCCGCCGTCGGCGACGAAGCGGGAGAGCTTGTCGCCGTGTTCGGCGGACAGCAGGTAGAGGCTCGGCACGATCACCAGGCGGTAGTCGGACAGGTCGGCCCCCGGATGCACCACGTCCACCCCGACGCCCAGGTCGAACAGGGGTGCGTAGTGGTCGAGTGCGCGATCCAGGTGCCGGACGGCGTCGGAGGGATGCGAGTCGAGTTCGAGGGCCCACCAGCTGTGCCAGTCGGTGAGCAGCGCGACCCGATTGCGGATCCGGGTGCCGACGAGCTCCGGGACTCGGGCCAATTCGACGCCCAGGTCCACCACTTCCCGGAACACCCGGGTGTCCGGTCCGGCGTGCGGCACCATCCCGGAGTGGAACTTCTCGGCCCCACCCCGGGATTGCCGCCACTGGAAGTACATGATCGCGTCGGCCCCCTGGGCGACCGCCTGCCAGCTCCACAACCGCATCCGGCCGGGTGATTTGGCGGCGTTGCGAGCCCGCCAGTTGACCGCGGACGGCGCCTGTTCGGTGAGCAGCCACGGTTCGCCGTTGCCCGCGCAGCGGATCACGTCGTAGCTCATCGCAGCACCGATGTGAGCCTGTGCCCAGTTCGGGTCGGGGTAGCTGTCCAGGGACAGGACGTCCATGGCCGGCGCCCAGTCGTACATGTCCACGCTCTTGAGCCCGGCCAGGAAGTTCGTGGTGACCGGCACGTCGGGAGTGATCCGGCGCAGGATCGCGGTCTCGGCGGTGAAGCACGCGAGCAGCGCGTCGTTGCCGAATCGCTTGAAGTCGAGCTGCTGGGAGGGGTTCGGGTAGGTCGGCGCCGTGCGCGGCGGCAACACCTGGTCGAAGGACGCGTAGCGTTGCGACCAGAAGTCGGTGGACCACGCCTCGTTGAGGGCGTCCACGCTCTTGTAGCGCTCGCTCAGCCAGCGCCGGAAGTCGGCCGCCGACACGTCGCAGAAGCATTCCGCGACATGGCAGCCGTATTCGTTGCCGACATGCCACAGCCCGAGCGCCGGGTGGTCCCGGTAGTGCGTGGCGACCGCCTCGACCAGGCGCGCGGCGCGGTCGCGGAAGACCGGCGAGGACGGGCAGAAGTGTTGCCGGCCGCCGGGGGACAGGACCGTGCCGTCCGCGGTCGTCGGCAGCACCTCGGGATGCTCGGTGACCAGCCACGGCGGCGGCGCGGCGGTCATCGTGGCCAGGTCGGCGGTGATCCCGTGTGCGGCCAGGTCGTCCATCACCCGGTCGAAGTAGCCGAAGTCGTAGGCATCGCGGGCCGGTTCGACCCGAGCCCAGGCGAAGATCGCGAGGTTGACCACGGTGACCCCGGCCCGGGCCATCAGCGCCAGGTCCTCGGCGCGCGTTGCCTCGGGCCACTGGTCCGGGTTGTAGTCGGCGCCGAAGCCGATGCCGCCGAGGCGGGCGCGCAGTGCGGCCATTCGACCGGCGGGGCGGTGTGTGGTGTCGTTCATCGGTGCGTTGTGGCGCGCGCCGGAGCCGAAGGTCGTTCGGTGCGGCGCCACTTCTCCTTCGGGGTCACTTCGGGGGTGCTGAGGACGAGGGGTGCGCGGGGCGAACTCGTGCCGGAGGCACCGGGCTTCGGTGGTGCGGAGTGGGCAGGCAGGGATCGGCCGTACGGCGCGCGGGCGGACTCCCGCATCGCGGGCGGGCGGCGTGCGCGCGTGGCCGTGCGCGGTGTGGGTGGGAACCGGGGCCGTGGTGACGGATCGTCAGGGGGCGCCGGGTGCCGAGGTGCTGTCCCGGACGATCAGGGTCGGGGCGACCGGCGTGGCTCCGTGGACGGTGGCGTGACCGGTGCGGAACTGGTCGAACAGCAGCGCCACGCACTGCCGGCCGACCTCCTCGAAGTCCTGGTGGATGGTGGTGAGCGAGGGCAGGAACCAGGCCGATTCGGCGAGATCGTCGAAGCCGACCACGCTGACCTCGTCCGGGACCCGGCGACCCGCCTCGTGCAGTGCGCGCACCACGCCCAGTGCCATCTGGTCGTTGCCCGCGAAGATCGCGGACACCTCCGGATTCGCGGCCAGTTCGAGGCCGGCCGCGTAGCCGCTGGCGGCGCTCCAATCGCCGTACAGCAGCGGCGGGACGGGCGCACCGGCCGCCTTGAGCGTGCGATGCCAGGATTCGGCGCGCCGCCGGGCGGCGTAGGAGTCCTGGGGCCCGCAGACGTGCCACACAGTGCGGTGGCCGAGTTCGAGCAGGTGAGTGGTGGCCAGTCGGGCGCCCTCGGCCTGGTTGGTGTCCACGCCGGGATGCCGCCGACTCTCCTCGCCGTCGACCACCACCACCGGCAGACCGGAGGGCAGTCGTAGCGCGGGGGTGTCCAGGATCTGTGCCTCGATCAGGATGATGCCGTCCACGGCCTGCACGGTGAGTCGATCGAAGGCGTCGCGTACGGCGCTTTCGGTCTGTGCCCGCACGCTCACCACGTTGACCGAGTAGTCCGCGTCCTGCGCGGCGGCGACGATGGCCTCCAGGGTGCGGGCGTTGCCGTACGCGTTCAGGCCGAAGCTGATCACGCCGAGCATCCGGAACTTGCCGGTGGCCAGGGCCCGTGCGGCCGTGTTCGGCCGATAGCCGAGCATCTGCATCGCGGCGAGCACCCGCTCGCGGGTCGCCTCGTCCACGTTGCTGCGGTGGTTGGCGACGCGCGAGACGGTCTGGCTGGAGACCCCTGCCATCGCGGCGACATCGGCCATGGACGGCGGCCGGGTCCGTGCTTCGAACGACCCGCCCGATTCCGGCTTCGCCACCTCTCCGTCCTTCGCCATGCCCCGATCCTTTCACTCACGCCGTCCGCACACTCGGGCCGTCCGCACACTCACGCCATTCGTGCCGGGCGGCGGGTGCGCTCATGTTCGCGCAAACACGATTCCCGGTCAACAGCGCGTCGCGATCGACTTCACGGAAGCGCCAAAAGCCATATTTGCGCGGGAAACTTCCCGCAGAGATGGCTATTGACAGGTCGTCAGGCTGACGGAACACTCTCGAAACGCGCCGCGATGTTGGCGCAAACATTCGTCGGGGGTGACTGCCCCCGCGATCGTCGTTCCCGAATCCCGCGACTGTCGTTCCCGAACCCCGCGACCGTCGCCTTTTCCCAACCCCGTGATCGTCGTTCCCGAAATCCCGTGACCACTGTTCCCGAAATCCCGCGAGCGTCCCGGAGGACCTTCCGTGAGAGTCGACCCGGTCCCGTGCCGCTGCCGGGGCACGTGGTGAAGCGCGGCGCCCTGCGGCGCAACCTCACCGGCCACGCCTTCTTCTTCCCGTTCCTGGTGGTCTTCGTCATCGGCGTCGCCGCACCGCTCGCCTACGCGTTCCGGCTCAGCCTGTACGAGGACCGGATGATCGGGGGCACGGTCTTCGTCGGCTTCGACAACTACTCGAAGGCGCTGAGCGACCACCTGTTCTCCGCCGGACTGGCCCGGGTCGCGCTGTTCTTCGCGATCCAGGTACCGCTGATGTTGACCCTGTCGCTGCTCGCCGCGCTGGCCATCGACAGTGGTCGGTTGCGCGGTGCGAGCCTGTTCCGGGTGGGCATCTTCGTGCCGTACGCGGTGCCCGGTGTGGTCGCGGCGCTGATGTGGGGCTACATGTACGGCAACCGGTTCGGTCTGTCCGCCGAGTTGGGCGACCTGTTCGGTACCGAACTGCCGAATCTGCTGGGCCCGGACTGGATGCTCGCGTCCATCGGCAACGTGGTGACCTGGTCCTACGTGGGCTACAACATGATGATCCTCTACGCGGCACTGCGGGCGATTCCCGAAGAGCTGTACGAGGCGGCCGAGATGGATGGCGCGGGTGCGTTTCGGACCGCGTGGAGCATCAAACTCCCGGCGCTGAAACCGGCGTTGCTGCTCGCCACCACGTTCTCGGTGATCGGCAGCTTCCAACTGTTCAACGAGCCGAGCATCCTGTCCGCGCTCGCCCCGGCGTCGGTCCCGACCAACTACACCCCGAACCTGTACGCCTACAACCTCGCGTTCAGCGGACGCCAGTTCAACTACTCGGCCGCCATCGCGGTGGTGCTCGGTGTGGTGACCGTGTTCGTCGCGTACCTGGTGCAACTGGCCACCGCCCGACGGGAGCGCATGCAGTGAGTACCTCGACTCTGCCGGATCGTCCGAGTGCGGCCGGCGACGCGCGCAATCGGTTCCTTCGTCCTCGGGGACGGCGGCCGGATCGCGGGAGCGGCGGGCGTGGTGGACGTGGTGGACGGGGTGGGCGCGGCGATCGACGCAATCGCAAGAGCACCGCGCTGACCGTCGCGATGGCGCTGATGCTCGGCTATACGCTCCTGCCGCTGGTCTGGCTGATGTTCGGCGCGACCAAGTCCAACGAAGGGCTGCTGTCGTCGCGTGGGTTGTGGTTCGCCGACGACTTCAACCTCTTCGACAACATCCACGACGTCCTCACCTACGAAGACGGCATCTATCTGCGCTGGTTCGCGAACAACCTGCTGTACTCGGTGGTCGGTGCGGGTGGCGCGGCGATGATCGCCACACTCGGCGGGTATGCGCTGGCCAAGTTCGAATTCGCCGGACGCAGGCTGATGTTCGCGCTGGTGCTGGGCGCGATTTCGATCCCGGGTACGGCGCTGGCGGTGCCGACGTATCTGCTGTTCAGCGACGTTGGCATCGTGAACACCCCGTGGGCGGTCATCCTGCCGTCCCTGGCCAGCCCGTTCGGGCTGTACCTGATGCGGGTGTACGCGGCGGACGCGGTGCCGGACGCGATGTTGGAGGCGGCCCGGATGGACGGCGCGGGCGAGTTGCGGATCTTCTTCACCATCTCGCTGCGGTTGCTCGCGCCGGGCTTCGTGACGGTGTTGCTGTTCGCGCTCGTGGCGACCTGGAACAACTACTTCCTGCCGTTGATCGTGCTCAACGACCCGAACTGGTTCCCGCTGACGGTCGGCCTCAACCGGTGGAACGGGCAGGCCAACGGCGGCAGCGTGGCGGGCAGTACGTCGATCTATCCGATCCTGCTGACCGGCAGCCTGCTGGCGATCGTGCCGTTGATCGTGGCGTTCCTGTTCCTGCAGCGGTTCTGGCAGTCCGGGCTTTCGGCGGGTGGGGTCAAGCAGTAGGTGCGGGCCTGGCGGCTGGGGCCGGGCGGCCTGGCGGCCGGGTGGCCCCGTGGCCGGGCGGCCCGGTGGCCCGGTCGGGCGCTTGGTAGGGCTTCTTCTCTTTCCTTCGTATTTCGCATGCCTCCTTTCTTCGCACGTCCCCGAGTTCGCGAATTCCCTTTGGAGTGGGCACACATGAATGCAAAACCGTCGATCGCTGGTCGTCGCGGCCTGCGCGGGTCGACCTCGATGACCGCAGCGGTCACCGTCGCCGCGCTCGCCCTGTCGCTCGCCGCGTGCGGGTCGGACGGCAAGTCCGAGGACGACAAGGGCGGCAAGGGCGGCAAGCAGGCCGACCCGGCGGCGGTCGCGGGGGCTCTCGACCAGCCCGCCGAGATCACCTTCTGGAGCTGGGTGCCCAACATCGACAGGACCGTGGCACTCTTCGAGAAGAAGTACCCGAAGGTGCACGTCAAGTTGGTCAACGTGGGCCAATCGGCCGACCAGTACACGAAGTTGCAGGCAGCGCTCAAGGCCGGCAACGGTGCCCCGGACGTGGCGCAGATCGAATACTTCGCGCTGCCGCAGTTCGCGATCACCAAGCAATTGGTCAACCTCGCCGACTTCGGCGCCGCGTCGCTTCGGGACAAGTTCGCCGCGTCCGCCTGGTCGCAGGTCAACGTGGCCGGCGGGATCTACGGCGTCCCGCAGGACACCGGCCCGATGGCGATGTTCTACCGCAAGGACATTCTGGACAAGCTCGGCGCGACGCCGCCGAAGACCTGGGCCGAGGTGGCCGAACTGGGCAAGAAGGTCAAGGCGGCCGACCCGGGGAACTTCGTCACCTACCTCGACCCGGGCGACGCGGGCCAGGCGAACAGCCTGATCTGGCAGCAGGGCGGCAAGCCGTACCAGGTCTCCGGCGAGACCTCGGCCGCGGTCAAGCTCAAGGACGACCCGGGCACGGCGAAGTGGGCGGCCACTTGGGGCCCGATGCTGGCGGACAAGACGGTGGAATCCACGCCGAGTTGGAACGAGGAGTGGTGGAAGTCGATGGGGGCCGGCAAGTACGCGCTGTGGCTGGCCGGTGCGTGGGCGCCCGCGGTGTTGCAGAAGAACATCCCGCAGGGCGCCGGTCAGTGGGCCGTTGCGCCGATGCCGACCGGTGACGGTGCGCCGGGCAGCGCGGAGAACGGCGGTTCCTCGGTCGCGGTGACGAAGCAGGCCAAGAACAAGGCGGCTTCGGTTGCCTTCGCCACGTGGTTGAACTCCGACCCCGAGGCGGTCAAGTCGCTGAACACCGATGTCGGCCTGTTCCCGGCGACCCGACAACTGCTCGACGACCCGGGCTTCCGCGGCGCGGACCTCCCGTACTTCCCGGGAACGAAGCCGAACGAGGTGTTCGCGCAGATGTCCGGCGCGGTGCGGCCGGAGTGGCAGTACCTGCCCTTCCAGGTGTACGCGAACAGCATCTTCAAGGACACCATCGGCCAGGCGTATCGGCCCGGTGGCGACCTGCCGGGAGCGCTGGCCGGCTGGCAGGAGCGGATCGTCTCGTTCGGCAAGGAACAGGGTTTCAGCATGAAGTGACGCCTGCTCAGCAGGTGGCAGGTGGCGGGTGGTGCGTGGCGCCCGGCCGGTGATTGTTCTTACCCGGCCGGGTGGTGTCGGGGTGGGGGGGGGGCGGACGGGGGCCCCCCCCCCCCGGGGGGGGGGGGGCGGGGGGGGCACGGGGACCGGGGAGACCAGAGCGGGCAGGCCCAACCGGGGGCGCAAGAGGACCCCCGGGGCGCCCCGGAGCCCC
>NZ_JBIRRX010000001.1:280683-785423 GCF_044333915.1 Embleya sp. NPDC020886 | reverse complement strand
CGGGTGGGGGGGGGGGGGTTTTTGGGGGGGGGGGGGGGGGGGGGGGGGGGGGGGGGGGGTTTTTGTTTGGGGGGGGGGGGGGGGGGGGGGGGGGGGGGGGCGCCCCCGGGGCCCCCCCCGCCACCGGTTGGTGGGCGCGCGGAGGGAATCGGTGAACGTGGGAGAGCAGAGCGTCATGGCGAATCGTGGGTCGATCGAGGACGGCGTGCTCGCGCTGGAGCCGCGCGTCGGCGAACGCTGGTGGGGCGGAGCGAGCGCCGACGGCCGCCGGATGCCGTTCACCGACGGGTACGAGATCGACCTGCGGGATGTGAAGGCCAATCAGGGCATGCCGGTGCTGCTTTCCGACCACGGCCGATGGGTGCACTGCACACGGCCGTTCACGTTTCGGATCCGGGAGGGACGGCCGGTGATCGAGGTCCCCGGTCGGTCGGGGGCCGCAGAGGCCGGTGAGGGCTTCGGGGCTGCGGACGCGGATGTGGTCGTCGAAACGGGTGTGGCCGCAGGGGGCACGTTGCGGGACGCGTACCTGGAGGTGATGCAGCGTCACTACCCGGCCACCGGTGGGCTGCCGGACCCGTTGTTGTTTACCGCGCCGCAGTACAACCTGTGGATCGAGACGGTCTTCGAGCCCACCCAGGACAAGGTGCTCGCCTACGCGGAAGACCTGCTGCGGCACGGATTTCCGCCCGGCGTGCTGATGATCGACGACCGGTGGAGCGAGGACTACGGGACCTGGACCTTCCACCCGGGGCGCTTCCCGGACCCGGCCGGCATGGTCGCGCGGCTGCACGAACTCGGCTTCCGGGTGATGTTGTGGCTGGTGCCGTACGTGACCCCGGACTCGCCGACCTGCCGGCAACTCAACGATCAGGGGCTGTTGATCCGCCGCCCGGACGGGTACTTCGGCGTGCACGCGTGGTGGAACGGCTACAGTGCGGGGTTGGACCTGCTCGATCCGAACGCGACCGGCTGGCTGCGGGCGCAGTTGACGGAGCTTCAGGCGTCGGTCGGCATCGACGGGTTCAAGTTCGACGGGGGCGACGCGCCGTTCTGGCGGGCGCTCGGTGTGGCCGACCCGGAGGCGTACACGCACGCGTGGAACCGATTCGGCGCGCAGTGGCCGCTGAACGAGTTCCGCGATTCGTGGCGGGCGGCCGGGTTGCCGCTGGCCCAGCGCCAACAGGACAAGTACCACCTGTGGGAAGGACGATTCGGGCTGGAGAGCCTGGTCCCGAACGCCCTCGCCCAGTCGATCACGGGCCACGCGTTCACCTGCCCGGACATGATCGGCGGCGGCGAGTTCCGCTTCGTCCCGGGCCCGGACGGCGAAGGCTTCGACCCCGAGCTGTTCGTCCGATACGCGCAGACCGCCGCGCTCTTCCCGATGATGCAATTCTCCGCGGCACCGTGGCGGGTGCTGGACGCGGAGCACCTCGACGCGTGCCGGGCCGCCGCCCGCCTGCACACCGAGCTGGGCCCGGAGATCCTGACCCTGGCCCGCGCCGCGGCACACACCGGCGAGCCGATCCAGCGCCCCCTCGACTACGCCTTCCCAGGCCGGGGCTACGCCGCCGTCACCGACCAGTTCCTGCTCGGCGACACGATCCTGGTCGCCCCCGTGACCACCAAGGGCGCCCACTCCCGCAAGGTCACCATCCCCCCGGGCACCTGGCAGGCCGACGACGGCACCACCCACCACGGCCCCACCGAGATCACCGTCGACACCCCATTGACCCGCCTCCCCTGGTTCCGCCGCATGCCCACCACCCCCGACCTCACGCAGAGGTGACCGGCCCCACGCCCCAACGGCACGAACCACCCCCACGGATTCGGTAGGCTGTCCTCTCGCATCCGGGCGCATAGCTCAGTTGGTTAGAGCACTGCTCTTACAAAGCAGGGGTCGACAGTTCGAGTCTGTCTGTGCCCACCCGATACGAAGCCCAGGTCAGCCCGCTGACCTGGGCTTATCGCTGTCCGTGACGGTGAGTCCGCCCGTTGGAGGGCCGCCCGGGGTGCCGTGCGTGCGCGATATCCCAATGCGGTTCCGTCGTGGTCAACTCGGTGGGCTGCCAAGTGCACCGGTGTGTTCCGTCGCCGCGGCGCCATACACAGTGGTGTTTTCAGGCAGTCCTTACGACGGTTTTCGCACGTGGTCAAGGGCGGATCGCCACTTGAACGCTGTGGCGAGGACGGTGGGTGAGGATGGCCTTGAGTTCGGCCGTCAATTCGGACGCTTCATGATCGACGGGTAGGCAGCTCGCGAACCTGGACCCACGCCACGTCGACGCCCTCGCGCCGAGGAGCGCATCCGCCAGGCGAAGGCGAAAGGCCTGCGGAACCTGCCTTGCACGGCTGCGCGCAGAACCGGGTTTGGCGCGAACCCTTCTCCCTGGCTGGCGAGTTGGTTTCCTGGATGCGAACGCTCGCCCTGACCGGCGAGGCCAGGCGATGGGACATCAAGAAGTTCCGCTTCCGGCTCTTCTCGGCTGCGGCCCGCCTGTCCGCACCGGTCGACGCGTTGCCGTCCGCCTGCCCGACCGATGGCCCTGGACCGGATACATCCTCGACGGCATCACCCGACTCGGCCAACTCGCCGCACTCTTCTGCCCACCGGACCGAACACCCCGACCAGACGCACGGCACATCCGAAACCGTCGAAACCGGCGCCACGACACGACAGTCGAGCTGGAAAGCTACCCGAACCGGGATGAAATGAGGGGCTGCCAGCGAGCTGACGGTCCCTCATGAATGATCGGGCTAGCCACCGGGTCGTTGTGTGTACACGGACTTTGCCTGGATTGAGCGCCAGGGGCTTGGTGTTGGCCGTACTTTTTGGCCATCTACCCGCGAGCTTCTCGCAGATCGGATACTCTATGTGCTGTGGGTGGGACCGGGGGTGATGGGGTCGGCTTGGGGTGTTGTTTCCCGTGACAAGAGCCTGACCGCTAAATGCGAAAGAGGGCTCTCCTCACTCTGCCAAATCGCAGCTGGAACCTAATCCGCGAGCCAGGACGCAACCAGGAACGGTTCAGTGGTGGACGAGCAGTTTGGTCTGGATACAGTGGCGGCCGAGCAGGCCGTCGTTTCTGTGTTCGAGCAGATTGTCGCCGTTCTAGCACGTCAGGCGAGCGCGGCGATCGATGACGCGGCCCTGTTCCGACTGGCGGATACGCTGTTTGCTGCGTTTGCCCGTGCGGGCGAGGATGGGTTGACAGCTGAGCAGATCCGGGCGGCATGTTCCGCATTCCCGGACGAGGTGATCGACAACCGGCTGGGCGTCCTGCGGAAGCTTGGAGCGATCCAGCCCGCGTTTGATAAGCCCTACCAGCGTGAGTATCGGGCCTCGTTTACCAGCTACGTGTCGATGCTGTTCGTCCAGCGGATGCTGGCCCGCGGCGGCCAGTCGGAATTGCACCAGCTTCTGACGATGGAGAAGATCAGGCTGGAGGGCGGGCAGGGCACATCCGAGGAAGCCCTTGAAGTTGTCGTCGGAACTACCACGGCGCTCCGGCTTCTCGTCGCCGAGCTCGTGGCGCTGACCGTCGGCGGCACCGTGGAGATCCTGCGGGAGCGTGCGCCGCTGCTGTGGAACGCGAAGTCGCTCATCGACCAGGCGTCTGCGGTGCATGAGATCTTGTTGGAGTTCTGGCCGGAGCTCAGCCGCATGTGTGGGGAACTGCGCTCGGCGATCGCCGCATACGAAGATGCTTCGACGAACGCCTCAATACGCCTGATGACCGCAGCGGGAACCACGAGGGCGCTGAACCTACTACCGCCCGAGATGTGGAAGCGCTTCGCGCAGCAGGCAACCGTGGATGAGCTCGCGGTGGTACTGGCTGATCAAGTCTTCGACGCGCCTTCCCCGTGGCACGATGTCGCTGACCTGGCGGAGGTTGTTGCCAGCAGGTCGCAGCCGAACGGCAGCCGTTCGACGCCGCCGCGTTCCCGGGTTCCCGATGGCGATGAGCGACCCTCCCAAGAACGGTCAGACGCGGAGGCCGAGCGACTGGCGAGAGTCGCCGAGGAGATGCTCAGTGGCGGGGACTCTGTTGCGGTCGACGAATTGCTGTCGGGTATGGACTGGGTGACGGCGCGCCGTGTGCTGGCCGACCTAGTTGCCGCGAGCAACAACGACCGGCTGGGCTACCGGCTGGCGTGGTCTGGCCCGGTCCAGGTACGGGCGGGCAGCGTGCCGTCCTGGCTTACTCCTGGCGTGTTCGAGCGAGAGCGGAGGTCCGTGTGACTAGTGCGGAGGCGGCGCTCTGGTGGGCGAGGGCGCGAGCCGAAGGCCCGCTGCGCATACCGTCAGCGACCAGAACTCCGGCAGGCATGCTGCGACTAGTGGAGCGAGGTGGCGAGCTCTGCTGGCTGCTGCCCCGCCCACCCGACGACGTGACGCCGGCTGTGCTGCGCGAGTTGCGGATGCAGGTGCTCCCAGTGGAGTTCCCAAACGAGACCAGCCGGGTCCTGGCCGCGGCGCTGCGCTGCTGCTGGGCCGACGTCCAGACAAGCCCGTGGCCGGGACAGCCATCGACGACGCGCGAGATACTGGATGTAGTAGACCAGCTCATTCCCGGACGCGCGGAAGAGGTGCTGCATCGCCTTGGGATGGGGGCGCTCCGACGCCTGCGTGTTAGCCAGTGGCTGGACATCGATGATGAGATGCAGAGAGTCTGCCTTGGCCCCCGGGTGGCTACCTGGCCGGAGCAGGACCTTCCCGCGCTGCGGGAGTTGCGCCGGGAGCTGCCGCTCCCGCGGCCTGACCGAGAGCCGGACCGATGAGCGGCTTGTTCGATGATCTGCTCCAGCCGCTCGGCGATAAGCAGCGTGACGCGTTGGTCTCGGCCTGGGCCGCGCTTGAGTACGGCAGCGAGCCCGGCAGCGAGGCCGCGCTGCCCGCACTTCGGGACGCGGCGCTGCGTCACCTACTAGACCAGATGTTGCACAGGACCGGCCGCATGCTCGTCCACACGGGCGCCTACCTGTGGACATCGGGGTACCGGGACGACATTGCCGCGGAACTCGTGGCGAAGGGCTGGGCAATATTGCCGCCGCTAGAGCGAGCCGCGCTGATATTGGTGCTGATCCACTCGGTCGCTATCCCCCGGGCAGAGGGGCGCCTGGTCGGAGATGACTGGCAGTCACCCCATCCGACCACACCGACCCGCCTACGGAAGCTATCGCAGGTTCACGGGCAGCGGCGCCTGTCCGATGCCCTGCAATGGCTGCGCGCGGCCGGGTTGGTCCGCGCGGTGCGTGGCTCCGATCCTGAAACAGCCGGCGCCTCCTACGTCCCCGGACCGGCGCTACGCCGACTCACCCCCGCCGCGCGCCAGCGTCTGCAAGAGAACCTAATCCTGGCCGTAGGCCCGGATACCGCACTCGCAACGGCGATCATGGTCCGCCGGAGCTTGGCCCGCCCCCAGAAGTGACAATCCTCCCGAGGAGCGGTTCATGAGCGGCAGCACGCCACAAGAGGACATCGTCGGTGACCGTGTCCTGGTCGGCCTGCAAAGCGTGCGAGTCTCTCGGCTGTCCACGCATCCCGTTCCGATTGCCGCTGGCACCCTCATCGCCGTGGCTGGGCAGGGGCCGAAGGATTCCAACGGGGCAGGGAAGTCGTCGCTGCTGGCCCAGATCAGCTTGCTGCATGCCGATGAGCAGTGGCGATTCGGCTCCGGCGCGCCTGCCGCGGTCGACCTGCTGTTCAACTCCGAGGACGCAGGCGGTGAAGACCGTTGGGGTAACGCCGACCATGGGTACGTCATCGGCGTGTTCGCTCCTGCCGCCGGGACCCTTGATCAGCTTCAGGCCAGCGCCCTGACCGTGTGGATCCGGATCGACCGCAACAGCCAAAAAGGGCCCCGAGTGAAGTTGCGCTGGCAAGACGGGCTGCATCTACCCGCTGGGGACAGCGAGGCCGAACGGGAGCAGGCCGCTGACTCGGTTTGGCAGACCCTGTCCCCGCGGGCTGGGCGACAGGACGTGGCAGCACGTGATCTCCCGCGCACCCTCTACGGGGATCATGTGCGGTGCGTATCGTTCTTGTCGACGTCAGTGCGGGCTAGCGCCGCACCGAACCTGCTCGCCCAACCGCTGAACGAGATCTCCAAGCGGCGGATCTTCGAAGCGATCGCTGCACTCACCGGCATCGACCGCGAACTGGAGACGGAACGCCAGGCACGCCGCCACGAGTACGACCTCCTCCAGAAGACCAACGGCGCCGAGTCCGACCTGGCCGCCTGGGAAGAAAACGCCCAGGTCATCGAGGACGGTATCGACGCCCGGGACCAGGCACGTCGGCGCGTCGCGGAAGCCGCCGACCGCTGGCGGTCGCGCACGGCACGGTTGCTGTGCGACGCCCGCAAGCGCGACGCCGCGATCGAGGTCGAGGTTGCTGCGATCAATACCGAGATTGAGAAGACCAGTTGCACGGCACAAGAGCTGGTCGGACGGGTGGCGGAGCTGGCCGATGACAAGGCATTCACACGACGGCAGCAGGCTGCGGTGAGCACCTTAAACAGGCTCGACGGCGTTGACCGCGAGCTGAGCAATAAAATTGCAACGCTGGAACACCAGATCGAGGATACCGACCGTCGGCTGCGTGCAACCAGAGAAACAGCCCGTGACGCTGACGGCCGTGACGAGCCAACTGCCAACCGGGAACGCGCCAATGCGGACATTGAATTGGAAGAGGCAGTCAAGGCAGCTGGAGTGGCGGAAAACGCGCTCTCCGACGCCAAAACAAGCCTGCGGGACGCGGAGAGCGGCAGGGACCTGGCCCGGCAGCAGATCGACGTCCTCGCAGCCGACGGGATTAGAGGCATCTGCCTGCTCGACGCAGTTGTCCTCAACGCGCAACAGAGGTCAAAGTGGGAGCCAGCCCTCTGGCCGTACCGCGAGGCGGTCATCGTCGACTCCGGCGATCTCGACAGGGCTGGCGTGCTTTTGGCGGGCGCACCTGGCTCGACTTTGATCGCCGCCAATCTCGCTAGAAGTGCGGCACACGTCGACCTCCCGGATAATGCCGACCCACAATACGACTTGAGCGGCTTCCTCGAGGCCCTTGACGCGCGAGTCACTACCCGCGCCGACCCCGATCGGGTCCACGACGACGCCGGGGTTGTTGTCATTGGCGGGTTCCCCAGACCCGTGACCGGCCGTGCCACCCGCATTGCAGCCGCACGGGAGCGTGTTCGCCAAGCATCCGAAAGCCATCAGCAGGCAAAAGCACGATGGAAAACTGCCGATCAGCAAGTTACCGCCGCTAAGCGCCGGCAGAAGGGCGCAAGAGCCGCAGATGAGGCAAGCCAACTGGACGTACAGATTGGCGGCCTGCGGAAGAGAGATCAGGCCAACCGGGACGAGCGCGCGAAACTCGCCCCAGTGCTCGCTGCTGCAGTCGTCGAGCGGAACGAGGTGCTCCGACTGGAAGGTGTCCGTCAGAAGCAGATCGAGTCTCTGCAACACCAGAAGACCACGCTCGACGACAGAAATAGGGCATGGCGAGAGAAGCGCGAAAACCTCAAGAAGGAACAATCGCAGCTTGGCCTTCCGGAACTGACCGCCCAATGGGATGACACCCTCGACTCTGCCGACGAGCACCTGCTTGCTCTGCCGGACAACCAGCAGTCCTGGACGGCTGGCGACTGGTGGGAGGAAGCCAGGGACCTGATCCGTACCGCAATATCCGAGTGCTTCCCTCACACCGCTTCTGCCAGCATGTCGAAGGAAATCACTGGGCTGCTGGAAGAGTTCAACCAGCGGGGGCCCGACAGCAGCCAGCGGGCGCAGGCCGTCTTCGCCCGGCTGCGCCACGCACTCCACGTTTACTTGCGCCACCTGGAAGGCACCGACAGGTATGAGCGCCAGCAGATCGCGGTTCAGCGCAGGGAACGCCACGAGAGCCTCGGTGCTGCGCGGATCGGCCACGAGGAGGCGGTCCAGGCCAGTCGAGCCCACCGTGCGGCGCTCAGCTCAGCTATCAAGAAGAAGCTGGCCGACGTTGCGGCCCAGTTCGACCAGTTCGACAAGGACCACAGTGGGTACGGGGCCTCGCTGCAGTACGACGAACCTCCACCGCCGGTCGATCCCACTGAGGACTGGGGCTGGAACGTTGTACCGACGTGGCGGCGCGCCCATGGGCGGCGGTATATCCCCTACGACAGGCGGGCCAACACTGCACAGATGGATGATCGGGCGATCAAGCTCGTGTGCGCCGCCGCAGCCGCAAGCGGCACGGGCCGCCCGCTAGTCCTTGTTCTGGACGAGCTCGGCCGCAACCTCGGTAAGCAGCACCGCCGCGAGGCGGTCGCCCTGCTCGGGCAGATCGGCAAGAAGAGCGGGATCACCGTCGTCGGGGCACTGCAAGACGACATGGAGTCCTATGCCATCGATGCCTGCGGCGAGTACGTTAAGCTCCGCCGCAGCTCAGACTCCAGCCCGTACAACGAGCAGCCCGTCGTCGTCGGTTATGACGAGCACGCCTCACGTGTCGAACTGCTCCGTGCCTGGCTGACCAGCAATGGGTACCGGGATCTGGCATGACCGCCCGCTCCCGCCCGCGCGGCTTTGCGATGCGTCATCTCACCGTCTACCCCGGCCTTATCACGTACGCAGTCCCCCTGCCCGATGGCAACTACAGCACCGACCGCAACGGCAATCCGAAGATCACGCGCGTCACCGTGGAGCCGGAAGGCTTCCCGGCACCGCAGCGCCCGCACGGCCTGACCGACAGCCAGTGGGCTTTCGCCACCAACCGCCCCCGCCGATGGCAATCCGCCGTGACCACGTTCGGCGTCCGTGCCGAGGCCATAGCCGCAGAGCTCGCGCGCAACGGGTGCATCGTCATCGAATGCGACTTCCGCGACGCCCGCGTGGTTCTACCACCCCGTGGCTGGGTTCCTCATCCTGACCTGCACGCGGCTCGGCAAGAGCACACCAGCCAGCGCGCGGCCCGAAGATCCGCTCAAGGCGACGAGGCACGCCGTCTTGCCGTCGAGCTTGCTCCCTACCCGGCTGCCGGTCCACTTGCAACCATCCTCGGAGCGCAACGGGACGGACCCTATCGTGACCACGCCATCGAGGCCGCCCGCGCCCTTCTCGCCGACGAGACCATCACCGGCATGGGCGAGGCCACGCTGTGGGCCGCCGTGCGGTGGCTTAAGCGCGGAACGAAGGCGGACTACGACAGGGATCAGGAGCCGCTTGCTGAGGGCGGTCAGGGAGCGGTCTATGGCGGCGTGCACAGGCACACCCGTATCCCCGTCGCTATGAAGCAGCTCCGCTACGGCGATGACGACTCTACGCACCGCATGGCCCGCGAGATCTCCATCGGGTACCTCTACGGAGAGCACCCGAACGTCATGCCGGTGCTTGACTCCGACCCAGACGGGCGGTGGTTCGTCATGCCGCTCGCGAGCGGCAGCGCCGCCAGCCACGCAGAACGTTTGCAGCGGGAGACAGGAGCCCTCCGGGACCTTGTCACGGCGGTTTGCGAAGGACTGCGCGGTCCACACGCCGACGACCGGATCCACCGCGATATCAAGCCGGCAAACGTTCTGCTCCTCAACGGCAAGTGGGTCGTGGCAGATTGGGGTCTGGGTCGTCAGCCCCGAGGGGAGACTAGCGTTCCGCGCCGAACTCGGACGGGCACCGGTTTCGGGTCCGAGGGATTCGCAGCGCCGGAGGTGTCGTCTGGAAACCCCCATAACGCAGCTGCTGCTGCTGACATCTACAGCATCGGACGGCTCATTGCAGCCATCCTGACCGGGGAGCGGCCGGAGCAGAATCTCCCGCTGCTGCCCGCACGCGGACCATGGCGAGCCGTAGTAGCGGAAGCGAGTCGTCACAACCCCGCCGATCGACCGCAGGACGTGGACGAGTTCCTTCGCTTACTCAAAGACATTCCGTGACCGTTCCCACGCCGTCCCAGCCTTGCCAAGGTGCTGAGTCTGGTCCGCCCCAGCTAGAAGGATCATGTTGTCGATGACGCGCATCGCACTAGAGCCGTACTTCCTGCACCAGGACCAGGTTCAGTCTCTCCTTGGCGAGCAGCGGACGGAGTCCGCGCGGGCGCGGGCTGCCCGGAGGAGTGAGCCTGAGGCAGCGCTGCCCTATGTGCTCGCCACAGAACTGGCTGGGGCGCTCTCCTCGATGGGAGTCAGCGAGCTGGCGAGGTGCGTCCTGGAACACAACCTGCGCACGGGGCAGGTCGTCGGCGCCGAGCTGGATTTTGCTTTCAAGCGGGACCGGGAACTCGACACCCCGGGCTTCAAGCCGATCAGCTTTACAGCGATGCTCGACGCGGGCGAGCCGGTGCGCGTCACCGGTACATTCAACTCGGCAAGAACCGCCAGCTCGTCCGCGACCGGCAGTCTCGCCGGGAACAGGCGGGCCTACCTGATCGGAACGATCACCAATCTCAGCGCGGCGCAAATTGAGCTCAGGCCGGTCTTCATCGGAATCAGGTCGTTCGTCGATGACTGCCCCGTCCCCGAGGGGTCGGCGCCGGGAGCGCGGGTGTACCCCAGCGATATCAGCCAGTTCAGCGGGATCGACTTCGCCTCTCCCCTTACCGACGCCGAGGGTGAAGCGGTCCTGCGTGTGCCAGAGGATGTGGTGAAACACGCCTTCGCCAGGCTGATCGGCGAGCCGTACGTTCCGAAGGACTGGGGTGGCGAGCGCTCCGATCTCTACACATCACGAGTTTTCGTCCGCAGGCGCCAGGTTTCAGCTGCCTGGCTGTTCAAGGGACCCGGCTACCCTCGCGCCATGGACGTCAGGGCCCTGGGCAAGAACGGTGACCAAATCGATCGGTTGTTCACCGAGCCTGCGGAGCTACTCGTTCTGCAGCATTGTCATGAGATCAAGCCGAACGTGGTTGGCATGATGGACGCCTATGCCCACGACGCCCGGCGCCCCCGCTCTTACATGATCATCGATGGGGCTGACACCGGACGCATTCTGAGGTCGCTGGACCTGCTCCCGATGATTCCAGCAAGTTTGTCTCCGCAGAACCAGCCATCGGGAGCCCCAAGGCAAACTGAGCTCTTTCCCCCCGACTACTGATCGAGTGACGAGCTCGATACCTGTAACGCACAAGGCTCCTTTACCGCTGACGCAGATGCTCGAAATCTCAACCCAACAATCCCAAACGTCACGTTGGTCGCGTATTCTGCCGACCTGCCACACACCCTGGTCGAG
Source organism: Embleya sp. NPDC020886 (assembly GCF_044333915.1). Taxonomy (NCBI): domain Bacteria; kingdom Bacillati; phylum Actinomycetota; class Actinomycetes; order Kitasatosporales; family Streptomycetaceae; genus Embleya; species Embleya sp. NPDC020886. Next base: position 774,215 of record NZ_JBIRRX010000001.1, on the reverse strand, counting down.
TGGCCTGGGTGAGGAGTGACACGGCCGTGTCGGCACAGGCTTTGCCGAAAATGTGGTCGCCGTCCATCAGGAACCGCCCCAGGACTTACACAAAGGAGCGGACACGCCCGACTCTCACCGGGGTTGGTAGGGCCGGCGGTCGCGGAAGATGGCCCATAAGACGTCGACGCGGCGGCGGGCCAGCGCGAGGACGGCCTGGGTGTGACGCTTGCCTTCGGCACGCTTGCGGTCGTAGTACGTCTTCGAGGCTGGGCAGCAGCCGATGCTGATGCGGGCGGATTGGAAGAAGACGCGTTGTAGGGGTCGGTTGTAGTTGTGGGGGCGGCGGCGTGCGCCTGATACCCGGCCGCTGTCGTGCGGTACGGGGGCTAGGCCGGCGTAGGCGGCGAGGCTTCCGGCGTTGGGGAAGCGGGTGAGGTCGCCGCCGGTGGCGGCGACGAAGTGGGCGCCGAGGACGTCGCCGATGCCGGGCATGCTGGTGATCAATGCGGCGTCGGGGTGGGTGTGGAACCGGGCGGTGATCCGGTGTTCGACCTCACGCACTCGTTGGTGTAGCCCGAGGGCTTCGTGGGCGAGTTGGATGATCAGGGCTGCCGCGAGTTCTTCGCCCGGGACGATCACGTGTTGACGGTGGGCCGCGGTCAAGGCGCGTTCCGCCAACGCCTCTGCTCGGGGGATGTGTCGCCGTCGAAGCCATGCGGTCAAGCGGCGCTGGCCCATCCTTCGTAGGGCCGTCGGCGTGGGGTAGCTGCCCAGCAGGGTCAGTGGTCCCTGGAGGCGGACTTCGAGTGCCCGATCCAGGGTTGGTGCGATGGTGCTGAGGTGGCTGCGGATGCGGTTGTAGACGCGTGTGCGGTCGCAGACCAGGTCGGTGCGGCGCGCGGTGAGCAGGGCGAGGTCGACCGCGATCGTGTTCGGTGGGGACAGGGTTCGCAGGTCTCGGCGCACTCTGGCCTGGTCGGCGAGGATCGCCGCGTCGCGGGCGTCGGACTTGCCCTCGCCGGGATAGGAGCCCGCGACATTGTGCATGAATCGTCCGGGGAGGTAGACGAGTTGCTGGCCGCGGTCGTGGAGCAACGTTCGTAGCAGGTCGGTCGGGCCGTCCGGCAGGTCCACGATCCACAAGGGATCGACGCCCAGCACGGTTACGTCCGTGATCAACGCCCGGAGGTCGGCCTCTTCGTTGGCCACACGACGGGTCAGCAGCGTGTTCCCGCGATCGTCGATCGCGACGCAGTGATGGTGCGTTCTGCCGATGTCGACTCCGACCCAGATCCCGGCCACCACGCACCTCCCCTCCGAGGAAGAAGTACCGAGGGATCCCGCGAGGGTGGCCGACCGCGTATCCGCGCCGGCGATCCGATCCACACATCCCAATCGGCGATGAGGCCACCCACCGAACACTTCGGGCGGTCCTATCGCGCAAAGCCATCCCAGCGGCACGTGCGTGCAAGCCATGCCCGAAGAACGGAACCCGATCGGCACGTTACGAACCAAGCTTCGGCTTCGTCACCACCACGACGACGCGACCACCCGAAAGGCTGATCCCGCGCCCCCTTCACGACGTGACGCGCCCCGGAAGAACCCCAGGGCGCGTCACGGAAACCTCCGACCAGCGCTCACACTTGCGTGCACGGCGCGTGTACGGCCGTTCCGGCACCCGCCGACACTCGGCGGTATCGGGCCCGCTTTCGGGGTGCCAGACGGATTCAAAACGGGACACAGCGTCCCTCTATGGCACCTCCCGTCACCATGCCATCAGCACTTACAAAGCAGGGGTCGACAGTTCGAGTCTGTCTGTGCCCACCCGAAACAAGGCCCAGGTCAGCGCGCTGACCTGGGCTTATCGCTGTCCGTGACGGTGAGTCCGCCCGTTGGAGGACTGCCTGGAAGGCCGTGCGTGCGCGGATATCCCAATGCGGTTCCCCGTCAGCGCAGGTGCACATCGAAGTTCGGCTGGTCCTCGGGCCCAGTTCCAGCCGGGGCGGTCCTCGTTCCTCGATGTCCAGGCCGCAGAAGCCCGGCGGGAACGGCAAAGCCAGGTGCACCGGACCGCCTCCGCCGCCTGCCGGTCCGACAGGCCGAGCAGGAACTGCAGCACGCAGACGGTGGCCAGTCGGGCGGGTGAGAGCCCGGGACGCCCGGCGCGCGGATACCGGCGCGCGAAGTCCTCGTCGCACCACAGTCCGTCCAGTCGGTCTCTGACCCACATCGCCGTGGTGCCGGCCGGGTTGCTCGTCCGTGCGATCTGCGCGGTCGAAGACGGGACTTGCCCACCCGAACGGGGACGGAGCGAAACGGACACCTCGGCAGCCGCATCGATCTACGAAACGGCCCCGAGTATGCCTGCCGATCATGCTCGCGCACCGGGAACACCAAGTCCCGACAGAGTCACGTTCCGTGGCCGTGAAACAACCGCTGCACACGGTCGGTGGTGACGTGACCGGGCGCACGGCGATCACGCCGGTTGGAGTTGCGGTTCCAGCTGCTCCGCCGGCGCGGCCTTCGGGTCCCACACATTGGTGGTCCGCACATAGGCGTAGATAACCGAGGCCATCGCCAGAATAAGCAGTGGTCCAAACGCCCACGGATAGCGTGCCATCTCCATCGGCAGATAGCGGTACGATACCAAGAGCATTGTGAAAACCGTCGCGCCGTAGATGACCAGACAAATTCCTTGCCAGCCCCAGCCGCGGTCCAGCGAGCGCATTCCAGTCTCGATTGTGAGCGCAAAGACCACACCGGCCACGAGGTCCACGCCGTAGTGGTAGCCGAATCCCAGCGTGGCCGCGAGCGTGGCAATCAGCCAGAACGTTCCTGCGAATCTGATAAACCGCGAGCCCTTGCGAGAGTGAACGAAAATTATGGTAGCCCACGCTGTGTGCAGGCTGGGCATACAGTTGCGAGGGGTGATTTCGTCGAACTGCATCGAGACTGGCGTACTGATCGACGGCGGCGTGTTCGGCCACAGGTCGGCCACTGCCCAGGGCCCGCCGTCGGGGCCGTAGGCGAAGACCGGTCCGACCACCGGGAAGATCATGTAGATGCTCGGCCCGAGCAGGCCGATGGCCAGGAAGGTGCGCACCAGGTGATGGCCCGGGAAGCGGCGCTCGACCACTACGTGTCGCAGTTGGTACAGCGCAACGATGGCCGCTGCCAGGGGAAGCTGACCATAGACGGTGCCGAGGACATGGGAGCTGATCGGGTCGGTGGCCGCGACCATCCGGCCGGCCAGCCACGACGGGTCACTCAGCGCGTGATCGGCAGTCGCCACGTACTGGTCGAGCACAGCCGGGCGGGTCTCCGACGTGATGAGCAGCCAGGTGGCGCCGGTCTTGTGGCCTGCCACCAGCAGCAGTCCCAGTCCGGCGCCCTTCAGCATCAGGACGCGTTCCCCGCCGGTGCGGCGCGTGAGAGCAAAGACCGCACAGCCAAAAATCACCCACAACGCGCCGTTGCCGTAGTTCATTCTGGCGTCGACCACCCACCGCACCAGCCAGAAGGCGATGTCGATGCCGATTGCCGTACCCACCGCAATAAACCGTTGCCGCCAGGTGAGCACCACCATCATCAACGTCAAACCGGCATACAGCAGCTGTCCCGAACGGGGAGCAAATATCAGCTCGCGCCCCTGGCTGGTGATCGGCCCCGGTAGACCGTAGCGACGTGCGAAAATCTCCATGGTGATGAGAAATCCGAGGACCGCCACTCCGACGGCGCCGCACCGAATCGCCTGCGGCCGGCGCCGCACGGCGACCATGGTTCTGCGACTTATTCGCGAAAATATTCGCGATATTATGAATGTCAATTACTTGGCCAATTTATTAGAGTTTAGTAACATATCGAAATCCACCAGTGTACTGCAGTCGTGCTCCAGTATCGCGGGCGCGGCTTGCCCAGGTTCTCGGGGGCGTTCGGCGCACGTCAGTTGCAGGCCCCTGGCTGTTCATCACGTTGTTGCGCTTCGCCGATCACGCGCTGACGGGTGGTGCCGCTCAGTCCCCGAACCACCGGCGGTGGGGTGGATGGCGGCGCTGGAAAGATTTCACGCCTCGCGCACCGGGGCGAGGACGACATCGAGCCTGAGAGGGGTGGGAACCTGGTAGGCCCCGAAGTTGCCATGCGTTGATCCTGTGGTGATTTGTCGCAGTTCGACGGACTACGTGAGGCCCGGGACACGGCATCCCTCTGTGGCACCTCCCGTCACCACCCCATCGGCACTTGCAAAGCAGGGGTCGACAGTTCGAGTCTGTCTGTGCCCACCCTGGTTGACCTGCGTGTTTATCTGGTTCGGGCATCCATCTGACCAGATGGATGCCCGTTTTGATTCCAGCCGGGGCCGGATTGGGGCCGAAATGGTGCAGTTCCTGCACTATCCGGCTGCCGCCACATCACCGTGTGAAGGCGTAGAGCTGCTCTGGGCCGGCCGGGACGGGCGGGGTGCGTTTTGTGGCGGGTGGGGATTTTGGGGTGCGAGGGCAGCGGGGCGTCGGAAATCGATGGTTGTGCCCCGTTCGGGACCTGGTGGTTGCCGGCTGCGATGGCTGTGGCGCGCGGTCGGGTGGGCCGATGTCAGGGGTTGATGATGTCGACGAGTTCTGCTGCGGCTTCGAGGTCGGGGCGGCCGTGGTGGAGGGCGCGTAGGCGGATTGCGTGGGCTCGGCGTTGGAGGTCGTCGGCGTGTTCGGCGGCGTACATCGCGCAGGCGCGGGCCTCGTCGGGGGAGCCGTCGGCGAGGGCCAGGACGGCGGTGAGGACTGCGGCGTTGGCGTCGTGGTTCTCCAGGACGGGTGGGCAGGCCGCGAGCACGGCTGTCATCCAGGGCACGTCGGCGTGTTCGATGGCGTCCAGGGCATGGTTGGCCGCGACGGACGGGTCGGTGAGCAGGGCGAGTACGTCTGCCGCGGCCATGTGTTCGCTGAGGTCGAGGATGGCCCGGTGTCGGCGTGAGTCGACGGTGTCGCCGGCTGCGGTGAGGAGTTGCCGGACTGCCGGGGTGTGCAGCTCGTCGGCATGCTCGGCGAGGAAGCGGATCGAGTCGTCCCAAGTCGGCGTGTCGAGCCAGGCCTTCACGACCGCTCGGCGTTCGTTGTCGTCGCGACCTTCGGCCAGGAACGTGGCGACACCGAGTCGTGCGATGGCGTCGAATGTCTCGGCCAGGCGGCCGAGAGCGGCGTGTCCCGGGTACAGGGACTGCGCCGCGTCGAGGTCGGTTCTGCCGGCCGCCGTCTGAAGCCAGGTGGAGTTTTGCGTGACGAACGCCTCGACGCCGGCCCAGGTCTCGATCTCGGCCCATGCCTCCAGGAGGGCGGCGCATTCGTCGTCCGGATGGAATACCGCCCAGGCCGGTAGCCGCTCGTCCCGGCTTTTGCCGAGCAGCACCACATCGCGGATCGCCCGTCGTGTCAGTCCCAGGCGATGTGACGATCCTTCATAGGTTTCAGCCGCTGCTTGGACCAGTTGATCTGTTGCCTCGGAAGATCTGTCGCTGTCCATCAGATATCGGGCGTAGCGGGTGCGCAGTTCGGCCATGGCGATCGGGGTTGGCCTCAGGTCGTCCAAGACGCCCAGCCAGGTTGCTTTGGTCAGGCCGGCATCCGTCTGCAGGAGCGAAAAGTTCTCGAGGGACATGGCGAGGTCGGGGAGGAAGGCTGCGGGGTCGTCCCGGGCGAGTGCGCGGTGGTGGTCGACGGCCTCGGTGATCGAGGTGAGCGCCGCGTTCGGGTCTCCGGCGTCGGACTGGCGGCTTGAGAGGTTGTTGAGGGACATCGCGAGGTCGGGGAGGAAGGCTGCGGGGTCGTCCCGGGCGAGTGCGCGGTAGCGGTCGACGGCCTCGGTGATCGAGGTGAGCGCCGCGTCCGGGCTTCCATTCTCGGACTGGCAGTTCGCGAGGTTTGTGAGGGACATGGCGAGGTCGGGGAGGAAGGTTGTGGGGCCGTCTTGGGCGAGTGTGCGGTGGAGGTCGACGGCTTCGGTGATCGAGATGAGGGCTGCTTTTTGGTTTCCGGTTTGGGACTGCTGGACCGAGAGGTTGTTGAGGGACGTGGCGAGGTGGGGGCGGAAGGTCGCGAGGTCGTCCTGGACGAGTGCGCGGTAGTGGTCGACAACCTCGGTGATCAAGGTGAGGGCTGCTTTTTGGTTTCCGGTTTGGGACTGCTGGACCGAGAGGTTGTTGAGGCACATGGCGAGGCGGGGGCGGAAGGTCGCGGGGTCGTCTTGAGCGAGTGTGCGGTAGTGGTGGGCGGCTTCTGTGCTTGAGGTGAGTGCCGCGTGACCGTTCCCGGTCTTGAACTGGCAGTTCGAGAGGTTGGTGAGGGATGTGGCGAGGTGGGGGAGGAAGGTCTCCGGGTTGGCGTCGGTGAGCGTGCGGTAGTGGTCGACGGCTTCGGTGCTGGAGGTGAGTGCCGCGTGCCGGTCCCCGGTCTTGAGTCGGCAGGTCGAGAGGGTGTTGAGGGAGGCGGCGAGGTCGGAGAGGAAGGTGGCGGGGTCCGCCTGCGCGAGCGGGCGTTGCAGTCGGACGGCTTCGGTGCTCGAGACGAGTGCCGCGTCCCGGTTCCCGGTCTCCGACTGGTGGTTCGAGAGGTTGGTGAGGGACGTGGCGAGGCGGGGGAGGAAGGCGGTGGGGTCGGCTTTGGCGAGTGTGCGGTAGTGGTCGACGGCTTCCGTGCTTGAGGTGCGGGCCGCCTCTCGGTTCCCCGTTCGGGACTGCTGGACCGAGAGGGTGTTGAGGGAGGAGGCGAGGTCGGGGAGGAATGCTGCGGGGCCGTCCTGGGCGAGTTCCCGGTAGTGGCCCACGGCCTCGGTGATCGAGGTCAGTGCCGCGTTCGGGTTCCCGGTCTCCGACTGGCAGTTCGCGAGGTTGTCGAGGGACGCGGCGAGGTCGGGGAGGAAGGCTGCGGGGTCGTCCTGGGCGAGTGTGCGGTAGTGGTCGACGCCCTCGGTGACCGAGGCAAGTGCCGCGTGCCGGTCCCCGGTTGCGCGTTGGCGGCTCGAGAGAGTGTTGAGGGAGGCGGCGAGGGAGGGGAGGAAGGTTGCGGCATCGGCCTGGGCGAGTGCCCGGAAGTGGTCGACGGCCTCGGTGGCCGAGGCAAGTGCCGCGTTTCGATCACCGGTTACGCGCAGGTGGTTCGAGAGATTGTTGAGGGACATGGCGAGGTCGGGGAGGAATGCCGCAGCGTTCGTCTGTGCGAGTGTGCGTCGGAGCTGGACGGCTTCGACGATCGAGATGAGTGCCGCGTCCCGTTTCCCGCTCTCGGATTGCCGGTTCGAGAGGTTGTTGAGGGACGCGGCGAGGTCGGGGAGGAAGGCTGCGGGGTCGTCCTGGGCGAGTGTGCGGTAGTGGTCGACGGCTTCGGTGCTTGCGGTGAGTGCCCCGTTTCGGTCCCCGGTTGCGTCCCGGGAGATCGAGAGGTTGTTGAGGGCGGCGGCGAGGCCGTCTCGGCAGGTTGCGGGGTCGGCTTTGGCGAGTGTGCGGTAGTGGTCGACGGCTTCGGTGCTTGCGGTGAGTGCCCCGTTTCGGTCCCCGGTTGCGCCCCGGCAGGTCGAGAGGTTGTCGAGGGCGGCGGCGAGGCCGGAGAGGAAGGTTGCGGCATCGGCCCGGGCGAGTACTCGGTAGTGGTTGACGGCCTCGGCACCCGAGCTGAGCGCGGCCTTCCGGTTCCCGGTCTCCGACTGGCGGTTCGAGAGGCCGTTGAGGGCTCCGGCCAGGTCGGGGAGGAAGGTTGCCGGGTTCGCCTGGGCCAGTGCGCGGTAGTGGTCCACGCCTTCGGTGGCGGAGAGCAGCGCCGCATTGTGCTCACCGATGTCCGCTTGTCGCGGGCTGAGGCGTGTCAGTTGCGCGGCGAGTGCTTCCGTTGGCGTCGCATTGTCGTTTCGTAAGTCCGTCAGGCGGCGTACCTCGACATCGTGCGCGAGGTGGACCAGGCCGGTGTGAGCCTCCGGCAGGGCACGGGCGAGTTCGTCGAGCCAGGTTGGTGTCCTGGGTCGGCGGACCGCGAGTTCCAAGGTGGCGAGGGCGGCGCCGCCCTGTGCGGAGGCGACCGGCAGGACCGCCTCCCATCGGTTTGCGCCTGCATCGATCCAGGTGAGGAGACGGGAGTTGGCGGTTTCGGGGTCTGCGGCTGCGGCGCGGTTGAAGTGGAGGAGGGTCTGATGCAGTGGGTCGGGTTCGAGGCCGTTCAGGACACGTTCGAGAAGGTCGGGGTCGTCCGCGAGCCGCTGGATGGTGAGGTGGTCGCCGATCGGGTCGGGGCGTACCACCAGGGGTTCGCCGACGCCGGGGCGTAGGCAGGTGGTCAGGGCGGTGCGTACCTCCTCCCGCCATCGGCCGTCGTCCGACAGTTCCTCGACCGCGCGGAGCGCCGCGTGGGCCTGGGCGTCGGTGGTGGGTGCGCGCAGGGTCAGGCAGGCCGCCGCCCGGGCCAGGACGGCGGTGGGGGCTTTGCGGGTGCCGGTGAGGTCCTGGTGGGTCTGGGCCCAGTAGCGGCGTTCGTGGTCGAGTACCTCGTCGTACAGGTCGCCGCGTGTGGCGGGCAGTGGGCCCTCGCGGCGGGCGGCGAGCAGGCCGAGTAGCACGTAGTCGAGGGTGGACCACCGGTCGGGTACCAGTGCGTCGAGTGTCGTGTCCTGCGGCGTTGCGCCCGGATCCCGCTGCGCGGCGTAGGCGTCCATGGCGCTGCGGAACAGCCTGCTGCGGGCGGGGTGTTCGGAGGGCAGGCGGAGGCGGAGTTCGTCGCAGAGTTGTCCCCTGCGGGTCCAGGAGGCGCGGAGGTCGTCGAGCCAGTCGCCTTCGACGGAGCGGGCGGTCATCACGACGGCCGCAGGGGCGCCGCGTCGCAGGCCGAGGATGCGCAGGAGTTCGCGGGTGCGGTCGGAGGCGGCGTCGGCGTAGTCGACGACGATCAGGGTGGGGGTGACGACGGCGCCGAGCCAGTCGAGGGGTTCGTCGCTCTTGAGGTAGCCGGTGTACCAGTCGTGGCGGGTGCGCATGCGCTGGGCGAGTTCGAGGGCGAGGCGGGTTTTGCCGGCGCCGCCGGGGCCGTGCACGACCGCGATGCCGGTGCGGCGGCCGGCGGCGACGGTGTGGCACCAGTCCGCGAGCACGGTGAGTTCGTCCCGGGCCTCGAAGGGCACGATGCCGTAGTCCGCGCGCAGGAGTTGCATCGGCGTGCGGGCGGCTTCGGGGACCGTGTCCAGGCTGATGTACGGCTCGCGCAGCGGGTCCCCGGCCGGGCGGCTGGTGGTGGGGTGGACGCTCTGGGCGCGCCATAGGCGCTTGACGTCAACGCCGACGCGCCATGCCCAGGACGCGGTGCCGGCTTCGTCGGGGAAGGGCGTGTAGTGGGTGGCGGAGCGCGCCGCCTCGTCGAAGTCGGCGTTCAGGCCGCGGGTGGCGGCGGTGGGCAGGCCCCGGGCGATCCCGACCGGGTCCACGAGCACGAGCGGGGGCCGGCGGCCCGAGGGCGAGGGACGGGTGAGCCCGCCCCACGCGGAGGGCGGGCTGTGCCACACGCCCGAGGGCTCCACGGGGTGGGGGGCGTCGCGGACCCACACGCCGAGCAGCGCGTGGGACGCGCCGCCGCTCGTGGAGTCGACGAGCACGACGATCGGGTGCAGGCCGGCCTTGAGGCAGGCCCCCGCCATGACCAGGGCGAGGTCGAGGCAGGTGCCGCGACCGGGGCTCCACAGGACTTCGCCGGGTTCGCGGATCACCTGGCGGCCGGAGTCGGTGGTGGGTTCTTCGTGGTCGTAGAGGATGCCGTGTGCGGCCAACGCCTCGTAGACCGCCCGAAGGTGGGCGATGGGGCTGTTCAGGAGTGCTTTGGGAGGCAGTTCGCGGACCAGGCCCGCGACCTCGTCGGGTACGACGTATCGGGCCAGTGCGGCGTCGTCGCCGGTGAGGCTCCAGGTGGGCCAATCGCTCACGGGGCGACCACCGCGACCAGGTCGCGGGCGGTCAGGTCGCCGGCACCCGGGACGGCTTCGGCATCCACAGTGATCTCGTACACCCCCACCGGCTGCCCGGCGAATTCGCCCACGTACGCACCCGCGGTCGAGTCCGCCGTCAAGCACATCTCGATTTCCGGTGTGCCCGGCGGGGCATCGGCGGGCCGCAGGGTCGCCCACACCTCCACATCGGCCGGGGGACCGGCAGGCGCGTCCTCGCCGCGGATGGCGACCTGGACCGACAACGGGCTGCGTTCGGCGTGGACGTCGTCGATGTCCAGGCCCAGCGTCGTCTTGTGGCGGTCGCCTCGGACAGCGTCCAGCGGGCGCCTTTCCGCGTAGGGCACGAGCATCGGTGCGACCCACGCGGCGGCGGACATCGGTCCGTGCTTCTCGGCGACGCGCATCGCGATCGTGTTGTGGCCGCTCATTTCCTGCGGCACCGCCGAGCACGCGGGGACGGTGCCGTCGCCGAGTTCGTCCTCGCGGCCGGCCAGATCCAGCCAGGTCGGCTGCTCGCCCGTCATCCGCAGGGCCTTTCCGTCCCAGTGGGCGACCCCGTCGGTGGCGTGGCTCCACCCGACCCGGGGCACCATTTCCGTCGTGCGTGGCAACACGTCCCAGGCCTTCTTGATGTCTGCGTGCGTCCGTGCGCCGGTCTCGGCCCGCGAGCGCAACCATTCGATCGGCAAGTCCTTCGGGTACAGGGATATTTGAGCCGAGTCATCCCACACCGCCGGGTACTGGGGGAGGAGTTCGGCGATCGACGGCCATCGGGTGAGGGCTCCCTTCGGGCCGCCGATGCCGGGCCGGAGCGGGATGCCGTTGACCATCCAGCGGAGAGCCGTGGGCGCACCGCGATGGGGTGTACCGAGGGTGACCAGGGACCGGCACACCCGCCGGCCCTCCAACGGACCGAGCCAGTAGCGGGCCACCAGCCCACCCATCGAGTGCGCCACCACCACGACGCGTCCCGCCCGTTCCTTCTCGCTGCAATCCTTGAGCCGGTCGTGGACGTCGGCGGCCAGGCGGTGTGCGGCTTCGACGACGCTCAGCCGGAAGTCGTAGGGGAACAACACGACATCGGCGGCGAGGTTGCGGGTATCGGGGTGTCCGCAGTCCACGACGGCGCCCGTACCCACCTCCTTGATCAGCCGCTCATAGCCGTGGACCGGCGTCCAGCCGAGCAATCGCTTCGACGTGATCAACCCGACCGGTCGCAGCGCGATGTCGGGATCGAGCCGGCCGGGACGCAGGAACGACGCCGCGATGTCCCCCAATCCCGCGTCCCACACCCGCCGACCCGGCCGCTTGCCGGACGGCGGTTCCTCCAGAACACTCCCCCCGATGCCCGGCAACACGTACACCAACTGCCGACGACCCATGCCCGTCCCCCTTCGCTACAGCCACACGACAAACCGCCGGATCGCCCGGAACCGGTTCATTGCCGGCCACACCGTAGAATCCCCGCTCTCGCCTCCGCCGGGAATCGCACACATCGCAAGATGCTCTTCACCGGTTCGCGAGCTCGGCCAGGCGTTTCGCGGGGGCGGATCATCAACACGCCAGTGGAAGAACGGTGTTCGGCCGCAACAGGCGGCGGCCATGCTCGACGGCGACCGCAACCGCGCCTTTACCGCGTTCGGCCCCACCAACGTCAGCGTCCACAGGGTGTCCCTCGCCCTCACGCCGGGCAACGCCGGGCAGGCTGTCGAGGCGCCTGCGGTGTCGACGTCGCGGGCCTCGAAGCGGCCGAGCGTCGGGCGGTGTTCCGGCTCGACGTCGCTCGGGCTCTCGCCGTCTGCGGACGCACCGAGCAGGCCGGCATCGCCCTGCCGGCGGCGGCGGAGCAGGCACCCGAGGAGATCCGCTCCCGCACCGTCGCGCGGAACCTCATCGGCGAGTTGGTGCGTCGCGACGAGTACGGTCGCCTCCCGGAGCTGCGACCCCTGGCCGTCCGATCGGGAGTACCCCTGTGAGCGATCGAGTCCTGTACCTGGTCGTGTGCGCGGCCGGGCCGGCGCCGCACGTCGGTGTCCTCGTCGAGGCCGCCAGGGGGCGGGGCTGGGACGTGTGCACGGTCGCGACGCCGGCGGCCGAGGGCGGCGGGTTCGTCGATCCCGCAGCCATCGAAGCAGTGACCGGCCGCCCCGTCCGCCACCGCTACCGGCGGGCGAATGAGCCCGGTCGGTGGCCGAAGGCGGACGCCGTCGCCGTGGCGCCGATGACGATGAACACGGTCACCAAGTGGGCGGACGGGCACGCCGACACCTACGCCCTGGGGGTTCTCACCGAGGCGATCGGGCTCGGCTTGCCGATCGCGGCCCTGCCGTTTTGGAACGCCGCCCAGGCCGCCCACCCCGCTGTCGACCGGGCCGTCGCGACCCTTCGGGAATGCGGGGTCGAGGTCCTGTACGGCACCGACGGGTTCCGGCCGCACCCGCCGGGCACGGGCGGCAGCCGCATCCCGACCTACCCGTGGGTCCGTGTGCTCGATGCACTGGACAGGCGCGCGGCCGGCGGGTAACCCACCCGTGTGCGCCGGCTACCGATTACCACCCGTGCGGTGTCACCCTGGCGGCATGGACGAGCAGACCACCGACCCCCGTCGGCCCCGGCACACCATCGGCTTCGGCGGCACCCACCACGCCACCCCCGCCGAGATCCGCGCCGAACTTCCCGCCGACCTCCGCGACGAGTTCGAAAAGGAGTACGGCCAGGCCCTGGACACCGCCCGCGACAGCGGAGACCTCCAGCCCCTCGCCGACATGCTCGGCCCCTGGCAATCCGAGGTCCGCATGCGCCGCAGCCCCGACTGGCCGGAAACCGAAGAGACCATCCGGCGGATCAACGCCGGCCTGCCCGTCGACACCGTCCCGGCCGACCGCACACAGTGGGGAGACCACCCGTGAGCTACAGCGACTGGGGGGTGGACCCGGCGCCGGATTTCGTCAGAGAAGCAATTCTGGCCGAGCACGCTGCTCGGAGACTCGTGGTCGGGGACTCTTCTCGGGCGAAAGTCCAGTTGCTCAAGGCATTTCGCGCGGTATCCCAGGTCGACCTCAGGACCGCGTCGACGATGACGAGCCAGGCCATGGCGTCCGGTTGGTCCGGGACCCACCTGGAGGTCGAGTTCCTCGCGAGCATCCTGAGGAACGCAGGGGTGGCAGGCGTAGCGGTGGAGGTTGTCTCCCCGCCCCTCCCCGCACCGTAGGTATGGGATCGCCGGCGCCCGGCCGCTCATGCCTCTGTTGCGGACGGACGACCCTGCGGAGGTCGCGTGGCAGGCGGGCGGCCGGGGCCGCGGGAAGCCCAGGACGGCACCCTGTCCTGGGCTTCGGGTGGGGTCAGGGGTCGAGGGTGTAGCGGTCCTGGGTTTTGAGGTAGTCGGCGGCGCCCATCCGGCCGATGGCGTCGAGGCGGGTGAGGTCGACGTGGAAGTCGTCGGTGTCGAGCAGGTCTTCCTCGGCGGTGACGTGGACGACCTCGCCGATGACCACGAAGTGGTCGCCGATCGGGACTATGGCGGAGGTTCGGCATTCGAAGGCGATGGGTGAGCCGTCGATGCGTGGGCTGCCCACCCGGGTGCCGGGGATGGGGAGCAGGCCGACGAGTTCGTATTCGGATCGGCCGTGGGGGATGGGTTTCGCCGCGCCGGTCGCGGCCTCGGCGTGTTTTTGGATCAGGACGTTGACGGTGAACTCGCCGGTGCCGCCCTCGGCCGGTGGTCGCGCGTTGCGGCACGAGTCCTTCTCGGAGCCGTCGGCGCGGCGGCCCGCGCAGAACAGCAGCGCCATCGGGGAGTAGCCCACAGCGGTGTAGTAGGAGAAGGGCGCGAGATTGACCGCCCCGTCCGGCGAGACCGTACTGACCATGGCGATCGGTCGGGGGACGACGCTCCACAGCAGCAGCCGTTCGCGCTGCCGCGTGGTCATGTCCGCTGCGTCGAATTCCAGCATGTGTCAGCCGTTTCGGATCGGGACCGGACGTCCGCGGCCGGGGGAGGCCGCCTGTGCCGCCGGGGTGGGCAGGGTGCCCGCCGACGTCACGCCGGGCTGCTCGTGAGTTCCGCCGCGTGGAGTGAGCCGCGCAACCGGCGGAGTTCGGGGAAGGGGAGGGTGATCCGGCGCATCAGGAATTCCTCCCCCGTCGTGCCGCCGGTGCCCTCCTGTCCGCCGACCATCCTCGACATCAGCCCGAGGTGGGCCACCTTCCATCGCCAGTAGCCGTTGCCGACGTCGAGAAGCGCCTCGGCGACGCGGTGCAGGCCGCCGATGTCGGGGCCCAGGCGGCAGATCTCGGCCACGCTGTGCCCGTGGTGCGCGGCGCTCTGCACGAAGGCTTCGTAGAGTTCTCCGTCGCGCTTGTTGTCGCCGATCAGGCGGCCGAGTACGCGGAATTGATCCGACTGTGCTCCGCTGGCCGTGCCGAGATAGGGCCGGAACTCGACGAAGTGGCGGAGCTGGAGGCGCTCCAGGACGATCACCTGCTCGTGCAGTACCCGCAGTAACTCGCTTGCCCGTTGCAGGAGTTCCACGCTCACCTCGACCCCGTTGCCGCCGGGATACGGGGAGGTCGGGCGATACCCGTTGGCCGAACGATGTGCGGGGGTCGAGCGATACGGGGAGGTCGACAGCAGTTCGGTGACCAGGTTCAGGTCGGCGATGGTTTGTTTGAGCCAGAGTTCGCAGGACTGGTGCGCGACGATGAAGAAGTGCTCGGCCAGGACCACGGTCCGGTCGGCCGTCTCGGGGATCTGCGTCTTCTGGAGCGCGAGCAGTGTCTCCGTTTGGAGGTAGGAGGTATAGCTCAGGTCGGCCATGGTTGGCTCCGCGTCCTAGAGTCCGAAAAATCGAGTGCGGCGTCGATGAAGGCGAGGATCTCGGCCACCAGCCCGGCCGGGTCCCGGAACGGGTGGAAGTGTCCGCCCGGTCGTTCGAGCAGGCTGAAGGTCCCGGTGCCGACCGCGTCCCAGCCGGCCAACCCGGTGCCGTCGACGAGGGGGTCCTGTGCGCCGTGGTGGCAGCGGACGGGGCAGCGCAGCGGCGTGGCCCGGGCGGCCGGTCGGTAGCGTTCGTGCGCGGTGATGTCCGCGCGCAGCACCGGGAGCAGTACCTGCGCCAGGTCGGGGTTGTCCGCGATCTCCGGGTCGACGCCGCCCATGCGGCAGACCACGGACCACAGTTCCTCGTCGGGACACAGGTGTGTGCGGCCCCCGCCCTGCCTGCTCGGCGGCAGGCAACCGGACACCAGCAGGCCGTGCAGCGGCCGACCGTCGGCGGCGAGGGCGAGGGCGCTCTCGTAGGCGACCAGGGCTCCGAGGCTGTGCCCGAACAGGAAGGTGGGCAGCGGGTCCAGGCGCGACAGCTCCGCGTCGAGTTCCGCGCTCAGTGTCCGCACGTCGTCCGGTGCCGGCTCGCCGAAGCGGTCGCCGTGCCCCGGGTATTGCACGGCGAGCAGCTCGATGTCCGGTCGCAGGCTCGCGGCCCACGGTGCGTAGGCGGCGGCGGTCCCGCCGGAGTGGGGGAGACAGACGAGCCGCGCGACGGGCTGCGGGGCGGCCGGGGTGACCGGTGCGTCGGTCAGAGTCCGCAGGCAGTAATTCCGGCGTGTAACGGGCATCTTTTCACTCCTCCGCTCCGATGCCTTCGTAAGTTCTCATGGCGGATGAATGCATCGAGGAAATCTTTCGACTCTCCGTCAATTCCCGGTCGCCTGCGACAGATCTCTGACACAACTTGTTCGTACGGTCCCGGGTGCGTGTAAGGATCCGCGTGCCGGAGTCGGTACCTTTTACGATGGGGATTTCGAACAATGAGCCCAGCGGCAGTCACCTCGGTTGATTTGACCGATTCGCGCACGTTTTTCGAGCACGATCCCTTCGAGTTCTTCGCGGCGGCCCGGGCCCGCGAACCGGTGTACTGGCACGAGGCGTCGGGTGATCTGCCCGGATTCTGGGTGGTCACCGACTACGACAGCGTCGTGGACTGCTACCGGGATCCCGCGACCCTGGGCTCCGGCCGCGGCACCGTGCTCGACGTGCTGCTTCGGGGCGACGACTCGGCCGGCGGGAAGATGCTGGCCGTGACCGACCCACCCCGGCATCGCGAGTTGCGGGCCCTGCTGTGGCGCGCCCTCTCGCCGAAGGTGCTCAATCGGGTCGTACGCGAAGTCGAGGCGTACACCACCGCGTTGATCGGCGCCGCGGTCGAGGAGGGCAGCTTCGATTTCGCCACCCGGGTCGCGGAACACGTGCCGATGAACACCATCTGCGATCTGCTCTCCGTGCCCGAACGGGATCGCCCCGACCTGCTCGACTGGAGCAAGGGCGCACTCGCCGGTGCCGACGAACTCGATTCCCTCGAAGCACGCAACGAACTCGTCCTGTATTTCATGAATCTGGGCGCCTTCCGCCGCGCACATCCGGGCGACGACGTGGTCAGCACCATCGCGACCGGGACCATCGACGGCGAGCCGTTGACCCTGGAGGAAGTCGCTCTCAACTGCTACAGCCTGGTCATCGGCGGCGACGAGTCCTCGCGGGTGTCGGCGGTCGGCACGGTCAAGGCGCTGGCGGAGGCCCCGGAGCAGTGGCACGCCCTGCGCGCGGGGCGGATCGACCCGGACACGGCCGTCGAGGAGGCCCTGCGCTGGGCCACGCCCTCGTTGCACTTCGCCCGTACCGCCGTGCGCGACCGGGTCATCGGCGACAAGGCCGTGCGCGCGGGAGAGATCGTGTCCCTGTGGAACATCTCGGCGAACAACGACGAGCGGGTCTTTCCGGCGCCGCGCAGTTTCGAGCTGTCCCGAACCCCGAACAAGCACGTCGCCTTGGGACACGGCCCGCATTACTGCCTGGGCGCCTTCCTCGGTCGGGTCGAACTGCGCGCGCTGATGGGCGCGCTCGTCGGCGCGGTATCCGAGATCGAACTCCTGGGGACGCCGACCCGGATCCAGTCCAATTTCCTCAATGGGTACAGCAGCCTGCCGGTGCGCTTTTCACCGCGGTGACGCAAGCAGTCGCGGAATGCGCGGCCGGCCGTGGAATTGCGACCGGCCGTGGAATGCGACCGTCGGAATCGGAATCGACGCGAGAAAAGGATCTGTCATGCGTGTGACCGCCGACCAACAGCGGTGTATCGGCTCCGGAATGTGCGTACTCGCGGTGGCCGAGGTGTTCGACCAGGGCGAGGACGACGGCATCGTGCACCTGCTCCGCCAGGACGTGCCCGGCGAACTCGAGGACCGAGTGCGGCACGCGGCGCGTGTCTGCCCGTCTCGGGCGATCGCCGTGCTCCCCGAATCCGACGCCTAGGAGCACGTCATGCCGTCCGACACCGCCGCGCCCCTGGGCGGCCATTCGCTTCTGCTGCTCCTGGTTCAAGTGTCGACGCTGTTGTGTGTGGCACTGCTGCTCGGCCGGCTCGCCGAGCGGCTCGGACTGCCCGCCCTCCTGGGCGAGTTGTCCGCGGGTGTCCTGCTGGGGCCATCGGTGCTGGGCGGGCTCGCGCCCGGGCTTCGGGACTGGCTCGAGACCTCGTCCGCACCGCAGATGCACCTGCTGGACGCGGTCGGGCAGATCGGAGTGATCCTGCTCGTGGGCGTGACCGCGTTGGAGATCGATCTCGGCCTGGTGCGCCGCAAGGGTCGGACCTCGCTCGGCGTGGGCCTCCTCGGTCTGCTCATCCCGCTGGCCCTGGGGGTCGCCATCGGCTTCGCGGCGCCCGCGAGCCTGCTGCCCGCCGACCACGATCGCGGCCTGTTCGCGTTCTTCGTCGGGGTGGCGATGTGCGTCAGCGCCCTGCCGGTGATCGCCAAGATGTTCGCCGACATGCGCCTGTTGCACCGCGACCTCGGCCAACTGACCATCGCCGTCGCGGTGGTGGACGACGTCAGCGGCTGGATGTTGTTGTCCGTGGCGTCCGCCGCGGCCGTGGGCGGCCTCACCGTCGTCTCGGTGGTGAAGCCGGTCTGTTGGCTGTTGCTGATCGTGGTGTGCGCGACGCTGATCGTCCGGCCGGCCATTGGGTGGCTGATGGCCAGGGTGACCGCGGCGGGGACGACCATCGCCACGGCGACCGTGGTGATCCTGGGCAGCGCGGCGCTGACCCAGGCCGCAGGCATGGAGGCGTCCTTCGGCGCGCTCGTCGGCGGCCTGCTGATCGGCACCTGCACCCGAGAAACGGTGGGCCGGTTGGCGCCGTTGCGCGCGGTCACGTTGTCGGTGTTCGCCCCCCTGTACTTCGCCGAGGCCGGCCTGCGGCTGGATCTGACCGTGCTGGGCAGGCCCGTGATCGCCCTGGCCGCGCTGTGCGCGCTGGCCGTGGCCGTCGTGGGCAAGTTCGCCGGGGCCTTTCTCGGCGCCCGACTGGCCGGTCTCGACCATCGCACCGCGCTCGTGCTCGGCGCCGGGATGAACGCGCGCGGGGTCATCCAGATCATCGTGGCCGGGATCGGACTGCAACTGGGCGTGCTGAACACCGCCGCCTACACCATCGTGGTACTGATCGCGATCAGCACCACGATGATGACCCCGCCGGTACTTCGCCGGGCCCTTTCACGCATCGAGGTCAACGAGCAGGAACGGGCCCGCCTGCGGCGCAGCGAGAAGCTGGTCGGCGTGTCCTGACGGACCTCCCGGCCGCCCGCCCGCAGCAGCCGCGCACGGAAGCCGCCCGCGCCGGCCGCCCGCGCGCAGCCCGCCCACGCAGGCCGCCCACACAGCGCCCACGCAGGCCACCCCGCGCCCGCTACCCGTGCAGCGCCGCCAGATCCATCGCCCCGAGCCGGTCGGGATCCAGCAGGATCTGGATCCCGACGATCCGGCCCCGCGCGATGGCGAACCCCATCACCGAGACCGGCCGCCCGTCCCGCTCCACCAGCGCGCCGGGCGAGCCGTTGACCAGCACGGCCCGCACCACCACCCCGGGCTGCCGGAACAACGCCGCCCGCTGCGCGGTGGGCCCGGCCCCCCGGACCACGGCCGAGGCGGAGACGAGGGTACGCCCGCCGTCCGCGCGCAACTCGACGTCCGGATCCAACAGGGCCACCAGCGCGTCGAGATCCCCGCCCCGCGCCGCGGCGAAGAACGCGTCGACCAGCAGGCGCCGGGTCGCGAAGTCGCCGTCCGCCGAGCTCGCCGAGGCGCCCTGCACCCGTCGGCGCGCCCGGCTGGCGAGCTGACGCGCCGCGACCGTGGAGCGCCCGACCACCTTCGCCACCTCGTCGAACGTCAGATGGAACATGTCGTGCAGGACGAAGGCGACCCGCTCGGTCGGCGCCAGCGTGTCCAGCACGATCATCAGCGCGAGGCTGACCGAATCGTTCAGCAGCGCATCGTCCTCGGGGCCGAAGGTCTCCTCCCGGCCGAGCACGGGATCGGGCAGCCGCAGCCCGATCGGATCCTCCGGCCGGGCCGCACGGGAGCGCAGCACGTTGAGGCAGATTCGGCTGACCACGGTCGTCAGCCACGCCGGGAGCGACTCCACCTCGTCCGCGTCCGTGCGGCTGAGTCTGATCCAGCTCTCCTGGACCGCGTCCTCGGCCTCGGCATGCGAACCCAGCATGCGATAGGCGACCGTGCCGAGCCGTGGCCGGGCGAGCTCGAACTGCTCCGCAAGCTGATCGGGATCGGACACGGTCACACTCCTCGGGCGACAGGGGTCATTACCAGTGGGCGGTCAGGACCTGGCAGTCACGGATTCACTGGGAGTACGGATGATCACCACATCGCATAGCGTAGTCGGGTCGGCACTGTGCCCGACGACCGACCGGGAGGGCACATGAGCCTCCGACTCACCGAGACACAACATCGCCGCCTGGTCCTGTTCGCGATGTGCATGGCGACGTTCATGACCTCGCTCGACCTGACCATCGTGAACGTGGCACTTCCCTCCGTGCAGAACGAACTGCACATGAGCGCAGCGCAGTTGGAGTGGGTGATCGGCGCCTACTCACTGAGCCTGGCGGCGATCATCCCGGCCGGCGGCGCCCTCGGCGACCGCTATGGCCGTAAGCGGGTGTTCCTCACCGGCATGGTGGTCTTCACCATCGGTGTGGTCGCCTGCGCCCTTGCCTGGGACGCGAATTCACTGATCGCCTTCCGCGCCCTGCAGGGCGTCGGCGGCGCGGCGATGCTCGCCCTGGGCCTGCCCATCATCATGGAGACGTACCCGCAGGAACAGCGGGCCGGCGCGATCGGCGCCTGGGCCGCGATCGGCGGCACCGGCTTCGGCGCCGGACCGGTCGGCGGCGGCATCCTGCTGACCTTCTTCGGTTGGCAGTCGGTGTTCTGGATCAATCTGCCGTTCGCCGCCCTGGGCATCGTCTGCACGGTCGTCGCGGTCCGCGAATCGCGCAATCCGCGGGCCCGGAAGCTGGACGTGCCGGGCATGACGATCAGCGGCCTGGCGCTGGTCTGTCTCACGCTCGGCTTCGTCGAGTCCTCCGCCCACCCCTGGGGCTCGACGCTGGTGGCCCTACCCCTGGTCGCCGGAACCGTGTTGCTGGCCGCGTTCTTCTGGTGGGAGCGCCGCATCCCGCACGCGATGTTGCCGCCCGCGCTGTTGCGCGCGCGCAGCTTCGTGAGCGCCTCGGGCATCTACATGCTCTGCTACGGCGGAATGACCGGCGCGTTGTTCTGGGTGACGCTGTATTTCCAGAACGTCGCGGGCTGGTCCGTGATGCGCACCGGCCTGTCGTGGTTGTTCATGAACATCCCGTTCCTGGTCATGGCGCAGTTCGGCGGGCGCCTGGACGCCCGGTTCAAGACGTGGGTGGTGACCGTCAGCGGCACGGTGGTCGCCGCGGTCGGTGTGCTCCTGCTCAGCCGGGCGGGGA
Organism: Embleya sp. NPDC020886; assembly: GCF_044333915.1. NCBI lineage: Bacteria > Bacillati > Actinomycetota > Actinomycetes > Kitasatosporales > Streptomycetaceae > Embleya > Embleya sp. NPDC020886. The sequence goes on along the minus strand of NZ_JBIRRX010000001.1, from coordinate 753,431 downwards.
CCACCCCGTTCGCGGTCAGCGCGCTGGGATTCGCGCTCTACGGCGGAGGGTTCGGCACGTTCGTCCCGGCCACGACCCACGCGGCCATGCGCGACGTGCCCGCAGGGGTCTCGGGCGCGGCCTCCAGCGTCCTGAACGCCTCCCGGCAGATCGGTTCCTCGGTGTGCCTGGCGGTGCTGGGCACCGTCGGGGTCAACATGGCGACCTCCTCGTGGCGGAGCAAGACCTCCGGCCTGGACGGCGTCCGGCACGCCCAGGCCACGCAGCAGGCGCAGAACGTCGGCGGCGGGCGGGTGGAAAAGGTCGTGGACACGCTGGGCCCCTCGGTCAAGCAGACCGCGATCGATTCCTTCCTGCACGGCTACCAGATGGCCGTCGGACTGGCCTCGGCTTGCACCCTGGTCGCGGCCGCCGTCGCGTACGCGGGGTTCCGACAGCGGGCCGTGCGTTCGGTGGCCGTGGGGCCGCAGGCGAAGCCGGAGTCGGAAAGCCCCCGGGAGAGTGAGGCGCTCAGCGATCGTTCGCGGTGACTTGTTCCATCGTCCCGTCCGTCGGGGCAGCGTGTTCGCGGAGCTCCATGCTCCGCGAACACGCGACTTCGGCGCCCGGTGAAAAATGGCGTCCGGGGAAATGAGAAATCCAATCCGGGTGGGTACACATCTGGAGCCGCGGCGTGGCATCCCGGCCTCGGTCTGCTTTTTTCGTACGTACCATCCGATTTGCAGGATCGCGTGAACCATGGGGTGCAAAAAGGGAATATCGACAACAGAACTCTGTGCATTGGGGGACACCCTTGAGCAAGAGCGTCAAGTTGGTGCGCTGGCCCATCGAGGCGAGCACGCGAGACGATTGCAAGAAGGCGGGCATTCCCTGCCTTCTCGTCGTGGAGGCCGGAAATCGGGCTCCCATCTGCGTTGATCCCTCGGAGGACTGGATCAGAACGCCGGCCCCTCGGGAAGATGTCGAAGCCCGGATCCAAGCGTTAACACAACGTGCGCACGGGCTCATAATTCCGGCCGTCGACTCCACCGGAGTGCTCTACTTCGGTACGGACTCGGTGGCCATCTCCAGCACGCAGGCGGGCCTGATGGAACAGTTCGTCGCGCACTACGGCGAAGTGGTCTATCGCGCGGAGCTCGAGGAACAGTTGATCGAATTGACCGGGAAGATCACCAGAAACGCTCTCGATCTTCAGATCATGCGACTGCGCCGCCGCATCGCCTCGGTACGCCTCAGCATCCGAACCATCTGGGGACGCGGTTACATCCTCGAACCCGAGACCATGTAACCCGCCACCGGACCGGCCGACGCCGGGCGCCTCGTCGCCGGCGTGGCGGACGATCCCGTCCTCTGCCCGATCCCTAGCCGGGCAGAGGACGGGGGCTCGGGGCCCGTCGGGTTCGGGACGTGAACGAGGTCCGCACACAGGGCGAATCCCGACGGTCTCGTCGCATTGGATGGCCATGGCACCTTTCCTCGTCAGGCATTCGTCACACGACCCGTTACCTCAGGGTCATCTGTACGACGGATTGCACACCGGAAAGGTGACCGATGGACCAGCGCCAATTCCTGGCAACGTGCTTCGAGGACAACCGCAGGGACCTGCTCGCCCTCGCCTACCGCATGCTCGGTTCGCGCGAGGAGGCGGAGGACGCGGTGCAGGACACCTGGCTGCGGCTGGAGCGGGTCGACGCCGCGTCGGTGCGGAACCTGCCGGGCTGGCTGCGCACCGTGGTCTCCCGTATCTGCCTGGACATACTGCGCGGCCGACACGTGTGCACCGAGGAGCCGAGCGATCCGCTGCCGGCCCCGGCCACGGGTGTGACGAGCGGCAATCCCGAACAGCGGGTGCTCGAAGCCGAATCCGTCGGCATCGCGCTGCTCGTCGTCCTGAACGCCCTCAGCCCCGCCGAGCGGGTGGCGTTCGTACTGCACGACATGTTCGGCGTGCCCTTCGACGAGATCGGCGCGACCCTGGGCCGGAGCGAGGCGGCGGCCAAGAAGCTCGCCAGCCGGGCCCGGCACAAGGTGCGGGAACCGCACGAGCATCGCCGGTCGGTCGAACTGGCCCAGCATCGCGAGGTGGTGGCCGCCTTCCTCGCCGCCGCCCGCACCGGTGACACCGCCAAGATCGCCGCGCGCCTGGCTCCGGACGTGGTGCGGCGCGTCGACGCCGCGGCCGTCTCGGCGAACCACCCGAGCGAGGTGCGCGGCGCGGGAGCCGTCGCTCGCGAGATCAGCCACTTCTGCGCCGCCGCCGAACACGTCGAACTCGCGATGATCGACGGCCGCGTCGGCCTGCTGGTCGCGCCGGAAGGGCGGCTGCGACTCGTCATTCGCTTCGCCATCGAGGACGGTCGGGTCCGGGAGTACGAACTGCTCGCGGGTCGCGCCTGGCTGGAACCGTTGCGCATACGGCTGTTGCCCGAACCCTGACGCCCCCGACGCCGCGCAGCGGAATACGGTGATCCGTTTATCGATCCCGGGGATAACCGGCAACACACCGGACCGGTCCGGGCAACCGAGCCGGTCGGTGAAAGATCACCCGCATATCCGCGGTCGCCCCGGCCGGAAAGAAGCGCGTCTTTCGTGAATCTTTTCCCGTCGACCGACCCTGTGGACGCCCGTGTCAGAGTCGGGTGCATTACCGGGATCCCGCTGGAGTCTCATACCGAATCGCCGGGTCCCGTCCCATTCGAGGCATCGACCAAGACGGGAATCATGATCGAGAACGTAGTGATCGTCGGCGGAGGTACAGCCGGCTGGATGACCGCCACCCATCTCAAGGCGAGCTTCGGTGATCGACTGTCGGTCACACTCGTGGAATCGAAGGCCGTGCCCACCATCGGAGTGGGCGAGGCCACGTTCAGCACCGTCCGGAAATTCTTCCGGCACCTGGGGCTGACCGAACCGGAGTGGATGCCCCGCTGCCACGCCTCGTACAAACTCGCCATCCGATTCGAGAACTGGCGCGCCCCGGGCCACCACTTCTACCACCCCTTCGAACGACCCCGCGTGGTCGAGGGCTTCCCGCTCGCCGAATGGTGGCTGCGGGACCGCCCGTCCGGCCGGTTCGACCGGGACTGCTCCGTGCTGGCCGCACTCTGCGACGCCAAGCGCTCGCCCCGCCACCTGGACGGGGGCCTGTTCGAAGGGGACTTCACCACCGGCGACGCACAGGACATGTCCCGCGCGACCCCCGAGGGCCAGAGCACCCAATTCCCGTACGCCTACCACTTCGACGCCACCCTGCTCGCCGGATTCCTGGCCGAGTACGGCGTCGAACGCGGCGTGCGACACGTCCGGGACGACGTGGTCGACGTGCGCCTGGACGCCGACGGCTACATCACGGACGTACTGACCAAGGAGCACGGGCCGCTCGGCGGCGACCTGTTCGTCGACTGCACCGGGTTCCGCGGTCTATTGCTGAACCAGAAGTTGGGCGAGCCGTTCGTCTCGTACCAGGATTCCCTGCCGAACGACAGCGCGGTGGCCCTGCGCGTCCCGGTGGACGTCGCCGCCGGCGGCATGCGGCCCTGCACGACGGCCTCGGCACAGGACGCCGGCTGGATCTGGACCATTCCGCTGCTCGACCGGCTCGGCACCGGCTACGTCTACTCCAGCGACTACACCACGCCGGAGGAGGCGGAGCGCACGCTGCGCAGGTTCGTCGGCCCCAAGAGTGCCGACCTGGCCGCCAATCACATCAAGATGCGGATCGGCCGCAGCGCCCGGTCATGGGTCAAGAACTGCGTGGCCATCGGCCTGTCCAGCGGCTTCGTCGAGCCGCTGGAGTCCACCGGCATCTTCTTCATCCAAAACGGGGTGGAGCAACTGGTCAAGCACTTCCCGGGCACCCGGGACGACGAGCCGCTGCGCCGGGCCTACAACCACCAGGTGAGCGGAGTCATGGACGGGGTGCGGGAGTTCCTGTTCCTGCACTACTACGCCGCGGCTCGGGCGGACAACGACTACTGGCGGGACACCAAGACCCGGGCGGTGCCCGACGGCCTGGCCGAGCGCCTGGAGCAGTGGAGCGCCACGCTGCCGGACGAGAACTCCGTCTTCCCGCGCTTCCACGGCTTCGAACCGTACTCGTACACCGCCATGATCCTGGGCCTCGGCGGGCTGCCGGTCCGGTCGCTGCCGGTGCTCGACCAGTTGGATCCGACCACCGCGCGCAACGAGTTCGAGCGGGTGCGCAAGCAGGCTTCGGCCCTGATCGAGCGCCTGCCCGGGCAGTACGAGTACCTGGCCCACCAGGTCGCCCGGCACGGCGGGGCCGCCGGCGGGCGCCTCGTTCCCAGCGCGTGACAGCACACCAGGAGGTGCTGCAACCACCATGTCGATTCCCATCGCCGAGGCCGATCGCCGCGTTGCGACGGAGCCGGTGTCCACAAGCGAGTTCAGAAACCTGATGGCGGCCTTTCCGGCCGGTGTGTCGGTGCTCACCGCCGCCGAGCCGGGCGGTCCGCTGCACGGCATGACCTGCACCGCGATCGCCAGTGTGTCGGCCAGCCCGCCGACCCTGCTGGTGTGCGCCCAGCAGGCCGGCCGCACCCTCGCCGTCCTGACCAGGACGCGGGCCTTCACCGTGAACCTGCTCGACGATCAGGCCCGCGCGACGGCCGAACTGTTCGCGGCCCGTTGCCCGGATCGCTTCGAGCGGGTCGCGTGGACCATGCGACCCGGCTTCGGCGGACCCCACCTGGTGCAGGACGCGCACACCATCGCGGACTGCCGGGTCACCAAGTCGGTGACGGTCGCCGACCACGTCGTCGTGTTCGGCGAGGTGGTCAAGGTCAGCACCGCGGGCGACGTGCTGCCGCGACCGCTGGTCTACGGGATGCGCGAGTACTGGTCCCTGACCCCGGGCGGGGCCGGCTCGCGGGAGTGCAACACCACCACCACGACAACGGACGATCAGCCGCACACGGATACGAAGAGGCCGCGATGACGAGCTACGGGATCTCCCTGTTGCCGGACACGACGCCGCAGCAGCGTAGCGCCGGTGACTACTACACGAACCTGCTGACCGTGTCCGAGCTGGTGGAGAACCTCGGGCTCGAATACGTCAAGATGACCGAGCACTACCTGCATCCCTACGGCGGCTACTGCCCCGACCCGCTCGCCTTCCTGTCCGCCGTGGCCGCGCGAACCAGCAGGATCCGGCTGATGACCGGCGGCATCCAGGCGTCCTTCCACCACCCGATCCAACTGGCGGCCCGCACCGCGCAGCTCGACGCACTCAGCAACGGGCGCCTGGACGTCGGCTTCGCGCGGGCGTTCCTGCCGTACGAGTTCGACTCGTTCGGCATCGACCTGGACAGCAGCAAGGATCGTTTCCGGGCGACCGTCGACGCCGTGGTGCGGCTGTGGACCGAGTCGGACGTGAGCGAGGACACCCCGTTCTTTCGCTACCGGGCGGCGAACTCCCTGCCGTTGCCCACCCAGGAGCCGCACCCGCCGGTCTGGGCCGCCGCGTTGCTCACCCGTTCGAGCTTCGAATGGATCGGCGACGCCGGCCACAACCTGTTGATAGCCTCCGCGCCCAGCCGCGAACAGGTGGACCAGGTCCGGGAGATGATCGACCTGTACCGGGCCCGCTTCCGCGCCGCGCCCGGCAACGCCGGCCGCGAACCCCGGGTCGCCATCAGTGTCGCGCTCTACCTCGCCGAAACGGACCAGGAGGCGATCGAAGAGGGCACCGCCGCGTTGCGCCGCCACTGGGACGTCTTCGGCTCGGCCGCGAACGCCTGGCGGGACCGGACCTCCAGCTCGTACGAGGGCTACCGCGAGGCCGTGGTGGACAAGCACCAGGCCGGCCCGAGCGAGGACGCCGGGCTGGCCGTGGTCGGCTCGCCACAGACCGCGATCGAGCAACTGCGGCATATCGAACAGGAGTTGGACACCGACATCGTGCTGTTCCAACTCGACTTCGGCCAGCAGCCGTTGGAGTCGATGGAACGCAGCCTGAAGTTGTTCGCCTCCGAGGTGCGCCCCTACCTGGGGAGCACGCGGTGACGACGCAGCGATCGGCTCCGCGTACCGTGCCCGAGTTCTTCGAGGCACAGGTGGCGAGCAGTCCGGACGCGCTCGCGGTGCTCTACAAGGACACCGCGCTCACCTACGACGATCTCAACCGCCGGGTCAACCGGCTGGCCCGGCTGCTGATCGACCGCGGCGTGGGCCCGGACCACCTGGTGGCCGTGGCCGTTCCCCGGTCGGTCGAGCTGGTGGTGAGCGTGCTGGCGATCCTCAAGGCGGGCGGTGCCTACCTGCCGCTGGACCCCCGCTACCCGGCGGCCCGCAAGGCGTTCATGGTCGAGGACGCCGCCCCGACGCTGCTCGTGCGTGCCGGCGGCGGGCGGGTGCCCGGGGTGGAACTCGCGGAGATCGACCTCGACTCCGACGCGTGCGCCGCCTTCGACGACGCGGATGTGCGCCAGGCCGACCGCCGCGAGCCGTTGACGGACCGGCACCTGATGTACGTGATCTACACCTCCGGCTCCAGCGGGACCCCCAAGGGCGTCGCGATCAGCCACGACGGCGTCGCGGACCTCGTCGCGACCCAGGCGCAGCGGTTTCGGCCGGGCCTCGGTGACCGGGTGTTGCAGTGGGCCTCGATGAGTTTCGACGCCGGTTTCTGGGACGTCACCCTCGCGCTGCTGCACGGGGCCACGCTGGTGATGGCCGACGACGAGGACCTGCTGCCCGGCGACGCGCTGCACGAGACGCTGGCCAAGTACGAGATCGACCATGCCGTACTGCCGCCGGCCGCGCTGAGCGTCACCGACAGCGAAGGTGTCCTGCTGGGCGGCACCATCATGTCGACCGGCGACGCCTGCACCCCCGCCCTGCTGCGCAAGTGGGCACCCGGGCGGCGGATGTTCAACGGCTACGGGCCGACCGAGGCCACCGTCGGCTCCACGATCGCCGGGCCGATCACCGAGGCGGACGGCGTCGGGATCGGCTTCCCGTGGGTCGGGACCCGGGTCCGGGTGCTGGACGAGCACCTGCGGCCGGTGCCCGACGGCCGGGAAGGCGAGCTCTACCTGGCCGGTTCGGGGTTGGCCCGAGGCTATGTCAACCGCCCGGAGTTGACCGCGTCGCGCTTCCTGCCCGACCCGTTCGGCCCACCCGGCGCGCGGATGTACCGCTCCGGCGATCTGGGTCGGCGCGACGCCGACGGTCGGTTCCACTTCGCCGGCCGGGTCGACGGGCAGATCAAGCTGCGCGGGTTCCGCGTCGAACTCGGCGAGATCGAGACCTGCCTGACCGGGCAACCGGACGTGGCCCTGGCCGCGGTGGTCGTCGAGGGCGAACTCGCCGACGCGCGACTGGTGGCCTATCTGACCGCGCACCCGGGCGCCACCCTCGACCCTGCCGCGCTGCGCACCGAACTGGCCGCCGCGCTACCGGAGTTCATGATCCCGACGCGGATCACCGTGCTCGACGAATTCCCCACCCTGCCCAACGGGAAGGTGGACCGGCGAGCCCTGGGCGCGCCGAGCGACGCGGACGCGCCGGAGCCGCCCGCAGCGCCGGCCGGGCCGCGCACGCCCGACGCCCTGCTGGGTGACGTGGTCGCGCGCCTGCTCGGCCTGTCGACGGTCGATCTCGACGCGAACTTCTTCGACCTGGGCGGCAACTCGCTGATCGCGGGCCGGCTGATCGGCGCGGTGCGCGAGGAACTGGGTGTGCGCCTGCCGATCCGGACGGTCCTGGAGGCGGGCGACCTGGGGGAGATAGCCCGATTCCTGCACGGACGCATCCAGCCACCGACAACCGCCGAAGCAGAGCCGCCCACCGGGAGCGGCACGGCGCGGCAACAGAAGGAGATGCCGTGAACGAACAGTTGATCCGCTTCCCGATCCGCAAGGACGCCGCCTGCCCGTTCGACCCGGCCGGCAGCATGCGCGCGTTGGACGAACTGACCCGCGTCACCCTGTGGGACGGCAGCACACCCTGGCTGGTCACCGGCTACGACCTCGGGCGCAAGCTCCTGGTCGACCCCCGGGTCAGCGCCGACTCGACGACACCGGGCTACCCGCACTTCGACGAGGGCAGCCGGGAGCGGCGCAAGGACGGGCGCTCCTTCGTCGCCCTGGACGACCCCGAGCACGCCCGGCAACGCCGGATGGTGTCGCTGCCGTTCGCCATCCGCAACATCGAGGCGCTGCGCGGCGACGTAACGAACATCGTCGACGGCCTGATCGACGACCTGCTCGCCGGGCCGAATCCGACCGACCTGGTTGGCCGCTTCGCCTTCCCCACCTCGACCCAGGTGATCTGCCGGATGCTCGGAGTGCCCTACGCCGACCACGAGTTCTTCCAGGATCAGACGTCGCGCATGCTGCATCGGGACAGTGAGCCCGCGGCGATGGTCGGCGCCCAGGAGGCGCTGCGCAGCTATCTGCGGGAGCTGATCGAGCGGCAGAAGAAGGAACCGGCGGACGGCCTGATCTCCTCGGTGATCGAGGCCCAGGTGCGCACCGGCGAACTGAGCGAGGAGCAACTCTCCTACATCGCGGTGACCCTGCTGGTGGCCGGACTGGAGACCACCGGGAACATGATCGCGCTGGGCACACTGGCGTTGTTGCGCAATCCGGACCAACTGGAACTGCTGCGCCGCACCGAGGACCGCCGGGTGGTGGAAGGCGCAGTCGACGAACTGCTGCGCTACCTCAACATCTCGCACTCCGGCCGGCGGCGGGTCGCCATCCGGGACATCGCGGTCGGCGACACGGTCATCCGCGCCGGGGAGGGCATCATCCTGGCCAGCGAACTGGCCAATCGCGACCCGGAGAACTTCCCCGACCCGGACCGGCTCGACCTCGGCCGCGACGCCCAGCACCACCTGGCCTTCGGATACGGCCCGCACCACTGTCTCGGTCGACCGCTGGCCGCGCTGGAACTACAGGTGGTCTACGGGACGCTCTACCGGCGCATTCCGACCCTGCGACTCGCGATCGACTTCGACGACGTGCCGTTCAAACACGACGGCGTGGCGTACGGCGTGCGCGAGCTTCCGGTGGCCTGGTAATCGGCCCGCACATGGGTGATCGCAGAGGTCGTCATTCGCCGGTGCCGCCGTCGCTGGGAGCAGTCATGCACACGTCGAGCACGTCCGGGTTCGGGACGGGCAAACATGTCGCGGTCGTCGGGGCCGGACTGGCCGGCCCCGTGGCCGCGATCTATCTGGCCCGGCGCCACGACCTGGTCACCCTGCTGGAACGACACCCGGATCCGCGACGCAGCGCGGCCGGACCGGGCCGTTCGCTCATGGTGATCCTGTCGAACCGCGGCTGGCGGGTCCTGCGCGAACTGGGCCTGGAGCGGGCGGTACGCCGGATCTGCTCGCCGCTCACCGGCAGGTGCGGTCACCTGCCCGACGGCAGCACGGTGGTGACTCCCTACAGTCGGGACGGGGCACCGATCTGGGCGGTCCAGCGGGAGCGGCTGCACCGGATGTTGCTGGACGCGGCGCAGGCCGAGCCGGGAGTGCGGCTGCACTTCGAACGCCCGGTGCTGGAGGTGGATCTGGACGCACCGGCGCTGCTGGTGCGCGCCGGCGAGGCGGAGCGGTGGATCGAGTGCGATCACATCCTGGGCTGCGACGGAGTTCGCTCCACGGTCCGCGCCGCGCTGGTGGCCAAGGGTGGTCGCGAGGAGGTCGGCACCCTGGAACTGGCCTACCAGGAGATCGTGTTGCCGCTGCCGGCCTGCGATCGCGGCCTGATGCACTATTGGCCGGCGGGCGATGCCCTGTTCGGGGCGTTCCCGATGGTCTCCTCCGACCTGTTCGCGGGGTCGGTGTTCCTGCGTCGGGAAGGGCCGGGTCCGTCCTACAGCGCGGCGGCCGGCACTCGGGCACTGGCCGAGCAGTTCACCCGGCTCTTTCCCGAGCCGGCCCGCAACATCCCGGACCTGCGACGGCAGTTGGCGACCAAGCCGGTCTCCTCGCTGCGGGTCACCCGCTGTGACCGCTGGGTCCTGGGCGACCGGGCCGCGCTGATCGGCGACTCCTGCCACGCGATGGCACCGTTCATGGGCCAGGGCATGAACTGCGCCTTCGAGGACGTGCGCACGCTGGTGAACTGCCTCGACCGAGAGCCCGACTGGGCCTCGGCGTTCGCCGAGTACGAGCGGATCCGCCGCAGCGACGGCGAGGCGATCGCGGAGATCTCCTACGAGCACTACCGGACGATGTCGCGGCTGCCGGATGCCCGGCACGAGGCCGAAGAGGCGATCACCCGGCGGCTGGTCGGCCTGATGCCGGACCGCTTCGTCCCGCTCTACGAACGCTGCGCGTTCAGTGAGGAGAGCTATCGCTCCGCGCTGGACCAGGACCGCCGACTGCGCGCACTGGCCCGGCGCATTCTCAACCGGCACGGCGCCGCGGCGATCGACCTGCCCGATCCGCGGCTGCGCGAATGCGTCTCGTCCGGGTGAGACGTGGCACGCCGATTCCCCGCACGGACAGCCCGGTACAGCCGAGACCCCAGGGAGGGTACAAGTGATTCTGGTCGTCTTCAGGTCACGTTTTTCCGCGCAGGTCGACGAGGAGTACGGAACGACCGAGGATCATCTGGCCAAGAAGGTCCGGGAGATGGCGGGGGAGGATCTCCTGCACATCAAGAACTACGTCGCGGACGACGGTGAGCGCGTCGCCCTGGTGTGGTGGCGCAATCCCGAGACGCTGGAGAAGTGGCGCGAGGATCCGGAACACCTGGACGCGCAGCGGCTCGGCCGGGAGAAGTGGTACGACTTCTACGAACTGAGCGTCGCCGAAGTGCTCCGCACCAGTTCCAACGCACAACCCGAGGTCTATCCCGCCCCGTGAGGGCTCACAGGGCGGCGAGCACGGCGCGGGTCACCTCCTGCGTGCTCAGCCTCCCGCCCAGATCCGGCGTGACCCGCTCGGCCGCGATCGATTCGGCCACCGCCGTCTCGATCGCGGTCGCCGCCGCGGTGAAGCCCAGGTGGCGCACCAGCAGGGCCGTCGTGAGCAGGCACGCGAAGGGGTTGGCCAGGCCCTTCCCGGCGATGTCGGGAGCCGAACCGTGCACCGGTTCGAACAGCCCGAACGTCGTCTCGGGATTGAGGTTCGCGGACGGGGCCAGCCCGATGCCGCCGGCCAGCGCGGCGGCCAGATCGCTGAGGATGTCGCCGTAGGAGTTGTTGGCGAGGATGACGTCGAAGCAGCCGGGGTCGGTGACCAGCTTCATCGCGGCGGCGTCGATGTACAGATGCGAGGAGATCGTCCGCGGGTTGCGTTCGGCGGCCCGGCGCCGGCATTCCTGCCACAGCCGACCTCCGTTGCGCACCGCGTTGGCCTTGTCCACCAGGCACACCTCGCGGCGGGCCACCGTGTAGGCGTAGTCCACGATGCGCGAGACGCCGTGCCAGGTGTTGACGTCCGTGTCGATGGCGATCTCGTTCGGCGAAAAGCCGCGGAGACTGCCGCCGATCCCGCTGTAGAGCCCCTCGGTGTTCTCCCGCACGATCACGCAGTCGATCGTGCGCCTCGCCGCGTTCCGGAGCGGACTCAGCCGGTCGTGCCACAGCCTGACCGGACGGTGGTTGGCGTACAGGTCGAATTCCTGGCGAATGCGCAGCAGCACGCTGCGGGTGTAGTCGGTCTCGTCGAGATCGGGCCGGCCGATCGCCCCGAGCAGGAGCGCGGAACTCGCGGATATGCGCGCGAGGTCCGCGTCGTCGAGCGCACCGCTGCCCGGCGTGTATCCGTTCGCGTCGACATGGTCGAGCACGTCGATGGACAGGCCCAGGTCGAGCGCGGTCAGGACCCGCAGCGCGGAGTCGACGACCTCGGGGCCGATGCCGTCGCCGGGGATGACGGTGATGGTGCTCACGGGTCGCCTTTCGCCGGGCCGAAGGGTTGCCGGGCGCGGACGGACCGTCGCGGTGTCGCGGCCTGCGGCAGGGCTCAAGGCTAGGGTTCCGCGGCCGACCGGCGACCGGATCTGTCGTGGTTCAGTCGCCGCCCGACGCCGCCCGCCCGACGCCCGGGTTGCCCGTTGCGGGTGTTTTGCCGTCACCTCCGCGCCCTCCCGATCGTCAGAAATGCGGAAGGAGCCCCGTCGGCGCCGCAGACGACGGCCCAGGGGCGACGAGATCGGATGCGAGAGGCACATGTTCTTGGACGTGTACGAGGCTGTGGCGAGTCGGCGCGCGGTACGCGGTTTCGCGGACGAGCGAATCCCGCGCGGAGTACTCGAACGGGTGATGTCCGCCGCGTCCCGGGCACCGTCGGGAGCGAACCTCCAACCCTGGAACACCTACGTGCTCACCGGCCCCGCGCTGGACCGGCTCAAGAAGCGCACCGGCGAGCGGGTGGCCGCGGGCGACCCCGGAGACGAGCGGGAGTACCCGATGTACCCGCCCGAGTTGCGCACGCCCTACCGCGAGCGGCGGTTCGCCGCCGCCGAGCGGCGCTATGCCGCGCTCGGCATCTCGCGCGGGGAAAAGCAGGCCCGCTCGGCGGCCGTCGCCGCGAACTGGGACTGCTTCGGCGCGCCCGCCGCGCTCTTTTGCTACATCGACCGCGAGATGGGCGCGGCCCAGTGGGCCGACGTCGGCATGTACCTCCAGACGGTCATGCTGCTGCTTCGCGCCGAGGGCCTGCACAGTTGCCCACAGATGGCCTGGTCGGTCTACCGCACGACCGTCGCGGAGGTCGTCTCGCCGCCCGACGGCCTGCTCCTGTTCTGCGGCATGTCGATCGGCTTCGAGGACCTGGACACGCACCCCGTGCGCACGGACCGGGCCCCGATCCCGGAGACCACCACCTTCATGGCCGACTGACCACCGCACTCCGTCGGGCGCCGCACCGAAGGCCCGGTCGCGGGAAGGCGGCGTCGACCCGTGCCCCCGCGCCCCACGCCGACGCGGGGCGCGGGCGGGGGGTCAGGCGGGTGTGGGGGTGCGGGTGTTCGGGACGGCGCGCAGTCGCGCGGCGACCGCGCGGGCGTGTTCGGTCGCCGCGACGCGGGCCTCGGCGAGGAGGCGGTGGGCGAGCGGCCTGAATTCCGCCATCGCCGGGTTGACGTCGGCGGCGGTGAGTTCGGCTCGGGCGGTGACCACGTCGAGGCCCCAGACGTCGGTGAGCATGCGGTTCAGGTACGGCGTGGCGTGGTCCCAGCCGGCGCGCGGAGTCCCGGGCGCGTAGCCACCGCCTCGGGCCTCGACCAGTACGGCCGGCCTCCCCGGCAGGATCGGCCGGCTGACGTCGGCGGCCCGGGGGTCGGTGATGACCACGTCGAACCACTGCTTGACCTGCTGCGGGACGCCGAAGTTGTACATCGGCACGGCCAGCAGGAAGGCGTCGCAGGAGAGGAGCTCGTCGGTGAGTTCGGCGGCGAGCGCGGTCGCCGCGCGCTGTTCGTCGGTCCGGGCCCACTCCTCGGTGGTCCGGCTCGCCTCGGCGACGGGCCAGACGCCGGGCAGCGGTCGGCGGCCCAGGTCGCGGCGGACGAACTCGGCGTCCGGGAAGGCGCGCAGCCATTCGGCCTCGACCAGGTCGGCGAGGGTGCGGCTGACCGAGTCGTCGACGCGGATGCTGGAGTCGAGTCGGAAGAACTTCATCGGGCTTCTCCTTGGTACGGATCGGGCGGCCGGAAGCGCCGCTCGGGGCAGCACGGGATGCCGCGCGAACCGGGTCGGTTCCGGTTCGGCGGGCGGCTCGGGTGGGTGTGGCCGGGTGGCACGCGCCAGGCCCGGCGCGGTGCGGCGACGGTAAACTCGCCTGTTGTCTCCTTGCCGTCGGCATCGTGCGGAGTGGTCGTCTCCCCTTTGACCGATGCTCGACCGAAAAGGTGACCATGAACGGACCCGAGGGCCTGGCCACGCGTTTCGAGGCACACCGCGACCACCTGCGCGGGGTCGCCTACCGGATGCTCGGCTCGCTGGACGACGCCGAAGACGCGGTACAGGCCGCCTGGTTGCGGGTCGACCGGGCGGGCGTGGACGGGGTGGAAAACCTGGCCGGGTGGTTGACCACCGTGGTTGCCCGGGTGTGCCTGGACATGTTGCGGATCCGGCGGACCCGAGGCGAGGAATCCCTCACCTCGATCCCGGAGGCGGTGCTGGAGCGGCCGGGCGGGATCGAACCCGAGCAGGAGGCGGTGTTGGCCGAGTCGGTGGGCCGGGCCCTGCTGGTGGTGCTGGACCGGCTCACCCCCGCCGAGCGGGTCGCCTTCGTCCTGCACGACCTGTTCGCCGTTCCGTTCGCCGAGATCGCGCCGGTCGTGGGCCGCACGACGGTGGCGAGCAAGAAGTTGGCCAGCCGGGCCCGGGAGCGGGTACGCGGGCCGGTCACCCCGGACGAGGCCGAGCGGGCCGAGGACTACGGCGTGGTCGACGCGTTCCTGTCCGCCGCGCGCGGTGGCGACCTGGACACCCTGCTCCGGGTGCTCGCGCCGGACGTGGTCCGCGTGGCCGACCGTTTCGCGGTGCCGGACGGGGTCACCCGCGACGTGCGGGGCGCGCGGGCGGTCGCCGAGGAGACCCGGATCTTCGCGCACCGGGCCCGAGTGGGCGAGCCGGCCCTCGTGGACGGCCGACCCGGAATCGTGATCGCGCCCAACGGCCGACTCTTCGCCGCCCTGCGCCTGACCATCGAGGCGGGCCGAATCACCCGGATCGAGGTGATCGCCGACCCCGCCCGGCTGGCCGAACTCCCCCTCGCGGTAACCGGAATCTGACCCGAGGCGGAACCTGCGGGCGCGGATCGCCGGTCCGGGATCCCGCCCGCGCGCCGCCTGCCACCCGCGCGCCGTCGCCCGGGTGTGCGCCGTGCCCGGTGTTCAAGGTGGGCTGGAATGCTGAAGGAGTGACGATGGAAACCGGTGGGGACGCGGAGTCGGCGGCGCGGGAGTTCGAGGCGCATCGGGCTCGGTTGTTCGCGGTCGGGTATCGGCTGCTCGGGTCGGTGAGCGAGGCCGAGGACGCGGTGCAGGACACCTACCTGCGCTGGAACGGGGCCGACCGCGCGGGCGTGCTGGTGCCGGCCGCGTGGCTGACCAAGGTGCTGACCAACCTCTGCCTGAACCGGCTGGCCTCCGCGCGGGCGCGGCGCGAGTCGTACGTCGGGCCGTGGTTGCCCGAGCCGGTGCGGACCGACCGGGGCGAGGTGCTCGGCGTGCTGGAGACCGCCGTGCAGCGGGAGTCGGTCTCGCTCGCGCTGCTGACACTGCTGGAGGAGTTGACCCCCGCCGAGCGGGCCGTCTTCGTGCTGCGCGAGGCGTTCGGGTACAGCCATCGGGAGATCGCCGAGATCCTGGACGTGCGCGAGGAGCACTCGCGGCAACTGCATCGCCGAGCCAGGCTGCGGGTCGGCGAGCCGCGTGGGCGCTACGCGGTGGACGCCGCGCAGCGGGCCCGGATCGTGGAACGGTTCTTCGCCGCGACCATCGCCGGGGACGTCGCGGGGCTGGAACGGCTCCTGGCCGAGGATGTCGTCTCGTGGGCCGACGGCGGCGGCAACATGACGGCGGCGCGCCGGGCGATCGTCGGCCGCGAGAAGGTGCTGCGCTACCTGTTCGGCCTGGGTGCCCGGCTGGAGGGCGGGCCGATCGGGTTGGCCCCGGCGGAGATCAACGGCGAATCGGCCATGTTGATCCACCTCGGCGACACGCTCGCCGCGGTGGTCGTACCGGAGATCACCGACGGCTTGATCACCTGTGTGCGGCTGATCCTCAACCCCGACAAGTTGGCCTTCGTCGCCGGGCAGGGAGCGTGACTCGGGGAGCGTGATCGGGGGAGCGCCCCCGGCGAGCGCGCCCCGACGAGTGCGACCCGGCAGGTGTGACCCGGCTCACCTTCGAGGCCGTCACGGATCCGCCCGCCGCCCGGTTCAAGAGGGACCGAGAGGGACCGATTCGAACGGGAGGAACCATGACTCATCGCATCGTGGTGCTGGGCGCCGGATACGCCGGACTGATGGCCGCCAAGCGCACGGCCCGGCGATTGCGGCACACCGATGCCCGCGTCACGCTCGTCAACGCCGGCGACCGGTTCGTGGAGCGGGTTCGACTGCATCAGCTCGCGGCCGGACAGCGGCTGCGCGACCTGCCGCTGGCCGATCTGCTGGCCGGCACCGGGGTCGAGCTGGTGCCGGCCCGGGTGACCGGGGTCGACGCCGGGGCGCGGACGGTGCGCATCGACACGGCGCCGTACGTGCTCGAGTACGACACGCTGGTCTACGCCCTGGGCAGTGTGGCCGAGACCGCTTCGGTGCCGGGCGCGGCCGAGCACGCGTCGGCGGTGGCCGGCCACGACGACGCCGTGCGGCTGCGCGGGCGGCTGGCCTCGGCGGCGCCGGATCGGCCGGTGGTCGTGGTGGGCGGTGGGCTGACCGGCATCGAGCTGGTGGCGGAGCTGGCCGAGGCACCCGGTGGGCCGCGCCCGCTGCTGGTCAGCGGAGGCGAACTCGGCGCGGGGTTGTCCGAGCGCGGGCGGGTTCGGCTGCGCCTCGGGCTGGACCGGCTCGGCGTGCCGGTCCGCGAACACGCCCGGGTCGTCCGGGTCGGCGCGGATCGCCTGGAGCTGGCCGACGGCAGCGACCTGCCCGCCGCACTCACGGTCTGGGCGGCGGGCTTCGGGGTGTCCCCGATCGCGGCCGAATCCGGTCTCGCGGTCGACGGGCGCGGGCTGATCACGGTCGACGACCGGCAGCGCTCGACCTCGCACCCCGAGGTGTACGCGGTGGGCGACGCGGCCGCCGCGCTCGGCCCGGACGGCCGTCCCTCGCGGATGTCCTGCCAGACCGCGCTGCCGATGGGCTTCCACGTCGCGAACGGCATCGCCGACCTGCTCACCGGACGTACGCCCGGTCCACTGCGGCTGCGCTACGCGTGGCAGAACATCAGCCTCGGTCGCCGCGACGGCGTGACCCAGTTCGTCCGGGCCGACGACACGGCACTGGGCGCCGCCGTGCTCACCGGCCGTTCCTCGGCCCGCCTGAAGGAGACGGTCACCCGGGCCACCGTGTTCGCGCTCCGCCATCCGGGCCCGGTCCTGCGGCCGCGCCGCACCGGGCCGACGCACCGCCCCGAGGCCGGCACCGGGCCCGCCGCCGACCGCGAGTCGAGCAGGTAGCGGCGCCCGAAACGCCGCCGAGCCCCGGTCCGCCAAGCCCTCGGGGGCGTCATCCGTCCGGCCGAGCCGGTCGGGCGGCGGGCTCGGGGCGGGCTTACGGTGTTGTGTGGGTCACAGGAGTGAGTGGTGGTGTCCAAGTCGAGTTCTGGGCTGACGGGACGTCAAAAAGCTTCATTTCAGGGGCAGATGATATCTGACGGGTCGTCAATTCATATCTGACGGTTCGTCAGATCCCTTTGTCCTAAAGGAAGTTGATCGCATCACGGGTCGTCGTTGTGCGTCGAACAGAGCTAGTGTCGGTCGGGTTGCCACGCTCCAGCAGCGACCCGGCCGGCCAGGACCGGGGACCGCGACACCTCCCCGGAAGCCTTCCAGTGGGCTGTAGCGGGGACCAGGGATGATGAGGACCTCATGGCCATCGCGCTACCAGTACGAGCCCAGGACGACCCGTCCGGCACCGCACCGACGCCGACCCCGGCCGTCTACCCGGGGCGCCCCGCTCCCGCGCCACGCACCCTCGTGGACATCCTGGACGCCACCGTCCGGGACCATCCGAACGAGCCCGCCCTCGACGACGGCCGGCGGACGCTGACGTACCGCGCCCTGGCCGCCGAGGTGGACACGCTGCGCCGCCGACTCGCCGACGCCGGGATCGGCGTCGGCGACCGGGTCGGCATCCGGGTGCCCTCCGGCAGCAACGACCTGTACATCGCCATCCTCGCCGTGCTGGCCGCCGGCGCCGCCTACGTCCCGGTGGACGCCGAGGACCCGGACGAGCGGGCCGACCTGGTGTTCGGCGAGGCGGGCGTCCGCGCCGTGCTCGGTGCCGAGCGCGAACTGCGCGTCACCCGCGCCGGCGAGCCCGTCGCCCCCGCCCGCCCGGGCCCCGGCGACGACGCCTGGATCATCTTCACCTCCGGCTCCACCGGCAAGCCCAAGGGCGTCGCGGTGACCCACCGCAACGCGGCGGCCTTCGTGGACGCCGAGGCCGGCATGTTCCTCCGGGAGGAGCCGCTGGGCCCCGGCGACCGGGTGATGGCGGGCCTGTCGGTCGCCTTCGACGCGTCCTGCGAGGAGATGTGGCTGGCCTGGCGGTACGGCGCGTGCCTGGTCACCGTGCCCCGTTCGCGGGTGCGCTCCGGTGCCGACCTGGGGCCGTGGCTGGCCGAGCAGGAGATCACCGTGGTCTCCACGGTGCCCACGCTCGCCGCGCTGTGGCCGACCGAGGCGCTGCTCGACGTACGACTGCTGATCTTCGGCGGCGAGGCGTGCCCGCCCGAGCTGGTGGAGCGGGTGGTCGCCGACGGCCGCGAGGTGTGGAACACCTACGGCCCGACCGAGGCCACCGTGGTCGCGTGCGGCTCGCTGCTCACCGGCGAGGGCCCGGTCAGGATCGGGCTGCCCTTGGACGGCTGGGAACTGGCCGTGGTCGACGCGACCGGCCGACCCGTCGCGATGGGCGAGACCGGCGAGCTGGTGATCGGCGGCGTCGGCCTGGCCCGCTACCTGGACCCGGCCAAGGACGCGGAGAAGTACGCGCCGCTGGAGTCGATGGGCTGGGACCGCGCCTACCGCAGCGGCGATGTGGTGCGCGCCGACGACGAGGGCCTGGTCTTCGTCGGCCGCGGCGACGAGCAGATCAAGCTCGGCGGCCGGCGGATCGAACTCGGCGAGATCGACGCGGCCCTGCAGGCCCTGCCGGGCGTGGTCGGCGCGGCCGCCGCCGTACGCACCGTCAAGGGCGGCAACCAGCTCCTGGTCGGCTACCTGGTGACCGGCGAGGGCTGGGACCGCGAGGAGGCGGTCAACCGGCTGCGCGCCGAGCTGCCCGCGGCCCTGGTGCCCCGGCTGGCCCCGGTGGCCGACCTGCCCACCCGCACCTCCGGCAAGGTCGACCGGGACGCGCTGCCGTGGCCGCTCACCGACGCGGAGGACGCCGGACCCACCGAGCAGCTCTACGGCACCGAGGCCTGGCTCGCCGAGCAGTGGACCGACGTGCTCGGCATCGCCCCGGAGACCGCCCAGGACGACTTCTTCGCGATCGGCGGCAACAGCCTGGCCGCCGCCCGGCTGACCACGCTGCTGCGCGAGCGGTACCCGGCCGCCGCGGTCGCGGACATCTACCAGCAGCCCACGCTGCGCAAACTGGCCCGCCGGCTGGAGCGCTCGGCCCAGGGCGCGGGCGCGGTGCGCAAGGTCGCCCCGACGCCCACCCGGGCCCGGATCGCCCAGTTGTTCCTGCTGATCCCGCTGTTCACCCTGATCGGCCTGCGCTGGACGGTCGGCCTGCTCGCGCTGGGCAACGTCGCCGCCTGGTTCGGCGAGTACCCGTGGGCGCCGACCGCTTCGTGGTGGTGGGTCGCGGCCGGTTGGGCGGTGTTGTTCAGCCCGCCGGGCCGGGTGGCGATCGCCGCCGGCGGCGCCCGGCTGTTGCTGCGCGGAGTGGGCCCGGGCACCTATCCGCGCGGTGGCGGCGTGCACATCCGGCTGTGGGCGGCCGAACAACTGGCCGACGCCGCCGGCGCGACCGCGCTCTCCGGTGCCTGGTTGCAGCGCTACGCCCGCGCGCTCGGCGCCAGGATCGGCCCGGACGTCGACCTGCACACCCTGCCGCCGGTCACCGGCCTGCTCAAGCTCGGCCGAGGCTGCGCGGTGGAGGCCGAGGTGGACCTGTCCGGCCACTGGCTGGACGGCGACCGGTTGGAGATCGGCGCGATCAAGGTCGGCGCCGGCGCGATCGTGGGCACCCGCAGCACGCTCTTCCCCGGGGCTCGGATCGGTCGTTCGGCCGAGGTGGCGGCGGGTTCCGCGGTCACCGGGAACGTGCCGCCGAGGCGCCGCTGGGGCGGGGTGCCGGCGATACGGCTCGGCAAGGTCGACCGGGGCCGGTTCGGCGAGCGTCCGCCGCGCAGGACGCACTGGGCGGTGCTGTACGGCCTGAGCGGGTTGTTGCCGACTCTGTTGCCGATCCTGGCCGTGTTGCCGGTACTGCCGATCCTCGGCGTGTTCGTGCGCCCCGGCGAGGGCCTCGGCGCGGCGCTCGCCGGCGCGATGCTCGCCCTGGTGCCCGCCGTGGCCGCGTTCGCGCTGGTCTACGCGTTGTCGATCGTGCTCCTGGTACGCCTGCTCAGCCTGGGGCTGCGACCGGGCTATCACCCGCTGCACGGCCGGATCGGCTGGCAGGCGTGGACCGTCACCCAGTTGATGGACCTGGCCCGGGACAAGTTGTTCCCGCTGTACGCGAGCCTGTTCACGCCGGTGTGGCTGCGGGCGCTGGGGATGAAGGTGGGCAAGGGCGTCGAGGCGTCCACGGTGCTCGCGCTGCCGAGCCTGACCACGGTCGGCGACGGCGCGTTCCTGGCCGACGACACGCTGATCGCCTCCTACGAACTCGGCGGCGGCCGGATCCGGATCGGCGAGGCGCGGATCGGCGAGCGGGCCTTCCTGGGCAACTCGGGGATGACCGCGCCGGGCCGCTCGGTGCCCGCCCGCGGCCTGGTCGGCGTGTTGTCCGCGACGCCGAAGAAGACCAAGAAGGGCGGCTCGTACCTGGGCATGCCGCCGATGCGACTGCCGCGTTCGGCGGACGTCGCGGACCAGGGCCTGACCTACGACCCGCCCGCCCGGCTGCGCTGGGCTCGCGGCCTGGTCGAGGTGTGCCGGGTGGTGCCGGTGTTGTGCTCGGCCGCGCTGGCCGTGCTCACCCTGGCCACGCTGGCCTGGCTGGGCGCGCACTCGCCGATCCTGGCCGCGCTGCTGTCCGGCCTGGTCCTGCTCGGCTGCGGCGTGCTCGCGTGCGTCGTGTCGATCGCGGCCAAGTGGCTCCTGGTCGGCCGATTCAAGCCGGTCGAGCACCCGCTGTGGAGCGGCTTCGTGTGGCGCAACGAGTTGGCCGACACCTTCGTCGAGGTGCTGGCGGTGCCGTGGCTGATCGGCCGGGTGCCCGGTACGTCGGTGCTCAACGTGTGGTTGCGCGGGCTCGGGGCGTCCATCGGCCGCGGCGTGTGGTGCGAGAGCTACTGGTTGCCGGAGGCGGACCTGGTCACCCTGGAGGACGCGGTCAGCGTGGGGCACGGCTGTGTGCTCCAGACGCATCTCTTCCACGACCGGATCATGCGGATGGATACTGTGATCCTTCGCGAGGGTGCCACCCTGGGCCCGCGCGGGATCGTGCTGCCGGGCAGCACGATCGGGGCACGCAGCACGCTGGGTCCCGCCTCGCTGGTGATGCGCGGCGAGACGGTCCCCGAGGACACCGGTTGGCTGGGCAATCCGATCGAGGCATGGCGACGGTAATGCGTTTCGAGACGGCGTCGCGGGACACGGCCCGTCCCGCGACGGTGGGCGCGACGGGGACGGAGCACGAATCGGTGATCGACCACGGGCCGCGCTCGGCCGCCGGGGAGGCGTACTTCGCCACCCACGGCGATCCGCGCTATCACGCGCATCGCTACGAGCTGGACCTGGACTACCGCCCCGGCCCCAATCGGCTGGCCGGCACCGCCCGGATCGGCGCGGTGGCCGGCGATCGGCCGCTCACCGAGTTCGCGCTCGACCTGGGCGAATTCCGGATCGGCCGAGTGCTGGTGAACGGCCGCCAGGCGCGCTACACGCACCGCGCGGGCAAGCTGCGGGTGCGGCCGGGCGCGGCGATCGCTGCGCGGGCCGCGTTCACCGTCGAGGTGCACTACGTCGGCAATCCCAAGCCGGTGCGCAGCCCGTGGGGCGGGGTGGGCTGGGAGGAATTGACCGACGGCTCGCTGGTGGCCGGCCAACCGATCGGCGCACCGTCCTGGTACCCGTGCAACGACCGGCCCGACGACAAGGCGGCCTACCAGATCTCGGTCACCGCACCGTCGGCCTACACCGTGGTGGTCAGCGGCGCGCTGCTCACCCGCAGCACCCGGGGCAGCACCTCGACCTGGGTCTACGAGCAGCCCGCGCCCACCGCGAGCTACCTGGTCAGCGTCTCGATCGGCCGCTACGACACGATCGGGCCGCTGGAGCCGAACGCGGGCGTGCCGCAGTTCGCCCACCTGCCGGGCCGGCTGGTCCCGCGCTTCCTGGTCGACTTCGCCCGGCAGCCGGAGATGATGACGCTCTTCGAGGAGTTGTTCGGGCCGTACCCGTTCGACGAATACACCGTGGTGGTCACCGACGACGATCTCGACATCCCGATCGAGGCCCAGGGGCTGGCCACCTTCGGGGCGAACCACGTCGACGGCGCGCGCGGGGCCGAGCGGCTGGTCGCGCACGAATTGGCGCACCAGTGGTTCGGCAACAGCGTCGGACTGGCGGACTGGCGGCACATCTGGCTCAACGAGGGCTTCGCGCGCTACGCGGAGTGGTTGTGGGCCGAGCGCTCCGGCGGGCGCCCCGCCGCCGTGCAGGCCGCCGTCGAGCACACCCGACTGGGCGGTGCGCCGCAGGATCTGCTGCTCGGGGCGCCGCGCCCGAAGCTGATCTTCGACGAACGCATCTACGCCCGGGGCGCGTTGACGGTACACGCGGTGCGGTGCGCGCTGGGCGACCCGGCGTTCTTCACGATGTTGCGGGACTGGGTCACCTCGCACCGGCACGGCGTGGTCACCACGGACGACTTCGTCGCGCACGCGGCGCGGTACGCCGCCGGGTCGTTGCAGCAGCTGTTCGACGCGTGGTTGTACCGCGAGGTGTTGCCGCCGTTGCCGACGTTGCCGGCCGCCCGGCCCGCGCCGTCCGCGCCCGCTTCGCCGGCCCCGCGGCGGGGGCGGCTCGGGTGGCCCTGGGCGTCGGGGCACGGCAGCGGCTCGGACTGAGGCGGGGCGGCGATCGGGGCCGCGTCGGTTCGTCGTACGGTGCGGGAGGATCGGCACCGTGGTCACCGACATCCGCACGGGCGGTATGTGGTGCCCGCGGCACGGATGGCACGGACGAGAGGAATCCCGCGATGACCCAGGGCGAGAGCGCGACCCCCACGACCCCGTCCCGAGGCTGTGCGGTGGTCACCGGCGCCAGCAGCGGGATCGGCGCGGCGACCGCCGTGCATCTGGCGAGTCTGGGCTACGACGTCGTGCTCGGCGCGCGGCGCAAGGATCGGCTGGACGAGGTGGTCGCGGGGTGCGCCGGGCGCGGCCGGGCGTTGCCGCTGGACGTGGCCGACCCGGACTCGGTGACCGCGTTCGCCGCCGCCGTCGAGCGCTGTGACCTCCTGGTCAACAACGCGGGCTTCGCGCGGGGCACCGAACCGGTGGCCGAGGCCGACGAGGCGGCGTGGACCGCGATGTACGAGACGAATGTGCTCGGCACGCTGCGGGTGACCAAGGCGTTCCTGCCGTTGCTGATCGCCTCCGGCGACGGTCAGGTGATCACCATCGGCTCGGTGGCCGGGCGCGAGCCGTACGAGGGCGGCGCGGGGTACAACGCGGCCAAGCACGCGGTGACGGCGATGACCCGGGTGTTGCGGCTGGAACTGCGTGGACAGCCGGTGCGGGTGTGCCAGATTGATCCGGGCATGGTGGAGACCGAGTTCACCCTCAACCGGCTCGGCGGCGACGCGGAGGGCGCGTCGGCGGTCTACGCGGGGATGACGCCGCTGGTCGGCCGGGACATCGCGGAATGTGTGGGCTGGGTGGCGACTCGGCCGCCGCACGTGAACATCGACTCGATGATGGTGCTGGCGCGGGACCAGACATCGGCGCGCGTGGTGTTCCGGCACGAGTGAGCGATTCGCGCTCGGGCCGCCCCCGTCCGGTGCCGGATGACCGGCCGGGGCCGAGCGGAGCCGGGACGCGCGTGCGACCGGCGGCAGCGAGTCGGTGTCGGCGTCGGCGTCGGGTCGGGCAAGTGGCGGAAACGCCGGGGCGTGCTCGGGGCAGGCCCACAGGGTCCGGCCGGACGCGCCACGGCCGGAGTCGATGACCTGCACCGGGACGAGCCCGTCGTGTTGCTCGCAGCGGCAGGAGTGGCGGTAGGACAGGGCGAGGATCACGCGGTCACCCCCGCGCCACGGGCTGCGCGGGCCGGCGGGAATCGGGTGTGGCGATCGCGGCGAGGCGGCCTTGTCGGGTGGCTTCGGCGACCTTGCGGCGTCGCTGGGCGACTTCCTCGGGTGTCGTCAGGTAGGGCGGGACGACCGTGGCCGAGTCGTGGATCGGCGGATCGTCGGCGGCGGGGGCGGGCGGTACGAAGTCGCGCCACCGGGGGTGGGTTTGCGGCTTGGGCTGGTGGGTCGACTCGGCCGGGGCCGCTTCGGTTCGGCGGTCCGGGCGTGCTTGCCGGCCGACTTCGGAGGGGTGCGCGGTTGGCACAGCCATCCGAAAATGGCAGCGATGAAGTGGGTCACGTCGTCGGCTCCTCGAAAGCTGTCGGCCGATCCCGGGACCGTTCCAGCGGTCGCCGGGGCTTTCACTTGTGGGTCACGGCCAGGCCGTCACCGCGCGAGTAGCGAGGTCCACCGTTCGGCTTGGTCGGGGAGGTCCCGCGCTTTCGCTTCCGCTGTTGCCCCGGTGACGAACGCTCGAACGGCAGTGGTGGGTGCGGCGCGCCATGCCGGGAATCGTCGCAACTCCATCGGGGGAGACGGCGGCGTTTTGCCGGGCGCCTTCGCTGCGCCCGAGCATCGCTCTGGGCGTGAGTCCGGGCCGAGCTGAGCGCACCCGCCCAGGCAGGGATTCCCTCCCGCGACGCCGGCCCTCCCGCCCGAGCCGGCCAAACCAAGTCGGCCTGTCCCCCGAACGGCGATTCTTCGCGGACTTTTCCGTTGTGGGAAGTGGAGTTTTATGGCTTCCGCGGCGGTCCGTTAGCGTCGGAATCATGGATTGGAATTTTCGGTCGGCCAAAGAGTCGGCGGCTGCGTTGCGTGCCGGTGAGGTGTCCTCGGTGGAATTGACCGAGGCGGCGATCGCTGGGATCGAGCGGGACGAGGGCGTGATCAACGCGATCTGTGTGTCCGACTTCGATCGAGCCCGGGCGGCTGCGCGTGATGCCGACCGGGCATTCGGCCGGGGCGAGGATCGGCCGCTTCTGGGTATTCCGGTGACGGTCAAGGAGTCCTACGACATCGCCGGGTTGCCCACGACCTGGGGCATGCCGCAGTACCGGGACTTTGTGCCCGCCGAGGACGCGGTACAGGTGTCGCGGATCAAGGCCGCCGGCGCGGTGGTGCTCGGTAAGACCAATGTGCCCCTGGGTCTGCAGGATCTGCAGAGCTTCAACGAGATCTACGGCACCACCAACAACCCGTGGGATCACGGTCGTACGGCGGGCGGGTCCTCCGGCGGATCGGCGGCGGCCCTGGCGTCCGGGTTCGGTGCGTTGTCCATCGGCTCCGACATCGGCGGCTCGCTGCGCACCCCCGCGCATTTCTGCGGTGTCCACGCGCACAAGCCGACACTCGGGCTGGTGGCGAACCGCGGCATGGTCCCGCCGGCCACGCCGGCATTCCCAATCGACCTCGACCTCGCCGTCGTCGGCCCGATGGCGCGCACCGCCCGCGACCTCACGCTCCTGCTCGACGTCATGGCCGGGCCGGACCCGCTGACGTTCGGCGTGGCGCACGACCTGAACCTGCCGCCCGCACGCCACCAACGGCTGGGCGACTTCCGGGTCCTGGTCCTCGACGAGCATCCGTTGATTCCGACCGGGTCCGCGGTGCGGGCCGGTGTGAACCGGGTGGCCGACGCACTCGTCGCCGGCGGTGCCCACGTCGAACGGCACAGTCCGCTGCTGCCCGACCCGGCCGAAGCCGCGTTGATCTACACGCAGTTGCTGTTCTCGGGTTCCGTTGCGCGTTTTCCCGTCGAAGAGTACGAGCGGCTGCAAACCCGCGCCGCCGGATTGAGCGCGGACGACCGGAGCCTGGACGCGGCGCGGCTGCGCGGGATGGTGCTGAGCCACCGCGATTGGGTCGAGGTGAACAACCGTCGCGAGCTCCACCGCCACGGCTGGCGGCAGTTGTTCGCCGAGTTCGACGCCGTGGTGTGCCCGATCACGCCGACTCCCGCGTTCCCGCACGACCACAACCCCGACCTGTTGGCACGCCGGATCGACATCGACGGCGTCGAGTACCCGTTCTTCGACCAGCTCGTCTGGGCCGGTCTGGCCACCATGCCCGGCCTGCCCGCCACCGCGATACCGGCGGGCCGGTCCGCCGAGGGCCTGCCGGTGGGAGTGCAGCTCATCGGTCCGATGTTCGAGGACCGCACCCCACTGCGGCTGGCCGAACTGCTCGAACAGCAGATCGGCGGCTTCCGGGCACCGAAGCAACGCGTCGTGCCGGATACCCGTCGAGGACGAGGTACGGCGGCCGTCGCGGCCGGATCCGCGGCGTAACGGATTCGGTGCCGACGCGGCACGCGCCGTTTTCTATCCGAGGGTGAGCATCGCCTTGGCGACCTCGGCGATCGCCGTGTCGGGGATGGTGGTGGCGGCCTCGTCGAGGACGAGCAGGCGGGCGCCGGGGATCTCGCGGGCGAGTGCCTCGCCGTTGCCGCTGGGGAAGAACGGGTCGCGGCGGCCGTGGACGACGAGCGTGGGGACCGCGATCTCGGGCAGGCGTTCGCGCCAGCGGGGTTTGCAGTCGAGCCTGGAGAACACCAGGCCCATCTGGTTGGCGGTCTGGACCGGTGGTGCCGTGCCGGGCGTGCGATCCCAGATGCGCGCGGCGACCGCGCGCGCGGCGACGGGGTCGTTGCCGAGGATCTCCGCGCCGGCGGCGGAGAACTCCGCAACCGCCTCGCGGTCGCTCCAGTCGGGAAGCGCCCGCGCGAACAGCCGGCCCATCGTCGCCCGGTCGTGGTCCGGGAGGTCGTCGTCGGGCGGGCCGGGGGCGACCGCGCGGGTGCCGACCAGGGTGAGCGCCGAGAACGCGCCCGGATGGTCGAGCACGGCCACCTGGGCGACCATCCCGCCGACGCCGATCCCCGCGAGGTGCGCGGGCCCTCCGCCGAGCACGTCGGCAAGGGCCGCCGCGTCGTCGGCGAGGTCGCGCAGGGTATAGGTGGGCGCCTCCGGGTCCCTCGTCGTCGACTCCCCGCTGTCGCGCAGGTCGTAGCGCACCACCCGGCGCCCGCCGGCGGCCAGGCGCGCGCAAAGCGCGTCGGGCCAGGAGAGCATCGTCGTTGCGCCCACGAGCAGGACGAGCGGCGCGTCGTCGGCACCGAACGACTCGATGCCCAGGGCGATTTCATTGGCTTCGACAGTGGTCATCGGGTCACCGGGAGACGTCGTAGGCGAGGTGGGTCGCGGTCGATGTCGCGACCACGCTCCGCTGTACCAGGGTGCGCGGCGTTCCACCGGTGAACAGTGGTGTGCCGGCGCCCAGCACGACGGGGGCGAGGTGCAGGATCAGTACGTCGACCAGCCCGGCGTCGAGCGCCGAGCGGATCGTGGCGCCGCCGCCCATGAGGACGACGTCGAGGTCCCGGCCGCCGGCCGCCGACGCCGCCTCGGCTCGCTTGCGCGCGGCGGCGACGGCGTCGGACAGGCCGGTGGTGACGAACGTCCAGTCGAGGTCGGTCGTCCGTACCGACTCCGGCGGCGAGCCGGTCACGACGACGAATGGGGGTTTGCCGACCTCGCCCGCTCCGTAGCCGCACGTGTCGTCCCAGCCGTTCGGCCCGTCGACCAGGTCGAACAGGTGGCGGCCGAGGACGACGGCGCCCGAGCGCACGGTCCCCTCGCGCAGGATCCGGTGGTCGTCGGGGTCGTCGGAGAACGCCCACGTGTGCAGGGCCCCGCCGCCGGTGCCCAGTCCGTTGTCCGGGCCGGGATCGGGCCCGGTGACGAAGCCGTCGAGGGACACGGAGATGTCGGCGATGATTCGAGTCATGTCAAGGTAGACCCGATCCGCCGCCCGAACTCATCGCGCCGCGTGGGGTCGATGGCCTTCGGCGCCGCGCGCACTCCGGATCGGCTCAACCGCGCAGCATCGCCGGGGACAGGGCGTGCGGGATCAGCAGGGTGGGGTGGCCCGAGCCGTCGGCGTCGGTGGTCCAGATGTCGGCGCGGAGGTCGCCGGGGAGGCTGTAGACGACGCGGTCGTTGTCCAGCCATTCGGCCTGGTCGTCGAGGGTTCGGGTTTCGGCGAGGGGGCTTTCCGTGTTGGTGGCCAGGGTGAGGGCGAAGAGGTGCCAGGGGCGGTCGGGGTCCGCGCCGGGGGCACGTTTCTTGTACACGACGCGTGTGCCGTCGGGGGACAACGACGGGCACTCGGCGTTCTCGCGCACCGTGCGCAGCGTGCGGGCGGCCACGTCGCCGCGGGCCAGCCAGGTGTGTCCGCCCGTGGCCACCGTCGCGTAGAAGGTGTTGTCGTCGGCGGCGAAGGTCACGCCCCAGACGTTGACGTCGGGGGAATGGATCGACTCGTCGCCCCGGTGCAGGGCGTACGACTCCAGATTGTCGTCGAGTCGGCCGGTCCGGGTGTCCAGGATCGCGGTCCGGGTGGCGAAGTTCAGGCCCGCGTACGACTCGCCGTTCACGAACGACGTCCACGCGACCAGCCGTCCGCTCGGTGAGACCCGGGCGCGTGAGGGCGTCCCGGCCAGCGCATGCCGACCCTTCTCGCGCAGGTTCGCGTCCAGGAGCACCGCGTCGTACGTGCCGAGCGCGAGTCGGGCCGGTTGCAGGCACACCCCCGTGCCGTGCGCGGCGTGGAAGACCAGGCAACTGCGCGCGGCGACCTCCCGCTCGCCCGGACGCGCCGCGTCGACCGCCGCGAGGTGGTCCCGGCCGGCGTCGGCGGCGGTGCTGCGGAACAGGATCCGCCCCGGGCGATCCAGGCTCAGCGTCGTGTAGTCGCCGTTCCGGCCCGCCTCCGCGTCGCCGGCCGCGCGCAGCGTGTACACCACCGCGAGGCCGACGAGCAGCGTGGTGACCACGGTCAGCACGATCAGGCGCGTGGTTCGGGTCATCGGGATGCCCCTTTCGGGCCGGTCGGGCGGGTGCCGCCCGGAGTCAGCGTGCCGCCGGCCAACAGCACGGCGGCGGCGAGCAGCGCGAGGGCCAACCCGGCGGCGGCCAGGATGCCGGCGGTGTGCGGGCCGTACAGCGTCCACGCCGTGCCGAACCCGGCCGCCCCCAGCGCCCGCCCGCCGGCCTGCCCGGTCTGCACCAGCGCGAGCGCTCCACCACGCAGCGCGGCCGGTGCGGCCGGGGCCGCGAGCGCCATCAGCACGCCGTCGGTGCCCGCGTAGAACAGCCCGAGCAGACCCGGGATCGCCACGATCAGCGCGCCGTCGGGCAGCGGCGCGAGCAACACCAGGTAGCCGCAGAGCAGCGCGACATGGCCGGCCAGGAACACCCGGCCGCGTCCGTACCGATCCCCGGCACCGCCGGCCGGGACCGCGAGCAGCAGGAAGACCAGCGCTGTGCCCAGCGGCAACAGCGGGAACAGGTGCGGTGACAGGTCGGTGTGCCGCTGCAGCAGCAGGTAGAGCATCGCGTCACCGACGGTCGTCGCGCCCAGCACCAGCGCGGCCAGACACACCCGGGCGAAGCCCGGCACCCGCAACACCGCCGCCGCGTCACGCAGTCGCACCGGCGCGCGGTCCGCCGCCTGCCCCGCGCGAGGGCCCGCGCCGGCGGCTGCGTCCACGCCCCTCTCCACGCCGGTCGTGACGCCCCCGGGCGTCGGGTCGCGGACGAACAGCAGCAGTACCAACAGCCCGAACGCGGCGAAGCAGAAGCTCAGCACGAACACCGCGTCGTACGCGTCGGCCGTAACCCACAACACCGCGAGCGCGACCGGTGGTCCGAACAACGCGCCCGCCGTGTCCATCGCCCGATGCACGCCGAACGCCCGACCCTGCTCCGCCGGCGTCGCGGCCATCGAGATCAACGCGTCGCGCGGCGCGGTACGCAGCCCCTTGCCCGCCCGATCGGCCGCGAGCACCCCGCCGATCGCCGAGACCCCGCCGGCCGCGGGCAACAGCAGTTTGCACCCGGCGGAGATCCCATAGCCGATCGCGGCGACCGTGCGGTGCTGGCGGAAGCGGTCCGCGACCAGCCCACCGAGCAACCGGGACAGCGCGGTGGCGCCGTTGTACAGGCCGTCCAGCATGCCGAACGCCATGGGCGAGAGCCCGAGTCCGAGCACGAGGTAGACCGGGAGCACCGCGGTGACCATCTCCGCCGACACGTCGGTGACCAGCGAGACCACGCCGAGGGTGAGTACGACGGGCGCGACCCGCCGGGCGCCGCGCCCGGTCGGCGGCGGCGGTGCCTGCGCACCCGGGCCGCCGCGCGCACCGGACGCGAGGTCGGCGGAACGGCTGGACGACAGATACATCGTGGGCCTCCGGCTGCGGTTCGGCACGGGGAAGGGCGGAAGTCGTGGGTGTCGAGGCCGGGTTCGGGCCTTCGACACCCACGACGGCGGGCCTATTCGACGATGCGTCGAACGATCAGAACCAGCTCACGGTCCAGGGGAACGCGACCGTGCCCTTGGCGCCGGTGGAGTCGGTGGCGGTGACCTCGACGGCGAACGTGCCCACTCCCCACGCCCGACCCGAGACCACACACGAGAGCGGATTCAGGAACAACCCCGCCGGGAGATTGCGCCCCCCACACGAATACGGTCCGCTCCCACCGGAGACCCGAAGCGTCAGATTCACCTGCTGGTTGAACTTCGACACCTGCGGCCCCGGACTCGCGATCACCACCCCACCCGAGGGCGTCGACGAGATCGTCCACCCGAACGACACCGGAGCCGACACCGCGCCGGCACTGTCCGTCGCCGTCACCGACACCTGCGAACTCCCGGCCGCGGTCGGCGAACCCGACACCACACACCCGCCACCCGAAGCCGCCAACCCCGCCGGCAACCCCTGGAACACACACGTGTACGGACCCGTACCACCCGACACCTGCACCGCCAACGACACCGGCACACCCACCGACCCCGCCTGCGCACCCGGACTCACCACCGACACCGACGACGGATTGCCGTCCTGCCAGATCTCGGTGATCGGGGTCGCGGTCGCGGCCTGGCCGGAGCGCCGGGTGCCGTACATGTCCTCGAAGGTGCGCAGCAGGCTGTAGTGGTCCTTGCGGCCCGGGTATTGGCCGGGCTTGACGTGCGCGCCGTACAGGATGGTCGCGATCCGGTTCTCGCTGCGGAAGTTGTCCTCGTCCCAGGTGACCACGAGCAGGCTGTTGTGCGTCTTCGCCCACTCCGCGTAGCCGCTCAGCTTGTTCCGGGTCCAGGTGTCCCCGGTGGAGATGCCACAGGCCGAGTTGAACAGGCGGTCGTGCATGTCGTTGCACAGGTTGGGCACCACGTACGAGACCGTGGGCAGGGTGTTGTAGTCGGTCGGGAACGCGGTGACCGGATAGGTGGTGGCGGCGGGCACGTTCGAGAAGGACAACCACGGGTTGTGCTTGCGTGCGTACGAACCACTCGTGCACACCCCCGGGTTCGCCGCCGACCAGTCCTCGTTGTAACTGCCCCACGTGACACCCGCGTCGATGAGCTGCCGACCGAGGTTGTCCGCGGTGTACGGCGCGCCGGGCGGCGGACACTCGTCACCGGTGACGCCCTGCGTGGAACCGGAGAACATCGCCAGGTAGTTGGGCTGACTGGGGTGGGTCTCGCCGTGGAAGTCGGTCAGGGAGGCTCCGCCGGCGGCCAACTGGTTGAGGTAGGGCGCCTGCGAACTTCCGATGATCTCCTCGTAGTTGCTGTTCTCGTGCACGACGACCACCACGTGGTCGTAGCGCGGGATCGCGGCGGCGACCGCCGCCGGTGCCCGGTCGGGTGGGCCGGCCGAGGCGGGAGCGGTGACGCCGGCGATCGCGCCGAGCGCGAACCCGACGGACAACGCGACGAGTTTGGCCGATCGGGGCTTGCCCCGGGCCGTCGACCGGGACCTGGATCCGGAGTCGGACATGACCTGGCGCCTCCTTGGGCGTGGACGAAGCGGAATCGCAGCGTGGATGCGGTGACCTGCGGAATCAACGTCCGTCGCGGGTAACGGAACGGCCGGCACCGCGGTCCGCCGGGCCCGCCACCGGGGCGCTGCCGGGCCTGAACTGGCCGGGAACGGCGCCGGCCGAGCCGGCCGGCCCGGGTGCGCCCGGTCGCACTCAGAACCAGCGCTCATGCACCGATGCCCAAGCGGTGCGGTGCCGGCGCACACATGTCCGTCCGTCATGAATGCATGCCGGACCGGTATTGGACGTGGGTGAGATCGGCCTCATCTCCTGGAAACATGAACAGATCACATTCCGAAAACCGGCCGAGGATTCGTCCCCCGATCGGCTCACCCGGTCGAAGTTCAACCAGCAGGTGGACCTGACGCTTCGGGTCTCCGGTGGGAGCGGACCGTATTCGTGTGCGGGGCGCAGTCTCCCGGCGGGGTTGTTCCTGAATCCGCTCTCGTGTGTGGTCTCGGGTCGGGCGTGGGGAGTGGGCACGTTCGCCGTCGAGGTCACCGCCACCGACTCCAGCGGGGCCAAAACCACCGCGTCGTTCCCCTGGACCGTTAGCTGGTTCTGACCCACAGTCGAAGCGCACCACTTCCGCCGGGCCGGTCGGCTCGGCGCTCGGGGCATGTGCCTCGGGCGCCGCGCGGCCCGCCCGGCCGCACCGCGTCACCTCTTCATTCGCCCCCCGGCACCACGGCACACCTTGGAGGAACACCATGGTCGACAGCCACCGTGCGGCACACCGAGAGCCAAGCCGGATCCGAGCGCATGATCGAACCTTCGCGGCCCGGGGCCCGGGCCAAGGCGGCGATACCCCGTGACCCTCCAACAGTTGCGCTACCTCATCGCCGTGGCCGAACACGGCAGCATGACCGGTGCCGCCCAGGAACTCTTCGTGGTCCAGCCGGCCCTGTCCCGATCGTTGCAGAGCCTGGAACGCGAGCTGAACGTGGTCCTGTTCACCCGGGTCGGCCGCGGCCTGGTGCCGACGGCGGCCGGCGCGCAGGTGGTCAATCTCGCCCGCAAGGTGCTGCGCGGAGTGCAGGCGATCAAGGACATCGTGCAGGCGGAGGAACCGACCTACCGCGACACCGTGCACCTCGCCGCGACCGCCACGCTGGCGATCGAGTGCACCAGTGGCCTGCTCCCCGGTCTGGCCAAGCTGCACCCGGAGTTGCACATCGTGGTGGACCGACAGGACAGCCGCGACGCGCTGTTCGCGTCGCTGCGCTCCGGCGAGACGGACATCGCGCTGGTGGATCTGCCCGCGCCCGGCGGCTTCGAGGTATTGCCGCTGCGCTCGTACGAGGTGGTGTTGGTCTCGCCGAAGCACACCCGACTGCCGGATCCGGTCTCCTGGACGGACCTGGACGGGCTGCCGATGATCCTGCCGCCCCGGCGCAGCGCGCGGCGGGCCGACTTCGAGATGTTGTTCGCCACGGCCGGGGCGCGGCCGACGGTCGCGATGGAGACCGACGATCGTGGCGCCTGGATCCCGTGCGTGGTGGCCGGGCACGGCTCGGTGTTGTGGTACGCCGACCTGGCCCAGCCGTTCGCGTCGAGTGTCGCCGTGCGGTCGATGAGTCCTCGGCTGATCCGGACGGTCGGCCTGGTGCGCGGGCGCGGGCCGATCAGTCGGGAGGTGCGGGCGCTGCTCGACTACACCCGACGCCAGGGCGTTCAGGAGATGGAGTACGTGTGAGGGTCGGCGCGTTCGACCGCGGCTGAGGACCGGCCGGGCCCGCCCTACGCCACCCGGGTGCAGGGGGACCCGACCCAGGCGCTGAGTACCCGCGGCGCCGGTTCGCCGGCCCGGGTGTAGGTGTCCACCAACGCCCGGCGTACAGCGGCCAGCGCCGCGCCCGGCACCACCGCGATCGTGGACCCGCCCGCACCCAGCGGCCGGGCCTCGATCGCGCCCGCGGCCAGTGCGTTGCGCGCCGGCGGGGACGGGTGGGCGGTTCGGTCGACGGCCGCGCCGCCGGCCGGGTCGGCGTCGCCGGCGGGCCGGCGGGGCACCGCCAGCACGATCCGCAGGCCGAGCCGATCCGGATCGAACGGCACGTGGGTCGGCTCGCCCGCGCGGTCCTCGATCAGGGCGACGTGGCCGGGCCGGCCGAACAGCGCGACCGCGCCCAACGGCAAATCGGCGAGCCGGATCCGGGCCCGCCGGCCGGCGCTCTTCACCGGGTCGTGGAAGGCAGCCTCGATCAGTGCGGCCGTGCAGGTCAGCGGGATCGACGCGGACAGACCGGTGCTGTCCGGCAGGTCGGTGTGCACCAGCAGATCCAGCCCACCCGCCCCGGTGGTGCCGGCGAGCACCGGCCGGACCCAGTCCGGGACCGGGCCGACCTCGCCCGCTGGGTCCAACTCCACCCCCTCGTTTGGGCGGTCGATCGAGCCCACCCGCAGCACACCGTCCGTGCGCGGCGCGGCGGCCACCACCACCCGCCAGGACAGTGCCACCGCGGTGCCCGACCTCCCTCGCGAACCCGACAGGCGCAGCACGTACGGCGCGGACCAGACCCCGGCCGGCGGTCGGCCGAAAGCCTGCGCGAACGCGAACGGCACCAGGCGCAGCACCGGCGCCGCACCGCGTGTGGTGGGCAGTGCCGCCGCCGTGGTCGGCGTGGTCGACGGGCGGGTCATCCCGGGTCCTTTCGGGCGAGGAGACGGTAGGCGTTGCTGCCGCCGTGCTCGCCGGCGACGTGCGCGAACAGCAGGGCGACCGCGTCGAGCAGTACGGCCACCACGAAGCACGGGACGGACAGGGCGACCAGCACGGCGCGGCGGATCCGGCGCAGCGGGGTCGGCCCGCCGGCGATCCACGGCATTGCCGGGTTCGGCGCGAGCGCGGTGAGGGCCTGGGACACCGCGCCGATGAAGTCGTTGCCCTGGTGGGCCCGGCCGTGCTCACGCGCGAGCACGGTGAACCCGCGTGCGTTGAGCGCGACTTCGAGGTTGCGCCAGGGCATCAGGTGCTGGTGCTGGGGCTGGAACTGCGGCAACCACAGGCCGCGCAGCAGTCGGCCGTACGTGCAGTCCGGGTCGGGCAGTTCGATCAGCAGCCGGCCGCCCGGTACCAGGACCTTGGCGGCGGCATCCAGCTCGGCGAAGGGATCGCGAGTGTGCTCCAGGTAGTGGTGCATGCCGACCACGTCGTAACCGCCGGCCAACTCGTCCGCCAGCTCCGGGAATTGGCCGCGATACGCGGTCCGGATCCAGCCGCGCCGCTCGGCCTGCCCGACCCCGTCGCCGAGGTCGAGGCCGTCGAAGACGGTGTCCGGCAGCACGGTCTTGCCGACCACGCACATGTGCGCGTGCCCGGTGCCCACGTCCAACCAGGCGCACGGGGGGCGGTCCGCCGGCACGTGCCGGCGCACCAGGTCGGCGCGGGCCCGGTAGGTGCGCGACATGGTGCCGAACAGCGCCTCGGCGCCCGGGCCGCCGAGGCCGTCGTAGAAGTCCCGGTAGTAGTAGTCCAGTCCGGCCGGGGACAGGCGGGGATTCTGGAACACGTGAGCGCAGTCCCGGCAGCGCTCCAGGGTGAACCGGCCCGGTTTGCCCTGGAGGTGGTCGCCGACCCGACTGCGCACCGCGAGCCGGGTGGAGCCGCACCACGGGCAGGTGTCCCGGCGGTCCTCGAAGAAGGCGTCCAGGCCGTTCGCGACGCTGCGCGCGTACGCGGGGCGCAGCTTCGCCGGGTCCACCGCCGGGGTGGCGGCCCGGGCCGGGCGGGGCCCGGACACCGCGCGCACCCAGCGCCATCCGGCCAGGATCGGCCGCAGTGCGGTGGCCCGGCCCAGGTCGCGCGGACGCACCGGCGAGCGGCCGGCCACCACCGCGTACGGCTGGACCCACATGGCCAGCAGGGCCCAGGCGCCCCAGAACGGGGTGGCCGTACACGCCCCGGTGTAGGCGGCGGCCTCGCCCAGGTTGCCGATCATGGTCGGCCACACCGGCACGCCCAGCGCCCGCAGCCGGCGCTTGCGCAGCGCGGGATCGGTAGGTGCCGCGACCAGGCCGGGCGCGACCGCGTGGCCGGTGCTCAGGGCGGCGAACGGTTTGAGGCGGGCGCCGAGTTCGATCAACTCGGCGGCGTCGAGGTCGACCAGGTCGGCGGCCGGGACGTCGGCGCGGCGCAGCACGTCCGTGTGTACGAGCAGCGCGTGGCCCGCGCCTCGGGCCCGGGCGAGCGGGTCGCGACGGTTGCGCTCCGGGTCCAACCGGCCGAGCAGGGTCAGCAGTTCGTCGGCGGGCAGGTCGCCGGGGACCAGGTCGAGCAGCAGCAGTCGATGCAGTTCGGCGTGGGCGACGGCGTCGCGGATGGTGGACTCGTCCGGGCGGACCCCGGTCGCGGCCACGCAGGTCCAGGCGTCCGGCGCGCGGTTGTCGGTGGGCGCGGTGGGCAGGGAGGGCAGTGCGCGCAGTCGGCGGCGCAGCGTGCGAGTGCCGCCCAGCAGGCCGAGGCCGATCAGCAGGGCGAGCCACGGGAACGGCCCGGCGACGGGGTTCAGCACAACTTCTCCAGACGGTCGGCGGCGGCGCCGGCGCCGCCGGCCGCGGCGAACGAGGCGCGCACCCGGCGGGCACCCGCGCGCAGCTCCGGACGATCCAGCGCGTCGGTCACGGCCGCGCGCAGTTCGGGCACGTGCGCGCGGCCGAAGCGCACCCGGACCCCGGCCCCTGCGGCCACCACCTGGCGCGCCACGATCGGCTGGTCGTCGCGGATCGGCGCGAGCACCAGCGGCAGGCCGAACGCGAGCGCCTCGCACACGGTGTTGTGGCCGCCGTGCGTGACCACCGCGTCCAGGTGCGGGAGCAGCGCGAGTTGGGGCACGAACTCGCGGACCAGGACGTGCTCGGCGGGCTCGCCGGCCAGCCGCTCGGGGGCGGCCAGGATGAGTTGGAGTCGGTCGGCGAGCGGTCGGGTGGCGGCCACCACGGCGGGATAGAACCGGTCGCCCGCCTCGCGGTTGAGGGTGCCGAGCGAGACCAGGATCCGACGTCGATTCGGGTCGAGCCGATCCCACGGGAAGTCCACCGCCACCGGCCTGGCACCGAACGCGGGGCCGACGTAGCAGTGGTGCGCCGGGACCGGCTCGGTCAGCCCGACCAGTTCCGGAGTGGAGAAGATCAACACGAGCCGCGCGGAGAAACGCGGATCACAGTCGGCGGGTACGCCGGCCGCGATCGCCGCCTCGGCGATCCGGGCCCGCACCCAGTCGGCCACCTTCGGGAAGCCCACCAGTGGCCGGGTGAACTCGGCCGAGGTGGTCGCCGAGGTGGCCCACGGCACGCCGGCCCGGACCGCGGCGAACGCGCCGGCGAAGGTCTGCTGATCGGCCACGATCACGTCCGGCCGGTAGCCGGCAACGGCCGCCCGGACCCCGGGCAACATCGCGTGCGCGAGCGGCACCAGGGTCTCCTCGACCAGGAAACGCAACGCGGCCACCCCGCGCAGTCGTTGCCAATTCGCGTGCAGTGCGGAGTAGCCGCCGGCGGGATCCGGGGCGTCGCCGGTGGCGAACAACCGGGCGCCGAGCGGGAGCAGCTCCAGGACCTCGGGCGGCCCGCACCACACCGCCTCGTGCCCGCGCTCGACGAGCGCCGCGGCGACCGCGACGGTCGGGTTGACGTGTCCGGCGAACGGCGGGACCACGAACATGAATCTCATCGGCCGACCCCGGACCGCGTCCCGGCCGGCTCGTGCCGCACCAGCCAGTCGAGCAGTGCGCCCAGCACGGGCGCGGTGGCCTCGCGCAGCACGGTGTGCGCGACGCCGGGCAGGACGGTGAGCGTGCAGTTCGCCAACAACTCGGACAACCGGCGTGCGGGTGGCGCCAGTTCGGACAGTTCGCCGTAGATGGCCAGGACCGGGCAGGCCAGGTCGACCAGTTCGGGCTCGGTCGGGGCGCGCAGCAGGGTGACGTCCTCGATCAGGGTGGTGCCGTTCAGGAGCGCGTCGGCGCCGGCCCGGAGCCGGGCCGCCTTGCGCGCGGGGCCGGTGGGCAGGCGTTCGGGGCCGGGATGCGCTTCCAGGCCGAGCGCGGCCAGGTTGAGCGTGTTGGCCATTTCCTCGACCCAGCCGCCTGCGTAGGGCTCGGCTTCGGTGGGCTCGGTGCCGGTGGGTTCGGCGTCGGTGCGGAGGTCCAGGCACTGTCCCTCGATCAGCACCAGGCTCGCCACCAGGTCGGGCCGGGTCCGGGCGGCGTGCAGCGCGATCAGGCCGCCGAAGCTGTTGCCGACCAGGTGTACCGGGGTCGGCACGTCGCACGCCTTCAGCAGCGCGGCCAGGTCGGCGACCGCGGTGTCCGGGTCGTAGCCGGTCCGGGGCCGCTCGGTGCGCCCGTGTCCGCGCTGGTCGTACAGCACCACCTCGGAGCCCGCCCGGGCGATCGGCGCGGCCAGCGTGTAGTAGAAGCTGGAGAGGTTGTCCAGGACCAGCCCGTGCAGGAAGACCACCGGCGTGCGCAGCGTGGGCCGGTCGGCGGGCGGGCCCAGCCGCTGGACGTGAAAGCGCAAACCGTTCGCGTGCACCTCGCTCATCGGGCACCGTCCAGCGCCTCGGTGCGGGTGCGGGCCGCGATGTGGTCCACGAGTCGGCCGACGGTCATCGCCATGATCTCCTCGATCTCCAGGTCGGCGAGGAAGGCGATGAAGTCGACCCGGTCGCCGTAGTGCTCCTGGAGCCGTCCGGCCAGGGCGACGAACTCGATGCTCTCCAGCGCCAGATCGTCGTCGAAGCCGCTGTCCGGGGTGATCTCGGCGGCGATCAGCAGTTCCTCGCCGACGATCTCGGCGAGCATCCCGGCGACCTCGGCCAGGATCCGGTCGGCATGCGGGTCCGCGCTCATCGGGTGCTCCCATGTGAGGTGGTGGGGAAACCGTTGCGGTGCTCGTCGGGCCGGGCGTTCGTCCACGCGACCACGTAGCGGTCGATCCGGTCGCCGGCGGGATCCGCCACGACCCGGGTGTGGACCGGGTGTTCGGCGCCGTCGGGCGGGCCGGTGCGCACCGACACCTCGGCGTCGTGCGGGCCGGTCGGGTGGGCCGAGGTCACGACCCGGTGCGCCGGTCGGCCGGTCGGGTCGGTGCCGTGTGCCCGGCCGGCCGCCTCCTTGGCGCACCGGAAACGCAGCAGCCACACGTGCCGCGCCTGCGGCTCGCGGTCCACGAGCCGGTCCAGCAGCCGGCGTTCGTCGGCGGTCAGTGAGTCGTGTTCGAGGGCCGTGACGTCGGCGGCGGGGTCGAGCAGGGCGATGTCGATGCCGATCGGTGCCGCGCTCGCGGCGGCGACGGCCAATCGACGACTGTGCGCGACGGACACGTGCGGCGGGGCCGGTGCGTGGGTGCCGGGCTCGACGATCACGTGCGCGAGCGGGCGGTCCGTGTCGTCGGAGTCGATCCGGACCTGCACGGGATACAGCGGGCCGTGTCCGCGTGCCCACAGGTACTGCCGGACGGCGTCCTTGACCACGACCCGCCGGAGCAGCCGACCCCGCCGTTCCCGAGGCGCCGCGGCGGCGAACTCGGCCTGCTCGGTGGTGTCCAGGTAACGGCGGGTCACCAGGTCCTGCGCTGCCGGGTCGGGCCAGCGGGTACGCAGCAGACACCAACCCTCGGGCTGCGGCTCGGCGATGCCGGTGGTGTGCGGGGTGAACTTCATCGGCCACACCCGCTCGTCGGCGGCGAACCGGCGGTAGACCCAGTCGCGCACCACGATCCGCACCGCGCCGGTGGCCGGGTCCACGAGTTCGACGTCACCGCGCACGGTGGTCGGCCGAACCTCCCGGATCCGCGCGGTGGCCAGCAGTTGCGCGCCCGGCGCGGGTGGCGGCCCGTACTCGTCGATCGCCGCGACCGACATCGGGAAGACGAGGCGATCGGTGTCCAGGCGCAACTGCATCCAGTGGCCCAGGAGTTGCCCGGCCGCATCGAGCAGCGCGCCCGGTGCGGGCAGGGCTCGGACGAGGCCGCGGATGCCGTCGTCGGCGACGGTCAGCACCTGGTCGATCCCGGCGAAGCCGGGGCCGTGGAACATCCAGCGATCGCGGTACAGATCCCGGGCGCACACCGGTGCGGGGCCCTCGCCGGCCAGCGGCGTACGGTCGGCGGGCGGCGCGGGGCGGGCCCGGTGGTCCGCGAGCAGTACCTCGGCGGACATGTGGTGGCCGAACTCGATCCGGACCCGCTCGGCGGTCAGCGGCGTACGGACCAACTCGGTGTCGGTCGGCGGCGCCACCGGCAACCAGCGCAACGAGCGCACGTCCCGGTACCCCGCGACCACCCGACCCGGCCCGTCCGCCGCGACCGCCGCCTCGCCGGCCAGCAGAATCAGCGTGGTCATCGGCAACACCGGGAACCGGTCCGCCGGTTCCGGCCACCAGTCGGGCTGCTCGTAGACGCAGTGGTCGCGGACGTAGGGGAACTCGGCCAGAGAGAAGCGGTAGGGGCGGTGCTGTCGGGCGTCGGCGGATGCGGGTGCCGGCGGCGGGTGGGGGAGGCCGGAGACCTCGGCCCTTGCGAGGCCCGGGCTGCGGTACGCGCGGCCCTGTTCGGCGTCGGCGAATGCGGGTGCCGGTGTCGGCGGCAGGTGCAGGCGGTCGGTGACCTCGTTTCCCGCGAGGCCCGGGCCGACGACGTCGGTGACCGCGCGGTCGGCCTCGGTGAGCACGGCGCGGAAGGCCGCGAGCACCGGATGCCCGGAGGCGGGCGCGACGGCCGAGGAGGTCGACCGCACCGAATCGGTCAGCCGCAGCGGCCCGGCGGCCGAGCCCAACGCGACCACCGGCGAGCCGAGATCGAGCCGGACCATCGCCCCGGACGGCGCCGGGGCGGGTGCGGGGACGCGGGCGGGGGCAGCGGCGAGGTCGGCCGCGCGTGCGGGCGCCGGCCCGGGTACCTCGGTCGTGGGCGAGGGCGTGCTCGCGGGGCCGGCTCGGTGGTGCCGGCGCGCATCGGTGCTCGCGGGGCCGGTCGAGTGGTTTGTCGACGGCTCCGTGCTCGCGGGGCCGGTCGAGTGGTTCGTGGGCGCATGCGTGCCTGCCCGGCCGGTCACCTCGATCGCGGACGTACGTGGGTCCGTCGGCCCGGCCGGGTCGATTGCCGCGCCTTCCACCCACAGCGCCGCCGTGGCGCGACGGAAGCCCGCCAGGCCCGGCCGCAGCGTCGAGTGCGCGGCGACGGCCAGCGCGTCGCAGCCGCGCAGCGTGTCGTGCACGAAGCCGACCAGGCTGCCCGCACCCGGCTGGACGAACACCCGCACACCCTGCGCGTACAGCTCCTCGATCAACTCCCGGAACCGGACCGGCTCCAGAAGATGACGCACGGTCAATTCGCGGACGGCTGCCGCTTCCGTCGGATAGGGCGCGATGCCGGTCGCCGACCACACCGGCATCCGAGGTTCCCGCAGCGGGAGTTGCTCGAACGCGTCGGCGACCTGCCCGAGGTAGGGCGCCCACATCGGGGTGTGGAATCCGGAGCGGAACGGCAGCTCGCCACCCACGACGCACTCCCGGCGCAACCGGCCCAGCACTTCGGAGACCGCTTCGGCCGGACCGCACAACACGCTCTGGTTCGGGCAGTTGTCGTGTGAGACCACCACCGAGTCGGCGCCGACGAGGTGGCGTCGGGCGACCGCCACCCCGCAGCCCACCGCCGCATAGACCAGGTCCGGAACGGCCAGCGAATCCGGCCGCAGCGAGGACAGGAAGCCGTCCACCGCAGCGCGCGGGTACATCCCGGCCACCACCATCGCGGTCCACTCGCCCATGCTGTGCCCGGCCAGCAGATCGGGGACCAGACCGGCACGTTCCCACTCGGCCGCCAGGAAGCGGCCCGCCGTCAGCGCGTCCACCGCACGGCCGACCAGGTCCTCGGCGCCGGTCAGCTCGGGTCGGGGCCGGCCGCACGCGTCGGCCAGGTCGTCCAGGCGCGGTGAGATCTCCGGCTCCAGACCGGGAAACAGGAACGCGACCCGGCCGGGATTCGGCGCGTACGGGCCCAGCAACGGGCGCGGGGTGAACCAGATCTCGGCCCGGCCGCGCCACGGCACACCGCGCTCGACCGCACGCGCGGCCAACGCGAGCCGCTTCCGCGTCGGATTCGCGACCGCGAGCCGACACGGCCCGGTGCCGGGCGGCACCGGCGCCGCCCGCCCGGCCGCAACCTCGGCAAGCATCCGACCCAACTCGGCCACCGACCCGGCCGCCAGCGTCAACACGTCGGACTCGACCCCCCGGTCCGACTCGGCGATCGACCCGACCCCCCGGTCCGACTCGGCGATCGACCCGACCCCCCGGTCCGACTCGGCGATCGACCCGACCCCACGCCCCGAATCGGCGGACCGCGTGACCGC
Organism: Embleya sp. NPDC020886; assembly: GCF_044333915.1. NCBI lineage: Bacteria > Bacillati > Actinomycetota > Actinomycetes > Kitasatosporales > Streptomycetaceae > Embleya > Embleya sp. NPDC020886. The sequence goes on along the minus strand of NZ_JBIRRX010000001.1, from coordinate 711,046 downwards.
CCGGGCCGATCCGGCAGGCGGTATGACCGTCCGGGCCGACTCGATCGCCGGCGCGAGTGCGCGGGCCGGTTCGGTCGGCAGTGCGACCGCCGGTCCCGTGGGCGGCTGTTCGAGTACGGCGTGGGCGTTGACGCCGCCGAAGCCGAACGCGTTGATCGCCGCGAGCCGGCTGCCCGCCGGGTTGACCGGCCAGGACTCGGCGTGGTCCTGCGGACGCATCCGGGTGCCGGTGAAGGCCGGATGCGGGTTCCGCACGTGCAGGGTCGGCGGGAGCGTGCGGTGATGCAGGGCGAGGGTGGCCTTGATCAGGCCCGCCATTCCGGAGGCCTGCATGGTGTGGCCGATGTTGGACTTGACCGTGCCCAGCGCGACATCGGCCGGGCTGTTGCCCGAGCGTGGCCCGAAGACCTTGCCCAGCGTGGTCAGTTCCGCCTCGTCGCCGACCGGCGTGCCGGTCCCGTGCGCCTCCAGCAGACCCAGCAGGCCGGGTACGGTCGGATCCAACTCGGCTACCCGCCAAGCCTGTTCCAGCGCCCTGACCTGTCCGTCGACCAGCGGGCTGAGCAGACTCGCCGCCCGGCCGTCACTGGAGACCCCGACACCACGGACCACCGCGTACACCCGGTCGCCGTCGCGTTCGGCGTCGGCGAACCGCTTGAGCAACACCGCACCGGTGCCCTCGGAGATCAGCGTGCCGTCCGCCGCCCGGTCGAACGGCCGGATCCGCTCGCTCGCACTGAGCGCGCGCAACTGGGTGAACACGCTCCACAACGTCGCGATGTGGCAGTGGTGCACGGCGCCCGCGAGCACCGCGTCGCAGCGTCCGGAACGCAACTCGGCGGCGGCCTGGTCCAGCGCGAGCAGCGAGGTCGCGCAGGCCGCGTCCAGGGTGTAGGCCGGGCCGCCCAGGTCGAGCCGATTGGCGATCCGGGACGCGGTGAAGCTCGGCACCAGGCCGATCGAAGCTTCGGGCCGCTCGGGGCCGAGCGAGTCCTGGAATGCCGCCCGGATCGCGGTCAACCTGGCCCGGCCCAGCTCGGGCGCCAACTCGGCCAACAGCGCGGTGAGTTGATGCGCGGTACGGACCCGTTGGTCGAGCCGGGCGGTGGCCACGCCCATGTAGCCGCCGCGACCGAAGATCACCCCGACTCGGGACCGGTCCGGCAGCCGGGCCTCGCCGCCCGCGTCGGCGATCGCCTCGGCGCCCGCCCGGAGCGCGAGCAGTTGATCCGGTTCGGCGCCGGCGACCACGGCGGGCATGATGCCGAAGCGCACCGGGTCGAACGTGGCCAGGTCGTCCACGAAGCCGCCGCGCCGGCAGTAGAACCGGTCGCTGCGGGCGGGCTCGCCGGCCGTGCCCGGCGCGTAGTAGAGCGCCGGGTCCCAGCGATTCGCCGGCACCTCGGTGATCGCGTCGCCGCCGGACTCGATCAACCGCCAGAAGCCGCCCGGGTCGGCCGCGCCCGGGAAGATCGCACCCATCCCGACGATCGCCGCATCGTCGGGCCGAGGCCCGCGCCCCCCGATCCGGGCGCTCATCCGGACACCGACCCGCGCTCCGACTCCCACATCGACTCGTGCGTCGATCCGAGCGTCGGGGTCTGCGCCGACTCGGAGGCCGGCAGGCATACGTAGACGGCCTGTTCGTCCCGGCCCGAGATCAGTTCGTCGAGCAGTGCCCGGACGCCGTGCTCGGGGTCGATCAATGCGATGCCGCGTCGGCCGTACTCGCGGGCCAACTCCGGTGTGACCATGCCGCCGCCGCTTGCCGCCCACGGACCCCAGTCGATGGTCAGTACCCGCTCCGCGACCGGCGCGAGGGTGTCCTCGGACCCCGCCGACCAGTGCCGACCCAGCGTGGCCAGCGCGTCGTTGGCGGCGGCGTAGTCGGTCTGTCCCCGATTGCCGTACACCCCCGCGACGCTGCCGAACATGACCAGGAACGCCGGTGGTGCCAACGTCGGCCGCAGCGTGCGCAGAGCGGCCACCAGCGCCCGTGCCCCGGTCACCTTGGTGGCGAATACCTGCCGGCAGGACTCGGCGGTCTTGTCCGCGAGCAGCCGATCGGCCAGTACACCGGCGCCGTGCACGATCCCGTCCAGCCTGCCGTGTCGCTCGGCGATCCCGGTCAGGGTCCGGCGGACCGCGTCGGCGTCGGTGACATCGGCGACGTGCAGCCGGACCGACGCCGCGTGTTCGGCCAACTCGGCGAGCGTCGCCCGGACTTGGCGGCGACCGAGTACCCGGGTCAGCTCGGCCTCGATCCGGGCCGGCTCGCGCATCCCGGTCGCGATCAACGCGGCCCGGAGCGCGGGGACGTCGGTCGCCTCGGCGAGCGCGGCGGGCTCCGGGTCGCCGTCGTCACCGGTACGACCGAGCAACTCGATGTGGCACCCGGTGGCACGGGCCAGGCCGATGGCGGCCCGGGCGGTGATGCCGCGTGCCCCACCGGTCAGCAGTACCACGGCGTCCGGCCCGATCCGCTCGCGCAATCGGGCGTCCCGGTCGGCGGGCGACAGGTCCGGGAGCGGCACGGGGCGGGTGCGCAGGGTCAGCCGACGGTCGCCGGACAGGCCGAGCAGCACCGGCGCATCGGGCTCGGGCCGGCCTGCGGTGCGGACCAGTTCGGCCAGGAGCCGCCGGGCGATGCGGGCCGGTTCCTCCTTGGGATCCAGGTCCACTACGCGCAGCACCCGGTCCGGATACTCCAGGGCGGCGGACCGGGCGAACCCGGCCAGGCCCGCGCCCGGCACCGGATCGGGCCCGGTGGCGGCCGGCGCCCGGCCGAAGTGGCCGCCGCCGGGGGTGCCGAGGAACACCTGCCGTACGCCGCCCACCAGCGCGTCCCGCAGCAGCGCGAAGGCGTCCGGGAGGATCGGGTCCGGGCCGTCGGCGAGCGCGGCCAGGTGCACCAGCGTGTCGACCTGCGACCACGCCGGGGCCGGCCGATCGTCCCCCGGTTCGGCCCGGTCCCGGGCGCGCGTCTCGACCACGACGCCGTGCGGCGCGAGCAGGTCGGCCAGCGCCCAGGCGATCCCGCCGCCGTCCTCGACCAGGACCACCCGGCGACCACGCAACGCCTCGCCGATGGGCGGGTCGGATTCGCCCGCGGGCACCGGGTCGTCGATCGGAACACACTCGACCAGATGCCGCGTGGGCCGGTCGGCAACCGGCTCGATCGGCGGCTCCGGCACGACCTGTTCGCCCGAGCCGGCCCCCGAACCCGAGCCGGAACCCAGGACCGGCCCCGAGCCGGAACCCGAGTCCGAGTCCGAGTCCAAGTCCGAGTCCGAGTCCGACCCGGAACCGAAACCCGAGCCCAAGTCCGACCCCGACCCCGAGCCCGGCCCCGAGCCGGAACCGGAGCCGGGCCCCGAGCCCGCCCCCGCGTCGACCGCCAGCACCCCGGCCACGATCGCGTCGATCGTCTTGACCTTCGCCAGCCGCTCGATCACCGTCTCGTCGGCGCCCCCCGCCGCACCGAGCACCCCCGCCGCCCCGACCGCCCCCGTCAGCCGCAGCCGCAAGGCCAGTTCGCCGATGATCTCGGTGCGCTTGATCGAGTCGACGGACAGATCCGCCTCCAGATCCAGCGCCGGATCGAGCATGTCCTCGGGATAACCGGTCCGCGTACCCACGATGTCGAGGACCACGGCCAACACGTGCTCGCGGGTGAGCGGCCCACCCGGCTCCTCGACCGGGACGACCGCCGCGACGGCCCCGGGCCCGGCCACAGCACCCGCCCCGGCCACCGAAGTCGCCCCCGTCACGGAACCCGGCCCCACCCCGAGCGAAACTCCCGCCGCCACCGCCCCGGGCGCAACAACCGGCGCCTCCGGCACCCCGCCCGGCACGCCCAGGTAGCCCAGCAGTACTTCGCGCTGGGCGGCGACCGCGGCCCGGGCGCCGGCCAGGTATTCGAGCAACACCGCGTCCCGCGCGTCCCCGGCCGGCGCCCCCGCCGCACCCGCCGGGCCGGCGGTCGACAGGGCGGCCACCGGGGTCGCCGGATGCAGCCCGCCCGCCACCGGCCTGCCGTCGGCGGTACGCACCAGGTGGCCGTCCACGGTCCAGGCCGGGCGGGTGCCCGGCTCGACGTCCACCGGCCGTACCCGACCGGCCAGGCCGCCCGCGACCCGCACCGGCACGCCGGCGACCGCGAGTTCGGCCAGTGCGGTGAGCAGCCGGCGCACCCCGTCCTCGCCCGGCACGTCGCAGGCCACCGCGGTGTGCGGCCGGTCGCCCAGGATCGTCCGGACCATGCCGGTCAGCGCCCGACCCGGCCCGGCCTCGACGAAGATCCGCACGCCCGCCGCGTACATCGCCTCGATCTGCTCGGCGAAGCGCACCGGCTCGGCCACCTGCCGGGCGATCAGCGCGCGCACCTCGGCGGCCGCGTCCGGATAGCGCTCGGCGGTGGCGTTGGACCACACCGGGATCCTGGGCACCCGCACGTCCAGGTCGGCGACGGCGGCCGTGAGGGTGTCGGCCGCCGCCGCGACCACGGGGCTGTGGAACGCGCACGCCACCGGCAGTCGGCGTGCGGACAGCCCGGCCGCCGCCAGTGCCGCGATCGCCGCCGTCAGGGCCGCCTCGGGGCCCGATACGACGGTCTGCGTCGGCGTGTTGCGATTGGCGAGTACGACGCCGTCGATGCCGGCCAGCAGTTCGGCCACCCGGTCCGCGCCGGCCGGTACCGCCGCCATCGCGCCCGGTTCGCTGCCGGCGGCGGCCAGCACCGCGGCCGCCCGCACCTCGCCGAGCCGAGCCAGGTCCCGGGTGGCCAACACGCCCGCCGACCACAGCGCGGCCAACTCGCCGTAGCTGTGCCCGGCGACCTGGTCCGGCCACACCCCGAACCGGTCGAGCAGCCGGGTCAGCGCGACGGCGGCCACCCCGAGCGCGGGCTGCGCGCGGCGGGTGTCGGTGATCCGGGCCGCCTGCTCGGCCCGGGCCTCGGTGCCGAACGCGGCCGGCGGGAACATGGCCCGCACACACTCCGGGTCGATGTCCCGCAGCCCGTCGCACAGTTCGGGGAAACGGGCGAACAGATCGGCGAGCATCCCGGGCCGCTGACTGCCCTGTCCGGGATACAGGAACGCCACCTGCCCGCCCACCTCCGCCCCCCGGTGGAAGATCTCGCCGGCGGGATCGACCGCACCCGCCCGGGCCAGCATCAGCTTGATCCGCAGATCGGCGTGATCGCTCGCGACGAAGGCGACCCAGACCGGGACTTCGTCGGCGCCTTCCCCGGCGGCGAGCGCCGCCAGGCCGCGCAGCGGCAGGTCCTCGGCCGCGTCCAGCCGGTCGGCGACCCGGTCCAGCGCCGCGTGCGCCGCCGCACGGTCCGCGCCCCGGAAGCAGAACAACTCGGCCGGCCACGCGGCGTCCGCGCCCCCCGGCCCGCCCACCCCGGACAGCTCCGAACCGGCCAGCACGGCGTGGAAATTGGTGCCGCCGAACCCGAACGCACTCACCCCCGCGATGCGTTCGGTGATCGGCGTGGGCCACGGCCGGGCCCGGTCGTCGAACACGAACGGCCCCGGGTCCGACGGTCGGCGCAGGTGCAGGGTCGGCGGGCGCACCCCGAAGTGCACCGCGAGCGCGGCCTTGGCCAGGCCGGCCAGGCCCGCCGCACACTTGGTGTGCCCGATCTGGGATTTCACCGAGCCCACCGCACAGTCGCCGGGGGTCGCGCCGTGCTCGGTGAACACCGCGGTGAGGGTGTCCAGTTCGGCCCGGTCGCCGACCACCGTGCCGGTACCGTGCGCCTCGACCAGGCCGACCCGGGCCGGCGAGACGCCCGCCGCCCGATACGCGCGTTCCAGCGCCCGCCGCTGGCCCTCGGGGCGCGGCGCGGTCAACCCGAGCGAACGGCCGTCGCTGGACCCGCCGACGCCCTTGACCACCGCGTACACCCGATCGCCGTCGCGCTCGGCGTCCGCCAGTCGCTTGAGCAGCACACACACCGCGCCCTCGCCCAGCGCGATCCCGTCCGCGTCCGCGTCGAACGTGGCGCAACGCCCGGTCGGCGACAGGGCGCGCACCGAGGAGAACATCAGGAAGTCGTTGATCCCGTTGTGCGTGTCCACGCCGCCGCACAACACCAGATCGCTGGAGCCGGTGTTCAACTCCTTGCAGGCCAGGTCCAGCGCGGCCAGCGAGGCCGCACACGCGGCGTCCACGGTGTAGTTGACCCCGCCCAGATCGAGCCGGTTGGCGATCCGGCCGGCGATCACGTTGGCCAGCACGCCGGGAAAGGAGTCCTCGGTGGGGGTCGGCAGTTGCCGGTCCAGATCGGCGGGAAGCGCACCGTAGTAGCCCGGGAACAACGCGCGGAAGCCGTACGCGCCGGCCAGGTCCGCGCCCGCCTCGGCGCCGAAGATCACCGAGGTGCGCTCCCGGGCGAAGGCCCGACCCGGTCCGTAGCCGGCATCCGCCAGCGCCCCCGACGCGACGTGCAGCGCGAGCAGTTGGGCCGGATCGATCGCCGCCAGCGAGGCGGGCGGGATCCCGTACCCGGTGGCGTCGAATCCGATCGCGGGCACGAACCCGCCCCACTTGGACGGCGTGCGCCCGGGCGGGACCGCGCCGGGGGCGGCACCGCGGACCGAGCCGCGAGCGGTCGCGCCCGGGTCGGCGTCGGCCGCGAAGTAGCGGTCCACGTCCCAGCGGTCGTGCGGCACCTCGGTCACCGCGTCGACGCCGGCCAGGATGTTGCGCCAGTAACCGGCCAGATCCGGTGCGCCCGGCAGGACACAGGCCATGCCCACGATGGCGACATCCTGCGGTCCGGCCGCAACGGGTCGGGCCGGCCCGCCCAACTCGCGCACCCTGCGGGCCAGCCACGCGGCCGCCTCGATGGTGACCTCGCGGTGCAGTGTGGCGACATCGGTCGGCGCGGACCGCAACACCGCGGCCTGGCCCAGCATGAACATCCCGTCCCGGCGCTGCGCGTCCGCGTCCACCTCGACCAGGGCGTCGCCCTCGCGCCGCAGCCCCTTGCCGGCGATCCGCAACCGACCAAGGTTGAGCTGCTCCAACTCGGCCCAGACCTGCCGGGACGGCAGGCCACGCGCCTCCAGATCGCGCCGGGCGGCCTCGAACGCGGCCACGAACGGCGTGCCCGCACAGCGGGTGGCATGCCCGGGCGCGGTCTGCACGAGCGCGGTCGAGGCACACTCGACCGCCGCCGCCTGGAAGCCGGGCACGATCGCGCCGCTGTCCACCGCCTCGCGGGTGAACAGGTACGCGGTCCCCATCAACACGCCCACCGACGCACCGCGATCGACCAGGGGCGCCGCCGCGGCGGCCACCATCGCGGCCGAACGCGCGTCGTGGATCCCACCCGCGAACAACAGGTCCAACTCGCCCGCGTCCGCGTGTCGTTCGGCGAAGGTCAGCAATTCGTCGAGCTGTGCCTCCCACAGCGGGAAACTCGCGCGCGGCCCGACATGGCCACCACATTCGGTGCCCTCGAAGACGAACCGCCGGGCGCCCTCCCGCAGGAACTGGGTCAACAAACCGGGGGAGGGCACATGCAGATAGGTACGGATCCCGGCGGCCTCCAACGGCGCCGCCCGATCCGGCCGGCCACCCGCGATCAGCGCGTACGGCGGGCGCGCCGCGAGCACCGCGGCCAGTTGCTCCTCGCGCAGCTCGGGCGGCGCGAAGCCGAGCAGGCCCACCCCCCACGGCAGGTCGCCGAGCAGCGCGGCGGTCTCGGCGAGCAGCGCGCCCACCTGCGGGCCGCGCAGCAGCGACAACGCCAGGAACGGCAGCCCGCCCTCCCGGGCCACCGCGTGCGCGAACGCGGCCCGGTCGCTCACCCGCGTCATCGGCCCCTGCGCCGGCCGCGGCCCCACCCCGTGCCGGGCGGCCGAGGCCACCTGGTCCACGATCGCCTCGCGCACCGCGCGCAACACCCGACCGGCGGTGCCGTACCGGTCCGCGAGCCGGGCGGCCGACGCGCCGTCCTGGCCGACCGGCAACAACTCGCGGTGCAGCCCGCTCGCACCCAGCGCGGTGCCGAGGTCGGCGGCCTGCTCGGCCAGTTCCGCGATCGGCAGGTCGGGCCGCCGGTAGACCCGATGCCCGCGGAGCACGACCGTCTCGCTGCCGTCCATCGCCCGCACGGCCGCTGCGACGTCGGCGGGCAGGGTGCTCTCCGCGACCAGGGCCAGTTGGGTGTCCAGCAGCACGCCGGCGGCACCGCCCGCGACCGCCGCGGCGGCGGTGTGCGGACCGATGCCACCGGCCGCCCAGACCGGCACCGGAACACTCTCGTCCGCGAGCAACTGCTGAAGCAGTACGAAGGTGGTCAACTCGCCGCATCGACCACCGCCCTCCGCGCCGCGCGCGACCACTCCCGCAGCCCCGGCGGCGACCGCCGCACGCGCCTGCTCGACGCAGGTGACCTCGACCAGGACCCGCCGCCCCGGCCCGACGGCGGCGAGCGACCACGGCGCGTCCGGCGCCAGGAGCACCACCCGCACCCGCGAGGGCAACTCGTCCGGACGCAGCGGACAACCCACCGGCACCCGAACACCGAAGGACGACAAGCCGGATGCCTCGGTCAACGCGTCGAGCGCCGCGTCGCGCTCGCGGCCGAGGTCGAGCACCCCGAGCGCACCGGCCCGATGCGCGGCGATCACGAGTCGGGCGTTGGGACGACCCAGCGGGCTCACTGCGAGGACCTGATCGCGACGCGGGGACTGCGACGTCATGGGGGAGTGCCTCCATCCGGGAAACCGTGCGGCGGGACGACGATCGGTGCGGTGCGAAGGGCGCGCGAAGGCGATACCGGGCGCCGCGCTTTCGGGAACTTCGGTTCCGGGCACGGGAAATCGCCGCATCGATGCCGATGTCGGGACGTATCCAAGTCAGGAATTGTCAAACGCTCGAAAGCGGTGCGAAATCGAAATATCGCCCGCAGCCGAATCACTGCGCCGTATAGTCGGTTTCGGGCATCGAGGTGTCAACGACGAACCGGTCGCGGGTCCGCCGCGCGAAAGCTCCGGCGAAAATCCCCCGGGGCCGCTCTGCCCAGTCGGCACACGGCCCGATCGGCCCCGGATCACGGCCGGCGCGACGCCGAACCTTGCCCGCACGGCATATACCGATGCCCGGGTGATTCGCCCGAGGAGAGCGATCCCGCGGGCACCGGCGGTGAATTACCCGTTTCGTGACCCTGCCGGCATGGGTGGCGTGACCGTTATGGTGCGGCGCGTGACCCTCCAGCAGCTCCGCTACCTCGTCGCCGTCGCCAACTTCGGCACCATGACCGCCGCTGCGGAAGCCCTCTACGTCGCCCAGTCCGCCCTGTCCCGGGCGCTCAAGGCCCTCGAACACGAGCTGGACGCCGAGCTGTTCGTCCGCGAGGGCCGGACGGTGGGACTGACCGCCGAGGGCTCCCGGGTGGTGCGGATCGCCCGTACCGTGCTGGACGCCGTCGGCGCGATCGAGGACATCGGCCGGGTGGCCGGCCCGGTCACCGAGCCCCCACTGACCGTGGCCACCACCGCCACCCTCGCGATCGGCCATGTCGCCCGGATGGTCTCGATGTTCGCCGCCGAGCACCCGGAGGCGCCGATCGAGGTGACCCGGTACGACGGGCGCGGGGGAGTGCTCAACGCGGTCCGCGCGGGCACCGCCGCGATCGGGGTGGCCGACGCGCCCGGGCCCGGCGACCTGCGCACCTACCGGCTCGCCGCGGCGGAGGTGGTGCTCGTGTCGCCACTCGACACCCGGCTGCCCGACCCGGTGCCGTGGTCCGCGCTGGACGGCCTGCGGATGGTGCTGCCCAGACGCGGTACCGAGCGCCGCTCCCAGTTCGAGGCGATGTTCGCCGAGATGGGCGTCCGACCGATCGCCGGCTGCGAACACGACGACCGGGTCAACTGGGTCGCCGGGGTCCTCAACGGCGAGGGATCGCTGCTGTGGTACCGCGACGTGGCACAGGACGTCTTCGGCGAATCCGCCTGCATCCGCTCCCTCGACCCGCCCCTGCGCCGCGGCATCATTCTGCTCTGCCGAGAAGACGCCCGAGAGCGCTCCGCCCGCCTGTTCATCGACCTCGCCCGCCGGCACGGCGTCAGTGAACCGGACGCCGACTGACGCGCGCCGCGCCGCGGGACGCCGGACCGGGCCTAGTCGATCATCGGCGCCGCGGCCGGCTCGCCCAGGTCGGGCGTGTCCGTGAACGTCACCTGCGCCCCGCCGGGACCGTGCAGTTCCAGCACCGTCACCGTGTTCGTCCCCGCCCGCAGCAGCGGTCCCGGGACATACAGGGCGCGCTGCGGCCCCTTCGACCAGTAGCGGCCGAGCAGGAAGCCGTTGACCCAGACCAGGCCCTTGGTCCAGCCGTCCAGCCGGACGAAGGTGTCGCCGACCGTCTCCACCTCGAACGTGCCCGAGCGCAACACCGGTACACCCGCCGGGATCGGCCCGGAGGCGTCCGGCAGCACCGGTCCGTCCGGGGCGTCCAGCGGCAGCGGGTACATCTGCCAGCCGAACAGGTGCTGCCGCTCCAGCCGCACCCCCCGGGTGATGCCCTTGCGGTCGTGCAGCCCGGGGCCGTAGTTGACCCGCCCGCAGTTCTCCACCAGCAGGTCCAGCCGCGCACCGCCCGCGGGAATGGCCAACTCGCAGGAGGGTGAGCCGCCTTCGCTGCGGTCCAGCACCGCGACCGGCACTCCGTCCAGGAACACCTGGGCCCGGTCGGCCAGTCCGTCCACGTGCAACGGCGCCGCCTCGCGCGGACCGCTGACCCAGGTCCGGTAGAGCACGAAGCCGTACGCCTGGTCGAGTTCCTCCATGGTGAGCGTGCCGGGCGAGTACACCGGCGCGGACAGGTCCTCGACGTGCGCGAGCAGCGCCGCCGCCGAGGGCAGGGCGACCTCGCCGAGCTTGATCCGCGCCGGCAGCGCCGGCGGCGGTTCGACCGGCAGCGGCGCGTAGCGGCCGATCACCTCGCGGAAGGCCCAATACTTGTCGGTGAGTTCGCCCGCCTCGCCGATCGCCGCGTCGTAGTCGTAGCTGGTCACCGTCGGCTGATAGACGCCGTCCTGCTCGTTGGCGCCGTTCATCAGACCGAAGTTGGTGCCGCCGTGTGCCATGTACAGGTTCACCGAACCGCCGGCCGCGAGCATGTCCTCCAACACCGCCGCCGCGTCCGCCGCGTCCCGTACGTGGTGCGGATCGCGCCAGTGGTCGAACCAGCCGTTCCAGAACTCCATGCACACCGGCGGCCCCTCCGGCGACCAGCGACGCAACGTCGCGAACGCCTCGTCCGCGCGCGAGCCGAAGTTCACCGTCGGCAACACGCCGGCCACGGTGCCGCCCTGGAGCATCGGCTCGGTGGGCCCGTCGGAGGTGAACAGCAGCCCGTTCGCGCCGCGCCGGCGCAGCCCCTCGACCAGGTGCCGCAGATACGCGACGTCGTTGCCGTAGCTGCCGTACTCGTTCTCCACCTGGAGCGCGATCACCGGCCCGCCGTGCTCCGCGAGCAGCGGCTCGACCAGCGGCATCACCGCGTCGAGGTAGCGGTCCACGGCGGCCAGGAACGGCGGGTGGGCACAGCGCAGCCGCATCCCCGGGTCCTTGAGCAGCCACGCGGGCAGGCCGCCGAACTCCCACTCGGCGCAGATGTAGGGGCCCGGCCGAACGATCGCCTTGAGCCCGTGGCGCTCGGCCGCGCGCAGGAACGCGACCAGGTCCTTGCCGCCGGTGAAGTCGAAGCGGCCCGGTATCGGTTCGTGCACGTTCCAGGCGACGTAGGTCTCGACCGTGTTCAGACCCAGGCCGCGCAACCGGGCCAGCCGGTCGTCCCACTGCGCGGGATGCACGCGGAAGTAGTGCAGGGCACCGGAGAGCATGCGAAACGGCCTGCCGTCGAGGGTGAAGCCGTCTCGACTCGGGACGAGGCTGGGGGTGGTCAAGACGCTCCTCGGGCAGATCCGTGCGGTGGGTCCGGATCATCGTGCCCGACCCGCGCGAACCGAACATGCACTCTTCTGAGCAGCATCGTGGACTTTTCCGCATCCGGTGACCCGTGATTCCAACGCTCTCACCTGGATGGATACTCTCTGGTTCACGCTCCTTGCCATTCGGTGACCGGACACTTGGACTTTTCTTGCGGATCACCTCGACAAAACCATGATCCGCCCGGCAACCCGTTGACGCCTTGTCGGGCAGGGCACATGATCGGCGGCCAGACAGCCTCCTCTGCCTTCCGACCACCTGCCGGGCTCCGTCGAGCCCTGCCCATTTCCCGAAGGGACGGCCACCTCATGTGGGGTAGCACCCGTGCTTCGCGCCCCTCGCCGCGCGCCGCTTCGCGTTCCTCGCGCCGAGGCCGCCGGACGGCCCGCCACGCCGCCGTCGCGGTCACGCTCGCGGCCCTGACCGCGCTCACCGCCTGCGGCTCCGACTCGGACTCCGGCAGCGGCAAGACCGACAAGGCGGCACAGGGCGACAAGACGCCCGGGGGCCAGGGCGGCGGCACCGCCCAGCTCGACTTCTGGGGATGGAACCCGGCCTACGAGAAGGCCGTGACCGCGTTCAACGCCGCGCACCCCGACATCCACGTCAACTACAACAAGGTCGAGCCGGGCTCCAAGGGCGGCTACGCCAAGATGCTCGCCGCGGTGAAGGCGAACAACGCCCCGTGCCTGGCCCAGATGGGCTACGAGACCCTGCCCAGCTTCCTGGTCGAGGGCGCGCTCCAGGACGTGGACAAGGAGGCCGCCGGGGTCAAGTCCAAGTACTCGGCCGGCGCCTGGTCGCAGATGAGCGTCGCGGGCAAGACCTACGGCATCCCGGTGGACACCGGCCCGGTCGCGATGTTCTACCGCACCGACATTTTCGCCAGGAACGGCCTCACCCCGCCCAAGACCTGGGACGAGTTCGCCCAGCAGGCGGACAAGGTGCACGCGGCCGACCCGGCGGTGTCCTACTCGGCGTTCGGCGGCAACGACCCGTGGTGGTACGCGGGCATGGCCTGGCAGAACGGCGGCAGTTGGTTCAAGCCCGAGGGCGACACCTGGAAGGTCTCGCTGACCGAGCCGGGCACCCAAAAGGTCACCCAGTACTGGCAACAACTCCTGGACAGGAAGGTCGTCTTCGCCGACCCGACCTCCACCCCCGACTGGTACAAGCGCATGAGTGACGGCAGCGTTGCCAGCTACGTCGGCCCGGTCTGGTTCACCGCGCTGCTGGAGGAGAACAACAAGGACGCGGCGGGCAAGTGGGCGGTGGCGCCGATGCCGCAGTGGGAGGCGAACGGCAAGGCCACCGGCAACATCGGCGGCTCCGGCACGGCGGTGCTCAAGGGCTGCAAGAACACCAAGGCCGCGGTCACCTTCGCGGACTGGATGAGCAGCGACACCGGGAGCCTGACCACCCTGGTCAAGGACGCGGGCATCTACCCGGCGGCCACGGCCGGGGCGAGCCTGGAGGCGATGCAGCAGCCCTCCGCGTACTTCGGCAACGCGAAGATCTACGACATCTTCAAGGAGTCCGCCGCGCAGGCCCCGACCGGCTGGCAGTGGGGACCCACGATGACCCAGGTCTCCGCCGACCTGACCGACCGGATGGGCAAGGCCGGCGCCGGCAACGGCAAGCTCGCCGACGCGCTGACCGGCGTCCAGGGCACCACGATCAAGGCCATCCAGGACAAGGGCCTGAAGGCCGCCGCGGGCTGACCCGCCGTCCACCACCCCGACGCCGCAGGCAGTTCGTACCGTGTCCCGCCGTCCGCGCGTCACCCGCGCGGGACGGCGGGCACGCCGCCGTCGGCCCACCCGTCCCCCACTCGTTCCATCCACCGGGAGCCCGCCCTTGAGCGCACCGATCCCGCGGCGCAAGCGCCGGCGGTCCGCGCCCCTGATGTTCCTCGCGCCGTTCGGCGTGCTGTTCGCCGCGATGTACGCCGTCCCCGTCGGCTACGCGATCGTCGAGAGCCTGCACAAGATGCAACGCTCCGGCCTGGGCCTGACCCCGCCCAAGCGGGTGTACGCGGGATTCGAGAACTACACCAAGGCGCTGCACGACGACGCCCTGTGGCACGGCGTGGGCCGCGTGCTGCTGTTCGGCGTGATCCAGGTGCCGGTGATGCTCGGCCTCGCACTGGTGCTCGCCCTGCTCCTGGACGCGAAGTCGGCCCGACTCAAGGGCTTCTTCCGCACCGCCTACTTCCTGCCCTACGCGATCCCCGGCGTGGTCGCCACCATCCTGTGGGCCTTCCTCTACATGCCGCGCTCCAGCCCCGTGGTGAGCATGCTGGACGCGGTCGGCCTGCCGTCCGACTTCCTCGGCGAGGACGCGGTGTTGTGGTCGATCGCGAACGTGGTCACCTGGACCTGGACCGGCTACAACATGCTGGTCATCTACTCCGCGCTCCAGGCGATCCCGCAGGAGCTCTACGAGGCCGCCGAGTTGGACGGTTGCGGCCCGTGGCGCACGGCGTGGCGGATCAAGGTGCCGCTGGTCGCCCCGGCGATCGCGCTGACCACCGTGTTCTCGGTGATCGGCACCCTCCAGCTCTACACCGAACCACGCGTGTTGCGACCGCTGACCTCGTCGCTGGACGCGGACTACACCCCGATCATGTCCGCGTACCACAAGGCCGTGGAGAACAACGACTACGGTCAGGGCGCCGCGATCTCGGTGCTGCTCGCGCTGGGCACCTGCGTGTTGTCCTTCGCGGTCCTCAAGCTCTCCGCCCGGCTCACGAACGGCAGGTCCTCGCTGTGACGACGCTGACCACCCCGCCCGCGAGCCCGGTCCGCGAGCAGGCCCCGCCGCGTGCGCGCAAGGTGGGCAAGGGCCGCACCACGCCGATGCGTTCGCAGGTGCTGACCACCTCGTTCCTGTTCCTGGTGGCCACCTACTTCCTGATGCCGGTGTGGTGGCTGCTGGTCTCCTCGACCAAGTCCTCCAGCGACCTGTTCGGCAGCAACGGCTTCTGGTTCGCCGACTGGAACCTGGGCGCCAACCTGCGCCAACTCTTCGACCAGGACGGCGGCATCTTCCTGCGCTGGGTATTCAACTCGGTGCTGTACGCGGTCGGCGGCGGCGTGGTCGCCACCTTCCTGGCCGCGATGGCCGGCTACGCGCTGGCCAAGTACCGCTTCCGCGGCCGGGGCGCGATCTTCTCGGTGATCCTGGGCGCGGTGCTCATCCCCACTCCCATGCTCGCGCTGCCGATCTACCTGATGCTCTCCAAGGTGCACCTGGTCGACACGATCTGGGCGGTCCTGCTGCCCGCGGCGGTCAGCCCGTTCGGCGTCTTCCTGGCCAAGACCTACGCCGAGGCGTCGGTGCCGGACGAACTGATCGAGGCGGCCCGGCTGGACGGCGCGAGCGAGTTCCGGATCTTTTGCACCATCGGCCTGCGGATCATGTCGCCCGCGCTGGTGACCATCTTCCTGTTCCAACTGGTCGCGGTCTGGAACAACTTCTTCCTGCCGCTGATCACCCTCAACAACCAGCACCTGTGGCCGGTCACGCTGGGCCTGAACGCGTGGAACAGCGACCCCAACCAGCCGCACGCCAACCTGGTCGTGGTCGGCGCACTGGTCTCGGTGATCCCGCTGGTCGCCGCGTTCTGGTCGCTCCAACGGTTCTGGCGCACCGACCTGGTCGCGGGCGGGGTGAAGGCGTGAACAACCGCTGCGCAGCCGGCGTCCGCCGCCGTACGATCGGCGCACCATGATCTTCGCGCGCTATCTCACGCCCGCAAAGGAGCACCAGGCCCTCGGCCTGGTGTGCCTGGGCGTGGGCTGGCAACAGGTCAACGCGATGTTGTTCGAGGGCCGGGTGCTGGGCTGCTACCAACTCACCCTGATCACCGGCGGATCGGGCTGGTTCCGCTCCGGCAACCGGCACGCGCCGCGAATCCCGGTCCAGGCGCCCGCCGCCTTCCTGCTCTTCCCCGGCGAGTACCACGCGTACAGCCCGGACCCGACCGGCTGGCGCGAGCACTGGGTGCTGTTCGAGGGGCCGACCGCGGCGGCGTACGAGGACCTGGGCTTCCTGGACCGGGCCGAGCCGGTGATGTCGCTCGGCGGGGTCCGGCCGCTGCGCCAAGGCTTCGACCGGCTGCTGACCGCGGTGGAACCGGGCGCGCCCAATCGCGAGGTGGTCACCTCGGCGATCGTTCACCAGTTGATCATCGACCTGAAGACGATCCGGGTCGACGAGGACGGCTCGCGCGTGGTCCGCTACTTCGACGAGCACGCCACCGAGCCGCTCACCGTCGGCGAACACGCCCGCCGGCTGGGCCTGGACGAGGCGGGCCTGCGCGGCGAGATGCAGCGCGCGACCGGCACCACCCCCAAGGAGTACATCGTGCGCACCCGGCTGTCCCGGGCCAAGCGCCTGCTCCTGTCCACCGACCAGTCCATCCACGAGGTGGCCCGCAACGTCGGCTACGACGACCCCGCCTACTTCGCCCGACTGTTCTCCCGCCGGGTCCAGCAGTCGCCGACGGAGTTCCGGCGCACCGGGCAGACCCCCGGTCAGGCCTGAGGCGGGTCGATGTGCCGCGGCGCCTCGGGGGCGCCCAGCAGGCTGCGCAGCGGCTCCTCCTCGGCCAGGAACGCGCCGATGGTGATCGCGAAGACCACCACCGCGCAGGCCGCGACCAGCCACGACATCAGGGTCAACATCAGCCCGAACGGGCCGAACTCGGCCACGCTGCGGGCCACCGCCCTGGGCATCACCAGATGTGAGCCGTACTGCATGCCGATCGTGCCCAGCGCGGCCAGTAGCGTGCCGGGCAGCAGCGGCCACCAGCCGATCCGACCCTCCAGCAACAGGTGCTGAGTCCACCACCACAGCAGCACCGAGGCGACGAACAGGACGACCACGCCGAGCCAGGGCCCGGCGCCGAAGCCGTTGTGCAACTGCGCCTGGAACAGCAGCGCGACCAGCCACACCGACGACCCCAACAACCAGCGCCCGATCAGCCGCGGGCTGAAGCCGACCGCCCGCACGAACCACGCGCGCCGGCACAACCGTTGCAGCGACCGGGCCACCTGGCCCGCCATCAACAGGGTGAACACCGCACTGGCCGCACCGGTTTGCCGGCGCAGATGCTCGCCCGCGTCGTGGACCCGGGAGACCTCGTCCAGCGTGCCGGCGGGCAGGCCCAGGATCGCGCGCAGCGAGTCGAGCAGTTCGTCGCGCAGCACCTGGGGGGCGAACGCGGCGAACACGAACAGCGCCGGGACACCGGCGAGGAACACCTTCGCCGCCAACGTGGTGGCCGCCTCGACGCTGTTGACCACCAGGAACCGGGTGGTCAACCGACCCACGAACGCCATCACCGGCATGTCCTCGACCCGGCCGCGCAGTCGGGTCACCGCCCCCTGGGACGGGGCCCGCACACTCACCGATCGACCCCGGCCGGCTCGGGGGTTCCGGCCGCCGCCACGACCTCCAGGACCGCCACGACGGCCAGCACCACCAACAGGACCAGCAGCACCGCGGGCACCGTCGGATGGTTCCACCAGGCCAGCCACACCCCGCCGAGCAGGCCCACCACGGCGTAGATCGGGCCCCGCCGCGCGGCCACGAAGCGGCCCGCCGACCCGGTGCCCAGACCGGTCCGGGCCAGCGCGCCGCCCGCCGCGTCCGGACCGGCCGCCAGCACCCGCCGAACGGCCGCGGCCCGCCGCGCCGGGCCGACCACGAAGGCGGCGATCGCGACCGCGGCGGCGATGATCGCCAGGGTGCGGGTGGTCTCGCGCAGGAACCGCACCAGCGCGTCGAAGGTCGCCGCCGCCGCGTCCCGGGAGATTTCCGACGGCAACCGGTCCAGGTAGTACCGGCGCGCGACGGCCAGCCCGATCGCGAGCACGAGCAGGGCGAGCAGGGTGCCCAGGGCCGTCCACATGATCACCCGACGACGTCGGGGCGCGACGCACACACCCACCACGAAGAGCAGCGCCACCACGATCGGCAGCCAGGTGCCCGCGGCGTTCAGGAACCGGAACGCGTCCTGACCCTTGCGCAACCCCTCGCGGTGCAGCAGGACGAACCGTTGGTCGGTACTCGGGATGTTGGTCGCGATCGAGAAGCCCCGGTCCACCAGGCCCTGCCGGACCCGGTCGATCGTCGGACCCAGATCCAGCACCACCTCGCCGCCGGACGAGGTGACCGCGCCGTCGTCCTCGCCCTCCAGCGCGCGCAACGCGGACGCGTGGGCCAGGCGGAGCGCGTCGCGCCACACGACGTCGAACGCGTCGCTCGCGACGAAGGCGAGGGCGGCCTGGTTCACCACGCCGTGCAACAGGTTCCGAATCGATCCGGTGACCGGCCCCGACGCGTCGTTCGGATCCAGGCCCAGGGCCTCGCGCAGCGCGTCGCTCAACCCGCCCACGTCCACCGCCCGCACGGCGGCCTCGGCCACCCGATCGGCGACCTCGGCCTGGACGTCCGGGTTCGAGGACAGCGGCGCCAGCGTGGCGACGAAACGATCGGTGTCGCCGATCTCGTCGTCCGCCCACGAGGCCGCCACCGCGACCGGGGTGAGTACGCAGGCCAGGGCCAGGAACAGGCAGGCCAGGGCGAGCCGCAACCGGTGCCGGCCCCTCGTCCGTTCGCCCGATTCGGATGCTGCCTGGGACATCGCTGCAGTCCTCCCCGCTCGTGACCAGGTGTCCCGGGGCGGGTTCCATCAAAACCGCGTATCTACTCGTCTTTAGAAAAAGGTGCAAAATAGGACAAGCTGTGCCAAGGTGCGAGAAGGCCGACTCGCAAGGTCGCGGGCATCCGCGACGGCAGGCAATCGGCACGAGGCATAACCTTCCCGGCCGTCCGGGCCGGGGTTGGGAGTAGGCCATGAACAGCAAAACCCGCATGTCGGGTGCTTGGTCCGGGTGGGTGGCTTTCGCCGGGTGCACCCTGCTCGTCCTGGGTGTCCTCAACCTCTTCCAGGGGTTCACGGCACTGTTCTCGGACGGGTACTTCGTCACCCGTTCCGGTGATCTCCTGGTGTGGAACTACAACACGTGGGGCGTCATCCTGCTGATCTTCGGCGGGTTGCAACTGCTCGTCGGTGGGGGGCTGCTCACCGGTGCGACCTGGGCCCGCGTGGTCGGTACGTTCCTGGTGATGTTGAACATCATCGGTGAGATCGGCTTCCTGGCCGCGCACCCGGTCTGGTCCACCATCGTGATCGCGCTGGACCTGGTGGTCCTGTTCGCGCTGACCGTGCGCTGGGACGCCGCCCAGGGCTACTACTCGGACGAGACGGTGTCCGAGTGGCGAGCCCGGGACGAGAGCCGCCGCATGGGCACCGGAGCGCACCGCCGGGACGCCGAGCACGAGGGACCGATGGAGTAACAGGCCACACCACCCGCCACGCACGGACCCCCCGGGGCCCGTGCGTGGCTCTTCGTCCGCATCGATGTCGGAGGTCTTGCGTGTCCACGCTCACCGTCTGGAAGTTCCCCACCGCGCACGGCGCGGCCGATGCCGAACAGACGCTGCTCACGCTGCAGAAGCAGGAACTCGTCCGGGTGCACGACGCGGCCGTGGTGTCGTGGCCCGCGGACGCCAAGAAGCCCAAGACCAAGCAGCTCAACAGCCTCACCGGGATCGGCGCGCTGTCCGGCACCTTCTGGGGCATGCTCTTCGGCCTGATCTTCTTCGTGCCGCTGCTGGGTGCCGCGATCGGCGCCGCGGCGGGCGCGCTCGGCGGCAGCATGAGCGACGTCGGCATCGACGACGAGTTCGTCGCCGAGGTGCGCCGGCAGATCACCCCGGGCACCTCCGCGCTGTTCGTGATGACCTCGAACGTGGTGGTGGACCGGGTGCACGAGGCGTTCGGCGGGGCCCAGGCCGAACTGGTGCGCAGCAACCTGTCCAACGACCAGGAGGCCAAGCTCCGCGAGGTCTTCGCGGACTGACGGCGGTCCGTGCCGGTGGGCGGACCCGCCGGGGGTCCGCCCACCGGCCACGCGGCACTACGAGCGCAGCCACATCGCTTCCCCGCCGCGGCCCTGGGCGTCCAGGAAACGGGCGAGTTGGCCGGCGGCCGCCGGGTGTGCCTCGGCCAGGGCGCGCCGGTACATCTCCTCCGCCTCGCGGGTGCGACCGCGGCGCTCCAGCAGGCCGGCGAGCACGATCGCGGCCTCCGGGTGGCCCTCGACCAACGCACGACGGCAGAGCTTCTCCGCCTCCTTCAGCCGACCGCGCGCGCCCAGCAACCCGGCCAGGTTGACCGCGGCGTCCGGGTGGCCCTGTGCGTAGGCGTGCCGGAACAACTGCTCGGCCTCGTCCGGGCGCCCGGAGCCGGCCAGGAGCAGGCCCAGGTTGTTCGCGGCGTCGTCGTGGCCGTGGGCCGAGGCGTGCCGGAAGAGCATCTCGGCCTCCGGGGTCCGGCCCAGGCGCACCAGCAGTCGGCCCAGGTTGTTCGCCGCGTCCGGGTGGCCCTGCGCCAACGCGCGGCGGTACAACTCCTCGGCCTCACCGGCTCGATCGGTGGCCGCGAGCAGGTCGGCGAGGTCGTTCGCGGCCTCCGGGTGGTTGCGGGCCAGGGCCTCGCGGTACAGCGCCTCGGCCTCGGTCTCGCGGCCGGTGTCCGCGAGGTGGTAGGCGAGTTGCACGGCGGCGTCCGGATCGCCGGACGCCGCGGCCCGGCGGAGTTGCGGCTCGTCGTCCTCGTCGGCTGCCGCCGCGGCCGCCGCGACGGGGGGCGGGAACACGGGCGGGCCGAGCGGGGGCTGCGGCGGGGCGGGCGGGGGCGGCACCGGCGGAGCCGGCATCAGCGGCGGGGCGGCGGGCGGGCGGGGACGGTCCGCCGGGGGCGGCGGGGGCGTCTCGGTCAGCCGCGCGGCGACCGAGGCCGCGTCGGCCGGGCGCTGCGCGGGATCCTTCGCCAACAGGTCCAGGACCAGCCTGCTCAGGTGCGCCGGCACGTCCACGCCGCGCCGCTCGGGCGGTTCCGGGATCGCGTCGAGCTGGGCGTAGACCGTGGCGGCCACGTCGCCGGTGCCGAACGGCGGTGTGCCGGTGAGCAGTTCGTAGAGCACGCAGCCCAGTGCGTACAGATCCGAGCGGGGCTCGGCGGGCTGCCCGCGCAGTCGTTCCGGCGCGGTGTAGGCGAGTGTCCCCAGCAGGCGTGTGCCGGTCGTGGCGACCGCCGCGAGGTGCCGGGCGAGGCCGAGGTCGAGCACTCGGACCCGGTCGTCCTCGCCCACGAACAGGTCGGCGGGCTTGAGGTCGCCGTGCACCAGACCGGCCCGGTGCGCGTGTTCGAGCGCGGCGCAGACCTGCGCCGCCCACGCCACCGCGTTCGCGGGCTCGGGCAGACCCGCGCCCAGCGTCGCCCGCAGATCGCGGCCGGTGAGCAACTCGGTGACCAGGAACGGCGTGCCGTCGGTGTCCCGCCCCACGTCGAGCACGGCGACCAGGCCCGGATGCGCCGGCGCCGCCGCGGCGCGCACCTCGTGCACGAACCGCGCCGCGGCCTCGTCGTCGGGCGGGCCGTGCAGCAGCTTGACCGCGACGTCGCGGGACTCGGTGCGGTCGTGCGCGGCCCAGACCCGACCGAGCCCGCCGCGACCGCGCTGTTCGAGGAGTTCGTACCGATCCGCCAGGACCCGACCCACCGTTGTCACGACATCTCCCTCGTCCGGTCATCGTCCGGGGAGATCCTGCCGCACCGGCGGCCCTTCGGCGCCCTTCGGGTCGGACCCGGTCACCGGTCGGCGGGCACCACCCCGGGAGACCGCGACGCCGGCCAGGCACAGCGCGCCGCCGAGGAAGGTCAGCGGGCCGGGCACCTCGTCCAGGAATACCCAGGCGAGCAGCACCACGATGGCCGGCACCGCGTACGTGGTGCTGCCCATCCTGCCCGCGGTGGTCCGGGCCAGTGCGTACGCCCACGTGGTGAAGCCCAGCGCGGTGGGAAAGATGCCCAGGTAGATCACGTTCAGCGTGGCCGAGAGCGGTGCGTCGGCGGTCTGCTCGACCAGTTGCCCGGCGAACGGCAGGCAACAGAGCATGCCGATGAAGCAGCCGTACGCGGTGACCTGGAGCGCGGAGGTGTGTCGCAGCGCGGGCTTTTGCGCGACCACGCCGGCCGCGTAGGACAGTGCGGCGAGCACGCACAGGCCCACGCCCAGCAGCGGCGCCCCGCCGCCGTCCGACATCGAGACGCCCACCACGACCGCGCCCGCGAACGAGACGGCGATGCCGGCGAGCAGGCGCGGCGCGAAGCCCTCCTTGAGCAACCAACCGCCGAGCAGCGCGATCGCGATCGGGCCGATGTTGACCACCATCGCCGCGGTGCCCGCGTCCACCTTGCGCTCGCCCCAGTTCAGCACCGCCATGTAGACGCCGAACCACAACACCCCGGAGAGCAGAATGCCGGGCCACGCGGCGCGCGGCGGGAAACCCTCACGGCGCACCAGCACGATCGTGCCGAGCACCAGCGAACCGGCGAACATCCGCCCCAGGGCCAGCGCCCCGGGGGCGAAATGCGCGCCCGCGCTGCGGATGGACACGAACGCGGACGCCCAGAACACCACCGTGACGCACGCCGCGGCGACGGCGCGCCGATCGACGCCGGTCGCCGGGCGAAGACGTGTCTCCGACATCGCTTGGACCCCCTGTGCCGGCGGCCCGGGTGGGCCGCTGCCGAAGCGTTCACCGGTGGCGGACGCGCTGACGAACACGACGCTAGGGGCGGGTCGTTTCGGTGCCCACCGAATCGTCGACCGTCCGATTCGGGGACCGGGCCGCGGCGGCCCGGCCGGGTGATGCAGCATGGTGGTTTCGCGCCGCGTCCCCGCGCCGGCACAAGGAGAGTCGCACCGTGAGTCGGAACCCCGCGAGCCAACTGCGCGGCCTCGTCGGATATCCGCGACGCAGCCCGGCGACCTTCGCCGTACTGTTCCTGCTCGCGATCACCGGGGTCGTGGTCGGCCGGCTGATGTCCGAGACCGCCGCAGATCGGCTCCTGGACGAGATCAGCACGAACCTCGACAACCTGCACCACCATCCGCTGCGCGCGATGGCGGGCAGCCTGATGGTCGCGGACGTACACGGCACCCTGCTCGGCAACGTGCTGACGATCGGGTTCGGGCTCGGAGTGTGCATGGCGTTCCTGGAGCACCGGGTCGGCACGCTGCGCGCGGTCGGCGTCACGGTGCTCGGACACGTGGGTGCGACGCTCGTCACAGCGGTGGTGCTGACCGTGGCGATCGACGCCGGAACCTATCCGGAGGACACCCGGTACTCGCTCGACTACGGGGTGAGCTACGCCTCGATGGCGGCCATAGCGGCGGTCACCCCGCTGCTGTCCCGGTGGTTGCGGCCCTGGTGGGCGCTCGTCTGCCTGCTGTACCCGTTCTCGTCCGTCGAGTGGTTCGGCGCGTTGCCGGACTTCACCACGATCGGGCACGTCTCGGCGGCGCTGATCGGGCTCGGATCCGGCTACCTGTTCTCCGGACGGCTGCGGCCGGCGCCGCGGCCGGAGCTTGCCGACGTCGGGCTCCCGCCGGCTGCGACCGTGCTTCCGGAGGCCGGGAACGGGTCGGCGCAGCCGGACGGGGCACGTTCGACTCAGCCCTGAACCGGCGGCACCCGCCACTCGATCTGCACCCGCTCCTCCAGCGGCAGTTCCGCCGGGCCGAGCGCCACGTGGTCGATGACGTAGCGGAAGAGCAGCACCACCGCGTCCGACTCCATCTCCGGCAGGCTCTTCCGGGTGGCTCCGAGCACGTCCAGGAGGAGTACCGGGTCGGACTCCAACTCCTCGATCTCCTCGGCCAGTTCGGCGTCGATGTCGTCACCGGCGGCGAGCGCCGCGATGGACCGGGCGACGAAGGTGGGTTCGGATTCCAGGCGCACCAGCACCTGCTCGGTGACGAACGCGTCGAGCAGGTCGGCGTCGATGTCGATGTCGCCACCGGCGCATCCGCAGCCGTCGCCGCAGCCACCGGTCGCGCTGACGTCCTCCAGGGTGAGGGGGGTGCCGATGGCGGAGAGGGAGATCGGCTGGGCCGAGTCGTCGGACGCGGGGAAGTCGGAGGAGGACACGCGAACCCTTCGGGGAAGCTGGGAGGTGGCCGGGGACCGGCGGAGCGTCCATGGTCGCACCCGGTGTCCGAGCGTGCGGCCGGCACAAGATCGGGAGGATCCCGCCGGCCGGGCCCTCCGGCGTGCTAACGTTAATTGCTGCTGTGGTTCCCATGGAATTTTCTGTGCGCCTGCTGGTTGTAGCCAACAGGTGCACTTTTGTTTTTCCGGTGTCCATCTCCGGGCGGGGTAATCAGCAACGATTCGGGTTTCGCAGGGTGCGAGATCCCGGTACTGCCCCGAAGGGGAAGATACGTGGCTACTGGCACCGTGAAGTGGTTCAACGGAGAAAAGGGCTTCGGCTTCATCGAGCAGGACGGTGGCGGCCCCGACGTCTTCGCCCACTACTCGAACATCAACGCTCAGGGCTTCCGTGAGCTGCAGGAGGGCCAGAAGGTCTCCTTCGACGTCACGCAGGGCCAGAAGGGCCCGCAGGCGGAGAACATCAACATCGTCTGACCTGTCTCATGGGCGTGGCTTCGGCCGCGCAGCGAGGGCCCGCGCCGCAAGGTGCGGGCCCTTCCCGTGGCCGGCTGCCCTTCGGGGCGACGGTCCTTCCGATCGGGAAGGCCACGGTGTACCACCCCAGGCGGATGCTCCACGTCCGCCGATCAGGACCCTGCCCGACGCGACCTCGTCGCGCGGCCTCGCACGGTCCGGCACATCGGCCGCCGCTCTTCGGCAGGCGCCCGACCGTTGCGCACTATCTCGACGCGAGTGATCCCGAGTCACCACGTCGGTTCTTTTTCAGCTAGTCCGGCTCGTTCTTGCGACTCCTTGTGCGGCGTCATGCCGCGGAGACGTCCTCGATACGCGCCGCATCGAGGAAGGTTCTCCATGAATCGCACCCCCCGCTCCAACGACCGATACAGCCGCAGCGGCGGCAGCTCCGCCGGCCGCAGTGGTGGCTACGGCGGCGGCTCCGGTGGCGGCCGAGGCCGCGGCGGCGCCCCGTCGGGCAACCGTCGCAAGCCGATGACCGCGGCTCCCGTGGCCGAGTTCGCGCTGCCGGTAAGCACCACGCCGTCGCTGCCCGCGGTGAACTCGTTCGCCGAGCTGGACATGCCCAAGCCGATGTTGGCCGCGCTCACCCGGCAGGGTGTCACCGAGCCGTTCCCGATCCAGTCGGCCACGTTGCCCAACGCGCTGGTCGGGCGGGACGTGCTCGGTCGCGGTCGGACCGGCTCGGGCAAGACGCTCGCGTTCGGCCTCGCGATGCTCGCCCGGATCGCCGGTCGGCGGGCCGAGAGCAAGCAGCCGCTCGCCCTGGTCCTGGTGCCCACCCGCGAACTCGCGCAGCAGGTCACCGACGCGCTGATGCCGTACGCCAACTCGGTCCAGCTTCGGATGACCACGGTCGTCGGCGGCATGTCGATCGGTCGGCAGGCCAGCTCGCTGCGCAACGGCGCCGAGGTCGTGGTGGCCACCCCGGGCCGACTCAAGGACCTGATCGACCGCGGCGACGCGCGGCTGGACGCGGTCGGCATCACGGTGCTCGACGAGGCCGACCAGATGGCCGACATGGGCTTCATGCCGCAGGTCACCGCGCTGCTCGACCAGGTGCAGCCGGACGGTCAGCGGATGTTGTTCTCGGCCACGCTCGACCGCAACGTCGACCGCCTGGTCAAGCGCTTCCTGTCCGACCCGGTCGTGCACTCGGTCGACCCCTCGCAGGGCGCGGTCACCACGATGGAGCACCACGTGCTGCATGTGACCGAGGCCGACAAGCACACCGCCGCGACGCACATCGCGGCGCGTGAGGGCCGGGTGATCATGTTCATGGACACCAAGCACGCGGTGGACCGGCTCACCCGCCAGATGTTGCAGAGCGGCGTGCGCGCCGCGGCGCTGCACGGCGGCAAGTCGCAGCCGCAGCGCACCCGCACGCTGGAGCAGTTCAAGAGTGGGCACGTCACCGCGCTGATCGCGACCAACGTCGCGGCGCGCGGCATCCACGTGGACGGGCTGGACCTGGTCGTCAACATCGACCCGCCGACCGACCACAAGGACTACCTGCACCGCGGCGGTCGTACCGCGCGCGCCGGCGAGTCGGGCAGCGTCGTGACGCTGGTCACGCCGAACCAGCGCCGCGAGATGGCCCGCCTGATGATGATCGCCGGCATCGAGGCGTCGACCATCCAGGTCCGCTCGGGCGACGAGGAACTCACCCGCGTCACCGGTGCCCAGGTGCCCTCGGGCATCCCGGTCGTGATCTCCTCGCCGGTCTCCGAGACCCCGCGTCGCGGTGGCTCGGCCGGTGGCCGCGGTCGCGGTCGTCGTCCCGGCCAGGGTGGCGGCAGCGGTACCGGACGTCGTCCGTCCACCGCGGCCGGTGCCGCCTCGACCCGTACCGGTGGGACCACCGCCGGCGGCGGCGCCCCGCGCCGGCGCACCGCCGCCGCGTAGCGCCGTTCGCCGCCCGTGCGGCGGACGATCGCCGACTCCGCACGGTGAGCGAATACCAACTCCGAAGCCGCGCCCGGGATTTCTTTCCCGGGCGCGGCTTCGTGCCGTGCCGGGCTTGGCGGTTGCATCCAGGCGGTGTCGACACCGTCACACCCCGCCCGGGCATGGGGAATTGCTCCGCATTGTTACTGTTGAACGATTCCCGGTCGTCCAGATTCGTGAGGTCAGCACGTGCGAAAGCCCCTGATATCCGGCTCCCGCAAGGGAATTCGTGTGGTTGCGCTGCCGTTGGCGGCGGCTGCCGTACTGCTTGCGGGATGTGGCTCGGGAGGGGCCGACAAGGCGGCGAAGTCGGACGCGGCACAGGCGAAGCCGGGCTCGGAGGCGAATGAGGCGAAGGACACACCGGCGCGGGTGAGCGTGGATCCGGCGGACGGCACCCAGGGCGTGGCGCCGGGCAAGCCGGTCACGGTGACCGCGGACGCCGGCACGCTGGCCTCGGTGCGCGTGGTGGACGCGGACAACCGGGCGCTGGAGGGCACGGTGGCGCCGGACGGCCGGACCTGGACCTCGACCACCCGGACCGTGCCGGGCGCGGCCTACACGGTGACCGCCACCACGCGCGGCAAGAAGGGGGCGGAGTCCTCGGCCACCACCCGGTTCGGCACCCTCAAGGCCGACATCGTGAACAAGGTCACACTGCGACCGGCCAACGGCGGCACGTTCGGCGTCGGCCAGCCGGTGTCGATCATGTTCGACCACGCGGTCAAGGACAAGGCCGAGGTCGAGCGCAACCTCAAGGTGGCCACGAGCACGAACGTCGAGGGCTCGTGGGGCTGGACCAAGGACCAGTCCGGCAAGGACCGGGTCGACTGGCGGCCGCGCGAGTTCTGGCCCAGCGGTACGAAGGTCACTCTGAACGCGAACCTGGCGGGTGTGGCCAGCGCTCCGGGCACCTACTTCGCCCGCGACTACGAGAGCAGCTTCACGGTCGGCACGAACCGGGTCGTCGAGGTGGACATCACCAAGAAGCGGCTGACCGTGGTCGAGGACGGCGTCGCGGTCAAGACGCTCAAGATGTCGGCCGGTTCGAGCGAGTTCCCCACCCGCGGCGGCACGCACGTGATCCTGAACAAGAACGCCAAGGAGACGCTCGACTCGACCACGGTCGGCCTCGGCGACAGCTACAAGCTCCCGGACGTCCCGTGGGTGGTGCACTTCACCTCGTCGGGCACCTTCTTCCACTCGGCCGACTGGAACACCGCCAACATCGGCGTCGCGAACACCAGCCACGGCTGCGTCGGGATGACCATCCCGGACGCCGAGTGGTTCTACAACCGGGTCCAGGTCGGCGACCCGGTCGTGGTCAAGGGCTCGTCCAACACCGAGGCCACCGAGCCCGGCAACGGCTTCGGCAACTGGCAGCTGACCTACGACCAGTGGAAGGCCAAGAGCGCCCTGGCGGGCTGACCCCCGACCGCCGAACCGCTCCCGAACCGATCGGCGTGCCCCCGACGTCTCGTCGGGTGAACCATCGACCGAGCCGGATGCTCGCGACGCTCGTCGCGACGTCGGATCGGGCCGTGGATTTTCGGTGAACGTATTGTTCGGGCGGGGGGTTCGGGCGGGTGGTCCGGCTCCGGCGGGGGTGCGGTGTGCGGGAGCCGGTCCTGGAGGAACCCGTCGAAGTCGGCGGCTATCGCCTGCTGCGGCAACTCGGCTCGGGCGGGATGGGGCGGGTCTACCTCGGTCGCTCCGAGCGCGGGAGCTTCGTCGCGGTCAAGGTGATCCGGCCGGAGCCGGCCGACGACGCCGAGTTCCGGGTGCGGTTCCGGCGCGAGGTCGAGGCCGGTCGGCGGGTGAGCGGCCCGTGGACCGCGGCCGTGCTCGACGCCGACCCGGAGGCGGCCCGGCCGTGGCTGGTCACCCGGTTCGTCGCCGGACCCTCGCTGCGCGAGGCGGTCCGGACGCACGGACCGCTGTCCGAGGAGGCGGTCCGGGCGCTGGGCGCCGGGCTCGCCGCCGCGCTGGTGACCGTGCACGAGGCCCGGCTGGTGCATCGCGGCCTCAAGCCCTCCAACGTGCTGCTCACGCTGGACGGTCCTCGGGTGATCGACTTCGGGATCGCCCGGGCCGCCGACGCCACCGCGCTGACCACCACCGGGGTGTCCGTCGGGTCGCCCGCGTTCATGTCGCCGGAGCAGGCCGACGGCCGGGAGGTCGGGCCGGCCGGCGACGTGTTCTCGCTCGGTTCGGTGCTCGTGCACGCGGCGACCGGCGTCGGGCCGTTCGGCGAGGGCAACGGTCAGGCGCACATGTACCGGGTGATCGGCCACGAGCCGAACCTGTCCCGGGTGCCCTACCCGATGCACCTGGTGATCGAGGCGTGCCTGCACAAGGACCCGGAGCAGCGCCCGACCCCGGAGCAGATCGTCGCGGCGCCGACGGGAACCCGCGCGTGTTGTTCGGGCCCGGTTGGCTGCCGGGCGACGTGGTGGAGGTGATGGCCCGGCGGGCGGTGGACCTGCTGGAGATCGAGACCGAGCCGGAGCCGGCCGCCGATCTCGCACCGACCCGGGTGGCGGGCGCGGAGCCCACGCGCGTGGCGGGGGAGCAGGGGACTCGACTCGCCCCGGAGTCGACACCGGCGGGCCCGGCGCGGCCGAGCGGGAGCCGGCGCGGATGGTGGTGGAAGTACCCGCTGATCCTGCTGCTCGGCGCGGGTATCGCGGCCGGCGCGTTGTACCTGACCGTGGGACTGGGGAAGAAGGACAAGCCGGCCGCGCGAAAGGCGCCGGAGCCGCAGGTCTCGGCACCGCTGGAACTGCCGATCGAGTTGGCGCACAAGTGGGAGGGGATCCTTCCGGCGACCGAGGACCCCAATGTGCCGCTCAAGATCGTGGTCACGATGAGCAAGGGTCGGATCGGCGATCCGGTCGGCCGGGTCACGTACATGAACCGCTACAACTCGGTGATGTGCGAGGCGCCGATGAGCCTGAAGGAATACACCAGGGGTCGGATCGTGCCGGGCGGCGGCATTCGGCCGGACAACTTCGGCTTCTGCACGCGCAACGACGTGGTCCTGTCGATCGTGGCCGACGGGACGCTCGAATTCGCCTCCACCGACAGCTACAACCGGACCTTCGCCGCGACGCTGGGCGGGGTGTGAGCGCGCCGCCGGCCGGATCGGTCGGCGGTCGGCCGTCGGGTCGGTCGTCCGGCGCGGCGCCGGTGGATTGCCGAATGGATTCTGCAACCGTCGTGGGGGAGAGGTATCTTCTACGAGTCTGTAGATCAACGGCTCGAAGCGTACCTGCGTGTGCGAGAGACAGAGGACTCCGATGGCTCTGTGGGACAAGTTCAAGCAGTCGGCCCAGACGATGCAGGGGCAACTGGAGGCGAAGAAGAACGAGTTGAAGAGTGGTGGCTTCCGGGACGCGAGCATGGCGATCTGTGCGCTGGTGGCCGCGGCCGACGGCTCGATCGACCCGGCCGAGCGGCAGCGGGTCACCACGCTGATCACCACCAACGACGTGCTGCGCAACTTCGCCGCGAGCGACCTGGAGCAGCGTTTCGAGGCATACCTGGCCAAGCTCACCGCCGACTTCGAGCTGGGCAAGGTGTCCCTGCTCCAGGACATCGCGAAGGTCAAGAAGAAGCCGACCGAGGCGCGTGCGGTGGTCCAGATCGGCATCGTCATCGGCGGCGCCGACGGCCACTTCGACAAGACGGAGCAGGCCGTCGTGCGGGACGCGTGCTTCGCACTCGACCTCGCGCCGGTCGAGTTCGGGCTCTGATTCAGGTCGGGCCCCCGATTCCGCTCGGGTCCTGATTCCGGGTGGGTTCGCCGGCGGGGCGTGCGCACCCGTCAACCCTTTCGAGGGATCGATTCCGCCCGACGGCCGATGTTCGTCGGGCGGAATCGGGGGGCCCGTCGGACGTTGGAGACATGACCGACGCCCGCATGCGTTCCGGGCCGCGGCGGGCTCGTTGGTGGGGGCCGCTCGCGGTTGCCGCCGTGTTGGTACTGCTCGCCGGCGGGTGGCCGCTGATCGGGTCGTGGATCTCCGGGGACGAGCGGATCACGACGGGCACGGTGTTCCGGGTCGGGCCGGACGGGCACCGCGCGTGGTTTCGGGTCGGCTCCGGGTGGACGTTGGACCAGGCGGCGACCACGCCCTCGCGGGTGTTCGTACTGCGGCACGGCGACGTGGACCTGTCGATCGCGTACATCTCACTGCCCCGGGCCGAGGACGCGGACGCGTTGTGGAGCGGGCTGCGCAGGACGATCCGGGTCGGCGACCCGCATGCCCGGCTCGGTCCGCCGGCGCCGTTGATCGCCGACGCCGGGGCGCAGGGCATGGCCGGCACGCTGATCCGGGGCGGCGACACCGGGCGGGCGGTGATCTATCCGGGCCCCGAGGACGCGTTCGCGATCCGGCTGCTCGCGCTCGCGCCGGCACGGACCACCGACCCGCAATGGTTGCCGGTGCGGGACGTGCTGCGGTCGCTGACGTTCACCGAGGAGGCCGCGTGAGCGCTGTCCCGGTCCGGCCGGCCGGCGAGCGTCCGGCGCCGATCGCCGGGACGGTGGCGCTGCTCGGGTGCCTGTTCGGCCTCGCGGTGATCGGTTACGAGTACCTCGACGTGGTGCGGGTGTTCCCGGCGGCGGCCGCGCTCGCGGGCTTTCTGCTTCTGCTCACCCTGGGCGTGGGCTATCTGTTGCCCCGGCGGATCCGACCCGTCGTCGCGCCCGGGCACGCGGCCTCGCTCGTCTGCGTCGGCTGGGGGATGACCGCCGCGACCGGGTGCGCGATCCCGGCCAACAGCGGGCTCGGCGGGATCTGGGCCAAGACCCTGGGCGTCGACTTCGCCGACGCGTGGGGCGCCGCGTCGACCGCGCCGTTCAACGAGGAGACGCTCAAGGTGTGCGGCGTGTTGATGCTCGCGCTGATCGCCTCGCGCGTGATCCGCGCGCCGATCGACGGGTGGGTGTACGGGGCGCTGGTCGGCCTGGGCTTCCAGGTGGTGGAGAACCTGCTGTACGCGCTGAACGCCATCCTGTTGGACGGTGCGACCGATCCCGGCGCGTCCGTGAACGCGTCGTTCGTACTGCGCGTTGGGATCACCGGGTGGGGTTCGCACTGGGCGATGAGTGCGGTGGCCGGCACCGGTATCGGCTACCTGGTCGCCCGCGACGGTCGACCGCTCGGCCGACGGGTGGTGGTCGCGCTCGGCTGCTGGGGGACGGCGATGGGGATGCACTGGCTCTTCAACGCGCCGGTCCTGCCCGGGTGGCGCGGCACGGTGCTGAAGGTCGTGGTGAACCTGGTGATCGCGCTGTTGGTCTACCGCTCCGCCCGCCGGCACTATCTGGCCCGGTTCCGCGAGGTGGCCGCCGAGGAGGCGGCGACCGGTGCGATCCGCCCGGAGGAGGCCGCGTTGTTGCCGCGCCGACGCGGTCGCCGACAGGCCCGGGGCGGCCCGCGTCCCCGCGCGACGCGGGTGCTGATCGGCGAGATCGAGGATGCCCAACTCGCGCTCGTGGCCGCCCGAATCGCACGCGCGGACCCGCCGTCCCGACCGCCGGCCGAGGACCTGCGCGTGGAGATCGCGACCCTGCGTTCGCACCTGCGCGGGACCCGGACCGGTGGCCGGCCGGCCGGCCCGGACGCACCCGGCGCGGCACCGGGGCCGTGAGGGTGTGCGGGGAGCCTTTGCAAGTTCGCGGCGGTGGAGTTCTACTTGAGGGAGCGAGAGGGGTCCGATACGGATAGACGCGGAGGAGCGGTCGAGATCGGGCCGCGCACCGCGCAATCAGGATCCGCGAGAAGTGGATGGGCCCCTCTCGACCGCCTCGTCGTGCGTCGTGGTTGTGCGGCCGGGCGGGTCGGTGACCCGGTTCGACGACTCGGTCACCTGGAGCAGGCGACACGGAAGCCCGCCGGACATCGGTCCGACGGGCTTCCGGGTTGTCGGCGATTTACTTGTCCGCGCTGTTACGGACCCACTGCCGCGGGCCGCCACCGGCGCGGCCGGGGCGCGAGGGTCAGCCCTGGGCGGCTATCTTGCGCTTGACCTCGTCCATGTCCAGGCCCTGCGCCTGCTTGATCAGGTCGACGAGTGCGGCCTCCGGGAGCGCGCCCGGCTGCGAGAACACCACGACGCCGTCCCGGACCAGCATCACGGTCGGGATGGACTGGATCGAGAACGCCTGCGCGAGATCGGTTTCCGCCTCGGTGTCCACCTTGGCGAACACCACGTCGGGGGTCGCCTCCGAGACCTTTTCGAAGGTCGGCGCGAACGACCGGCAGGGCCCGCACCACGACGCCCAGAAATCGAGCACGGTCAGCCCGTCGCCGGATACGACCTCTTCGAAGTTCTCCTTGGTCAGTGCGACCGTGGCCATGCGTCCTCCCAAACGTTCGTGCCCCGTGTGTTGCCTGTCCGGCGGTACGTGCCTGTCAACAGGCGCGGGGGCGCGGGCATTCCTGGACTCCTTCCCCGGCTCGACCGAGCGACTCCGGGAGCGGGTCACGAGTCGGCGCCGAGGCGGCGGGGTCCGTCGGGAGCTGCCGGGGCCGCGGACGATACGGCTGTGTACGCCCCGTGATCCCAGCCGTCACACCCGCACCATAGGCTTGTTCGGACCGGTGCCGAACGCCGGTTTCCGTGCAGCCGAGGAGTCCCGCCATGCGCTACACCCGCCGCAGCGTCGTCAGTCTCGCCCCGGCCGAACCCGGCTGGGACGTCGAGGTGACCAAGGCCGGCGAAGAGGCCGTTCTGTGCCCCGTCATCGGCTGGGCCATCGTCGTGCTCGACACCAGCGCCGAGGGGCTGACCGAGACCGCGATCGAGCCCGCGTTCGTCTACGACGGTGCCGTGTACACCCCGGCCGAACTGGCGCACTCGATCGGTGAGCTGGACTACCAGATCATCGAACCCGAGGAGTGATCGGGCCGCGATCGGGCGCCGCCCGGTCGTGGTGTCTCGGCTCGGATCGGCTCGGATCGGCTCGGATCGGCTCCCGTCGCACGGTCGGCGGGAGCCGTCGGCCTGTGGTGGCTCGCCCGGCCCTACGGATTCGACTCGTCGGGCGGGTGGGCGTCGTCGGGCTCGCCCTCGGCGAATCGGGACAGGGCGATCGCGCCGGCCACGGCCAGCACGAAGCCGGCCAGGGCGAGCGGGACGTACGGGCCGGGGCGGCTGTGGTCGCCGAGGAAGAGCAGGCCGACGCCGGCGGGCAGCACGGTCTCGCCGACCACGAGTGCGGCGGCCACCGAGGTGACCGCGCCGCTCTGCAGCGCGACCGTGTACAGCAGGAAGGTCAGTGCGGCGCCCAGGAGCAGCGCGTAGGCGGCCGGGTCGCGAAGCAGCGCGGCCGGGGACAGGTCGGTGAGCACGCGCGTGGCCAGCGCGATCAGGCCGAAGCCGAGTCCGGAGAGCAGGCCGAGCAGGCGTGAGCGCCAGGGTTCGCCCGCTCGCGCGCAGCCCCACCCGGCCAGGCCCAGCAGCGCGACGCAGCCCAGGAGCGACCAGCGGAAGGCGGCGTGGGTGTGTGCGGGCCCCTCGTGTCCCGCGGAGACGCCGAGCAGGGCCAGGCCCGCGCAGACGGCGGCGACGGCGCCCCACTCGCGGCTGTGCAATCGGGCGCCCAGGACCGGGACGGCCAGCACCGCGGTGACCGCGAGGTTGGCCGACTGGGCGGCCTCGACGGCGAAGATCGGCAGCTCGCGCAGTGCGACGAACTGGCAGACGTACCCGGCCAGATCGAGTCCGATGCCGAGGACGAAGGGCCATTGCCCCAGGGCCCGGACCAGGACCCTGGGGTCGAGCCCGCTCGTGCTCGCGGTGCGCCGCGCGCCCAGGGCCTGGAATACGGTCGCGACGCCGTAACAGAGCGCGGCGGCGAGCGCCGCGAGCACGGAGAACAACACGGTTCGACGGTATGCGCCGCCGGGTCCGGGTCGGCGCAGGACGGGCGGGGCGAAGGGGTGACTCGGCGTGCGGCCGCCGCCGCGCAGCGAACTGCCGCTCCGGGACGCCCGGTTGGCCGGATCGGCGGATCAGCGCAGTTCGGCGACCACGGCGTCGTTGAGCACCGGCCAGACCTGGGCGGCCCACGGGCCGAACTCGCGGTCCGTCAGGCACACACAGGCCGCGTCCAGCTCCGGGTCCACCCACAGGAACGTGCCGCACGCGCCGAAGTGGCCATAGGTCGCGGGCGAGTTGGTGGTCCCGGTCCAGTGTGGCGACTTGTGGCCGCGGATCTCGAAGCCCAGCCCCCAGTCGTTGGGCCGCCGGGTGCCGTAGCCCGGCAGTACGCCGTCCAGGCCGGGGAAGACCACACCGGTGGCCTCGCGCACCGTCTCCGGGGCGAGCAGGCGCGGGGCGAGCAGCTCGGCCGCGAACCGGCTCAGGTCGCGCACGGTGGAGATGCCGCCGGCCGCGGGGGAGTCGCCGATCGTGGTCTCGGTCATGCCCAGCGGCGCGAAGACCGCCTGGCGGACGTACTCGCCGAACGGGATGTCGCACGCCTTCTCGATGGTGGCCCCGAGCAGGTTGAAGCCGGTGTTCGAGTAGATGCGCTTGCGACCGGGCCCGGCGAGGACGCGGTCCTCGTCGAAGGCCAGGCCCGAGGTGTGCGCCTGGAGGTGGCGGATCGTGGACCCCGGTGGTCCGGCCGCGTCGCCGGGATCGATCGCGCCCTCCTCGATCGCGGCGAGCGCCGCGTACGCGGTGAGCAACTTGGTCACCGAGGCGAGTCGGAACGGCTCGTCCACCGGGCCGTGCTCACCCTTGACCACCCCGTCCCGGGTGATCACGGCGGCAGCGGCCTTCCCGACGGGCCAGGTGTCGATCATGCGCAGGCTGTTCACGGGAGTCGAGCCTACGGTGAGCCCACGCGGGCGCCCAACCGAGGGAGCAGATCATGCATCAGGGCGGCCAGTTCGTGCGCACACGCGACGAAATCGGCGACCTCGCCGCCGCCCGGGTCGACCACGTCCTCCCAGTCCGGTTCGAGTTCGACCGAGGCGAGGTCGAGCCCGGCGAGCCGAGGGGCCAGGGGTCGGTCCGTCGGGCCGGCGGCGGGCAGGTCGCGGACCAGGCGTTTGAGCGTCGCGGTGCGGGCGGCGCCGTGCGGGTGGTGCCGACGGATGTACTGGACCTGTTGGTACTCCTGGGTGATCACCAGGTCGGCGGCGGCCACGTGCGCGTCGGTGAGTTGGGTGCTGCGGTGTCCGGGCGCCCGCAGGCCCAGTTCGGCCAGGGCGCTGCGGGTGCGCCAACTGATCGCCAGGCCCTCGACCACGAAGGTGCCGGCCGTGGCCACCGGCCAATCGGGTCGGGCCGTCCGGGCGAGCTCGCCCGCGATCACCGAGCGGGTGGCGTTGCCGGTGCAGACGAAGAGCAGCGAGGTCATCCGCACATCATGGCCTCGTGGGTGCGGGGTCAGTC
Organism: Embleya sp. NPDC020886; assembly: GCF_044333915.1. Classification (NCBI taxonomy): domain Bacteria; kingdom Bacillati; phylum Actinomycetota; class Actinomycetes; order Kitasatosporales; family Streptomycetaceae; genus Embleya; species Embleya sp. NPDC020886. Next base: position 675,088 of record NZ_JBIRRX010000001.1, on the reverse strand, counting down.
GGTGACCTTGCTCGGCGGGGCGTCGTAGACGAGGTCGAAGTAGTCGGGGTGCCTGCCGATCCAGGTCTTGACGAAGGGGCACAGCGGCAGGACCTTGCGATCGCCAGTGCGTACCCGATCGAGTGCCCCGCGGACGAGTGCGCTGCCGACGCCCTTGCCCTCGAACCTCGGGTCCACCTCCGTGTGGGTGAACACGATCAGGACGTCGGTGGTCATGTAGTCGGCGAAGCCGGCCAGGTCGCCGTCGATTCGGGCCTCGAAGCGGTTCTGTGCCGGGACGTCCTCGACCGTGATGTCCATGTGATCCCTCGTCTGCGTCGGTGTGGGGGTCGGCGGGTGCCGACCCGTCGGTCTCTCGAATCCATTCGAACGTATACCGGGGCGGGTCGCGACCGGGTCGATCGGTACCGCGTCGATCGGCACTTCGGTGATCGTTTGCCCGGGCACCGCCGTTGACCTCGTGGGCGACCTGGGAGAGCATGCGCAGATCTGACGCATCGTCATATTCGCCGAGGAGGCACCATCCATGCTTGATCCCGAACCCCTCGCCGGTCAGGTCGCGGTCGTCACCGGAGGCGGCGCGGGCATCGGCGGCGGGGTCTCCCGGCTGCTGGCCCGAGCGGGTGCGCTCGTGGTGCTGAACGACATCGACGCGGATTGGGCCGAGCAGGCCCGAAAGGACATCGAGGCGGCCGGCGGCCGGGTGCGGGTGGTGCTCGGCGACATTCGCGAGTCGGCCACCGTGGAACGGCTGCGGGACGCCGCCGCGGCGGCGGGCGGCGCGGACGTACTCGTGAACAACGTCGGCGACTATCGGCCCTCGACCACCTTCCTGCGCAGCACGGAGGAGCAGTGGCGGGCGCTGCACGCGATCAACTTCGAGCATGTGTTGCGGGTCACCCACGCGGTGCTGCCGCAGATGATCGAGCGTGGCTCGGGAAGCATCGTGAACGTGTCCACCGTCGAGGCGCTGCGGGGCATCCCGGGCTGCCCGGTGTACTCCGCCTACAACGCGGCGATCATCGCGTTCACCAAGAGCCTCGCGGTGGACGTGGCGCGCAAGGGGGTCCGGGTCAACGCGATCGCGCCGGACATGGCGAACACGCCGCAGACGACATATGAGGCGAAATTGCGGGACCGTGACCCCGAGTTGATCGGTTCGTGGGTGCCGATGGCGCGATTCGGCGAACCCGATGACTACGCGAAGGTTGTGCTCTTCCTGGCGAGTGCCGCATCGTCGTATGTGACGGGTCATCTGATCCCGGTGGACGGCGGTACGACCGCCGCGAGCGGTTGGTACGGCAAGGCGGACGGTCGCGGGTGGACCAACCTGCCGGATGGTGCGTGAGTGGCATTTCGTAGGGTGTCCGGTTGTTGTTCGGGGCGGGAACCGAGCAGGTGTCCCAAACGTCGGGACAGCAATAGGGGAACGATGGTGTGACCGACCGAGTCGGTCGCGCCGATCGGATCGGGACGGCGTGAACGACACGAGCACGACCACGAATACGACGATGAGTACGACCACGTGCACGACCGGCCGAAGCGTCACCGGGGGGACGACGGACATGGCACGTACGAGGGTGAGGGCCTACCTCAATCTGGCCATCCTGGTCGCCGGGCTCGAACTCCTCGCCGTCGGGATCTGGTTCGTCCTCGAGGGTCTTCGGTTCGACCAGTCCGACGCCATGATGGTGGTCTACGTCGCGGCCGCGGCGGTGCTCGGTTCGGTCATCTGGCTGGTCGGATATCGGCCTCGGGCCGGGGAGTCGGCCGAATATTGCGACGACACCGCGCTGCGGGACGCGAAGGCCCGCCTGGACCGGATGGACCCGACCCGGCTGGCCGAGCACGTGGCCGAACTGTGCGAGCGGGACGGGCTGGCCGAGGTCGAGACGGTGCGCGTGGTCGAGGACGCGTACGCGGTGGACATCCACGCCAGGCGCGGCGACGGCACCCCTGCCCTGCTCCGCTGCCGCAGCGCGGAGGGCCCGGGCCCGGTGGCGGGCGGGGTGGTCGAGGACTTCGTATCCGCGCTCGCCGCCGGCCCGGACACGAAGCGGCCGGGGCCACTGCTCCTGGCGACCACGGCGGGCTGCTTCTCCACCAAGGCCGAAGCCCTCGCGGCCGGCGCCGGGGTGATCCTCCTCGACCGCTCGGCCCTCGCCCACTGGGAATGCGACAAGGAGATCCCGGAGGTCCTGGCCGCGTAGGCGTGGTCCACCCGGTGGGTCCTACCGCCGGGCGGTGCCGATCGTCGAGGGCTTCGGCGCGATGTGTCGGTCGGGCCGAAGGTCAGGCGCAGCAACCTCCGCCGCAGCAGCCTCCGCCGCCCGTGCTGGGGGCGGAGGCGCCCGTTGCCACGGCGACGGTCGACAGGAGCTTTGTGCTGTCGGTGTGGCCGTCCGGGCAGGTGGCGGGGTCGTTCGCCGCCGACATCGGGCGGTTGAGTTCGTAGGTGAGTCCACAGGCGCGGCAGCGGTAGTCATAGCGAGGCATGGCGCCAAGGCTAGTACCGGGGCAGGCGTCGGCGGAGCGGGTCAGGCTTTCGGGCCGTTGCTTTGCACGACCTCGAAGGACCACAGGGCCGAGTCGGTGGAGGCGGGCTTGGGGCGCTCGGCGCCGTCGCCCTGTGCGTGGGCGGCCTGCATGTTCCCGGCCATCCACGCCTTGAAGTCCTCCTCGCTGCGCCAGCGGGTGTAGACGAGGTACTTGTCGGTCCCTTCGACCGGGCGCAGCAGCTCGAACCACTCGAAGCCGTCCTGCGAGTCCACCATCCCGGCGCGCGACGCGAATCGCTGCTCCAGGGTCTCCCGCATCTCGGCGGGTACGGTCAGCGCGTTGATCTTCACCACAGACATGACCCCAGTGTGCCCGACACGCGCCGGCGTGCCGCCCCCGCCCGGTGTGGCGCCGGCTCAAGGATCGCCGGTCATTCGGAACGGTCGTGCCAGGCCCCGGGGTTCCAGGGTGGCCATCCAAGCGACCGCCCAGGAGGGTCGGGCATCCGCGCGTCTGGGTTTGTCGCGCGAGACGTACGCTCGGAGATCCGGCTGCCGAGGAATATGCCAGAGAGGTGATTGCTCGGCTCGCACCGAAGGAGCCGGAAGGAAAATTGGTGCGCCGGGCCGCAGTCGCGCATCTCGACCTGGCCTTGATTCTGCCTGGCATCGGCAAAATCGACGAGGCGTGCGACGCAGCCCGACGCGCCATCTCCTCGCGCAGGGTCGTGCCGTCCGGCCACTGGCGGGTGCTCGAAGTCGTGAAGGTGGTCGAGGGCCGCCGTATGCCGGAGGCCGCCGACCTCAGGGCCGCCTATGACGGCTTGAAGCAGTCCGGGACCGCCTCCACCTGATCGGGCGTGGGACGGCCCCGGGCGCGGGGTGGGCAGCGCTCGGGGCCGTCGATCGGGGGTGTGGTCAGGGGCGGAGGGGGCCTTCGCAGGTGTAGGGGGAGGTGGCGGCGAGGGTGTTGGGCCAGGGGACCGGTGGGGCGAAGTGGCAGTTCATGTCGGCGAGGTTGTTCAGGGCCGCGCCGGCGCGGGTGAGGATGAAGTAGTCGACCGTGGCGGCCATGTCCTTGTGCATGCGGCCGGGGTCGGTCGAGCCGATGTTCGCGGTGATCGAGCCCTTGCAGGTGAAGCGCGGCTGGGCTTCCCGGGTCGCGGTGCACGAGGTCGGGTCGTTGGCGGTGGCCTGGCGGAAGACCTGGCGGATGTAGTCGGGCCCGGTCGCCGAGAGTCGGGCGGTCGGGGTATACGTGGCCACCGGGACGATCAGGTTGTCCACGCCGGCGATCTGCCGGTCGAGGTAGGTGTCGAACTCGGCCTGGAAGGTCGGTCCGCTGACCCGGTCCAGGAAGGCGTCGTAGCCGGCCACGTCGTTGCCGCGCAGGTGGGTGTACATCTCGGTGAGCAGGTCGGGGTGGTCGCGGCCGAGCATCGAGAAGAACGAACCGGAGTAGGCGTAGTAGCGGAAGAAGTAGCCGTCGTCGTCGTACTCGAAGTGCAGGGTCTCGCGGACGGTGGGGCGGCTGCCGTACTTCTGCACGTCCGAGATCACCTTGGTGACCAGTGACTTGCGCAGTTTCACGCCCTGGTCACGGGTCGAGCCGGCCAGGTATTCGGCCATGCCCTCGTCGAAGGCGGTCGTCCGGTTCTCCGCGTACCAGGGTCCCTGACCGAACGAACCGGGCACCGCCCAGCGGCCGTTGAGGTAGTGGGTGTACTCGTGGCGGAACAACTCCTCCAACTGGAGGAGGGAATCACGCGGCACGACGCGCTGGTACGTGTAGAAGGTCGCGCCCTCCTCGATGTACAACCCGCCGTTGCCGGTCGAGTAGCCGTACAGGAACGGCTGGTAGGTGTGGTAGTCGGCCATGCTCGCGTAGAGCCGGACCGTCAGCTTGTGGTTCGGGTCGCCGGCGAGCGGCAGGTCGCTGCCGATCGTGCGGAAGAACTGCTCCTTGACCTGCTTGGACGCGTAGTACAACTGCTCGACGGTGGCCCGGTCGAGGGACGTGTGCACCTCGATGTCGCCCAGGTCGTAGGTGTACGTGTTCGGGAAGACCATCGCCTCGACGTCGGCCCGACACACGCCCGCGGCATGGCAACTGCCGTAGTTCTCCAGCCAGTGCGCGACCTCGCTCCACGGCACGGAGAACCGGCCGTACCAACCCTCCGTGTCGGTGAGCAGCGTGCCCAGGCCGGCCACGGTCTCCGCGGTCAGGCTCCCGATCTGCCCGAGTCGGCCGTACTCCAGCACGCCGTTGCGCAGCAGCCCCGACGTGCCCGGCGTGTTCAGGTGCCGGTAGCCGACGAATGCCTTGAGCCCGGCCCGGTACGCCGGATCGGCCTGCACGGCGGCGATGAAGCCCGCGTCGTGGTTGTAGATGCCGTGGTAGGCGATGTTCTGCGCGGCCAGCGTGGCGGCCGGGCGGTTCGGGCTCTGCCAGGCGTTGGTGGTGCCGTCCATGTCCCGGAACACCCGGGTAAGCAGCGGCAGTTGGTGCTGACGGACGCCGTCGACGTCGGCGCTGATCAGCACCTCGCGCAGCAGCGCGCCCGAGGTGGGGGTGACGTCGAACGCGTGCGGCCCGGCGCGGAAGGCGTCGGCCGCCGTGTTGATCGCCGCCACCACCGCCGGTCCGCGCAGGTCGATCGCCGGGTTGTCCCAGTCGAGATAGAGCGCGGCGTGCGTGAAGTACCAGAGTTCGTACAGGTGCGACCCGTTGGTGCCGTCGTAACCGGGCGCCAGCGCGGTGATCCGGGCCAGTACCGCCTGGAGGTGAGCCGGCGTCAGCACCCGGCCCAACTCGGGCGTATAGGTCCACAGGAAGCCGCGCAGGCAATCGGGTCCGACGTCGGCGCGGGTGAGGAAGTCGACCAGCGCCGGTGGGGACAGTGCGGAGAACTCGGCGAGGGTGCACCCCGGCACCGCGGCGGCGGTCGTGGCGCGCTGGTGCGCGGGCGGGCCGAGCGGGAGGTCCGCCGGGGACGGGCCTCGGCCGGGTGCCTCGGCGTTGCTTGCGTCGGCCGGCCCCGGACCTCGGTCGGGGCCGAGCGAGAGCGGCGAGCCGATCCGGTCGACCTCGTCGCCCGGATCGGCCGCCGTCGCCGTGTTCGCTTGCCCGACCCGCGAGTTCGCGCTCGGGACGGGGGCGGCCGAGGCCGCCGCCGGTACTGCGATCGGCAGTACCGCGACGGCCAGCGCCAAGAGGGGAACGCTTGTGGCAAACCACTTTCTCCGGCGTACGTGAGCACTCATGTACGGCCCTTCGGGGCACGGGTGGACCACGGTCGGTGGTCCACGGTGAGAACACGACGACGAGTACAATGGCATATGTCACACGTGACATCCAGATGGATACGCGTTGAATCGGCGACCGACCACTGCGCCGGAAGCGGGTATTCCCCCGGCGAACCCGTGACCGCCGGCTCCCGAGCGACTAGCGTCGGCCGCAGGCGCCCCGAGCCGCGGCACGGCCCGGGTGAATGCCGCTGATGGTCCGTCATGCCCACTGCACGGCAACGGAAGCGGAGGCTCGCGTGGTCTACAGTCAGCCCGGCCAACCGGACAGCATCGTCACCTTCGAACCCCGGTACGACAACTACATCGGGGGCAAGTGGGTGCCGCCCGTGCAGGGCCGGTACTTCGACGACATCACCCCCGTGACCGGACAGCCGTTCTGCGAGGTGGCCCGCTCCACCGCCGAGGACGTCGAACTCGCGCTGGACGCCGCACACGCCGCCGCCGACGCGTGGGGACGGACCAGCGTCACCGAGCGGTCGCTGATCCTGCTGCGGATCGCCGATCGCATCGAGCAGAACCTCGAACGCCTCGCGGTCACCGAGTCGTGGGAGAACGGCAAGCCGGTCCGCGAGACATTGGCCGCCGATCTGCCGCTGGCGATAGACCACTTCCGCTACTTCGCCGGGGTGATCCGGGCCCAGGAGGGCTCCATCTCGCAGCTCGACGAGGACACCGTCGCGTACCACTTCCACGAGCCGCTCGGCGTGGTGGCGCAGATCATCCCGTGGAACTTCCCGCTGCTGATGGCCACGTGGAAGCTCGCACCGGCGCTCGCGGCCGGGAACTGCGTGGTGCTCAAGCCCGCCGAGCAGACCCCGGTGAGCATCCTGGTGCTGATCGAACTGATCGCCGACCTGCTGCCGCCCGGCGTGCTCAACGTGATCAACGGCTTCGGCTTCGAGGCCGGCAAGCCGCTCGCGAGCAGCAACCGGGTGGCCAAGGTCGCCTTCACCGGCGAGACCACCACCGGTCGGCTCATCCTGCAGTACGCCTCGCAGAACATCATCCCGGTGACCGTCGAACTCGGCGGCAAGAGCCCGAACATCTTCTTCGCCGACGTGGCCGACCAGGACGACGACTTCTTCGACAAGGCGATCGAGGGATTCGTGATGTTCGCGCTCAACCAGGGCGAGGTCTGTACCTGTCCGTCCCGGGCGCTGATCCACGAGTCGATCTACGACCGGTTCATCGAGCGCGCGTTGGCGCGCACCAGGGCGATCGTGCAGGGCAACCCGCTCGATCCGGCGACCATGGTCGGCGCGCAGGCGTCCAACGACCAGTTGGAGAAGATCCTCTCCTACCTCGACATCGGCCGGCAGGAGGGCGCCGAGATCCTGACCGGCGGTGCGCGCAAGGTGGTCGAGGGCTTCGAGGACGGCTACTACGTCGAGCCGACCATCTTCAAGGGCAGCAACGACATGCGGATCTTCCAGGAGGAGATCTTCGGCCCGGTGGTCTCGGTGACCACCTTCCGCGACGACGCCGAGGCGCTGCGGATCGCCAACGACACGCTGTACGGCCTGGGCGCGGGCGTGTGGACCCGGGACGCGACGCGGGCCTACCGGTTCGGCCGGGAGATCAAGGCCGGCCGGGTGTGGACCAACTGCTACCACGCCTACCCCGCGCACGCGGCGTTCGGCGGCTACAAGGCGTCCGGCATGGGTCGGGAGAACCACCGGATGATGCTCGGCCACTACCAGAACACCAAGAACATGCTGGTCAGTTACTCGGCGAAGAAGCTCGGATTCTTCTGATGGACGAACCGGTGCGGACGCCGAGCGGGCCCGAGGGGTGGGCCGGTTCGGTGGAGAAGGTCGCGATCACCGCGGCCGCCGCCGACCTGGTGGCCGAACTCGCGGCCGAACACGGGCCGTTGTTGTTCCACCAGTCGGGCGGATGTTGCGACGGGTCGTCGCCGATGTGCTACCCGCGCGGGGAGTTCCTGGTCGGCGACGCCGACGTGTTGCTGGGCTGGGTCGCGGAGCAGCCGTTCTACATGTCCGCGGCGCAGTACGAGTACTGGCGGCACACCCACCTGACCGTGGACGTGGTGCCCGGGCGGGGCGGCGGATTCTCGGTCGAGGCGCCCACCGGCAGGCGATTCCTGATCCGCTCCCGGGTGTTCACCGACGACGAGGCACGCCGACTGGAGACGCACGAGGTGACGCCGGGCCGCAGGCACTGAGCGGACCCGGACACCGAAACGGGGGCGGCCCGGCCGGGCCGCCCCCGTTCCGGCAGGCGCTCAGTCCTCGCGGCGACCCCGCCGCATGCCCAGGATCAAGGTGGCGGCCAGCAGCACCGCGATCACCGCGCCCACCGTGTCCCGCAGCGTGTGGTCCTCCGGGCCGTCGATCAGATTGCTCTGATTGGTCATGTCCGCGGTCGGCGTCGCGGCCGGGCCGGTGGCCGCGAGCAGGTTCGGCAGATCCAGGCCGCCGAACGTGGTCACCGTGCGGTTCGTCGCCACGGCCGCCAGGATCAGCGACGCGAGCCGGACCGGGTCGTTGCCCGCCATCGTCTTGGCGCCGGCGGCCAGCCAGTCGGCCGCCGCGCCCGCCTCGGCCGGGTGCCCGGTCGCCGACAGCGCCTGCACCGCGGCCACCGTGGCATCGAAGTCGGTCGGCCCACCGATGTGGTTGCCGCCCGCCTTCAGCTTGGCGATCAGCCACGCCGCGCCGCCCTGCGCCGCCGCCTGCCGGTTCGGCTCGGCGCCGGGGCACACCGGCGGCGTGATCGCGATCGAGGGTGCGGGGACCGCCGGTTGGGTCCCGTAGCCGAGCGCGAGCACCGAGCGGCCACTCAGCAGCGGGTCGACCGGTGCCCCCGGGCCCGCCGCGAACGCGCCCCGGTCCGGCTCCGGCGCGGTGCAGCCCAACTGGGCGGCCCTGAGCGCGTCGGTCGGCGTGCGGCCCTGCGGCGACTTGAGCAACTCCGGCGAGCGGCCGGCGGTGACGATCGCGCTGATCGCCGCCGCCGTCGCGGTCGGATCGCCGATCGCGTTCGGACCGGGGACGGCCGCGAACGAGCCGTCCGGGAGCTGCTTGGACCGGAGCCAGTCGCCCCCTCGGGCGACCCGCGTGTCGTACGTACGCAGCGCGCGCAACGCCTCCATCGCGGTCGCCGTGGCGACGGTGTCCTCCCGATCGGCGTCGCACGGCGCGGCCGGATCGGCGCGGTAGGCGGTGAAGCCGCCGTCCGCGCACTGCTGTCCGAGCAGCCACTCGATCGCGGTCGGGGCCGGCGTGCTGTCGGTCGAGGCCAGCGCCAGGATCGCCAGCGACTGCCGGTAGACCCCGTCCGCGCTCGGATCGCTCTTCCCGTACAGCGCGGGCGGCACGGGGCCGGACTGCGCCTTGCGGGCCGGAACGGGCGAGAGCGCCACTATCGGCCGGACGGTGGACCCGGAGACGGTCGTGGGCGGCGCCGAGGCGCCCATGCCCGCCCCGAGCGCACCGCCGGGTGGCGGCGGCGTCGGCGCGGCGCCGGCCACACCCCCCGTCCAGACCGAGCACAACAGCGCCGTCGTGAGCACGGAGGCCGCCGCGGCGCGCCCGCGACGTCGGGGGGAGGGCATGCATGGCCTTTCGCTGAACGCTGTGCGGATCGCACCGCGCCCCACGGATCGCACCGCGGGGCGACTGTCGAGAGTCCTCGCCACCCTACCCGGGTGTCCCGCGGGCCCCGAGCGTCACACGGCCGTATAGCGCACGGGGTCGGCACCGGACTCGGCCGTCGCCCGCCCGCGCTTGACCAGGTGACGCAGGTGCGCGGCGGCCTCGCTGAGGGCCAGTTGCCGATTCTGCGCGCCCAATTGCGCCCACGGCCGGTTCCAGTCCATGCCCTCGGCGATCTGCCACAGGGTCAGCGACGCCGCGCGCAGCCGGGTGTGCAGTGCCGCGAGCCGCACCTCGTGCAACGCGGCCACCTCCGCCGCCCGGCCCGCGGCGTCCGCGAAGGCGTGTTCGTGCGCGGGCAGCACGCCGGTGATCGGCAACCGCGCGACACGTGTCAGCGAGGCCAGGAAGTCGCCCAGCGGGTCGGCCTCCTCGGCATCGTCGTAGAGTCCGATGTGCGGCGTGATCGAGGGCAGCAGGTGGTCGCCGGAGAGCAACCGCCCGTCGCCGCCCTCCAGGTGCAGGCAGACGTGGCCGGGCGTGTGGCCGGGCGTCCACACCGTGCGCACCGTGCGGCCGGGCACGGGCGCGAGCTCGCCGTGCACCAACTCGCGGTCCGGCACCGCGTAGTGCAGGCGCGGGCGGTTGCCGACCGCGGCGGTGCGCAGGCCGGTGAGCGCGTCCAGGGCCTCCTGCGGTGCGCCCGCGAGGGTGAGCACCTCCAGGTGGTGCCGCAGCCACGCGGCGCGCGGCGCGCTGTTGATCTGCTCGACCTGCTCGGCGTCCGCCGCGTGCAGCGCGACCCAGGCGCCGGAGACCTCGCGCACCTTCTCGGACAACCCGTGGTGGTCGGGGTGCGCGTGGGTGACCAGGACGCCGTGCACGTCCTCGATCGAGGTGCCGACCTCGACCAGGCCGTCGACGAGGGCCCGGTAGGAGACCGGGTCGTCCCAGCCCGAGTCGACCAGGACCGGTCCCGCGTCGGTTTCCAGCACATAGACGAGCGTGCAACCGAGCGGATTGTTCGGGATCGGAACCGGGACGGTCCACACTCCGTTGCCCAGATCGGCGACACGGGGAGCGGGTGGGATGGGGCGGTCGGGCGCGGTGGTCACGGGCGGCCTCCTTCTCGACGGTTCTCGAAGTGGCGCCAGCCGAAGGCCGGATGCCCGCCCGGCTTCGTTGATCACCATAGAACACGTTCTCTCATACACCACCGCACGGGTGACTTGAGGGGTCGTCAGATCGAGATCCGACACGTACGATCCTTACCTGTCAGCCGATGAGACTCCAGTCTCATTCGAGCCCCGAATGCGTTGTTCCCTCATCGGCAAACTGATATCTGTTCTAGTCAGAGTTCTGCTCATAGCCCGCAAGCCCCTGTATCGCGCAGCGTGTGTGCACGCCCGCACCGAGGAGGACCGTGATGACGGATATCGTGGAGCACAGCCAACTGGTCATCGGCGGCAAGCTGGTGGACCCGATTGGCAAGGACACGATCGAGGTCGTCTCGCCCCACACCGAAGAGGTCATCGCGCGTGTTCCGCACGCCTCGACCGCGGACGTGGACGCCGCGGTGGCCGCCGCGCGCAAGGCGTTCGAAGAGGGCCCGTGGCCGCGGATGTCGTTGGACGAGCGGATCACCATCCTGGAGAAGATCCGCGACGGCTTCATGACGCGTTCGCAGGAGATCGCCGAGGTGGTCGGCTCGCAGAACGGTTCGCCGGTCGGCTGGGGCCTGTTCGCGCAGGCCATCGGCGCCGGGATGATCTACGACACGGTGGCCAAGATCGCCCGCGACTACCAGTGGGAGGAGAAGCGGGCCGGCCTGCTCAACCCGCTGCTGATCCGCCGCGAGCCGGTCGGCGTGGTGGCCGCCGTGGTGCCGTGGAACGTCCCGCAGTTCGTCACCGCCGCCAAGTTGGCGCCGGCGATCGCGGCCGGCTGCACGATCGTGCTCAAGCCGTCCCCGGAGACCCCGCTCGACTCGTACATCCTGGCCGAGATCTGCCGGGAGGCCGGCCTCCCGGACGGCGTGCTGAGCATCGTCGCCGCCGACCGCGAGGTCAGCGAGTACCTGGTCGGCCACCCCGGCATCGACAAGGTCGCGTTCACCGGCTCGGTCGGCGCGGGCAAGCGCATCATGGAGGTCGCCGCGCGCAACCTCACCCGGGTCACCCTGGAACTGGGCGGCAAGTCGGCGGCGATCATCCTGCCGGACGCCGACCTGGAGCACACCGCCACGACGCTGCTGCCCAACTCGTACATGAACAACGGCCAGGCGTGCGTCGCGCAGACCCGCATCCTGGCGCCGCGCAGCCGCTACGACGAGATCGCCGAGCGCTTCACCGCGTGGGTCGGCGAGCTCAAGGTCGGCGACCCGATGGCGGCCGACACCCAGGTCGGCCCGCTGGTGGCCAAGCGGCAGCAGCAGCGTTCGTTCGACTACATCCGGATCGCCCAGGAGGAGGGCGCCAAGCTGCTCGCCGGCGGCGGTCGGCCCGAGGCGCTGGAGAAGGGCTGGTACGTCGAGCCCACGCTGTTCGGCGACGTGGACAACGCGATGCGGATCGCCCAGGAGGAGGTCTTCGGCCCGGTCGTCGCGCTGATCGCCTACGACGACGAGGAGCACGCGATCGCGCTGGCCAACGACTCGGACTTCGGGCTGTCCGGCAGCGTGTGGACCAACGACACCGAGAAGGGCATCGACGTCGCCCGCCGGATCCGTACCGGCACCTACTCGGTGAACACGTTCGGCCTGGACTTCTTCGGCCCGTTCGGCGGCTTCAAGAACTCCGGCATCGGCCGCGAGTTCGGCATCGAGGGCCTGGGCGCGTACACCGAGGCCAAGTCGATCGCGTTGCCCGCGGGCTACGACGCGCAGATCTGACCGTCGCCGCCGGCCCGCCCAAGCGCGGGTGGGCCGGCGGTTCCAGGCCCCGCGAGGCCGAGCCAAGAAGAGGTGTTCCTGATGGGTGATCGCTGGCGCGTCGAGGTCGACAGAGGCGTCTGTATCGGTTCGGGCATGTGCATCGGCAGCGCCCCGACCGATTTCAAGCTGGACGCGGGTCGGCAGTCGCATCCCAGGGCCGAGGAGATGGACGCCTCGGACGCGATCCTGGAGGCGGCCGAGAGCTGCCCGGTCGAGGCGATCTCGATCATCGAGGTGGGCTCGGGCAAGGTCGTTTTTCCGCCGGACTAGGCGAGGCGGCTGCGACGCCGGGGCGGGTCGGAGCGGCCCGCCCCTGGCGTGGGCTCAGTCCTCCGGGATCAGCCGGCAGACCGTTTCGATGTCGGTACGGACCTGGGCGATCGAGGCGCGGCCGTTCAGCCACGCGATCAACGACGAGTGCCACGTGTGGGTGATCACCCGGATCACCGCGAGGTCCTCGGCGGTCGGCTCGGCCGCCGGCTCGTCGCCGCTGATCGCCTCCAGGATCATCGTGGTGGTCTCCCGGCTGACGGTGTCCACCTCCGCGCCCACCGAGCGGTCCGCGAACTGGAGCGCGCGCATCATCGCCTCGGTCAGGTGCGGCTCGCGCTGCATGCCCTTGAACGCGCGCAGCAGGGTGTCCACCACCCGCTCGCGCGAGTTCGCGCTGCGCGGCGGTCGTCGGCGAAGCTGGGCGTGCAACTGGTCGAGCTGGTCGTACATGGTCGCCACGAGCAGGTGCACCTTGGACGGGAAGTACCGGTACAGCGTGCCCAGCGCGACCTCGGACAGCTCGGCGACCTCGCGCATCTGGACCGATTCGTAGCCGCCACGGGCGGCAAGCTGGGTGGTCGCCCGCAGGATCCGCCGGCGGCGCGCCTCCTGCCGCTCGGTGAGCGGCGCCCGGTCGGCCTTCGTATACGTCGTCATGTCAGCCTCTCGGTGCGCGGCGGTTCGCCGGCCGGTGTGTTACGGGTCACGCGGTGCCCGTCGCGGTGGGTACCCGGCGGTATCTTGGCTGGTCTCCGACGAGCAGTTACTGAAACTTGTTCTAGATTACGCGACTACTATGCTCCGACGAGGGCAGCGATAGGGGGCCATTCGTGATCCGGGAGACCGCAACCGCCGTGGACGCCCGGGTGGACCCGGCGCGGACCTCCCCGGAGCGACCCCTGCGAATCGCCCTGTTGGCGTATCGCGGCGATCCGTACTGCGGCGGACAGGGAGTCTACGTCCGCCACCTGTCCCGCGAACTCACCCGGCTCGGCCACGAGGTCGAGGTGATCTCCGGCCCGCCGTACGCGGTCGTGGACGAGGGCGTGAAGCTCACCACACTGCCCAGCCTGGACCTGTATCGCGACCCGGATCCGTTCCGGCTGCCCGGGTTGAAGGAATACCGCGACTGGATCGACGTCCTGGAGGTCGGCGGCATGCTGACCGCGGGCTTCCCCGAGCCGCTCACCTTCTCGCTGCGCGCGTGGCGGCACCTGGCGGCCCGGCGCGGCGAGTTCGACATCGTGCACGACAACCAGACGCTGGGCTACGGCCAACTCGCGCTGCCCCGACTCGGGTTCCCGCTGGTGACCACGATCCACCACCCGATCACGGTGGACCGCGCGCTGGAGATCGGCGAGGCCACCACGCTGCGGCGCAAGGCCACGCTGCACCGCTGGTACGGGTTCACCACCATGCAAAAGCGGGTGTCCGCGCGGCTGAGCGACGTGCTCACCGTGTCCGGCTCCTCCAAGGCGGAGATCGTCGACCACCTCGGCGTCTCGCCGAGCCGGGTCACCGTGGTCCCGGTGGGCGCCGACACCGATCGGTTCGCGCCGGACCCCGCGGTGGCCAAGGTGCCCGGCCGGATCGTCACCACCGCGAGCGCGGACGTCCCCCTCAAGGGCCTGATCCACCTGGTCGAGGCGCTCGCCAAGCTGCGCGCCGACCACGACCACGTCGAACTCGTGGTGGTCGGCCGTCCCAAGGGGGACGGGCCGGTGCTGCGTGCGATCGACCGGCTGGGCCTGACTTCGGCGATCCGGTTCGTGTCCGGACTCACCGACGACGAACTGGTCGACCTGATCCGCAGCGCCGAGGTCGCCTGCGTGCCCTCCCTCTACGAGGGCTTCTCGCTGCCCGCCGCCGAGGCGATGGCCTGCGGGACCGCGCTCGTGGCCAGCACCGGCGGCGCGATCCCCGAGGTCGCCGGCCCGGACGGGGAGACCTGCCTCGCGGTGCCGCCGGGCGACCCGGAGGCCCTGCGCGCCGCACTCACCCGGTTGCTGGAGGACCCCGAACTGCGCGCCCGACTGGCCGAGGCGGGCCGGGCCCGGGTGCTGGAGCGGTTCACCTGGCGCAACACGGCAGTGCGTACCGTGGAGAGCTACCGGGCCGCACTCGCGGCCGGTCCCACCGCGCCGACCACGGCCGGCCCCGGTAGACGCGGGCTCACCGAACGGGCGAGCGATGTACTGCTCGGCCGCTCGCCGTTCGGCCGCCGGCTGCCGCCGCCCGCGTCGCACGGCGTCGGATCCGCAAACCGCTGACCACAGCCCATCCCCGCCGGCCGCCCCCGCAACCGGTTCGCGCAATACGAGACGGAGTCGCCGACTTGCTCACCGTGGATTTCTCCCGCTTTCCCCTGGCCCCGGGGGATCGGGTCCTGGACATGGGTTGTGGTGGCGGCCGGCATGCCTTCGAGGCGTACCGGCGCGGCGCCGACGTGGTCGCGCTCGATCAGAACGCGAAGGACATCGCCGAGGTGGACGCGATGTTCGCCTCGATGCTGGCCGCCGGTGAGGTTCCCGAGGGTGCGCGAGCCGAGGCGCTCGTCGGGGACGCGCTGGCGCTGCCGTTCCCGGACGACAGCTTCGACCGGGTGATCATCTCCGAGGTGCTGGAGCACATCCCGGACGACAAGGGCGTGTTGAACGAGCTGTTCCGGGTGCTCAAGCCGGGCGGCCTGGCCGCGATGACCGTGCCGCGCTACGGGCCGGAGAAGATCTGTTGGGCGCTGTCGGACGCCTACCACGAGGTCGAGGGCGGGCACATCCGGATCTACAAGGGCGACGAATTCGCGGCCCGGATCCGCGAGTCCGGGCTCCGGCCGTACGGGACCCACCACACGCACGCCCTGCACTCGCCGTACTGGTGGATCAAGTGCGCGGTGGGCGTGGACAACGACAAGGCGCTCCCGGTCCGGGCCTGGCACAAGCTCCTGGTGTGGGACATCATGAAGCGCCCGCTGGCCACCCGCCTCGCGGAGAAGGCGTTGGACCCGCTGATCGGCAAGAGCCTGGTGGTCTACGCGACCAAGCCCCGGCCGCACGGCGAGACCGAGGCCGGCGCGGACGGCGACCTCGCCGGGGCGAGCGCGTGAGCGTCGCGGGCCGCCGTCGCGGCTCCGAGCCCGCGCTCGAACTGCTGGCCCTGGAAGGCGTGTTGACGCTCGACCAGGTGGCCGTGACGATCGACGGGATCGCCGCCGTACAGCGACCGGACGGGTCGATCCCGTGGTTCGTCGGCGGACACCTGGACCCGTGGGACCACACCGAGGCCGCGATGGCGCTCGACGTGGCCGGCCGGCACGACGAGGCCGAGCGGGCGTATCGCTGGCTGGCGAGTCGGCAGGAGCGGGACGGCTCGTGGTACGCCGCGTACGTGGACGGCGTGGTGACCGATCGCAACAAGGAGGCCAACTTCACGGCCTACCTGGCGGTCGGCCTGTGGCACCACCATCTGCTCACCGGGAGCGAGGAGTTCCTGGTTCGGATGTGGCCGAAGCTGCGCGCGGCGATGGGCTTCATCCTCGATCTCCAGGCGCCCGGCGGGGAGATCCGCTGGAAGCGCGACGAACACGGCGTGCCGGTGCCGGACGCGTTGCTCACCGGGTCGGCGAGCATGTACCAGGCGCTGCGGTGTGCGCTGGCGATCGCCGAGCACCTCGGCGAGCCGCAGCCGGACTGGGAGTTGGCCGCGGGGCGGTTGGGCCATGCGGTGGTATCGCATCCCGAGCGGTTCCTGGACAAGAACCGATACTCGATGGACTGGTACTACCCGATCCTGGGCACCGCGCTGCGGGGGCCGGCGGCGGACGAGCGGATCAAGGCCGGCTGGGACACCTTCGTGGTGCCGGAGCTGGGCGTGCGGTGTGTCTCCGACCGGCCCTGGGTCACCGGCGCGGAGAGCTGCGAACTGGCCATCGCGCTCTGGGCGTTGGGGGAGAGCGACCGGGCGGTGGAGATCGTCTCGTGGATCCAGCGGCTGCGGCACGAGGACGGGCTGTACTGGACCGGGTACGTGTTCGAGGACGATGCGATCTGGCCGGTGGAGCGGACCGCGTGGACGGCGGGCGCGATGATTTTGGCTACCGCCGTGCTGGGCGGGGAGCCGGCCACGACGGCGGTGTTCGGCGGGGCGGCTTCGGCGTTCGAGGGGGATTTCCTGCCGGTGGGGCTGGATCCGGCTCAGGTGCGGTGTGGGTCGGAGCTGTGTGTGGACGGGGTCTGAGTCGGGGGTCCTCAAGCGCCGGACGGGCTTGTCCTCAGGCGCCGGACGGGCTGGGGTTGTTTGGCTCGGGTGTGATGGGGCGGGTTTCGGGCTTGTCCTCAGGTGTCGGACGGGCTGGGGTTGTTTGGCTCGGGTGTGATGGGGCGGGTTTCGGGCTTGTCCTCAGGTGTCGGACGGGCTGGGGTTGTTTGGCTCGGGTGTGATGGGGCGGGTTTCGGGCTTGTCCTCAGGTGTCGGACGGGCTGGAGTTGCTTGGCTTGGGTGTCGTGGGGCGGGGTGTGGGCTTGTCCTCAGGTGTCGGGCGGGCTGGTTTTGCTTGGCTTGGGGGTGTGTGGGGTGGTTTGCGGGCTTGTCCTTGAGTGGGGGCGGGCTGGGTTGCCGGCTTCGGGTGGGCTGTTCTTGCTTGGGTGACGAGTGGGGGCGGTGTGCTCGGTTGTTGGGGCAGGTCGTGGCGGCAATAGGGTTCGCGTGGGGGGCTGGGCGACTCGCGTGACGAGGGTGGGTATGGCGGCTGGGTTGGAGCCGGGGGATCGAATAGGTCCCTACACGGTGGTGGGATTGCTGGGCGCCGGCAGCCCCGGGTGGGTGTATCTGGCGCGAACCGCTGCCGGGCGGCCGATGGCCGTGCGGATGTTGTACGGCGAGCAGCAGGGCATCAAGCGGGCGCAGAAGGTGCGCGGGCCCGGCGTGATCGAGGTGATCTCGGCCGGTGGCGCGACCCGCAATCCGTGGGTGGCCTCGGTGTACGTGCCCGCACCGTCGCTCGGCGACCTGGTGATCTCGTGCGGACCGCTGCCGCCGGACGCGGTGCGGTGGCTCGCCGCCGGGATCGCCGAGGGGCTGGTGACGATTCATCAGGCGTCGCTGACGCACGGAGATCTGCGACCGGCGCAGATCGTGGTGGCCTCGGACGGGCCGAGGGTGACCGGATTCGGGATCGAGGGCGCGGGCAGTCCGCTCGCCGCGCCCGGCTACCTCGCGCCGGAGCAGGCCCGAGGCGAGGACCCGGGGCCGGCGTCCGATGTCTACGCGCTCGGCGCGCTGCTCTGCTTCGCGGCGACCGGGCGACCCCCACACTCCGGTACCGGCGAGGCGGCGATCCGACGCAGTGTGGCCACCGGCGAGCCGGAACTGGCCGATGTGCCGGAAGAGTTGATCGCGCTGATCCGCTCCTGTCTGGCCCGGGACCCGGCGGATCGGCCGACCCCGCGTGCGCTGCTCGACGAGGTGGCGCTGGATTCACCGGGTTCGGCGGATTCGCCGGACTCACCGGATTCGGTGGATCGTCGGGGGGCGTACGGCGCCGCCTCGTGGTTGCCGGGGCCCGCGTTGGAGCTGATCGACGCGTACCACCGGCGCGGGCGCCTGGTCGGTGACCCGCCGACCGTGCCGCTCGCCGATCGACTCGACGCCCAGGCGAAGGGCGGTTCCGCGCACGGGGGTTCGGTCGGTGACAAGGTCGGCCCGGTCAAGCCGGTCGGGGCGAAACCGGCGGACGCGGGAGCGTCGACGAAGCCTGCTGCGGCGGAGCCGGCCGGGGCCTCGGCCGACGAGCCGGCGGTCGCCGAGACGATGCAACTGGCCCGGATCGTCGAGGCGATGGTGCCGCGCATCGACGACAGCGACGATCGGCCGGACACCTACGACCTGCCCGCCCCACCCGAGCCGCACGAGGGTGGCGGGGCCGGCTGGTGGCTGGTCGCCGTGCTCGTGGTGATCGCCCTGGTGGGCGGCCTGTTCGGCGGTGTCGCCTACGAGCGTGGACGCGAGGACCGGGATCGGGGCAAGGCGGGTGCGGCCGATGCTCGTTCCTCCGGCGCGCCGACCGATCCGATCGCCGCGTTCGTGGCGAGCGCCCCGGTGGGCGCGTGTGTGGACTTCGCGAGCGACGGCACGCCGGGATGGCGACCCGCCGCGTTTCGCACCTTGCCCTGCGAGGACCCGGCGGCGCGGCAGCGGGTGTTGGCGCGTACCTCGGCCGGCGCCGGCACGACGGACTGTATGAGCACCGACGGGCGCAGTCGCTGGCCGACGACCCCCGGCGTGGTCGCGCTGTGCCTGGAGCGGGTCTTCCACCCGGGCGAGTGTGTGCCCGCGGAGACGCGCGACGGTCGGCAATGGGCCTTCCTGGCCTCGCTGGTCGCGTGCCAGGGCCCCCTCCCGCCGGATCGCCAGGGCCGCCTGCGGATCGACGAGGTGCACCCGCTGGCCGCCACGAACGCGACCAGTTGCCCGGGTCGTTCGCCGGTCTACTACCCGTTGCCGTCGCGCAATCAGGAACTGTGCATGGCGCCGTTGCCCTAGGCCCTGTCCGGGCCCCTGACCGGGGTGGGCGGTGGAGCGGCGGGGCCGGCGGGTGGATCGGCGGCCCGGCCGCTCCCGGTGCTCAGGTGGCGAGTTCGGCCAGGAGTTCGAGGGCCTCCAGGTTGCGGGTGGTGACGATCATGTCGGTGACGTGCGGGTCGGCGGCCCAGGCGGTGAAGCGCTCGCGGATTCGGGCCGCCGGGCCGACCAGCGCGATCTCGTCGACGAAGGCGCTCGGGACGGCGGCGATCGCCTCGTCCCGCTTGCCGGCCATGAACAACTCCTGGATCCGGTCCGCCTCGTCGGCGTAGCCGAACCGCCGCATCAGGTCGGCGTGGAAGTTCTTGTTCTTCGCGCCCATGCCGCCGACGTAGAAGCCCATCGCCGCCTTGATCGGGTACATCGCCTGTTCGACGTCGTCGCCGAGGGCCACCTGCACCATCGGCGCGATCCGGAAGCCGGCCGGCTTGTCGCGCAGGGCGTCCGCGTACACCTCGGGGCGGGTCGGCGCCCAGTGCAGGGGCAACCAGCCGTCCGCGATCTGCGTGGTCAGGTGCACGTTCTTCGGCCCCTCGGCGCCGAGGAAGATCGGCAGATCGGCCCGCAGCGGGTGGGTGATCGACTTGAGCGACTTGCCCAGTCCGCTGCCGTCCTCGCCGGTGTAGGGGTGGCGGGCGTAGCGGCCTTCGGCGACCACCGGTCCCTCCCGGCGCAACACCTGGCGGATCACGTCCACGTATTCGCGGGTGAAGGTCAGCGGGCTCTTCGGGAACGGCCGTCCGTACCAGCCCTCGACCACCTGCGGGCCGGAGAGCCCCAGGCCCAGGATCACCCGGCCGCCGGAGAGGTGGTCCAGGGTCAGCGCGTGCATCGCGGTCGCGGTGGGCGTGCGTGCGGTCATCTGGGTCACCGCCGTGCCCAGCTTGATGCGTGAGGTGTGGGCGGCGATCCAGGTCAGCGGCGTGAAGGCGTCCGAGCCCCAGGACTCGGCGGTCCACACCGCGTCGAACCCGAGTTGCTCGGCCTTTTGGGCCGACTCGACGAAGCCTGCGGACGGGCCTCGGCCCCAGTATCCGAACGTCAGACCCAGCCTCATGGCGTTACCTCCACGGAGTAGCACGGCGAATCGCCTCCGCAGACTAGAACACGTTTTACTTTCCTGGGAGGCCGCCTCCCTCGGGCGCCCGCTCCGGGCATGCGACAGGGCGCCGTCCGATGTGGACGACGCCCTGTCGTATTGCCGAGTCGCGGTGTCTCGGTACTACCGGTTCCTCGGGAGCACCGGTGTCACGAGCGCTGGATGCCGATCGTGTTCTGGAGCACGCCGCGCACGTTGTCGACCTCGACGAGCAGGCCGTTGGGGTGCTCGGCCACCGCCAGGTACCAGACGCCCGTGTTCAGGACGCCCTTCTCCTGGTTGGTGTGCTCGTCCAGCATCGGACGCGAGTCCGGCACCGAGAACCAGAAGGGCTGGAAGGGTGCCTGGCCGCCGGGGGCGGGCTGCTGCATGCCGCCGGGGCCCTGCGGACCCTGCGGGCCGGGGCCGCCGAAGCCGGCCTGCGGACCCTGCGGCGCCGGGCCGCCGAAGCCGCCCTGCTGCGGGGCGCCGCCGTACGACTGCGGGCCCTGGGGGCCCTGGGGGCCCTGCGGACCGCCGAAGGGCGCGCCGCCGTACTGCTGCTGCTGACCCTGCGGGCCGCCGTACTGACCCTGCGGGGCCGCTGCGGGGCCGGCCGCGCCGAGCAGCGGCGCCTGGAGGGCGGGCGCCACGGTGGTGGCGATCATCGTCGCGACGAGGACGATGACCAGCAGGATGAGGAAGATGCCACCGATCCCCATCTCGATGCCGAGGTCACTGTCCGCCTGCGCGATCGACCACAGCGCGGAGATCGGCGCCAGGATCGTGAGCGGCAACGCCCACTGACGTGCGGTCAGACCGAGGATCTGCTTGTCCTGGAGCTGCGGGAGCAGGCCACCGAGGATGAACAGGACGGCCGCGATGATCGGCGTGAGGACCACGGCGAAGAGGGTCGGCGCGAGGTGCGACGACCACGCGTTGACACCATCCTCCGAACGCGTCGACTTGATGTAGTTCAGGAACGAGAAGATGAAGATGAGCACGGCGGCGACCCCGATGACCGCGTCGCCACGCGAAAGCTTTCTGACGTCCACTAATACTCCTCCCGAGGGGGATGGGCGCCGACAGCGTACGGGGGCGACCCATGTCGTGCCACCGACGTCGCCCCCGCGCGTCCTCGGTGCATTGGTCCGGGGACACTGTGCCAGACGAGGGAACGATCTGTGTCCCGGCCCCACACGACGCGCCGTATGGGGGCATTTTCTCGAAGATGTCTACTCGCCGCGCTGAACACCCGTCAGATCGGTCAACAGGCCCTGTAGTCCGTCGAGATCGATGACGACGCCGCCGTCTCGAACACCCACCGCGAGATACCAGACGCCCGGATGCAGGGTGGCCGGCGCGTCACCGGCGTGGTCCAGCGGGTGCAGCGGCCTCGGTTCGGGAACGGCCAGCCAGTACTGCTCGAACGTGCCCGGGTCGCCGGATTCCGGCTCGCGTTCGAGGGCGGCGGGCTCCGGGGAGTCGTCCTGCTTGAACAGCAGTACCGGCGGCTGGACCGCGGGCGGCTGCATCGGCTGTATCGGCGGTGTCTGCGGCGGGGGAGTGTTGCCCGACGGCCCGTAGACCGGCGGCGCGACGGGCGGCGGGATCGGGAAGCCACCGGTGCCGGGCGGGCCGGGCGGATACCCGCCGGGAGCGCCGGGGAAGCCGCCGCCGGGGTAGCCCTGCCAGTTGTTCTCGCGCGGGCGCACCAGCGGGGCGTTGAGGCCGCCGATGCGATCCACGGTCAACAGCAACAGGGCCTGGAGCACGGCGAAGCCCGCCAACCCCCACGCACCCCAGCCGTGTCCGGCGTCCACGCTCGCCTGCGGGTCGCCGGCGCGGGCGACCTCCTGGGCGTAGCGCGCCAACTTCTCGTAGCCGCCGTCCGCGCCGAACACGGCCCACACCGCGCTCCACGCCGACGCGACGCCCAGCGCGACGCCCCATTGCCGAAGAGCCAGCCCACAGAACTGGATCTCGGTCGGCTGCGGCGATCCGGGCCGGAAGGTGTAGCGGCCGATCAGCAGCAGCACCAGCGAGATCGAGGACAGCAGCACGACCGCGGGCGCCAGCGGCGTGAAGTCGCCGATCCAGGCCGAGTAGTCGGTGGTTCCCCCGACGATCTGTTTGCCCTTGGCGGTCACCGTGTACCAGGGGAGAAACGAGAAGACCAGAACTCCGATCGCCGCCACGGCGACGATCAGATCACCTCGGGTGACGCCCTTGCGTGGCATCGTGCTCCTCCCTGACAGGGCTTTCGTACTGCTCGGAATTGCCGTGCGGCGGCCGGACCGTCCCCGGTGCCGGCGCGGTCGCCCGCGCCGGCACCGGCGGTTGACGTACCGTCATTCTCCGCGCTGGATGCCGGAGACGTTGCTCAGGACCCCTCGAACACCGTCCACCTCGACCAGGACGCCGCCCGGGTGCGGGGCGACCGCGAGGTACCACTGGCCGGTCTGCAGTGTGGCCACCGGTTCCTTGGACAGCCCCTCGGCGGGCGCCAGCGTCCGGGCCTCCGGGACGGCGAACCAGAACTGGGCGAACTCCGGTGCGCTCGACCCGGTCGCGGCCGGAGCCGGCTGTCCGGGGACCGGCGCGACGCCGGTCCCGGTGCCGGCGGCGCCGGTGACGTCCGGCGGGGGCATGTGCGCCGGCACGCCCGCCATCGGCGCGCCCGCGCCCGCGCCCGTGCCGGTGCCCGGTGCCGGGTAGGCGGGCGCCGGGTAGGCGCCGGTGGCGTTCGGCAGCGGGTAGCCGGTGTTCGGGTCGACCGGGGCCGGGTAGCCGCCCGTGCCGTTCGGCGGGTAGCCCCACGGCTGCTGCGGGACCGGGCTGAACAGCGGCGCGGCCAGGCTGGGGATGCGATCCCCGATGAGCAGGAAGAGCGCCGCGATGAGCCCGGCCACCATCATCAACCAGGCGAAGACGGTGGGTCCGGCATCGACCGTGTCCGAACCCTTGACGATGTCGCCGATCACGCCGCCCGCCCCGAACGGGGCGAAGAAGCCGCTGATCGCGCCGGTCACGCCGAACGCGATCGCCCACTGGCGCGGGGCCAGGCCGAGCACCTGCCGGTCCGGCTGGGCCACGAAGCGGCCGATCACCAGGAGCAGCGCGGCCAGCAGCGGGACCAGCACCACGGCGGGCATCAGCGGATAGAAGTTGACGGTCCAGGCGTTCCAGCCCTGACTCCGGCTGCGCCCGCTGAACGGACTGTCGCTGTCGTCGCTGCTCAGGGATTCGCTGATTTCGTAGTATTTGAAGAACGAGAAGATGAAGATCAGGACGATCGCGAGAATGACGATCGCATCGCCCCTCGTGATCCCTTTCCGGTTCAACGTTTCTCCTTAACAGGTACGGAGGGGACGTGTGTCGGCGGCGCGGGGCGCGCCGGACGACATGCGGTGCGTGGACGGCTCGCGCCGGGCCCGATCGTGCGGTTCACGGCGGTCGTTGCCCGACCCGGAACCGTCCGGTGGTACATGGCGCGCGTGGGCGCCGCGAACCGGGGACCGTCAGCGGCGCGGGGGCGACGAGGACGGTCGGAAAGACCCTAGGGGACAGCCGACTCGGGGCTCACGTCCCCTTCAGCAGATAGGCCGTGATGCCAGTCGCGATCCCGGACGCGGCGCGTTCGCGCCAGTTCGCGTCGGTGAACTGCGCGGCGTCCGTGGCGTTGCGCATGTTGCCGCATTCGATGAACACCTTGGGTCGGGTGGAGAGGTTCAACCCGCCGAGGTCGGTGCGGGTGACCAGACCGTCCTGGGTGCCCAGGTAGGTCGCGGGGCCGGTGCCGGTCGCCGCCCGGAAGGCGGCGGCCAGGTTGGTGCCCAGCGCGCGTGAGGAGGCCAGGATCGGGGTGGTGTCGACGTTCTTGTCCTTGACCGTGGCGGGCAGGATGACGTGGAAGCCGCGTCCGCCCGCCGGCCCGCCGTCCGCGTGGATGGACACGATCGCGTCCGCCGCGGCCGCGTTGCCGCGCGCGGCCCGCTCGTTCACGCACGGGCCCCACGCCTCGGTCTCCCAGGTGTAGAGCACCGTGGCGCCCTGGGCCTCCAGGAGGCGTTTGGCCCGGTGCGCCACGTCGAGGGTGAACTCGGCCTCGGTGTAGCCCTTGTCGGTCTCGGTGCCGGTGGTGTCGCACTCCTTGGTCAGCCCGCCCGCGTACACCTGCTTGTTGATCTCGCGGGAATGCGCACCGTTGCCCGGGTTGTGGCCCGGGTCGATCATCACGACCCGCCCGGAGAGCGGCAGTCCGGCGGTTCCGGCGCGCGGTGCGGGTGGGCCGGCCGAGGTGGCGGGGGCGGCGGTCGTCGGTGCGGCGGACGGCTGTTGCCCACCCGCCGGGGTGGTCGGCGCCGGGACCGGTGCACCGCCGGCCGCCGCGGGATCGGGCCCGGAGCCCGGCACGGCGGAGGTCGTGCCGCTCGCCGTCGGCCGGTCGGCGCTCGCGTGCCGGGCGTCGGAGCCGTCCGGCCAGGCCACCGCGATCGTGGTGATGCCGGTGGCGGCGAGTGCGAGCGCCAGTACGGTCAGGGTGACCCGTCGGCGCCGGCGCAACCGGTCGTGCGCGGCCTCCAGTCGGGCCTCGTGCGAGGCGGAGTGGCCGAAGAAGCCGTCCGCGGCGCGGGAGTGCGCGGCGTGCGGGTCGTCGGGACGGCCGCGGTCGTCGCGGCGGTCAGAGGTCAAGTTCACTCCTGGACGTGAGGCCGTACTGCGGCGCGACGGAGTTCCAGGTGTCGACGAAGGACTTCTTGGCGCCGGACGCCTCGGCGCTGATCGTGGCCCCGTCGTCGTACAACGAACGGGTGCCCGGACAGCCCGAGTCGGCGGCCGACTGCGCCCATGCGGCGAAGGCCCGGTCGGCGCGGGCCGAGGCGGTCCACGCGGTGCGCAACGTCGGCGCGGCGGCTTGCAGTTGGGGCACCCCGTCGAAGCGCATCGTGTCCAACTGGGCGACCAGTTGGTCGCGTTGGGTGGCGGCGTCGAGCAGGGCGGTGCGGGAGGCGGCCAGCGCCGAGCAGGAACCGACGTTGTTCACCGCGTCGATCACCGACTGCCGGGACGAACCGCTGCGGGAGAGCAGCGAGTCCAGCGCGGCGGCCTGCGTGCGGGCGTCCGGTGGCGCGCTGGTCGGCGGCTGGGTGGTCACCACCGGGTTCTGCGACGGGGGCGTGGCCGGAGGCAGCCCCTGCTGCCCGCCCGAACCGCCGTCGGAGGGGATCGGCGAGCCGGGCGCGGACTGCCCGGGGCTCGTCGCGCCGTGCGCGGCCGGCGTCTTCTTGTCGTCCTCCCACGGTCGCAGTGCGAACAGCGTGCCCAGCGCGGCGACGAACACCACGGCGACCACGATGAACAGCAGCGTGCGTTCGAACGAGGGGCCGGGCGGGGCCGGGGACAGCGGGCCGGGCGGCGGCGGGGTGGCGCCGCGATACCAGTCCGGCGCGGGAGGCACGTCGCGCGCCGGGGGCATGCCGTAGCCGTGCACGGGCGTGTGCGCCGCGTCGGCGAAGGTGCCGCCCGGGGGCAGCGGCGAGGGGCCGCGCTCGTGCTGGAACCAGTCGGCGGGCGCCGGCTCGCCGGGCGGTTCGGTCGGCCGGGGCGCCGCCGGCGGGGCGGGAACCGGCCACGCGGGCGGCGGTGGGCCGGCGGGCAGGCCGCGGGCGGCCGGATTGTCCACTGTGTCCTGGTCCTGCGGCGGAGCAGGCGGACCGGGCTGCCCTCCCGGTCGGGGCGGGCCGGCGGCCGGCAGGTGTGCGGTCGGCTGGTGGTACGGGCGTGGCGGCACGTCCGGATTCACCGCGGTCGGGGCCGCGGTGACCCGGCGGCGCACCCAGCCGCCCACGCCGCCGTTGGCGGACCGGTCCCAGACGGTCTCGAACTGTTCGCCGTCCGCCGCGGGTTCACCGGGCCGGTCGTCGTGCTGGTGTCGATCGGACATCAAGATCCCCCCGCGTCCTTCCCCGGATCGGCATTGTCCCAGCAAACCGGACCCGCGCGGGACCGGATCCGATTGCTTTCGGGAATCGAATCAGGCTCGAATCGATCTTGACCGGATGTGCCGTCACCTGGTCGACATGGCGACGTGGCCGCTCGGCGCTCGGGCGTCGTGCCGCCGGCCGTCGTGCCGCGCGGGCGTTCGGTCGTCGTACCGCTCAGATGCCGGGCGCGATGCGCCGCAACACCCGCAGCGACCCGTCGCCGGGCAGTTCCTCGAAGGCGCCGCAGGCCAGCGCGCGCAGGTAGACCCGGTACGGCGCCTGGCCACCGTCGGCCGGATCCGGGAACACGTCGTGGATCAGCAGCAGTCCGCCGACCGCCACGTGCGGCGCCCAGCCCTCGTAGTCGCCCTGCGCGTGCTCGTCGGTGTGCCCGCCGTCGATGAACACCAGGCCCACCGGGGTGTTCCACAGCGGCGCGACCACCCGGCTGTGGCCGACCAGGGCCACCACGTACGGCTCCAGGCCGCTCTTGTACAGCGTGCGCCGAAAGCGCGGCAGCGTGTCCATCACGCCGACCTCGGGGTCGACCAGGGTCGGGTCGTGGTACTCCCAGCCCGGCTGCTGCTCCTCGGAGCCGCGGTGGTGGTCGAGGGTGACCACCACGGTGCCGGCGTCGCGGGCGACCGCGGCGAGCAGGATCGTCGAGCGTCCGCAGTAGCTGCCCAGTTCGACCAGCGGGCCGACCTTGGCGGCCTCGGCCGCCGCCGCGTACAGCGCGTCGCCCTCGTTCGCGGGCATGAATCCGGTGGCGGCCTCGAACGCGGCCCGCACGGCGGGGTCGATGGTGCTCATCCTGGGGTTCTCCTTGATCGAGGCCGTGCGCGGCGCTCCGGGTCGGTGCGACCCCGGGCGGCCATGCTGCCGCAGCCCGGGTCGCGGCACCGTGTCGGGGGCCACATTCGAGGTCCTCGACCCGACTTCGGTCTCCCGATTAATTGAAACGGGTTCTACTATCGCAAGTACTGGACCGAGTCACGGAAGTCATGGAAGGCGCGATATGGCCATCGGCATCACGGAGGAGCATCGCTCCCTGGCGGAATCGGTACGCGGATGGGTGCAACGTGTTGCACCCATCGGAGAGGTGCGCCGGGTGCTGGAGGCGGAGGCCGAGGAACGGCCCGGTCACTGGGCCGGCCTGGCCGAGCAGGGCCTGCTCGGCATGCATGTCGCGGAGGAGTTCGGCGGCGCGGGCTACGGCCTGGTGGAGACCGCCGTCGCGCTGGAGCAGGCCGGCCAGGGCATGCTGCCCGGCCCGTTCCTGCCCACCGTGCTGGCCTCGGCGCTGATCCAGGCGGACGGCGGCGACGCGGCCAAGGAACTGCTGCCGGGACTGGTGGACGGCACCCTGATCGGCGCGGTCGCCCCGAACCCGGGCACCGTGCTGGCCGCCGAGGAGGCGGGCGGCCTGCGGGTGAGCGGGGTGGCCACGCCGATCCTGGGCGGTGCGCTCGCCGACGTGCTGGTGCTGGCCGCGCGCCGGGCCGACGGCACGTCGGTCCACGTGGTCGTGGACGCCGCGGCCGTGAGCATCCGGGCGCTCAAGAGCGTGGACCCGACCCGGCGCAGCGCCGAGGTCACCGTGGACACCGTGGTCGCCCCCGGGCGGGTGCTCGGCGGTGTGGACGAGGACCTGGCCCGCGACCTGGCGGCCGTACTGCTGTCCGCCGAAGCCTGCGGGGTGGCCGAGTGGGCGCTCACCACGGCGACCGAATACGCCAAGGTGCGCGAGCAGTTCGGCCGCCCGATCGGGCAGTTCCAGGCGATCAAGCACCTGTGCGCGGACATGCTGGTGCGGGTCGAGCAGTCGCGAGCGGTCACCTGGGACGCGGCGCGCGCGATCGACGCGGGCTCGGACGCGCCGACCCGGTCGCTGACCGCGGCGATCGCGGCGACGTACGCGATCGAGGCGGCCTTCACCACCACCAAGGACTGCGTGCAGATCCTCGGCGGGATCGGCTTCACCTGGGAACACGACGCGCACATCTACCTGCGCCGGGGCCTGACCCTGCGGCAGTACGCCGGGCCCGCCGCGTTCTGGCGGCTGCGGGTGACCGAGCTGGCGAGCGCCGGGGCGCGCCGCGAGCTGGTCCTGGACCTGCCCGCGGAGGCGGAGAACCTGCGCGACACCGCGCGGGCGATCCTGACCGAGGTGGCCGGCGAGTCCGGCGCCGAGCAGCGTGCCCGGTTGGCCCCGCTGGGCTATGCCGCGCCGTACCTGCCCAAGCCGTACGGCATCGGCGCCGGGCCGGTCGAGCAACTGGTGATCCAGCAGGAGATGAAGGCGCTCGGCGTGCGGCTGCCGGACATCACCATGGGCAACTGGGTGATCCCGTCGCTGATCGCCTACGGCACCCCGGCCCAGCAGGAGCGGTTCGCGCCGCCGACGCTGCGCGGCGAGATCCAGTGGTGTCAGCTCTTCTCCGAGCCGGGCGCGGGCTCGGACCTGGCCGCGATCAGCACCCGGGCGACCCGGACCGAGGGCGGCTGGCTGATCAACGGCCAGAAGGTGTGGACCTCGCGGGCCCGCGAGTCGCAGTGGGGCATCCTGCTCGCGCGCACCTCGCCGGACAAGCCCAAGCACGAGGGCCTGACCTACTTCATCGTGGACATGGCCGCGGCGGGTCTGGACATCCGGCCGCTCAAGGAGATCAGCGGCCTGGCGATGTTCAACGAGATCTTCCTCGAAGACCTCTTCGTGCCGGACGACATGGTGGTCGGCAAGGTCGACGAGGGCTGGCAGGTGGCCCGCAACACGCTCGGCAACGAGCGGGTGCACATGGGCGCGGGCAGCTCGTTCGGCGCGGGCATCGCGAATCTGGTCGCCTCGGTGAACGGGCCGGCGGGCGAGTTCGTGGACGGCGGCTTCCGGGAGCGGTTGGGCGCGCTGGTGGCCGAGGCGTCCTCGCTCGCGCTGATCGAACTGCGCACCACGCTGGCCCGGTTGTCGGGTCTGGAGCCGGGCGCCGGTGCCTCGGTGCGCAAGCTGGTCGGCACGCCGCACCAGCAGCGCGAGTCCGAGCTGTCCCTCGAACTGCTGGGCCCGCTGGGCGCGGTGGACGAGGGGGCGGGGCAAAAGGCCGCGTTCGGGTTCCTGATGAGCCGCTGCCTGACCATCGCCGGCGGCACCACGCAGGTCCAGCTCAATGTGGTCGGCGAACGCATCCTGGGGCTGCCGAGGGACCCGCAGCCCACCGAGAAGTAGTCCGTTTTCGTTCTCGTTCCTCTCGTCCTCGTTCCTCTCGTCCTCGTTCCGCATTCGTTCAGTGGGAGTTCGCGACATGGCACAAAAGGCATTCATCGTCGGCGTCGGCATGACCAAGTTCGAGAAGCCGGAGAGCCGCGACTGGCAGTACTGGGACATGGTCAAGGAGGCCGGCGACAAGGCCCTGGCGGACGCGGGCGTCGGCTACGACCTGGTCGAGCAGGCGCCGGTCGGCTACTGCTTCCAGGCGTCCACCGCCGGGCAGCGTGCGGTGTACGAGCTGGGTCTGACCGGGGTGCCGGTCTACAACGTCAACAACAACTGTGCGACCGGCTCGTCCGCGCTGATGATGGCTCGTCAGTTCGTCGCCGGTGGGCTGAACGACTGTGTGCTCGCGATCGGCTTCGAGAAGATGAAGCGCGGCTCGCTGGGCGGGGGCGGCGAGGGCGACTTTTCCACGTCGCCGGTCGCCGCGCACTACAAGATCATGGGCGACGCGCACGGGTTCTCGATGACCGCGCCGCCGACCGCGCAGATCTTCGGCAACGCGGCCCGCGAGCACATGGCCCGCTACGGCACCACCGCCGAGCAGATCGCGCACGTGGGCGTCAAGAACCACCGGCACTCGGTGAACAACCCGTACGCCCAGTTCCAGGTCGAGTACTCGCTCGAAGAGGTGCTCGGCGCCAAGGAGATCCACGCGCCGCTTACCCGGCTCCAGTGCTCGCCCACCTCGGACGGCGCCGCCGCGGCGCTCGTGGTCAGCGAGCGCTTCGTGCGCGAACACGGCCTGCAGGACCAGGCGATCGAGATCGTCGCGCAGTCGATGACCACCGACACCGAGGAGAGCTTCGCCTCGAAGTCGTGCATCGACGTGGTCGGCAAGCCGATGTCGGCGGCGGCCGGTCGACAGGTCTTCGAGCAGTCCGGTCTGGGCATCGAGGACGTCGACGTGATCGAGCTGCACGACTGCTTCTCGATCAACGAGATCCTCACCTACGAGGCGCTGGGCATGTGCGGCGAGGGCGAGGGCGGCAAGCTGGTCGCCGACGGCGCCACCACCTACGGCGGTCGCTGGGTGGTCAACCCGTCCGGCGGGCTGATCTCCAAGGGCCACCCGCTCGGCGCCACCGGCCTGGCCCAGGCCGCCGAGGTGAGCTGGCAACTGCGCGGCCTCGCCGAGGGTCGCCAGGTCGCCGACGCCAAGGTCGGTCTGACGCACAACATCGGCCTCGGCGGCGCCGCGGTCGTGGGGCTGTACCGCCGCGGGCAGTTCTAGGGCTTGCCGGTCCGCCGTCCGTGACCGTGTTCGTCTCGGTCACGGCGGCGGACGGTGCTCCCGGGGCGGCCCCGGTCGGGTCGTTCCGGGGGCCTCGGGTACGGGATTGAGTACGCGGGCTCACGCGACGGGGCGGCGTCGAGAGCCAGGGTGGAGCTGTTCCCGAGGCCCCGACGAAAGTGAAACCCCGTGTTCCCGAAGCGAGTTCGTGCGGTGGTCCTGGCAGCGGCGCTGATGGTTTCCGGCGCGGGATGTGGGCTGGGCAGTGCGTTCGACATGCCGAAGCGGTCGACCGAGCCGGCGCCGGTGCACAACGTCGAGGAGATGCGGCGGAACGTTTCGGGATATGCGTCGGACATCACGGGGTGGATCGGTAACGGACCCTTCGAGGCCGTGTCCACGAAAGTGTGGTCGGATCCGGTGCAGTGCTACGACGACTGGGCTGCGGGCGGATCCGGGGTCGAGAGTGTGTTCCGGGTGCCGCTTGCGGGCCCGTCGCACCCGGACGCCTACGAGCGGGTGCGGGCCGGGATGCGGGCGCGCGGGATCGACATCTGGTTCGACGGGGCGGGCGGACCGGGACCGGCTGCGGTGCTGAACGCGAGTGACCGCAAGAGTGGCTATGGGCTTCGGCTCTTCTCGGCGCTCGTTACGCCGGATCGGCCGGTGTCCGACGCGATCGTGATCGAAGTCACGTCGCCGTGCTTCACCGCGGCGGGGGCATCGGTGCCGTCGTCGGGCTCGTCGTCGACTCCGACGTCCGTTTCGACGTCCGTTTCGCCGTCGGTTCCGCCGGCTCCGACGTCCTGACGGGTGCGGTGCGGGACCGCACCCGTCGGTGGGGTCAGGTGCCGTTGACGCCCGGGACGGTGGTCAGGTCGGGGGCGATCAGGGTCGGGGCGGCGGGGGTGCCGTGCAGCCACTCGGTGAGAAGGGCGCGTTCGGTGTCGTTGAGGTAGAGGCGGGCGTTGGCGCACAGGGTTTCGACGTTGCGCAGGAAGGCGTCGGCCAGGTCGTCGGCGGAGGCGACCGGGTGCGCGGTGGAGGACCAGTAGCCGGAGTAGACCAGCCCGGTGGTCACGAACGCGATCGCCTTGCGGGCGATCGTCTGCATGCGTTCGGCGCATCGGTCGCGGACCGCGCCCGAGGTCTGGTTGCCCTGGAAGCCGTTCTCGCTGACCTCGGCGTGCAGTTCCTCGAAGAGCACGTGGTACTCCTCCGGGGAGAGCCGGGGTGCCCCGGTGACCGTGGCCACCCGGTCGATCAGGTCGCGGACCGGCTCGCGCACGTGGTCCATCCGGCCCTGGCCGTTGGGGCGGGCCGAGGGCGCCTGATGTCGGGTGCGGTCGTAGATGTAACCCGGTGGCACCCGGCTGATCAGCAGCTTCTCGTCGCTGCCCTGCTCCAGCATCAGTTCGAGCAGGGACGAGAAGGTGGCCGCCCCGCCCCAGCGGGTGCGGGTGACCTGTTCGCGGCCGACCTGCTGGAGCACCGAGTGGGCCAGCGTCGCGAGCACGATCGGCTCCTCGGATCCGCCGAGTTGCGCGCGCACGTGTGCCATCACCTGCTCGCGCACGCCCTCGTCGGCCGGCGCGACGTCGATCTCGTCGCGCAGCGCCCGTTCGATGAACTCCTGGTCGCTGATCACCACGTCGCCCGCCGCGACGTACGCCTGGGCGGCCGGGCCGCTGGCGATCACCATGGTGCGCCGATCGTGGCTGCGCAGTCGCAGCAGCACGGGCGTGAAATCCGCGTCCGCGCTCATGATGATGACCTCGTCGAAACGGGTCGAGTGCTGGAGCGTATCCAGGACATCCATCACCATGTGGATGTCGGCGCTGTTCTTGCCCCGCCCCGTCAACGGCGGGCAGTCGATCACGCGAAAGGCCGACCGCGTGAAGAAGGCCCGGTAACGGTCGTGCATGACCGGGTTGAGATAACAGTTGCGCACAAGCAGGGATCGGCGCAGGCCACGCTCGATCGCCTCGTTCTCCAACCACTCCAACCACTGGGAGGGCTTACGGGCGAAAATCTCCGCCGAAGCCCGATCCGTCTCACGCAGCCCGCTGTAAATATTGTCAAAGTCAAGAAAAAGCGCGCTGCGAATTCTGCCTGGTATGCCCGAATCCATACTCATGTCCATGCCTGCCTCCCCCGATGCGTACGGCTTCAATCTGTCCGACGCGTCACGTGTGGGCAAGCGAGACCACCTACGCCCCGATTTCGATCTTGGTCGTCTTCCGATCCACGCGCACCCGGGTTAGGTTGCGAAGCGAAAGCTTGATCGTGCCATGTACGTGTGTCTGTCCGTCAGGAGTCGTGCCGTGTCCGGACGTTGGAGCACCACCCTGGACGTACTACTGCGTGAGCGGGCCGCGGATGCGAGCCCCGGGCTCCGCCACGAGGACCGGGTCTGGTCGTGGGCCGAGGTGGTCGCCGAGTCGGCCCGGCGGGCGGCCCTGCTGCGCGCGCTGCGGGTCGAGGGTCGGCCGTGGCACATCGGGGTGATGCTGGAGAACGTGCCGGAGTTTCCGCTGCTGCTGGGCGCCGCGGCGCTGTCCGGCGCGGTGATCGTCGGGCTCAATCCGACCCGGGTCGGCGCCGAACTCGCCCGCGACATCGACCACACGGACTGCTCGCTCGTGATCACCGACGCCGCGCACCTGGCGCAGCTCCGCACTGCGGCGCCGGACTTCCCGGCGGACCGGCTGCTGTGCGTGGACGACGCGTCCTGGGCGGCGGCGCTGGAGCCGTACGCGGGAGCCGAGCCGCCGGCCGAGCAGCCGAGCGCCGACGACACCTTCATGTTGATCCTCACCTCCGGGACCACCGGACACCCCAAGGCGGTGATCTGCTCGCAGGGCAAGATCGCCGTGCAGGGGGCGAGCGTGGTGGACCTGGAACGGCTCACCGGCGCGGACGTCGCGTACTGCGCGATGCCGCTGTTCCACTCCAACGCGATCGTCACGTGCTGGGCGCCGGCGGTCGCCTCCGGGGCCGAACTGGTGCTGCGTCGACGCTTTTCCGCGTCCGGCTTCCTGCCCGACATGCGGCGCTTCGGGGTCACCTACGCCAACTACGTGGGCAAGCCGCTGTCGTACATCCTGGCCACGCCCGAGCGTCCGGACGACGCGGACAACTCGCTGGCGCGGGTGTTCGGCAACGAGGGCGGGCCGCAGGACGTCGAGCGCTTCGCCCGGCGGTTCGGCTGCACGGTGCGCGACGGGTTCGGCTCGACCGAGGGCGGCCTGTCGTTCCAGCCGGTCCCGGGCATGCCGCCGGGTGCGCTGGGGCGGCCCAACGGCGAGATCCGGATCCTGAACCAGGACACCCGCGAGGAGTGCCCGCCGGCGGCCTTCGACGCCGAGGGCCGGATGACCAACCTGGAGGCCGCGGTCGGCGAACTCGTCAACATCGGCGGTGCGGGTTCCTTCGAGGGCTACTACAACAACCCGGCGGCGACCGCCCAGCGCATGCGCGAGGGCTGGTACTGGAGCGGCGACCTGGCCTACCGGACCGAGGACGGCCTGGTCTTCTTCGCCGGCCGCAGCGGGGAATGGCTGCGCGTCGCCGGGGAGAACTTCGGCGCGGCGCCGGTCACCCGGATCCTGTCCCGGCATCCGGACGTCGCGGTGGCCGCGGTGTACGGCGTGGCCGACGAGGCGGCGGGCGACCAGGCGATGGCGGCCCTGGTGCTGCGCGAGGGCGCGAGCTTCGAACCGGCGCGGTTCGCGCAGTGGTTGACGGCGCAGTCGGACCTGTCCGGGGCCTGGCACCCGCGCTACGTCCGGATCGCCGCGACGCTTCCGCAGACCAGCACGAACAAGATCCTGACCCGGGTCCTGGTCCGCCAGGCCTGGTACACCGGATCCGACGAACTGTGGTGGCGCGAGGGCAAGGACGGCCCGTACCGACCCTTCACCGAGGCGGACCGCAAGACCCTGGAGACGGCCTTCGCCGACCGGGGGCGGGCGCATGTGCTGGCGCTGCTGGATCGGGAGGGGTAGGGGCGGGCTGGGGTCGGTCGGAGTGTCCTGTGTCGTCCTGGGATACCGCAGGCGGTCGACGACCCGAGACGCCTCAGGCGCTTCGAAGGTCGCCGTGAGGGACGAAGACGGCGGTGGTGGAGTCGTCCATACCGAAAACGACATTGAGGTCCGCCTGTAGAGCGCGGGCCAAACGGTGCAGCACGGGGGGAGTCGGCATGGTGCCGCCGCCTTCCACCCGGGAGATCGCCGCCTGGTGCATCCCGGCGCGTTCTGCCAACGCCGTCTGGGAGAGGCCCAGTTCGGTGCGTCGGTCGTAGACGGCCTGGCCGAGAGCGAAGGCGGCGCCGGCCGCGTCATATGCCGCCTGTTGGGCTGGATCGCGCTCGGCGTCGCGTTCCCAACGGGCGTGGCCACCTCGGATCGCGTGACGGGCTTCCATGATCAGTCCTCCTGAGCGCCGGCCTACCTGCTGTAGATGTGCGTTGCCGCACTGTGCGTCGTCTCGCATTCGTGCAGGGCGCGCCGGGCGCGCTCCACTTGAGCTGTTCGACTATCCGGGTCTTGGCAAACACGGTCGGTAGGATGATTCGACGCCCGGCCGCGAGCCGGTATGTGATGCGGATCGGCCGCCGATCGAGGTGGAAGCGGAGTTCACGCAGTCCGCCGCCCAGGTGCCTGGCGTAGGGCTCTCCGAGTGTTGTGGCCCGGTCGGCAAGCATGTCGGCCGCGCGTTCGACGTGACCGTACTCGGCCGGTGTCAGGCGCGCGAGCCATGCCTGCACTTTCGGCTCGATCCCGATGTCATACCGGGCAGCCATGACGATGAAGTTATATGACGCATCCTACATAAACGGCTCGGTTTGTGTCGCTCGTCCGGGTGAATCCGGGCGCCGGGCGCGCTCACCATCATGATCGAGTCCTGGCTGCGACGTCGGACGACGGCGGAAAGGAGCCGGGTCGCGCGGTGCGGCGTCGTCCGGGTGCGCTCACAGGCCCCAGAAGCGGCCTTCCAGGCCCACCGAGGCGAAGTAGGTCGCGGCCGAGGCCGGGTCGCGGCGTTCGTAGCCCCGGTGCAGGCGTCCCTCGTACCAGTGCTCGGCCAGCCGCCACAGCCTGGTGAGGTCCAGGACGTAGCCGCGTGTCTGGCCCGTGTGGGCGAGCCAGTCGTCCACACAGCCCTCGTCGCAGAACAGTCGTTGATTGCCGCACGCGTGCACCACGTCGTCCCACAGCGTGGTGATCGGCACCAGGAAGTGCGCCACCTCGTCGCCCTTGGGCGGTTGTTCGGTGCCGACGGTCCAGGCGAGGGCCCGCTCGCAGCCGGGGCAGCGGGTCGCGACCAGGACCTCCTCGCCCACCAGGTGCGGCACCGCGAAGGAGTCCCACGCGCAGCCGCCCCACCACAGCGTGCGCGGACCCATCACCGAGAAGCCCAGCGGCACCGCGCTGAACGGGTGTGCCATCACGATCGCGCCGTCGCGCAGCACGATGTGTCGCTGCTCGTGCAGGGCCCACAGCCCCGCCCGCACGGTCGCCTCGGAGACCCCCAAGGTCATTGCCAACTCCGGGTCGGACGGCGCCCGTCCGGTCTCGGCGAAGCCTCGGTAGACCGCCAGGCGCAATTGCTCGACGCTCACGAGGCCACCTCCCGCTCGGGCTCGGGCACGACCGTGATCGGGGCCGGAGACTTCGGGGCCGCAGTCTTCGGGGCCGGTTCGGCGGCGCCTGCGGCCTCGGGCACCCGCGCGGTCGGGATCGTGGCGACCCGATTGCGCCGGGACTGGCGGATCGCGTCGTAGGTGAGCACGGCGAGCGCCGTCCACACCAGGGCGAAGCCCGCCCACCGCGCGGCGGGCATCGGCTCGTGATAGACCGCGACTCCGATCCCGAACTGGATGATCGGGGCCAGGTATTGCAGCATGCCGATCGTGCTCAGCGGCACCGTGTTCGCCGCCACCGCGAAGCACAACATGGGGATCACGGTGATCAGGCCCGCC
The DNA here is from genome assembly GCF_044333915.1 of Embleya sp. NPDC020886. Lineage (NCBI taxonomy): Bacteria > Bacillati > Actinomycetota > Actinomycetes > Kitasatosporales > Streptomycetaceae > Embleya > Embleya sp. NPDC020886. The sequence goes on along the minus strand of NZ_JBIRRX010000001.1, from coordinate 638,330 downwards.
GTCATCAACATCAGCGCCTGCGGCGTGCCCTCGTGCCCGAACGTGCCCTCCCCGGTCCAGGCCAACCAGGTCAGGTAGCCCAGCGCGGGCAGGAACATCACGGCCGTCTCGATCGTCATCGAGTGGGTCGCGGGCAGGTTCATCCGCTTCTTGATGTAGCCGTACGTCGCGAACGAGCAGGCCAGGGTCAGCGCGATCCACGGCACCCGGCCGTAGGCGACGATCAGCACCACCACCGCCGTGACGCCCATCCCCACGGCGGTCCACTGGATCGCCCGCAACCGCTCGCCGAGCACCACGACACCGATGCCGATCAGCACCAACGGCGTGATGAAGTAGCCCAACGAGGTCTCCACGACCTGGTCGTGGTTCACGCCGTAGATGTAGGCGCCCCAGTTGATCGAGATCATCACGGCCGCCAGCGTGACCGTGACCAGCTTGGCCGGCGTGCGGACGATCTCGCGGATCCACGACCACTGGCGGAGTGCGGCGAGCAGGACGACCATGCACAGCAGCGACCAGGTCATCCGGTGGGCGAGGATCTCCACGGCGCCGGCCGGCTTGACGTGCGGCCAGTAGAGCGGGAAGAGGCCCCACATGGCGTAGGCCGCCGTGCCCAGGAGCAATCCGCGTCGTTCTGAACCCATGCCGCCGACCGTACTGGCGAATTGGCCTGCCGTCAGGAGCCAATCCGGAATGAGTGGATTCACCACGCCCGGGCGCGCCCCCGAGGCGTGCTCCGGGGCTCAGTCGCCCTCGCGGCTCAACGCCTCCCATCGGGTGTACTCCTCCCGGCGCGCCCGGTCGAGGTCGGCGACCATGTCGAAGGCCGCGCCGCCGAGGATGATCCGACGTGGTGGCTCGGGCAGATCGACGACGCGCAGCAGGACGGCCGCCGCCTTGGCCGGGTCGGCGTCCTTCGATTCGCCCCAGATCTGCGCCAGTTCGGCGCGCAGCGGTGCGTACGCCTCCTTCTCGGTGGTCATGGTCAGGCCGTGGGTGAACAGCGCCGTCTCGTAGCCACCGGGCTGGACCAGGGTCACGTGCACCCCGAAGCCCGCCGCCTCCATGGCCAGGGCGCCGGTCACGCTGTCGAGGGCGGCCTTGGCCGCGCTGTACAGACCCGTGGACGCGAAGCCGACGGCGGAGCCCATCGAACCGATCTGGAGGATGTGCCCCGAACCCTGCTCGCGCAGGTGGGGAATCACGGCCTGGCTCACCCACAGCGCGCCGAAGAAATTGACGTCGAAGTGCGCCCGGGCCTGCTCCTCGGTCACCTCCTCGATCATCCCGATCAGGCTGACGCCCGCGTTGTTGACCACGATGTCGAGCCGACCGAAGGCCGCGACGGCGCGGGCCACGGTGCGGAACACCGCGTCGCGATCGGTGACATCGAGGGAGAGGGCCACGAAGCGGCCGTCGTACTCGGCGGTGAGGTCGGCGAGCGGCCCGACATCGCGAGCCGCGCCGACGACCCGATCGCCCGCCGCGAGCGCGGCCTCGGCGAAGGCGCGCCCGAGACCCCGGGACGCACCGGTGACGAACCAGACGCGGGGTTCGCGGTCGGTGGGGTCGGTGGTGGTTGTGGTGAGGGTGGCGGTGGTCATGAGGTGGGCTCCTGTGCTTTTGCGGGGTCGGAACGGGCACTGCGTTCGGATGGTGTCGGCGAGACGGTTCGTGAAGTCGTCGGGATCGCACTCACCTCGGTCGACAGCCGGACGAGGTCGCCGTGCGGTGGTCGGTCCGCACGGGTCGCGGGGCGGCGATCCGCGACCCGGCGATCCGCCCTTCGCGCCGAGGGCGCGGCCCGGCGGGTGTTGCGGGTACGGCGACGCCCCGGGCGGCGGCAGCCTCGGCGGTGATTCGCAGACCGGTCCCGGTGGTGGTGCGCACGTCGACGACGGAGAACGTGTCGGATGCGGATGCGGAGGTGGTGGTGGAGGTGGAGGTGGTGAGCGGTGCGGCGGTGGCCGGGGTGCGGAACAAGAGCGACAACTCCTCGGAGATGCGATGACGTGCGCCATGCGGGATCAATGCCAAGTGAGACGAGACGGTTCGTCTCGCTTCGAGATTCAGCATGCACCGTCCGCGGCTCCAAGTCAAGACGAGACGGTTCGTCTCGCAGATCGGCTATGCTGTGCCCATGACCACCGACAACACCGATGCCGGCACCGCCGCGAAGCCGAACCCGTCCCGCCGCAGCGAGCAGTCCCGCCGCGCGATCCTGGCCGCCGCCCGCGAGTTGGTCTCCGAGGTCGGCTTCGCGAAGCTCTCGATCGAGGCCATCGCGGCGCGCGCGGGCGTCGGCAAGCAGACCATCTACCGGTGGTGGGGCTCCAAGGGCGAGGTCGTCTTCGAGGCGTTCCTCGCGCTGAGCGACCCGGGGGAGGGCATCGTGCTGCCCGACACGGGCGACGTCGAGACGGACCTGAGGCATCTGATGCGCGAGACCGTCGCCGAGTTCGCCGACCCCGCGTTCGAAGGCCCGATCCGCGCCCTGAACGCCGAGATCATCAACGACCCCAAACTCGCCAGGCTCTACCACGAGAAAATGGCCGCCCCCGTCGACGAAGCCAAAAAGGAACGCCTCCGCAGCGCCCAACGAGCCGGCCAGATCGCCCCCGACCTCGACCTCGATCTGGCCCTCGAACTCCTCTACGCCCCCCTCTACCAACGCTGGCTACTCCGCTCCGGCCCCCTCACCCAGGACTACGCCGACAGCCTCGTCGCCCTGACCCTCAAGGCCCTGCGCCCCTGACCGACCCGCGAACCGCCGACCCACGACCGGCAAGGGCGCGCCACGGGCCGGCGGGACGGGCCAAGGCCACGCCGCCGTCGAGGCTGCTCGTCCGCCGCGCGGCCGGATGCCGGGTGGGGCCGCGCTCTGGGCGGCTACGTACGCTCTCGTCGAGCTGCCACTTCGAACTGCCCACCTCGCGCCACGAACGGCCGCAGCGCCTCGACGGCCTCGGCCACCCGCCTCTGTTCCTCCAGCGCGTCGGCCATCCGCCAGGCAACCCACGTGTCGTCGCACTCCGGCAACTCCCGCAACTCGTCCCATCGATCGTGGCGGACCAGCATGTCGGCGAGGTCCTCCAGCACGTCGTGGTAGAAGGCGCCCTCGTGATGGACGTAGGCCCGCAGTAGCGCCATCGCCTCCTCGACCCGCCCGCGTCGCTCCAGCACCCGGGCCACCGAACCCACGACCTCCCACCCCCGGGTGGACCACGTATCGGCGGCAACGGTGGGCAGGAGGGCTGCCACCTCCTGGTCCCGACCACACCCTGCGGTCGACTCGACCAGTGCCTCGGCGATGTTCCGGTCCTCGGCGCGCGGCCCCAACAACGCGATCACCTCGTCGACGCGCCCCCGCCGCGCCAGTAGTTCGGCCAGTCGGCGCAGTGCGTGGCCGTCCCGTGCGTCCACGAGTGGGCGCACGAGAGCGATCGCCTCGTCCGCACGCCCCCATGCGTCCAGGAGCCCGGCAGCGGTCCCGACCGCCTCCCACCAGCCACTGCGGACGAACGGCGCAAGGACCTCCAGGCCGGCATCGCGCCGGCCCTGCCCGATCAGGACGTTCGCGAACTCCCGCGCGCAATACCAGTCCCAGTCGCCCGCACGCCGGCGCACTTCGCCGAGATGGCCGTGCTCGACGAGCAACGTCGCCACCTCCGGCGGGATCCAGCCACGGCAGGTACGAAAGCGTCGGTCGAGCTCGGCGGCGTCCACGACGACGGACCCTGACCACCGGCGAGCGATCGCGACCTCTCGGCCGCGTGCACCGACGCTCACGCCCAACGGAGAGCCCGCCGACCTGTCCGCAGCGGGGGCGACAAAGCCGCAGCCTGGACGAACCGGATCGGCCAAGGTCGCGCGGCGCCGGGCTTCGCGGGCCCTGCACGACCGCAACTTGGCCGTGCCGAGGGAGCCGGGTCCGGACCATGAGGGGCTGGGTGGATGGGTCGGGGCGGCGACGCAGGGGAGGAACGGCTCTGGGTGAGCCGTGCCGGCGCATTGTCACCGTCTGCCGTCTGTGAAATATCGTGAACCGACTAAATCGGCCGATCAAGGTTGTTACCGTGTGTTTGGTGACCACCTTGGGGGCGTTGTGAAACGTTCGATCCAGCCGGGCAATCCGGTATTCGTCGCCGCGCGGCACCAGCGTGGGTGGCACTCGCAACAGCGGCTCGCAGACGCGTTCGAGCAGCGAGCCGCCGAATGCGGATTTCGCATCGCCGTCAGCGTGCGGCAGGTGCGGCGCTGGGAGAGTGCCGAGCCGCCGTGGCCGTCGAGCGACTATCAAACGGTTCTGGAGTCGCTGTTCGGATTGCCGCTGACCATGCTGGGCTTCTCGCACCGGTCGGCTCGCGCCGGTTCGAGGACGAGGTTGCCAGTGCACAGGTGATCGACATGGTCGAGGGCCTGCACGAGGGCGAGCAGTCCGGATGGTGGCGGACCGACCCGAGTGAAGGCTCCGGTGCCCGCGTCGATCGCCTCGTCCGGGTGGAGCAACGGGCGATCGTGACGCGGGCATACGCATCCAGCCTGATTCCTGGTCCTCTTCAGGTCTATGAATATGCGGTAGCGGCGATTCGCGCTTATTTGCCCGCACTGCCCGAGGACGAGGTGATTCAGCGAGCGCAAAGGCGCACCGAACGACTGGGCGACTTGCAAGCGCGTCCCGAGGGATCACGCGCGCTGTTGTACATAATTGACGAGCCTGTCCTGCATCGTCCCGTGGGCAACCAAGCGATCCTGCGAAAGCAACTCGCGCATCTGCTCATCACGGTGTCCGCGCTGCCTCATGTTCAACTTCAGGTACTGCCGTTGTCCGCCGGCGGTCATCCGGGTATGGCCGGGCCGTTCACGATCTTCGACTTCGGGGATCGGCGCGTGGTGTATGTCGAGGCCCTTACCGGGGCTTCGTGGTCTTCTCGGCCGGCCTGTCTCGCTGCGTACTCGCTCGCCTACGATCGACTCCAAGCAGCAGCGCTTACTGCGGATGAGTCGATGCAACGTGTTGCGCAGAGGCTCGCGGAATTGGAGACGGCATGGATGCTCGCGGGCGATGGAAGATCAGCAGTCACAGCGGAGGAGAAGACTGCGTCGAGGTGGCGTCCCTGGGAGCCGCTGTCGGAGTGAAGGACAGCAAAGTCGCCGATTCACCGGTGATCACCGTCAACGCGGCTGCGTGGGCTCGTCTTGTAGAGCGCGCCGGCCGCTGACCGACACCATCGGAGTGGACCTCGATCGACCGTCGGGACGTTCAGTCGGCCATGGTCGGACCTTCACAAGGTCCTTGTGTCGACGGCGGTCCGTTCGGTGTGTCCGGGAACAGGTAAGGGCAACGTGGCTGCGGTGAGTCTCCCGAACGGCTTCCGGTAGCCCTGCGACGCGCCCCAGCCCCCATGGTGGACGCTTCCTGACGGAGCGTCACTTCGATCGGTGGATTTTGGGGATTGGGGCTGCGGTACCGTCACGGACGGTGCCGAATTGTTATTTGACGGACCGTCAGATTTCTCCATACCGTGGCCGTATATCCACGTCTGGATCAAGGAATCGACGCCACCCCGCTCCCGGGACGGCGTGCCTTGTGCTTCCCGAACGCAGGAGCGTCCCGTGCGAACCGTGAACTCCACACCCTTCAAAACCCGCCTGCTGCGCCGCTCCGGCGTACTGGCGGGCCTCGTCGGCCTGACGCTCGGCGCCACCGCGTGTGGTGGCGACGACGACTCCGGCAGCGGAGCCTCCGGCTCGATGACGGTGCTCATCACCCAGGAGGCCAAGGGCATCGACCCGATCATGACCACGGTGTCCTCCCTCACCGGCGGCAACCAGGCCGCGGCCGTGTTCGACATGCTCTTCTGGATCAACCCCAAGACCGGCAAGGCCGAACCGCAGATCGCCGAGAGCGCGACCGCCGGCGAGGGCAACTCGGTCTGGACGATCAAGCTCAAGCCCAACGTCAAGTTCTCCGACGGCACCGCGCTCGACGCCGAGGCGGTCAAGTTCAACTGGGAGCGGCACGCCGACCCGGCGAACAAGTCGGTGCAGTTCACCGCCGTCAAGGGGATGAAGTTCGACGCGGTCGACGCGCAGACCGTCAAGGTCACGCTGCCCGCGCCGAACGCCCACTTCGACCTGGTCGTCGCGCACAACCTGGCCTTCATCGGATCGCCCACCGCGATCCGGGCCGACCCGAAGCTGTTCGCGCAAAAGCCGGTCGGCGCGGGGCCGTTCAAGCTCAAGACGTGGATGCGCGACTCGCAGCTCACCCTGGAGCGCAACGCCTCGTACTGGGGCCAGGGCAAGCCCGCGCTCAAGGAATTGATCTTCAAGCCGGTGATGGACCAGAAGCAGCGCCTGGCCGCGCTGTCCTCGGGTCAGGCCCAGCTCATGACGACGGCGCACTTCCCGTCGACCGAGCAGGCCAGGAAGGACGGCATGACGGTCACGCTCGATCCCAAGAGCGGCGGCTTCATGACCATGTTCGACACGTCCAAGCCGCCGTTCAACGATCCGCGTGCGCGCCGCGCGTTCGCGTTGATCATGAACCCGGAGGACCGCAACCAGACCATCCAGGGCTCGCCGGGCCAGACCCTGAAGAGCTGGTTCCAGCCCGCGTCGCCGTTCGCCAACCCGGACGCGGTGTACGCGACCAACAACCGCGTCGAGGGGCAGAAGCTGCTCGACGAACTGGCGGCCGAGGGCAAGCCGTTGAGCTTCACCTACACGACCAACAGCAGCGCGAGCGCGCGGATGACGGCCGAGTACTGGCTCACCCAGATCAACGGCATGAAGAACATCACGATGAAGACCGAGTTCCTGGAGGGCGCGGCCTACATCCAGAAGGTGCTGATCAACAACGACTTCCAGGCCTCGGAGTTCGTGATCACCTTCGACGAGCCGGAGCCGGTGTTGTACAACTTCACCCACTCCAAGGGCTCGGAGAACCGCACCAAGTGGAGCAACCCCGTCGTGGACAGGGCGCTCGACGACGCCCGCAACAGCGATGACCCGGCGGTGCGCAAGGCCGCCTACCAGAGCGTGCAGGCGGAGATCGTCAAGGAGGTTCCGTTCTTCTCCTACGAGAAGTCCTTCGCGGCGGCGGTCCAGGGCAAGAACAGCAAGATCGAGGGCCTGTCGCTGTTCGAGGACGGTCTGATCCTCTTCGACCGGATCGCGCTCAAGTAGTCGCCGGCAGAAAAGTGACACCACGTCAGGGACGCACCCACCGTGCGTCCCTGACGCCGTGTCAGGCCCGCGACGGGCGGATGAACAGCGCCTCGGCCTCGGCGACCAGCTCGCCCTCGGCGTACGACCGGGCGGTGACCCACGCCTTGCGTCCCTCCACGCGCGAGACGCCCGCCTCGTAGTCGATGCGCGTGTACAGCGGCGTCGCCCGACGCATCCGCACGGTCAGCCACCCGGTCATCCCGAGCACCCCGGAGCCGGATTGCGCGCAGCCCATCACCTCGTCGAAGGCAGCCGCGACATAGCCGCCGTGCACCCGCCCGTACGGCCCCTCGTAGGCGGCGCCGAAGGTGGCGTGCGCCCGGACCAGCGGCCCGTCGCCGGTGATCTGCATCGGCGGCGCGAGCGGGTTCGCCGCGCCCGCGAGCGGGCTGCGTTCGTGCAGGGCCAGATCGCGCGAGTTCGGTGTGCGGTCGCCCACACGAACCAGTGCGGCGATGCGATCGGCCAAATCTGATACATCGTCAGCTACGCTTTCCAGCGTGCTCTCGGCGTCCTCCGGATCGACCGACTTCACCGCCTCGATCAGGCGGCGGGTCGCCTCGGCCAGCCGGTGCCGCGCCGCGCGTCCGGCGCTGTCCGGCTCCGGTCGGGGGGTCCAGGTCAGCCGCAACTCGCGCAACACGTCGGCCGGTATCGGCGGCGGAGCGAGGGCCTCGTCGGGCTCGCGGATGTCCGTGGGGTCGGGGGCGGCGGCGGTCATGACGGCTCCCGGAGGTGGAGTGGCCCTGGCTTCAGCCGGGCGAATGGCCGATCATTGCATGTAAAAAGAACGAGTTCTAGTTTTGACGGGCCGCCGTCGCAGGTGGCGCCGTCGTAGTACCGAACCGCAGTCACAGTAGAGGAGACGTCATGCCGATCGATGCCGCGAAGGCCACCGGAGCCGAGCCCCGCACGGGTGAGATTGCCTGGTCGAACAAGGACGTGATCCTCTACCACCTGGGCCTGGGCGCGGGCACCCCGGCCACCGGCGCGGACGAACTGCGTTACACGTACGAGAAGAACCTGCACGTCCTGCCGACCTTCGCGACGGTGGCCGGCACCAAGGTCGGCGGCAGCCTCTCCGCGCTGCCCGGCATCGACATCAACCTGCGCGCGGTGCTGCACGGCGGCCAGGAGATCGTCGTGCACAACCCGCTCCCGGCCAAGGCCAAGGGTGTCAAGGCCACCAGCCGGGTCTCGAACGTGTACGACAAGGGCAAGGCCGCCGTGATCGTGCTGGAGTCGTCGGCCGAACTCGAGGACGGGACCAAGCTGTACGACTCCCGCGCCGAGATCTTCGTGCGCGGCGAGGGCGGCTTCGGCGGCGAGCGCGGCCCGGTGACCAAGATCGACGTGCCCGAGCGGCCGGCCGACCACACCATCGACGTGCCCACCAGCGCGGACCAGGCGCTGCTGTACCGCCTGTCCGGCGACTGGAACCCGCTGCACGCCGACCCGGACTTCGCCAAGGCGGCCGGCTTCGACACCCCGATCCTGCACGGCCTGTGCTCGTACGGCCTGACGCTGAAGGCGGTCGTGGACAACGTGCTGGGCGGCGACGTCTCGCGGGTCAAGCGCTACCGCACCAAGTTCGCCGGCATCTTCTTCCCGGGCGAGACGATGCGGATCCGAGTCTGGGAAGAGGACGGCAAGCTGCTGATCAACACCTCCGCCGTGGAGCGCGACGACGCGATCGTGCTCTCCGACACGGTGGTCGAGTACAGCGCCTGACGACACGCGCCGCCGCCGAAGCGGCAAGGCAGGCCGGGGAGCCCCGGGGTCACCCGACCCCGAGGCTCCCCGGCCTGTATCCCCGCCCGGCGCGCTCGGCGGGCGCGGCCCCGTTGCCATTGGGGTGACCTCGATCGCCGGATGACCTTCGTCCGCGCCGAGCATCCGGCCCACGCGGTGAAGCGCTCCCGGCGCCGCCCTGTCCGCCCGCATGCCCCGCAGCCGCGCGCCCGCCCCCGCGCTCTCGCCCGCCGTCGCGCCCGCAATCGTGCCGTCCGCGCCCGGATGGCGCGTGCGTTCGACGTTCCGAGGTGTGAGCTTGCCCTGTACGGGGGTGGATGGCTTTCGCCTTCCCTCGGCGGCAGATACCTTGACTGTGTCATTGGTCTTGAGTCAAAACGAGAACAAGTTATAGTTCTTGACCGGGCCAAGTATTGGTTCGAGGAAAGACGAGGGAGCCCCCATGCGCGCTGCGGTTCTGCACGAGACCGGCCAGGACAAGCTCGACGTCCGCGATGACGTCGAGGCCGTGGGCATGGGCCCGGGACGCGTGCGGGTCAAGCTGCACGCGACCGGCGTGTGCCACTCGGACCTGTCCGCGATGACCGGCGTCCTGCCCCAGCCCGCGCCGTTCGTACCCGGCCACGAGGGCGCGGGCGAGGTGGTCGAGGTCGGCGACGGCGTGACCACCGTCGCGGTCGGCGACCGGGTGATCATCTGCTGGGCGCCGCCCTGTGGCACCTGCAACTACTGCCGCGGCGGCCAGTCCAACCTGTGCCTGGCCGGGTTCATGAACGCCGGCACCCAGAACTTCACCTTCGGCGGCACCCCGTCGTTCGGTTTCACCGGCACCGGGACCTTCGCCGAGGAGGTCGTGGTCGCCGCGCCGTGCGCGGTCAAGGTCGCCGACGACGTGCCGTACGAGATCGCCGCGCTGATCGGCTGCGGGGTCACCACCGGCGTCGGCGCGGTGTTCAACAGCGCGCGGATCGAGCCGGGCGCGTCCTGCGCGGTGATCGGCGCGGGCGGCGTGGGCATCGCGGTGATCCAGGGTCTGCGCGCGGCCGGTGCCGCCGAGATCGTGGCCATCGACCCGGCCGAGTCCAAGCACGTGTGGGCCAAGAAGTTCGGCGCCACCCACGCGATCACCCCGGACCAGGCCGCGGACGCCAAGCGCGACCTGACCGCCGGCCAGGGCTTCGACTACGTGTTCGAGGTGGTCGGCAAGTCGTTCACCGCCCGCAGCGCGTACGACCTGACCCGCCGCGGCGGCGACGTGATCATCGTCGGCGCGGGCGCGATGGACGACAACGTCTCGTTCAACATGTTCGAGCTGTTCTTCGACCAGAAGCGCATCATCGGCAGCATCTACGGCGGCGGCGACATCGTCACCGAGTACGAGCGGATCACCAAGCTGTGGCGCGCCGGTCGACTCGACCTGGAGGCGATGATCACCCACCGCCTGACCCTCGCCAACATCAACGACGCGTTCGACCTGATGAAGAGCGGCGAGTCGATCCGCACCATCGTCACCCTCTGACCGAGCAGCACCCCCGACCCGCAACAAGCGGTGTCGTCATCCGCGACCCGCCCACCCGACGCAACGGGTGGGCGGGTGGGAGCAACGCATCCCGAGCCGACTGACACGTCACCGCAGCAATCAACCGAGACCCCACGGGAGCACCCGCATGACCACGTCGCTGGATGGCAAGGTCGCCGTAGTCACCGGCGCCGGCCGCGGCCTCGGCCGCGCCGAAGCACTCGAACTCGCGAAGCAGGGCGCGGCCGTCGTGATCAACGACTTCGCCCCCGAAGGCAGCCCCAACCCGGCGGACGACGTCGTCGCCGAGATCGTCGCGGCCGGTGGCAAGGCCGCCGCACACCGCGGTGACGTCTCCGACTTCGACGCGGCGGGCAAGCTGATCCGGCTCGCGATCGACACCTTCGGCTCGATCGACATCGTGGTCAACAACGCGGGCATCCTGCGTGACCGGATGATCTTCTCGATGACGGAGCAGGAGTGGGACTCGGTCCTGGCGGTACACGCCAAGGGCCACTTCAACACCACCCACCACGCCTCGAAGTACTGGCGGGAGAAGTCCAAGGCGACCGGCGGCGCGGTGTACGCACGGGTGATCAACACCGCGTCCGAGGCGTGGCTGGCGGGCTCCGCCGGACAGCCCAACTACGCCGCGGCCAAGTCGGCGATCGTGGGCCTGACCATGTCCACCGCGAACGCGCTGGTCAAGTACGGCGTGCGGGCCAACGTGATCTGCCCGCGGGCGCGCACCAGCATGACCACGCACGTGTTCGGCGAGAGCGCGAACAACGTCGCCGAGGGCGAGATGGACCCGCTGGCGCCCGAGCACGTCGCGCCGCTGGTCGCCTACCTGGCCAGCCCGGCCGCCGAGCAGGTCACCGGTCAGGCGTTCGTGGTGCACGGCGGCTTCGTCGCGGTGATCGAACGCCCCACGCTCCAGGCCAAGTTCGACTCGAAGCAGGCCACCTTCACGCCGGACGAGCTGGACCAGGTGCTCTCCGCGCACTACGCGGACAAGAAGTTGGGCGCCGGCTACACCGCCGACGACCTGCTCTTCCTCAAGCGCGACCCGCGCTGATTCTCGAAAGGCGGGGCCGGAGGTGGCGGATCACCCCCGGCCCCGCCTTTCGCCCACACCGTTGACACGTGTCGGGACGCGGCCCGCGCAGGGGTCATCAAGCGCTCCCCGTACCGCATCGAGAAGGGGTTCCCCGTGCTGACCTCCGCCGACGATTTCCCGATCCACCAGACCCCCGAGCCGGTGGCCACGCCCGCCACCTCGGACCGCAACGCGTACGACCGCTACTGGTTCAACGGCTACGACCGCGACGGCGCGTTCTACTTCGCGTTCTCGCACGGCCTGTACCCGAACCGCTTCGTCGCCGACGCGCACTTCACGATCAGCGTGGACGGCGTCCAGCACAGCCTGCACGCGTCCCGCCGGGCGCCGCTGGACCGCTTCGACCTCACCGTCGGCCCGGTCGGCATCGAGGTGCGCACGCCGCTCAAGGTGCTGCGGGTGTACGTCGAGCCCAACGAGCACGGGCTGGGCTGCGACCTGACGTTCACGGCGCGCGCCGCCGCGATCGAGGAGGAGCGCACCACCACCCGCAACGGGCATCACGTGATCATGGACTCGACCCGGCTGACCCAACTCGGCGTGTGGTCGGGCACGGTGACGCTGCCCGGCGGCCGGGTCCTGGAGATCGACCCGGCGACCACGCTCGGCACCCGGGACCGCTCGTGGGGGGTGCGGCCGGTCGGCGAGCGCGAGGGCGGTGCGCCCAAGCCGTTCAACCCGATGTTGTGGTTGTGGACGCCGATCCACTGGGACGACGAGGTCAGCCTGTGGGCCTCGTTCGAGCGGGCGGACGGGCACATGTACCACGTGGACGGCAAGCGGGTCGCCGCGACACCGCTGGGCGCGCTGCCCGACCCGGCGGCGGTCCCGGTGCCCGAGGACGAGCCCGCGTTCGAGAAGTTGACGCCGCATCACCACGCGCTCACCTGGGTCCCCGGCACCCGGCGGATCCAGGGCGGCGAGTTCCACATGACCGACGGCGCGGGCGAGCCGTTCGCCTACCGGATCGAGCCGATCGGCAGCCGCGGGCTGCTCGCGGGGCTGGGCTACCTGCACTCCGAGTGGGGGCACGCGGTGTGGCAGGGCGACCTGAAGGTCGGTTACGAGAGCTGGGAGTTGGACAAGGTCGACCCGCTCCAGTTCGACCGGCAGCACCAGCAGCAGGTGATCCGGGTGACCGAACTGACCGGCGCCGGACGGGTCGGGGTGGGCGTGGTCGAGCAGTTGTTCTTCGGCCCGCACGAGCCGTACGGCTTCAAGGAGATCCTCGACGGCGCGTGAGTCGCGGCGGCCGAGGGCGCGCGGGTCGAACCGATCCGGCGTGCCCTCGGCCGGGCCGGCTCAGACCCGGTCCGGGGCGTCCTCCTCGACCCGGGCGGGCTTGCGCTCGAACCAGTCGGCCGGGTCGCCCGGGCGGTGCTCCCACGCGCCCACCAGGTCGCGGTACAGCGGGGATTCGGCGAGCAGTTCGTGGTGGGTGCCCAGGATCGGCCGGTTGCCGTCCATGAGCAGGACGCGGTCCGCGCGACGCGCCGAGTCGATCCGGTGCGCGATCACCACCAGGGCGCCGGCGCGGGTGGCGAACGCCGCCTCGGCCAGTGCCTCGGTGGGCGGATCCAGGTGGCAGGTGGCCTCGTCGAGGATCACCAGACGCGCGGGGGACAGGTACGTGCGGGCCAGCGCGATCAGTTGGCGCTCACCGGCGGACAACGTGCCCGGGTCGGCCAGGTGCGCGTGGTAACCGCCGAGGCGGGCGACCAGTTCGGCCGCGCCGACCAGGCGCACCGCGCGGTCCAACGCGGCGCGGGTGACGTCCGGGTCGAGGTAGCTCAGGTTCTCGTGCACGGAACCGGCGAAGACGTACGCCTCCTGCGGGACCACCGCGATGGTGCCGCGCCCGATGGCGGCCCCGGGCCGGCCGGCGAGCGAGACGGTGCCCTGATCCGGGGGCAGCAGGCCGGCCAGCAACGCGGCGAGAGTGGACTTGCCGATGCCGCTCGGGCCCACCACGGCCAGGTGTGAGCCGGGTGGGACGGTCATCGACAGATCACGCACGACCGGCTCGGCGTACGGGCCGTAGCCGAAGGTGACCCGGTCCAGGACCAGGGCGAACGGGGCGCCGGGAACGAAGTCGTCGGGGTCGGCCGCGTCCGCCGCGGTGCGGGCGGCGGGCACCGGCGCGGGAGTCGCGCCGCCCGTCCGGGCCAGTCGACCGGCGACCACGAGCAACTCCAGGAACCAGCCGCCCACGGTCGCGGTCGCGGCGCGTACGGCGGGCTCCAGGTGCTGGGCCAGATACAGCGCGGCGCCGGCCACCTCGCCGGTGCTCAAGGTGCCCTGCCGGACCAGCCAGGGCGCGGCGATCAGCACGGCGAGCAGCGGGAGGTGGCCGCCCAGCGCGACCACCAGCAGACGCACCGAGGAGGCGCGGGCGAGCAGCTTGGCGGCGCGCGCCTGGGCGTCCGCGGCGGCACCGAGTTCGGCCACCACGCGGTCCTGCGCGCCGCACGCGATCACGTCCCGGAGGCCGGCCACGGTGCGGCCGGTGCGGGTGGCGATCTCCTCGTCGGCCAGCACCAGCGCACGCCGGCGTCGGGCCAGCGGTGGCAACAGGCGGACGAACAACCACGCGGCGAGACCCAGCGGGATCAGTACGAGGGGCAACAACAACGGTGCCAGGACGGCGAGGCCGAGCAGCGCGGCCACGATCGTCACGCCCAGTTGGCGCAGCGTGCGCAGCAGCGAGGCGGTGAGGTTGCGGCAACTCTCGACCTGCTCGGTCAGCCGGGCCACCGCCGCCGCCGCGTGCCGCCCCGCGTCCGGGCGCCCGGACGTCGCGTCGAGCACCGCCTCGGACACCACCCGGCGTACCAGCGTGTCCCGGATCGGCTCCACCACGGCGGCGAGGTGCGGGAACATCGCGTAGGTCGCGGCGGCGCGGATCAGCATCGCCAGCGCGAGTACGCCCAGCAGCACGAACCCGACGCCGAGTCGACCGGCCAGGAACCCGCGATCGAGCGCGGCGGCGAGCAACGCACCCGACAGCAGCGCGGGAACGCCCTCCGCCACGGACCACCCCAGCACATGCAGCAACGGCTCCCGCCGCTCCCGCAACAGCCCGACCAACAGCGCCTGTCCGGCCCGCAGCCCACCCCCGTACGGCCCGGCACTGTGCCGCCGCCGAGGCGCCGCCGACGGCTTGCCCGCGTCCGCCGAGCGCCCGCCACCGACGCGGGCGCCCCTGGCGAGGCCACCCCCGCGCCCGCGCACGGCCCGTCGCCGATGCCGCGCGGCCGCACCGGCACGCGTCGGCGCAGCAACCGAGGCCGCCACCTCGACCCGTACCCACCCGGCCCCACTCGCGGCGGTATCGACCGACACCGGCTCGCCATCGCGAGTCGGATCGTCCGCGGCCGGAGACGGCGGAAGCGCCCCATCCACCGCCGACTCGCCACCCACGTCACCGGGAACCGCTGCCGACGCGGCCCCGGGGACCTGTCGCGCCGCCGGTTTGCCCCGCCCCGCCCGCCGACGCCCGCGGCCGCGCTCCCGGCCCGAGCCGGCATCCCCACCCGCCGCCCGGCCGGGAGCCTTGGCCGCGTCGTCCGTGCCAGATTCCGGGCCCGAGCCGGGGACCTCCGCCGCGCAGTCCCGACCCTCGGGGACGGACGCGGAGCCCGAGTCCGCCCCGGGGCCGGGAGCCGCCGCATCGTCCCGCCCCGGCGAGACGGCCGCCGAGCCCGAATCCGGCCCGGGACTCAAGCCGACCCACACCACTCCCGGGTCGGGAACGTCGGCGGCGCCACCCACATCCCGGACGGCGCCCGCCGAGCCCCGACCCGGCCTCGGCCTCGCATCCGCTCCGACCACGCGCCTGCGCATGATCCGGCCGAGGACTTCACCCGACTCCCAGCCGGACTCCGAGCCGCCGTTGCTCCAGGCCACGAATCGCCCTGCGCCCCGCCCGGGCGCCTGGGCCGCGTCACCCACGCTCGGGATGGCCTCCGCCGGGTCCCGGTCCGCCTCGGATTCCGTGCCCGGCTCGGTGACCCGCCGCCGAGCGCCCCGACCGAGGACCGTCCCCGCGCTGTCCCGGCCGTCGTGGCCGCGCGGCGAACTGCGCTCCGCCTCGGGTTCGGTGTCGGCCCGTGCCACGTGTCGCTCCGCGCTCCGGTCGGGCGCTTCGTCGGTTGCCCGGCCCGTCTTGCGGCGGGTGTTCGCCGAGTCCCGGTCGGCCTCGGGTTCCGGGCCGGCCCACGCCACGTGTCGCCCCGTGCTCTGGTCGGGGGCTTCGTCGGCCGCGCGGCCTGCCTTGCGGCGGGTGTTCGCCGAGTCCCGGTCGGCCTCGGGTTCCGGGCCGGCCCACGCCACGTGTCGCCCCGTGCTTCGGTCGGGGGCTTCGTCGGCCGCGCGGCCTGCCTTGCGGCGGGTGTTCGCCGAGTCCCGGTCCGCCTCGGACTCCGGGCCGGCCTCGGGCATCGACCGCCGAATGCCTCGGCTCGGGGTCTTCGCCGCGTTGTTCTCGTTTTTGTGGCCGTGCGATGAACTCGGGCCCGGCTCGGCGTCGGCCCGGAGCGTGCGTCGTCCCGCGCTCCGGTCGGGGGCCTCGGCCGTGTCACCTGCGTGGCCGACGGCGTCCGCAGCGTTCCGGTCGGGCTCGGGCTCGGGATCGGCGTCACCCCGAGGCGCTCGCGGCGCGGCGCCGCGAGCCGAAGTCTCGGCGGTTGCCTCACCCGTGTGTCCCACGGCACCCGCCGAGTTCCGGTCCCGCTCCGGATTCGTGCCGGCCCACGCCGTCGGTGCCCGGGTGTTCCCGCCGGGAGCCTCGCAGGCTTCGCCTTCGTCTTCATGGGCGGGAGCCGAGTCCCGGCTCGGCTCGGGGTTCGGGCCGAGCCGGAGCACGCGCCGTCGTGGACCCCGGCCGGCGGCCGTGCTTTCGTCCTCGGCGCCCGGTGACGAGTGCCCGCCCGGCTCGGGGCTGCCGGCGCCCCGCGGCACCGGCCGCTGCCACGCCCCTCGCCCGACGGCCTCGACCGTGCCGCCCTCCTCGTCGGCGCCGGGCGGCGAACCTCGGTCCGCTTCCGCCTCGATGCCGGCCCAGACCACCAGCCGTCGTGATCGCCTGCCGGGAGCCTCGGCCGCCGCGGTCGCGTCTTCGAGCGGGCTCGGCGAGTTCCCGCCCGTCTCCCGACCCGGGCCGGCCCACACCACTCGTCGTCGCCCGCCCCGGCGCGGGGCCTCGGCTCCTTGCGGGGGGTTCTCGCCGACGTCCGGGTCCATGCCCGCCCGCACGGCCCGCCGTCGGCCGCTCCGCCCCCACCCGTTCCGGAGCCGCCAACGCCGCCCGGTTCGTTCCGGAGCCGCGGACACCACACCATCGCCCGCACTCGCACCGTCGCTCACCTCCGCACCCGTGCCGGCGACCACACGGTCGCCCGCGCCCGTCGTCGCGCGCTCTCGATCCGCGCCCGACGCACCGTCGCCCTGTGCCACGTCCGCGCGAAACGCGTCCTGTGGTCCGTCGTCGGTCATCCGGCTTCCCCTTTCGGTCCCGGCCGGGTCGCCGGAGTGCGTCCTGTCGGTGGCGGCGTTCGGGGTCGACGGCCCGACCCACGGAAACGGCGCGTGCGTCGCGTGCACGGAGACCGCCGAGAACCAGGCCCGTTCGCCGGTTCGACCGGCCACCGGTCCCCGCCGCGACGGCCCGGCCGAGGCTTCGCGCGCGGCCTCGCCCGCCGCCGGCGCCCCGTGTTCCGCCGGTGTCCGCCCCGGTCGCCCGGCGGGAGACTCGCCCGGGGTGCCGCCCGCCCTGTCGTGGCGCGCCGTCGGGGCTTGTCCGGGTCGCGCCGCGAAGGCTTCGCGCGCGGCCTCGTCCGCTCCCGGCCCCTCGCCCGCCGCCGGCGCCCCGCCGTCCGTGGGGGTGCTTCCCGGTCGCCCGGCCGGCGGCCCGAGCGTGGACCGGACCGAGGTCGGTGTCCGCCCCGACGACCCCGCCGAGTCCTCGCAAGCCGACCCTTCCTCGGCCGTCGCCGGCATCCGTCGGGGGCGCTTGGCCGACGCCTCGTGCACAGGGCCGGTTTCCGTCCGCGCCCGTTCGGGTCGCTCCGCCGAGTCCCCGCCCGACGCCGACCCCAGCCCTCGTTCCGGCGCCGAAGCCCCGCTCACCACCCGAGCCCCGTGCTCCGACGGCAGATTCCCGTCCGCCGCCGCATCCCCACCCGCCCGCACCCCGCGCCCCACCGCTTCGCCCCCGGCCCGCCACCCGGGCCCGAGCCGCCACATGGGTGCGTCGCCGGTCGCCGCCTCGCTCATCCGGTCCCGTCCCTCATCGGCTCGGGCCGGAGGAGGCGTCGTTCGTGGTGAACACCGCTCGGTAGGCCGGGTCGCTCCACAGTTCCGCGTGGGTGCCGAGGGCCCTGACGCGGCCGGCGTCCAGCCAGACCACGAGGTCCGCGTCGGCTGCCGCGACCGCACGGTGGGCGACCACCAACCGGGTGCGACCCGCGAGGCCGGTGCGGAACGCCTCGTGGATGCGGTGCTCGGTGACCGTGTCCAGCCCGCCGGTCGCGTCGTCCAGCACCAGCACCCGCGCATCCTGCACCAACGCCCGTGCCAGGCCCAGTCGTTGCATCTCGCCGCCGGACAGGGCCAGGCCCTCGGTACGGGTCGCGTAGCCGGCCGGCAGCCGGCGGACGAAGTCGTCCGCGAAGGCCATCTCGGCTGCCCGGGTCACCGTCTGCGCATTCGCCCCCGGCCGCCCGTACGCAAGCGCCCCCGCCACGTCCGCGCCCACCAGCACCGGCTGCGGAAACGCGTAGGCGACTCCGCGCCGCAACTCGCCCCGGGCCAACCGGGTCACCGGCAGGCCGTCCAGGAGCACCTCGCCCTCGTCCGGCTCGCGCAACCGCCCGGCCAGTGCCGCCAGCGTCGACTTGCCCGACCCGGAGGCCCCGACGAGCGCCACACACGCGCCCGCCGGCACCGTCAGGTCGATCCCGTCCAGTACCACCCGGAGCGCGTCCCGACCGGGCTCCGGCACCCGCACGCACACCCCCCGGAAGGTCAACTCACCACGCCCCGGCGGCAGGGTGCGCGCCGTCCCGTACCCGGCGGGCTCGACCGCGAGCAACTCGTCCGCCCGGACCCGCCCGGCCCGGGCGTGGGCGACGGCCACCAGCGCCTCGACCTGCTCCAGGAAACCCAGTCCGAGCGCCGCGTATCCGGCTGCCGCGACCAGTTGCCCGGGCGGGATCCGGCCGTCCGCGAGCAGCCATCCGGCGGTCGACAGGACGGTCAGCTCGACCATCGGCGCGAGCAGCAACACCTGGGCGACCGCGTTGCGTTGGGCCCGCCACAGGCTGTGGCCCGCCGCCGACAACCCGGGCAGCGGCGCGAGCACCCGGGCGATCTCGCGATCGTGCGTACCGCAGGCCCGGATCGTCCGGGCCCCGGCGAGCGCGTCGCCCAGCCGGGCGGCCAGGCTGCTCTGCTCCACCTGATAGCGGGTGAACAGGTCGGTCGCCCGGTCCATGAACAGCCGCACCACCAGCAGACCCGGCACAAGCCCGCCGACGAAGCCGACGGCCAGCCACGGATCGATCAGCGCCAACGCGACGATCCCGCCGAGCGAGGTGACCAGCGCGCCGAGCGTACCCAGCAGCGCGGGGACCGATCCGGCCGCGTCCGGCGCCGCGCCCACCAGGCGCGAGACGACATCGCCGGCGGCAAAAGGATTCCGCGCCCCGATGCCCAGATCGGTGATCCGCACCGCCAGTCGCCGGCGCAACCGCGCGGTCAGCTCGGCGGCCAGACCCGGCCCGGCCATCTCGGTCAGCACACCGGCGAGCAGCCCCAGCACGAGCACGGCCACCAACCGCAGGGTCGGCCCCGACGCGGAATCGCCGCGCACCACCGCGTCCACCGAGCCGGCCACGGCCGCGGGCAACAACAACGCGGCGATCGACCCGGCCGGGACGGCCAGGGCCAGCGTGAGGGTCGGCCCGGGCGCGGTCCGCAACGCGGCCCGCACGCCGGTGCCGGTGCGATCCCCCCGGGTCGGGGCGACCTGCGTGGCTATCGCAACATCGGCCACAGCGTGACTCCTCGGGTGCGCGGAGCGTTGAACGTGGCGGCACCCGGACGGCGCCGTCGCGACGAAGAAGAACGTACGAAGAGATACGAAGTACGAAGAGATACGAAGCGCAAAAAAGCGCAAGCACGAAGAGGGACGTACCGGCGGCGTGCCGCCGGCCCCGAACCGTCCGCGATTGCCATGCTGAGGTCGGCCCGAGACCGGGAGCTCCTGATTCCGGCAGGAACTCCCGGTCCCGGGTTCGTGCTCACCGGGTCGTCCACCCGCGCACCGCGGCGAACCGCAGCCCGTCGAGACGGACGCCGGCCCGGTGTCGCGCCACCGGCCGACCGACCGGAACGCGCGGCGCCGGAACTAGCTGATCGTGAAGATCAGGCAGGTGACCAGCAGACAGGTGAACTGGCAGCCGTTGCCGCCGTGCCCGCCGAGCTCGACCGACTCGGTCTCGGGGAGCTGCTGCAGGGCCGCGAGGTCGGTCTCGATGTGCTCCATGGTGGATCTCCTTCGGGACGTTGCCGCCGTCGCGAGCGGATGCCCGCGACGGGTGTTGCGGGGCGGTTCCCCCCTGTCGTCACACCCGGCCGGTTTGCAGGAAACCGGTCAGGCGTGCGTGGAGATCGGGTGCCCCATCCCCGGTCAGGACCTCGTGGCCCAGACCGGGAAGCTCCAGATAGCGGAAATCGGTGCCCTCGACCCGGCCGCGGCCGAGGAGGGTGTGCCGCAGGGTTCGGGACTGGCCGACCGGGATCGTGTCGTCCCGGTCGCCGTGCACGAACAGCAGCGGTACGGCGATGCGTTCGCACACCGCGACCACATCGCGCGGCCCCTGCTCGTCGACGTACTCGGTGTCGCCACCGAGCCGGGTCATCAGCGCGCGAATCGGCAACGACGCCTGGGCGATCAACCTCGGCCCGGACAGGAACGGCGCCACCGCCAGACACCTCGACCACACGTTCGGCGCGAACGACGCGGCCAACAGTGCGAGATAGGCGCCGTAGCTGACCCCGAACAGGGCCGGCGGGGCGAGCCCGAACGCGGCCCGCTCGGCGCCCATGGTGCGGCCGATCGCGGTCACGTCGGCCAGATCCGGGCCGCCCCACGCGCCGTGCAACTCGCGGGCGAAACGCGCGCCGTAGCCGGTGCTGCCACGTTGATTGGGCGCCACCACCGCGATGCCCGCCGCCGCGAGCCGTTGCAGGAGCGGGTCGAACTCGAACCGCCAGGCCGCCGCGGGACCGCCGTGCAGGGCGAGCAGCACATGCTCCGCGGCGCGCCAGTCCGGCCCGCCGTACACGACCGACTCGATCGGCCCGGCGCCCCCGACCAAAAGCTCCAGATGGGCCGGCCGCCACACCGGACGGGTCGCGTCCTCGAAGCCGATGAACGGACCCGGCTCGCCGTCCTGACGCCACGAACCGGGCTGCTCCGGATCCAACCGGGCCAGGCAACTGGGCCGATCCGGCGCGGAGTACGGGACGCGCAGCCCCTGATCGGTCCACCGGCCGACCGCGCCCAGACAACCGTCCGGGGTCGCGACCTCCACCAGCGTGCCGTCCTCGGGGGTCCAGACGGCCAACCGGGATATCGCCCCCCGGTCCAACTGGAGCGCGACCCGGCGGCCGTCCGGCGCGATCGCGATCGGCCGCACCTGCGCGTCCGGCAGGTGTACCAGCTCGGGCAGGCGCACCCGACCGGGCAACTGCCCCCGGTCGGCGGGCAGTCGGATCCAGCCGAGGCGATCGGAGCCCGGCGCGTTGCTGGCGATCACCAGCAGGCCGCCGACCGGATCGGCGAGCAACAAACGATCGTTGCTCTCCTCGGTCAATTCCAGGAACGGCCGCACCGTGGCGGTTTCGAAGTCGAGCGCGACGGTCTTGACGCGGCCGCCCCGCACCTCGTCCAGGGCGAGCCGCCGCCCGTCCGGGTCGAGCCAGACCCCGCCGCTGTACAGGCCCGACAACTCCGCCGCGGCGTCCAACCGGCCGTCCTCGCGGACCAGCCACACCGTGGTCGAGGGCGTCGTGTCCGCCCCGAGCGCGAGCGCCAGCGCGTCCGGGCCGGGATAGGGCAACAACCGCAGACCCGGCAGCCGGACCGTGGCCAAGTGCCGCTCGCTGCCCGCGTCGTCGGCCTCCAGCAGGGCCAACTCGTGCCGCCCCGGCTGGTGTCGGCAGACCAGCACCCGGCCGTCCGGCAGCGCGAGCAACTGGCTGTGCAGCCGCTCGGGCGCACCGGTGCCCACCGGTAACGCGCCGCTGGCCCGACCCGGTCGCAACGACCAGGACTCGACCCGCCACGTGCCGTCGCCGTGGGTGGCCAGGCAGGCGGCGTGCCCGCCGTCGGCCGCGAACGACCAACTGATCCGCCGCAGCGGCCGAGTCGTCACCATGGTGCTCACGCGTCCTCACCGTCCAACCAGAGCCGAGCACCGCCGTGGCCGAGCCGCAGCAGGAATCCGAGGACCCCCGCCGTGCCGGTGCCGTACGAGGCGGAGACGCCGATCGCGCTCTCGTCGGCGGGCACCCGCAGGCCGTCGATCAGCGCGGTCCGGGCGCGCAGTTGCCCGGCGAGGTCGACGGCGTGCGCGCGATGGATCGGGTCGTCCAGCGCCTGGGCCAGATCGAGCAGGAACTCGCCGTTGCCCGCCAGGCCGTGGCACGCGGTGGTGCCCGAGTGCCAGCGGGCGCGGTGCACCG
Source organism: Embleya sp. NPDC020886 (assembly GCF_044333915.1). Taxonomy (NCBI): domain Bacteria; kingdom Bacillati; phylum Actinomycetota; class Actinomycetes; order Kitasatosporales; family Streptomycetaceae; genus Embleya; species Embleya sp. NPDC020886. The sequence goes on along the minus strand of NZ_JBIRRX010000001.1, from coordinate 615,954 downwards.
CGACGCCCGCGCGCTCGGCCGATTCGCGGTGCCGCGGATCGCCGTCCGCCTGCCACATCCGGATCAGGAACGTGCCGACGCCGGCCGAACCGCTGCACCAGTGGGCCAGCCGCACGCCCGCCGGATCGCCGGGACCCTGCGGCCACCACGCGGCGTCGCCGTCGACGCGCACGGTCCGCAGCAGCGTGCGCGCCGCGGCCCGCGCCCCGTCGTGGCAGTCCTCGCGACCGGTGGCCAGCGCCGCCTCCAGCAAAAACGTGCCGACGCCCGCGACGCCGTGCGCGAAGCCGAGGTGCGCGGCGCCGGCCAACCGGGAATCGAAGTTCTTCGGAACCGGCCACAGGGTCAGGTCGCCGGCCTGCCGCGCCGCGCCCAACAGCGCGTCGGCGCAGGTGAGCGTGCGTCGGCGAAAACGATCGTCGCCGGTGGCCCGCCACATCCGCACCTGGAGCAGACCGGCGCCGGCCGCGCCGTGGCACACGTCCGGGTTGGGCCACACGATCGGCACCCGCAGGGCCGTCTCGACGGCCGACACGGCGAGTTCGTCGTCGCCCAACAGGGTCGCCGCGTCGTACAGCGCCCACGCCGTCCCGGACCGGCCGAAGTGCAGACCGGGCAGGACCACCGGTTCGGCCGCCGCCCGGTCGCGCAACCACACGGCGCCGTCCTCGACCGCGCGATGCAGCGCGTAGCGCAGCCGAGGTTCGAGTGTCGTGGTGTGCGCGGCCCGGGCCAGCACCCCCAGCACCCCGGCCGCCCCGTATTGCACGCTGCACGGATCCATCGCCGCCGCGCCGGCCGTCATCGGCCACAGCCGATCCACCCGCCCCGGCGTCATGGTCGCGACCAGGTGCGCGAGCCCGTCCAGGAGCAACGCGTCGTCGTCGGGCGGCAGCGGATGCGGCGGCACCTTGTCGCCCTCGGTGTCCGGATGCGGCCGAGGCCCGTCCGGCGCGTCCTGCCGCCCGAGCACGCCCGGTCCGGCAGCCGCGGCGACCGCGGAGCCGTCCGGCCCGCCATCCGCCCGCACCACGCCGCACTCGTCCCCGGCCACGCCCGCGACGAACGCCCCCACCCGCTCCACCGTCCACCGCGCCGTCGCATCCTCGGCCCACAGGCCGCGGATCGCCGGTGCCAGGCGCCGCGCGGTCTCGCCGTGTCGAGCGGCCGACGCCAACCACACGCCGAGCCGCTCCACCGTGTCGCGGCTCGTGCCGACATCCTCGGGCAGCGCCGGGTCGGCGCCGGTGGCCAGCAGGAAGAACAACCCGCCCAGGCTGTACAGATCGGCGGCGGGGTGCACGAGATGCCCACCGTCCGCGGTCGGACGCTGCTCCGGCGCCCGATATCCGGGCGTGCCCGCCGCGCCGGCCCGGGAGCCGATCTCGGCGGCCAACTCCAGGTCCACCAGGCGCACCGAGTGGTCCGGCGCGACCAGCACGTTCGTCGGCGACAGGTCGCGGATCACCAGATTCTCGGCGTGCACGGTGTGCACCATGCGGAGCAGTTCCAGCACGAGGGGTCGGGCCAGGGCCCACGGCACGTCCGGGTCCTGCGCGTGCCGGCCGACCCAGGTGCGCAGCGGCTCGCCCGGCACCCGTTCCTGGGCCAGGAAGATCGTCTCGGCCTCCTCGACCAGCGCGACGTGCCGAGGGGTCAGGCCGGTGTGCGCGAGCCGCCGCATCACCACCGCCTCGTGCCGCAACGCGGCGCACGCGTCCCGCCCGGAGCGGTCCACCTCGATGTGCGCGCGGGCCTGCTTGACCACGACGGCGGTGTCGTCGGTGGTGTCGCGGCCCAGGAACACGCCGCCCTTGGCCGAGTGCCGCAGCGCCGAGGTGACCGCGAAGCGACCCGCGATCAGCACACCCGGCGTCGAGGACGCGGCGGGCGTCCCGGCCCGCGCCGAACGGGCCCGCGCCACCAACGGATCGGGCGCCCACGCCGGCGGCGTGAACCAGGCTTCCCGGGCGTCGTCCACGGCCAGCCCGTCGGGGTCGGTGAGCACCGCCCGGTAGCCGCCGTCGTTGCCGAGCACCGCACGCCGGCCGAAGCCGCCGTAGCGGTAGTGCACGACGCTGCCCGGGCGGCACGGCCGGTCGGAGAGGATGCCCGGTCCGGTGAGCTCGCGCGTCACCTCGTCGAGGGCGTCCACCAACTCCATGAACTGCTCGTCGTCGTCGGGGTAGATCGTGATGAACTTGCCCGCCGAGGCCCGGTCCGCCTCGCGGGAGTTGAGCATCCGCAACCGCTCCAGGTCGCCGGCGAACTTGAACGCCACCCGGCGCGGCAACAACACGTCGCAGACCCGGCCCAGCACGTGCGGGGCGTCCCCGGTCCGCGCGCTGACGTGGATCTTCCAGCCCTGGGCCCGGGCCGCGTGCCCGGGCGGTCGTACGGTGCACCAGAAGTCGTCCGAGCGCACGTCCCACTCGGCGTTCGCGCCGGCCGCACCGGAGGCATCGGACCCACCGGACGTGCCCGCCGCCTCGCCCCGCCGTGCCCCGCGCCCCTCGTGATCCGATTCCCGGGCACCGACCGCGGCACGGTCGAGCGCGGCACGGACGCGGTCGACCAGGTTCGTACCCGATGCGCCGTGGCCGCCGGTGCGCTCCGCACGGTGCCCACGCGTCGTCGTAGCCATCCCTGGACTTCCCCCTCGACTGTGCCCTCGCGCCCCGGTCGACGATGCGCGTCGCGCTGGTCGACCGGTGCCCGGAAACGGTGTCGAGCGACCGGGTGACCCGGTCGCCGACGTGGCCCCCGCCTCGGATCGCTCCCCCCGGCGGGACGGCATGACCGTACGCAGCGCGTTCGGGCCACCTCAACGAGTTGCGGCAGCCTTCACCCCTTCGAGTGAAGTGACCCGCATTGAGGGTTGGTTGGTCAGTTGATCTGCATATTTCCGAACCATTGGCATTCGCGCAGGTCAACAAGAGGACATGGGGACAACCATGCGGCTGGGGATGGGCTGTTCGGGCTACTCGCCGATCCCGCGCTGCTGGGCCAGAATCGCGGCCTGGACCCGGCTGCGCAGGCCCAGTTTGGTGAGGATCCGGCTCACGTGGGTCTTCGCGGTGGCCTCGGCCATGTCCAGGTGCTCGGCGATGCGGTGGTTCGACATGCCCCGGCCCAGGCACGCGAGCACGTCGCCCTCGCGCGGGGTGAGTGAAGCGAGCGCCTCGGGGCCCACCTCGGGCCCGTCGGCGGGACCCGGCCGGGGTGGGCTCGCGAACGCGTGGATCAACCGGCGGGTGACCTCCGGCGCGACGAAGCCGTCGCCGCGCGCGACCAACCGCACCGCCTCGACCAGGCGTTCCGCGTCCACCGTCTTGAGCAGGAAGCCGGCCGCCCCCGCGCGCAACGCGCCGAACACGTACTCGTCCAGGTCGAACGTGGTCAGCACCAGGACGTCCAGGCCCGCCGCGGTCAGCTCGCGGGTGGCGCTGATGCCGTCCAGTCGCGGCATCCGCACGTCCATCAACACCACGTCCGGGCGCAACGACCGGGCCAGCGTCACCGCGGCCTCGCCGTCGGCGGCCTCGCCCACCACCTGGATGCCCGCGGCCGCGTCCAGAATCAGCACCAGACCCGCCCGGACCGCCGCCTGATCCTCGGCGACCAGCACCCGCAACGTGTCGACGTCGCTCACCCGGTCCCACCCTTCGGCCCCGTCGAGGCATTGTTTCCGGCACCGCGCACCACGTCGTCGCCGCACGGGAGTTCGGCCCGCACGTGCCACCGGCCCTCGCGCGGGCCCGCCTCGAACACGCCGCCGAGCAGCGATACGCGCTCCGACATGCCCACCAGCCCCGCGCGGGCGCCCGGCAGCCGGGTGACGTGCTCGGGATCGATCCCGTTGACGCCGGTGATCACCACATCATCGGTGCGATAGGCGAACACCATCCGCAACTCCTGCGGCGTGGCGTGCTTGAGCGCGTTGGTCAGGGTCTCCTGGACCACCCGATAGGCGGCCAGGTCGACGGGTGTGGGCAACTCCCGCACCACCCCGACGACCTCGATGTCGACGATCAGCCCGGCCCGGCGCACGTGCTCGACCAGGCGATCGGTCTCGGCCAGGCGTGGCACCGACACCGGTTCCTCGGGCGTGTTCTCCGAGCGCAGCAGGCCGATCATCCGGCGCATCTCGGTGAGTCCCTGCAGGCTGCTCTCCCGGATCACCTCCAGCGTCTCGCGCAGCCGGGCCTCGTCCAGGGTCTTCACCGACAACGCGGCGGTGGACTGGACCGCCACCGCGCTCAGGTGGTTGGCGATCACGTCGTGCAACTCGCGTGCCATCCGCGCCCGTTCGGCGACCACCGCGGCCTGGTGGTCGAGCTCGGCCAACCGCGCGGTCTGGGTCGCCCGCAATCGTTCCACCTCGGCCTTCTCGCGGTGCTCGCGCACCGAGAAGCCGGTCAGCACGGGGGAGACGCCGACCAGACCGATGTAGAAGATCGACAGCACGAACAGGCGGAACTCGCCGGTCACCACCCAGACCGTGATCGCGCCCACGACCAGCGCCGCCACGTTGCCGTAGAGCAGCCGAAACGCCAGCCGCGAAGTGCCGTACAGACATGCCGCGTAGAGCACGTCCGACCACATGATCAGGCCGCCGATGGAGGGCCCGAGCGCCATGTCCACGCCTTCGCAGGCGATGGCCAGGAACACCGCGAAGCGCGGCGACGTGCTGCGGTGGCACTGGGCGACGAACAGCAGGAGCAGCGGCGGCAGGCGCAACCACGCGCTCGGGTTCCACACGCTCCAGATCACGTAGGAGTGGGTGGCGAGCAGGACGAGCGCGCCCGCGAGCACCACGCCGCCGATCGCACAGTCGCGGCGGATCGGCGGCGCGAGGCCGGGCAGACGCAAGGGCAGGGGACGCTGCCACGCGGAGGTCGGATCGCTCACGCCCCCATCCCAACATCATTGGGGCGGCCACGCCGACCGTCGACACCGAACGACGGGTCGATCGTCCTGATTCACGGCGATTCCCGCTACTTCGGCTGAAAGCGAATCCCGCCGTCGAGCCGGATCACCTCGGCGTTGAGGTAGCTGTTGGTGAGCAGTTCGTACGCGAGCGAGGCGAACTCCTCCGGCACGCCCATGCGCTTGGGGAAGAGCACCTGCTGTCCCAGGGTGTCCTTGACCGACTGCGGCGCGGCGGCGAACAGCGCGGTGTCCATGGTGCCGGGCGCGATGGTGTTGACCCGTACGCCGATCGCCGACAGGTCGCGCGCGACGGGCAGCGTCATGCCCGCGACGCCCGCCTTGGAGGCGCCGTAGGCGGCCTGGCCGATCTGTCCGTCGAAGGCGGCCACCGACGCGGTGCACACGATCGCGCCACGCTCGCCGTCCGCCTGCGGCGCGGCCGCGGCCATCGCGGCGGCGGCCAGTCGGATCGTGTTGAAGGTGCCGATCAGGTTGAGGCGCACGATGAACTCGAAGGAGGCGAGCGGGTGCGGCGAGCCGTCCCGGGCCACCGTGCGGGCGCCCATCCCGGTGCCGGCGCAGGAGACCAGCGCGCGCAGCGGCGCGAGCGCGACGGCCGCCTGGACCGCGGCCTGGACCTGCTCCTCGTTCGTGACGTCGGTGGCGACGAAGGTGGCGCCGATCTCGGCGGCGACCGCCTTGCCGCGCTCCTCGTTCTTGTCCGCGATCACCACCGCGGTGCCGCCGGCCGCGAGCCGGCGCGCGGTGGCCTCGCCGAGCCCGGAGGCCCCGCCGGTGACGATCGCGGACGCGCCTGTGAGGTCCAGCATGAGCGTTCTCCCCTCGCCTGTTCTTGACTGAGGCAAGCTATTGCATGGGGAGGGGGGTCGGCCAGGGGAACTGACGAGGCGTCAGTTACCTCCGGCGCCGGTCGTGGGCGTCGTCACGGTCACCGACACGATGGTCCCGACCGCCACCACGTCGCCGGATTCGGGATTCGAGCCGGAGACCACGTCGGTCCGGGAGGCCCCGCCGGGGATCCCGATGTCCAACCGGGCATTGCGCAGCGCCGTGCTCGCCTCGGCCACGGTCAGCCCGGCCAGCGGCGGAACCGTGGTCGTCGCGGGCGTGGTGGGCGAACCCGGGCCGGTGGGCGTCGTCGAGGCCGACGGCCGGGTGATCGGCGGTGTCGTCCGGACCCCCGACATCACCACGACGACCGATGCCTTGTCCCGGTCCACCTTGCGCCCGGCCGCCGGGTCGGTGGAGGCGATGGTGCCGCCGCTGCCCTTGACGGTGCCGCGGAAGCCCCGCTCGCGCAGCAGCGCGACGCCCTGCGCCTCGGTCATCCCGACCACGTTCGGCACGGTCAACTTCTCCGACGCGCTGGTACTGGCGCTCGGCGAGACCGAGTCGGACGGCTCCGGCGTACTGGTCACCGGCGCCTCGGTGGTCGGCCCGGCGGCCGGCCGGGTCGCGGACGGGCCGGCCCCGGTCGGATTCGTCTTGGCGGCCGGCTTCGTGTCGTCCGAACCCGCCATCGCCATCCCGACCAACACGGCCACCACGATCGCGGCCACCGTCGCCGGCACGGCGGCCGCCACCCAGCCCCGCCGCCCACCGCCGCGGCGCTCACGATCGTCGTGATGGGCAGCCGCTCCCGCCCCCGCCGCCCGCCCGCCGGAATCGGCACGGTCGTCGGCGAGCACCCGGATCGAGAACGGCGCACACGCCGCCACCCGCATGTCCCGGGCGGAGACCACCCGCACCGGGACGTCGCTCTCCTCGACCACCCGGGACGTCTCCTCGAAGGCGCTGCCCCCGCTGTCCGCCCCCAGCGTGCCCAGCCCGAACAGCCCGCTCGGCGGGACCTGGTCCGCGATGTCCGCAGGCACCGTGTAGACGATCGTCCACACCCGCGTCTCGCCCGGATACACGTCCGGCGGTCCCGGCCGGTCCAGGCCGACCCGCCGACCCACGTCCCGGGGCAACTCGAAGTCGTAACGGTCCGGCGCACTGCCCGCGTTGCGCAGGGTCAGCGTCACCATCACGGTCTGGCCGGGAACGGCGGTGGCACGACGAGGCTCGCACCAGGCCTGCACCGCGCACTCGGGATCACCCGCGCGCTGCCCGTGCAGGTCGGTACCGCATTGTTCGCCCGGGCAGTACGCGTCCGTCTCCGGATAGGGCGTACCGCACAGCAGACAGTGCACCATCGTCGTCGTCCCCCTCGTCGTCGTACGACAGTGCGAGCCTGCCTACCGCACAAACGCTTCGGATGGGATCGACTTCACACAATCCGAGGGCGGTGCGGTGCACTGTGTCACCGCCCGTCCGGGATGCCCGAATCCGGGGTGGCCACCCGGAGAGGTAACCTCCCTTCGTGCCCAAGCTCTCCGACGTCGTCAGCGCCCTCGAACGGATCTACCACCCCGGTTGGGCCGAATCCTGGGACGCGGTCGGGCTGGTCTGCGGCGACCCGGACGCGTCGGTGCGCACCGTGTTGTTCGCCGTCGACCCGACGCAGGCCGTCGCCGACGAGGCGCTCGCCCGCGGCGCCGACCTGCTGGTCACCCACCACCCGCTGTTCCTGCGCGGGGTGCACTCGGTCGCCGCGACCGGCTTCAAGGGCCGCGTCGTGCACACGCTGATCACCGGTGGTTGCGCCCTGCACGTCGCGCACACCAACGCCGACTCGGCGGCCCCGGGCGTCTCGGACGCACTTGCCGCCGCCCTCGGGCTGACCGTGACCGCGCCGCTCGACCCCGTGTCGGCCGACCCGGGCGAGTGCCGGGGGATCGGTCGGATCGGCGAGTTGGCCGTTCCCGAGACGCTCGCCGCGTTCGCGGCCCGGGCCGCCCGCGCACTGCCCCGCACCGCGACCGGCCTGCGGGTGGCCGGCGACCCGGACCGCCCGGTGCGTACCGTGGCGGTCTGCGGCGGCGCGGGCGACAGCCTGTTCGACGCGGTCCGCCGCAGCGGTGCCGACGTCTACGTCACCGCCGACCTGCGTCACCATCCGGCGTCGGAGGCACTGGAACACGGCGGCCCCGCGCTGCTCGATGCCCCACACTGGGCCACCGAGTGGCCGTGGTTGGCGTACGCGGCCGACGAACTCGCCCGTGCGCTCGCCGCAACCGGTACTACGGTGGAAACCCACGTGTCGGAACTAGTCACGGACCCATGGACGTTCCACACTCCGCATCCCTGAGCATCGCGACGGGGCCGAGGTCCGACCGGCCCGCCGGTTGCCCGCACGCCCGCCAGTCGCCCGCAGAACCGAACCCACCCACCGAAAACGCACCGGGTGGCGGGTGGGAGGCAACCTCCCGCCCACCCGAGCCGCATCCAAGGAGCCCCCGCTGAACGCCGCGCCCGCCGACCAGCTCCGCCTGCTCGACCTCCAGGCCCTCGACTCGCGAATCGATCTGCTCGCCCACCGCAAGCGCACCCTGCCGGAGAACGAGGAGATCGACCGCCTCGGCTCCCGGCTCGCCCGGCTGCGTGACCTCGTGGTCGCGGGCGAGACCGAGGAGAGCGACGCGGCCCGCGACCAGACCAAGGCCGAACAGGACGTCGACCAGGTCCGCAAGCGCGCCGAACGCGACCAGCAGCGCCTCGACTCGGGCCACGTCACCTCGCCCAAGGACCTGGAGAACCTCCAGCGCGAGGTGGCCTCGCTCGCCAAGCGCCAGGGTGACCTCGAAGAGGTCGTCCTGGAGGTGATGGAACGCCGCGAGGACATCCAGGGTCGGCTGACCAAGCTGGTCGCCGAGCGGGACGAGGCACAGGCCGCGCGCGACGCCGCGGAGTCCCGCCGGGCCGTCGCCGAGGCGGAGATCGACACCGAGGTGGCCGCCACCGTCAAGCAGCGCGCGGTGATCGCGGCGGCGATCCCGGCCGACCTGATCAAGCTGTACGAGAAGATCCGCGAGCAGTCGCACGGCGTGGCGGTGGCGCCGCTGTTCCAGCGTCGCTGCGAAGGCTGCCGACTGGAGCTGGGGATCACCGACCTCGGCGCGATCCGCGCGGCCGCCGCGGACGCGATCGTGCGCTGCGAGAACTGCCGGCGCATCCTCGTCCGCACGGCCGAGTCGGGCCTGTGAGGCTCGTCGTCGAGGCCGACGGCGGCTCCCGGGGCAACCCGGGCCCGGCGGCCTACGGTGCGCTGGTGCGCGACGCCGGGACCGGCGAGGTGCTGCACGAGGTGGCCGAGGCGATCGGTGTGGCCACCAACAACGTGGCCGAGTACCGCGGCCTGATCGCGGGCCTGACCGCGGCGCACACGATCGACCCGACGGCGACCGTCGAGGTGCGGGCCGACTCCAAGCTCGTGGTCGAGCAGATGTCGGGCCGCTGGAAGATCAAGCACGCTGACATGCGCGACCTGGCGACCAGGGCCCGGGGCATCCTGCCGCCCGGGCAGGTCACCTACACCTGGATCCCCCGGGAGCAGAACAAGCACGCCGACCGGCTGGCCAACGAGGCGATGGACGCGGCCGCCAAGGGCCGGACGTGGACCCCGCAGGAGTCCACCGCGTTCGCGACCCCCAAGGCCGCGCCGCCGGTCCCGGACGAGCCGGTCACCACCAAGGTGCGCCCGACCGCCCCCGGCTGGGGTCCGGACCTGGGCCGCCCGACCACGCTGGTCCTGCTGCGACACGGCGAGACGGTGCTCACCCCGCAGAAGCGCTTCTCCGGCACCGGCGCCGACCCGGACCTGTCCGAGCGTGGTCGTCGGCAGGCCGAGCGCGCGGCCGAGGCGTTCGCCGAGCGCGGCACGATCGAGGCGATCGTGTCCTCGCCGCTGGGCCGCTGTCGGCAGACCGCGGAGGCGGTCGCGCAACGGCTCGGCCTCAAGGTGCGCGAGGAACCCGGCTTCCGGGAGACCGACTTCGGGAGTTGGGAGGGGCTGACCTTCGCCGAGGCGCGCGAGCGCACCCCGGACGCCCTGGACGCGTGGCTGACCTCGGCGGACGCGGCGCCACCCGGCGGCGAGAGCTTCACCGAGGTGGCCCGTCGGGTCGAGGTGGCCCGGGACAAGACCATCGCGCGACACCCGGGCAGGACCGTCCTGGTGGTCACCCACGTGACGCCGATCAAGACGCTGGTCCGCATCGCGCTCGGCGCGCCGCCGGAGTCGATGTTCCGGATGGAGTTGTCGGCGGCGGCGATCAGCGCGGTCCAGTGGTGGTCGGACGGCAACGCGTCGCTGCGGGTGTTCAACGAGACCGCTCATCTGCGCGGAGTGTGACCTCGCGGGTGGTGTCGAACAAAGGTTTGACACCACCGCCGGAGGTGTGGCATAGTCGAAAGCGCCTTCAGCGTGCCCGCCAGTAGGATTCCGGGCGGACCACGCGGAGGACCAAGCTTCCGAAAGCCCCGAGCCGACCCGGCCGGGGCTTTCGTCGTACCGGAGTGCGGCGATGGGCCGGGTGTGACGGGACGGTCCGGCGGCGGGCATCCGCTCTCCAGGAGTGGCTGTTCCCGCCGCCGGAGCGGCCGGCCGGTGCGTCGTGGGCGCACCGGCCCGGCTCACACGTCGGTGATGCGCAGTCCCGCGTGGGCCTTGTAGCGGCGGTTGGTCGAGATGAGGTTGGCGGTGAGCCCCTCGACCTGACGCGCGTTGCGCAGCCGACCGGCGTACACCCCGCGCATCCCGGGGATCCGCGACGCGAGCGCCTGGACCGCGTCGGTGGCGTCGCGCTTGTCGCCGAGCACCATGATGTCGGTGTCCAGGGATTCGACGTTCGGGTCGAGCAGCAGCACCGCGGAGACGTGGTGGAAGGCGGCGGTGACGGCCGAGTCGGTGAGCACGGCGGCGGCCTGCTGCGCGGCGCTGCCCTCCTCGACGTCGAGCACGTACGCGCCCTGCTTGTCGAAGCCCATCGGGTTCACGCAGTCGACGACGATCTTGCCCGCCAACTCGCTCTTGAGGGCGACGAGCAGGTCGCGGTGCCCTTCCCAGGGCACGGCGATGATCACGATGTCGCTCTCCGCCGCACAGGTGGCGTTGTCCGCGCCGCGGACACCGGCACCGAGCTCCGCCGCGGCGGAGCCGGCCCGTTCGGCGCTGCGCGAGCCGATGATCACTTTCTGGCCGGCGACGGCCAGGCGGTACGCGAGACCGCGGCCCTGCTCGCCGGTGCCGCCGAGGACGCCCACGACCAGGTCGTCGATGTTCGGCAGGTCACGCGGGTCGCGCTTGGGGGACGAGGGGGTTGTCATGGCGTGATCCTGCCGGCCGGAACCGCAGAGGACACGGGGTCGGCGCTCGGATGAAGCCGAGGTCACACTGGTTTTCGGCTGTGCGGGCCGATTCACTCCGAAATAGCACTTATATATGACAAGTGGGACGAACCGTGTTCTCGTGGAGGAGAAAACTTTCTCTTCACCCTCCAAGGAGACGCAGTGCCGGCCAAATTCATTGTCACCAAGGGACGCTCCGGCAAGTACGGCTTCGTCCTGGCAGCCGCCAACGGAACGACGATCATCAAGTCGTCGCCCTATCGGACCAAGCGCGAGGCGCTTACCGCCGTGCGCTACATCCAGCGCAACGGCGACACCGAGACCGTCGACGACCGCACCGTCGCGGCCGCCGCGTCCCGGGCCCAGGCCCCGAAGTCCGCGGCCACGTCCCGCCGATCCCCGGTCGCCCGCACCGTCACCCGACGCGCCGGCACGGTGCGCCGGAGTGCGGCCAAGAAGTCGACCACCGCGAAGGCGCCGCCTCGAAAGGCGGATTCGCGAAAGGTCCCGAGCAGGCCCTCGGCCACCCGAAAGGCGGTATCCAAGCCGGCCGCCTCGCGTACCCGAAAGGCCGTATCCCGAACGGCCGGTTCGCGAAAGCGAATCGCGGCCCGCGCTCGCGCCTGATCCACGCCCACCCCTCCCTTGATCGCCGGTTTTCGGATCACGCGCGCAAACCCTGCTCCATTCGGGGCTAGCGTGCATGGACGGGAAAACGATCGAGTAGTCCCGGGGCTTCGGCCCCGGGCGGAGGAGGTGGGCGCGTGGACGCCGGCACCACCCTGGCGGCCTGGTCGCAGGGAATCGCGCAGAGCCAGGGATGGACCCAGTTCTCCGAGCTGATGTTGTCCTTCGTGCTCTCCAGCGTGATCGGCGTCGAGCGCGAGATCCAGCAGAAGAGCGCGGGACTGCGCACCCACGCGCTGGTCGGCGTCGGCACCACGCTGTTCATGGAGATCTCCAAGTACGGCTTCGCCGACGTGCTGCCCGCCGGCCACGTCGGCTGGGACCCGTCCCGGATCGCCGCCCAGGTGGTCTCCGGCATCGGCTTCATCGGCGGCGGCCTGATCTTCGTCCGCCGCGACACGGTGCGCGGCCTGACCACCGCCGCCGTCGTCTGGTTGACCTGTGCGATCGGCATGGCCTGCGGCGCGGGCCTGCCCTATCTCGCGGTCGGCGTCACCGCGCTGCACTTCGTGGTCGTCTACGGCTATCCGCCGATCATCCGCAGGATCGGCGGGGTCCGGGCCCGGGCGGCCGAGATCAGAATCAGCTACCTGCCCGGATGCGGCGTGCTCCCCGCGGTCCTGGTCGCCTGCACCGGCGCCGGTTTCACCGTGGTGGACGTATCCGTGCACACCCGCGACGACCGCGCGGAGGATCCCGGGGAGACGTCCGCGAACGCGCCCCGGGCCTCGGCGATGGTGTTGCTCCTGGAAGGCGCGGCCGAGCCCACCGAACTGCTCTCCGGCCTGTCCGAACTGCCCGGGGTGCTCACCGTGGGCGGCGGCCGGGTCCCCGAACCCGCCGAGTGACCCGACCGCGGGCCGCGTGTCCGCCCGGCGCCCGCGCTTCGCTCAGCGGCGCCCGGGGTCGTTCCAGTTGGGGTCGTTCTCCCACGCCTGATTGCGGGTCTTCGCCGTCTCCAACGCGTTCGCCGCCTCCCGGCGGGTCGCGTACGGCCCGAGCCGGTCGCGCGCCGGGCAGTCCGGACCCTCCTCGACCGTGCCGTGCCTGATGCAGTAGTACCACTCGCCGGCGCGCCCCTCGGGCCTGTGCCACAGCCTGAACTTCACGGCCCGTCCTCCACCCACTCGATCCCTGCTCGCCACGACGCGTCGGATCCGTCGTATCGATCGCCGCGTCGGTCGCGGCGCCGGCTACACTCGCTGGTTATGGCGATTCTCGTACCCGGTAAGGCGACCCCCATCCGCTCCGTTCCCGCCGACATCCCGCGGCCGGAGTATGTCGGGAAGCCGGCGCCGACCCCGTACACCGGGCCCGAGGTGCAGGACGCCGAGACGATCGAGCGCATGCGCGTGGCCGGTCGGATCGCGGCGGGGGCGATGGAGGCCGCCGCCGCGCACATCGCGCCCGGGGTGAGCACCGACGAGTTGGACCGGGTCGCCCACGAGTACGTGCTCGACCACCACGCCTACCCGTCCTGCCTGGGCTACCGGGGTTTCCCGAAGACCATCTGCACCTCGATCAACGAGGTGATCTGCCACGGCATCCCGGATACCACCAGGCTCGAAGACGGCGACATCGTCAACATCGACGTGACCGTGTTCATCGGCGGTGTGCACGGCGACACCGACGCGACCTACCCGGTCGGCGACGTGGACGAGGAGTCCGCGCTGCTCGTCGAGCGCACCCGCGAGGCGCTGAACCGGGGCATCAAGGCGGTCCGGCCGGGTCGGCAGATCAACGTGATCGGCCGGGTCATCGAGTCCTACGCGAAGCGCTTCGGCTACGGCGTGGTCCGCGACTTCACCGGCCACGGCATCAACAGCTCGTTCCACTCCGGCCTGATCATCCCGCACTACGACGACGAGCGGGCGACCACCGTGATGGAGCCCGGGATGACCTTCACCATCGAGCCGATGCTGACCCTGGGCAGCTACGACTACGACATGTGGGACGACGGCTGGACCGTGGTCACCAAGGACCGCAAGCGCACCGCGCAGTTCGAACACACCCTGGTCGTCACCGACACCGGGGCCGAGGTGCTGACCGTCGTGTAGTGCGGATCGGACGGGCTCGGTGCCGTGCGGGGCGCGGGCAGTAAGGTTTCGCGAGATCTCCTCCTGCCCGCTCCCCCGGAAGAGTTGCCGAGTACCGATGCGCATACCCCGCGCGGCGGCCGCGACCGCCGCCCTGCTCGTGACGGCGCTCGCCGCGACCGGCTGTGTCGCCGTCCACGGTTCCTCGACGCCCGTCGAAGCCCTGGACCGGCGTGCGGCCGGCAAGGTGCTGCACGACTACGAGGTACAGAACAACCAGGCCTACGCCAACCGCGACCTGCCGCTCAACGCCCGGGTCGAGACCGGCTCGCTCGGTGCGCTGGACCAGGCCGGTCTGAAGATCCTGAGCTTCACCGACCCGCGCGGGAATCTGGGCAAGACCCCGATCGCGCACGAGCGGCCCGAGTACCTGATCCCCAAGGTGATCGGCTGGCCCAAGTGGTTCGCCGTGCACAGCACACCGAACTTCAACAACGCCAAGCCGCAGTTGCTGGTGTTCGTCAAGGCGAACCCGGACGCGGTGTGGCAGGCCGCGTGGGGTCCGACCCTGCAGAGCCCGCTGCCCGAGTTGGCCAAGGACGCCGACGGCTACCTCGAACCGGTCTCCCCGACCGCCCCGGGACTGGCCGCCGCCCCCGGCGAACTGGCGCCCATACTCACCGAGTTCCTCAAGGACGGGAAGACGCGCGCGGAGTTGTTCGGGCCCGACCCCTACACCGCGCAGTTGCGCCGGCAGCGGGACGAGCCGATCGGCGAGGGCTTCGTCCGCCAGACCGTGGACAGCGCGGCGAACCAGTTCCCGCCGCTCGCGGTGCGCACCAAGGACGGCGGCGCGCTGGTGCTCTTCGCCCTCCAGCACAGCGTCAAGCTCACCGTGCAGCCGCCGCGCCGACTCGGTGACGTGGACCCCTCGACGCTGACCTTCCTGACCGGCAAGCCGGTCCGGGCGGTCACCGAGCACCGGCTCTCCGAATACGTCGCGGTGGTGCCCAGGGCAGGCGGCAAGGTGCAGCTCGTGGGGTGGATGTACGGCCTGGTCGGCGCCGACGGCGAGTGACGCCGCCGGTGCCGGGCCGGCCGGTGGGTCCGGCTACATCCAGCGCACGTCGCCGGCCGTCGCGCCCACCGTGTCGCACGCGTCGGTGAGCACGTCCAGCACCCGAAGCGGGTCGGGCAGCGGGAGTTCGGGGCCGCGGATCCAGCGCACCGGCTGTCCCGAGGGGTGTTGCGCGGACGGGACCAGGACGTAGCTGCCGCGGCAGTGCCAGCGCAGGCCCGGATGCGCGTCCAGCGTCTCGGGATGGCAGTCCAGTTCGCACGGCCACCACTCGTCCTCGTCGGCGGGCGTGCCGCGGGTCGCGGTGAAGAACAGCGTGCGCTCGGGGCCGCAGGAGGCCACCGGGCCGATCTCGATGCCCTGCTCGGCGAACACCGCCAGGGCGATCTCGCCCGCCCGCGCGGGTACGTCCAGCACGTCGTGGCCCGCACCGGTCGCGGTGACGAAGTTGGCCTCCGGATACAGCTCCAACCAGCGCGCCACCTGGACCGGATCGGTGGACGCCTGGGTCTGCCACGCGAACGAGACCGGATGCATTCCCGGCGCCGGACAACCCACCCGGTCACAGGAACAGCCGAAGCCCACCGGGTGCGCCGCCGGACAGACGGGCCAGCCGCGCTCGACCAGGTCCATGAGCAGTCCGGCCCGCCGGTCGCGCGCGGCGTCCGGGTCCTCACGCGGTCGACGGCGCAGCCATCCGGCCATTCTGCCCATTCGCTCCATGGAACCCCTTCTTCCGCGTGCGTTTCATACGCGCCCCACCCGGCGCCTCTGCGTATACAACGCGGAAGAGCGGCCCGGGCAATCCCCATCATCGCGGGTAGCTCGAGTCGATGTGCCGACAGGGTTCGCAGGTGATCGGAACGACGCCTGTCCGGCACCGCGAACCCGCGAGAAATGTACATCGCGGATCGCTTCGCTTCGGTGCGCCGCCCGCAAACGACGACCGCCTCGTTCCCGGGGATCGGGAACGAGGCGGTCGCGTCGGCCCTCGACCGAGGACGGGGGCCGGGGCGGGTGATCAGCCCGCGTTGACGCAGGTGTTGCCGAACGTCGGGTTCAGCACGCCGATCAGGATGTCCACGGTGTTGCCGCAGATGTTGACCGGGATGTGCACGGGGACGGCGATCTGGTTGCCGGAGACGACGCCCGGCGACCCGACGGCCGCACCCTGGGAGTCCGCGCTCGCGTTGGCCACGCCCGCGCCCATGGCCGCGATGCCACCGGCGATGGCCGCGACGGCGGCGACCTTCTTCATGTTCGTCACAGCGTTCGTTCCTCCACGTCACTGCCGACCAGATTCGGCAGACTGATCAACGACGCGGTGGCGAAGTGGCAACGCGGGGCGGACGAGATTCACTCGTTCACCCCGCGTTGCGGACCGCAGCTACCTGATCTTGCCGGTTTGGTCCGGGCAGAACGCGGGCATCGCGGCGCCCACGAGCATGGCCTTCTCCTGCAGGGCGTTCACCGCGGTGACCTTCGTCGAGGTCTCCACCAGGGACTTCCCCGACTTGAGGTCGGAGCAGGCCTGCTTGCCCTGGGCCACCAGGTCGGCGTCCGACTTCGACTTCGTCGCCGGGATGAGCATGTGCACCGTGGTGAGGAAGTTGTCCTCGCCCAGCGCGCCGCCGCCGCCCAGTCCGGGCACCGAGGTCGAGTCGTCGTCGGGGTCCGGCTCGGGCGCGGTGGTGCGCTTGGTCGGCTTGGTCGACGGTGTGGCCGACCCGGACTTGCCGCCGGTCGACGCGGTGGCCGACGAGGTCGAGGCGGCCGAGCTCTTCTTGTCGTCGTCGCCGCCGGACAGGCCGATCGCGGCGACCACGCCGACGACCGCGAGCACCGCGACCACCGAGACGCCGATCCACAGGCCCTTGCGGCTGCGGCCGGGCGGCGGCGGGTAGCCGGCGCCCTGCGGGTAGCCGTTCGGGTACTGCGGTTGCCCGTACGGGCCCGGTTGTCCCTGCGGGTATTGCGACTGCTGGTACTGACCCGGGTATTGGTCCTGGCCGTGCTGCTGCCGGCCTGGGTACGGCTGCTGCCCGTACTGCGGCTGGCCGTACGGCTGGTTCGGGTCCTGGCCGGGCGGCGGCGGGTAACTCACTCATCCCCCATGGATGTCGGATCGTCGACTCCGCCGGGCTCGACGCACGGATCATCCAAAAGTAGGACGAAATGCTTTGGTTTTTGCCTGCGGAGGAAGCGTCAGGATCATGAAGCTCCCTTGATTTGTCAAGGTGAGGCAAGGTGGGGCTTGGTTCGATCGCAACCGTTCGGACGGTGGCCGAGTTCAGACCGCGGCGACCACGATGTCCAGTGCCCAGGGCGTGCCGGCCTGCTTGGGTTCGGCCGTCTCCACGGTCCAGCCCAGCCCGCCCAGCACCTCGGCCAGTTCGGCCGGATTGCGCGGTTCGGCTCCGGAGACCAGCAGATCGCGGGTCACCCGGCCCTTGGTCGCCTTGTTGAAGTGGCTCACCACCGAGCGCTTGGCCACCCCGTCCACGACGCGCTCGTGCAACACCCGCACCGTGGCGGTCCGCTCGGCGACCGCGCCGGTCGGCTTCCAGGCCGCGCCGTACGCCGCCGAGCGCAGGTCCAGGACCAGTTCCTCGCCCGCGAGCCGCGGCAACACCGGCGTCATCGCCGGGCGCCACCGGCCGGCCAGCGCACCCATGCCGGGCAGGCGAACACCCATCGAGCAGCGGTACGGCGGCACCCGGTCGGTCGGCCGCAACGCGCCCCACAGCCCGGAGAAGACCAGGATCGAACCGGCCGCGCGCGCCGCCGCCGCACCGGTGAGCGAGGGCAGGTCCAGGGCGTCGTAGAGCACGCCCGTGTACAACGTGGCCACCGGCAACGCGGGTGCCTCGCGCAGGTCGAGATTGCGCAGCACCTCGCCGTGCAGCTTCGGGCCGAGGCCGAGCACTTCGAGGGCCTTGAGCTCGTCGCCCTCGCACAGGGTGATCAACGAATCGAGCACCTGCCGCCGCACGGAGTTCAGTTCCGGCATCGAAAGGCTCGCGAGGTCGAGCGCGGGGCCCGTCCCCGTAGCGGCCTTGCCCTCGGAGGGCGGCAACAACACGAGCACGGGCGGGACTCCAAGCGGCGCGGACCGGACAGGGGACCGACCAAGTTTATGGGGACGAGCCGGACCGAACACGACGCGGCGGCGCCGGGCGGGCGGGCGAAAAGCCGTGAAAATCCTTCGCACCGCAGCGGATCTTTCCTAAGCTCGATCCGTGCCTCGTCGCCATCTCCACATCAGGTCCGCCGACGGTGACCGCCTGCGGGCCGGCTTCACCCGTCTGCGTGCGGACCTCGGGCTGCCGGGGCCGTTCTCGCCGCAGGTGCTGGCGGAGGCGGAGGCGGCCGCCCGGCGCGGGCCGACCCTGGCTCGTCGGGACCTGACGGGGTTGCCGTTCCTGACCATCGATCCGGCCGAGTCGATGGACCTGGACCAGGCGATGCACCTGGTCCGCACGGACACCGGCTATCGGGTGCACTACGCGATCGCCGACGTGGCGGCCTGGGTCACCCCCGGCGGTGCGCTGGACGCGGAGACGATGCGCCGGGTGGAGACCCTCTATCTGCCGGACGAGCGCATCCCGCTGCATCCGCCGACCCTGTCCGAGGCGGCGGCCAGTCTGCTCCCGGGGCAGGACCGGCCCGCGCTGGTGTGGGTGCTCGACCTGGACGCGTCCGGCGACCTGATCGGCACCGACGTCTTTCGCGCGCTGGTGCGCAGCCGGATCCGGTTCGACTATCCGCAGGTGCAACGCGCCATCGACGCGGGCATCGCCGAGGAGCCGTTGGCGCTGCTCGCCGAGATCGGCCGGCTGCGCGAGCTGCTCGAGAGCGATCGCGGCGGGGTGAGTCTGCCGATTCCGGAGCAGGAGATCGTCGAGCACGGCGACTCGTGGCGCCTGGAATACCGGGCACCGATCCCGGCCGAGGGCTGGAACGCGCAGATCTCGCTGCTCACCGGCATCGCCGCCGCCGACCTGATGACGTATGCGGGCGTCGGCATCCTGCGCACGTTGCCGCCACCGCCGCCGGAGGCGCTGGCCCAGGTCCGCCGGGTCGGCCGGGCGCTGGACGTGGCCTGGCCCGAGGGCGGCACGTACGGCGCGGTGATCCGCTCGCTCGACCCGGACAACCCCCGGCACGCGGCGTTTCTCCAGGAGGCCACCGGACTGCTGCGCGGGGCGGGCTACACCGCGTTCGACGCCGGCGTGCCGGAGCAGGCGGGACACGCGGCGGTGGCCGACGAGTACGCGCACGTGACCGCTCCGCTGCGGCGCCTGGTCGACCGGTACGCGGGCGAGATCTGCGTGTCCCTGGTCGCGGGTACCGACGTGCCCGAGTGGGTGGGCGCCCGATTGCACGAGCTGCCGAAGGCGATGGAGACCGGCGACCGCCGGGCGCACGAGGTCGAGCGCGAGGCGGTGTCCCTGGTCGAGGCGGTCGTGCTCGCCGATCACGTCGGCGACGAGTTCGACGCGGTGGTGGTGGACCTGAACGACCGCGGCGACGGTGGGACCGTGCAACTGGCCGAGCCGGCCGTGCGAGCCCGCTTCGACGGCACGGGCCTGGGGCTGGGCGAGCGGGTCCGGGTCCGGCTGACCGAGGCGGACGACTCCCGGCGAAGGGTGCGGTTCGCCCCCGCTAGGATGGCCGGTACGGCGGACGAGTCGGCCGGGCGGCCGCGTCGGGATTCCTCCTCGGAGGGTTCCGCCGAGGAACGTCCGGGCTCCACAGGGCAGGGTGGTCGGTAACACCGACCCGGGGTGACCCGCGGGACAGTGCCACAGAAAACAGACCGCCGGCGTCCTCGGACGCCCGGTAAGGGTGAAACGGTGGTGTAAGAGACCACCAGCGCCCGAGGTGACTCGGGCGGCTAGGTAAACCCCACCCGGAGCAAGGTCAAGAGGAGTACGCCTGCGCAATGGCGTGCTCTGCGCGAACGTTCGAGGGCGGCCCGCCCGAGTTCGCGGGTAGACCGCTGGAGGCTGTCGGCAACGGCAGTCGTAGATGGATGGCCGCCTCCCCGGGCGCCGCAAGGCTCCCGGGAGACAGAACCCGGCGTAGAGGCCGACTCGTCCGTCGGCAATCCGACCAGGGCCCCTGATCCGCGAACGCGGGTCAGGGGTCTTTTCGCGCAATGGGCGACGGTACGGCGGCGCGCGCGGGGGGACCGGTGGTCCTGCGCTTGTGGCACGGCCGGTGACGGCACGAGGCCCGGCGCCATCCGATCGGATGTGCCGGGCCCGGTGCCGTCCTGCGTCGTGGGGGACCGCTGGGGTCAGGCCAGCGAGGCGGCCCAGGTGCCCAGCGGGCGGGCGACCAGTTCGCCGGCGTTGTTGTCGATCGCGTCCTGCAGGCCGGCCAGGACGTGGGTGACCATGCCGGCGGTGGCCGGGTCGGTGAGCACGTGCTGTACGTCGGCCTCGACGCCGAGCCGGGTGTGCACCTCGGGGACGGAGATCTCCGGGCCGGAGACGACGAAGTTGTTCAGGTCCCGGAGCAGGGTCTTGAGCTGGATCAGCGCGCGGATGCCGCCCTGCACGCCCGGCGAGGCGGAGATCGCGACGATCGACTTGCCGGCCAGCACGCCCTGGGCGTACGGACGCGAGGCCCAGTCCAGCGCGTTCTTGAGCACGCCCGGCAGGCTGCGGTTGTACTCGGGGGTGGCGATGATCAGGCCGTCCGCCTCGGCGATCGCCTCGCGCAGGCGCACCACGGACGCCGGCGGGTCGGCCTCCAGGTCCTGGTTGAAGTGCGGGAGCTCGTCCAGACCCTTGTACACCTCGATCTGCATGCCCTCGGGGGCGAACGGCTGGAAGGCGTTCAGGAGCGCGGTGTTGAACGACTGGGCGCGCAGCGAGCCGGAGATGGCCAGGATGCGGGACATGGGGTCCTCCGTGGACGGCGAGACGGGGCGAAGCAGGTTGTTGAACGTTTAACAATGTAGCGCGGCTTTGTTGTGGATTCAACTTCCCCTCGGATTTCCGGGCCCGACTCGCGCCTTCCGTGCCGTCGGCGGCCGGTGCCGCGGCCGGTTCGGCGGGGGCGACAATGGAGCCGTGCCGCGCCCGTATCGCCGCGGCCGTTCCTCGTTCGCACCCGTCTGGAGCCCCCCGCCATGCCCCGCATCGTCGTCCTCGCCGTGATCGTGTGCGTCCTGGCGCTCGCCGCCGCCGTGGTGGCCTTCGTCAACGGAAGCTGGCTCGGCGTGCCGTTCGTGCTGCTCGCCGCGCTGGACGGGAACCTCGCCTTCTACTACCTGCGCCGGCACCGGGTGCGCCGTTCGCGTGAGGTTGCCGCGGGGGCCTGAGCCGGGGCGGGGTCGCTGTCGCCGCACGCCGGGCATCCCCCGTATGGGTGGATGCCGCCGGGCGATGGCGTGTCGCCGGCCGATTCGAACAAGAGTTCGGGCTACGCTTCCCCCGACGTTGTCCACAGGCGTGGGCCGGTCGTGCCTCCGTGTCGGTGCGACGGGTTAGCGTTCAAGGTGTGAAGCGAACACCACAGACCGGCAAGGCGGCATCCATGGCTGGACAGGATCGCGAGAAGGCGTTGGAGAACGCCCTCGCCCAAATTGAACGACAGTTCGGGAAGGGTTCGGTGATGCGTCTCGGCGACGAGGCGCGTGCACCGATCGAGGTCATTCCCACCGGTTCGATCTCGCTCGACGTGGCACTGGGCATCGGTGGCCTCCCGCGCGGTCGCGTCGTAGAGGTCTACGGCCCGGAAGGCTCCGGCAAGACGAGCCTGGCACTGCACGCGATCGCGAGCGTGCAGCGGGCCGGCGGCATCGCGGCGATCGTCGACGCCGAGCACGCGCTCGACCCGGATTACGCGAGGAAGCTGGGCGTCGACACCGACGCCCTGCTGGTGTCGCAGCCGGACACCGGCGAGCAGGCGCTGGAGATCGTCGACATGCTGACGCGCTCCGGCGCGGTCGACATCATCGTCATCGACTCGGTGGCGGCGCTCGTGCCGCGCGCCGAGATCGAGGGCGAGATGGGCGACTCGCACGTCGGCCTCCAGGCCCGACTGATGAGCCAGGCGCTCCGCAAGATCACCGGTGCGCTCAACCAGACGAACACCACCGCGCTGTTCATCAACCAGCTTCGCGAGAAGATCGGCGTGATGTTCGGCTCGCCGGAGACCACCACCGGTGGTCGGGCGCTGAAGTTCTACGCGTCCGTGCGTCTGGACATCCGACGCATCGAGACGCTCAAGGACGGCACCGAGGCGGTCGGCAACCGCACCCGGGTCAAGGTGGTCAAGAACAAGCTGGCCTCGCCGTTCAAGCAGGCCGAGTTCGACATCCTCTACGGCGTCGGGATCAGCCGCGAGGGCGGCCTGATCGACATGGGCGTCGAGCACGGCTTCGTGCGCAAGTCCGGCGCCTGGTACACGTACGAGGGCGACCAGCTCGGTCAGGGCAAGGAGAACGCGCGGAAGTTCCTCAAGGACAACCCCGACCTCTCCGACGAGATCGAGAAGAAGATCAAGGAGAAGCTCGGAGTCGGCCCGCGGGTCGACGTGCCGGCGGAAGCGGAACCCGAGGAGGGCTGAGCTCGTGGGTCGCCCTGCCGGCGAGTGGTCGAACACGTGGGGGGACGGATCCGAGGCCGGACCCGTCTCCCCGCCGGTCGACCCCGCCGAACTGCGGGCCGCGTTGGCGGCCGTCGCGGCGCGTGCCACGACGGGCGATCGGGTCGGCCGCGGTGCCGCCGAGCGCCGCAACACCCGCCGAGCCGGCTCGGCGCGACGCGACTCGGGGGAGCGCGCGGCCGGCGAGAACGAAATCGGCGACCGGAACGCGGGGGACGACGGCTCGGGGGCCGACGTCCACGACGCGGACGAGCGGACCGCGAGTCGGCGGTCCGACGGTGATCGGGACGGGCGGAGCAAGCGGGACAGGCGTGAGCGGGCCGGGACTCGGGGCCGGACCCGCCGGGACACGCGCGCCACAAACGAGGACGACGGCGGGAACGACATCGAGGCCGGTGCCGAGGCGCTCGCCGATCCGGAGGCCACCGCGCGGGCGATCTGCCTGCGCCTGCTGACCGGGCGTGCCCGCACCCGGGCCCAACTGGCGGACGCGCTGCGCCGTCGGGAGGTGCCCGACGAGGTGGCGGAATACGTACTGGGCCGATTCACCGACGTGGGACTGATCGACGACACCGCCTTCGCGGGCGCGTGGGTCGACACCAGGCACACCGGGAAGGGGCTGGCCCGTCGGGCCCTGGCCCGCGAGCTGCGCCAACGCGGCGTGGACGCCGTCGTGGTGGACGAGGCGATCGCCCGACTCGATCCCGAGCAGGAGCTGGAGACGGCCCGGGCCCTGGTGGCCAGACGGTTGCCGGGCACGCGTGGCCTGGACCGGGACAAGCGCATCCGCAGGGTGGCGGGCATGCTCGCGCGCAAGGGATACGGCGAGGGCCTGGCCCTGCGCGTGGTCCGGGAGGCGCTGGATCAGGAGGCGGCCGACGAGGCCGACCAGGACCCGTGGTGATCAGGCTCCGCGGTGATCAGGGCCGGGCGGTCCCGGGACCGGAGCCGGTGACCTAGCCTGGGAGGGTTGTCCGAGCCGTCGGACCGCCACAAGCGCGTTCTTCGGCGCGCACACGTCCCTGCCGTCCGCTTGAAGGGCCATCCGCCTTGGCGATCAGTGTGTTCGACATGTTCTCGATCGGGATCGGCCCGTCGAGCTCCCACACGGTGGGCCCCATGCGCGCCGCGCGGATGTTCGCGCAGCGGCTCAAGAGCGAGGGCGTCCTGGACCGGGTCGCCTCCGTCCGGGTCGAGCTGTACGGCTCCCTGGGCGCGACCGGGCACGGGCACGGCACGCCACGCGCGGTGCTGCTCGGCCTGGAGGGTTATTCGCCGCGCACCGTCGACCCGGAGGAGGTCGAGCCGGAGCTGGCGCGCATCCGCGAGTCGGGGATGTTGCGGCTGCTGGGCGTGCAGGACATCGCCTTCGACGGCGACCGGGACCTGGTGCTGCACCGACGCAAGTCGCTGCCGTACCACGCCAACGGGATGACCGCGTGGGCACGCGACGCGGACGGCACCGAGTTGCTCACCAAGACCTACTACTCGGTCGGCGGCGGCTTCGTGGTGGACGAGGACGCGGTCGGGGCGGATCGGGTCAAGCCCGACGACACCGTGCTGCGACACCCGTTCCGCACCGGCGACGAGTTGTTGCGGTTGACCCGGGAGACCGGCCTCTCGGTGTCCGCGCTGATGCTGGAGAACGAGAAGGCGTGGCGCACCGAGCCGGAGATCCGCGCCGAGCTGCTGGAGATCTGGCACGTGATGCGTGCGTGCATGGAGCGCGGCCTGTCCACCGAGGGCATCCTGCCCGGTGGGCTCAAGGTGCGCCGCCGTGCCGCGCGGACCGCCCGCACGCTGCGCGCCGAGGGAGACCGCCCCACGCACGCGATGGAGTGGGTCACCCTGTGGGCGATGGCCGTCAACGAGGAGAACGCCGCCGGCGGCCGGGTGGTCACCGCGCCCACCAACGGCGCCGCCGGAATCATCCCGGCCGTCCTGCACCACTACGTGGCCACCGTCCCGGGCGCGGACGAGGACGGCATCGTGCGCTTCCTGCTCGCCGCGGGTGCGATCGGCATGTTGTTCAAGGAGAACGCGTCCATCTCGGGCGCCGAGGTCGGCTGCCAGGGCGAGGTGGGTTCGGCCTGCGCGATGGCCGCCGGCGGCCTGGCGGAGGTCCTGGGCGGCACCCCCGAGCAGGTGGAGAACGCCGCCGAGATCGGCATGGAGCACAACCTCGGGCTCACCTGCGACCCGGTCGGCGGCCTGGTGCAGATCCCGTGCATCGAGCGCAACGGCATGGCCGGCGTCAAGGCGGTCACCGCCGCCCGGATGGCCCTGCGCGGCGACGGCCGGCACCACGTCTCGCTGGACAAGGTCATCAAGACCATGAAGGAGACCGGCGCGGACATGAAGACCAAGTACAAGGAGACCGCCCGGGGCGGCCTCGCGGTCAACATCATCGAGTGCTGAGCCCCGGTGCCCACCCCCGGTGCCGAGCCGAAGCGCCGGGACGAACGCCGACACGGGCGCCCGGCCCCGTCCCGACACCGGTGACGCACGTTGCCGGTGTCGCGTCGACGACCCGGCGGGACACGTGAGGTGTGCTCCCGGAATCGAAGGGTAGGCATGCGCCCGTGAACGACGAGAGCGGTCCCCTCCTGGTGCAGGTATCGGCAGTCGGAGCCGGTCACACGTTGGTGACCGTGCACGGCGAGATCGATATGGACAGTGGTCCGATCCTGGACGACGCGCTGAGCCGACAGGTCTCGGCGGGCCTGAACCGCTTGTTGCTCGACCTGTCCTCGGTCGCCTTCATCGACTCGTTCGGCCTGCGGATCCTGGTCCGAGCCGAGCGGCGGGCCCGCGAGGCCGGCGGCTCCCTGCAACTGATCGCGCCGACCCGGGCGGTCGCCCGAGTGCTGCGCCTGACCGGCTTCACCCTGATGGTGGCCGTGCACGACACCGTGCAGCAGGCGCTCGTCGCCCAGGACAGTCCGGCCGGGCACGAGTAACGCACCTGATCGGCCGATCAAAAACAGCAAGAATGATGATCAAAATCCGGCGCAGGGGTGGCCGGATTCGATCATGCGCGCCACACTTGGAATGTCCGCGCGCCGGATGTTTCTGCTGTCGCCCGAAGGCCGTGGACCTGTGGCCGTCCCGCCGAGCGCAAGCCCGACGGGACGGCCGCCGCATGTCCGGGTGACGCGGGGCAGGGTGAGGCGGCCCCGCGTCCCGCTCAGCCCAGCGTGCGCTTGAGGAACTGCGCCATGGTCGAGCGATACTCGCGTGCCTGCGGAACCAGCGCGGTGAGTTCGCCCGCGCCGTGCACGAAGCCGTCGAAGCGCTTGGCCTCGACCGGCACGCCGGCCCCCTCCAACTGCTTCGCGTACGCCTCGCCCTCGTCGCGCAGCGGGTCGTACTCGCCGGTGAGCACCAGCGCGGCGGGCAGCCCGGCCAGGTCCTCGGCGTGCAGCGGCGACGCGAGCGGATCGGTGCGCTCGCTGCGCGGGCTGGTCAGGTACAGCCCGACGGCCTCCTCCAGCGCCGCGCGGGTGAGCAGGTAGCCCTCGCCGTTCTCCGACACGGACGGCAGCGACAGGGTCAGGTCCAGGATCGCCGCGTCCAGCACCTGGGCGACCGGGGTCGGCTGGCGGCGGTCGCGCAGCATGATCGAGCAGGCGGCGGCCAGATTGCCGCCCGCGCCCGTGCCGCCGATCGCCACCTTGTCCGCGTTGACACCGAGCTGGAAGGCGCGCTCCTGCACCCAGATCCACGCGGCGTACGCGTCCTCCAGGGGCCAGGGGAACTTGAACTCGGGTGCCAGGCGATACTCGACGGAGATCACCACGGCGCCGCTCTCGGCGGCGATGTGCGCGCAGTGACCGTCGAACCGGTCCACCGCGCCGAGCCACCACGTGCCGTCGTGCAGGTACACGTAGCCTGGGCGACCGCCCTTGGGGGCGGGGCCGGCCGGTGTGTACACGCGAGCGGTGATCTTGCCCGGCTCGGGCTCCTTCACCGTGATGCTCACATCCCGCGTCGTCACACCTTCCGGCGCGGCCTCGGCGAACGCGAGGATGGACGACTCGAGGGCTTTGTTCGACGCGGCGCGGCGCTCCGCCAAGGGCAGGTCGGCCAACAGGGGCGGCGCGGCGGCGACAGCGTCGAGGATCGGCTGGATCTGCGGTGCGACGGGCATGCGACTCCTCCGAACGGATTACGAAGAAGCACAGTAGAACTTCGCGCCCGGAGTTGACAGAGCGTCAGACTCCGGACGCGTGACATAGGCCACACAGAAAGCGCGCGAAGGGCGTCAACCGTGTCAGTTGCCCCTGGCGTTGAATAGACCGAACCCACTGAGGAGTACGTGTTGACCGTCATCGACGAGCCCCGGATACCCGGCGCCCGGGCGTCCGGCGCGGACCGCGGTGCCCCCGACGAGAACTCGTCGGGGGCCCTGTCGTTCGCGGAGCGCGGCTTCCGGCTGCTGTGGCCGCCCTTGGCGGTATACGCGGGCACCGCCGTGCTCCAGTTGCTGGTGCTCTCGTGGATGATCCCGCCGGGCGGCCCGAGCCTGCGGGATCGGCTGTTGCAGTGGGACGCGCACTGGTACGTGGACGTCGCCGCGCACGGCTACCCGGACAGCTTCACGTACACCCCCGAGGGCGACCTCACCGGCAACACGCTCGCGTTCTTCCCGCTGTATCCGGGCCTGGTCCGGATCGTGCACTACCTCACCGGCACCGACTACGAGACGGCCGGCCTGATCGCCGGACACCTGGCCACCGCCGCCGCGTTGTGCGTGTTGTACGTGTTCATGAAGCGGCTGTACGACCGGCGCGCGGCGCTCGTGATGACCGTGCTCGTGGGCGGCGCGCAGCCGATGGGCGTGGTCTTCTCGATGGCCTACAGCGAGACGCTGTTCCTGGCGCTCGCGGTGGGCACGCTGCTCGCGGCGCACCGCAAGGCCTGGCTGACCGCGGGTCTGCTCGCGTGCCTGACCAGCATCACCCGACCGGCCGGCATCGCGGCGATCGCCGCCCTGGGGGTGGCCGCGCTGTTGGAGATGTGGCAACACCGGCGGATCGTGTACCGCCCGATCGCGGCGTGCGTGATCGCGTGTCTGGGCATGCCGCTGTACCTGCTGTGGGTGGGCACCCGGCTCGGCGAGATCGACGCCTGGTTCACCATCCAGGACGCCGGCTGGGGCACCAAGTGGGACAACGGCGAGGCGGTTCGCCACTTCCTGACCGACACGCTGCGCAACGGCGACCAGTGGATAGCGGTCAGCACCGCGGTGTTGATCATCGCGGCCGTGATCGGTTCGCTGGTCGCGCTGAATCGACGGATCTGGCCGCCGCTGGCGGTCTACGGCCTGTCGATCCTGGTGATGACGCTGTGTCAGAGCAACTACTACCACTCGAAGTTGCGGCTGATGATCCCCACGCTGCTGTTCTTCGTCCCACTGGCCACCGTGCTGGCGCGCGCTCGCACGCGTACCGCCGTGCTGGTGCTCGCCGGGATGTGTCTGTTCGGCATGTGGTACGGCGCGTACATGCTCACCACCTGGCACTACGGGATCTGATCCGGGCTCGGGCCGTGGGCCGGCCCGCGCCCGGACGCCCGGGTCAGTGCCCGGCGCCGCGGGCGCGGTCGATGGCCTCCTCCAGGATGTCCAGGTGCTCGGGGGGCAGGTGCGCCGCTATGTAGCCGTCCGGGCGGATCAGCAGGATCGTGTGCGCGCCGGCGCCCGGGTACTCGGGGGTGACCACCAACTCGGCCGGCGCGGCGAGCTTGTCCAGGCGTGCGCGCAGTCGTGGCATCAGGCCCGCCTCGCGCCAGCGGTCGCCGTGCCACACCTCTATGCCCGGGGCGATCAACAGCACGACCAGCCCTCGGTCCAGGCACTCGGTCAGCCACCCGTCGGCGCCGTCCGCCCGCACCACCGCGACGTCGCGGATCCACTCGCCGACTCCGGGGCCGGGGGTGAGCAGCGGCGAGCCGCTGTAGTCGGGGCCCGACGTGCTCGCGGCCGGACCGCGCGGGTCGAGCCGGCGCAACGTGGTGCCCTTGCCGCGCGCACCCATCAGGGTCAGTCGGCGGCCCACCTTCTGCGCCGGGCTCGCCGGAGCCAGGAAGTGCAGCGCGTCCTCGCCCAGCGCCAACCGGCGTCGGGCGGCCCCCCGGCGTTCGCCGTGGTAGGTCTCCAGGAGCCGGATCGGGGCGTAGCCGCGCAGCGTGAAGGCCAGCTTCCAGGCCAGGTTGCGCACGTCCTGGAGACCGAGTTCGACCGCGTCCGCGGCGGACGGGTGGACCAGGTGCGCCGCGTCCCCGGCGAGCAGCACCCGGCCGACCCGGAAGCGGCGGGCGAGTCGCTGGTGCACCTCGTACTCGCCGCTCCACAACAGGTCGTGCGCGGGATCCTCGGCCGAGTCCGAATCGGGGGAGAGCGCGTCCAGGGTGCGCAACACCGAACGCACCCGGGCGGAGACCCGCTTGGGGTCGGCCAGGTCCCCGGTCACCGGGATCACCCGGGTCTCCTCGGCGGCCTTGGCCACTCCGTGCGCCATCGGGAGTTGCCAGGTCAGCCGCCACACGTCGTCGGGCAGCGGCTGGGCGAGCACCGTGCCGCCGCGGTGGAACGGCGGGTCCACGAACAACCACGGGGTGGCCGGCCCGCCGGTGTCGGGGGTCGGGGGCTCGTCGGCGAGCGAGGGATCCGGGGGCACCAGCGAGGTCGCCGTGATCCGGCGCGGCAGCCGTACCTTCACGTCCGCGCACAACAGCCGGTCCACCCGCGGCCGGCCGGGAAAGCGCACGTCGACCGCGCGCCGGACCACCGAGCGGGCCCCGTCGCAGCCGAGCAGCCACTGCGCGCGCCACTTGACCGGACCGCCCGGGCCGCGGGCGAGCAAAGTGACCGAGGTCTCGTCCTGTTCGACCCCCTCGATCCGGTGCCGCCACGCGGTGGTCACCAGCGGACTGGCGTGCGCGGCATCCAACAGGGCGCGCTCCAGGCGCTGTTGGGAGAGGCCGTAGCGGACGGGCGCCTCCGGCTCGTCGACCGGCTGCGGTACGTCGCGGGTGCGCCGGCGGATCCGTTGCACGCCCCACGGTTCGGCGGCGCCGTCCAGGCGGGTGCCGGTCAGGTCGTAGACGAAGGCCAGCGTCGCGCCGTCCAGCGCACACGCGCGCGAGCCGGCTCGCGGCGTGCCGTTGCCCGAGTCCACCACGACCGAGCGCACCCCGCGCCCGGCCAGGGCCAGGGCGGCGGCCAAACCGGCGGGCCCGGCGCCCGCGATGATCACCGAGTCCGCGCGCGGAGCATTGCCCGCCATCGTGGCCCCCCAAGTGTTGCAAGACGTGTCGTACTCGTCGCCCATCATCCGGCACCGGGACCCCGGCACGACAAAGCGACGCCCCGCGGGTGGTGTGCACCGCGGGGCGTCGGTCGTCGGTGGTGCGGGTGTCGCGGCGCGCTCAGACGCCGGCACCGTCCAGGGCCGGCGCGACCGCTCGTGACTCGACGGCGATCGGCTTGCCCTTGCGCGAGGTGCGCAGTCGGCGCTCCAGCCAGGTGGCGAAGGCGGACAGGATCATGCACATCGCGACGTAGATCGCGCCGACGATGATCGTCACCGGGATGAACGGCATGTGGTAGTCCTGGTAACCGCCGATCAGCTTGGCCGCCGCGAGCAGCTCCGGGTAGGTGATCAGGAAGCCGAGCGAGGTGTCCTTGAGGGTCACCACGATCTGGCTGATGATCGTCGGGAGCATGGTGCGGATGCCCTGCGGGACCAGGATCATCGTCATCACCTGGGTCTTGCGCATGCCCAGCGCGTAGGCCGCCTCGCTTTGGCCCTTGGGCACCGCGAGGATGCCCGCGCGGATGTTCTCCGCCTGCACGGTGCCGTTGTAGATGGTCAGACCGACCACCAGCGGCCACATCGGCTCCCACTTCCACCAGCCCTGGCTGGCCGGGACGAGGTAGAGCATGAAGATCAGTACCAGCAGCGGCATCGCGCGGAAGAAGGTCACGAACGTGGTCGCGGCCCAGCGCACGATCTTGTGATCGGAGAGCCGGCCGGCGGCCAGGAAGGCGCCGAGCACGATCGAGAACACCGCGGCCAGCGCGAACGCCTTCAAGGTGGCCTTGAGGCCGTCGAAGATGAACTGCTGGACACCCGTGTACTGGAACGGGTCCCACTTGGCCGACTCGAACTGGCCGGTGTCCTCGAACCGCATGATCACGAAGACCAGGAAGCCGGCCAGGGCCAGGGTGCCGACCACGCCGATGATCAGGTTGCGTCGGCGTGCCTTGGGGCCCGGTACGTCGAACAGCACGCTCGCTTCGCGGCTCATCGGACCACCGCCAGCTTCTTCTCCAGCGCGGCCAACAGCGCGCTCATGGTCAAGGTGATGATCAGGTAGCCGATCGCGATCCACACCAGGACCCACAACGACTTGTAGCCGTTCTCGATCATCGTCGAGCTGGTGCCCATGAGTTCGGTGGTGTTGAAGGCGCTGGCGATGGCCGAGTTGCGGACCATCGCGATCAGCAGGCTGCCGATCGGCGGGACCGCCGCCCGACCGGCCTGCGGCAGCACGATCTGGCTCAGCGTCTGGGTGAAGGACATGCCCAGGCTGCGGGCGGCCTCGGCCTGGCCGATCGGGACGGTGTTGATGCCCGAGCGGATCGCCTCACAGATGAAGGCGGCGGTGTACGTGCTCAGCGCGATGACCGCGAACTGGAAGAAGGAGAAGTTGAACCGCAGCTTGGGGAAACCGAGCGCGACGGCGAAGAAGATCAGCGTCAAAGGGGTGTTGCGGAAAAGATTGACGTACGCGGCGCCGAACCAGCGCAGGGGCGGCACCGGCGAGACCCGACACGCGGCTATCAGCGTGCCGAGCAGAAGCGACGCGATCCCACAGACGACGGTCAGCTTGAGCGTCCCGACGAAGCCGTGCCGCAAGAGATCCCAGTTGTCCTGGATCACTTCGAGCATCGTGATCGAGCCCTCCTCTCCGTGATCGTGGGGTCAGGGGTTGGGTTGACGGCCCGTTCCCCTGCTCACCTGCGGCGGGGACGGGAGGGGTCGTGCACCGGCCGGTCCCGGGGGAGCCGGAACCGGACGGCGCACGACGTGCGAGCGGCGACGAGGCGCGAGGCGCGTCAGTAGCGAACGAGCGCCGGGATGGCCGGGGCGGCCGAGCCGGACAGGCCGAGCGTGGCGTCGTACGCCTTCTTCCAGTCGCCGTTCTTCTCGTGCGCCTCCAGGGCGTCGCTGACCGCGTTGCGGAACACCGCGTCGTCCTTGTTCAGGCCGACGCCGTAGTTCTCCACGGTGAACGGCTCGCCGACCACCTTGAGCGCGGCCGGGTCCTTGGCCGCGTAGCCCTTGAGGATCGCGTCGTCGGTGGAGACCGCGTCGACCTGGTTGGAGAGCAGGTTCTCGACACACAGCGAGTAGGTGTCGAACACCCGGGTGGTGGTGTCGGGGAACTTGGACTGCAGGTTCTGCAGCGGGGTGGAGCCCTTGGCGGAGCACACCGTCTTGCCCTTGATGGTGTCCTTGCCGGTGATCGAGGTCTCGTTCTTGCGCACCAGCAGCGACTGGCCCGCGATGTAGTACGGACCCGCGAAGGACACCTGCTCCTTGCGCTTGTCGGTGATGCTGTAGGTGCCGACGTAGTAGTCGATGTCACCGTTGACCAGCGCGTTCTCACGGTTGGTCGACGCGATCGCCTTGAACTCGATCTTGTCCGGGCCGAAGCCGAGGTCGGCCGCGATCATCTTGGCGATCTCGATGTCGAAGCCGGAGTACTTGCCGGTGGCCGGGTCCTTGGAGCCGAGGAAGGGCTGGTCCTCCTTGGCGCCGACGATCAGCTTGCCGCGCTTCTTGGCGTTTTCGAAGGTCTTCGAGCCGGTGAGCGCCGCGTCCGCCTTGGGCGTGTAGGACGGCAGCTCGGGCTTGGCGGCGCCGGGCGCGCCGGGCGCACCCTGCGAACCGCCGGTGCTGCCGCCCGGAGTCTTGGCCTCCGGCGAACCGTCCTTGCCACACGCGGTACCGAACAGGGCGAGCACGGCGATGCCGGCGACGGCCACGGATGAGCGCATCTTCATGATCAACGTCCTTGGGTGAAAGAGGAGAGCGGCCTGACGACAGACGAACCGCGGGGTGCGAAGCGTGAGTTGCGCGATCGGGCGCACTGGGGGCGCCCGATGCGGCTCAGTGGTGCAGGATCTTGGAGAGGAAGTCCCGAGCACGATCGCTGCGCGGGTTGCTGAAGAACTCGTCGGGCGTGTTCTCCTCGACGATGCGGCCGTCGGCCATGAAGATCACCCGGTTCGCGGCGGAGCGCGCGAAGCCCATCTCGTGGGTCACCACGACCATCGTCATGCCCTCGGCGGCCAGGTCGCGCATGACCTCCAGGACCTCGTTGATCATTTCCGGGTCGAGTGCGGAGGTGGGCTCGTCGAAGAGCATCACCTTGGGCTCCATGGCCAGCGCCCGGGCGATCGCGACGCGCTGCTGCTGACCACCGGAGAGCTGCGAGGGGTACTTGTCCGCCTGGCTGCCCACACCGACCCGGTCCAGCAGTTCGTGTGCCCGGCGGGTGACCACGTCGGCCTTCTCGCGACGCACCTTGAGCGGGCCCAGCGTCACGTTCTGGAGCACGGTCTTGTGCGCGAACAGGTTGAACGACTGGAACACCATGCCCACGTCCGAGCGCAGCCGGGCGAGGTCGCGGCCCTCCTGCGGGAGGAGGTTGCCGTCGATGGTGATCCGGCCGCCGTCGATCGCCTCCAGCCGGTTGATCGTGCGGCACAGCGTCGACTTTCCCGATCCGGACGGACCGATGACGACGACGACCTCGCCCTTGTGGATCGTCAGGTCGATGTCCTGCAACACGTGCAGGGCGCCGAAGTGCTTGTTGACGTTCTCCAACACGACGAGGGGCTCGCCGGGGTGCGCGTCCTTGCCGATGTCGCGCTTGGTGAGCACCGGCGGCTTCGGTGCGATGTCAGAGGCATCCGTCGTCACGATGGCGGGCTCCGTCCAGAGTCGTCCCGTATCTTTTTGCGCGACCGGGTGGCAGGTGGGTTCGAGAGTCTCCCGGCGAGGCCGGGTGGTGCGTGACACTAAGGCAGGCAACACCCCCCCAGTCAGTGCACTTGAGCTTGTCTTGAGGTCAAGAGTCGGTAACGGACCGTCAGATGTGAGGAACCACGTGCGCCTCCTGCTCGTCGAGGATGATCTGCGAGTCGCCGCGCCGCTACGCGCGGTTCTGGGCCGGCACGGCTTCACCGTGCGGCATGCCACCACCGGCGAGGAGGCCCTCGCCGCGCTCGACGACGTGCCGGACGTGGTGCTGCTCGACCTGTCGCTGCCCGACCACGACGGCTTCGAGGTGTGCAGTCGGATCCGCCGGCTGTGCGACGTCCCGGTGATCATGGTCACCGCGCGCGCGGACATCCGATCGCGCATACACGGGCTGAACCTGGGCGCCGACGACTACGTCACCAAGCCCTACGACATCGGCGAACTCCTGGCCCGCATACACGCGGTGAGCAGACGCACGCGCAGTGACGCACCCGCTGCGGAGAGTGCGCCGGCCGCCAAGGGGCCCGGCGGCATCGAGTTGGACCCGGCCACCCGGCGGGTCACCGTCGGCGGAGTCGATGTGGTGCTCACCCGCAAGGAGTTCGACCTGCTCGCCCTGCTGGCACAACGCCCGGGCGTGGTGTTTCGCCGCGAACAGATCATCAGCGAGGTCTGGCACACGAGCTGGGCGGGCAACAACCGCACCCTGGAGGTGCACGTCGCGTCGCTGCGTTCCAAGCTCGGCAATCCGGCGATCGTCGAGACGGTGCGCGGCGTGGGCTACCGTGTCGTTCCCGAGGCCTGATCCCACCGGCTTCCCGACGGATCGTCACCGGCCCCTGTGCGTACCCGCCTGCTCGCCCTGCTCCTCGCCCTGATGACCGCGGTGCTGATCGCGCTCGGCATCCCGTTGGCGATCTCCCGCGCGTCCGCGCATCAGCAGGAGCTGATCCGCGATCGGGTGGACGACCTCACCCGCTTCGTTTCGGACACCCAGCTCACCGTCGTCTCGGACACCCTGCGTGCGCAGACCGACGTCGGCCGACCGCCCGGCCCGGACGCGACCGACCTGGACATGTTGCGCTCCGAACTGGAGCGATACCAGGACGTCTACGGCATCCGGGTCGGTGCCTTCGATCGACGCGGCCAGCCGATCGCCGTGTCCCGCCCGGGATTTCGGGTCGATCCGCGCTCGCCGGCGTTCACCGAGGCGCTCGCCGGGCGGCGCAGCGACGACCCCGGGCAGGTGTGGCCCTGGCAGCGGGATCGCATCGTGGTGGCGGTCCCGGTGATCCACCGCGGCGACGTGGTGGCGGTCGTGTTGACCGACTCGCCGACCGGCCGGATGCGTTCGCAGATCCAACGGGTATGGCTGATTCTGGTCGCCGGCGAGGTGGTCGCGGTGCTGGCCGCGCTGCTGCTCGCGACCCGGCTCACCGGCTGGGTGCTGCGCCCGGTCCGGGTGCTCGACTCGGTGACCCACGAGATCGCCACGGGTCGGCTCGGAGCGCGCGTGGCCGGCGCCCAGGGGCCGCCGGAACTGCGGCGGCTGGCAAGGTCGTTCAACGAGATGGCGGATCACGTGGAGACCGTCGTGGACCAGCAGCGAGCGTTCGCCGCGGACGCCTCGCACCAACTGCGCAACCCCCTGTCCGCGCTGTTGTTGCGGATCGAGGAGCTGGGGTTGTCGTTGCCGCCCGGCCACGGCGAGACGCTGGACGGCGTGCGCGACGAGGGTCGGCGGCTCACCCATGTCCTGGACGAACTCCTGGAGTTGGCCCTGGCCGAGAACGCCCGCCCGTCCGCCCGGGCGGTGGACGTGGCGGCCCTGGTGCACGAACGGGTGGACGCCTGGCAGACGTTGGCCCGCAGCCGCGGTCGCCGGTTCGAGCAGGAGGGCCCGCTCGCGCTGACCGGCAACGTGGACCCGGTCACCCTGGGCAGCGCGCTGGACGCGATCCTGGACAACGCGCTCAAGTTCGCCCCCGAGGACACCACGATCACCGTGGCGTGTTCGGCGGTGGGCAGCGAGGTGGAGATCCGGGTCAGCGACCGCGGCCCGGGACTCACCTTCGAGGAGATGCGCCGGGTGGGCGACCGGTTCTGGCGCAGCCCGCGACACCAGAACGTGGACGGCTCCGGCCTGGGCCTGTCGATCGCCCGCACGCTGCTCGCGGCGAGCGGCGGGCGGATCGACTTCGCCGCGCGCGAGGGTGGCGGGCTGACCGTCACGCTGACCGTGCCCCGGGCCGACTGAGCCGCCCGGGACCGGTCGACGGCCGCCGCTATTCGGCCACCCGGCACTGCGGCGCGCGCGGCTGGGGCAGGCCCAGCGGGCGCAGCCGCACGTCGTAGGCCCGCTGCCAGTCGCCGTTGGCGATGTGCCGGTTCAGCGCCCCGCACACCGCGTCCGCCAGGGCGACGTCGCCCTTGCTCAGGCCCACCCCGTACGGCTCGTCCGAGAACGGCCGGCCCAGGATCCGCAGCATGCCCGGATGCTGGGCGACGAAGCCGGACAGGATCGCGTCGTCGGTGCTGACCCCGCGCACG
The DNA here is from genome assembly GCF_044333915.1 of Embleya sp. NPDC020886. Classification (NCBI taxonomy): domain Bacteria; kingdom Bacillati; phylum Actinomycetota; class Actinomycetes; order Kitasatosporales; family Streptomycetaceae; genus Embleya; species Embleya sp. NPDC020886. Next base: position 579,742 of record NZ_JBIRRX010000001.1, on the reverse strand, counting down.
TTCTTGGCCAACAACTCGTCCACGCACTCCGAATACTTGCCGCGTTCCTGCACCTTCATGGTCGGGAACTCGGAGCGGATCCGGTTCGCCGACGTCGACTCGCGCACCACGCACACCGCGCTGTCGGCGAGGTCCTCGGGACCGTTGACGTCCGGCTCGTCCGTGCGGACCAAAAAGTCCTGGCCGGCGATGAAGTACGGCCCGGCGAACGAGACCTTCTGCGACCGGGCGGCGTTGATCGTGTAGCTGGCCACGACCAGGTCGACCTGACCGCTGGTGATCCGGTACTCGCGGTTCTGCGTCTCCACGTCCATGAACGTGACGCGGTCCTTGAAGCCGAGATCGTCCGCGATCATCCGCGCGACGTCGTCGTCGAAGCCCTGATACGCCTGCTCGCCGGTGCGCACGCTCCACCCGGGCTGGTCCGGCTTGACGCCGATGATGATCCGACCCCGGGCCACCATCTCCCGGTACGTCGGCGAGTTCTTGCGCAGATTGGCGAGCGGGTCGGGGGCGTGCGTGCCGCCCTCGGCCCGGTTGTTCTCCACCGCGAGCCAGGACGCGCCGACCGCGACCAACAGGAACGCCAACGCGGCGGGCAGCGCGATCCGGGTGCGCCGCCACCACCCGGCCCGGCCCGCGGGCCGCGACGCCGGTTCCTCGGGTGGACCCTCGCCCGCGTAGGTGGCCTCGACGCCCTCGTCCGGCTCGCGCCGGGGCAGCGGGTCGCCGCCCCAGGTCACCGGCACCGAGTCCTGCACCACTCGGGTGAGCAGCGCGTCGGTCTCCTTGGCGTCCAACCGCCGGAGCGGATCCTTGCGCAACAGGCCCATGATCACCGGCTCCAGCGGACCGGCGTGCCGAGGCGGTGCGGGCGGCGCGTTCACCACCGCGTCCACCACCTCCACGGGGGAGGCCCGACGAAACGGCGCGAGACCCTCGACCATCTCGTACAGGGTCGCGCCGAGCGACCACAGGTCGGAGGCCGGATCCAGTGCGTCCGGCGGGTCGGCGAGCGTGTGCTCGGTCGAGCCGTTGTCGGTCAGCACGCCGCCGCGGCCCCGGGCGAACTGTTCGGCGCGCTCGGGCGCGAGATAGCCCGGGGTGCCGAGCAGTTCGCCGAACTGGGTCACCTGGGGCGCGTCGGCGAAGGTGGCGATGCCGAAGTCGGTGAGCACCACCCGGCCGTCCATGCCCAAGAGCACGTTCGCCGGCTTCACGTCCCGGTGCAGGACGCCCTTGGCGTGCGCGGCGCGCAGCGCGCGTAGCACGTCGAGGCCGATCCGGGCCGCCTCGGCGTGGTCGAGCCGACCCTCCGCGCGGATCACGTCGGCCAGCGAGCGCGAGATCACCAATTCCATGACGATCCACGGCAAACCGTCCTCTTCGAAGACGTCGTGCACCGTCACCACGTTCTCGTGGCGGATCCGGGCCGCGGCGATCGCCTCGCGCTTGCTGCGCTCCAGCCAGGACCGCTGCGAGCCCGCGTCCAAGGACTTCGGCAGCAGCAACTCCTTGACCGCGACCTCGCGGCCGAGGGCGGTGTCCACAGCCAGCCAGACCTCGCCCATACCGCCTCGGCCGAGACTGCGGCTGAGGCGGTAACGATTGTTCAGTATTCGGCCGATCTCCCCCTCGGACACCGCGGTCGCACCCTCCTCCCGAGCAAGCGGGCCTCCCTGACCATGTGTGCGGCCTTCCCCCCGGTCGGCTCACAGCGTCGGTTCGGGGACCGCGGACGGTCTGGCCTACAAGCTCAGAGCGTAGATGTCGGTCCCGAACACGATGACACGAACCCAGCATGTGCCATCGGAGCCGCTTCGCGCGACGCCCTGGGCATCACGATCTGTCCGATCAGGGTTTCACCGATCGGTACCACCGCTGGGCACCCGTGTGCAGCGGGAGCGGATCGGTGAAGATCGCCGTCCTGGGGTCGACCAACTGGGCGGCGTGCACCTCGCGTCCGATCGCCTCCCGGTTCTCCATCACCGTCTCGGTCACCCGCCTGATCAGCTCCGGATCCTGCGCGGCCCGGGTGACCAGCAGGTTCGGCACCGCGATGGTGGGCGTCTCGGTGCCGCCGGGATAGGCGTCCGCGGGCACCACCGCCTCGCGGTAGACCGGCCCGTAGCGATCGCGCAGCTTGCCCGCGAGGTCGCCCAGCGGCACCAGCCGCAACGACCAGTGCTCGGCCAGGTCGGAGACCGCCCCGGTGGGCAGCCCACCGGACCAGAAGAACGCGTCCACCGTGCCGTCGCGCAGCCGCTGGGTGGCCTCGCCGATGCCGATCGGGACCGGGGTGACGGCCCGCTCCAGGTCGCCCATGCCCACCTCGCTCAGCAACCGGCGAGTGATCAACTCCACGCCCGACCCCGGCAGTCCCACCACCACCCGACGCCCGCGCAGGTCGGTGATCTTTTGCACCGGCGAACCGACCGGCACCACCAGTTGCACGTAGTCGTCGTACAACCGGGCGACCGCGCGCAGTCGTTCCCGGTCGCCCGGCCCCAGATCGGCCACCGCGTCGGCGGTGGCGATGCCGAAGGTGTCCACGCCCTCGATCACCCGGCGCAGGTTCTCCACCGACCCGCCGCTGGAGTCCACCGTGACCTTGACGTCCAGGTCCGCGGACAGCCGAGGTCGCAACAGTTCGCCGTAGCGGTGGTAGACCCCGGTCGGCACTCCCGTGGCCAGCGAGACCGGTCCACCCGGAGTCGGCCGGTCCTCCCGCGAGAAGATCAGATACCCGCCGACCAGGCACAACAGCACCAGCGCGATCAGCCCGACCCGAACCGGGCCTGGTCGGCGCGCGCAGGCGTCGCGCAGGGAAACGGGGAGGAACGACAAGGAGGGCACGGCCGCGATATTGCCATGGAGGTCGGCCACACACGCTCGGAAGCAAACCCCGTACCCTGTCGGGTGTTATGACTGCGCGAAGCTATGAGGTCCGCACCTACGGGTGCCAGATGAACGTCCACGACTCCGAGCGGCTGTCCGGTCTGTTGGAGGACGCGGGATACGTGCGCGCGCCCAAGGGGGAGTCGGCCGACGTGGTCGTCTTCAACACGTGCGCCGTCCGCGAGAACGCGGACAACAAGCTGTACGGGAACCTGGGCCACCTCGCGCCCGCGAAGGCCGAGAACCCGGACATGCAGATCGCGGTCGGCGGCTGCCTCGCGCAAAAGGACCGGGACACCATCGTGCGCAGGGCGCCGTGGGTGGACGTGGTCTTCGGCACGCACAACGTGGGCTCGCTGCCGGTGCTCCTGGAGCGGGCCCGGGTCGAGCAGGAGGCCCAGGTCGAGATCCTGGAGTCGCTCGACGTCTTCCCCTCCACGCTGCCCACCCGGCGCGAGTCGGCGTACGCGGCGTGGGTGGCGATCTCGGTGGGCTGCAACAACACCTGCACGTTCTGCATCGTGCCCGCGCTGCGCGGCAAGGAGAAGGACCGCCGACCCGGCGACGTGCTCGCCGAGATCGAGACGCTGGTCGGCGAGGGTGTGATCGAGGTCACCCTGCTCGGCCAGAACGTCAACGCGTACGGCTCGGACATGGGCGATCGCGAGGCGTTCTCCAAGCTGCTCCGCTCGTGCGGGCGCGTCGAGGGCCTGGAGCGGGTGCGCTTCACCTCGCCGCACCCGCGCGACTTCACCGACGACGTGATCGCGGCGATGGCCGAGACGCCGAACGTGATGCACCAGTTGCACATGCCGCTGCAATCCGGCTCGGACACGATGTTGCGCGCGATGCGCCGCTCCTACCGCCAGGATCGGTACCTGGGGATCATCGAGCGGGTCCGGGCGGCGATGCCGGACGCGGCGATCTCCACCGACATCATCGTGGGCTTCCCCGGCGAGACCGACGAGGACTTCGAACAGACCCTGCACACCGTGCGCGAGGCCCGGTTCGCCGCCGCGTTCACGTTCCAGTACTCCAAGCGCCCGGGCACCCCGGCGGCCACCATGGACGGCCAGGTGCCCAAGGAGGTCGTCACCGAGCGCTACCAGCGGCTGCTCGCGCTCCAGGAGGAGATCTCCTGGACGGAGAACCGCACCCAGGTCGGCCGCACCCTGGAGGTGCTGGTCGCCGAGGGCGAGGGGCGCAAGGACCACGACACCGCGCGGCTGTCCGGGCGGGCCCCGGACAACCGCCTCGTGCACTTCGAACGCCCCGCCGACGGGGTGCGCCCCGGCGACATGGTCTCGGTCGAAATCACCTACGCCGCGCCGCACCACCTGCTCGCCGAGCGGCCGCCCCTGGCGATCCGGCGCACCCGCGCGGGCGACGCGTGGGAACGCCGCAACGCGGCCCCCGCGGCCAAGCCCGGCGTGCTGCTGGGCATGCCGCAAATCGGCGCTCCGGCGCCGGTGCCGGCGCCGACCGGGGTCGCCTGCTGCGACTGAGCACCGCTCAGCTCACGTTCCACCCGAGCAGCACCGGCTGTTCGCGCTCGAAGCCGAGCGTGGACAGCCGGGCGGTCTCCAGCCGGAACAGCCGGCCGTCCCGGGGCGGCAGGCCCAGCCAGCGGGCGGTCAGCACCCGGAGCAGGTGGCCGTGGGCGACCAGCACCGCGTCCTCGCCGCCTTCCAGGACCGGCCGCACCAGATCCAGCACCCGGTCCACCCGGCGACCCACGTCGGCGATCGACTCGCCCGGATGCGCGGCGTCGCCGGGAACGACCGCGTCCCGCCACAGGGACCAGCCCGGGGTGCTCTCGCGGATCTCGTTCGTGGTGATGCCCTCGTAGCCGCCGTAGTCCCACTCGACCAGATCCGGTTCGAGCCGCCCGCCGGTGATCCCGGCCAGCTCCGCGGTATGCCGGGCCCGGCTCAGCGGGCTGATCAGGGTGAGCCCGAACTCGCGCCCGGCCAGCAGATCGGCCACCGCCTTGGCCTGGGCCTCGCCGTCGGGGGTCAACGGGATGTCGGTGAGGCCCGTGTGCCGCCCGGACCTGCTCCACTCGGTCTCACCGTGTCGTACCAACATCAGTTCTCGCATGTGATCCATCCCATCACGCGACCCGAGAGGCGTCGCGGCGGCCACTTAGTACTCTCCCTGAATGCTCGTAGCCGCCGCGGTAGTCCCGTGCCCCCCGATGATCGTGCCCGAGCTGGCCCGCGGGGCCGTAGCGGAGCTGGACCTGCTGCGCGCGGCGTGTGATCAGGCGCTGGCCGCGCTGGTCGACAGCGCCCCGGACCGGCTGGTCGTGCTGGGCGCGGGCGGCGCGGACGCGAGCCTGGAGGCCGGCGGGATCGGCACGTTCGCGCCGTACGGGCTGGACCTGGAGGTCACCCTCGGCGCCGGCGCGCCCCAACCGCTCTCGCCCGCGCTGACCGTCGGCGCCTGGCTGCTGGGCCGCTCGCCGTGGGCCGCCGACCGGATCGCCGCGGGGACCGCGCCGAGCCCGGTGAGCGCGGCGCAGATCGCCGCGGACGCCGATCCGGCGCGCTGTGCGACCCGGGGCGCCGACCTGGTCGCGGGCCCGGATCGGGTCGCGCTCCTGGTGGTCGGGGACGGGTCCGCGTGCCGGACCGAGAAGGCACCGGGCTACCTCGACCCGCGCGCCGAAGCGTACGACCGCGCACTGGGCGCGGCGCTCGCCGACGCCGACCCGGACGTGCTCGCCGCGCTGGACCCGGCGCTCGCCCGGGAGTTGTGGGTGGCCGGCCGCCCCGCCCTGCAGGTACTGGCCGGCGCCGCGGGCCCGGGTCGAGAGGGCCGGCTGCTCTACGCCGAGGCGCCCTACGGCGTCGGCTACTTCGTGGCGCTCTGGTCCTGACGGGGAAACGCTCCGCTCCCCGACGAAAAAGCGGGCGGCGGTCACCGGAATCGGTGACCGCCGCCCGCTTTCGGCTCACGCGGTGGGATCGGCCGGGGGCGCGGGCGGTGTCGCCTCGGGCGCGTCGCCGCCGGCCTTGCGGTCCAGCGCCTCCTTGGCCTTGTCCGAGGCACCCCGGATCTTGTCGGAGTGCTTGCCGCCGGTCTTGCGGTCGGCCATCTCGGCGGCCTTGTCGATGCCCTTGTCGGCCTTGTCGCCGTGCTGACCGAGCAGCCCCTCGGCCTTGGCCTTGATGTTGTCGAAGACACCCATGTCCTGCTCCTTCTCGGATGCGCCCGCCGCGACCTGCGCTGCGGCTGCGTCCCCAGGAGTCCGGGGAGCGGGCGTGGTGGCCGCCGCCTCGACCGGTTCGGCCTCGGCGTCGGCCGATGGCTGCGTCGCGGGCCGGTCCTCGACCAGCGTGGCGGTGTCCGGGCCCGCCGGGTTCTGCGAGCAGCACGAGCCGCTCTCCTGTGCCGTACTCGGACGTCGCTTGAACCAGTCGAAAACACTCACAATTTCTCCTTGACCGTATGTCTGTGGTCGTTGTCGTGCATTTCGGCGGCGGGCCGGGATCGGTCCGCTGCGCCATCCGGGGCACTGCCGCGCCGCCCGGAGTACCGCCGCCCGGAGTACATGGGTCGCCGGAGATCAACGAGAGCGCGCGGAGCCGGTCACGACCTCGCGCCCGGCCGTACCGCAACGAGGGACGGCACGAGCGGGTGCGGAGATCCGGCAGACTTGGGGGGTGAGTCCCCGTGTCATAGCCGTCGTCGGCCCCACTGCGGCCGGAAAGTCCGATCTGGGGGTCGCCTTGGCCCGCGCGCTGGACGGGGAGGTGATCAACACCGACTCCATGCAGCTCTACAAGGGCATGGACATCGGCACCGCCAAACTGACCGTCGCCGAGCGCGCCGGCGTCCCGCACCACCTGCTCGACGTGTGGGAGGTGACCAGCTCCGCCAGCGTGGCCGAGTATCAGCGCGACGCGCGGGCGGTGGTGGACGACCTGTTGGCCCGCGGCCGCACGCCCGTGCTGGTCGGGGGTTCGGGGCTGTACGTGCGCGCGGTGCTGGACGACCTGGAGTTCCCCGGCACCGACCCCGAGATCCGGGCCCGCCTGGAGGCCGAGGCCGAACGGGTGGGGCCCGGGCCGCTGCACGCGCGGCTGGCCGCGGCCGATCCGCCCGCCGCCGCGGCGATCCTGCCGGGCAACGCCCGCCGGATCGTGCGCGCGCTGGAGGTCATCGAGCTCACCGGGCGCCCGTTCACCGCCACGCTGCCCACCCACCACTCGCTCTACGACAGCGTGCAGATCGGGGTGGACGTGCCACGCCCGGTACTGGACGAGCGGATCACCGCGCGGGTGGACCGGATGTGGGCGGCGGGGCTGGTCGAGGAGGTGCGCGAACTGGTCGGGGTCGGGCTGCGCGAGGGCCGGACCGCCTCGCGCGCGCTGGGCTACGCGCAGGTGCTGCGGATGCTCGCGGGCGAGTGCTCCGACGAACAGGCCCGCGAGGACACCGTGCGCACCACCCGTCGGTTCGCCCGCAGGCAGGACACCTGGTTCCGCCGGGACCCGCGGATCCAGTGGTTGGAGCACTCCCGGGACGATCTCCTGGACGCCGCGCTCGAACGGGTGATCAGACCCGGATAGGGGTGTTGCGGGTGGGGTGTGCGTGGCACGGTGGGAGGTCCGTGACATACCCGAACACACCTCTCGGGGGAGGCGGTCGTGATCCGCTCTGTTCGTCGCGCCATGGCGCTGGGTACGGCGCTGGGGCTCGCATTGACCATTCCGGGAGTGGCGTCCGCGCATCCCGGCGAGTCGGCCGGCCCGCCGACCAGGCAGCCGGTGGCCACCGGCCGGGGCGGCGCGGTCTCCAGCGTCGACCCCGACGCCACCCGGATCGGACTGGACGTGCTGCGTCGAGGCGGCAACGCGGTGGACGCCGCGGTGGCCACGGCCGCCGCCCTGGGGGTCACCGAGCCGTACTCGTCCGGGATCGGCGGCGGCGGCTACTTCGTCTACTACGACGCGCGCAGTCGCACGGTGCGCACCCTGGACGGCCGGGAGACGGCGCCCGCCCGGATGGACAAGGACGCCTTCCTGGATCCGGCCACCGGGTTGCCGATCCCGTTCGACCAGGGGGTCAACTCGGGGCTCTCGGTGGGCGTTCCCGGCACCCCGCAGACCTGGGACACCGCCCTGCGCAGGTGGGGCACCACCAACCTGCGCGCGGCGCTGGAGCCCGCGCGGGCGTTGGCCGAGCGCGGGTTCGTGGTCGACTCGACCTTCCACGACCAGACCGCGGCGAACGCGACCCGGTTCGACGACATCACCCCGACCGCGCGCCTGTTCCTGCCGGGCGGCGCGCCGCCGGTGGTGGGCAGCGTGTTCCGCAATCCGGATCTGGCCCGCACCTACGAGCAGTTGGGCCGCAACGGCGTGGACTGGTTCTACCGGGGCGGGCTCGGCCGCGAGGTGGTGCGGACCGCGCAACAACCGCCCGTGGCGCCGGGCGCCGACCGGGTCTTTCGGCCGGGTCTGATCGACACCGGCGACCTGGCCCGCTATCGGGTTCTGGAACAGCGCCCCACGCATGTCGACTTCCGCGGTCTGGACGTCTACGGCATGGCGCCGTCCTCGTCCGGCGGGTCCACGGTGGGCGAGGCGCTCAACATCCTGGAGACCACCGATCCGCGTCGGCAGGACGAGGTGGCCGCGACGCACCACTACCTGGAGGCGTCCCGCCTCGCGTTCGCCGACCGCAACCGCTACGTCGGCGACCCCGCCGCGGTGGACGTGCCGCTTCGGGGCCTGCTCGCGGACGGCTACGCGAGGGAACGCGCGTGCCTGATCGACCCCGAGCACGCCGCGGTGAGTCCGGTTCCGCCGGGTGATCCCAGGCCGCCGTACGACCGGGGTTGCCGACCCACCGGCACGCCGGAGGCGAGCGAGCCGGTCGAGGGGTTGTCCACGACGCACCTGGTCACCGCCGACCGCTGGGGCAACGTGGTGTCGTACACGCTGACCATCGAGCAGACCGGCGGCAGCGCGATCACCGTGCCCGGGCGCGGTTTCCTGCTCAACAACGAGCTGACCGACTTCAACTTCGCGCCGCTCACCCCCGGTGTGTTCGACCCGAACCTGCCTGCGCCGGGCAAGCGCCCGCGCAGCAGCATGTCGCCGACCATCGTGCTCCGCGACGGCCGTCCGTTCATCGCGGTCGGCTCGCCCGGCGGCGCGACCATCATCACCACCGTGCTCCAGGTGCTGACCGGGCGGCTGGACCGGGGCCTGTCGTTGCCGCAGGCGGTCGCCGCACCGAGGTTGTCCCAACGCAACGGCGCGGCCACCGAGGTCGAGCCCGGCGTGCCCGCGCCGCTGCGCGCGGCCCTGGAACAACGCGGGCACGTGCTCAAGGCGAATCCGGAGATCGGCGCCGCCGCCGCGCTGGAGTTCCTCCCGGGCGGCCGGGTCCAGGCCGTCGCGGAGCCCACCCGCCGAGGCGGCGGCGCGGCGGGAGTGGTTCGTCCCGGCTGATAACGGGCCGGACGGCCCATGACCACCGAGCGCGGCCCCGGTACGAAACCCATCGGGGCCGCGCTCGGCCACGCCCTAGGATTGTCGGGTGAGCACTCTGCACTTCTTCAAGGGCCACGGCACCGAGAACGACTTCGTGATCGTGCCGGACGCGGACGGCGAGTTCGTCCCGACCACCGAGCAGGTCGCCGCGCTGTGCGATCGGCGCGCGGGCATCGGCGGCGACGGGCTGTTGCGGGTGGTGCGCTCGGCCAAGGATCCGGCCGCCGAGCGCATGGCCGGCGAGGCCGAGTGGTTCATGGACTACCGCAACTCCGACGGGTCGATCGCCGAGATGTGCGGCAACGGCGTGCGGGTGTTCGCCCGGCATCTGGTCGAGCAGGGTCTGGCCGAGGCGGGCGAACTGCGGGTGGCCACGCGCGGTGGGATCAAGACGGTCACCGTGCCGATCGAGGGCCCGGTCACGGTGGACATGGGCGTGCCCCGACTGCCCGATTCCACCGGGATCGGGGTCGACGTCGAGGGGCGGGTGCGGCCCGCGACCAACGTCGACATGGGCAACCCGCACGCCGTGGTCTTCGTCGAGGATCTGGCCCAGGCGGGGCACTTGTACACGGCGCCGACGGTTTCTCCCCAGGGGGCGTATCCGGACGGGGTCAACGTCGAGTTCGTGGTGCGCCGGGCGCCGGGGCACGTGGCGATGCGGGTGCACGAGCGCGGCTCCGGGGAGACCCGGTCGTGCGGCACCGGGGCGTGTGCGGTGATGGTCGCCGCGGCGCGGGCCGACGGCGCGGAGCCGGCCGTGTCCGGCGAACCGGTCACCTACACGGTGGATCTCCCCGGTGGTCGGCTGCTGATCACCGAGCGGGTGGACGGCCACATCGAGATGACCGGCCCGGCCGTGATCGTCGCCGAGGGACGGGTGGATCTCGACCGCCTGTGAGGCACGATCCGCGACGTCGCCGCGTGGGACGAGGGTGCCGCGGAGCCCTGTGCACGTCCGATGCTCCGTGATAGGTCTTGCATGATCCGGTCAAGCAAGGCTGTCTTGGGGAGACACCAGCATGAGCAGCATGGACACGGCACGTGAGACCACCCGCGCGGTGAAGAAGACGGTGCAGGCGGCGGGGGCCTTCTTCTTCGCGCCGCACACGCTGGAGCGGGGTGCGGAACTGGGCCTGGACGGCGTGACCCTGTACGTCGCCGGTCGCGGCGGGGTGCTGGGTGACGTGGACGACGACGCGGTGGTCCGCGCGTTCCACCACTTCACCGCCGAGGCCCTGCTGGCGCTGTGGGAGGCGGGCCGCAAGCTCGCGCCGCCCGCGCGGGTGGGCGAGTTGTACGCGGACTGCGCCCGGGAGTGGGGCCGCACCCACCTCGCGGACCTGCCCGAGGTGGAGCGACTCGCCGAGATCACCACCTCGATCGTGCGCGCGAACGACCTGGCCGGCCTGGCTCCGCTGTACTCGGCCTGGCGCGATGTACCTCTTGCGGATGACGCCCCCGCCCGGCTCGCGCAGAACCTGCAGACGCTGCGTGAGCACCGGGGTGGCCTGCACATCGTGGCGCTGGCCGCACACCGCCTCACCGCGCTGGAGGCGCAGGTGGCCGAGGGCAGTCCGTACCTGGAGTTCTACGGGCACCGGAAGCCGTTTCCCGAGGTCACAGCCGAATCGGCGGAGCGGTATCGGGCTGCGGAAGAGCTCACCGACGAGCTCGTGGCGGCCGGTTACGCGGTCCTGAGCGAGGCCGAGGCGGCCGATTTCGCCGCGTTGGAGCCGGCTCTGGGTGCCCGATTGGCGCACTGACGCGGCCGGTCGGTCCCGGTACCGGGGTCCGGGAGAACCCCGAGACGTGTCCTGCCTGGAGGTGGACCGCCTCGGGGGTCTCTCCTGCCAGGGAAGGACCCGGCTTACCCGACGCCGGACCGACGCGGGGCGGGGGCGGTCCTTCCTAGCCTGGGTATCAGGAAAGCGGGGAAGTGGTCGCGCGTTCGGGCGGCGGGCCCCGCCCCGACCCAAGGAGAAACCATGTCTGCCCGCAACCGTCGATTGGCTCTGCTGGTCCCGCTGGTCGCGCTCCCGTTGGCGCTCACCGCGTGTGAATTCAACGTGGACACCGACGGACACGAGGCGGAGAAGAAGACCACGTCCTACGACGTGTCGCAGAGCGTGCGCTCGATCAAGGTGGACAGCAACGCGGGCAACGTCAAGGTGACGGAGGCTGACGTCAAGACGGTCAAGGTGACCGAGAAACAGCACTACGACAAGACCGCGCCGACGACCACGCACAACGTGGACGGCAACGGGCAACTGGTGCTCGACTACGACTGCGCGAGCAAGAAGGCCTGCTTCGTGGCGTACGAGGTGACCATTCCGCGCAGTGGCGCCGCGCTCGACATCCGCACCGACGCGGGCAACGTGACCCTGCGCGATGTGACCGGCACGCTCAACCTGCACACCAGCGCGGGCAAGATCGACGGCGAGGGGGTCACCTCGGACAAGGTGACCGCGCAGACCGGCGCCGGGTCGATCGACCTGACCTTCACCAAGGCGCCGAACGACGTGGACGCCAAGACCAACGCGGGCCGGGCGACGGTGCGGGTGCCGGGCGGGCAGCAGTACGCGGCGGACGTGTCCACCACGATCGGCGACACCGACGTCAAGGTCTCCCGCAACGACCAGTCGCAGCACAAGATCAAGGTGCACACCGACGCGGGGCAGGCGCGGCTGCTGACCTCGTGAGGTAGAGGTTCGGCGCGGTCGTGGTCGAGCCGCCGATGCGTTCGGGGTGAGCCGGTGGACGAACCGGCCGAAAACCCGGATGCCCCCGTGCGGGCCGTCGTGGGACCATCATGACGGCCGCCCCGGGGAATGGAGCGGCCCGCCGACTACGTTGAACAGGACGATATGACTTCTCGCTCACACCGCGCCGGACACGACGACACGGACTCGACTCCCCATCTCGACGACGCCGACGGCTTCGACGACGGAGCGGCCTTCGACGGATTCGGATCGGGCGATGACGTCGGGGCCCGTCCGTTCGACTACGACGGCGATCAGTTCGACCGCGAGGATCGCGGGGCGTTGCGCCGGATCGCCGGTCTCTCCACGGAGCTGACCGACGTCACCGAGGTCGAATACCGACAGCTTCGCCTGGAACGGGTCGTGTTGGTCGGGGTCTGGACCGACGGCACCGCCGCGGACGCCGAATATTCACTCAAGGAACTCGCCGCGCTCGCGGAGACCGCGGGCTCGGAGGTGCTGGACGGGCTGATCCAGCGCCGGGACAAGCCGGACCCGGCGACCTACATCGGGTCCGGAAAGGCCAAGGAACTGCGCGACGTGGTGATCGCCACGGGCGCGGACACCGTGGTCTGCGACGGTGAGTTGACCCCGGGTCAGCTCATTCAGCTCGAAGACGTGGTCAAGGTCAAGGTCGTGGACCGCACGGCGTTGATCCTGGACATCTTCGCCCAGCACGCCAAGTCCCGAGAGGGCAAGGCGCAGGTCTCGTTGGCGCAGATGCAGTACATGCTGCCGCGCCTGCGTGGCTGGGGCGCCTCGCTGTCGCGTCAGATGGGTGGCGGCGGCGGTGGCGGGATGGCCACGCGTGGTCCCGGTGAGACGAAGATCGAGACCGATCGTCGGCGCATCCGGGAGAAGATGGCCAAGATGCGCCGCGAGATCGCGGACATGAAGAAGGCCCGGGACACCAAGCGGCAGGAGCGGCGTCGCAACGCCATCCCGTCGGTGGCCATCGCGGGCTACACCAACGCGGGCAAGTCCTCGCTGCTGAACCGGTTGACCGGTGCCGGTGTGCTGGTGGAGAACGCGTTGTTCGCGACGCTGGATCCGACGGTGCGCCGGGCCGAGACGCCCAGCGGTCGTGGGTACACGCTCGCCGACACGGTCGGTTTCGTGCGACACCTGCCGCACCAACTGGTCGAGGCGTTCCGCTCCACCCTGGAAGAGGTCGCCGACGCGGACCTGATCCTGCATGTGGTGGACGGCTCCGATCCCACGCCGGAGGCGCAACTGGCGGCCGTGCGCGAGGTGTTCACCGAGGTCGAGGCGCACAAGGTGCGCGAGATCGTGGTGGTGAACAAGGCGGACGCGGCCGATCCGGAGGTGCTCGCGCGGCTGTTGCGTCGGGAGAAGCACGCGATCGTGGTGTCGGCCCGTACCGGGCAGGGCATGGACGAGCTGCTCGCCTTGATCGACGAGGAACTGCCGCGCCCGGATGTCGAGATCGAGGTGGTCGTGCCGTACGAGCGCGGCGACCTGGTGGCGAAGGTGCACGCGACCGGCGAGCTGATGGCCACCGAGCATCGCGAGGCGGGCACCTGGCTGCACGCTCGGGTGGGTCGACAACTCGCCGCCGAGTTGGAGCGGTTCGTGGTCGCCAACCGCTGACCGTCGGCCGGTCGGGCCCGGGTCGCACACGATGTTCGTGTGCGACCCGGGCCCTTGTCGTGTCCGAAGGCGGCTGTGCCGGGCGTACTCAGCGTTTGCGTTTGAGGTTGTCCAGCATGCGGCGGGCGTCCTGGTCCAGGTAGGGGCCGGCGATCCAGGTGTGGCCGGCGCCGCTGAGCGCGCTGTTGCCGATCAGCCGCAGGGTGCCGTCGGGGGCGGTGGCGTACCAGCCGCCGCCGCTGGCGCCGGCGGTCATGGTGCAGCCGATCCGGAGCAGGGGCGGGCTGTTCGGGTCGACGGTCATCCGGCGCGGGTCCTGGGTGCAGGCGAACATGGTCAGTCCGTCGAAGGGGGCGTCCTGCGGGTAGCCGTACGCGCCGGCGTCGGTCAGGTCGCGTGGGGCGTCGAACCACACCGGCAGGGCGCGGCCGACGACCTCCTCCAGGCTGCGCGCGCTGCGGTCGGGATTCTTGACCTCGACGACCGCGTAGTCGTAGGCGGTGGCGGGTGACGTGGAGCCGGTGCCGCCGGCGCGCCATTGATCGGAGGTGGACACCGAGGTCGCCCACCACTGGCCGAACGGTGCGACCGGGCCCGGGTTGCCGAGGTTGGCCAGGGTGGCCTGGCCGCTGCTGTTGAACGCGGGTACGAATTGCAGGCTGTTGAACCAGGTGCCGCCGCGGCCGGCGTGTACGCAGTGGCCGGCGGTCCAGACCAGGTTGCTGCGGCCGGGGCGTTTGGGGTCGGCGACCACGGTGCCGGAGCAGACGGATGGGCCGTCGGGGGCTTCGAAGAAGAGTTTGCCGGCGGCGACGGTGCCGGCCGTGCCGGTGTAGGGGCGGGCCACCTGACGGGCTTGGACGGGTGGCGGTTTGGCCTCGGCGAGCACGTCCGGCAGGGGTCCTCGGGGCGGTTGCGGGCCGGGTTGCTCGGGTGCCGCGGTCGGGGCGGGTGGGCCGTCCTCACCCCTGGGGTCGCGGGGCTTGGCCCGGCTCATGCGTTCCGGGGTCCAGTGCGCGGGATCGCCGGGATCCGCGAGCGCCTCCGGCCCTCTGCCGTTGCCGTCGTCGTTGCTGACTCCGTTGAGTGTCAACGCCATGACGGTGCCCGTCACCAGCAGCGACACCGCCACCGTCAGCGTGACGAACAGCGTGCGAACGCCGCGCGTCAAGCGCCTACCTCCCCGTGTGCGCCCCCCGTATATGACCGCCCGACAGTATCGGAGGGCGTCGCGCCCGTGATCGGGCGGCGGTTCGGTCGTTGTCTGGGACAGGGGGCAGTCGACCCGGAGGCTGTCACTCGTTGTGGTGAGCATGTTGCTCCCGGTCATTCCTTCAAGGTAAGCCTTACCTAAATTCCGATCGCCCTCGTGGAGGTGCCGCAGTCATGACCGCCGCCCTGACCAGGCCGGACGACCGCTCCGGCATCGAGGACCCGGCGCCGGGCGCGCCGCCCGCCGATACCGCCGCGGCGGGCACGTCCGCGCCGGCCGGCACGCCGCCGGACCCCGCCTCGGCGGACGCGGCGTTGGTGCGTCCGGCGACCGGGGACACCGTTTCGCCGGCCACCACTTCCGGGCAGGCCGGGCGAATCGGTCATCAGCGCATCGGGCCGCCGCCCGCCGACGGGCCGGGCATCCTGCGTCGACAGGCCGCCCGCGAGTCGTCGGCGCGCACCTACGCGCGCTCGTTGCCGATCGTGCCGGTGCGGGCCCGGGGGATGACCGTCGAGGGGGCCGACGGCCGGCGCTACCTCGACTGCCTCTCCGGCGCCGGCACGCTCGCGCTCGGCCACAACCACCCCGTGGTGCTCGCGGCGATCCGCGCCGTGTTGGACACCGGCGCGCCGCTGCACGTGCTCGATCTGGCCACCCCGGTCAAGGACCGCTTCGTCGAGGAACTGTTCGCCACGCTGCCGCCGGAGTTGGCGCGCAACGGCCGGATCCAGTTCTGCGGGCCGGCCGGCACCGACGCGGTGGAGGCGGCGCTGAAGCTGGTCCGGACCGCGACCGGACGGCGTGGGGTGGTCGCGTTCACCGGCGCCTACCACGGGATGACCGCGGGCGCGTTGGCGGTCAGCGGCGACACCGCGATTCGCGACGCGATGGGCGCGGGCACCGGGGACACCGTGCGGCTGCCGTTCCCGCAGCACTATCGCTGCCCGTTCGGCACCGGCGGCGCCGAGGGCGAGCGGGTGGCCGCGCATTACGCGCGCACGCTCCTGGAGGACCCGAACGGCGGGGTGCCGGCGCCGGCCGGGATGATCGTGGAGCCCGTGCAGGGCGAGGGCGGGGTGTTGCCGGCGCCGGACGGCTGGCTGCGCGAGATGCGCCGGCTGACCGCGGAGCGCGGCATCGCGTTGATCGCCGACGAGGTACAGACCGGCCTGGGCCGGACCGGTGCGATGTGGGGCGTGGACCACGCCGGGGTGGTGCCGGACGTGATGGTCGTCTCCAAGGCGATCGGCGGCAGTCTGCCGCTCGCGGTGGTGGTCTATCGCGCCGAACTGGACCACTGGTGGCCCGGCGCGCACGCGGGCACCTTCCGCGGCAACCAGCTCGCGATGGCGGCCGGCACCGCGACGATCGCCTTCGTGCGCGAGCACCGGCTGCACGAGCGGGCGGCCCGGTTGGGGGCTCGGCTGGTGGGCGCGCTGCGCGACCTGATGCCCGGTCAGCCGGCGATCGGCGACGTGCGCGGGCGTGGGTTGATGCTCGGCGTGGAGATCGTCGAGCCGGACGCCGCCGCCGACGGGTGCGGGGCCCGGCCCGCGGCGCCCGCGTTGGCCCGCGCGGTGCGCCGCGAGGCGCTGGCTCGGGGGCTGATCGTCGAGTTGGGCGGGCGGCACGACAGCGTGGTGCGGCTGCTGCCGCCGCTGACGATGACCGACGTGCAGGCGGACGCGGTGTTGGAGCGGCTGGCGGAGGCGATCGAGGCGGCCCGGGCCGGGCAGCGGACCTCGCCCGCCGGATCGGAGTCGGCGTGAGCGGCGCGCGGCCCGTCGGGCATCCGGTCGGGGCCGCGCTGGCGGGCGGGGTCGCGGGCGCCGACGCGCTGCGCACGCTGGTCGAGGTCGCGCTGGCCGCGCTCGCGGACGGCGCGGGCGCGCGGGGCGGCGCGCTGCCGGCGGGCGGTCCGGTCGCGGTCGCGGCCGAGGTGGCCCGGGTGCTGGGCGCGGGCGCGGTGGGTGCGGTACCGGCTCCGCGTGGGTCGGGCGCGGTGGGCCCGGGTGCGCTGCCGGCGGTCGGCGTGGGTGAGTTCGCCGCGCTGGGCGAGTTGTCCGCGCTGCTGGCGTGGGGGGCCGCGGATCCGGCCGATCCGTTCTGTGCGGGGCATCTGCACTGCCCGCCGCTGGCCGTCGCGGTGGCTGCGGATCTGGTTGCCGGTGCGCTCAATCCCTCGCTCGACTCGTGGGACCAGGCCCCGGCGGCGAGTGCCCTGGAGCTGGAGGTGGTCGCCGCGCTCGCGGGTCTGGTCGGCTTCGCGCCGAAGGCGGCGGGCGGCACGATCACCAGCGGCGGCACCGAATCCAACCTGATGGGCCTGCTGTTGGCGCGGGACGCGGTGGGCCCGGGGGTGGGTCGGCGGCGGGTCCTGTGTTCGCAGGCCGCGCACTTCTCCATCCGCCGCTGTGCGGGCCTGCTCGGTCTGGGGGAGGACGCCGTGGTCACCGTGCCGGCGGGTGCCGATCATCGGATGGACCCGTCGGCGCTGGCCGCGGCCGGCCGCCGGGTGCTGGCCGGCAACGACCGGATCGCGGCGATCGTGGCCACCGCGGGCACCACCGACCTGGGGGCGATCGATCCGCTGCCGGCGATCGCCTCGGTGGCCCGCGAGTTGGGCGCTTGGCTGCATGTGGACGCGGCCTACGGCGGCGGCGCGCTGTTCTCGGAGCGGCTCGCGCCGCTGTTGACCGGATTGTCCCGGGCCCATTCGGTGGGCCTGGATCTGCACAAGCTGGGCTGGCAGCCGGTCGCCGCCGGGGTCTTCCTGGTCCGCGACGCGGCACTGCTGGCCCCGCTCGCGCAGCGGGCCGCCTACCTGAATCCGGACGACGACGAACAGGCCGGCTACTTCAGCCTGTTGGGCAACTCGCCGCGCACCACCCGGCGGGCGGACGTGTTCAAGATCGCGGTCACCCTGCGGGCGCTGGGCCGGGCCGGGTTGGGCGGGTTGGTGGAGCGCTGCCACGACCTGGCCCGGTTCGCGGCGCGGTCGGTGCGCGCCCATCCGCGCCTGGAGTTGGCCGCGGAGCCGGTGCTCACCTCGGTGGTGTTCCGCTATCTCCCCGAGCGCCACGACGGGCCGGGCCCGGTGGCTGCGGCCGAGACGGACCGGGTCAACGCCGCGTTGCGCCGTCGCCTGCTGCACGAGGGGCGCGCGGTGGTGGGCCGGACCGAACTGGGCGAGGGTCCGGGCTCGGTCCGGCTCAAGCTCACCCTGCTCAACCCGAACACCACCGCGGCGGATGTGGCGGCCCTGCTGGAGGCAGTGGTCGAGGCGGGGCGCACGGAGAGCGCGCCGCTCTGCTGACGCTCCGTCAACAACGATCCGTTCCGCGCGCCTCGCACGTTTGCGAGCAACACCGACAAACAATCGATACGGGTCGAAACCTCCATATCCCGAGAGCAACCTCATCCACGGGCATCGACCACCGGGTCGATCGACACCACACGGAGCAGCGATGACCATCGCGGGTCCCGACCCGTCCGCCGTGCGGACGGATCCCGAATCGGACCACCTCGACGCGCCGCAGGCCCGGCGCGCCGCCGACGGGGCCACGGTCGAGTGCCTGCTCCGCTGCTGGGTGCGCGAACGGGCGCTGCCCAGGCCGCAGTCGAGCATGCTGAGCATCGAGTTGCCCGCGATCGGGCGCACGATCACCGTGCCCGTGCGCTATTGGTCGCCGGCGGGCTGGCATCGCTTCGGCGCCCCGCATCTGGTCGACGAGGGGCCGTTGAACGCGGTCACGCTGGCGCTGCTGCTGGGCGACGAGGCGAGCGCGAGCGGCACCCCGGCGGCCGGTGGGGCGTGCGGGGACACCGCGATCCGGGTCGCCGACTCGGTCACCCACGCCGAGCGCTACATCGCCCATCGCCGGGCGCACCCCGAGGACCCGCCCGGGACGACGCCGTTCCTGGCCACCGAGCAATCGCTGGTCCTGGGCCACCCGATGCATCCCACGCCCAAGAGCCGCGACCGGCTCGATCCGGACGAGGACGCCGCGTGGTCGCCCGAGTTGCGCGGCTCCTTCGCGCTGCACTGGTTCGCCGCGGACGCCGACCTGGTCGCGCAGGACAGCGCGCTGGAGCGCGAGGCCGCCGACGTGCTGGCCGAGTTCGCGGGCGAGTTGCGCGCGCCGGAGGGAACCGTGCTGGTGCCCGCCCATCCGTGGCAGGCCCGGGACCTGCCCGGGCGGGCGCACCTGCGGGCGCTGTTCGAGTCGGGCCGGCTGCGCGCGCTGGGCCCCGCCGGCGCCCCCTGGCATCCCACCTCCTCGGTGCGCACCGTCTATCGACCCGACGCCCAGGTGATGCTCAAGCTCTCGTTGGGCCTGCGGATCACCAACTCGCGCCGGGAGAACCTGCCCAAGGAACTGCTGCGCGGGATCGAGGTGCACCGCCTGCTGCGTTCCGGCCTGGAGCACGAACTGCGTCTCGCGCACCCCGAGTTCGACATCGTCCGGGACCCGGCCTGGCTCTCGGTCGCGCCGCCGGAGCCGTTCCCGCGCCAGGACCGGCCTGCCGCCGGCCTGGAGCTGGTGCTGCGGGCGAACCCGTTCGGGCCCCGGCAGCGGGTGTCGTGCGTGGCCGCGCTGGTGGCCGAGCGACCCGGGATCGGCCCCTCGCGGCTGGCCCGATACGTGCACGCGCTGGCCGAGCGCGGCGAGCGCAGCCGGGCCTCGGTCGCCGAGGAGTGGTTCGAGCGCTACCTCGCGGTGGTGGCCGAGCCGGTGTTGTGGCTGGACCGGCACGCGGGCGTGGCCCTGGAGGCGCACCACCAGAACACCCTGGTCCTGCTGGACGCGGACGGCTGGCCCGTGGGCGGACGTTACCGGGACAACCAGGGCTACTACTTCCGCGCCTCGCGCGCCGCCGACCTGGCCCGGCGGCTGCCTGCGGCCGGGGTGGCCAGCGACACCCTCGTCGCGGACGAGATCGCCGACGAGCGGCTGGCCTACTACCTGGGCGTGAACAACCTGCTCGGCCTGATCGGCGCGTTCGGCGCGCAGGGCCTGATCGAGGAGCCGGTGCTGCTGGCCCGGCTGCGCACGCTGCTCGCGGCGCACGCGCCCACCTGCGGCGCGGCGCGTTCGCTGCTCACCGATCCCCGGCCGCGCTGCAAGGCCAACCTGATGACCCGACTGCACGGTCTGGACGAACTCGTCGGTCCCGTGGCGACCCAGTCGATCTACGTGCACATCCGCAACCCGCTCGCCGACGCCCCCGCGTAGCCCGGTCCCAGGAGGTCCCGTCCCCGTATGAGCCCGTCATTCCTGTCGTCGCCCGCCGAAGCCCGGCGGCACGACCTCGCCGAGGCCCCGACCGTGCGTCTGACCAACACGCGCCGAAACACCGGGACCCTGGGCGCGGGGCCGGCCGGCCCGCTCGCCGAGGCGGCGCGCTGGGGAGCGGTCCTGCTCCCGGCGGGCCGGTTCTCGCTGCACGAGATCCACGCCAAGCGCGACCTGCCGCTGCTGCACGCGTGGATGAACGACCCCGACATCGCCCGCTGGTGGGAGCTGGCGGGAGACGAGGAGGTGGTGCGCCGACACCTGGCGACCCGGGCCGTGCGTACGCAGACCAACGCCTACCTGGGCTGCCTGGACGACGAACCGATCAGCTACTGGGAGTTGTATCGCGCCGACCTGGACGACCTGGCCCGGTACTACCCGGCCCGCCCGCACGACGTGGGGATCCACCTGCTGGTCGGGCCGGCCGCGTGGCGCGGGCGCGGGATCGGCTCGCTGCTGCTGCGCGCGGTCACCGAACTGGTGTTGCGCGCGGCCCCCGACACGATGCGGGTGGTGGCCGAGCCCGACGTGCGCAACGAGGCGTCGCTGGCGGCCTTCGCCCGGGCCGGGTTCGCCCGCCTGGGCGATGTCGAACTCCCGGACAAGCGGGCCGCGTTGATGATGCGCGGACGCGCCGCCCGGGATTCGGGTGCCCGGCGGTGATCGAACGTCTGCCCGCGCCGCGCCGGGCGGCCGACCCCGGGACGGTGGTGTACGACCTGGTGGGGGTGGGCATCGGGCCGTTCAACCTGGCGCTCGCCGCGCTGGCCGACCGGGTCGAGCCGCTGCGCACGCTGTTCCTGGACCGGGCCCCCTCCTTCAGTTGGCATCCGGGGCTGCTCCTGGACGGCACCACCCTCCAGGTGCCGTTCCTGGCCGACCTGGTCACCCTGGTCGACCCGACCAATCCATGGTCCTTCCTGGCCTATCTGCGCGCGCACGACCGGTTGTTCCCGTTCTACTTCGCCGAGCGGCTGCATGTGCCGCGACGCGAGTACGACCACTACTGCCGGTGGGTCGCCGAGGCGCTGCCGGCCTGTCGGTTCGGCAGCGACGTCGGGTCGGTGTCCTGGGAGGGCGACCTGTACCGGGTCGAGTTCGCCGACGTGCGGACCGGCGAGCGGCACCACGTGCACGCCCGGCACGTGGTGCTGGGCATCGGCACCGAACCGGTGGTGCCGGAGCCGTTCGCGGGCCTGCTCGGCAACAACGTCCTGCACGCGGCCCGCTACCTCGACCACCGCGCGGATCTGACCGACGCCCGCGACGTCACGGTGCTGGGCTCGGGGCAGTCCGGCGCGGAGGTCTTCCTGGACCTGCTGCGCCGGCGCACCGGCCCGAGCCGGCGGCTGACCTGGCTGACCCGCTCGCCCGCGTTCGCCCCGATGGAATACTCCAAACTCGGCCTGGAGCACTTCACGCCCGACTACACGCGCTACTTCCACGCGCTGCCCGAACCGGTCCGCGACCGCCTGTTGCCCGAGCAGTGGCAGCTCTACAAGGCGATCAGCGCGGACACCATCGCCGCCATCCACGACGAGCTCTACGAGCGGGGCATCGCGGGCGGGCGGGTGCGCGCGACGCTGATGCCCGACGTCACGGTGACCGCCGCGCGCATCACCCGCGAGGGTGTGGAACTGGGCTGCCGACACGGCGAACAGGACCGCGCCTTCACCGTGCGCACCGACCGGGTGGTGCTGGCCACCGGGTACGCGCAGCGACATCCCGCGCTGCTGGATCCGATGCAGGACCTGATCGCGCGCGACGACGCCGGCCGGCCACTGATCGACGTGGATCACCGGGTCGTGCTCGCCGAGCACGTCACCGGCGGGCTGTACACGCAAAACGCCGAGCTGCACACGCACGGCGTGGGCACCCCCGATCTGGGCCTGGGCGCGCACCGGGCCGCGACCATTCTCAACTCCGTGTGCGGCGACGCGGTCTACCGACTGCCGATCCGTACCGCGTTCACCACGTTCGGCCTGGCCGCGGGCGACACCGAGCCCGCGCGTCGACCGCAGCGAGTGGGCGCGACCGACCCCGCAGAGGTACGCAATGTCGCAGTCGAACCCGGCAGCGGAGCCCATCGAGGCCGAACTGCCGCACCAGGGCGCCCGACACGCCGAACCTGAGCCCGCCTCCCGGGTCCCCGGCGCGCGGCCCGGCGCGCCCGCCGACGACCCGAACGTGTGGCGACGGGTCAACCGGGAGATGATCGCCAAGTCGCTCGCCGAGTTCGCCTACGAGGAACTGCTGACCCCGCTCGCCGACGGCGACACCTACACCGTGGACGTCGCGGGCGATGTGCACTACCGCTTCCGGGCCCGGCGCGGCGCCTACGAGGCGTGGCACGTGGACCCCGCGTCGGTGGTGCGCGAGTGGGAGGGCGGCACCGACCCGGCCGAGGACATGCTCCAGTTCCTGCTGGACGCACACACCGTGATCGGCCTCAGCGGCGACACCGCGGGCCACCTGGTGCGCGAATTGACCGCGACGCTGGCCGCCGACGCGGCCATCGCGGGCGGTGCGGCGGACGCGGCGACGCTGGCCGACCTGGGCTACGCCGAGCTGGAGGGGCATCAAACCGGCCATCCGTGGATCGTGCCGAACAAGGGCCGGGTCGGTTTCTCGGCGAGCGACGCGGGCCGCTACGCGCCGGAGGCGCGGCGGGCGCTGCGGCTGCCGTGGATCGCGGTGCATCGGGACCTGGCGGCCTATCGGGCGGTGCCGGGCCTGAGCGAAGCACGGTTGTACGACGAGGAATTGGACCCGGCGACCATCGAGGGCTTCTGTCGGGTGCCGGCCGCCCGCGGGCTGGAGCCGGACGACTTCCTGTGGTTGCCGGTGCATCCGTGGCAGTGGGACGAGACGATCGCGACGCTGTTCGCGCCGGAGATCGCCGCCGGACGCATTCTGCCGCTGGGCGAGGCCGAGGACCGGCATCTCGCGCAGCAGTCGGTGCGTACCTTCGTGAACCTGGACCGGCCCGCGCGGCGCACCGTCAAACTCCCGCTGTCGGTGCTGAACACGCTGGTGTGGCGCGGCCTGCCCAGCGAGCGCACGCTGGCCGCGCCCGCGGTCACCGACTGGGTGCTCGGTCTGCGCGACGCGGACCCGTTCCTGCGCGACGAGTGCCGGGTGATCATGCTGGGCGAGACCGCGTCGGTGACCGTGCGCCACCCGGTGCTGGAGGAACTGCCGGGCGTGCCCTACCAGTACCGCGAACTGCTCGGCGCGATCTGGCGCGAACCGCTGGCCCCGCGGCTGGATCCGGGCGAACGCGCCCGTACCCTCGCCTCGCTGCTGCACGTGGATCCGGCCGGCCGGCCGTTCGTCGTCGAACTGGTCGAACGCTCGGGACTGGCTCCCAGGGTGTGGTTGCGCCGACTCTTCCACGCCCTGCTCCCGCCGCTGTTGCACTGTCTGTACCGCTACGGCCTGGTGTTCTCCCCACACGGCGAGAACACGATCGTGGTCTTCGACGAGCACGACGTCCCGGTCCGGCTGGCGATCAAGGACTTCGTCGACGACGTCAACATCAGCGACCAACCGCTGCCCGAACTCGCCGACCTGCCCGCCGAGGTCGCGGCGGTGTTGCTGCGGGAGCGGCCCGACTACCTGTGCCAGTTCATCCACGCCGCGCTGCTGGTGGGCCACCACCGCTATCTGGCCGATCTCGCGGTGGTACACCTGGGCATCCCGCAGCAGGGCTTCTGGGCGCTGGTGCGCGAGGAGATCCTGGACCACCAGCGGGCGTTCCCCGAACTCCAGGACCGGTACGCGCTGTTCGACCTGCTCACGCCGCGGATCGACCGACTGTGCCTGAACCGCAATCGGCTGCTTCTGGACGGCTACCGGGACCGCCCCACCCGCCCGCACGTGAGCGCGCACGGGAGTGTGCCCAACGCGTTGTGCGGGTGATCCGGACGCCGAGCCCGGCCAGGGTCGCGAACAACCTGTCCGGTTTGCCGATGGTGTGATCCCCATCACGATGCCAGAATGCGGCGGGTGACCGACGTCGCCGAAAACGCGAGGCAACCGCTGAGGGTCGCCGCCGCACAGGCCCAGGCGCGGCCGGGCGACATCCCCGCGAATGTCGCCACGGCCGCGCAACTCGTGCGCTTCGCATCCTCGGCCGGCGCCGACGTGGTGGTGTTGCCGGAGCTGTTCCTGTCGGGGTATGACCTCGATCTGTTCCGGCCGGACGTGAAACCGTGCGACATCGTGCCCGGCGACACCCGGCTCGGCGAACTCCAGGCCGCCTGCTACGCGACGCGCACGGTCGCGGTGGTCGGCGCCGCGGTGCGCCGCGGCGGCGCGCGGACCATCTCGCTCGTGGTGGTCGGCCGGGACGGCGACGCGCACGTGGCGTACGACCGACAACACCTGTGGCACGAGGAACGCGAGCTGTTCCGCCCGGGCGACCACGGCTGCACCATCGAGATCGCCGGCTGGCGACTGGGCCTGGGCAGCGCCTACGACGTGAGTTTTCCCGAACACGTGCGCGCGGCCGTGCACGACGGCTGCGACGCCTACCTGTGCCCGGGGGTGTACACCCGCGGCGACAGCGAGCACCGCCGCGACCTGTACTTCGCCGCCCGAGCGCTGGAGAACACCTGCTACACGGTGGTCGCCAACCACATCGGCGACACCGGGCCGGGCCCGGCGTGCGGACGCAGCGGGGTCTACGGCCCGGACGGGCGGGTGGTGATCGAGGCCGACGGGGAACGGGTGGACGTGGTCGCCGCGACCTTCCAGGACATCGAGATCGACGCCGCCCGCGAGTGCCTGACCATGCTGGAGGACCTGCCGGGGTCGCGGCGCGCGCGGCCGGGGGAGCGCCGCGAGACGATCAAGCTCGACTGAGACCGCGGCGGCGGATCGCGGTGGCGCCACGTGCCCACCGGCGCCCGAGTGACCCGATTCGATCCGGGGCCGTCGGTGCTGGAATCCACGTGCGGGAGCGCCTAGTCTCGCCGGACACCATGACCTACCGGCGGGTAACGGCGGAAGGCGACGACGAGGGGGGAGCGCACGTGCGCACAACTCGCAGGGCGATCGCGGGACTGGCCGCACTGACGGCGCTCGTCGCGCTGTCCGCGTGCTCGGACGACTCCGACGGCTCGGACACCTCCGCCGACCGCAAGAGCGGTGCGCCGAGCGCGCCCGCCGCCCCCGGCGGCGACAAGGGTGCCGCAGCGAACCCCAAGGCACTGCCGGCCGCGGCGAGCGGGGCCACCTTCGTCGCGCTCGGCGACTCGTACGCGGCGGGCGTGCAGATACCGGTGATCGTGCCCACCGCGCCGCCCGGCTGCAGCCGCTCGGAGAGCAACTACGCGCACCTGGTCGCCAAGCAGCACAACATCGCCGGCCTCGTCGACGCCACCTGCGGCGGTGCCCGCACGCCGGACATGAGCGCCGGCCAGCAGACCAAGGGCTCGCCGCCGCCGCAGTTCGACGCGCTGCGCCCGGACACCGCGCTGGTCACCCTGGGCATCGGCGGCAACGACATCGGCTTCTCCGAGATCATCACCACCTGCCTGCTGCAAAGCCGCAGCACCACCTCCACCCAACCGTGCACCGACAAGTACACGGCGGGCGGCGGCGACGAGTTGGCCCAGCGCATCGCCGCGACCGGGCCGAAGGTCGCCGCCACCATCGCCGGCATCAAGGAGCGCTCGCCCAAGGCCCGGATCCTGGTCGTCGGCTACCCCACGATCCTGCCGGAGAGCGGCCCCGGCTGCCCCGCCCAGGTGCCGGTCGCCGAGGGCGACCTGCCCTACCTGCGCAAGGTGGTGCCCGCGCTGAACGACATGCTCGGCAAGGAGGCGGCCAAGCAGGGCGCGGAATACGTGGACACCTACACCGGCTCGACCGGCCACGACGTGTGCCGTCCGGTGGGCACCAAGTGGGTCGAGGGGATCAAGCCGGAGTCGCCCGCCGCCCCGGTGCACCCCAACGCGCTCGGCCAGGAGGCCCTGGCCAAGGCGGTGCTCGCCAAGCTCGGCTGATCGAGGACCGATCCACGGGCCGCGCGACCGGGTGGGAGAAAGCACGCGGGGAGAAGCCGGGCGAAGCGGGCCGCGCGGTCAAGGATGTCGGACGGAGCATCTAGGCTTGTCGCCCGATGAGCGACTCCGACCGTCCCGCGTTGACCGAACTCCTGCACGCCGCCGTTGCCGCCGTCGGCGGAGCGGAGCGGCCCGGACAAGTGTCCATGGCCGAGGCCGTCTCCGGCGCGGTCGCCCGCGCCGAACACCTCCTGGTCCAGGCGGGCACCGGCACCGGCAAATCCCTGGCCTATCTGGTGCCGGCGCTGGCCGCGCGCCGCAAGGTCGTGGTGGCCACCGCGACGCTGGCGCTGCAGCGGCAACTGGTGGAGCGCGACCTGCCGCGCACCGTCGAGGCGCTGCGCCCGCTGCTGCGCCGCTCGCCGACGTTCGCCACGCTCAAGGGCCGAGGCAACTACCTGTGCCTGCACCGGCTGCACGACGGGCCGCCGGACGAGGGCGAGGTGCTCTTCGACCCGGCGCCCACGAGCAAGCTGGGGCAGGACGTGGTCCGGCTGCGGGACTGGGCCGACGAGACCGAGACCGGCGACCGGGACGACCTGAGCCCGGGCGTCAACGACCGGGCCTGGGCCCAGGTGTCGGTGTCCTCGCGCGAGTGCCTGGGCGCCTCGCGCTGCCCGTACGGCGACGACTGCTTCGCCGAGGCCGCGCGCGAGCAGGCCAAGCAGGCCGACATCGTGATCACCAACCACGCGCTGCTCGCGATCGACGCGTTGGAGGACGCGCCGGTGTTGCCCGAGCACGAATTGCTGATCGTGGACGAGGCGCACGAGTTCGCGAGCCGGGCCACCGGGGTGGCCACCGCCGAGCTGAGCCTGAGCGCGGTGGACCGCGCCGCGCGCCGCGCGGGCAAGCTGGCCAACGAGAGCGCGGTGGACAATCTGGACGCCGCGTCGGAGGCGTTCAAGAAGACCATGGAGGGGCGCGAGTCCGGTCGGCTGCGCGAGCTGGATCCGGACCTGGGCTGGACGGTGTCCGCGCTGCGCGACGCGAGCCGCGGGGTGATCACCTCGCTCGGCGAGGTCCGGGACAAGTCGCTCAGCAACGAGGACGCGGCCCGCCGCCAGGCGCTGGCCGGCGTCGAGAACATCCACGACACGTGCGAGCGCATCCTCAAGGGCTCGCCGCACGACGTGATCTGGCTGGAGCGCAGCGAGCGCACCGGCGCGTCGCTGCGGGTGGCCCCGATCGCGATGGCCGGGCTGCTGCGCGAGGCGCTGTTCGGCGACCGCACGGTGGTGCTCACCTCGGCCACGCTCAAGCTCGGCGGCGACTTCCGCGGGGTCGCCGGCAGCCTGGGGCTGACCGCCGAGGGCCTGCTCACCGACGAGCCCGCACCGGTGCCCACCGAGGTGGCGGTGACCGTGGACGCGGGCGACGCGGGCGAGGAGCCCGACGACGAGGCGGATCCGGACACCGACGCGGCGCTCGCGCAGTGGCGCGCGTTGGACGTGGGCTCGCCGTTCGACTATCCGCGCCAGGGCATTCTCTACGTGGCCCGACACCTGCCGCCGCCCGGCCGGGACGGGATGAGCGCGGACACCCTGGACGAGCTGGCCGAGCTGATCGAGGCGGCCGGCGGGCGGGCGCTGGGCCTGTTCTCCTCGCGGCGCGGCGCGGAGGCGGCCACCGAGGCGCTGCGCGAGCGGCTGGAGCTGCCGATCCTGTGCCAGGGCGACGACTCGCTGGCGGAGTTGTTGCGTCGCTTCGCGGCCGAGCCGCGTACCTGCCTGTTCGGCACCCTGTCGTTGTGGCAGGGCGTGGACGTGCCGGGGCCGGCCTGTCAGTTGGTGATCATGGACCGGATCCCGTTCCCGCGCCCCGACGACCCGCTGATGAGCGCGCGGGCGCAGTCGGTGCAGGAGAACGGCGGCAACGGCTTCATGGCGGTCTCCGCCACGCACGCCGCGCTGTTGATGGCGCAGGGCGCCGGGCGGCTGATCCGGGCGATGGACGACCGGGGGGTGGTGGCGGTGCTCGATCCGCGCCTGGCCACCGCCCGCTACGGCGGATTCTTCCGGGCCTCGATGCCGCCGCTGTGGTACACCGAGGACCGCAATCAGGTGCGCCGTTCGCTGGCCGCGATCGACCGGGACGGCCGGGGCGAGCCGAGCTGAACCACTACCGCCGCCCCGGGCGTCGGCGTGCCGCGCACGTGACACGGGCGGTGCCGCGGCGGGATCTCGCCGTAGCACCGCCCGTGGCCGGTATGTCGCCGTCCCCGCTCATCTCAGACCCGTCGCATGACGGCCACCACGCGACCCAGGATGGTCGCCTCGTCTCCCGGGATGGGCTCGTAGGCGGGGTTGTGCGGCATCAGCCAGCGGTGCCCGTCACGGTGGCGCAGGCGCTTGACGGTGGCCTCGCCCTCGATCATCGCCGCGACGATGTCGCCGTTCTCGGCGACCGGCTGGCGGCGCACCGCGACGTAGTCCCCGTCCATGATCGCGGCCTCGATCATCGAGTCGCCGCTCACCTTGAGCAGGAACACGTCACCGTCGCCGACGAGCTGGCGCGGCAGCGGGAACACGTCCTCGATGGACTGCTCGGCCAGGATCGGGCCACCGGCCGCGATCCGGCCGACCACCGGCACGTAGGACGCGGCCTGCGAGCCGCGTTCGGCGTGCGGACCGGCCGGCGCGAGCGGTCGGCCGCCGTCCGGCGAGCGCACCTCGTAGGCGCGCGGGCGGTGCGGATCACGGCGCAAATAGCCCTTGCGTTCGAGGGCCATCAGTTGATGCGCGACGGAAGATGTGCTGGAGAGGCCGACCGCCTCGCCGATCTCCCGCATGCTCGGCGGATATCCGCGGCTCTCCACGGAGGTGCGGATCACTTCGAGGACGCGTGTCTGGCGCGGCGTCAGCCCCCCCGCCGGACGTCGCGTCACACCCCCCTGGACCTGCGCGTTCTCGGTGCCCGGGGCGGGTGCCGGGGGCGGCACGGTGTTGCTGTGCGGGTGTTTCGCGGGGAGGGTTTCGGTGCGGATTCCGGGGTGGATGGCTCCGGTGGCTTCTCCGGTCACGGCTGGCCCTTTCGACGGATTGCTCGCACGTGGAGAACGGTAGTCGGGTTCGAAAGGTTGCGCCAAACACACGTTCGAGTGAATTTAGGCCAATCCAGTGGCGATCATTCGGTTCCCGCTGTAGTAATCGTACATACATTCGAATTCGGCGGGGAAAAGCCATCGTTTCCGGCGCCCGAAATGTCGCATCCGGGGTCGGTGAGCCGCGACACGCGGCCGGGCGAGTCAATTTTCCGCCACCGGCGGGCGGTGACCTGCGGGGATGACGAGAGGTCACCGAAGGCTCTCCGAGTGTCTGCGAGTCGGCTTGCAGCGCTCGGGGTCGCGGTCTACCGTAGCCACTACATCTTGTGGTCGAGGGCGTTGAAAGAACCCACAAGTTGTGGTTGCCGTATATACCATATTCCCGGAGCGCACCGGACGGGCCCCTTCGGGGCGGCCCGCGGGGCGAGGGCGCGGCAACGACCGGCACGCTTCGCCATACCGCGCGCGGCACGCACGGGCAACACGTACGACCTGCGTCTCATCGAGGGGGAGAGGAACCGCATGCACTGCCCCTTCTGTCGACGAGCGGACAGCCGCGTCGTGGACAGCCGGACCACCGACGACGGCGCCGCGATCAGGCGCCGGCGCTCGTGTCCGGACTGCGGACGGCGATTCACCACGATCGAGACCGCCTCGCTCACGGTGATCAAGCGCAGCGGCGTCACCGAACCCTTCAGCCGGGACAAGGTCATCGCCGGCGTGCGCAAGGCCTGCCAGGGTCGCCCGGTCACCGGCGACGCGCTGGCCCTGCTCGGTCAACGGGTCGAGGAGGCGGTGCGGGCCACCGGGTGTGCCGAGTTGACCACCCACGACGTGGGCCTGACGATATTGGGCCCGCTGCGGGAGCTCGACGAGGTCGCCTATCTGCGGTTCGCGTCCGTGTACCGGGCCTTCGAGTCCCTGGAGGACTTCGAGGCCGAGGTCGCCCTGTTGCGCGCCGGCCGCGCGGAGTCG
This sequence comes from Embleya sp. NPDC020886, assembly GCF_044333915.1. Taxonomy (NCBI): domain Bacteria; kingdom Bacillati; phylum Actinomycetota; class Actinomycetes; order Kitasatosporales; family Streptomycetaceae; genus Embleya; species Embleya sp. NPDC020886. The sequence continues at coordinate 549,357 of NZ_JBIRRX010000001.1, read as the reverse complement.
GCGGAGCCCGTGGACGCGGCGGACAGTCCCGCCTCGGACTGACCGCGGATCACCAGAAATCAATTCGGTAGCACACGAACGACGGACCACCCGACCGGTCGGCGGGACATCCCCCGGGATGCTCCGGCCTGCCTACGGCGTTGTTCAAAAGAGGAGACGGCATGACAGAGACGACGAGCGGATCGGCACGCGGTTCCGGTCGGTCACGACCCGGCAAGGGCCTGCGGATCGAGCGCGTGTACACGACCCCCGGAGTCCACCCGTACGACGAGGTGGTCTGGGAGCGTCGTGACGTCGTCATGACCAACTGGCGTGACGGCTCGATCAACTTCGAGCAGCGCGGCGTCGAGTTCCCGGACTCCTGGTCGGTGAACGCGGTCAACATCGTCACGAGCAAGTACTTCCGCGGTGCGGTGGGCACGCCGCAGCGCGAGTCGAGCCTGAAGGAGCTGATCGACCGGGTCGTCAAGACCTACCGCAAGTCCGGTGAGGAGAACGGCTACTTCGCCGGCCCCGCCGACGCGGAGATCTTCGAGCACGAGCTGGCGTACGCCCTCCTGCACCAGATCTTCAGCTTCAACTCGCCGGTCTGGTTCAACGTGGGTACCGCGCAGAAGCAGCAGGTCAGCGCGTGCTTCATCCTGTCGGTCGACGACTCGATGGACTCGATCCTGGACTGGTACAAGGAAGAGGGGCTGATCTTCAAGGGCGGCTCCGGCGCCGGTCTGAATCTGTCCCGGATCCGCTCCAGCAAGGAACTGCTCCACTCCGGCGGCAACGCCTCGGGTCCGGTCTCCTTCATGCGCGGCGCGGACGCCTCGGCCGGGACCATCAAGTCGGGCGGCGCCACCCGCCGCGCGGCCAAGATGGTGGTTCTCGACGTCGATCACCCCGACATCGAGGACTTCATCGACACCAAGGTCAAGGAGGAGGAGAAGATCCGCGCGCTGCGCGACGCGGGCTTCGACATGGACCTCGGCGGCGCCGACATCGCGTCGGTGCAGTACCAGAACGCGAACAACTCGGTCCGGGTCTCGGACGAGTTCATGAACGCGGTCGAGCAGGGTCGCGACTTCGGGCTGCGCGCCCGACTCACCGGCGACGTGCTGGAAACGGTCGACGCCAAGGGCCTGTTCCGCAAGATGGCCGAGGCCGCGTGGGCGTGCGCCGACCCCGGCATCCAGTACGACGACGAGATCAACAAGTGGCACACGTGCCCGGAGTCGGGCCGGATCACCGCGTCCAACCCGTGCTCGGAGTACATGCACCTGGACAACTCGTCCTGCAACCTCGCGTCGCTGAACCTGATGAAGTTCCTGCGCGAGGACGACACCTTCGACGCGGTCAACTTCGCCAAGGTCGTCGAGCTGGTCATCACCGCGATGGACATCTCGATCTGCTTCGCCGACTTCCCGACCGAGAAGATCGGCGAGACCACCCGCGCGTTCCGTCAGCTCGGCATCGGCTACGCCAACCTGGGCGCGCTGCTGATGGCGACCGGCCACGCCTACGACAGCGACGGCGGCCGGGCCCTGGCCGGCGCGATCTCCTCGCTGATGACCGGCACCGCGTACAAGCGCTCCGCCGAACTGGCCGCCATCGTCGGCGCCTACGACGGCTACGCCCGCAACGCCGAGCCGCACAAGCGGGTGATGCGCCTGCACGCCGAGGCCAACGACGCCGGCAAGCGCATGGACGACCTGGACACCCCCGTGTGGGACCTGGCGACCAAGGCGTGGAAGGACGTCGTCAAGCTCGGCGACAAGAACGGCTTCCGCAACGCGCAGGCGTCGGTGCTGGCCCCGACCGGCACGATCGGCCTGATGATGGACTGCGACACCACCGGTGTCGAGCCCGACCTGGCGCTGGTGAAGTTCAAGAAGCTCGTCGGCGGCGGCTCGATGCAGATCGTCAACGGCACGGTCGGCCGGGCGCTGCGTCGGCTGGGCTACCAGCCCGAGCAGGTCGAGGCGATCATCGAGCACATCGCCGAGCACGGGCACGTGGTGAACGCGCCCGGTCTCAAGCTCGAGCACTACGAGGTGTTCGACTGCGCGATGGGTGAGCGCACCATCTCGCCGATGGGCCACGTGCGGATGATGGCGGCGATCCAGCCGTGGATCTCCGGCGCGATCTCCAAGACGGTCAACATGTCCGAGGACGCCACCGTCGAGGAGATCGAGGAGATCTACTTCCAGGGTTGGAAGCTCGGCATCAAGGCACTGGCGATCTACCGGGACAACTGCAAGGTCGGCCAGCCGCTCTCGGCCGGCAAGGGCGAGAACAAGGGCAAGGCGGACGACGGCAAGTCGGTCGTGGCGCCCGTGGTGGAGAAGGTCGTCGAGTACCGCCCGGTGCGCAAGCGCCTGCCCAAGGGTCGGCCCGGCATCACCACGTCGTTCTCGGTGGGTGGCGCCGAGGGCTACATGACCGCCAACTCCTACCCGGACGACGGCCTCGGCGAGGTCTTCCTGAAGATGTCCAAGCAGGGCTCGACCCTCGCGGGCATGATGGACGCCTTCTCGATCGCGGTCTCGGTCGGCCTGCAGTACGGCGTGCCGCTGGAGACCTACGTCTCCAAGTTCACCAACATGCGCTTCGAGCCGGCCGGTCTGACCGACGACCCGGACGTGCGGATGGCGCAGTCGATCGTCGACTACATCTTCCGTCGCCTGGCGCTGGACCACCTGCCGTTCGAGACCCGCTCGGCGTTGGGCATCCACTCCGCCGCGGAGCGCACCCGGCACCTGGAGACCGGCTCCTACGAGCCGGACGAGCCGGCCGCCGTCGAGGACATGCGCACGCTCGCGCAGTCCGCGCCGGTGGACGCCGCGCCCAAGGCCCCGGACCTCAAGCCGGTCCCGGCCGCCGTGCACTCCTCGACCGAGCTGCTGGAGGCCCGCCAGGGCCGCAGCGCGGACGCCCCGCTGTGCTTCTCCTGCGGGATCAAGATGCGCCCGGCCGGCAGTTGCTACGTGTGCGAGGGCTGCGGCTCGACCAGCGGTTGCAGCTGACCTTCGGGTCGGCGGCCGGAACGCCCGAAAGGGGCGGGGAACGGTATCCGTTCCCCGCCCCTTTCGGCGTCGGTGCCTTCGCGGGTCAGCCCGCGAGTTGCTTGGCCTTCGCGTCGCGCTTGGCGAAGACCTCGTCGCGCATCGACTCCATCTCCTTGAGCACGTTCTTGCGCTCGCGCTTGGAGAGGCGGTCGATGTAGAGGTAGCCGTTGAGGTGGTCGGTCTCGTGCTGGAGGCAGCGGGCGAAGTAGCCCTCGCCCTCGATCACCAGCGGGTTGCCGTCCTTGTCCACCCCGCGCGCGATCGCGCGGTCGGGACGGGCCAGGTCCTCGTGTGGGCCGGGGACGGACAGGCAGCCCTCGCCCGCCTCCTCCAGGTGTCGCTCGGTCGCGGGCAGTTCGTCCAGGACCGGGTTGATCAGGTGGCCGACGTGACGGTGGCCGTCCTCGTCCACGCAGTCGTACACGAACAGCCGAATGCCGACGTCGACCTGGTTCGCGGCCAGGCCCACGCCGTCGGCGACGTACATGGTCAGGAACATGTCGTCGATCAGCGTGTTCAGCTCCTGGGTGCCGAACTCGGTGATCTCGGCGCACGGCCGGTGCAGGACGTCCTCGCCGACCACGGTGACGCGCAGGACCTTGCCGCGGGCGGCCTCGGGCGCCATGGCGGGGTACTCGTCCACCGGGCGGCCCATCACAAAGATCCGGCCTTCTTCGTGATCGTGGTGATCGTGGCTGGAGTGGTCGTGGTGCTCGGCCATCGGTTTGCTTTACCTTTCCACCAGGGCATGAACCCGAATCACCCTACCCGCACCGGTCAGGGCAGGACCGCCGATGCCTTGGCTGTGATGGTGACCTCGCCGGGCTCGGTGACGGTGATCTCGGTCCAACCGTCCTCGGTCTCGCCGATGCTCGTGTTGGGTTTGTCCGCGACGAACCAGCTCGTGCGGTGGATGCGCACGGTGAACGTGCCGGCCTGCTGGGCGAGCAGGGTGAAGCCGCTGGGGGTGATGTCCACGAGCTGGCCGGGGCCGTCCAGCAGCGGAACCGGGTCGGCCACCTCCCAGATCACCCAGTGCGGGTCGGACCACACCGGCACCAGCCAGTCGGCGCCGGCGCGCAGGATCTCCGCCTCGCGCTTGGCGGAGGGGTCCAGCGGCACGTCGGGCAGCGCGATGAAGCGCACCCCGGTCTCGCGCACCCAGGCGTGGTACTGCCCCTCGTCCAAGGTGGGGCCGTAGAGCACCGCGTTGTGCGCGCGGTCGAGCTGGCGCTCCCAGCCGCGGGCGAGCGGCATGTGCTCGGCGACGTAGACCGTCTCCCAGTGGCCGCGGGTGAACGGGATCTCGATCCGACCCACCGGCAGGTTGGCCCGCTCCAGGAAGTCGAGCATGCCGGTGTAGTAGGCCGAGTTCTTGCCGGTGCTGTCCTGGTTGTTGAACGCGACCGCCTTGCCGGCCGAGGAGAACTGCCAGGCCAGCAGCGGGATGGCGAGCAGCACCACCAGCCGCCGGCGGCCCAGCGAGAGCAGCACCACGGCCATCAGCGGGCCGGCACACAACTCGCCGAGCCGGGCCACGTTGCCGCCCACCGCGCTGGGGATCACGAACAACACGGTGGAGGAGAGCGCGTACAACCACAGGAAGCGGCGCGCGCTGACCTCGGTGCGCGGGACCAGGGCCAGGCCCACGCCCGCGAAGCCCAGGATCGCGGCGAACCGCCACAGCGGGAAGGAGAAGTCGCCGCCGCCGGGGAAGGCCAGCGACATGACCAGGCCGATCACGGCCGGGGCGAGGCTGAACCGGGTCGCCCAGACCCGCTCGGCGGGCACCCAGGCGAGCGCGATCATCAGCAGGAACGCGGCGGCCAGCGGGCTGGCCAGGCCGCAGAACCCGGCCGCGACCGCGGCCCACGCGCGATGCCCGGAGCGGGCCGCCAGGATCGCCATCAGCCCGGCCGCCACGCCGAGCACGAAGGGGGTGCGGCCGATCAGGTATTCGATGCTGACTATCACCGCGAACCAGCAACTGCCGACCCGGCGGGCCAGGTTGCCGCGACCCAGGCGCAGGCGGGAGAACGCCCACGCGGCGGCGACACAGGAGATCGCGGTGAGCAGGCGGGTGCCGATCCCGCCGGCCAGGACCGGGGTGATCACGCTGTAGCCGGGCAGCAGGTGGCCGCCGTACCACTGGTTGTTCCACAACACCGCGCCGTGGTCGCGCACCAGCCAGGCACGGAAGATCTGCGCGGGCCAGTCGGCGCCGTTGATGCCCAGCACGGTCAGCAGGCCGACCAAGGCGAGGGTGATCAGGTACGGATGCTCCGCGACGGCGACCAGGACCCCGCGCAGGTGCCGTCGCCAGGTGCGGCGGGCGGTGCCGCCCGCATCCGACTTGGGCTCCCCGAGGGGTATGCGGCCGTCCAGAACATGTGTCATGACGGCCTAGTTTTTCAGATCGGGGCCGACGTGGTGCAGGTGGGCACAGTGATGCGACACCGGATTGTCCGATGTATGGCGTGCCATGGCGCAATGTCCACCGTGGAATCACCGGTGCGGCGCGAAAAAATCCTTCGTTCGGATGAAACGGCGGTTCAGACCACGGGGCCGGATGGGGGCTCGGTCGGGTCATCCTCAGGGGGTGGCTCGGGCGGGTTGGGCAGCCCCGCACGGGCGCGCAGGTCGCGCGGGTCGCGCGGACCCTCGATCCGGCGGATCACCGAGAGCGCGGCGGTGTGGAACGCCTCCAGGAACGCCTGTGCGGTGGACGCCGGCCATTCGGCGCGCTGGACCGCGTGCATGTTGTGATCGGTGTCGCACCAGCACGCCACCTCGACGGTGGCGGTGACGCTGACGAACGGTCCGTCGAGCTGCCAGACGTCCAGCCCCAGTTCCAGCCAGTCGCCGTCGGCCTCGTAGAGCAGCAGCGCGGTGCCCAGGATGTGCGGGGACGGCTCGGGCTCGGGCTCGGGACTCAGCGGGTCGGGCTCGTTCCAGAACCAGCGCGCGGGATCGTCGAGAGAGCGGCGCAGATCGAGCGCTTGAGCGGCGGCGACCAGGCGTTCGCGGCCATGGTCGTCGAGATCGGGAAACAGCCGCTCGAACGGGATGTCCGAGGCAGGGCGCTCGGTGGCGGGCACGCGGGCATTCTGCCGTGGCGGGGGGTCTTCCCGTCAACGTCGGGTTGGGTGACCACCGTCGACGTTGGCCGAATTTGCCCTCGTATGCCGGGACTGTACCGCCGCCATATTGCGGGATAGGCGATTCATCGACTCGATGTGGCGGCGGTGCGATGCCCCGCCGTCGGCCGCACCGCGCCGGCCGCCGGCCCGGGGTCCGCGCCGGGTTCCGGGGGTGGGTTGGCAGACTTCGTACCGGACCGGTTCGACACGAACCACTTCGGTGGTCGGCAAGGCAGGGAGCCTGACATGCGGGTAGCGGTGTTCGCGGGATCGGCGTCGGGTGTCTCGCCCCGGTTCCGGGAGGCGGCGACCGAGCTGGGCCGCACCCTCGCGGAGGCCGGCGTCGGGATCGTCTACGGCGGCGGGCACGTGGGCCTGATGGGCGCCGTGGCCGACGCGTGTCTGGCCGGGGGCGGCGAGGTGATCGGGGTGATGCCGCGCTCGCTGGTGGACCGCGAGATCGCGCACCTGGGCCTGACCGAACTGCTGGTCACCGAGACGATGCACGAGCGCAAGGCGGCGATGGCCGACCAGGCGGACGCCTTCGTCGCGCTTCCGGGCGGCGCAGGCACCCTGGAGGAACTGTTCGAGGTGTGGACCTGGCAGCACCTGGCGATCCACACCAAGCCGGTCGCGGTCCTGGAGGTGGACGGCTTCTGGCAGCCGCTCCTGGACGCGCTGGACACGATGACCGCGAACGGCTTCCTCAAGCCGGGGCTGCGCTCGACCCTGCTGGTGGCCGGGGACGGCGCGGACCTGCTGGCCCAGGCGAAGGCATGGCGGCCGCCGGCGCCCAAGTGGGTGGGCGGGCTGGACCCGGCGGCGGCGCCGAAGCCGTGATCGGCGCGGGCCGGTCCGGGTGGACCGGCCCGCGGGAACGGGGCGCCGCCGCCGGGGGTCGCCCTACTTGTCGCCCTTGAACAGCTTCGCGTCGCGCGCGGACACCGTGACGAGTCCCGGCCGGTCGACGGTGATCTCGCTCCACTCGTCCTCGTTCGCCTTGATCACGATCTCGGGCCGGTCGGGGGTCACCCAGAAGGTCGGGTGGATCTTGACCACGAAGGTGCCCGCTGCCTGCGCGTAGAAGGAGAACTTGCTGGGCGTCAGCTCGACCAGCTCGCCCGGCCCGGCCACGATCGGGGTGGGATTCTCCACTTCCCAGATCTGCCAGTGCCCGTCCTTGTCCGCGTAGACCGGCTTGAGCCACGGAATGCCCTTGCGGATCAGGTCCGCCTCGGGCATCGCCGACTTGTCGATCGGGATGTCCGGCAGGGCGACGAAGCGCACCCCCGTGTCGTCGATCCAGTCCCGGTACTCGGCGACGGTCAGGTCCTTCTGGTAGAGCACCGCGTTGTAGTTGCGGTCGAGTTGCCGCTCCCAGCCGCGGGCCAGCGGCATCTTCTCGGCGACGAACACCGATTCCCAGTGGCCGCGCGTGAACGGGATCTCCACCCGGCCCAGCGGGTGGGTGTTGTTCTTCGCCAGGAAGTCGAGCATGCCCGCGTAGTACTGCGGCTTCTCGCCCGGCGAGTCCTTGATGTCGTGGGTGATGGCCAGTGCGGCGGACTGGAACTGCCAGACCAGCAACGGCAGGGCCAGCAGCACCACGAGTCGGCGTCGGCCGATCGAGAGCAGTACGACCGCCATCAGCGGACCGGCGGTGAGTTCGCCGAGCCGGGCCAGGTTGCCGCCGAGCGAGGTCGGCACGAAGAAGAAGATCACCGCGGTGGCCGCGTACAGCCACAGGAAGCGCCGGGCGCTCTGCTGTTCCTTGGGCAGTATCAGCAGGCCGACGGCGGCGAAGGCCAGGATCGGCAGGAACCGCCACCACGGGAACGGGAACATGCCCTCGTTGGGGAAGGCGAGCGCGGCGACCAGGCCGAGTGCGGCCGGGGCGAAGCACAGTCGGGTCGGCCAGACCCGCTCCCTGGGCACCCAGGCGAGCGCGACCAGCATCAGGAACGCACCGGAGAGCGGGCTGGAGAGCCCGCACAGCAGGGCGGCGAAGCCGGCCCACAGCGGGTGCCGGCGGCGGGCGGCCAGTATCGCCAGCATGCCCGCGGCGACACCGAGGGCGAACGGGGTGCGGCCGATCAGGTAGTCGACGCTGCACATCACCGCGAACCAACAGCTGCCCACCCGCCGGGCGAACTCGTTCCCGCCGACCCGGAGCTTGTCCCAGGCCCACGCGGAGGTCACGCACGAGATCGCGGTCAGCGTGGCGGTGCCGATCTTGGAGGCGATGACCGGCGCGAGGATGCTGTAGCCCGGCAGCAGGTGTCCGCCGTACCACTGGTTGTTCCACAGGTAGGTGCCGTGGTCGCGGATCAGCCAGGTGCGGAAGTACTGGGCCGGCCAGTCGGGGCCGTTCACGCCGGTGACGATGATCAGGCCGATCAGGCCGACGGTGATCAGGTACGGCCGCTCGACTATCGCGTTCGCGAGTGCCCGAAAACGACGGCGGCCCGCCGGCGCTGCGGGTCGGTCCGTCGCTGGGATTTGCACATCGCTCGTCACATGACCCGAGTTTTCCAGACGTGGGGCTCGGCGTCGCCGGCGGGTGTCCGACATGAATGGTTTTGTGGGTTTATTCGCTTTGACGAAGGCCGAGCGTGACGAGTGCGCCGAGTACGGCGAGGCCGGCGGCGACCAGGATCGCCAGGTCGATGCCACCTGCGTCGACCAGCGCGACCACCAGTGCCGCGCCGATCGAGGCGCCCATGTAGCGCGCGGTGCTGTTGGCGCCGGAGCCCATGCTCGCCCGGTCGACCGGCACGCTCTCCACCGCGAGCCGGGCGAGCGCGGTGTTGACCAGGCCCACGCCGAAGCCGCCGACGAGCAGGCCGGGCACGGCGCGGGTCCACGAGTCGGCGGGGGTGAGCCCGTACAGCCCCACGAAGCCGACGGCGGCGACGAGCAGGCCCGCGGCGAAGCGGTGCCGGGCGTCGGGCAGCACGTGCACCCGGCCGATCACGAAGGAGGTGATCGCCGCCGCGGCCGACCACAGTCCGAGCAGGAGGGCGGCGCCCAGCGCGCTCAGCCCCAGCGTGCCCTGGAAGACGGTGCCCAGATAGGCCGCGACGGCGATCACCGCGACGCCCACGATCAGCGCGCCGAAGGTGGCGGCGGCGAACGCGGGGCGGGCGAACATGCGCGGGTCGAGCATCGGCGCCCGGCCGCGCAGCGCGGTCGCGGCGTAGCCGGCGAGCAGGAGCACCGCGACGACCATCAGCGCGTCGACCACGGGCCGCTGCCACCCCTGCCGGCCCTCGATCAGCGCGGCGGTCAGCGCGATCAACCCGGGGCCCAGGGTCAGCGTGCCCCACACGTCCGGCCGGCGCGGGTGCTCGGCGCGCGACTCGGGCATCCGGCGGGCTATCGCGGCCACCGCGAGCGCGGCGCCGGCGGAGAACCAGTACGGCGCGGAGCGGTGCGCGAGCGCCAGTCCGGCGCCGAGCAGGGGGCCCACGACCATGCCCGCGCCGATCGAGGAGCCGTACGCGGCCATCGCCCGGCCGCGGGCGGGGCCCTGGTGGTTGTGCGCGAGCAGGCCCAGCCCGGCGGACATGATCGCGGCTCCGGCGACGCCCTGGAGCGCCCGGCCGACCACGTAGAGCGGCAGCGAGGGGGCCAGTGCGGTCAGCGCCGAGGACACCGCCAGGCCCAGCGCGCCCGCGGTGAAGACCCGGCGGCGGCCGAAGTCGTCGGCGAGGCTGCCGGTGATCAACAGGGCCGCGGACAGGCCCAGGCCGATGGCGCTGAGGACCCAGGCCGGGCCGCCGGGACCCGCGTGCAATTCGCGCACGGTGTCCGGGACGATCGCGATCGGCATCGTGTAGGTCGCCAGGAGCAACAGTGTGCCCAGGGCCACCACGGGGACGGTCGCGCCCGGGGGACCGGTGCCGGTTCCGGTGCCGGAATCGACCGGCTCGGGGGCGGTGCGTGGGGCGAGGGACGTGGTGACGGACATGGCTGTGCTCCCCGGTTCTCGAGTCCTGGCGAGTCGGTTCGGTGAATGAACCGATGCTGCCCGGAGAACCTAACACCTGAAGGTTCGGTGAATGAACCGACCCGGGGCTAAAGTGCTCGTATGGCTTTGGGCAAGGACTACGGGCAGCAGGACTGTGCGCTCGCCCGCACCCTCGAACTCGTCGGCGAGCGCTGGACGCTGCTGATCGTGCGGGACGCGTTCTACGGCGTCCGGCGCTACAGCGACTTCCTCGCCCACCTGGACATTCCGCGCGCCGTGTTGTCGGGCCGGCTACAGACCCTGGTCGAGGCGGACGTGCTCGAAAAGCGTCGCTACCAGGAGTCGCCGCCTCGGGAGGAGTACGTGCTCACCGAACGCGGCGTCGATCTGTGGCCGATCATCCGCAGCATGGCCCGGTGGGGCGAGAAGCACGTGCAGAACGGGGTGGCCTGCCGGCTCTACCGACACCACGGCTGCGGCGGGACGGTGGACCCGACCGGACTGTGCGCGGTCTGCGCGAGGGTCGTCGGCCCCGCCGAGACCGAGGTGGCCCCGGGGCCCGGCGCGAACATGCTGCAGCGCCAGGACGCGGTCACCCTGGCGATGCGCCGACCGCATCGACTGCTGGAGCCGCTGCTGCCCTGACCGGGCCTGCTCGGCGGCCCTTCCGGCGACGGGCCGGCGGCCCGGATCGCGCGGGATCCCGCAGTGGCCGAGAGACAGGCCCTAGGGTCGACCTCGAACGGGTGAGTCACTGTGCGAGGGGGATCCATGGGCGCTGGGACGGGGCTGCGAGCACTTGCCGGAGTGCTGCTCCTGGGCGTGTTGTACGTCGTGCTCGCGCTGCCGCTCCTGTTCGTGGCGTTCGTGACCGGCGCGATCGTCGACCAGGGACGATTCTTCACCTCGGGCGCCGCCGTGTTGTGGGCAATGGGCGTGGTCGCGCTGGTCGCGTTGTTGCTCGAACTGACCGGACCGCGCCGGCTGCCCGCCGGGCTCGCCGTGGACGCCCGGGCGCAGCCGGTGTTGTGGGAACTGGTCCGGGACGTGGCCGCCGATCTGCGGGTGCCGGTGCCCGACGGGATCGTGCTCACCGGCGGGGTCGGCTGCGAGTTGCGGGTGGTCCGCCGCCCCGGGACCTGGCTGCACCACCATCTGGTGCTGGGCGCCGCGCTGCCGCACGTGCTGACCGGTCGGCGGTTGCGGGTGGCGATCGCGCACGCGCTCGGCCACGGCCGCCGCCGTCGACCGCCGCTCGCGGACCGGATCAGCTGTCATGGCGTGGACGCGGTGGTCGGGCTGGCCGAGGCGCTGGCCGACCACGGCGGCGCGGGTCGGGCGGCGGCGGGCTACGCGGCGTTCTACCGGCGGGTGACCGCCCCCGTGGTCGACTTCGAGGAGCGCGCCGCCGACCGGGCCGCGGCTCGTGCCTACGGCACCGACGCGGTGGCGGACGCGCTGGGCGAGCTGGCGCGGGTGCGGGCGGACTGGGCCCGGTTCCGGGACGACGTGCTGACCCCGGGCATCGAGGCGGGCTGCGTGCCGAGCGATCCGATCGCCGGCTTCCTGGCCTTCCGGGAATCGCGGGCCGCGTGGGGCGACGACGAGGCCGGGCCGGAGCAGGCGATCGCGGCCCGGGTCGAGCGGCTCCTGGACCGGCCCCTGGACGGGCGGGACAGCCCCGGTGGCGCCGACCTGGCCGGCGGTTCGCTGCTGGTCGAACCGCCCCGGCTGCTTGCCCACGTGCATCCGTACCTGCTGGCCACCGACGACGACGGACACCTGGACCGGCGCGGGTTCACGGGGCTGGACGGCCTGGTGAAGCTGCCCGAGGAGGCGTTCCTGGAGCACCTGGTCGGCTTCACCCGGGCCCGCCGGGCCGCGGCGCTGGGGATCTCCGCGCGGCGGGCGGGCGTGGAGTATCCGGTGACCCTGGGCGGGGTGCTGGCGCTGCTGGTCGAGGGTCGGGGCGCGGAACTGGTCGCCCGGCACGGCCCGGACACCACCGGGGCGTTGGCCGCCCTGCTGGGTGGGGCGTGGGTGGAGTCCGGACGCGGCCGGTTGCGGCCGACCTGGGCCGGCGGTGGGACGGTCACCGACCATCTCGGCGTCGAACCGGACCTGATCGCCTGGGCCGACGCCGCGTTGGCCGGCGCGCCCGGCGCCCGGGCGCTGCGCGAGCGGTTGACCGAGGCGGGCGTGTCCACCCACTTCGAGCCCAGGCCGCCGGTGTCGATCGCCGACGGGGGACGGGAGACGGTGGTCGGACACCGCTGATCGGTGACCTACGGTGGTGGGGTGAAGCAGCCGAACACCGAGCAGGCGGGCGGTCCCGGGATCGAGCCCGAGCGAGCCGCCGCAGCGCCGACCACCGTCCGCAGGGCCGCGGCGGGCCGGACGGTCGCCGTGCCGGATTCCGGTGGCGCGAGCGCGGCGAAGAAGGCCGTCGCCGGGAGGGCCGTCGCGAAGAAGGCGGTCGCGAAGAAGGTCGCCGGCCGCAAGGTCGCCGCCGAGAAGGTCGTCGCGCCGCGCAGGCCCGCCGCTCGGATCGCCCCGCCCAGCTACGACGTCGAGCGCGAACTGATCGCCGGCGGCGCCCGGGTGGTCGCCGGAGTCGACGAGGTCGGACGCGGCGCCTGGGCCGGCCCCGTGCTGGTGGCGGCGGCGATCACCGACCTGTCGGTGCCGCCCACCGGGCTCACCGACTCCAAGCTGCTCACCGCGGCCCGCCGCGAGGAGGTCGCCGCCGCGGTCGCCCCGTGGGTGCGCGCCTACGCGTTCGGGTCGGCCTCGCCCGAAGAGATCGACACCCTCGGGATGACCGCCGCACTGCGCCTGTCCGCCGAACGCGCGCTGGGCGCACTGCCGGTGCGCCCCGACGCGATCGTGCTGGACGGCAAGCACGACTTCCTCGGCACACCGTGGACCGTGCGCTGCGTGATCAAGGGCGACCAGTCCTGCATCGGCGTGGCGGCGGCCTCGGTGTTGGCCAAGGTGCACCGCGACGCGCTGATGGCCGAGATCGGCGTGGCGTTCCCGGCGTACGGCTTCGCCGGGAACGCCGGCTACCCGGCCCCGGTGCATCGCGCGGCGCTGGCCGAGTACGGGCCCACGCCGCACCATCGCATGTCCTGGGCGTACTGGGACGACCTGCCCGCTTGGCGCCACCTCAAGCGACCCCGCGTCGAGCCGGTCACCGACGGGCAACTCGGCTTCGACCTGGGCTGATCGACGTCGGTTTCCGAACGGTCACGTTTGCCCGGGGGCGCTCGTGCGCCGCCCGCGGCCGGTTGTAGCGTCACGCGGGTGACTGCCTCGATTCCTCCCGGCTGGTACGAAGACCCCTCCGCGCCCGGTTCCGAGCGCTGGTGGGACGGCGCCCAGTGGACCGCGTCGACCCGGGCCCGCGGGCAGGGCGAGATCCCGCCGCCGCCGATGGGCGCGCCGCCGGGTGCGGGGCAACTCGGCTACCCCCAGGGCGGGTATCCCGGCGGCTATCAGCCGGTCGGCCCGCCGGGCGGCGCCCCCCGACCCGGTCGCGGCAAGGCGATCGGCCTGGGCGTGCTCGCGCTGGCGGTGGTCGGCGGCATCGTCGCCACCCTGATCGTCGTCCTGGGCGGGGACGGCGGCGGCGGGAAGTCGGTGGCCACCGAGGGCACGCTCACCGACCCGACCACCGGTCTGACCGTGCCCAGGTTCAAGGGCTGGGTCGTCCCCGACCCCGACTCGCCCGCCGAACAGGCGGTGGAGCGCCCGTGCCCGAGCACGTCCTCGACCCGCTCCACCGGCGGCGGGGCCGAGACCGTGCTCCAGGCGGAGCGCAAGTGCTACCGCGCCGGCCTGTCGTTGGAGACCGAGAAGGCCGACTCCTTCGACGAGTTGGTCGCCGGGCTCAAGAAGGACATCGCCGGCACCAAGGGCAAGGTCAAGGTCGACAGCACCGAGTTGGACAAGGCGATCACGGTGGACGGCCGCCGGGGCCACGTGTTGCGGGTCAAGGTCAAGGGCAAGCCCGAGGATCTGCGCATGGACTCGGACACCGCCTGGGCGCAGGTGGTGGCGATCGACGAGAAGAACGCCGACGGCGAATACCCGTGCGTGCTGGTCAAGCTGGAGATCTCCGCGTCGGCGCCGGACAAGTCGACCCTGGACACCGTGCTCAAGGGCATCAAGGTGGGCACCCCGCACCCCTCGGAGAGCACGTCTTGACCCTGCGTCATATCCGACGGGACATTGCCGACGGTACGGTACGCCCGATCGGTCGCGCCGTACCCCGCACCGGTCGCGAGCGCGTACCGTGGACGCGCGCCGCAGGTCGGGCTTGCCGGGATGCGACTGAAGGAGGCCGCATCGGGCACATCATCATTGGGGGGTGACTGTGCGCATCGGTGATCGCCTCGAATGCCCCGGCTACTCGGTGGTGGCCGTGGAGACGACGGGATTGTCCCCACATCGACATCGCATCATCGAGATCGCGGTGGCCCAATGTGATCTCGACGGACGAGTGACCGAGTTCTTCACGACCCTGATCGACCCGCAGGGTCCCGCCGGCGACTTCCAGGCCCACGGGCTGTTCGACGACGACGTGGTGAACGCTCCGACGTTCGCCGAGGTCGCGCCGTGGCTGGCCCACCTGTTCCGGCAACGGGTGGTGGTCGCGCACAACGCGCGCTTCGACATCGGCTTCGTCGAGCGCGAGTTCCAGCGTCGCGGTCGACCCACCGTGCCGCCGCTGACCACGCTGTGCACGATGCGCGAGGCGCCGCACCACCTGCCCGAGGCGCCGCGCTTCACCCTGCTCGCGTGCTGCGAGGCGGCCGAGGTGCCGGTGGACGGGGGGCACGGCGCGGCGGCCAAGGCGATGGGCACCGCACGGCTTTTGGAGCACTACCTGCGCCAGGGCGCGGGCGAGGCCCGGCACTGGCAACAGGCCCGGACGGTGGCGGCCTCGCTGAACTGGCCGCGTCGCAACGCCGAGGTGTCGCGGACGTTCACCCGCGACGACGCGCACACGGCCCGGCGGGCGCGCGAGGAGGCCGAGCAGGTGCGCCGCCGGGACGCGGTGTCGTACCTGGAGAAGGCGCGGGCGTACGGCCCGCCCACCGGCGTGGGCGAGGGCCCGGACAGCTACCTGGCGGTGCTCGACGCGGCCCTGGAGGACCGGGTGATCACCCCGCAGGAGGCCATCGATCTGGCCGAACTCGCGGTGTCCCTGGGCATTTCCGAGACACAGCGCAAGGACCTGGACCGGCTGTACGTGACCGCGCTGGCCGCTTCCATGGTCACGGCCGGGCCGGTCGACCGCGAGGAGCGGGCCGACCTGACCCGGGTCGCCGCGCAACTGGGCATCCCGCGCACCGCGTTGGACGAGATCGTCGGCATGGCCCGCTCCACGGTCGAGCAGGGGCACGGCGGGCCGCGGATCCTGGCCCGGGGGCGTCCGCTGGAATCGGGCCTGCACGTGCTCTTCCACGGCTATCTCGCGGTCACCCGAGGCGAGTTGGAGCGCCGGATGGCCCGCGCGGACCTGTCCGTGGCGTCCGGGATCCACGATCGGGTGGACGTGCTCGTGGTGGCCGACCCGGACGAATCCGCGGATCGCACCTACTGGGCCCGCCAGCGCGGCATCCGGGTGCTGATCGAACCGGTCTTCCTGGCGCTGCTCGCCGACCTGGAACGCGGGCGCAGCAGCGCGGCCGACGCGGCCTCCCAGGTGGCCGCCGCCTCGCTCGCCCACGCCGTGCCCGGGGCACCACGCACCACGAGCGGCTTCCTGCTGCCCCGGCCGGGCGCCGTGGTGCCGGCCGCCGCCGGATCCTTCGCCCCGAGCCCCTACCGGCCCTACGACACGCCCGTGGACGGCGTCTCGGAGGTGTTGCCGACCGAGGCGTTCGAGTCGACCGAGGCGTTCGCTCCGGCCGAATCCTTCGGTCCGGCCGAATCCTTCGCGCCGACCGAGGCGTTCGAGGTCACCGAGGCGCAGACCGCGCCGGCCACCCCGGTGTCCGGGTCCGCGTCCGCCACCACGCCGGCGCCGGTACCGGGCACCGGCGTCACGCTGCCGAGCATCCCGCCGCCGCCGACCGCCTCCGATCTGCCGGTGGCATCGGGTTCCTCGGCCGCCGAGGTGCTCCAGGCCACCGTCCCGGACGTGCTTCCGCCGCCGCCGGAGGTGCCGGCGACGCACGACACCCAGCCGACCACGCCACCGCCCGTACCGGGCCCGGAGACGCCGCCGCAGCCGATGCCGGCGGTCCCCGCGGGGACGCCGACGGCCGGCGGGTCCCAGGCGTCGGCCGCGGTCGTGCCGCCCCGCCCGACGGACGCGCCACCGCCGGCCGTGCCGCCCCGACCCGCCGAAGCGCCGCGGACGGACGTGCCACCGGTCGAGGTGCCACCGGCCGACGCCCCGCCGGTCGTCGTGCCGCCCCGCCCGGCGGACGCGCCGCCGCGGGCGCTCACCCGCGGCCAGGCCGTCACGATCGAGGACCTGGGCCCGTTCGCGGGCACGGTGCGGATCGAGGCGGCGTGGTGGGCCCCGGGCCAGGCGGACGGCGACACGGTGGCCCTGGTCCTGGACGACGACCGCCGAGTGGGTGACGACGGCGACCTGGTGTTCTTCAACCAACCGGTACACGCCAGCGGCGCCGTCCGGTTGGCCGGCAAGTTGCAGACCGGCACCACCAACGACGTGGAACCGGGCTCGGATTCGGTCGAGATCGACGTCACCACGCTGCCTCCGGGCCGCAGTCGGGTCCTGGTCGCGCTCGCCCTGGACGCCACGAGTGGCACCACCTTCGCCCAGGTACCGGTGACCGTCGGTATCGTCGACCCTGTGACCTGCCGCCGACTCGCCGAATTCCGGTTGAGCGGAGGCGATGAGACCGTCATGATCCTGGCCGAGGTCTATCGGCGCGGCGACTCCTGGCGCCTGCGTTCGGTCGGTCAGGGCTATGCGGAGGGCCTGGCAGCTTTGGTGATCGAGCACGGGGTGGTGGTGGACGATTGATCCGGCCGAGCTGACGGGGCATCGTAGGATGCGCCGTCGTATGCCCGGGCCACACCCCAGGGGCACCCTGGGTGGGCACGCCCCGCGCGGCTTTGATAGGACTGCCACCATGCCGCGCGTGTTCTCCGGGGAACGGGACTCCACCGATCCCTCCCCGCGTCTCCTCACCGCCGGGCATCCCGGTACCGCCACGAACGAACCGAGCCTTCCCCAGACATGACTGTGAATCCGGTGACTGCCGAAAACACCGCGGACTCGACGTCCGCACCCGAAACCCCGTCCGTACCGCGCCCGTCCGGCGCGGTGCCCAAGCCCGGACCCCGACCGGGCCCGAAGCCGGGCCCGCCCAAGCCCGCAGTACCGCGTCAGGCGACCTCGGCCGGGGGTACCGCCCCGGCGAAGCCGGGCAAGCCCGGCAAGCCCGCTCCGGCCGCGTCGGCCGCGCCGCGGGTCACCCTGATCCCGGCGACCGAGGAGAACGTCTTCGACGCCGCGGACGACGCGGTGGACGCGCTCCTGGAGGCGGGCACCGAGCCCGGCTCGATCCTGGTGCTGACCACGGGTGGACCGCACCCGTGGCAGCAGCACGAGGAGACGTTCGGCGCCGCGCAGTACTGGCGTCAGTACGACGAGGGCAAGGACGTCTTCTACGCGTCGCTGCCCGCCTCGCGCCCGTTGCGCCGGGCCGCGGTCGTGGTCGTGGTCAACGGATTCGCCGAGCGGGACTCCGCCGCGCAGATCCTGACCGCGGCACTGACCGCCGGGGCGTCGGTGACGGTCTGCGGCGACATCGAGCTGGTGCGCGCGCTCACCGGTGTCGCATAGCACGTCGTAGCACGCAGGGGGCCCGCTCGTATCCGGTCCGATCGAACTCGGGCCCCCTGCCCCGCGAACCCCGAAGGTCGGCTACGGTTCGTTGCCATGTCGGAATCGCCGTCGATCGCACAGCTCCTTGACCGGTTCCTCAGCGACCAGGAGGACCGGCTGAAAATACAGCAGTACCGGGCCTGCAGCACCGTCATAGACATGTTGTCGGGCTATCTCAACCGGTACGCCTACATCACCCTGATCGGGGCCGAACGCCAGGAATGGGACCGCGCCTTCTCGGCCGGTGACGACCGGGCGTTCTGCAACGTGTTCGGGGTGCGCAAGTTGATCGCCGGGATCAAGCCGTTCCACGCGCAACATCTGCGTACGCGGTTGCAGAGCCCGGAGCTCGTTCAGGACCACGCGTTGACGGTCACGACCGATCTGGTCGATTGGCTCGCAGAGCGCGGTCTCACCGCCTGATCCAAAGCGTTCGTCAGGACGCGGAAGGTCGTACCAGGGGAGTGGGCCCCGTCTCCGGCAGGTAACGCACCTGCGGCAGTTCAGTCGCGGGTCGGGCCGGGGCGATGCCCGCTGCCCTGATCGGCCTGCTGCCGCCGGGACCGCCGCCGCGGCCCGGGCGCAGCGCCGGGGTGCGCCCGGAGCGCCCGTCGGCGATCAACTGCCAGCCGTCCTGGGAGACGACGGCGACCGCGCCGCAGCGCAGCCCGTGCAGCACGCACGCGTCGTGCAGCCCCCACATCCAGCGGCCGTCGTCCGCTTCCCACTCGCGCGTGCCCGCCCGGTGGATCACCAGCACCGTGGTGTGGGTCGGGGTGGTGCGCCGCAGGTCGTCCGGGACGATCAGGCGCAGGTTCGCCAGGATCAGGTTGCGGCATCGCCAGCCGTCGGTGCGGCCCTCGCCGAAGCCGAAGGAGGCGCTGGCCACCGGGCGTTCGGAACGATCCAGCACGCCGACCACGGCCGTGCGGGCGACCGGTTGGTGCAGGTCGTACAGGCGTTTGATCAGCGCGCGCGGGTCGCGCAGCAACGGAATCCCATGGGTGCGCCAGGATTCCGGGTCCAGCCAGCGGGAGGGACTGGCCGTGGGCGCGCCGTGGCGAGCCGGCGCGGTGGAGGCGGTGGTGGCGATGTGCACGGTCCTCCTTCCGTCCGAAGCGGACAGCGGCGCACGCTCCGACTACGGGCGGCTCGCGGCGGAGCGGCGCCGGATGGGCCCGCACGGGAATGTGAAGAGAACGCCTTGTCGATTCTTGCCTGACGCCTGCAAACTCGGCAACACGTAAGTGTGAGCGTTCGGTACGTCCGCGTGACGACGCGGGGGCGACCCGGCGTCGGTCACCCCTCCATCGTGAGCACCAGGGGCAACACTTCGCGGGCACCGGCCCGGCGCAGCAGGCGGGCCACCACGGTGAGCGTCCACCCGGTGTCGGTGCGGTCGTCGACGAGCAGGATCGGCGCGTCCAGGGCGGCGACCCGCTCGACCAGTGGGTCGGGCAGCACGAAGGCGTCGGCGATCGAGCGCAGCCGCTGTGCGCTGTTGCTGCGCGGCGCCGGACCGCCCGCGCCGGGTGTGTACTCGACGCGGCCCAGCCAGGGGAGTCGGCCGATCGAGGCCAGCCGCTCGCCGAGGCTGTCGATCAGCGCGCCGCGCGTGTGCGAGGCGATCGTCACCACGCCGCCGGGGCGGTTGGGCCAGCCCCAGTTGGCCAGGACCTGGACGACGGCGTCGAACGCGGCGTCCGGGATCGGCCCGTCGGGCCTGCCGGGGGCCAGGATCGGGCGCAGCCGGTTGCCCCATCCGATGTCCGAGGAGCGGCCCAGCGCCCGGCCGACGGCGGCCTGTTCGCCCTCGGGGATGCGGCCCTTGAGCTCGACGCCGGCCACCGCCATGCCGGTGGGCCACATCCGGCGCGGCTCCACCTCCACCCCCGGCCGGCCCAACGCCGCGCGCGCCGCCTCGCGCGAGGCGGGATCCACCCGCGCGTCGTGGCGCGGGCCCGCGCACGCGTCGCAGCGCCCGCACGGGGCGGCCTCCGGGTCGTCCAGGCAGCGACGCAGGAACTGCATGCGGCAGGTGCCGTCGGCCTGGTAGTCGCGCATCGACTGCTGCTCGTGCTCGCGAGCCGCGGCCACCCGCGCGTAGCGCTCGGCGTCGTACTCCCAGGGGCGGCCGGTCGCGGTCCAGCCGCCGCGCACCCGCTTGACCGCGCCGTCCACGTCGAGCACCTTGAGCATCAGCTCCAGGCGGTTGCGGCGCAGGTCCACGAGCGGCTCCAGGGCCTGGGTGGACAGCGGGCGCCCGGCGCCCGCCAGCGCGGCCAGGGTGCGCTCGACCTGTTCGCGGGCGGGGAAGCCCAACGAGCCGAAGTAGCGCCAGATCGCCTCGTCCTCGCGCCCGGGCAGCAGCAGCACGTCGGCCCGGTCGACGGCCCGCCCGGCCCGGCCGATCTGTTGGTAGTAGGCGATCGGCGACTGCGGGGCGCCCAGGTGCACGACGAAGCCCAGGTCGCCCTTGTCGAAGCCCATGCCCAGCGCCGACGTGGCCACGAGCGCCTTGACCCGGTTGGCCAGCAGGTCGGCCTCGGCGACCCGGCGCTCGGCGTCCTCGGTGCGGCCCGAGTAGGACGCGACGGCGTGCCCGCGCGAGCGCAGGAACGCGGTGACCTCCTCGGCCGCGGCGACGGTCAGCGTGTAGACGATGCCCGAGCCCGGCAGCTCGGGCAGGTGGGTGTCCAGCCAGGCCAGCCGGTCGACCGCGTCGGGCAGCCGCAGCACGCCGAGCGAGAGGCTCTCCCGGTCGAGGGTGCCGCGCAGTACCAGCGCGTCACCCGCGGGGTCGAGCTGCTCGGCCACGTCGGCGCTCACCCGCGCGTTGGCGGTCGCGGTGGTGGCCAGGACCGGGACGCCGGTGGGCAATTCCTCCAGGAGAGTGCGCAGCCGGCGGTAGTCCGGGCGGAAGTCGTGCCCCCAGTCGGACACGCAGTGCGCCTCGTCCACCACGAGCAGGCCGGTCGTGGCGGCCAGCTTGGGCAGCACGGTGTCGCGGAAGTCGGGGTTGTTCAACCGCTCGGGGCTGACCAGGAGCACGTCCACGGAGCCCTCGGCCACCTCGGCCTGGACCGCGTCCCAGTCGTCGACGTTGGCCGAGTTGATGGTGCGGGCCCGGATCCCGGCGCGGGCGGCGGCGTCGACCTGGTTGCGCATCAGGGCCAGCAGCGGCGAGACGATCACGGTGGGCCCCGCCCCGCGCTCGCGCAGCAGTGCGGTGGCCACGAAGTAGACCGCGGACTTGCCCCAGCCGGTGCGCTGTACCACCAGGACCCGGCGACGGTCGGCGACCAGCGCCTCGACCGCGCGCCACTGGTCCTCGCGCAGCCGCGCGTCGCCCCCGGCCAGGTCCCGCAGCACGGCGTCGGCGCGGGTGCGCAGGTCCGTCGTGGGGGCGGGGTGGGCGGCGGGGGTGGTGGCGCGGTCCTCGGTCATGCCTCCCTTTGTAGTCGCCGCCGGCGACATTGCGAAAAGGAGGTCCGGGTGGTTTGTGGACAAACGTGTCGGCTTCGCGGGGTGCGCCGACGCGTCCGGGGTGGGGCGCCGGTCGCCCGCCTCGGGTGGGCGCCCGGCCGATCGACGCGGAGGTGATCGAACGAGTTGTCGAGGTACGCGTCAACAAGAGCCGAGTTGTGCACAGGTCGCCCCCGGGTGCCGGGCTCGGATCGCGAGCGGGCGCACGCTCGCCCCATGAACGACACCGATGGTTTCGACCGCACCCCGTTCGTGGCGATGTCCCCGCAGTCCGTGCTGCGGGTGCGCTCGCCCGCCGATCTGGTGGAGGCCGTGCCGTACCTGATCGGCGTGCGGCCCACCGACAGCGTGGTGCTGTTGGGCATCCTGCCGGGCGAGCGCAGCCGGGTCGGCCCGGTGTTGCGGCACGACCTGCCGCCGCCGGCCGATTTCGAGCCCGCCGCCCGGCACTTCGCCCGACTGCTGGTGCGCGCCGGCGCGCGCGGCGTGGCCGTGGCGATGTATCCCGACGGCGCCGAGGCTGCTGCGGGAGGGCCGGCGGTGGAGGTCGGGTCGGCGGCCGTCGAGCGGCTGCGGCCGTTGCACGCGGCGATCGCCCACGCGTGTGCGGCGCACACGATCGAGGTGCGCGAGGCGGTCTGCGTGAGTACCGAGCGCTGGTGGTCCTACGGCTGCGCCGACGACCGGTGTTGCCCGACCGAGGGCACCCTGCTGCGTACCGAACGCAGCTCGACCGTCGCCGCGACGGCGGTCTGGGCGGGCCTGCCGGAGCCGATGTCGTTGGCCGAGTTGGTGCGCCGCTTCCGGCCGCCGGAGTACGCGATGCGCGAACTGATGTTGCGGGCGTACGAAAGTGTGCGGGCCCGGCCGGAAGAGTTCGCGGCGCGGCGCACGCTGACCGCGCTGGCCGGTCACCGGGCCAGGTTCCGGGCCGGCGACACCACGATCGAACCGGCCGAGGCGGCGCGCCTGGTGCTCGGGTTGGGCGACGCCCGGGTGCGCGACGATGTGATGGCCTGGCACGACGAACAACCGGGCGGCGCCGACGACGTGGCCCTGCTCGCGCTGTGGACCGCGCTGGCCCGCCGAGCCTTCGCCCCCGCCTCCGCGCCACCGCTCACCCTCGCCGCGTGGGCGGCCTGGACGATCGGCGACGGCGTGTTGGCCCGGGTCGCGGTGACCCGGGCGTTGCGGGCCGACACCGGATACACGATGGCGCGACTGCTGCACTCGGCGATCAACAGCCCGCTGAGCGCGGCCGAGGTGCGCCGACGGATCTTCCGCGATGCCGTGACCAACCGGGCTCCGTGACCGTTGGGGGGCCGGGGGCCACACGGCGACGCACGGTCGACGGCGGGGCGGACCGCCGGCGGGATCGCCGCCGGCTCCGACGCGGGGCGGCGATTCGCCCGTGTCGGGTCCACGAGCAGCGGCCCACGAGAAGCGGGAGACGAGAGCGGTGACCGTGAGCACGATCCCACATCCCCTCGCGCACGAGGCGCTCGTCTGCGTGGACGCGCCCGGCATGGTGATCGGTGGGCTGGACGGGCAACTGCGCGGGCACGGCGTCCAGGGCGTCTACCACGACGGGCGGCGCACCCTCTCGCGCATCGTGCTGACCATCGGCGGTACCGAGCCCGAGCCGCTGTCCGGACACGTGGTCGCGGCCGACGCCGTGCGCTACCTCGCGATGCGCCGATTCGCCGCAGACGGCACCCCCGACCCCGGCCTGGTGATCGAGCGCACCCGGCACGCCGCCGGTCGGGAGCGCCTCGTACTGCGCAACACCGGCCGCCGGGCGCTGCGGCTGCCGATCGAACTCGCCCTGGGCGCCGACCTGATCCCGCTCGACGCGTTACGGGCCGGACACCGGCCGACCGAGTTGCGGGCCCGGGTCGCCGCGGCGGGTCTGGGCTGGAGCGCACCGGACGGTACGAGCGTGCGGGTGAGCGCCGAGCCCGCACCGAACACCGCGCTGGCCGCCACCGCGACGCTGCGCTGGGACGTCGACCTGGAGCCGGCCCGCTCGTGGTCGGTCGAACTGCGCGTGGTCGCCGAGCCGGCTTCCGGCCGACCCGGCCCGCGCGCCTTCTCCGGTCGGCCGCCCTGGACGCAGCCCCGGGTGCGCTGCGACGACGTGCGGGTCGCCGGCTGCCTCGACCAGGGACTGCGCGACCTGCGCGCACTGTTGGTGGTCCCCGATCCCGACCTGCCGACCGCGCCGCTGCCCGCAGCCGGCGCGCCGTGGCAACTGGCCCCCACCGGGCGCGACGCGTTGTGGACCGCCCGGATGTTGCTGCCGCTGGGCACCCGATTCGCGAGCGGTGTACTGCGGTTGCTCGCCGCCCGTCAGGGCGTGCGGGTGCGGCCGCGCGGCGAGGACCCCGGGCGGATCCCGCACACGCTGGGCCGGGCCGGCGAACCGGCCCGCTACGACTGCGCGGGCTCGACCGCGCTGTTCGTCACGCTGTTCGGCGAAGCCTGGCGCTGGGGGCTGCCCGCCGCCGAGGCCGGCCCGTTGTTGCCCGCGCTCGGCCGGGCGCTGGGACACCTGTCCCGAACGCTCGGCGAGCGGCCCGGCGACTTCGTCCGGCTCGGCCCCGAAGGGCCGGCGCCGTGCGAACTCCAGGCGCAGACCTACCAGGCCGCGCGGCACGGCGCGGCGTTGCTGGACGCGCACGGTCTGCCGGGCGCGGACGCCCTGCGGGAGCGCGCCGAGCAACTCGGCGTCGCCTTCCGCCGGGCGTTTCGCGCCGAGGACGCCGCGGGGGAGTACTACGCGGCGGCGCTCGACCCGGCCGGTCGGCCGATCACCGTGGCCTCGTCCGCGATGGCGCACCTGCCCGGCAGCGGCATCCTGGACGACACCGGAAATCGGGCGGTGGCCCGCCGGTTGACCGCGCCCGACCTGGACTGCGGCTGGGGGCTGCGCGGCACCTCGACCCGGCTTCCTGGCTACCACCCGCTCGCCGCCCGAGGCGGCGTGGTGCGCGCCCACGACACCTGCGTGGCCGCCGCCGGACTCGCCGAAGCGGGCCATCTCGACGCCGCACAGCAGTTGTTCGCCGGGTTGTTACACGCCGCACCGTGGTTCCAGTACCGATTGCCGGAGATGCACGCGGGCGAACAACGCGCGCAAGGCCACGCCCCGGTGGCCCATCCGCTGGCCTGCCGCCCGTTCGCCCGCGCCGCCGGGGCGATCCTGCCGGTCCTGGTCGCGCTCGCCGGCATTCGGCCCGACGTGCCGGCCGGACGGGTCACCGTGCGCCCGCCCGGCCCGCTGGACATCGGCGAACTCGAACTGCGCGACCTGTGCGTGGCCGGCGAGCCGTTCACGGTCCGGGTCAACCGGGCCGGCCAGGCGATCGTGGAGGAGGCGGCGAAGGGCATCCAGCTCGCGATCTGAACCCGGCGCCCGGTGACGCGACGCCACCACCCGCGTGCACGGGGTATGCCCACCGATCGCAATCCGTTTTATCGTCAGCCAGACAGCTAGTGCCCTCCGGGCACTAGGATCGCCCCATGCCACGCTCCGAGACCTCGCTCTTTCCGCCCTTCGGAGTCACCGTGGATCTTGTCGTCCTCACGGTGCGCGAGCACGCTCTGAGCGCCTTGACCATCCGCCGGGGCGAACCGCCGTTCCAGGGCGCCTGGGCGTTGCCCGGCGGCTTCGTGCGCGAGGGCGAGGGCCTGGAGGCCGCCGCGGCGCGCGAACTCGCCGAGGAGACCGGCCTGGACCGGCTGCCGGTGCACCTGGAACAACTCGCCACCTTCGGCGACCCCGGCCGCGACCCCCGGATGCGGGTGGTCAGCGTGGCCTATCTGGTCCTGGCCCCGGACCTGCCCGCGCCGCGCCCCGGCGGCGACGCGGCCGGGGCGCGCTGGTCCTCGGTCGGCGAACTGCTCGGCGACAACAGCCGACTCGCCTTCGACCACGGACGCATCCTGGAGGACGGCGTCGAGCGCGCCCGCTCGAAGATCGAATACTCCTCGCTCGCCGCCGCGTTCTGCCCCGAGGAGTTCACCGTCGGCGAGCTGCGCCGGGTCTACGAGGCGGTGTGGGGCGTGGCCCTGGACCCGCGCAACTTCCACCGCAAGGTCACCGGCACGCCCGACTTCCTGGTGCCCACCGGCGGCACCACCACCCGACAGGGCGGCCGGCCGGCCCAGCTCTTTCGGCGCGGCTCGGCGGAGAAGCTCAACCCGCCGATGTTGCGCCCCGAACCCTGACCGACCCGGCTCGGGTGAAGCCCGCCCGCTTGCCGTGTCCCGCGTGCCCGCGACCCGTCAGCCCTGGCCACCCAGATCGAGCCCGCCCGCGTCGTAGGCGAGTTGCGCGTCCCGGCTGCGGTGGTGACCCACCAGCGTGAGCAGTTCCAGCACGCGCGGTCGCAGCGCCGGCCACCCGGCGATGCCCTGCGGTCCGTGCGCGATGCCCGCCAGGACGTCGTCCAGCAGCAGGCCGAGCCGGGCGTGTTCACCCCGCAGCCGACACACCGCGGGTTCGAACCTGGGATCCGCCCGGCGCACCTCGTCGTAGAGACCGTCGGGTCCCTCGGTGGCCACGACATGTTCGTACAGATCCGCCCGCAACTGCCGCAACCCCGCGCACAACGCGGCCAGCCGGCGCGGCCCCGGCGGCCCGGCGACCAAACCGTCACGGACGATCAACAACGCGTCGTCGAGGTCGCCCCGCCTGCGGCGCACGGCCTCCAGGACACCCGGATCGGGAAGAGACATGGCGACCTCCAGAGGCGGTACGCGGCGGTATTTCGATGATCCTCCAGGAACCGGCGGCCTGTCCAGGTTCGGCGGCCTTTTCCACAGCTCGCCGATACGACGTCAAATGCCGGGAAAATTATCTTTTCGCCGGTATGTTGCCAAAGATTCATAGATCTCCCGTATCCGGAGTGGCGAGGAGCGACGGCGATGATCCAGACACGCGGGCTGACCAAGAGATACGGCGGCATCGTGGCCGTCGACGACCTGTCCTTCGATGTGCTCCCCGGCAAGGTCACGGCTCTGCTCGGGCCCAACGGCGCGGGCAAGTCGACCGCCCTGCGGCTGATGCTCGACCTGGAGCGCGGCGGGGGCGAGACGCTGTACGACGGCCGACGCTACCGGCGGCTGCGCCGACCCGGTGCCGAGGTCGGTGCCTGTGTCGGCGCCACCGGCGCACATCCGGGGCGACGGGTGCGGGCGCACCTGCGGATGCTCGCGGCGGCCGGCGGAATCCCGAACCGCCGGGTGAACGAGGTGCTCGACCTGGTCGGGTTGACCCCGGTGGCGGGCGCCCGGGTCCGGGTGCTGTCCGCGGGCGCGTTGGGCCGACTCGGGCTGGCCGGCGCGCTGCTCGGCGATCCGGGCACGCTGGTGCTGGACGAACCCGCGACCGGCCTGGATCCGCAGGGCGTGCGCTGGCTGCGCGACTTCCTGCGCGCCTTCGCGGCCGACGGCCGTACGGTGCTGGTCGCCGGACACATCCTGGCCGAGACCGCGAATTGCGCGGATCGGGTCCTGGTGATCAGTCGGGGTCGCCTGGTCGCGGACGAATCGGCGCTCGACTTCCTGCGCCGCGGGGTGCGGGCCGGGGTATCGGTGCGC
Organism: Embleya sp. NPDC020886; assembly: GCF_044333915.1. Classification (NCBI taxonomy): domain Bacteria; kingdom Bacillati; phylum Actinomycetota; class Actinomycetes; order Kitasatosporales; family Streptomycetaceae; genus Embleya; species Embleya sp. NPDC020886. Next base: position 522,225 of record NZ_JBIRRX010000001.1, on the reverse strand, counting down.
ACTCCGCAGGTGGCCCGGCTGTCCGCGCTGTTGCGGGCCGAGGGCGTGCACGCCGCCCGCTCCGGCGGCACCACGCTCGTCGTGACCGGCGCCGACCGGGCCAGGGTCGGCGAGATCGCCTTCCGCGGCGGGATTCTGCTGCACGAGTTGGCCGAACGCGAGCCCGGAGTCGGCGACGCGTTCACCGATGTGATCACCGTGCGCCGCGAGCGCCCCCAGGTCGCGATGGACGAGGACGCCCCCGACGAGGGGTCGGCCGGGCTCGGGTCGACCAACCGGCCCACCGAGGAACTCGTCGGGTTCGGAGCCGAGTTCACGACCGAATTCGCCACCGGGTTCACGGCCGAATCCTCGACCGGGCCCGACCCCGCGACGGCACCGGCCGCGGCGCCGGCCGGCGCGACGTCGGCGACCGTGCTCGGGACCGGGCACGATCGCGCCCCCGGGCCCGACCCGCACGCCGAGTCCGAGCAACCCGCGGCCCGGCCGCGAGCGCAGACCCCGCAGCCGGTCGAACCGGGATCCGCGCCGGCGACCCGCGACACCGCCTCGATCGCCGCGCCCGAGCCGCACCGGATCGTCGAGACGCACGCCGATCCGGCCGCCGGCCGCGAGACGCCCCGCGCCGCGCACCCGGCCGCCGAGGCCGGCGCCGACACCACCGCCGCGCGGAACCCGAACCCGAACCCGAACGCGACGCCCGCCGCGCTGCCGCCGAGGCGCCGATTCGCCCGCACCTGGCGTTCCACCGAACGCACCCGGCAGACCGACGAGGTGAGAAGCGCATGAGCGCGATCGCATACGAATTCGTGCGGGCCCGCAGCCTGCGCACGACCTGGTGGGGCCTGCTGGGCCTGCTCGCGCTCGCCGCCGGCGCCGGCTGGGTGGCGGCCCGCCAGGCCGGCGCGGCCCCGATCGATTCCGCCGAGGTGGCCCACCTGGTCACCGCCGGCCCCGGCCGCACTCCCGCGCTGATCCCCGCGATCATGCTGCTGACCGCCCTCGCCTGTGCGCGCGAGCAACGCCGGGACGCGCTGCCCGCCCTGCTGCTCGCGTTGCCCCGGCGTGGGCGGGTCTACCTGGCCAAGCTGGTCGGCACCGCGTTCGCGGCCGTCCTGGTCGCCGTCCTGGCGGTGGCCGCGAGCGTGGGCACGGCCCGTGTCGTCTTCGGCCCGACCTTCCCCGACACCGCGGCGATCGAGGCCCCGGCGACCCGGATCCTGGCCGGCTTCGTCGCCTACGTGCTGCTCGCCGCCGTACTCGGCCTGGCGATCGGCACCCTGTCCCGAGGCGCGGCGCTGATCGCGATCGCCGCCGCGGCGCTGCCCGCCGGCGCCGAACGCCTGATCGCGGCGGCGATTTCGGCCGGTGTCCCGCCGGCGCACCGAGACCTGGTGCGTTACCTTCCGTTCCGCGCCGCCGATCGCATGCTCGTCGTCGGCGACGGCAAACTCGCGCCGGTGGTGGCCGGCTCCGTGTTGGCCGCGATCACGCTCGTGCTCACCGTGCTCGCCATGATCACCTTCGTCCGCCGCCGGGCCTGAGCCGGTTTCGATCGACGTCACACTTTCGGACGATCGACCCGCAAGGTAGATCACCCTTTCGTGTGTTTTTCAGCCGAGAGCGGGTTTGCTGCTCAAGCCGGACCCGTTCGAGGCCGAGATGGAGAGCGTGAGTATCGCTGCCCATCAGACAATGACCCACGCCCCGGCGAGCGGATCGGCCGACGCGTTCCGCGCCGGCGAGCCGGGCGCCGCCGGCACCGACCCGATGTCCCGCCGGCCGTACGTGTGGGACGGACCCGACCTCGAACCGGCACGCGCCGTGCGCAAACCGGGCGTCGGCCGAGGCCGCGGCCTGCACGGCCAACTCGTCCAGCAGCTCGGCCAGATGATCGTCGCGGGCGAGGTGGGCGCCGAACGTCCGCTGGTGCCCGAGGAGATCGGCCAGCGCTTCGAGGTCTCCCGGACCGTGGTGCGCGAATCGCTCCGGGTCCTGGAGGCCAAGGGCCTGGTCAGCGCCCGGCCCAACGTCGGCACCCGGGTGCGCCCGGTGAGCGACTGGAACCTGCTCGACCCCGACGTGATCGAGTGGCGCGCGTGCGGCCCGCAGCGCGACTCGCAGCGTCGCGAACTCTTCGAACTGCGCTGGGGCATCGAGCCGTTGGCCGCACACATGGCCGCGTGCCGCAACCACCCGGAGATCGTCCGCCGGCTCGGCGACGTCGTGGAGATCATGCAGCGCGCCGTCGCCCAGCCCGACCCGCTGACCTTCAGCCGCGCCGACGCGGAGTTCCACGGTCTGCTGCTCCAGGTCGCGGGCAACCGCATGCTCGACCACCTCGCGAGCATCCTGGCCGCCGCGCTCCAGGTGTCGGGAGGCCACGTGGCCGGCTGCGAGCACCTCTCCGAGGCGTCCGTCGCGCTGCACGCGCGCCTGGTCGACGCGGTCGCCGCCGGCGACGGCGAGAGTGCCGAGGTCGCCATGCGTTCGCTGCTCGCCGTACACCCCGAGGTGGACCGCCAGTTCCCCGCCCCACGCGAGGGCTGACCCGCAGTCGAGGGACCGTGCCACGCGAGAGCGAGGACACGAACGCGTCGCCCCTTCGCCGACCCGCCGCCCGGGTCGACGAAGGGGCGCGGGTATGTCCGAGCCCGCCCGCTTATCCGACGTACGGAGAGTTCAAGCCAATCACTCCCGGTGAGAAGGTTCGCGTGCGTACTCTCGATACCTGACTCGCCGGCCCGGAGTTGCCAACAGGTGGGGTTGTGAGGCAATGAACGACGACAAGGTCGGATGCGAGCGGCTCGCCGGGATCGACGCGGCACTGCTGGCAACCTTGACCAGCCAGGGATCGACGGCATTCGCGTTCTACGATCGGCGCCTGCATTGTCGGCGGGTCAGCGGCGCACTCGCCCGACTGGCCGGCCGCTCGGCCGAGGACCTGCTCGACCGACGACCCGACGAGGTCTATCCGCCCCCTCGCGCCCGCCGGATCGAGGCCACCCTCTCCCGGGTGCTGGCCTGCGGCGAGCCGTACGTGGAGACCCACACCAGTCGCGGCTCCGACCGCGACGAGCCCGCCGACCGGGTCGGCACGGCGCGCTCCGACGAGCGCGAACGCGCTTACGAGTCCCAGTGGTTGCCGGTGCGCGAGGCGGGGGACGAGGCGGGGCCGGTGATCGGCGTACTGCTGGTGGTGCGCGACATCACCGAGCAGCGGCGCTGCGTGGAACTGCTGCGGTCCAGCCAATGGCGTACCGCCCGGCTCCAGGCGATGACCGCGCGGATCGCCGGCACGCTCAGCGTGCCCGAGGTGGAGGAGGCGGTCGAGGAACTGGGCGTCGGCATCGCCGCCGCGTGCTCGCAGGCGTATCTGCTGGACGAGACCGCGCCGGTATACCCGTGGCCGAACGTGCCCGCGCAGCGCACCGTCACCCGCCGGCGCGGCCTGCCCGCGCACTGGTCGGCGGACCTGGTGGCCGCGGTGACCGACGGCATCGCGCGGTACACCTCGAACGACGGCCCGGGCGCCTCCCGGGTGCTCCTGCCGCTGGTCGGCTCCGGGGCGCCGCTGGGCGTGCTGCGCTACACCTTCGACGACGGACGGGCGTTCGACCCGGACGACCGGATCTTCCTGGAGGCGTTCGCGGGGCAGTGTGCGCTGGCCATCGAGCGTTCACGGCTGTACGAGCGCGAGCACCGCACCGCCGTCGCGCTGCAGCGCAGCCTGCTGCCCGAGCGGCTGCCGGCGGTGCACGGCGTCGAGTTCGGCTTCCGCTACCTGCCCGGTGCACCCGACTTCGAGGTCGGCGGCGACTGGTACGACGTGTTCCAACTGCCGGACGGGCGAGTGGCGATCGTGGTCGGCGACGTGATCGGCAAGGGCCTGACCGCGGCGGCCGGCATGGGCCGGGTGCGCTCGGCCCTGCGCGCGCTCGCCTTCACCGACCCCGAGCCCGCCGCCGTACTCACCGGCCTGGACCGGCTGTTCACCGCGACCGAGGACGACGAGTCGCTGACCACTCTGGTCTACGCCGTGGTGGATCCCGCGACCGGCCTGCTCGACCTGGCCGACGCGGGCCACCTGCCGGTGGTGCTCGTCTCGGCCGACGGCAAGGCCAAACTCGTCGAGATCGGCGAGGAGTCCACCCCCCTGGGAGTTGCGGAACGGCGGACGCAACACACCATTCGACTCGATCCGGGGGACATCCTGATCGGCTTCTCGGACGGCCTCGTGGAGACCCGCGGTCGCGGCCTCGACGAGGGCCTGGACGACCTCGTGGAGATCGCCCGCGGACCCAACGAGGGCCTGGAGGCGCTGTTGACCGACATCCTCGAAGGACTGCTCGGAGACCGGGACCGAGACGACGACGTGACCATCCTGGGGGTACGGATCACCGGTGACGCGTGACCGGATCCCTCACACAGGGTGTGGCGCGTGCCGCAAGAGGGAACCGTGTGAGCTGCACCACCGAACGGGTGCGTAACACTTCTCCGCCTGGCCCGATGAGTACGAAGGTGGCAGCCGTTCGGGAATAGCAGAACAGGCCGCTGCGCTGATCGGAGCGCAACGGTTTGCCGGAACCACGCTGTCCGCCCGAGTGTCGTTCGCTTGGCGGCGCCTGCCTGTCCACCAGGTCGTGACGCCGTCCAGATCGTCGAGAGGTTGTTCGTGTCGGCCAGCACATCCCGTTCGCTCCCGCCCGAGATCGCCGAATTCCTCAACGTGAAGTCGTTGATCGAGCGGGGTGAGGCCCAGGGGTACATCGCCAGCGACGAGGTGCGTCAGGCGTTCGAGGCCGACCAGATTCCGGCCACTCAATGGAAGAACGTCCTGCGCAGCCTCAACCAGGTCCTCGACCAGGAGGGTGTGACCATCATGGTCAGTGCCGCGGACTCGGCGGCGCCCAAGCGCACCCGGAAGAGTGTGGCGGCCAAGAGCGCCGCCAAGCGGACCGCGACCAAGACCGTCGTCTCCAACCGCACCGTGACCGCCGTGCCCGCCGCGACCGAGCCGGCGACGCCCGAGGCCGACGCCGCGCCGAGCACCGCCGCGACCGAGACCGCCCCGGGCGCGCCCACCGCGCCCGGCGCGCCCGCGACGAGCGCCGCGCCGCGCAAGAGCGCCGCGAAGAAGACCACCGCCGCGGGCACCGCCAAGAAGGCCGCGCCGAAGAAGGTCGCCGCCAAGAAGACCGCCGGCAAGACGGGCGAACCCGACGCCGAGGCCGAGGAGTTGCCCGAGGACCCCGAGGCGGTCGTCGAGGACGCGGTGCCCGACGAGCCGGAGAGCAAGGGCTTCACCCTCTCCGACGACGAGGACGATGCCCCCGCGCAGCAGGTCGCCGCCGCCGGCGCCACCGCCGACCCGGTCAAGGACTACCTCAAGCAGATCGGCAAGGTCCCGCTGCTCAACGCCGAGCAGGAGGTCAACCTCGCCAAGCGGATCGAGGCCGGCCTGTTCGCCGAGGACAAGCTCGGCTCCGGCGACAAGCTGCCACCCAGGCTCCGGATGGAGCTGGAGATCATCGCCGAGGACGGCCGCCGGGCGAAGAACCACCTGCTGGAGGCCAACCTGCGCCTGGTGGTCTCGCTGGCCAAGCGCTACACCGGCCGCGGCATGCTCTTCCTGGACCTGATCCAGGAGGGCAACCTGGGCCTGATCCGGGCGGTCGAGAAGTTCGACTACACCAAGGGCTACAAGTTCTCCACCTATGCGACCTGGTGGATCCGGCAGGCGATCACCCGGGCCATGGCCGACCAGGCGCGGACCATCCGCATCCCGGTCCACATGGTCGAGGTGATCAACAAGCTGGCCCGCGTGCAGCGCCAGATGCTCCAGGACCTGGGCCGCGAGCCCACCCCGGAGGAGCTGGCCAAGGAACTGGACATGACCCCCGAGAAGGTCATCGAGGTGCAGAAGTACGGCCGCGAGCCGATCTCCCTGCACACCCCCCTCGGCGAGGACGGCGACAGCGAGTTCGGCGACCTGATCGAGGACTCCGAGGCGGTCGTGCCGGCCGACGCGGTCAGCTTCACCCTGCTCCAGGAGCAGTTGCACTCGGTGCTCGACACGCTCTCCGAGCGTGAGGCGGGGGTGGTGTCGATGCGTTTCGGGCTCACCGACGGTCAGCCCAAGACGCTCGACGAGATCGGCAAGGTCTACGGGGTCACCCGGGAGCGCATCCGCCAGATCGAGTCGAAGACCATGTCGAAGCTGCGCCACCCGTCCCGCTCCCAGGTGCTGCGCGACTACCTGGACTGAGCCCGCGGGCGCGGCCCGGCCGTGCCCGCAACGAACATCGGCCCCGGATACACCATCCGGGGCCTTCGTGTGTGCGCCTGCCGAGGAAATCACCCGTTCGCCCAAAGCGAGGATTCCGGATCGCCACGCTGGGGCACCGGCTTCTACCTGACGGTAGCCGGCGAGAGGTTCCCCATGATGGTGCGAGCGCCCGAGCGGAACAGACGCAGCAAATTCCGGCGGTACACACGAGGATCGATGGTCGCGCTTGTCACGGTCGTGACGGCGGCACTCCTGATCGGCGCCACCCCCTCGGGGCCGCCGCGCGTGGTGGTCGGTGGGAGCCCTGCGGACACCGCGACGTATCCGTGGGCGGTGGCCCTGTCCAGTCGAGCCGAGTACGGATCCGCGCGATCGGGGCAGTTCTGCGGCGGCACGCTGATCGCACCCACCAAGGTGCTGACCGCCGCGCACTGCATGTACGACGCCAACGGCAACCGGGACGACCGGCCGGACCTGAAGGTGATCCAGGGACGGACCGACCTGCGCGGCACCCAGGGTCGGGAGGTGGCGGTCGGCCGGGTCCAGGTGAATCCCGACTTCGACCCGAGCCGGATCTCCGGCGACTGGGCGGTGCTCACCCTCGCCGAGCCGCTCGGTACGGGCCTGGCCTCGATGGTGGAACAGGACGCGGACATTTACGCGAGCGGCACCGCGTCGACGGTGTTCGGCTGGGGTGACACCACGGGGCGCGGCGACTACTCCTCGACACTGCGTCAGGTCACCGTGCCGCTGGTGTCCGACGCGACCTGCGCGACCGCGTACCCGGGTGGGCGGTACGGGACGTACGAACCGGCCTCGATGGTGTGCGCGGGTGAGCGGCAGGGGGGCAAGGACGCGTGCAGTGCGGACAGCGGTGGCCCGCTTCTGGTCGCCGGTCGGGTCGCCGGGATCGTCTCGTGGGGAGACGGATGTGCCCTGCCGGGTAAACCGGGCGTCTACACCCGGGTCGCCGCGTTCGCCCGGGACATCCGGGATGCCGCCGGATTGTGAGGGATATCACGGGCCGTGAGGGCGGTGACCGCCCCCCTGGGTGACGACGACAGACGCCGATGGCGGCCACCTCGCGGTGGCCGCCATCGGCGCGATGTCTGCTCGTCGGGATCTCAGAGGGTCGGCTGTCTGGTCAGTTGTCGTCGTCCGGTGCGGTAACGGGGACCGCCGTGAGGCGGTCGGTCTCGTCCTGTATCTCCACGGCCACCTTCCGAAGCTCTGGTTCGAACTTACGGGCGTGGTGCGCACAGAACAGCAGTTCGCCGCCGCTGGAAAGGACTACCCGAAGGTATGCCTGGGCGCCGCACCGATCACAACGGTCGGCGGCCGTCAACGGACTGGCGGGTGTCAGAACCGAATTCACGTCGCCTCTTCTCTACTCGACGAAGCCTTCATCGATGTCCAACATCAAATCAGCCTCGAACGTTCCCGGGGTGATCGTGTCATGTTCAACAGCTTCTCGGCACACCCCTTCTGCAACTCATTCCTTGTGCATAGGACGTGCCCTGTGCGCGTACGGTTCATGCCGGCCACCCGATCGGGTGGTCGAAGATGTGTTCGGATGCCGGCTAGGATGCGGCGGCGAGCCGTCGCCGGGGTGTCTTCCGGCCCCGGTAGCCTTGCTCTCCGGCGCGACGAGGGTGATCAACGGGCCCGATTTCGGGGGCTCGGACATCGCCGACGCGCCGCACGGATCGACGCGTTCGCGGCGATTCGACTACGCGACTACATGCGAGGAGTTGCACCGCGTGACCGCCCAGACGACCGCGCAGTCCACCGCGCTCCTGGCGGGCGAGCCCGATCACTCGAACTACACCGCGCGACATCTCCTCGTTCTCGAGGGTCTTGACGCGGTCCGCAAGCGGCCCGGCATGTACATCGGCTCCACCGACAGTCGGGGCCTGATGCACTGTCTGTGGGAGATCATCGACAACTCGGTGGACGAGGCCCTCGGGGGTTTCGGCGACCGGATCGAGGTGATCCTGCACGCTGACGGCTCGGTGGAGGTTCGGGACAACGGTCGCGGTATCCCCGTCGACGTGGAGCCCAAGACCGGCCTGTCCGGTGTCGAGGTCGTCATGACCAAGCTGCACGCAGGCGGCAAGTTCGGCGGCGGATCCTACGCCGCCTCCGGCGGCCTGCACGGCGTCGGCGCCTCCGTGGTCAACGCCCTGTCCGCCCGACTCGACGTCGAGGTGGACCGCGGCGGGCACACCCACGCCATCTCGTTCCGCCGCGGCGTGCCCGGCGAGTTCGCCACCCTCGGTGCGGACGCTCCGTTCAGCGCCGGTAACGGGCTGCGCAAGATCAAGAAGGTCGCCAAGGCGAAGGTCGGCACCCGGATCCGCTACTGGGCGGACCGGCAGATCTTCCTCAAGGACGCCGCGCTCGACCTGGAATCGTTGTATTCGCGAGCCCGCCAGACCGCCTTCCTGGTGCCCGGACTGACGATCGTTGTTCGCGACGAGCGTAATGGTGCGAATCCGGGCGAAGTGGACGAACAGGTCTTTCACTACTCCGGTGGGATCAGCGAGTTCTGCGAATACCTCGCTCCCGACCGCGCGCTCTGCGACGTATTGCGCTTCACCGGGTCCGGCACCTTCAAGGAAACCGTGCCGGTGCTCGACGAGCAGGGGCACATGGTGCCCACCGAGGTCCAGCGCGAGCTGGGCGTGGACGTGGCGCTGCGCTGGGGCACGGGCTACGACTCGACCCTGCGTTCCTTCGTCAACATCATCGCCACGCCCAAGGGTGGCACCCACGTCGCCGGTTTCGACCAGGCGCTCCGGCGCACGGTCAACGACGTGCTGCGCTCGACCAAGCTGCTGCGCGTGGCCGAGGACGACATCACCAAGGACGACGCGACCGAGGGCCTGACCGCCGTGGTCACCGTGCGGCTGGCCGAGCCGCAGTTCGAGGGGCAGACCAAGGAGGTGCTGGGCACCTCGGCCGCCGCGCGGATCGTGCAGAACGTGGTGTCCAAGGAACTCAAGGCGTTCCTGACCTCCACCGGACGCGACCACAAGGCGCAGTCGCGCGCCGTCCTGGAGAAGGTCGTCTCGGCGGCCCGCACCCGGATCGCCGCGCGACAACACAAGGAGGCCCAGCGCCGCAAGACGGCCCTGGAGACCTCGGCGCTGCCGGCCAAGCTGGCCGACTGCCGCAGCGACGACGTCGAACGCAGCGAGCTGTTCATCGTCGAGGGCGACTCGGCGCTGGGCACCGCCAAGCTCGCGCGCAACTCGGAGTTCCAGGCCCTGCTGCCGATTCGGGGCAAGATCCTGAACGTGCAGAAGGCGTCCGTCTCGGACATGCTCAAGAACGCCGAATGCGCCGCGATCATCCAGGTGATAGGAGCGGGCTCCGGGCGTACGTTCGACATCGACCAGGCCCGCTACGGCAAGATCATCTTCATGGCGGACGCCGACGTCGACGGCTCGCACATCCGCTGCCTGCTGCTCACCCTCTTCCAGCGCTACATGCGCCCGATGGTCGAGTCCGGCCGGGTCTTCGCCGCGGTGCCGCCGCTGCACCGGATCGAGCTGTCCCGGCCCAAGAAGGGGCAGGACAAGTACGTCTACACGTACTCGGACTCCGAGCTGAAGCGCACGCTGCTGGAATACCAGCGCAAGGGCGTCGCCTGGAAGGACCCGGTCCAGCGGTACAAGGGTCTGGGCGAGATGGACGCCGATCAGCTCGCGGAGACCACGGTCGACCCCCGGCACCGCACGTTGCGCCGGATCAACCTGGGCGACCTGGAGGCGGCCGAGCGGGTGTTCGACCTGCTGATGGGCAACGAGGTGGCGCCGCGCAAGGAGTTCATCACCAACTCCGCGTCGTTGCTCGACCGCTCGCGGATCGACGTCTGAGCACACCGCCGCACCGGCCGGGGCCGGGCCCGAAGGGACTGTTCGTCCCTTCGGGCCCGGCCTTTTTCATGATCGCCGGCCGGGTCGAACGGCCCGTATATCTGCGATAGAAGGACGAATGTCACTCATTGGCGTATGACCGTCACACCTCCCGTATCGGGAGGGCTCGAACCCTCGTTGGCCAAGCGATTCCACGAGCATGGCGGAGCCAGGAGTGCGGCCGTGCCGGCGGTTCATCCGAACAGGTGAATCGTGCACAACCTGGCCGTGCGGCCCGCGCCCGCTGCCCATGCTGAACACCAGTCCCATCGAACGCCTGTCTCGGGTGCTCGGATCGGACGGAACCGCGCGGTTCGGCCATCGACGAGGAGAACTACGGTGACGACCAGTTCGTACCGACCCACACCCACCCGGGGTGTGCCGTTCGGCGACCCGGAGCCGGATCCGCGCGCGGACATCTATCTACGCGTGCAGGCGAGCCCGGAATTCCAGGAGATCCGGCGTCGCTATCGCGACTTCGTCTTCCCGATGTCGCTCGCGTTCCTCGCGTGGTACCTGCTCTACGTGTTCGCGTCCACGTTCGCGCGCGGTTTCATGGCGCACCGGATCCTGGGCGCGTTCAACGTCGCACTCGCCTTCGGCCTGCTCCAGTTCGCGAGTACGTTCCTGATCACCTGGTCGTACGCCCGCAACGCGCGCGGCAAGCGCGACCGGGCCGCGCTCAACCTGCGGTGGGAGACCCAGGAGATGTTCCGGTGAACGCGGTCCACCTCGCGGCCGCGGGCGGCCACCGCGGGCTGACCGGCCTGCTGTTCGTGGTCTTCGTGGTGATCACCCTCGGCATCACCGTGTGGGCCAGTCGGAACAACCGCACGACCAACGACTTCTACGCCGGCGGCCGCGAGTTCTCCGCGTCCCAGAACGGGCTGGCCATCGCCGGCGACTACATGTCGGCGGCATCCTTCCTGGGCATCGCCGGACTGATCGCGCTGTTCGGCTACGACGGCTTCCTGTACTCGATCGGCTTCCTGGTCGCGTGGCTGGTCGTGCTCATGCTCGTGGCCGAACTCGTGCGCAACTGCGGGCGGTTCACAATGGCCGACGTGGTCGCGTTCCGGATGAGCCGCAAGCCGGTGCGGACCGCGGCGGGGGCCGCGACCATCGTGGTCTCGATCTTCTACCTGATCGCCCAGATGGTCGGCGCGGGCACCCTGGTCGCGCTGCTGCTCGGCGACCCGGGCGGGTCGGCGCAGACCTGGACGATCGTCGGCGTGGGCGCTCTGATGGTGGTCTACGTGACCTTCGGCGGGATGAAGGGCACCACCTGGATCCAGATCGTCAAGGCGGTGCTGCTGCTCGGCGGCGCGGTCCTGATGACGATCCTGGTCCTGCTGCGTTTCCACTTCGATCTCGACGAGTTGCTGGACACCGCCGCGCACACCAGCGGCCACGGACAGCAGTTCCTGGAACCGGGGCTGAAGTACGGGAAGAACCTGACCAGTCGACTGGACTTCATCAGCCTGGCGATCGCGCTGGTGCTCGGCACCGCGGGGTTGCCGCACATCCTGGTGCGGTTCTACACCGTGCCCACCGCGCGCGCCGCGCGGCACTCGGTGATGTGGGCGATCGCCCTGATCGGCACGTTCTACCTGCTCACCATCGTGCTCGGATTCGGCGCCGCGGCGGTGCTCGGCTCGGACCGGATCCGCAAGTCGAACGCGGCGGGCAACACCGCGCTGCCGCTGCTCGCCGAGGAACTCGGCGGCGGACCGGACACGTTCGGTGGTGTGGTGTTGCTCGCGGTGATCGCGGCGGTGGCGTTCGCGACCATCCTGGCGGTGGTGGCCGGCCTGACGCTGGCCTCCTCGGCGTCCTTCGCGCACGACCTGTACACGAACGTGATCCGCAAGGAAGCGACCGACGAGAAGAGCGAACTGCGGGCCGCCCGGCTCTCGGCGATCGTGATCGGCGGGATCGCGATCGGGCTGAGCCTGTCCGCGCAGAAGCTCAACGTCGCGTTCCTGGTCGCGCTCGCCTTCGCGGTGGCCGCCTCGGCCAATCTGCCCACGCTGCTGTACACGCTGTTCTGGCGGCGGTTCAACACCAACGGCACGGTCTGGGCGATCTACGGCGGGCTCGGCTCGGCGCTGCTGCTCGTGTTGTTCTCGCCGGTGGTCTCCGGGGGCAGGACGCCGCTGGTGACCGGGATCGACTTCCACTGGTTCCCGTTGGAGAACCCGGGCATCGTGTCGATCCCGATCGGCTTCCTGTGCGGCTGGATCGGCACGCTGCGCTCGGACGAGGAGGCGGACGCCGCCAAGTACGCCGAGATGGAAGTGCGTTCGTTGACCGGGGCGGGCGCCTACTGACGGTGCGTCAATAGACGGGCGCGCATGCTCGTCGGGAGGCCCTCGTCCTTGCCGCAACTCTCCGGCCGGGCGGGGGCCTCCCGACGTGCGTCCACCGCGACGGTCCAGGTGCGGCCGTCGAGGTGATCGACGCGCACGGTCCATCCGCCGTCGTCCTCCGCGCGCTCGTCGTAGACCGACAGCGCGTCGGCCCGGCGCTCGCCGCAGTCCGCGCGGACCGCGAGCTCGGCGGCCTGACCGGCCCGGGAGTAGGTGGCCCGACCCCGGCAGTGATCCGGCACCATCTCGCCGCGCCGGGCGGCGGCGACCACGGCGCGGGCCGCGGTGGGGTCCAGGCGCCCGTACAGGTAGCCCTGGGGCAGCACGACGGCGGTCGGGGCGAACCGGTGCCCGCCCAGGTGCGTGACCTCCCAGGTGGCCTCGGGGAAGCTCGTGGCGAGCGCGGCGGCCAGCGGTCGGCCCGCGACCGCGCAGCACCGGTCCCGCTTGCCGTTCGTGCAGATCAGCAGGAGCGGCTCGGCGGCCGACTCGCCCACCGAGGGTTCGACCGGTCCGGCCAGCGCGGCCAGGTCGAGGGCGAGCAGATCGGCCGCGGCACGCACCCGCAACCGGCGCAGCCAGGTGCCACCGGGCTCGGTCCAGGCCAGGAAGGCGGTCCGGGGGCCGTCGGGGGCCCCGGCCTCGTCGTCGGCGCGGCGTCCCGGGGTGTTCGGGGTGCGCTCGCCCTCGTCGCTTCCGGCGCCCGGCTCCTCCGAGCGGCGGCTCGCCTCGTCCGGCCGACGGATCAGCGCGGCGCGGAAACCGGCCCGGCCGGCCCGCTCGTCCAACTCTTCGCCCACCCCGTCGTCGAGCCCGCGGCTGTCGGTCAGCGCCCTGGCCGCCCACGGCCCGGGGTGTTCCACGAGCAGCCAGCCGCGCGTGGTCGGAGCGGTGCCGGCCATCGGCTCGGCGAGTTCGTGCGAGAGAAAGACGCAGGTTTCCACGACTGTGCACCGTATAACTTTCGCCGGCCGGCCGGCCCGATCGGTCCCGCCCCGAGCGCCCCGATCCGGTGATCCCGGTACGGTTGTTGCACACGGTAACGATGGGAGGCGGCCATGCCCCAGGGACGGCCCGACGGGAGTGCGGCGATAGCCGGCTTCACGTTGGACGACGCGGTGGCGCTCGCCAGGGCCGCGCACGACGGTCAATTGGACAAGGGTGGTCATCCGTACATCACGCACCCGCTGCGGGTGATGCGGCAGGTCGAGGGCGCGTATACGCAGATGGCGGCGGTCCTGCACGACGTGATCGAAGACACACCGGTGGGTGCGGACGACCTGCGTGCCGCCGGCGTGCCGGAGCGGGTGGTGGCGGCGGTGATCGCGCTGTCCAAGCTGCCCGGCGAACCGCTGGAGGTCAGCATCGCGCGCGCGGCGGCGGACCCGATCGCGCTCGTGGTCAAGCGGGCGGACATCGCGGACAACCGCTCCGAGGCCCGGCTGGGCCAGCTCGACGCGGCGACGCAGGTGCGGCTGCGCAGCAAGTACGCGCGCTCGATCGAGCTGCTGGAGGAGTTCGCGGCGCGCTGAGGCCCGGGCGGGTGTGCCCGGCGAGCGAACGAACGAGGGAGGCCCCCGCAGCGAGGGACGCTGCGGGGGCCTCGTCGACGGGTCGACTCAGACGGTGCCCGGCGGGCCGCCGACCGTGTCGACGTGCTTGGCCAGCGGCGTGCCGGAGCCGTCCCGGCGCGGGTCCGGGGCCGGCAGTTCGACCGGCCGGCCCTTGGCGTCCGAGGCTCGGGCCGGCGCCGGACCCGCCCAGGCCAGGCGCAGGGTGGTCTCGCCCTTGAGGAAGCGCTGGCAGCGCACGCCCCCGGTGGCCCGACCCTTGCGCGGGTATTCGGAGAACGGGGTGACCTTGCAGGTGCCGTGCTCCGAGCCGAACAGCGCGTCGCCGCTGTAGGCGGCGACGGTGACCACCGTCGCGTCCGCGCCCGGATCCACCGCGGTGAACGAGAGCACGGACTGCTCGGCGCCGAGCTTGATGCCGGCCATGCCACCGGCCGGGCGGCCCTGCGGCCGCACCATCGACGCCTGGAAACGCAACAACTGGGCGTCGTCGGTGATGAAGACCAGGTCTTCCTCGCCGGTGCGCAACTCGACCGCGCCGACGATCACGTCGCCCTCGCGCAGCGTGATCACCTCCAGGTCGTCCTTGTTCGCCGGATAGTCCGGCACGACCCGCTTGACCACCCCCTGCGCCGTGCCGAGCGCGAGCCCGGGGGAGTCGGCGGCCAGGGTGGTCAGGCACACCAGTCGTTCCTGCGCCTCCAACGAGACGAACTCGGAAAGCGGTGCGCCGCCGGCCAGGTTCGGCGCGGTCGCGGTCTCCGGCAACGAGGGCAGGTCGACCACGTTGATCCGGAGCAGCCGACCGGTGCTGGTGACCGCGCCGACCTCGCCGCGCACGGTGGCGGCGACCGAGGACACCACCAGGTCGTGGTTGGCCCGCCCCCCCTCGGGCGGCAGCGGACCGCCGGTCGAGGTGCGGGCGAGCAGGCCGGTCGAGGACAGCAGCACCGTGCACGGGGCGTCGGTGACCTGGAGCGGGACCGCCGCGGCGGGCACGTCGGCCGACTCCAGCAGGACGGTGCGGCGCGGCGTGCCGTACTTCTTGGACACCGCGGCCAGTTCCTCGGAGACCACCTTCCGGAGCAGCTTGTCGTCCTCCAGGATCGTGGTCAGCTCGGCGATCTCGGCGCGCAGCCGCTCCTGCTCGGCCTCCAGTTCGATCCGGTCGAACCGGGTGAGCCGGCGCAGCGGGGTGTCCAGGATGTAGGACGCCTGGATGTCGGACAGCGAGAACGTCTCCATCAGACGTTCCTTGGCCTGCGCCGAGTTGTCGCTGGAGCGGATCAGCTCGATCACGCGGTCGATGTCGATCAGCGCGACGAGCAGGCCGTCCACCAGGTGCAGCCGCTCCTGGCGCTTGCGGCGACGGAACTCGCTGCGCCGGCGGACCACCTCGAAGCGGTGGTCCACGTAGACCTGGAGCAGTTCCTTCAGGCCCAGCGTGAGCGGCTGGCCGTCGACGAGCGCGACGTTGTTGATGCCGAAGGTCTCCTCCATCGGCGTCAGCTTGTAGAGCTGCTGGAGGATCGCCTCGGGGTTGAAGCCGTTCTTGATCTCGATGACCAGGCGCAGGCCGTGCGAGCGGTCGGTGAGGTCCTTGAGGTCCGCGATGCCCTGGACCTTCTTGGACTGCACCAGCTCCTTGATCTTGGCGATCACCCGCTCCGGGCCGACGTTGTAGGGCAGTTCGGTGACCACGATGCCCTTGCGGCGCGCGGTGACCGACTCGACCGACGCGGTCGCGCGGATCTTGAAGGTGCCGCGGCCCTTCTCGTACGCGTCCCGGACGCCGCCCAGGCCGACGACCCGACCGCCGGTGGGCAGGTCGGGGCCGGGCACGTGGCGCATCAGGTCTTCGAGCGTGGCGCCGGGGTGTCGGATCAGGTGGCGCGCGGCGGCGACCACCTCGACCAGGTTGTGCGGCGGCATGTTGGTCGCCATGCCGACCGCGATCCCGGACGCCCCGTTGACGAGCAGGTTCGGGAACGCGGCGGGCAGGACGCCCGGTTCCTGTTCCTGGCCGTCGTAGTTGGGGCCGAAATCGACGACGTCCTCGTCGATCGAGTCGACCATGAGCATCGCGGCCGAGGACAACCGGGATTCGGTGTATCGCATCGCGGCGGGCGGGTCGTCGCCGCCGAGGGAGCCGAAGTTCCCGTGGCCGTCGATCAGCGGCAGGCGCATCGAGAACGGCTGCGCCATCCGCACCAGGGTGTCGTAGATGGGGCCGTCACCGTGCGGGTGCAGCTTGCCCATCACCTCGCCCACGACGCGGGCGCACTTGACGTATCCCCGGTCCGGGCGCAGGCCCATCTCGGCGGCTTGGTACAGGATGCGGCGATGCACGGGCTTGAGTCCGTCGCGGGCGTCCGGCAGTGCCCGTGAGTAGATCACCGAGTAGGCGTACTCCAGGAAGGAGCCCTGCATCTCGTCGACGACATCGATGTCGAGGATGCGTTCCTCGAAGTCGTCCGGTGGCTGCGGACCGGAAGTTTTCGTACTACGGCGGGCCATGCGCGGCGTTGCTCCTTTGCTTCTTCGGGCCGGCGCCGGGCCGTGTCTCCCGTGTCCGCCCGAGGGCGGCGCGGCCGGGGACGGCCCGCACGGCGTGCCCATTGTGACCCGCCGGTGCGACATGTGAGTGCATCGACCCGGGTGACAGCGTGCTTGAGGGCCGTGCGAGGAGGGAAGGACAGCCCTTTGGCCCACGGTTGTGCCGCAGTCCCCGGCCGCCGTCCGAGCAGGGAAAAGGAAGGGTTTTCGCGATGGACGACAAGCAGATTCGCGAACGCATCACCGACATGGTCGAGCAGGAGCGTGCCCTGCGGGAGCAACTTGCGCAAGGTGGCGTCTCGGGCGGCGAGGAGCATCGTCGGTTGGCCGACGTGGAGGCCGAACTCGACCGATGTTGGGACCTGTTGAGGCAGCGTCAGGCGTTGCGCGACGCGGGTGCGGACCCGGCGAACGCGGCCGCGCGGCCGGCGCGCGAGGTCGAGGGTTACCAGCAGTAGGGCGCGCCGCGGGCGCGCTTCGCCCACCGCGAACACCCCCGCGCGCGGGAGTCGATCGGGCACCGCGCGTCGTTAGGGTGAGGGTGGCCGCCGTCGCGGCGGTCACCCTCCAGGAGAGGACGGATGGGCTTATGGCAGGACCGGCGACTGCATCGTTGGGGTTCACCGCGACCACGCACACCCTCGGCAACGGGCTCCGCGTGGTGCTCTCGGAGGACCACGTCGACCCCGTGGCCGCCGTCTGCCTCTGGTACGACGTGGGCTCACGGCACGAACGGCCCGGGCGGACCGGGCTCGCGCACCTCTTCGAGCACCTGATGTTCCAGGGTTCGGCCAACGTGCACGGCAACGAGCACTTCGAGTTCGTGCAGTCGGCGGGTGGTTCGCTCAACGGCACCACCAGTTTCGAGCGCACCAACTACTTCGAGACGATGCCCGCGCACCAGCTCGAACTCGCGCTGTGGCTGGAGGCGGACCGGATGGGCGGGCTGCTCCAGGCGCTGACCGAGGAGAGCCTGGAGAACCAGCGCGACGTGGTCAAGAACGAGCGCCGCCAGCGTTACGACAACGTGCCCTACGGCACCGCGTGGGAGCGCCTGGTGGCGATGGCCTACCCCGAGGGCCACCCGTACCACCACATGCCGATCGGCTCGATGGCCGACCTGGACGCCACCTCGCTCGCCGACTGTCAGGCGTTCTTCCGCACGTACTACGCGCCGAACAACGCGGTGCTGGCCATCGTCGGCGACGTGGACCCCGAGCAGACCCTGGCCTGGGTGGAGAAGTATTTCGGCACGATCCCCGCGCACGACGGCAAGCCGGTGCCCGCGGACGGCGCGCTGCCGCCGGTCCTGGGTGCCGAGCTGCGCGAGAGCGTGCGCGAGAAGGTGCCCTCGCCGGCGCTGATGGCCGCCTACCGGATGCCGGCCGACGGCACGCGGGCGGCGGACGCCGCGGAGATCGCGCTGACCATCCTGGGCGAGGGGGAGAGCTCGCGGCTGAACACCCGCCTGGTGCGGCACGACGAACTCGCGCTCTACGCGGGGGTGGGCCTGATGCGCCAGGCCGGCACCGCGTCGGTGGGCATGCTGGACGTGAAGGCGTCCGGTTCGGGCGCGGTGGCGGCGATCGACACGGCGTTGGCCGAGGAGTTCGCCCGGTTCGCCGCCGAGGGGCCGACGCCGGCCGAACTCGAGCGTGCGCAGGCCCAGTTGGAGCGCGCCTACCTGGACACGATGGCGACGGTGGGCAGCCGGGCCGACGAACTGTGCCGCTACGCGACGCTGTTCGGGGACGCGAACCTGGCGTTCACCGCGCTGGAGCGGCTGCTGGACATCACCGCCGAGGAGGTGCGGGCGGTCGCCGCCGAACGCCTGGTACCGGAGAATCGCGCGGTGCTGGTGTACGAACCGACGGACGACGCGGACGAGAACGAGGAGCAGGTCGCGTGACCCAGACCGGCGAGATGGTGTTCCACCCGCGCCCCGGCGCGGGTCCGGCCCGTGAGTGGACCTTCCCCGAGCCCCGGCGGTCGGTGCTCGGAAACGGCCTCACGGTGTTGCGCGTGGACCGGCCCGGCCAGAAGGTGGTGGCCGTCGAGTTGGTGCTCGACTCGCCGCTGGCCGCCGAGCCGGCCGAATGCGAGGGCGTGGCGACGATCATGGCGCGCGCGTTCACCGAGGGCACCGACAGGATGGGCGCGGAGGAGTTCGCGGCCGAGTTGGAGCGCTGCGGCGCGACGATCGACAGCGACGCCGATCACCCGGGCGTGCGGGTCGCGCTCGATGTGCCGGCCTCGCGCCTGGAACGCGCCCTCGGGTTGCTCGCGGACGCGGTGCGGGCACCGGCCTTCCCGGCGGAGGAGGTGGACCGGCTGGTGCGCCAGCGGCTGGACGAGATTGTGCACGAGTTGGCCAGCCCGCCGCGCCGCGCCGCGCTCGCGCTCAGCAGCACGCTGTTCGACGCCTCGATGCGGTTGTCCCGGCCGCGGGCCGGTTCCGCGACGAGCGTCGCGCGGGTGGACCGCGCGGCCGTGTGGGACTTCTTCACCGCGCACGTGCGCCCGCAGACGGCCACCCTGGTCGTGGTCGGCGACTTCGCCGGCGTGGACGTCACCGACGTGCTGGAGCGCACGATCGGCACCTGGAGCGCACAGGCCGCCGAGCCCTCGCGGCCCGTGCCCGTGCTCGCCGACGACCACGCCCGGGTGCTGATCGTGCACCGACCGGACAGCGTGCAGACCCAGTTGCTGGTCGGGCGGATCGGGCCGGGCCGCGAGCACGCCTCGTGGCCGGCCCTGACCATCGGCACGTACTGCCTGGGCGGCACGCTCACCTCGCGGCTGGACCGGGTGTTGCGGGAGGAGAAGGGCTACACCTACGGCGTGCGCGCGGCGAACCAGTCGCTGCAGGTGGGCTCGCTGCTGGCGATCCAGGGTTCGGTGGAGACCGACGTCACGGGGCCGGCCGTCGCGGACATGGTCACCGTGCTGCGCACGCTGGCCGCCGAGGGCCTGGTGGACGGCGAGCGGGACGCGGCGGTGCAGAGCATCGTGGGGGTGGCACCGCTCAAGTACGTGACACCGCGCGCGGTGTGCGACTCGCTGGCCGACATGGCCGCCGAGCGGCAGCCGGACGACTACCTGCCGCAGCTCTACCTGCGGCTGGCCGAGGTCGCCACCAAGGACGCCGCCGAGGCGGTGTCCGCCGGATTCGATCCCGAGTACCTCGTGGTGGTCCTGGTGGGCGACGCGGACAAGATTCGTGAACCGCTCGAAGCGCTCGAACTCGGACCGGTCACGGTCGTCGAATAGTCGCGAACCGGCGGTGGGCGGACGGCAACGGCCGGCCCACCGCCAACCGCGGTTTCCCCGGACACTTACGGTAGACCCATGACTCAGCCGTTGCCGGGCGCCGGGCCCGGAGAGACGACAGCCATCCCGCCGGTCGACAGACCCGACAAAAGCGAACCCGACGTGCCCCTGGGCGTCGGACTGACCGCCGCGGATGTCGCGGAGCGGGTCGCACGAGGAGACGTCAACGACGTTCCCGTGCGTTCCAGCCGCTCGACGGCCGAGATCGTCAAGGCGAACGTCTTCACCCGGTTCAACGCCGTCATCGGCGTGTTGTGGCTGATCATCCTGTCCGTCGGGTCGGTCAAGGACGGCCTGTTCGGCTTCGTGATCATCGCCAACACCGGGATCGGCATCATCCAGGAGATGCGCGCCAAGCGCACCCTGGACCGGCTCGCGGTGATCGGCGAGTCCAAGCCGGTGGTGCGCCGGGACGGGCAGGCCGTGGCGCTGTCCCCCTCGGACCTGGTGCTGGACGACGTGATCGAACTGGGCGCGGGCGACAAGGCCGCCGTGGACGGCGTGGTCGTCGAGGCGGACAACCTGGAGATCGACGAGTCGCTGCTCACCGGCGAGGCCGACCCGGTGATCAAGCGTCCGGGCGATCCGGTGATGTCCGGCAGCTTCGTGGTGGCCGGCAACGGCGCGTTCACCGCGACCCGGGTCGGGCGCGAGGCGTATGCCGCGCAGCTCATGGAGGAGGCCAGCAAGTTCACCCTGGTCGCCTCCGAACTGCGCAACGGCATCAGCACGATCCTCAAGTACGTCACCTGGATCCTCTTCCCGGCCTCGGTCGCGCTGATCGTCAGCCAGTACCGGCTGGAGGACACCACCTGGCGCGAGGCGGTCACCCGGATGATCGCGGGCATCGTGCCGATGGTCCCCGAGGGCCTGGTGCTGCTCACCTCGCTGGCCTTCGCGGTCGGCGTGGTGCGGCTGGGTCGCAAGCAGTGCCTGGTCCAGGAACTGCCCGCGATCGAGGGCCTGGCCCGGGTCGACGTGGTCTGCCTGGACAAGACCGGCACGCTCACCGAGGGCGGCATGAACGTCGCCGAGGTCCGCGAACTGGCCGAGGGCCTGCCGGTGCGCGCCGCGCTCGGCGCGCTCGGCACCACCGAACCCCGGCCGAACGCGAGTCTGGCCGCGATCATCGACGAGTGCCCGGCGCAGGCCGGCTGGACGTCGGTGGAGAGCGTGCCGTTCTCCTCCGCCCGCAAGTACAGCGGCGCGACCTTCGAGGCGTCCGGCGCCCGGGCCACCTGGCTGATCGGCGCCCCCGAGGTGCTGGTGACCACGCACGCGCACGGCGACCTGCTCGCCGACGCCGAACGGCTGGGCGCCCAGGGCCTGCGGGTGTTGTTGCTGGTGCGCACCGACGCCTCGCTCGCCGACACCGTCGACGCGCTCGTCGGCGGCCCGGACGGCGCCGACGTCACGCCCGCCGCGCTGGTGGTGCTGGAGCAGCGACTTCGGCACGACGCGGGAGCGACGCTGGAGTACTTCGCCGACCAGGGCGTGGCGGCCAAGGTGATCTCCGGCGACAACGCGATCTCGGTCGGCGCGGTGGCCGCCAAGCTCGGCATCAAGGGCGCCGACCACCCGGTGGACGCCCGTACGCTGCCCACCGACCAGGACGAGCTCGCGGACGTGTTGGAGGCCAACACCGTCTTCGGCCGGGTCACCCCGCAGCAGAAGCGGGACATGGTCGCCGCCCTCCAGTCGCGCGGCCACAACGTCGCGATGACCGGCGACGGCGTCAACGACGTGCTCGCGCTCAAGGACGCCGACATCGGCGTGTCGATGGGTTCGGGCAGCGAGGCCACCAAGGGCGTCGCGCAGATCGTGCTCCTGGACAACAGCTTCGCCACGCTGCCCTCGGTGGTCGGCGAGGGTCGCCGGGTGATCGGCAACATCGAGCGGGTCTCCAACCTGTTCCTGACCAAGACCGCCTACTCGGTGCTCCTGGCCATCCTGGTCGTGATCGCCAACGTGCCCTACCCGTTCCTGCCCCGGCACCTGACGCTGCTGGCCTGGTTCACCATCGGCACGCCGGCGTTCTTCCTGGCGCTGGCACCGAACAAGGAACGGGCCCGGCCCGGCTTCGTCAAGCGGGTGCTGCGCTACTCGGGCCCCTCCGGCGTGATCGCCGGCACGGCGACCTTCACCGCGTACCTGCTGGCCCGTTCGCACTACGGCGCGACGGACGCCACGCGTACGGCCGAGACGTCGATCGCGACGCTCACGCTGTTCCTGGTCGGCCTGTGGGTGCTGGCGATCATCGCCCGCCCGTACACCTGGTGGCGGGTGGCGCTGGTGCTGGTGATGGGCGCCGGGTTCGCCACGGTGCTCACGGTGCCGTGGCTCCAGGACTTCTTCGAGCTCAAGCTGGTCGGTACCCGGATGCCGTGGACCGCGGTCGGCCTCGCGGTCGCCGCGGGGCTCCTGCTGGAGGTCGTCGCCTACTGGAACAAGCGACGCCTGGCGAGCGAGGTCGCGGGCTAGTTCGAGGCCGGCCCGCCCCGGCGGGTGTCGGTGCGGTGGCGGGTGGGTCGGGTCGGCGATGGTCGCGCCCGGCCCACCCGTTGCGTTCGCGGTGCCCGCCGAGCCGCGAGATGCGCCGAACCTAGCGGCCGCCCTGCCGCCG
The DNA here is from genome assembly GCF_044333915.1 of Embleya sp. NPDC020886. Taxonomy (NCBI): domain Bacteria; kingdom Bacillati; phylum Actinomycetota; class Actinomycetes; order Kitasatosporales; family Streptomycetaceae; genus Embleya; species Embleya sp. NPDC020886. Next base: position 499,567 of record NZ_JBIRRX010000001.1, on the reverse strand, counting down.
CTCCGCGAGGGCCAGGCTCACGCCGACCAGCGCGGAGCCACCGGCCAGGGCCGCGATGAAGGCCCGCCGGCCGCGGGGCAGTCGCCGGCGGTGCCCGTAGGTGATGAGCGTGTCGCCGAGGTCGGCCGCCGAGGCGGCCAGTGCCCAGGCCCGGATCGGCTCACCGCGCACCGCCGCGAACATCGCGCCCGCGCCCAGCGCGAGGTCGCGTCCGCCGAGCGCGCGGGCGAACACGAGGGCCCCGGTGCGGTCCGCGTCGTCGCCGATCCACGGCCGGGCCACCCGCGGCGGATCGAGCAGCGCGACCACGCCCAGCGCGACGCGGGCACCACCCCAGCCGAAGGTCGCCTTGCGGATGAGGCCCTCGGAATCACGCAGCGTGCTGGTCACAACCGCCACGGTATCGCCACCCGCCACTCCAGCGGCCGGCGATTTCGTGCATTAGCCTCGCTCTGCCGCACACACGCATCGGCAACACCGCGGGATCGGCGCCATCGTGACGAACGGTCACGCATCCAGGGGGGTGGCGGCGGCCGATCGCGCCACGGGGATGGAGAATCACGTTGTATCTGCGCAAGCCTGCCCTTTCGGGACTGTTGATCGCCGCTTCCGTCATCGCGCTCTCCAGCGGATGCGGCCTGGTCGACAAGGCCAAGGGCGACGACGACAAGAAGAAGGACTCCGCCACGACCGCGCCTCAGGCGGGCGGCGGATCGACCGGCGGTGCGAGCGGCGGCGCGACCGGCGCGCCGGCCACGACGCCCGGCGGGGGCAAGGGCAACACACCCGCGACGGCCCCGGCCACCGGCAAGCCCGGTGGCACGGTCGACCTCGACCCCAAGGCGTTCTGCAATCTGCTCACGCCCGCCGAACTCAAGGGCGTGCTGGGCACCGAGGTCACCCGCACCAAGAACGACGACACGCTGCGCACCTGCCGCTACTACGGACCCGGTGACGCGGGGCTGGTGACCATCCAGTACTTCATGCGCAGCAGCAAGCTCGCCGACACCCCGGAGAGTGTCGTGGCCAACAACACCGTGGCCAAGTACGGCAAGCCGATCACCGACCTCGGCCCGATCCCCACCCTGTACGTGCCGGGCACCGGCAGCTACCCGGCGCCCAGTGTGCCCGAGGTCTACTTCGCCAAGGCGCACGGCGACCTGATCGTCGACATGCACGTGAGCCTGGCACCCGCCGCGAAGGACCTGCCGCGTGCACAGCACATCGCGATCGCCAAGCTGATCGCCGACAAGATCTGATCCGCCGTCCGGGGCCGAGTCGATCCCGCTCGGCCCCGGCGCGCGGTCAGTTGCCCTTGAGCTCCGGGAAGTCCTCCTCGAACCACTCCAGCTCGCCCCGTCCGGCCTGATCGCCGTCGTGCAACTCGCGCTCTCGACCCCGTAGTTCCACTCGGCGGATCTTGCCCGAGATGGTCTTGGGCAACTCCGCGAACTCGATCCGGCGGACCCGCTTGTACGGCGAGAGCACGGCACGGGCGTGCCGCAGGACGGACAGCGCGGTCTCGCGGGTCGGCTCGTGCCCGGGCGCGAGCACCACGTACGCCTTCGGCACGGCCAGCCGGACCGGGTCCGGCGAGGGCACCACCGCGGCCTCGGCCACCGCTTCGTGCTCGATCAGCACGCTCTCCAGCTCGAACGGCGAGATGCGGTAGTCGGACGCCTTGAACACGTCGTCGGAGCGGCCCACATAGGTGATGTAGCCGTCCGCGTCCCGAGTGCCGACATCGCCCGTGTGATAGAAGCCGTGACGCATCGACTCGGCCGTGCGCTCCGGGTCGTCGAGATAGCCGGTCATCAGGCCCAGCGGGCGGGCGGCGAGTTCGAGGCAGATCTCACCCTCGGCATCGGTCCCGGTGACCACCTCGCCGGAGATCGGGTCGACCAGGGCCACCGTGTAGCCGGGCAGCGGTCGGCCCATCGAGCCCGGCCGGACCTCCTGCCCGGGCGCGTTGCCGATCTGCGCGGTGGTCTCGGTCTGCCCGAAGCCGTCCCGGATGGTCAACCCCCAGGCGGTCCGCACCTGTTCGATGACCTCCGGGTTGAGCGGCTCGCCCGCGCCGATCACCTCGCGCAGCGCGGTGCGCCACGCGCCCAGGTCCTCTTGGACCAGCATCCGCCACACGGTCGGCGGCGCACAGAACGAGGTCGCCCCACAGCGCACCATGGTGTCCAGCAACGGACGCGCGGCGAACCGCTCCTGACGCACGATCAAGATCGTGGCCCCGGCGTTCCACGGGGCGAAGAAGTTGCTCCAGGCGTGCTTGGCCCAGCCGGGCGAGGAGATGTTCAGGTGCGTGTCGCCCGGACGCAGACCCAGCCAGTACATCGTGGACAGGTGCCCGATCGGATAACTCGTCTGGGTGTGGCCCACCAGCTTGGGCTGCGCGGTGGTGCCGGAGGTGAAGTACAACAGCAGCGGGTCGGTCGCGGCGGTCGGGCCGTCCGGTACGAACACCGCGTCCGCGTCGTGGCCGTCGGACCCGTCGTGCGCGGCGGCGAAGGAGAGCCAGCCCGGCGTCGGTTCGCCCACCGCGATCCGGGTCCAGGCACCCGGCACCTCGGCGAAGCCCGGGGTCACCGCCGACTCGGCGATCACGTGCGCGACATCGCCTCGGGTGACCCGGTCGGTCAGATCGGCCGGTGCGAGCATCGTGGTGGCCGGGATGATCACCGCGCCCAGTTTCATCGCGGCCAGCATCGCCTCCCACAACTCGACCCGATTGCCGAGCACGAGCAGCACCCGGTCGCCGCGCCGGACCCCCCGGGCGCGCAACCAACCGGCGACCCGGTCGGAGCGTCGGGCCAGTTCGTCGAAGGAGACCTTGGTGTCGGTGCCGTCCTCGGCCACGATCCACAACGCGGTGGTGTCGTTGCCGCGGGCGATCACGTCGAACCAGTCGAGCGCCCAGTTGAACTCGGTGGGATCGGGGCGCGGGAAGTCCCGGCACGCGGTGGGCTGGTCCTCGCGGTGTTCGAGCAGGAAGTCGCGCGCTGCGCGAAAAGCCTCGGTCGCACCCGTCGTCATCGCCGAATTCCTCCGTCTGTCGTGCGGTCGCCGTACCGCAGCATCGCGTCGTCGGTACCGGAACGCACCCTCGCACCACCCGTTCGGGGGGTCAACGATCGAGCCCGGAAGCCGGAGAAATCGGTGCGCGACGCACCCGCGGGTGGGATCCGCCGCCCGGGCCGCCGCGCCGCCGGCGGTCACGGCCCGGGAAGGGGGTCAGGCGATGGTCAGGGCCTGGGCGATGCGGGCGGCCAGAGCCGCGTTGTCGAGGATCAGGGCGATGTTGGCGGTCAGACTGGCGCCGGCGGTCTCGCGGTGGAAGTAGTCCAGCAGGAACGGGGTGACCGCCTTGCCGCGGATGCCCTTGTCGGTCAGCGCGGCCAACGCCCGATTCAGCACCCGGTCGTGCAGCTCCGGGTCCAACTGGTCGGCCCGCGGCACCGGGTTCGCCACCACCAGGGCGTTTCGTCCCAGTCCGAGCGCCTCGTGTGCCCGCACCACGTCGGCCACCTCGTCCGCGGTGTCCACCCGCCACTCCAGCCGATGGCCGGAGTCGACCAGGTAGAACCCCGGGAACGCGTGGGTGCCGAAACCGGTCACCGGGACGTTGAGCGACTCCAGCCGTTCCAGCGTCGCGCCCACGTCCAGGATCGACTTGACCCCCGAGCACACCACGACGAGCCCGCACCGGGTCAACGCCACCAGGTCGGCGGACTCGTCCCAACTCTCCCGCGCCTGGCGGTGCACCCCACCCAGGCCGCCGGTGGCGAACACCCGGATGCCCGCCTGGTGGGCCAGATGCGCGGTCGCCCCCACGGTGGTCGCGGCGTGCCCGCCGCGCGCGGCGACCAGGGCCAGATCGCGCATGCCGGCCTTGAGTACATCCGTGCACGTGGCGACGAATTCGAGCGTCTCGGCGTCCAGGCCGATCGAAGGGCGGCCGTGCACGATCGCGATCGTCGCCGGGACCGCGCCCGCGGCCCGGACCCGGCCCTCGATCTCGCGCGCGATCCGCAGGTTGTCCGGGCGGGGCAACCCGTGCGCGATGATCGTGCTCTCCAGGGCGACCACCGGTCGGCCCGCGGCGAGTGCGTCCGCGACCTCCGGAAGGATTCGCAAGCCGTTCACCGGTAGGACGCTACCGGGCGCGAGCGGCAGCGGCACCGCATACGCACCGGGACGCGGCGGTTCGGCCTCGCCTCGGCGCTCGGATACTCCGATGATCATGGCAACCGCCGTCCCGTCCCGACCGGCGATCAGCGCCGCGGCTGATACAGCACGGCGGCCCAGCCGTCCGGACCGGTCACCCGCACCCGCACCTCGTGCGGCCCCTCGACCGACTCACCCACGGTGAATCCGCCCTCGCGCAGCGGCACCAGGGCCGCGTCGAGGTCGGCGACCTTGACCATGACCGACGCCGAGTCGCCCTCGCGGTCGGTGCCGGCCAGCGCCAGTCGGCCGCCGTTCACGTCGAACTGCGCCCAGCGCTCACCGTCGACGAACGTCGGTTCCGCACCGAGTACCGCGGTCATGAACCGCACCGCCGCGGCCATGTCGGCGACGGGAAAAGCGGCGGACAGGCCCTGAGCGGACATGGGTTACCTCCTGAGGCGAGACCGGGCACGGTATCTGATGGTCTATCAGGTGCGGTGGACACCAACCGAGTCGGGGCGCCCGGAAGGCACCGGCGGCGCGCCGCAGGGGTTAGCCTCGCAAACGTGGAGCCCACCGACACCGCAGATCCGCCGGCGAAGCCCCCCGAGCACTGGGAGGCCGACGTCGTCCTGCGCGACGGCGCGACCGCCCATGTGCGCCCGGTCGGCCCGGATGACGCCGGCCGCCTCGTGGACTTCTACGCGCGCGTCTCGGCCGAGTCGAAGTACCTGCGCTTCTTCACGCCCTACCCCCGGCTGTCCGACCGCGACGTCCGACACTTCACCACCCACGACTGGGTGGACCGGGTGGGTCTGGGACTGTTCGTCGGCGACGAGATGGTCGCCATCGTGCGCTACGACCGGATCGGTCCGGACGGGCGCGCGGTGCGCACCGGCCCGCAGGGCCGCTCCTCCACCGCCGAGGTGGCCTTCCTGGTCCAGGACGACCAACAGGGCCGCGGCGTCGCGTCGGTCCTGCTCGAACACATCGCCGCGGTCGCCCGCGAGCGCGGCATCCGCCGTTTCGTGGCCGACGTACTGCCCTCCAACCGCCGGATGGTCACGGTGTTCACCGAGGCCGGCTACACCCAACAGTCCGCGTTCGAGGACGGTGTGGTCCGGCTCACCCTGGAACTCGCGCCCACCGAGACCTCGCTGGGCGTGATGCTCGGGCGCGAGCACCGGGCCGAGGCGCGTTCGATCGCCCGCCTGCTCACCCCGCGCTCGGTCGCGGTGATCGGCGCCAGCCGACACGAGGGCACGGTCGGCAACACCCTGCTGGCCAACCTGCGCGCCGGCGAGTTCACCGGCGACCTGTACGCGGTCAACCCGAAGGCGGGCAGCGAGCCGATCGACGGCGTGCCGACCTACGCCTCGGTCCTGGACATCCCCGCGGACGTGGACCTGGCCCTGGTGGCGGTCCCGGCGGACGCGGTGCGCCAGGTGGTCGAACAGTGCGGGCGCAAGGGCGTACACGGCCTGGTCGTGGTCTCCTCCGGCTTTGCCGAGACCGGCCCCGAGGGCCGGGACCGCCAGCGGCGTCTGGTCCGCGCCGCCCGCCGGCGCGGCATGCGGGTGATCGGACCGAACTGCCTGGGCGTGCTCAACACCGACCCGGACCTGCTGGTCAACGCGAGCCTGTCGCCCCGGATGCCGCGCCGCGGCCGGGTGGGCATGTTCGCCCAGTCGGGCGCGCTGGGCATCGCCATCCTGGAGTCCACCGTGAGCCGGGGCATCGGCCTGTCCACGTTCGTGTCGGCGGGCAACCGCGCCGACGTCTCCGGCAACGACCTGTTGCAGTACTGGGAGGACGACCCGGCCACCGACGTCGTCCTGCTGCACCTGGAATCGATCGGCAACCCGCGCAAGTTCACCCGGCTCGCCCGACGCGTCTCCCGGGCCAAGCCGGTGGTCGCGGTCAAGTCCGGACGGCACACCCAGGGCGTCCCCCTCGGGCACGTCACCCGCACCCTGACCCTGCCCGACTCGGCGGTCGACGCACTCTTTCGGCAGGCGGGCGTGATCCGCGTGCCCACCGTCGCCGAACTCTTCGACGTGGGCCAACTGCTCGCCTACCAACCACTACCCGCCGGCGACCGGATCGCGATCATCGGCAACTCCGACTCGCTGGGCCTGCTCACCCAGGACGCGTGCGCCAGCGCGGGCCTGAACCCGCGGCGCCCGGTCGACCTGACCACCTCCGCGACCGCCGACGACTTCCGCGACGCGCTCGCCGAAGCACTGGCCGACCCCGAGACGGACGCGGTGATCACGGTGTTCATCCCGCCGCTGACCACCTCCGGCGACGAGGTGGCGAGCACGATCGCGGAAATGGCCGGACAGGCGGCGGAGATCGGCAAACCGCTGCTGACCACCTACCTCGCCCACGAGGGCCTGCCCACCCAACTGCGCCGCCTGGACGCGGACGGGGTGCCCGCGCTCGGCTCGGTGCCCTCCTACCCGGCCCCGGAGAACGCGGTCCGCGCCCTCGCCGAGGTGGTGCGCTACGCCGCGTGGCGCCGCCGGCCCACCGGCTCGGTGCCCGAACACCCCGACGTACGCACCGACCAGGCCCGCGCGCTGGTCCGGGCCCGACTCGGCGCGGCGGACGCGGTGGGCCTGTCCCCGGCGGACGCCGCCGACCTGCTGGACTGCTACGGCATCCGGCTGCTGCCCGCGGTGCGGGTGGACAGCGAGGACGCGGCGATCCGCGCGGCGACCGAACTGGGCTACCCGGTCGCGCTCAAGACGATCGCCGAACATCTGCGGCACCGGGTGGACGTGGACGGGGTGCGCCTGGACATCGGCGCGGAGGCCGGACTGCGCCGGGTGTTCCGGGAGATGACCGCCCGCCTGGGCGGCCCGGACCAGGCCCGACTGGTGGTGCAGTCGATGGCGCCGCACGGGATCGCGACCGACCTCGGGCTGACCTACGACGAATCGTTCGGCGCGGTGCTCACCTTCGGGCTGGCCGGGCCGGCCACCGAACTCCTGGGCGACGTGGCACACCGACTGGTGCCCGCCACCGACCAGGACGTGGCGGATCTGGTCCGCGAAGTCCGGGCGGCACCGATGTTGTTCGGCTACCGCGGCGCCCGCCCGGTGGACGTGTCGGCGCTGGAGGACGTCCTGCTGCGGCTGTCCCGGCTGGCCGACGACCTGCCGCAGGTGACGTCGGTCGCGCTGAACCCGGTGGTGGTGGCGGCCGAGGGCGCACACGTGCTGGGCGCGCAGATCCGCCTGTCCCGTCCGCCCGCCCGCACCGACCTGGGCCCCAGGTCACTGTCCCGACCGTAGCGGCGATCGCGCCGAGGGCGGACCCGCTCGCGCGGATCGACGCGAGAGCCGCACCCGTGGACATGCGGAACCGCCGCCGTACTCACATGCCACCCCGAGCTGTGGCACCTACGTACGACGGCGGCTCCAGGCCGGATCCGCTCCGCGGCATGCCCCTCCGCGCCTACCCTCCACATGGCTGCGCATTTCATGCCGTTCGACGCTCTCCGGACCGCGCCGCCCCGTGCCGGTCGTTTCCCCGAGTGTCCCCGGCGGTGAGGCGGTGTCACTCGTTCCCCCGCCCGGGGGCCCGAGTGCCATGAGAGATCCACCGGCGCCACCGTGTCGACGGCGCGTCCCTGTTGCCCCGGTCGGGCCTCTCGAGAGATCAGTCAACCCCGCCGAGCCGCCCACCGGGAGGGCGCACGGAAGGCGCACGGTGGCGATCCGTAGAAGTGGTACCAACAGTGCGCATCCACCTCACCCGTTCGGGCCTGTCATTACGTCGACAAACCGTCACCATTGGGCAACGGCGTGTGCGTAACCCGACCTTCACCCGGGGCGGATGGCGCACGTGCGCCCTCGGAGGTGCCAGGATGGGGGGTATGGCTAAGACCACCACCTCGACCCAGGGGCTGCGCACGGCCATCGAGCGCAGCGGTTACTACCCGAGCCTCGTTGCCGACGCGGTCGAGTCCACGATCGGCACCGAGCCGGTCGACGCTTTCCTGGTGCACCAGGAGACCACGTTCGATTCCAATGAGGTCCGCCGCCACATCACCGTTCTGGTGCTCACGCCAGGCCGTTTTCTGGTCAGCCACACCGACGAACACGCGCCGGACGACACCTCGCCCACCCCTTACGCGACGACGTCCACCGAGACGGTGCGGATCGACCGACTGGAGTCGGTCGTGGTCAGTCGTGTCGTGGGCAACCCCGCCGAGTACGTTCCCGGGGCCCCGCCGCGCGAAGCCGTGCTCACCATCGGGTGGGGCGCGGTCGGCCGGATCGACCTCGAACCGGCCGGTTGTGCCGACCCGAACTGTGAGGTCGACCACGGCTACACCGGTTCGCTGACTGCCGACGACCTCTCGCTGCGGGTCAGCGAAGCCGCCGACGGTCCCGAAGCGGTCGAGCGCACCCTCACGTTCGCCCGCGCGCTGTCCGAGGCAGTGGCCGGCATCAACCAGTGAGCGCTTCCGTCTGGTTCGACGAACAACCCCCGGTCCCGTTGCCTCGCTACGGGACCGGGGCGTTGTCCGACCTGTTGCCCTCGATAGCCGCCTCCCTCGGCATGCCGGGGGAGGCGAACATCCTCGGCCTCGCGCCCGCCCGCGCGGCGTGCGTGTTCCTGATCGACGGCCTGGGCTGGGACCTGCTGCGGGCGCACCCGGTCGAGGCGCCGTATCTGCACTCGCTCCTGGGCACCTCGTTCGCGGGCAGCGGCCGGCCGCTGACGGCCGGCTTCCCGGCGACCACCGCGACCAGCCTCGCCTCCTTCGGCACCGGACTGACCCCCGGCGTGCACGGGTTGGTCGGCTACTCCGTGGCGGTGCCCGGCGAGAACCGGCTGATGAACCAACTGCGTTGGGTCGACGACATCCGGCCGCGGGACTGGCAGCCGTACCCGAGCGTGCTGGAGCGGGCCGCCGCCGCCGGCATCCGGGTCGCGCAGGTCAACGACGTCATCTTCGAACACACCCCGCTGACCAAGGCGGTGCTCGACGGCGGCCGTTACGTCGGCGCCGAATTCGGCGACCCCAGAGTCCGCGGGGTGCACCGTCAACTCGCCCACCCCGGCCCGGTGCTGGTGTACACCTACGCCAGCGAGCTCGATCGGTGCGGCCACGGCATGGGCGTCGACTCGCCCGAGTGGCGGGCCGAACTGCGCCGGATCGACGGTGTCGTCCGGGCGATGGCCCAGGGGCTGCCCGCCGACTCGGTCCTGTACGTGACCGCCGACCACGGCATGGTCGACGTGGCCCCCGAGCAGCGCGTCGACGTGGACACCGACCCCGGCCTGTCCGCCGGCGTCGCTCTCCTGGGCGGCGAGTCCCGGGCCCGGCACATCTATACGCGGCCGGGTGCCACCAGGGACGTGCACGCGATCTGGGACGACATGCTCGGCGACCAGATGTGGGTGCTCACCCGCGACGAGGCGATCGAGTCCGGCTGGTTCGGGCCGGTCGTCGAGGACCGGGTGCGCGCGCGGATCGGCGACATCGTCGCGGCGGCCTTCGGCGACATCGCGGTGGTGGCCTCCCGCCGCGAACCGGGCGAGTCGCGACTCACCGGCGTACACGGCTCGATGACCTCGGCCGAACAGTCGATCCCGCTTCTGGAGGTTCGCGCCTAGGGCGCGGCTTCAGGGCCCGCTCATGCCGAAGGGGACGGTCTCCGCACGGAGACCGTCCCCTTCGGCATGAACCGGAGCCGGCTCAGGCCTGGTTGCGCTTCTTGGACACCACGAGCGCAACGCCCGCGGCGGCGGCGAGCAGCAGGACGATCTTGAACAGCTTGCCCATGAAAATGGACCCCCTCGATGGTCGAACGAAGATGCGTCTCCCGACCGGGGAAGGCCGCGGGCGACGCGATCCGTGTGTACGTAGGCGCACGGGTACCCGCCGATCCCGGACCCCGTTTCCGGACGGGAGCCCGTCGAGCTCGACTCTACGTCACCTGTTTGGCTCAAGGGTGGAGTGGTTTCCGGTCGGAGTGGCGGGCCCGTTCGGGGCTTCGGTCGCGGATTCGGACCAGGCGGGCTATTGCGGATCATTCGGATTCGACGCCACCGCGATCACGTTGAACACCGCGCCCTGCGGATCCTGCACCGCGGCGACCCGGCCGTACGGCGACTCCTCCGGACCGCGCAGCACCTTGCCGCCCAGCTCGTCCACCCGGTCCACCGTCTCGTCCGCGTCGCGCACCGCGAAGTACGTGGCCCAGTGCGGTGGCGGGCCGTTGCGTCCGCCCGCCACGCCGCCGCGCAACTCGCCGTCGACGTGGAACGTCGCGTAGTCGAAGTCGGCGTCGGACATGTCCTCGTAGGTGAAGCCGAACACCGCCGCGTAGAACTCCTTGGCCCGCGGGCCGTCCGGTGTGTACAGCTCGTTCCACACCACCGCGCCGGGCTCGTTGATCACCCCCGCGCCGTTGTGGTCGCCCGCCTGCCAGACGCCGAACACGCCACCCGTGCGGTCGGCGGCCACCGCCATCCGGCCGAACGTCCGCACGTCCATCGGCGGCACCAGCACGGTGCCGCCGGCCACGCGGACCCGCTCGATCACCGCGTCCGTGTCGTCCGCGGCGAGGTAGGTGGTCCAGGCGACGGGCCCCTCCTGTTCGGGCGGACGCCCCAGCAGGCCGGCGACCGGTCGCCCGCCGAGCGTGCAGGTCGTGTAGTGACCCACGTCGGCCGGCCCGATCTCCCCGGCCCAGCCGAACAAACCGCGATAAAAGGCCAGTCCGGCCGCGACATCGGGCACGCCCAGATCCACCCAGCACGGTACGCCGGTGGGATACCGCGAGGTCCACTCGCTCATCACTGCCTCCCGGGGCAGACGCCGACAATTGGGGACGATCCGAATCGATGCTGCCACCGGGGTCGGACATGTGCTCGTCGGTGGGCGCCGCACGAGGCAGGATGCCGGTATGAGTTCCCTGATCGAGGCGGCCGACCTGGCCGCCGCCCTCGACGGTTCGTCGCCACCGCTGGTGCTCGACGTCACCTGGCAGCTCGGCGGTCCGCCCGGCATCGACTCCTATCGGGTCGCCCACGTGCCGGGCGCCCGCTTCGTCGACCTCGCCACCGAGTTGTCCGGCCCGCACACGCCCACCGGTGCCGGGGGCCGCCATCCGATGCCGGAACCGGGCGCGTTCGGCGCGGCCATGCGCCGACTGGGCATCGCCGCGGCGACCGACGTGGTCGTCTACGACGCGGGCCAGAGCGTCGCCGCGGCGCGGGCGTGGTGGCTGCTGCGCTACTTCGGCCACGATCGGGTGCGGGTGCTCGACGGCGGCTTCGCGGCCTGGACGGCGGAGCACCTGCCGGTCACCGACGTGGTGCCGGAGCCCGCCGAGCCCGGCACGTTCGTCCCGCGTCCGGGCGAGATGTCGCGGCTGGACGCGCAGGAGACCGCGGCGTTCGTGGCCGCCGGCGGCGTGTTGCTCGACGCCCGCGCCGGTGAGCGCTTCCGCGGCGAGAGCGAGCCGATCGACGCGAAGGCGGGTCACATCCCCGGCGCGGTCAGCACGCCCGCGACCGAGTACACGCACGCCGACGGCCGCTTTCGCGAACCCGCCGAGCTCAAGGAGTACTTCGCGGCCCGGGGCGCGGTGCCCGGGGCGCGGGTCGCCGCGTACTGCGGCTCCGGCGCGACCGCCGCGCACGAGGTGCTCGCGCTGTCCCTGGCCGGCATCCCGGCCGGCCTGTACGCGGGATCCTGGAGCGACTGGATCACCGACCCCCGGCGCCCGGTGGCCACCGGCGAGTAGCGGGCCCGGTGGGCCGCCGCACGAGCGCGGAAAACGCGGGAGCCGAGGGTCCGTCGGACCCTCGGCTCCCGCGGTCTGCGTACGCGTCGATCACTCCCGGCGTTTGCGCCTGCTCCCGAACACGATCTCGTCCCAACTGGGTACCGTCGCCCGGCGGCCGGGACGCACGCCGTCGGCCTCGGCCTGCCGGTCGGTGCTGCCGACCAGCCGCTCGCGGTGCGGGCCGACCACGCCGCGTGGCACCAGGACGTTCTCGTAGGCGCTGCCCGCGCCCGCCGCCGCGGCGGGCGCCTGGGTCTCCTCTTCCTCGATCGGTTCGGCGCGCTCCGGGCGCTCCGCCCGCTCGACGCGTTCGATTCGCTCGGGGCGCTCGCCGCGTTCGATCCGTTCCGGGCGCTCCGCCCGCTCGGACCGCTCGATGCTGCCCACCCGCGGGCGTTCGGCCAGTGCGGTCACGTCGATGCGCATCGGACCGGGGGAGACCGACTGGGTCTGCGGTTCGCCGCGCAGCCCCGGGACCGCGTCCAGCAGGCTGGTGATCGCGTCGTCGTCGCTCTCGCGCGGGATGGTGGCCAGGCGCGGTCGAAACGGGAACGGGGTCTCGGACGCCGCCGGGTGCTCGCCGATGAGCGAACGAGCCTCGTCGTCGTTGGTGGTGACCAGTCGCCGGGGCGGGTCGAAGCTCCAACTCGCCGAGCGCATCTCGCCGTCGGCGCGGTAGAGCAGCAGGATCTCCCAGCTGCCGTCGTCGCGTCGCCACGAATCCCACTGCACCGACTCGGAGTCCGCGCCGCGCAGGTGCAGGCGTTCGGTGACGATCTCGCCGAGCAGCGGACCGGTGGTCTCGCCCTGCCGGCGGATGGGTGTCTTGCGGGCGCGCTCGGCCATGAAGGCGCGTTCGGCGAGCACCGGACCCTCGAAGCGCCGCACGCGGTCGACCGGGATGCCGGCGAGCTGTGCGACCTCCTCCGCGGTGGCACCGGCCCTTATCCGGGCCTGGATGTCACGCGGACGCAGTTGGCTCTCGACTTCGATCTCGATCTGGCCGAGCCTGGCGCGGTCGCCCCTGACGGCGGCACGAAGCCGTTCGTCGATGGGCAACATGTACTCGGTGCCGTCGGCAGCCTTCAGCACCAACCGTGTGCCGTCGTTGCTGACGGCCACGACACGCAGTTCGGGCATGGGGACCTCCCGGGTGGTGCCTGCCGACGTCACCTGCGTCGTTGCTCCCGCTACGAGTGTGACCTGCCCAGCCTTGACATGGCCACAACCTGACCGAGTTGTCCGGCGTGTCGGATTTATTACCTGACTGGCCGAATTGCCCTGGTTACACCATTTCGGGTAGATACCTGGGCGGCGCCCCACCCTGACCTCTGCGGTCGGTCGTCTCCCCCTTCGCGCACAGGTCTTTCCGGAACCTCGCGTGAACAGTACTCCATTCGGGGGCTCTACCGGGACACACCGCGCCGCATCGGCGCGTCCCGTTCGGACGAGTCGTTTTCGGCCGTCCGGGGTGATGTCGATCACAAGATTGGGCCGATCGGAACGATGTGGATGGGCCGTTCAGTCGTAACCAGGGTGAAGTCCTGTTTTTCATGATTAACCACCGTCCGAGTACGGACGGGCAAGGAAAGTGATGCCGGAAAGGACCGAAAATGAACGCCGCCGGATCGATGTCAACGCGGTGCAGGTCGTGGGCAGTGCCCTGGCCGCCATCTCCTCGGCGTTCCTGCTCTCCACGCTCGGTGTCGCCGGGACGGTGATCGGCGCCGCGCTCGCGAGCGTGGTCGCGACCGTCGGGAGCGCGGTCTACGTACACCTGTTCCGGCGCACCGGCGAGCAACTGCGCGACGTGCGGGCGACGCTGAGCCCGCCGCACGAGGGCGGGCCGAGCCCGGACCCCGGCGCGGTACCGGATCGACCGGTCGGCGTGGCGGACCGGCGGCCGGCGACCGACGAGACGATGTTGCTGCCGGTCGGCGGCTACGAGTGGGTCGGCCCGGGCGCGGACGCGCCGGGCGGCGCCTCCCGGGCCGACGACGCCGAGCACGCGGTACCGTCCGAGGGCCCCGGCGAGCGACGGGTGTGGCTCGCGCGGTCGTTGGTGGGGGCCGTGCTCGTGTTCGTCGTGGCGATGGGTGTCGTCACGCTCGCCGAGACCGCGATCGGCCGCTCGTTCGCGAGCCTGTTCGGCCACGGCGACGCGGGCGGATCGACCATCTCGCGCATCGTCGAGGACCGACCCGCCCGGCACGACCCGCCCGAGCAGCCGGCCGGTTCGACCCCGAACCCGACCGGCACCGGCACGTCGGCGCCCACCCGAAGCCCGGGGACCGACGACAAGGGCACGTCGGGCGTGCCCGGCGGCGACGGCGCGACCTCGGTGCCCTCGACCACCCCGACCACGCGCCCGAGCGACACCCCCTCGTCCGATCCGACCGGTTCCCGGCCGCCGGCCACCGCCCCGCCCGCGACCACGCCCCCCGGCGGCTCGGGCGGCGGCGCGGCCGACGGCGGAGCGGCGGCGGGCAACGACGCCGGCGGCACCGACCAGGGCCCGGCGAACAACGAACGGAAGTCGAACGCGGGCTCGGGATCGGAACGCGGCTAGACGAGCGGACCCGCCCCGGCGGCCTCGGCTCAGTCGCCCAGCACCCGACGCAGGTAGTCGTTGCCGAAGCGGCGCTCCGGATCCACCCGGTTCCGGAGCGCCGTGAAATCGGCGAACCTCGGGTAGAGCTTCGCGAAGTAGTCCGCGTCGCGGGTGTGCATCTTGCCCCAGTGCGGGCGCCCACCGTGCCCGACCATGATCTTCTCCACCTCGGTGAAGTACCGCTCGTGCGGCGTGCCCTTGTACATGTGCACCGCGATGTAGGCGGTGTCGCGGCCGTACGCCGTGGACATCCACAGATCGTCCGCCGGGGCCACCCGCACCTCCACCGGGAAGCTGATCGGCAGATTCGCGGCCTCCACGAACGCGCGCACCTCGGCCAGCGCCGCCGTCGCCGCCTCGCGCGGCAGGGCGTACTCCATCTCGATGAAGCGCACCCGGCGCGGGCTGGTGAACACCTTGTGCGAGGTGTCCGAGTAGGTCCGCGCCGACAACGCGCGGCTG
Organism: Embleya sp. NPDC020886; assembly: GCF_044333915.1. Taxonomy (NCBI): domain Bacteria; kingdom Bacillati; phylum Actinomycetota; class Actinomycetes; order Kitasatosporales; family Streptomycetaceae; genus Embleya; species Embleya sp. NPDC020886. The sequence goes on along the minus strand of NZ_JBIRRX010000001.1, from coordinate 484,501 downwards.
GACAGTCGTGCGATCGAGGGCACCGTTTTCGGCGCGCGCCGCCCCACCCGGCAGGCGAGCGAGAACACCCCGTTGGACAACAATTCGTCGTCCAGCAGAAAACGCGCCTTCGAAAGCGGCTTCGCCGGTCCCTCGATCCGGTTGTTCCGCTTCACGTTGCAGTTGTCGGTGTGCGGAAACCAATAGAACTCGAAATGCTCGTTGTCGGCGCACAGCGCGTCGAAGTCGGCCAGCACCGCGTCGAACTTCATCGGTTCCTCGCGCGCCTCCAACAGGAAGCTCGGCTCCACCGCGAACGTCAGCGCGGTCACGATGCCCAGCGAGCCCAGACCCACCCGGGCGCCCGCGAACAGTTCCGCGTTCTCGGTCGGCGAGCAGGTGGTGATCTCGCCGTCCGCCAGCACGATCTCCATGCCCAGGATCTGCGCCGCCAGCGAGCCGGACGCCCGCCCGGTGCCGTGCGTGCCGGTCGAGGTGGCGCCGGCCAGGCTCTGCACCGCGATGTCGCCCATGTTGGCCAGCGCCAGGCCGTAGCCGGCGAGCAGCGTGTTGAAGTCGCTCAGGCGCATCCCGGACCCGACCGTGATCGTGCCCGCCGCGCGGTCGAGCGCGTGCACCTCGGTCAGCCCCTCCGGCCGGATCTGCACCCCGTCGGTGACCGCGACCGACGTGAACGAGTGCCCCGCGCCGACGGCCTTGACCGCGAGACCCTGCCCGGCGGCCCGGCGCACGATGGCCGAGATCTCCTCGGCCGATCTCGGAGTGAGCACCGAGTGCGGCCGCGCGGACTGGTTCCCGCACCAGTTCCGCCAGGTGGGGGGCGTCTTGGAGACGGCGGGGGTGGCGCTGCTCAACGGGTTCCTCCTGGGGTCGCCGTGGGATCAGCCGGACATTACTCGCCGGTCATCGGACCGGGAAGGGGTCGCGCACGGTTGCGCCGCAACTCACGCCCGCGCGGGTGGGGTGTACGGGCCGGCGGGGGCGGCGATGCGAGGATCACAGACATGCACGCGACCCAGGCCCCCGACCCCAGTCCGTTCGACGCGCTCCTGGTGCTCTCCTTCGGTGGCCCGGACGCCCCCGACGAGGTGCTCCCGTTCCTGGAGAACGTGACCGCGGGGCGCGGGGTCCCCCGCGAACGCCTCGAGGAGGCGGCCGGCCACTACGCGCACTTCGGCGGCGCCAGTCCGATCAACGCGCAAAATCGTGCCCTGATCGCGGCGGTCGAGGCCGATCTCGCCGCGCACGACGTGCGGTTGCCGGTCTACTGGGGCAACCGCAACTGGCGCCCGTATCTGGCGGACACCGTGCGGCGGATGGCCGACGACGGGATCCGCCGCGCCGCGGTCCTGGTGACCAGCGCCTACGCGTCCTACTCGGGCTGCGCGCAGTATCACGAGAACCTGATCGAGGCCCGAGCCGAAGTCGGTGATCGGGCCCCGACGTTCGACAAGCTGCGGCACTTCTTCAACCACCCCGGCTTCGTCGAGCCGCTCGTGGACCACGTACTGACCGCGCTGGCCGAACTGCCCGAGCCGGTACGGGCCGGCGCCCGGCTGGTGATGGTCACCCACTCGATCCCCACGGTCACCGCGCGCACCGCGGGCCCGGCCGGCGGCGGCTACGTCGCCCAACACCGGGAGACCGCGCGCCTGGTCGCCGAGGGCGTCGCCCGGGTGCTCGGCCGCGAGCACGACTGGGATCTGGTGTACTCCAGCCGCAGCGGCCCGCCGCAGGTGCCGTGGTTGGAGCCCGACGTCAACGACCACCTGGTGCGCCTGCGCGGCGAAGAGGAGGTGCCGGCGGTGGTGCTGGTGCCGATCGGGTTCCTGTCCGACCACATGGAGGTGGTCTACGACCTGGACGTGGAGGCCGCCGCGACCGCCGCGCGGATCGGGCTGCCGGTGAGTCGGGCCGCGACCACGGGCGCCGACCCCAGATTCGCGGGCGCGGTGCGCGAGTTGTTGCTGGAGCGCGCCGCCGCGGTGCGCGGCCGAGCGCCCGCCCGCTGCGCGCTCGGTGCGCTGGGCGCCGCACACGACGTGTGTCCGGTGGGTTGTTGCCCCGACCCGCGGGCGCTGCGCGCGGACCCGCAGGCCGCCGCCCGGGCGCCACGCGGGGCGGCGCTGCACGGGTAGCCGGCGCGCTCGCCGGCGGCGCCGGGCACCCGGTGCCGCCGGCAGGATGGGCGCATGACGATCGACACCGCGGAACTCCTGGCCATCGCTCGCGACGCGGCCCGGCACACCGGCGGCTTCCTGTTGCACGAGCGTCCCGCCGACCTCGGCGTCGCGGCGACCAAGAGCAGCCCCACCGACGTGGTCACCGAGATGGACACGGCCGCGGAGAAACTGATCATCGAACGGATCCGCGCCCACCGACCGCACGACGGCTTCCTGGGCGAGGAGGGCGAGGCGAGTGCCGGCAGCAGCGGCGTGCGCTGGGTGATCGACCCGATCGACGGCACCGTGAACTACCTGTACGACCTGCCCGGCTGGTGTGTGTCGATCGCCGCCGAGACCGCCGAGGGCACCCTGCTCGGCGTGGTCGAGGTGCCCGCGGTCGGCGAGACCTTCCACGCCGTGCGCGGCGGCGGCGCCTATCGCAACGGCAAGCCCGTCCACTGCCGCCCCGCGGCCCCGTTCGCCCGGGCGCTGGTGGCGACCGGATTCGGCTACACCACCCCGCGGCGCACCCGCCAGGCCGCGGTGATCGGCGCGCTGCTGCCGAGCGTGCGCGACCTGCGTCGCGGCGGTTCGGCCGCGATCGACCTGTGCTCGGTGGCGGCAGGCCGCGTCGACGCCTACTACGAGCGCGGCCTCAACCCCTGGGACGTGGCGGCGGGCGCGCTGATCGCCCGCGAGGCCGGCGCCGAGGTGATCGAGGACCTGTGGCCCGAGCCCGACGGGTCGAGCGTGTGCCTGGCCGCCCCCACCGGGCTGCGCGCCGAACTCGAGGCGGCCCTGGCCGCTCTGCACGCGTAGACCCGGAGCGGGCGCGAGGCCCGGATCGGGTGATCCAGGCCCCGCGACCCTCGGCCCGACAGCCGAACCCCCGGCGTCCGCTCGGGACCTCGCCGGGGGAAAGAAACTGGTGCGGGTGCTGTTCGCCTGCGGGTTCGGGTGTCGTCTCGGTGGCTCAGGCGCTTTCGCGAAGCACCCGCACGCCATGCTCCGACGCCATCCGCAGCAGGTCGTCCAACTCGGACTGCTCGACCTCGACCAGGAAATCGTCGCCGGTGTCGCAGGCCTGCTTCAGCGCTTGCTCGGTCTCACGTATGCGTCGCAGTACGCCGGCCGTGAATTCGTCCATAAGGCCGCCCCAATGTCACTCGTCGTCGCCGGTTTCGGTTGTCCTACCCCCCGTGCAACGCCGGGGAAACCACCGATCGGGCCTTGGGCGGCCCCCGATCCGGGGGTCTGACCAGGGGACTTGTCCTGCCCAACGGCACGGTGTCGGACTTTCCGGGGCGTACCGGAATCCTTCCCTCACTCGGGGGGTGCCGTAACGTCCGCGGCCGGACCGTTCCGGACCGGTCCGGCCGGGCCGCCCGCCCGGCCCCGGGGCCGTCGGTCGGCTTACTCGGGCTTTACCGGGGCGCGGGGGAAGATGGACAACGGATCCATCCCCTTTCATCGAGCAGGAGGCACAGCCGGTGCGGGTTCTCGTAGTCGAGGACGAGCAGCTCCTGGCGGACGCGGTCGCGACCGGGTTGCGCCGGGAAGCCATGGCCGTCGACGTCGTATACGACGGGGAGGCGGCGCTGGAGCGGATCGCCGTCAACGACTACGACGTGGTGGTGCTCGACCGGGATCTGCCGATCGTGCACGGCGACGACGTGTGTCGGGCGGTGGTGGAGACCGGCATCCCGATGCGGGTGCTGATGCTCACCGCCGCCGGCGACGTCAGCGATCGGGTCGAGGGCCTGGAGCTGGGGGCGGACGACTATCTGCCCAAGCCGTTCGCGTTCAGCGAGCTGATCGCCCGGGTGCGCGCACTCGGCCGGCGAGCCGTCTCGCCGCTGCCGCCGGTGCTGGAGCGGGCCGGCATCCGGCTCGACCCGAACCGGCGCGAGGTGCTGCGCGAGGGTGTTCCGGTGCACCTATCGCCCAAGGAGTTCGCGGTGCTGGACGTGCTGATGCGCGCCGACGGCGCCGTGGTCTCGGCCGAGCAACTGCTCGAGAAGGCCTGGGACGAGAACACCGATCCGTTCACCAACGTCGTGCGGGTCACCGTCATGACGCTGCGCCGCAAGCTCGGCGAGCCGCCCGTCATCCTGACGGTGCCCGGCGCCGGATACCGCATTTGAGGACCGCCATGAACGACAGCTCTCGGGCCGTCCCGGCGGAAGCCGGAAGTACCGCAGCCGGCTCCGCGCAGCCGGCCGCGGGCGCCTCGACCGCGCCCACGAAGCCGAGTCCGACCCCCACGAAGCCGGGCCCGGCGATCAAGTCCGGTCCACCGCCGCGCCCGGGCCGCCCGCCCCAGCCGCCGCGACCCAGCGCGCCGCCCAAGCCCAACCGCGAGCCCGCCCGCGACCCGCAGCGCCCGGCCGCCGGCGGCCGACGGCTGATCCTGGGCCGGGACGCCGACGACGCGGCGGAGATGTCCCGGCTGTCGCGGATGGCCCCCTCGCAACTGCCCGCGATGTTGCGGTCCACCATCAAGATGCGACTGACCGCGCTGTACGGCGGGATGTTCCTGATCGCCGGGGTGCTGCTGCTGGGCACCGTCTATCTGCTGGTGCGGCAGAGCCTGACCGAGGGCCGGCTCAATCTGAGCCTGGCGCCGGACACGCTGATGACCATCAACGGCGTGCCGATGACGCCCGCCCAGTTCGAGAAGTGGCAGAGTATCCAGCAGGTCCATCAACGCGACGCCGCGCTGAACTCGCTGCTTCAGCAGTCGTTGCTGGCGTTGCTGCTGCTGTCGGTGATCGCCTTCGGCTTCGGCTACGTGATGGCGGGTCGGGTGTTGCGTCCGCTGGAGCGGATCACCTCGATCGCCCGCGAGGTGGCCGGATCCAACCTGCACCGGCGGATCGACCTGGACGGGCCGGACGACGAGTTCAAGGAGCTCGCGGACACCTTCGACGACATGCTCGATCGGCTGGATCGATCGTTGGAGTCGCAACGCAAGTTCGTCGCCAACGCGTCGCACGAGTTGCGCACGCCACTGGCGATCAACCGCACCCTGCTGGAGGTCGCGCTCGGCGATCCGGAGGCGTCCGTCGAACTCAAGCAGCTCGGCAAGACCCTGCTGGCCACCAACGAGCGCAGCGAGGGACTGATCGAGGGCCTGCTGCTGCTGGCCCGCAGCGACAACGAGCTGACCGAGCGCAAGCCGGTGGACCTGGCCGAGGTGGCCCGCCGCGCGGTGGACCAGACCGGCGCCGAGGCGTCCGAGCGCAAGGTGACCCTGCACGACGAGCTGGGTCCCGCCGTGCTCCAGGGCAACGGCGTGCTGCTGGAGCGGGTCGCGATGAACCTGATCCAGAACGCGGTGCGCTACAACCGGGCCGGCGGCATGGTCGACATCTCCACCGAGTCCACCGCGGGCGTCGCGGTGCTCACCGTGGTCAACACCGGGCCGGTGGTGCCCGGCTACGAGGTGGACAACATGTTCGAGCCGTTCCGGCGGCTGCGCACCGAGCGCATCGCCAGCGACAAGGGCGTGGGGCTCGGGTTGTCCATCGTGCGCTCGATCGTGCGCGCACACGGCGGCTGGATCGAGGTCGAGCCGCGCGAAGAAGGCGGCCTGATGATGCGGATCGGCTTCCCGGCGGGCTGAGCCGGGTCGACGGCCGGCCCGGCACGGCCGGCCGCGCGACCCGATTTCGTCGCACACGTGTACGAGAGTCGTGGATCACATTTCCGTCTTGGGGTGGAACCAACCTACGCTGTCGTAAGTTACGGAATCGTAGGGACGCGTCGTGCGGGCGATGCACAGCGCCGTCCTCCGTGTCTGCCGCTGTACGACGTTGTCTGCCTATGCCCTGGAGAGCCGATGAACCTTCTCGTCCCCGCCCCGACCGGTGAGCACCTGCTGCGCGAGCTGGAGCAGGTCGTCGCCGTCGAGCTGGACCGCCACCTCGCGGTGGCCAAGGAGTGGTTCCCGCACGAGTACGTGCCGTGGAGTGCCGGTCGCGACTTCGACGGCGTACTCGGCGGCGAGGCGTGGACCCCCGAGGAGTCCGGGCTCACCGACGTCGGGCGGATAGCGCTGACGCTGAACCTGCTCACCGAGGACAACCTGCCCAGCTACCACTACGAGATCGCGGCGATGTTCGGTCGCGACGGCGCGTGGGGCACCTGGGTGCACCGCTGGACGGCGGAGGAGGGCCGGCACGGCATCGCGATCCGCGACTACCTGATGGCCGCCCGGGCCGTGGACCCGGTCGCGCTGGAGCGCTCGCGGATGGAACACATGGAGGCCGGCTACCAGGGCGACCACATGGACAACCCGCTGCACGTGATCGCCTACGTGACCTTCCAGGAACTGGCCACCCGGGTCTCGCACCGCAACTCGGGCCGCACCTGTGGCGACCCGATCGCCGAGCAACTGCTCGCGAAGGTGGCCACGGACGAGAACCTGCACATGGTCTTCTACCGCAACCTGCTCAAGGCCGCCTTCGAGATCGCCCCCGACCAGGCGATGCAGGCGGTCACCGAGATGGTCACCGACTTCCGGATGCCCGGACACGGGATCAGCGGCTTCGAGCGCGCGGCGGCCAAGCTCGCGGTGGGCGGCGTGTACAACCTGCCGATCCACCAGAACGACGTGATCCTGCCGGTGCTGCGCCACCTCAAGATCATGGAGCGCACCGACCTGGGCCCGGAGGGCGAGAAGGCCCGTGAGGAGCTCGCGCTGTTCCTGGGCGGCCTGGACTCCCAGGTGGTGCGCTTCGAGGAGCGCCGGCTCGCCCTGGAGGCCCGCAAGGCGGCCAACCGACGCTGAGGTCGGCCCGACCGCAACACGCCGAGGCCCGCCGCCCCCTCGGGGACGGCGGGCCTCGGCGCTCGTGCCCGCCAGGTCAGCTCTTGCGGGCCGACCCGCCCAGCGACTCCTTGAAGCCGACCTTGCCGCCCATCCGCAACACCGCGCCCTCGTACATCCGGGCCGCGAGCCGTACCAGCGCGACCAGGGCCAGCAGCGCGATCGCGAACGCGGCCAGGTTCTCCGCCACCGAGACCTCGTCCGCCGCGGTCATCGCCGGTTGCAACATCGCCGAGAACGGCGGCACATAGGCCAGCACGTGGGCGAGCGTGCCGCCCTTTTGGCCGAGGAAGATCGCGGCCAGGAACGAGGCGATCAGCAGCGAGGTCATCGGCGTGATGACGTTCTGCAGATCCTCCTGCCGGGAGACCCGGGCCGCGGCGGCGGCGAACAGGCACGCGTAGATCGCGTAGCCCACCACGAACCACAGCAGCACCAGCGCCACCGGATAGATCATCGCGCCCGTCAACTCGATGGTGCCCAGCGCCGCCGCGGCGGCCAATCCGACCACCGCGGTGACCAGCATCTGGAGCAGGCCGAGCAGGCCGATCCCGAGGACCTTGCCGGTCAACAGCGCCCGGGCGGGCACGGTCGCCAGCAGGATCTCCACGATCCGGCTGGATTTCTCCTCGACCACACCGCTCGCCACCCACATGCAGAACAACATGAGCATGCCGTAGAGCACGAGCGTGCCGACGAACGCGATGCCCTTGCGGGCGTCGCGCTGGTCCGCGTCCGGATCCAGGGTGGTCTTGGGCATCGGCGCGATCGTCGAGGCCTGGTTCACCGCGCCCGGGTCGATGCCCGCCTCACCCAGCCGCCGGTCGCGCTCCACGGTGGCCCAGGAGCTCTGCAGGACGGCCGCCAACGGGTCGGCCAGCTTGCTGTCCACCAGGATCCGGCCGTCGTCCACGACCGCGTCCAGCTTCCCGTCGGAAAGCGCCTTCTCGGCCGCCGCGCGATCGGCTACCGAGCCGACCCGCACGTCCACGTCCAGCAGCGTCGCCTGGTGCCGGGCGGTCTGCGCCAACTCGGTGTGCCGCGGGCCGAGGAAGGCCACGTCGTACTTGTCCGAGCCGCTGCCGAGCGCGGCCGGGATGGCCACCGACGCGAGCAGGATGGCCAGCATCACCCCGACCGAGACCTGAAAGCCCCGGTCCCGGATGCGCTCGGTGAACTCGCGGCGCGCGACCAGCCGCACGGCGGACCAAAACGTGCTGCCGCCGGTGCTCACGCGCCGACCTCCGTCCCGTTGACGACCTCGCGGAAGAGTTCGGCGAGCGAGGGGGTCGCGGGCGCGAAGGCCAGCACCCGGCCCGCCGCCCGGGCCGCGTCGAGCAGCGTCTGCTCGCTCGTCCCGGCAAGCAGTTCGACCAGCACCGTGTCCTCCTGCGCGGAGAGCACCTTGACCCCGGACACCTCGTCCGCCCAGCCCGTCGGCGCCTGCGCGAGCCGCACCCGGTAGCGCACCGCGCGGTCGTCCCCGCGCAGCTCGGCGACGGTGCCGACGGCGTGCATGCGTCCCTTGTCGATGATCCCGACCGCGTCGCACAACGACTCGACCAGTTCGAGTTGATGGCTGGAGAAGACCACCGAGGCACCCGCGGCGGTGCGCTCGCGCAGCACGCCGGCCATCACGTCGACGCCGACCGGGTCGAGACCGGAGAACGGCTCGTCCAGCACCAGCAGCTCCGGCTCGTGCACGAGCGCGGCGGCCAACTGCACCCGCTGCTGGTTGCCCAGGGACAGGGTCTCCAGCCGATCCATCGGCCCGCCCGCCACCTGGAGCCGGTCCAACCAGTGCTCGGCCGACTCGTGCGCCCGGGTCCGCGTCATGCCGTGCAACTCGGCCAGATAGACGAGCTGATCCCGGATGCGCATCTTCGGGTACAGCCCACGCTCCTCGGGCATGTAGCCCCACCGTCGTCGCATGCCGCGGTCCACCGGCGCGCCGCGCCAACGGATCTCCCCGGCGTCCGACGCCAACACGCCCAGCGCGATGCGCATGGTCGTGGTCTTTCCGGCACCGTTGGTACCGACGAAACCAAACATTTGGCCCGGTTGTACGGTCAGTGAGAGGTCGTCGAGGACGACCTTCCCACCGAACCGTTTGTCCAGGCCGGCCAGCTCGAGCACAACACTCCCCGTGTGATTCCCAGCCCCCCGTGTCGCACTTATATACGGGGGCGAACGGGGCCTTCAAACCGAAGCGGGCGTGTGCGATCCGCCACACCCGCCGGTCGTGGCGCCTCGTGCCGATCAGTCGATTCGGTACAGGTCCCGACGGAATCGACGACCGTTCTCGACGTAACTGCGCACCGCCTCCGCGAACGCGCCGGGCGCGACCGCGTTCTCACGAATCTTCGCCGGCACCCCGAGCGCCATCGCGTAGGACGGCACCTCGATCCGATTTCCGACCACCGCACCCGCTCCCACCAGGGCACCTGTGCGCACCACGGCCTGATGCATGACCACCGCGCCGTTGCCCACCAGGCAACGATCCTCGATCACGCAGCCCTCCAAATGCACAATGTGACCGATCACGCACTCGTCGCCCACTACCGTCGGCCACGGCGCCGTCGTGTGCAGTACGCACCCGTCCTGTACCGACGTACGCTCGCCGATCACGATCCGGCCGTGATCGGCGCGCAATACGGCACCCGGCCACACCGTAGAATCCGCGCCGATCTCCACGCTGCCGATCACGACCGCGTCGGGATGCACATACGCATCGGGGTGCACCTTGGGCACTTGATCACCCAGCGCGTAGACCGTCACGATTCCTCCTGGTTGTGCAGGGCGGTACGGGGTTACAGTGGCCCCCCATCCAACCAAGTCACCTCTTTGGGGGTTCGGTTGGGTGTCGATTGCGTAACGAGCCTTGATGTAAGGCAAAATCTGCGCTCCGGGTCGGGCACAACTCCGGCCCCTCGCGCGTTACGTGCGCTGAAGGCATCGTCCACGAAGGTCCTCGGGCGATGTCCGCATGACCCAGCACCGCAGATCCACCCGGAGGGGGAGAGGTACATGGCAACCGACTACGACACCCCGCGTAAGACCGATGACGACATCAACGAAGACAGCATCGAGGAGCTGAAGGCTCGGCGCGTGGACAAGTCGGCCGGTTCGGTCGACGTCGACGAGTTCGAGCAGGCCGAGTCTCTCGAGCTTCCCGGTGCGGACCTCTCCAATGAGGAGCTGTCCGTCCGGGTCGTCCCGAAGCAGGCCGACGAATTCACGTGCTCCAGTTGCTTCCTGGTGCACCACCGCAGCCAGCTCGCCAAGGAGAAGGACGGCCAGGCGATCTGCAGCGACTGCGCCTGATCGTGTGCGGTCGAGGACGACCGGCGATGAACGGCAACCCTGCACACGCCATACGGGTACCGGCAGGAGTTGGACCGTCGACGTTCGCCGAGCGTCCTTGAACGCGAGAGCACGATACGGAGCGTGGGAAACGATGAAACCGCACGCATGACGTACGAAGTCGAACGTCCGCCGATGCACCGGCGGGCGTTCTTGACTGTCCGGTGCCCGACTCGGCGCCGGATCCCGCACGCACTCCCGGCTCGCCCGAGCCGGGATCGATCCGTCCGCGTCCGGTCAGGCGCGGGCGCGCAGCGCGGCCACCACGTCGACCAGACGTTGCGGGTTGCGCGAGGACAGATACAGGTAGGGCGTGGGGTCGGCCGGGTCGGTGACCTCGATCCGCGCGGCTCCCGGGATGTACGCGCGCAGCACCATGAACGCACGCGGGTCCGCGTTCTCCATCCGCAGCGAGCGGGCCTGCTCGGGGTCGAGGGCGACGCCCGCACCGAGCGCGGTCAGCGGAATCCTGGCCCGACCCGCCAGCAGCTCGGTATCGGTCACGGTGATCCGCGCCGCGCCGTAGGCACTGGTGGCCCAGGCCGTCAGGGCGCCCAGGGCCAAGGCGAGCACGATGGTGGCCACGATCCCGAAGGCCAGGCCCACCAACCCGCCCGAGACGGCCATCAGGACGGTCAGGGCCCACCACGAGGCCGGCACGCCGAGTCGTTCGCTGTACGCCTGCATGGCACCAGCCTGTCATGGGCGGCCGACGCGGTTCAGCGGGGGCCGTGCCGCCGGGTCAACCGGGCCAGCGCGCGGGTGACCTGCTCCGGCGGCGTACGCAGGCCGGTCGCCACCCCTTTGGCGTAATCCGAAAGAGCGGTCGGGGCCACCAGGTCGAGCAGCGCACCCGCCCTGGCGTCGTTGCCCACCAGGTAGCGCGGCCGGGGTCTGGGCACGCTCAGCGCGACGCGTACGGCGTGCGCGACCGGCGCCGGAGCGGGCAGCGCCTTCGCCCGGCGCGCCACGTCGTCCACGAGGTCGTAGGAGTCGTTGTAGGCCGACGTCTTGCGCGGCGGCAGCCGGGACATGCCGCGCTCCCAGATGTTCGTGCCGAAGCTGCCCGGCTCGATCAGCACCACCTTGACGCCGAACCCGGCCGTCTCGATCCGCAGCGCGTCGGTGATCGCGGCCAGCCCCTGCTTGCTCGCGCAGTACCAGCCCACGAACGGGGTCGAGACGCGGCCGGAGAGGGAGGAGATGTTGACGATCCGCCCGTCCCGACGTCTGCGCATCTGCGGCAGCACCAGCCGGGCGATCCGCGCGGGCGCGACCAGGTTGGTCTCCAACTGGGCGCGGATCTGCTCGTCGTCCACGTCCTCGATCGCACCCGGCTGCGCGATCCCGGCGTTGTTGACCACGGCCCACGGGCCGCCCGCGGTCATCTGGGCGATCTCGGTGAAGGCCTGCACCGTCGAGGTGGCGTCGGCGACGTCGAGCAGGACCGTGCGCACGCCCACCTCGGCCCGCTCGGCGGCCTCGCGCAGGCGCTCGGCCCGCTCGTGGGTCCTGGCCGTGCCGATCACGTCGAAGCCGGATCCGGCCAGCTCCAGGGCCACGGCAAGGCCGATCCCACCGGTCGCCCCGGTGACGACCACGCTCTTGGTCATGCGCTTCCTTCCGTCCCGCGCCCCTTTCGGGCCGCGGCGCCGGCGGCTCCCAAGCCGCTGCGCGGGTGTCGGTCGGAACGACGGTAGTGTCCTTCGGCGTGAGTCGACCAACATCCCTGACCCCGCCTCCGGAAGCGGTGGTGCCCCGGCTCCACCCGGACGCGCCTCCTCCCGGCACCGAGCTGGGCGAGCACTACAGCGACTGCTTCGGCTGCGGCGAGGCCGCCCCGGGCGGGCTGCGCATTCGCGCGCGCGCCGGCGAGGGCGTCTCCGTGGACGCCGAGTTCACCGTCACCGCGCTGCACCAGGGAGCCCCGGGCCTGGCCCACGGCGGGCTGCTGACCTGCGCGTTCGACGAGGCACTCGGCGCGATCGGGTACATGCTGCACACCACGGCGGTGACCGGGCACCTGGAGACGGACTTTCGTCGCCCGGTGCCGGTGGGGTCCACGCTGTACATCCACGCGTGGTGCGAGGCGGTGGCCGGCCGCAAGATCTACCTGCGCGCGGTGGGCCGGCTCGACGCCCCGGACGGACCGGTCGCGGTCGAGGCGGCGGCGCTGTTCGTGAGCGTGGGACTCGAGCACTTCGTCGACAATGGACGTGCGGAAGACGTACAGCGCGTCATGGACAACCCCGACCTGATGAAGGCGGCCCGAGCGTTCGAGGTGAACCCGTGAGCACGAGTGTGGACATCCTGGTGCGCCGGCTGGACCCCGAACTGCCGCTGCCCGCGTACGAGCACCCCGGCGACGCCGGCGCCGATCTGGTGACCGCGCAGGACGCCGAGATCGCCCCCGGTGAGCGTGTGGTGCTGCCCACCGGCATCGCGATCGCGCTCCCGGACGGCTATGCCGCCTTCGTGCACCCGCGCTCCGGACTCGCCGCGCGGTGCGGAGTATCCCTGGTGAACGCCCCAGGCACCGTCGATGCGGGATACCGTGGCGAAATCAAGGTTGTCGTGGTCAACCACGACCTGCGTACGCCGGTCGTTTTTCGTCGCGGCGACCGAATCGCCCAACTCGTGATCCAACGAGTCGAGCGAGCGGGGTTCCACGAGGTCGCCGAGTTGCCCGGTTCCGGGCGCGGCGAAGGCGGCTTCGGATCCACCGGCGGCCACGCCGCGATCGGCGTTTCGAGCGCCGGGGCGGCGGGCAACGCGGGCATGCAAGACTCGGCTTCCGACAGGGAAGGACTGTGACGTGTTCGGTCGTCGCCGACGCAGCGAAAAGGATGATCTGCCCGTCGAGGAGCACGATGACCTCGACGGCATCATCGAGGACGAGGGCGATGCCGACGAGGCTTCGAGCGACGGGGCCGGGCAAGGCTCCGACGACTCGGACCTCGACGAGCTGAGCCGACCGATCCCGCCCGCGCCCCGGCCGGACGGTCCGTGGGACTTCGACGAGCTCGAGGACCCGCACGAGGACCGCATCGACCTCGGCGGGATGCTGATCCCGAGCGACCCGCGGATGGAGTTGCGGGTCGAGGTCTCCAACGACCTGATCATCGCGGCCACCGTGGTGCTGGAGGACAGCGGTCTGCAACTGCAGGCGTTCGCCGCCCCGCGCAACGAGAGCATCTGGCACGAGGTGCGCGCCGAGATCGCCTCCGGGATCACCCAGCAGGGTGGCATCGTGGACGAGCAGGACTCCGGCCTGGGCTGGGAACTGCGGGCCCAGGTGCCGGTCCAGCTTCCGGACGGCACACAGGGCCACCAGTTGGTGCGCTTCGTCGGTTGCGACGGGCCGCGCTGGTTCCTGCGCGGGGTGATCTCCGGTCGTGCCGCGGTGGACCCCGCGGTGGGTGCCGACCTGGAGAGCATGTTCCGCGACACCGTGGTGGTGCGCGGCAACGAGCCGATGGCGCCGCGCGACCCGATCCTGCTCCGCCTGCCGGAGAACGCGCAGGTCGACCCGAACAGCGGGCTCGCGGTGCCGTCGCAGGGCGCCGAGGAGGACCGCTTCGCGGGCGACCTGGACCCGTTCCAGCGTGGCCCGGAGATCACCGAGGTCCGGTAACGGCGCAGGTCCCCGAGAGACACCGAAGCCCGGTTCCGCCGAAAGGCGGGGCCGGGCTTCGTGCATGTCGGGGGCGTGGGTGGGGGCGTGGACGGGTGTGGCACCGGCCCGCGCGCGGGTGCGGTTCCGGGGGCGTCGAATCTTGATGTCAAGGGCGCGTCAAGAAGGCATATGGGTGCGTTAGGGCGCCGCCAACGCTTTCGGTTTTGCCCTGTTTATGAGGATTTTTGACGGCTTGGAAGTGCTATCAATGACCTCGCTACGGGCGATCAAGCGCCTGTCCGTCCCAAGGAGCATCCGCGATGGCTGATCTGGCCTTCGTATTCCTGACGATCGCGTTCTTCGCGCTGGTCGTCTTGATCGCCAAGGGGGTGGCGAAGCTGTGAACGCGGACAGCATCGTCGGCCTGAGCGTTGCCATCGCTTTGCTCGGCTACCTGGTCCTGGCCCTGATCTTCCCCGAGAGGTTCTAGGTGAGCGTCACGCTCGCGGGGATACTCCAGCTGTCCCTGCTGATAGCCGTCCTGGCCGCGGTCCATCGCCCGTTCGGCGACTACATGGCCCGGGTGTACTCCAGCGACAAGCACCTGCGCGGTGAGCGCGTCCTGTACAAGCTGATCGGCGCCGACCCGAACGCCGAGCAGCGCTGGACCGTCTACCTGCGCAGCGTGCTCGGCTTCTCGATGTTCTCGCTGCTGGGCCTGTACGCCCTGCAGCGCTTCCAGGACCACCTCCCGTTCGACCTCGGGATGAAGCCGATCACGCCGGACCAGGCGTTCAACACCGCCGCGTCGTTCACCGCGAACACGAACTGGCAGTCGTACTCCGGTGAGACCGCGATGGGCCACACGGTCCAGATGGTCGGGCTGACCGTGCAGAACTTCGTGTCGGCCGCGGTGGGCATGGCGGTGGCGATCGCCCTGGTGCGCGGGTTCGTTCGGGTCCGCTCGGGCGAGATCGGCAACTTCTGGGTCGACCTGATCCGCGGTTCGATCCGGATCCTGCTGCCGATCGCGATCATCGGCACGATCGTGCTGGTCGCGTCCGGCACCATCCAGAACCTGGCCGACCCGCAGACCGTGCGGACGCTCTCCGGCGGATCGCAGACCATCCCCGGTGGTCCGGTGGCCTCGCAGGAGGTGATCAAGGAACTCGGCACCAACGGCGGCGGCTTCTTCAACGCCAACTCCGCGCACCCGTTCGAGAACCCCAACGCGTTCACCAACATCTTCGAGATCTTCCTGATCCTGCTGATCCCGTTCTCGATGCCCCGCACCTTCGGGCGCCTGGTCGGCAACCTCAAGCAGGGCTACGCGATCCTCGCCGCGATGTTCGTGATCTGGTTCGTCGCCGTCCTGTTGATGTGGTGGACCGAGGCGCACGGCAACGGCGCGGCCCCCGAACTCGCGGGCGGTGCGATGGAGGGCAAGGAACAGCGGTTCGGCATCCCCGGCTCGTCGGTCTTCGCGGTGTCCACCACGATGACCTCCACCGGTGCGGTCAACTCGTTCCACTCGTCCTACACCGGACTGGGCGGCGGCATCACCCTGTTGGGGATGATGCTCGGCGAGATCACGCCGGGCGGTGTCGGCTCCGGTCTGTACGGGATCCTGATCATGGCGATCCTGGCGGTCTTCGTCGCCGGTCTGATGGTCGGCCGCACGCCCGAGTACCTGGGCAAGAAGATCGGCGCCGGCGAGATGAAGCTGGTCGCGATGTACATCCTGGTGGTCCCCGCCACCATCCTGACCTTCACTGGCATCGCCCTCGCGTTGCCCGGTGAACAGGCCGCGATCCTCAACTCCGATTCGCCGCACGGCATCTCCGAGGTGCTCTACGCGTTCACCTCGGGCGCCAACAACAACGGCAGCGCGTTCGCCGGGCTCGGCGCGAACACCGAGTTCTACAACACGATGATCGGGTTGGCCATGCTGATCGGCCGATTCGTACCGATCTGCCTCGTGCTCGCCCTCGCCGGTCGACTGGCCGAACAAAAGAGCGTTCCGGACACGGCGGGCACCCTGCAGACGCATCGGCCCCTGTTCGTGGGCCAACTCGTCGGCGTGATCCTGATCATCACCGGCCTGACCTTCTTCCCCGCCCTGGCTCTCGGGCCGCTTGCCGAGGGATTGGCATGACAGACACCGCGATACGCCCCACCGAAGAACACGTCGAGTCACCCACCGGCCCCGGCCGGGTCTCGGCCGGCCTGTTCGAACCCCGCCAACTGCTCAAGTCGCTGCCCGGAGCCCTGCTCAAGCTCGACCCCCGGGTCATGGTCCGCACGCCGGTCATGTTCGTGGTCGAGATCGGGTCGGTCATCACGACCGTCATGGCGATCAAGGACCCGAGCGTCTTCGCCTGGGTGGTCACCGTCTGGCTCTGGGCGACCGTGGTGTTCGCCAACCTGGCCGAGGCGGTCGCCGAAGGGCGCGGCAAGGCGCAGGCCGACACGCTGCGCAAGGCCAAGACCGACACGGTCGCCCGGCGCGTGGTCGCCGGCAGGGAAGAGCGGGTCGCGGCCACCGAGTTGGCCGTCGGCGACCTCGTGGTGTGCGAAGCCGGCGACATCATCCCCGGTGACGGCGACGTCGTGGACGGCGTGGCCAGCGTGGACGAGTCGGCGATCACCGGCGAATCCGCGCCGGTGATCCGCGAGTCCGGCGGTGACCGGTCCGCGGTGACCGGCGGTACGAAGGTGTTGTCGGACCGGATCGTCGTCAAGATCACCACCGAGCCCGGCAAGACCTTCATCGACCGGATGATCGCCCTCGTCGAGGGCGCCGCCCGGCAGAAGACGCCGAACGAGGTCGCGCTCAACATCCTGCTCGCGTCGCTGACCATCGTCTTCCTGTTCGCGGTCGTCACGCTGCAGCCGATCGCGATGTACGCGCACGCCGAGCAGTCGCTGATCATCCTGGTCGCGCTGCTGGTCTGCCTGATCCCGACGACCATCGGGGCGCTGCTGTCGGCGATCGGCATCGCGGGCATGGACCGACTGGTGCAGCGCAACGTGCTGGCCATGTCGGGACGCGCGGTCGAGGCGGCGGGCGACGTGTCGACGCTGCTGCTGGACAAGACGGGCACGATCACCCTGGGCAACCGACAGGCGTCCGAGTTCGTCCCGGTGGACGGCGTGACCGAGGCCGAACTGGCCGACGCCGCGCAGTTGTCCTCGCTCGCGGACGAGACGCCCGAGGGCCGCTCGATCGTGGTGCTGGCCAAGGAGCGGTACGGGCTGCGCGAGCGGCACCAGGGCGAGCTCACGCACGCCGAATGGATCGCCTTCACCGCGCAGACCCGGATGTCGGGCGTGGACCTGACCGAGGACCGCGGTGGGCGGATGGTGCGCAAGGGCGCCGCCTCCGCGATCAACGCGTGGGTGTCCGAGCGCGGCGGCGTGGTGCCGGCCCGGTCCGGCGAACTGGTCGACGGCATCTCCGCCGCCGGCGGCACACCGCTCCTGGTCGCGGTCGAGGACGTGGACGGCGCCCGGATCCTGGGCGTGATCCACCTCAAGGACGTGGTCAAGGAGGGCATGCGGGAGCGGTTCGACGAACTGCGCCGGATGGGCATCCGGACCGTGATGATCACCGGCGACAACCCGCTGACCGCCAAGGCCATCGCGGACGAGGCCGGCGTCGACGACTTCCTCGCCGAGGCCACCCCCGAGGACAAGCTCGCGCTCATCAAGCGCGAACAGGCCGGCGGCAAGCTGGTCGCGATGACCGGCGACGGCACCAACGACGCACCGGCGCTGGCCCAGGCCGACGTGGGCGTGGCGATGAACACCGGCACCTCGGCGGCCAAAGAGGCCGGGAACATGGTCGACCTCGACTCCAACCCGACCAAGCTGATCGAGATCGTCGAGATCGGCAAGCAGTTGCTGATCACCCGCGGCGCGCTCACCACGTTCTCGATCGCCAACGACGTCGCGAAGTACTTCGCGATCATCCCGGCGATGTTCGCGAGCATCAAGGGCGCCGAGGCGCTCGGCCCGCTGGACAAGCTGAACATCATGCAGCTCGCCACCCCCGAGTCGGCGATCATCTCGGCGGTCGTCTTCAACGCCCTGATCATCGTCGCGCTGATCCCACTGGCCCTGCGGGGCGTGCGCTACCGGCCGATGTCGGCGGACAAGCTGCTCGGTCGCAACCTGCGGATCTACGGTCTCGGCGGCCTGATCGCCCCGTTCGTCGGGATCAAGCTCATCGACCTGCTCGTCTCGCTCATCCCCGGAATCGGCTGATTCAGATGGCAACCAACTTCAGTACCCGTATCCGTGTCCTGGGCGCGTCCCTGCGGGCCTTCCTGGTGCTCACCGTGCTCCTGGGCGTGCTCTACCCGCTGTCCATGACCGGGATCGCACAGGCGCTGTTCAAGGACAACGCCGACGGTTCGATGGTCAGCGTCAACGGCAGGAAGGTCGGCTCCGCCCTGATCGGGCAGTCCTTCGACCTGGTCGACGCGCAGGGCGACCCGCGCAAGTTCGACGCCGACGGCCGCGAGGTGCTCGCCACGGCGGACGGCGCGGGCTACACCTACCTCCAGGGCGGCGGCGCGCTGACCGCCGAGCAGGCCGAGGGAGTCGGCACGCTGCCGGACCCCAGGTGGTTCCAGCCGCGTCCGTCGGCCTCGAACCACGACGGCCTGGCCTCGGGGGCGTCCAACTACGGCCCCGAGAACCCGACCTTCGTCAAGCTCATCGGCGACCGCAAGGCACAGGTCGCCAAGTTCAACGGCGTGAGCGAGGACCGGGTCCCGGTGGACGCGGTCACCGCGAGCGGATCCGGCCTGGACCCGCACATCTCCCGGGCCTACGCGCTGCTCCAGGTGGAGCGGGTGGCCAAGGAGCGCGGCGGCCTGGACCCGGCCGAGGTGCGCGCCCTGGTGGACAAGCACGTGGACGCGCCCAACGCCGGATTCCTCGGCCAGGAACGGGTGAACGTGCTGGACCTCAACATCGCGCTCGCCCGACTCGCCGGCTGATCCCGGCGGTCGTGGCGGGCCGGGGACGGGGAGTGCCGGTGTCGGCACTCCCCACCCCGAGGCAGAGAATGGGTGACATGGCACGCGGCAAGCTCCGGATCTATCTCGGTGCGGCACCCGGCGTCGGCAAGACCTACGCGATGTTGGGCGAGGGACAACGTCGGCGCAGGCGCGGCAGCGACGTCGTCGTCGGTTTCGTGGAATGCCACGGCCGACCCACCACCGAGGAAGCACTACAGGGTCTGGAGGTCGTCCCCCGGCGGGACATGATCCACCGAGGCGGCGCGTTCACCGAGATGGACGTGGACGCCGTCATCGCACGGCGACCGAGGATCGCCCTCGTGGACGAGCTGGCGCACACCAATGTGCCGGGCTCGCGCAACGAGAAACGCTGGCAGGACATCGAGGAACTGCTCGACGCCGGGATCGACGTGATCTCGACGGTGAACGTGCAACACCTCGAATCGCTCAACGACGTGGTCGAGTCGATCACCGGGGTGCCGCAGCGCGAGACCGTGCCCGACGAGGTGGCCCGCCGGGCGGACCAGATCGAGCTGGTCGACATGGCGCCGGAGGCGCTGCGCCGGCGGATGGCACACGGCAACGTGTACGCGCCGGAGAAGGTCGACGCGGCACTGTCCAACTACTTCCGGGTCGGCAACCTGACCGCGTTGCGCGAACTCGCGCTGTTGTGGACCGCGGACCGGGTGGACGAATACCTCCAGCAGTACCGCAGCGAACACCAGATCGACGCCACCTGGCCGGCCCGCGAGCGGATCGTGGTCGGCCTCACCGGCGGCCCGGAAGGCGAGACGCTGCTGCGCCGGGCCGCTCGGATCGCCACCCGCGGCTCCGGCGGCGAACTGCTCGCGGTCTACGTCTCGCGCAGCGACGGCCTCACCGGCGCCTCCCCGGAGGCGCTGGCCCGCCAGCGCGCGCTGGTCGAGTCGCTCGGCGGCACCTTCCACTCGGTGGTCGGCGAGAACGTGCCCACCGCGCTGCTGTCCTTCGCGCGTGGGGTGAACGCGACGCAGATAGTGCTCGGCAGCAGCCGGCGCAAGCCCTGGCAGTACCTGTTCGGCCCGGGCGTGGGCGCCACCGTGGCCGCGCAGTCCGGCGACATCGACACGCACATCGTCACCCACGAGCACGCGGGCGTGGGGCGGGTGCTGCGCCCGATGCGCTCCCCGCTGGGGCGCGGCCGGCGGATCGCGTCGTGGGCGGTGACCGTGATCGGCCCGCTGGCACTCACCTACACGCTGGACGCGACCCGGGACAGCCACGGCCTGTCCACCGAGATGTTGCTGTTCCTGACGGTCACCGTCGCGGTCGCGCTGCTCGGCGGATTGTGGGCGTCCGTGCTCACCGCGGTGGTGTCCTCGATCCTGCTGAACTACTACTTCACGCCGCCGCTGCACAACCTGACCATCGACGATCCGGAGAACATGCTCGCGTTGGGCATCTTCGTGCTGGTCGCGCTGTCGGTGGCCTCGGTGGTGGACCTGGCGGCCAGACGTACCCATCAGGCCGCGCGAAGTCAGGCCGAGGCGCAGACGCTGAGCTTTCTGGCGGGCAGTGTGTTGCGCGGCGAGCAGGCGCTGCCGGCGCTGTTGGATCGGGTGCGCGAGACGTTCGGGATGGAGTCGGTGGCGCTGCTGCAGCGCGAGGAGCACCACACTCCGTGGTTGTGCGTGGGCAGCGTGGGGCCGCATCCGGCGGTCAGGCCCGAGGACGCGGACGTGGACGTGCCGGTGTCCGATTCGCTGGCGCTGGCGCTGTCGGGGCGGGTGTTGCCCGCCGAGGACCGCCGGGTGCTCGGGGCGTTCGCCGCGCAGGCCGCGGTGGTCCTGGAGCGCCGACAGTTGGTCGCCGAGGCGGCCCAGGCGCGTCGGCTCAAGGAGGGCAACCGGATTCGCACCGCGCTGCTGGCGGCGGTCTCGCACGACCTGCGGACGCCGCTGGCCACGATCAAGGCCAGCGTGTCGAGCCTGCGGGCGGAGGATGTGAGCTGGTCGGAGGAGGACGAGGCCGAGCTGTTGGCGGCGATCGAGTTCGGCGCGGACCGGCTGGACACGCTGATCGGGAACCTGCTGGACATGAGCCGGTTGCAGACCGGGACGGTGACTCCGCTGATGGGCGACATCGGTCTGGACGAGGTGGTGCCGGGCGCGCTGGCCGGGGTCGCCGAGGACCGGGTGGCGCTGGACATCCCCGAGACGCTGCCCGCGGTGTCCGCGGACGCGGGCCTGCTGGAGCGGGTGCTGGCCAACGTGATCGAGAACGCGGTCAAGCACAATCCGCCGGGCCGCCGGGTGCACGTGTCGGCGGGCGCGCTCAAGGATCGGGTCGAGCTGCGGGTGGCCGACCGCGGGCCCGGTGTGCCGGACGAGTCGAAGGAGCGGATCTTCGAGCCGTTCCAACGCTTGGGCGACGCGCCGAAGGGCAATGGGGTGGGACTCGGGTTGGCGGTCGCGCGTGGCTTCGCCGAAGCCATGGACGGCACGTTGACGGCCGAGGACACGCCCGGCGGCGGGCTGACGATGGTGCTGGCGTTGCGCACGGCCTCGCTCGCGGGTGCGGGTGCGGGTGCCGGTGCCGGTGCCGGTGCGGGCGCCGGCGTGGGTGCGGGCGCGGGCGCTCGTGAAGTCGAGAGTGCGGGCGAGGGGCGGACCCCCGCGACCGATCAGCGAACCACTTGGGAGGAACAGCGATGACACGGGTCCTGGTCGTCGACGACGAGCCACAGATCGTGCGGGCCCTGGCCATCAACCTCAAGGCCCGCGGCTATGACGTGGACACTGCGGGGGACGGC
This sequence comes from Embleya sp. NPDC020886, assembly GCF_044333915.1. NCBI lineage: Bacteria > Bacillati > Actinomycetota > Actinomycetes > Kitasatosporales > Streptomycetaceae > Embleya > Embleya sp. NPDC020886. The sequence goes on along the minus strand of NZ_JBIRRX010000001.1, from coordinate 462,708 downwards.
ACCGCGGCGCTGACCGCCGCCGCCGACCGGCATCCGGACGTGGTGCTGCTCGACCTGGGCCTGCCGGACATCGACGGGGTCGAGGTGATCAAGGGACTGCGCGGCTGGACCAGGATCCCGATCATCGTGCTGTCCGCACGGCACGCGTCGGCGGAGAAGGTCGCGGCGCTGGACGCGGGCGCGGACGACTACGTGACCAAGCCGTTCGGGATGGACGAGTTGCTCGCGCGGCTGCGCGCGGCGGTGCGGCGTGCGGTGCCCGAGGAGGAGGCGCCGGTCGTGGTCACCGAATCCTTCACGGTGGATCTCGCGGCCAAACGGGTCTCCCGGGACGGAGCCGACGTGCGGCTCACCCCGACCGAGTGGCACCTGCTGGAGGTGCTGGTCCGGCACGCCGGCCGGCTGGTCAGCCAGCGCGCGTTGTTGCAGGAGGTGTGGGGGCCGCAGTACGGGACGGAGACGAACTACCTGCGGGTCTACATGGCCCAGTTGCGCCGCAAGCTGGAGCACGACCCCTCGCACCCTCGCCATCTGCTGACCGAGCCGGGGATGGGTTATCGCTTCGAGGGATAGCTCGCGGCCTCACCCGGTGGGCCGCCGGCCCCGGCGGGCGGGCACTTTCGGGCAGCCGAGGGCCGTTGGATAGGCGGTACCCTTGCCGGCATGAGTGGTAGCGCAGCCGGGGTGGAGCGTCGATCCGGGCGATTGCGGCGGATGCTGGATCGGTGGACCTCCACCCATGAGGAATTGCACGCCGAGGAGCTGCTGCACGACACCCAGCGGCTCGGCTGTACCAAGATCGTGGACGTGGTCGAACGGGACCTGATCACGGTCGGCGGCACGCTGCGCACGGTGACCTTCCGGCCGCGCGCGGGCGTGCCCGCGCTCGAGGCCGAGCTGTACGACGGTTCGGCGGCGCTGTCGGTGGTCTGGCTCGGTCGGCGGCGGATAGCCGGGATCGAGCCGGGGCGGCAATTGGTCGCCCACGGGCGGGTGAGCACCACTGCGGGCCGCCCCGTCCTGTTCAACCCCAGGTACGAGCTGCGCCCCGTCGGCCGAGAGTGAACGAGTGACCGCCCATATGGAAAAGTCCGCCTCCGACGCGCCCGGCGAGCAGCCGGCCCCCACCGACAGCGCGGCCTCGATGATCGCCGCCTTCGGCGGTGTGCGCGGCATGATCGACATGACCGTGCCCGGCCTGGTGTTCGTGGTCGCCTTCACGATCAGCCACTCCACGTGGACCTCGGCGATGACCGCCGGCGCCGTCGCGTTGGCGTTCGCGGTGGTTCGGATCGCGCGCCGGGAGACCCTGCAGCACGCACTCGGCGGCTTCCTGGGCGTCGCGCTGGCCGGCTGGATCGCGGTCAAGTCCGGCAAGGCGGAGAACTTCTACGCCTTCGGCATGTTGCTGAACGGCGCCTACGCGCTGGCCTACCTGATCTCGATCCTGGTGCGCTGGCCGCTCATCGGCATCGTGCTCGGCCCGGCGCTGGGCGAGAACTTCACCTGGCGGCAGAACCCGGCCCGGTTCGCGGCGTATCGCCGGGCGACCTGGGTCTGGTTCGTGATGTTCGTGTTGCGGATCGTGATCCAGATCCCGATCTATTGGACCGGCAATGTCACGGCGCTGGGGATCGCCAAGGTCGCCCTGGGCGTGCCGCCGTTCCTGGTGGTCTGTTACATCACCTGGTTGATCATGTCGAAGGCGCCGCCGCCGGTGAAGGTGGAGGACGCCGAGGACGCCGAAGACGGCTCGGCGGCGGTCGAGGCGGCGCCGGTGGGCGAGCAGCGGGACGAGCGGCGGGAAGACCGCGTCGCGGATTGAGCGGTTGCTCGTCGGGCTGTCGGGTCGTCGGGTCGTCGTCGTGTGGCGGTGGATGATGCGAGCCGTGCCGGGCCGGTTCGGGTGGGTGCCGAAGTGATCATCGCGGTGATCATTCGGGTATGGCGCATTGGTCGATTACGGAGAATTTGGGCCATGTGCGGTCCAATCGGCTATTCCCGCATGATCGCGTAACCGTGCCGTTAGCGTCCCCGTTAGACCTCCAGTGGACGAAGGAGGCGGGGACGGTGGCCGGAAACGGTGACCTCATCGCATTGGTAGCGGAAGCCGGTCTCTCCCGGCGCGAACTGGCCCGTTGGGTCAACTCGGTCGCCGAGCGACGCGGGCTGCACCTCGGGTGCAGCCACACCTCGGTGGCCCGTTGGCTGGAAGGCGCACAGCCGCGTTGGCCGATTCCGGAGCTGTTGGCCGAGGCTCTCGGTCGGCGCCTGGATTGCGAACTCACGGTCGAGGACCTCGGGATGCGCGACCGGCGGCCACCGAACCCCGACCCCTTCGACGGGCTGAAAGTCGCCCGGACCGCGGCCGAAGTCAGACACGCCGTGGCCGAATTGTCGGAGAGAGACATGAACCGCCGTACCTTCCTGGCCAATACGGCCTTCGGCGTGGGGGCGTTCGCCGCCCCCGCGCTGTTCTGGTCGACCGCGTCCCGGGCCGAGGGCGAGCCCGAGAAGCTCGCCTCGCGCGGTCCCGTCACCGTGCGCGACGCGGACGTCCTACGCATCCACCAGACCGTCCTGGCCTTTCGCCGACTCGACCGCGCACAGGGCGGCGGGGATCTGCGGGACACCGTCGTCAACCACCTCAACGGCGTCGCCCGCACCAAGCTGGCCGGTTCCTACGGCGACGAGGTGGGTCGCCGGTTGTTCCGCGCCGTCGCCGAACTCACCGAATTGGCAGGCTGGTTGTCCTTCGATTCCGGCCGGCACGCGCTGGCCCAGCGCTACCACATCCAGGCCCTGCGGCTGGCCCAGGCGGCCGACGACCCGGCCTACGGGGCCTACGTGATGGCCAACATGGCCTGCCAATCGGTCTACCTGGGGCACGGCTGGGAGGCGGTACAACTGGCCCGGGCCGCCGAACAGGGCGCCGGCGGCGCGCTGGGTCCCCGGGCGCGGGCGATCGTGGCCGCGATGGAGGCGCGCGGCTATGCGGCGCTGGGCGATCGGCGCGCGTGCGAACGGGCGATGGGCATCGCCGAGCGGCACCTGGACGCGGCCGGCCCGATCGAGGACGACCCCTCCTGGTGCAACTACTTCGACGAATCGGAGCTGCAACACGAGTTCGCGCACAGCCATCGCGACCTCGGCCTACCGGACCGGATCCACGACTTCGCGGGCGAGTCGATCAAACTGCGCCGCGCCGGCGCGTCCCGCCGGTGTGCCCAGGACACCACCTTCATGGCCGCGGCCCACCTGGCCCAGGGCGACCTGGACGCGGCCTGCGGCAAGGCCACCGAGGCGCTGCGGATCGCGGGCAACCTGTCGTCCGCCCAGTGCAACGACTTCCTCGCGGACTTCCGCAGGCGGCTGCGCCCGTACGGCCGGGAGCCGCTCGCGCGCGCCTTCAGCGAGGAGGCGGACCAGGTCATGGGTGACCTGGCCGCCGCCTGAGCGTCCACTCCACCGCGTTGTCGGTCAGGCCGACAACAGCTCTTCCAGTTCCTCTTCGCGATGCGGCGCCGCGACGAACAACAGTTCGTCGCCGGCCTCCAACGAGTCGTCCTTGCCGGGTACCAGTACGCGGCCCTCGCGGATGATCGTCACGAGCGCCGTGTCCTCGGGCCACGCCACGTCACCGACGCGGGTGCCGACGAGGGCGGCGTCGCCCGGGAGGGTCAGCTCCACCAGGTTGGCGTCGCCCTGGCTGAACCGCATCAGCCGGACCAGGTCACCGACGCTGACCGCCTCTTCGACCAGTGCCGACATCAGTCGCGGCGTGGACACCGCGACGTCCACCCCCCACGCCTCGTTGAACAGCCACTCGTTCTTCGGGTTGTTCACCCGGGCGACCACGCGCGGGACCCCGTACTCGGTCTTGGCCAGCAGCGAGACGACCAGGTTGACCTTGTCGTCACCGGTCGCGGCGATCACCACGTTGCAGCGCTGCAGCGCGGCCTCGTCGAGCGAGGAGATCTCGCACGCGTCGGCGAGCAGCCACTCGGCCTGCGGCACGCTGTCCACCTTGATGGCGTCCGGCGCCTTGTCGACGAGCAGCACCTCGTGGCCGTTCTCCAACAACTCGGCCGCGATGGAGCGACCCACCGCCCCCGCGCCCGCGATTGCGACCCGCATCAGCTCTCCTCCGGCGCTTTCTCGAAGGCCGCCTCGACGGCGGCCACATCCGCCTGGTGCATGACCACGTGCACGAGGTCGCCCTCCTGGATCACGGTTTCGGAGGTCGGCAGGATGCCTTCGCCCAAACGGGTGACAAAGGCGACGCGTGCGCCCGACGCCTGTTCGAGCCGGTTGATCCGGTGGCCCACCCATGCCGAGTTCACGTGCACCTCGGCCAACTGCACACTCCCGGACGGATCGCGCCACAGCGGCTCCGCGCCGCTGGGCAACAACCGGCGCAACATCTGGTCCGCGGTCCAGCGCACGGTGGCCACCGTCGGGATGCCCAGGCGTTCGTAGACCTCGGCCCGGCGCGGGTCGTAGATCCGCGCGGCGACGTTCTCCACGCCGAAGGTCTCGCGGGCGACGCGCGCCGCGATGATGTTGGAGTTGTCGCCACTGCTGACCGCCGCGAACGCGCCGGCCTCTTCTATACCGGCCTCGCGCAGGGTGTCCTGGTCGAAGCCGATGCCCTTGATCCGGCGGCCGGAGAAGTGCGACCCCAGCCGGCGGAACGCGGACGGATCGCGGTCGATGACCGCCACCGAATGCCCCAGCTCCTCGAGCGTCTGGGCCAACGTGGAACCCACGCGCCCGCAGCCCATGATGACGATGTGCACGGCCGTCCTTCCGGATTTGGTCCGTTGTGCCCGGTCTGATGCTCGTATGTGGTGTTACCAGGGTGGCAGACCTCGCCGAGACGTTACACGTGGACGCCTTACGGCATGCCCCCGGCCCGGCGAAAGTCGATGGGCTTACGATCACCTGCGTGTCAAGACTGACCGATCTGTCCAAACGCATCCTTGTCGGCCGAGCCCTGCGCAGCGACAAGCTGTCCGAGACGCTCCTGCCGAAGCGCATCGCGCTGCCCATTTTCGCCTCCGACGCACTGTCCTCCGTCGCGTACGCGCCGGACGAGATCCTGCTCACCCTTTCCATGGCGGGAATGGCGACCTACCACTTCTCGTGGAAGGTCGGACTGGCCGTCGTCGTGGTCATGCTGACGGTCGTCGCCTCCTACCGCCAGAACGTGCACGCCTATCCCAGCGGCGGCGGCGACTACGAGGTCGCGAGCGTCAACCTCGGGCCCAACGCCGGCCTTACGGTCGGCAGCGCGCTGCTGGTCGACTACGTGCTGACCGTGGCGGTGTCGGTCTCCTCGGGGGTGGCCAACATGGCCTCCGCGGTGCCTGCGCTGGAATCGAACAAGGTGCTGTTGGCGGTCGGCCTGGTGCTGCTGTTGATGGCGATGAACCTGCGTGGTGTCCGCGAGTCGGGCAAGCTCTTCGCGGTTCCCACCTATGCCTTCATGGCGGCCATCCTGGGGATGACGCTGTTCGGCCTGATCCGGGCCTCCACCGGCGCGGACATGGAGGCCGAGAGCGCCGGATTCCACATCGAGGCCGAGGACAGCTTCAGCGGCTTCGCGCTGGTGTTCCTGCTGCTGCGCACCTTCTCCTCCGGTTGTGCCGCCCTCACCGGCGTCGAGGCGATCAGCAACGGCGTTCCCGCGTTCCGCAAGCCCAAGAGCAAGAACGCCGCCTCCACGCTGCTGCTGATGGGCACCATCTCGGTGACCATGCTGATGGGCATGCTGGCGCTGGCCAACATGACGAAGGTGCGTTTCGCGGAGAACCCGGCCACCCAGATCCAGGGAGCGCCCGCCGACTACGAGCAGAAGACCGTGGTGGCGCAGGTCGCCGACGCGGTCTTCGGCGGCACGTTCGCATCACCGCTGTTCTACCTCGTGCTCGCGGTCACCGGCCTGATCCTGATCCTGGCCGCGAACACCGCGTTCAACGGCTTCCCGGTGCTCGGCTCGATCCTGGCCCAGGACCGCTACCTGCCCCGGCAACTGCACACGCGCGGCGACCGGCTCGCGTTCAGCAACGGCATCATCATGCTGGCCGCGTTCGCGATCGTGCTGATCATCGCGTTCGACGCCGAACCCACCAAGCTGATCCAGCTCTACGTCGTCGGCGTCTTCGTGTCCTTCACGATGAGCCAGGCGGGCATGATCCGGCACTGGACCCGGCATCTGAAGACCGAGGCCGACCCGGCCGCGCGCCGCCGGATGATGCGCAGCCGGGTGATCAACGCCTTCGGTCTGTTCATGACCGGCACGGTTCTCGTGATCGTGCTGGTGACCAAGTTCGCCCAGGGCGCCTGGATCGCGATAGCGGCGATGGGCTTCCTGTTCCTGCTGATGAAGCAGATCCGCCGGCACTACGACCGGGTCGCCGCCGAGCTGGCCGCGGTCGAGATCGACGACACCAAGCTGCCCTCGCGCGTGCACGCGATCGTGCTGGTGTCCAAGCTGCACAAGCCGTCCCTGCGGGCGCTGGCCTATGCCCGATACTCGCGCCCCAACGTGGTCGAGGCGGTCACCGTCAACGTCGACCCGGCCGAGACCGAGTCGCTGCGCCGGGAGTGGGACGAGCGGGGTATAGAGGTGCCGCTCAAGGTGCTCGACTCGCCGTACCGCGAGATCACCCGACCGGTGATCGAATACGTGAAGTCGGTGCGTCGGTCCAGTCCGCGCGATGTGGTGAACGTGTACATCCCCGAGTACGTGGTCGGGCGCTGGTACGAGCAGATCCTGCACAACCAGAGTGCGCTGCGGCTCAAGGGCCGGCTGCTGTTCACACCCGGGGTCATGGTCACCTCGGTGCCGTGGCAGTTGGAGTCCTCCGAGCGGCTCAAGGAGCCGAAGGCGTGGGTCGCGCCGGGGTCGGTGCGGCGCGGGCCGGCGCGGACGCCGCGCGGCGGGGACGGGAAGCGGGGGTCGGGGGAGCGGGCGGAGAGTCGGCCGGTGCGGCCGGAGAATCGGTCGGGTGGCTCGGGTGGTTCGGACCGGTCGGGTGGGTCGGGTGGTTCGGGTGGTTCGGGTGGGGAGTCTTGACGGGCGTTTGAGGTGCGGTCGGCGGGTGCTCGGCCGGGGGTGTGGGCCGGGTCTGGGCGCCTGGTGTCCGGGCCGGGGGGTGTGCGGGCGGCGGTGGTGGACGGCGCGTCGTGACGGTGGGCGCGGCTTGTTCGGGTAGGGACTACCCTGGATGCGCGCCCACCTCCGTGAGGCGCTTTCTTTGTGTCGCCGTGTCGTCCCCGGGCGTCGCCGTCGGGCGCCGCCGGCCGAGGGACCACCGAAACCCCTGTCGATGTTGTACGAGTTGTACGAGGAGTGCCGTGCCTGTCGGATCGACCACCCCCGAATCGGACCAGTCCCTGCGGGGTGAGCGGTACGAGGTCGAGATCGGCCCGGTCGCCCACGGTGGGCACTGCGTGGCCCGCCACGAGGGCCGCGTCATCTTCGTCCGGCACGGACTCCCGGGCGAGCGGGCCGTCGTGGAGATCACCGACGGTGGACCCACCTCGCGTTTCCTGCGCGGCGACGTGGTCGAGGTGCTGGCCGCCTCCCCGGACCGGATCACCCCCGCGTGCCCGGTGGCCGGCCCCGGCATGTGCGGCGGCTGCGACTGGCAGCACGCCGCACCCGCCGCGCAGCGCCGGCTCAAGGCGGATGTCGTGGCCGAGCAGTTGTTGCGGCTGGGCAAGGTCGACGTGCACGTCGAGGTCGAGGCCGTGGACAGCCCGCCCGGGATGGCCGAGGGCCTCGGCTGGCGCACCCGCGTGCAGTTCGCCGTGGACCCGGCGACCGGCCGCGCGGGGCTGCGCAAGCACCGCTCGCACGATGTGCAGCCGATCGACTCCTGCCCGATCGCGGCGCCCGGCGTCGAGGAATTGGGTATCGAGGCGCACGAGTGGCCCGGGGTGGCCTCGGTCGAGGCGGTCTCGGCGACCGGTTCGCTGGATCGCGCGGTGACCGTGGTGCCCGCCGAGGGCGCGGACGGGCGGATGCCGATCGTCGAGCTGAACCGCGCGGTGTCGGTGTTCCGTGCCGACGACAAGGGCCGGGTACGCAAGGTGCACGGGCGACCGGCGGTGCGCGAGGTGGCCGCGGGACGGACCTGGAAGGTCTCGGCGGGCGGCTTCTGGCAGGTGCACCCGGCAGCGGCGGACGTACTCGTGCAGGCCGTCGTGGCGGGACTGGAGCCGCGACCGGGCGACCTGGCGCTCGACCTGTACTGCGGAGTCGGGCTGTTCGCGGGCGCGATCTCCGAGCGGTTGGCGGACAGCGACACGATCATCGGGATCGAGAGCTCCAAGCAGGCGGTCGAGGACGCGATCCACAACCTTCGGGACGTGCCGGGTGCGCGCTTCGAGACCGGCACGGTGGAGAAGGTGCTGGGCCGACCCGGGTTCCTGCGCCGCGCGGACATCGTGGTGCTCGACCCGCCGCGTGCGGGTGCGGGCAAGGCGGTCGTCGAGCGGATCGCACGGCTGACCCCGCGTCGAGTCGCCTATGTGGCGTGCGACCCGGCGGCACTGGCCCGGGACGTGGCGTATTTCGCGGGGGTCGGGTTCAGGCTGCGGTCGGTGCGGTCGTTTGATTTGTTCCCGAACACGCATCACGTGGAGTCGGTGGCGATCTTGGAGCCGGCGCCTCGGGAGGCTCGGGGGACTCGGCGGGATGGTGGGCGGGGGCGGCGGTGAGGTTGGGGCCTGGGCGGGGGCCGGGCCGGGACCTGGGTCGGGGTCGGGGGCAGGTCGGGGCTTGAGGGCTTCGGGCTGAGGGTTCGAGGGCTTCCGGCTGAGGGCTTGAGGCTGGGATTGGGGCCGAGGGCCGAGGGTCGTTTGGGCGATGCTGGGCGTTGGGTCGGGGCCGGGGTCGCATCGATGGTGGTGAGGGTCGGCGGGCGGGTGTAGGGCGTTTTTGTGTACAGGGCTGCCTCGGCTTGGTCGGGGTGGCCCTGTTGCGTTTGTGGGGCTTGGGCGGGCCGAGGTCGCGGGTGGGGTGGGCGGCGAAGCTCGGGGCCGACCTGGTTGGCCCGCTCCCGATCCTGCCCCGGCCCGAGGGTCCGGCTCGACCTACGACCTACGCTCACCCCATCACCGCGCTGCTCACTTCGGCTGGGGTGTCCCACCCGGTTTACGACCGGATGTCGGGTACAGCGTTGGGACTCACCGGCTCGCCGCGCTCACGACCTGGACCGGAATATCCGGCGCAGCTCATTACCGACGTTCATCCCCTTGCCGCGCTTACGACCTCGGTCCGAGTGCCGGGGCCGATAGCCGGGCGAGGTCGTGAGCGCGGCGAGGGGATGAACGGCGGTCGTAGGGCGGGTTCGAGATCCGGGGCGGGGTCGCGAGTGGAGCGAGGGGTGGGGCTCGGTCGCATGTCGAGTCCGACATCTGGGGCTCGGTCGTGAGTGGAGCGGGCGGGGCTGGTCAGTCGTGAGCCGGGCGTGGTGGGCGGGGCGGGGTCGCGGGCTTGGCGGGCGGGTGGGCGGCTTTCGGCGATGCGGCGTTGCTTCTTGTCGGGCGCCTTTGGCGCCGGCTCGCGAGGGGCCACTTTTTGCTCCCCCGCTGACGTTCCTCCGCAAAAAGTGGCCCCTCGCTCGTGACTTCGTGTCCCTGCGCTTCGCACCGGGCCACGAAGTCTTTGTTTTGCGGCTCCGCCGCTCTCCGCGCTGCGCGCGTCGATCACCGGGGTGGGGCTGGGTCGGGGGCGCTGACGCGCCGGGGGTGGGTGGTCAGGTTGGGGGGTGGGGTGGTTCGGGGGTGGTCCACCAGGCTTCGGGTGGGTGGGTGGTGTAGCGGCTGCGGGGGCGGGGGGTTGGGGTGGGGGTGGTGGGGGTGCCGCCGGTGGTGGGGGCGGTCAGCCATGTGGGTGGCAGGGGGGTGGGGGGTGGGTCGTTGTGGGTGGTGGTGCCGAGTGGGTTGGGGAGGGGGGTGGCGGTGTGTGCGGCGTCGTGTGTGGCTGCTGGGCTGCCGGTGCGCAGGCCGGGTGCGATGCGGATGCCGGTTACCGGGGGGATCGGGGGCGAGGGGGGTGGGGTGGGGCGGCGTACGCGGGGGCCGATTCCGGCTGGGAGGACCTGGCGAGGGTCTCGGGGTAGGGGGGTGCCCATGACGGGCGGGGGTGGTGGGGGCGGTGGGCAGCTGGATGGTGGGGGTGGGGTGAGGGGCGGTGTCGGTGTGGGTGGGGCTTCGGGGGGTGGTGGGGGCAGGGGCGGTGTGCTGTTGGTCAGACAGGTGGGGATTGGTGTGGACGGTGGTGGTGGGGGCGGCACTGTCTTGGGTGCTTCGGAGGCTTGGGTGACTGCGGGGGCTTCGGGGGGTGGGGCTTCGAGTGGGTCGCAGGATGTGGGTGGGGCGAGTGGGGGTGGCGGGGGTGAGAGGGGGGTGATGTTGCCGGGGTCGGTGGTGGTGGGGTTGATGGTGCTCGGGTTGGTGGGGGCGGTGGTGTTCTTGGCGCAGGGTTGGCTCGGGGGTGGGGTGGTGGTGGGGGGAGCGTCGGCGGGGAGGTTGGTTTTCGGTGTGGCGTCGGTGTGCGGCGGAGGGGGGAGGGCGGGTAGTCGGTCGCCGAGGTCGCGGTATACGTCCTCCAGGCGTGTGGCGGCGGATTGGGCGGCTGTGGGGTCGGTGGCTTGCTCTTGGGCCAGGTTCAGGGCGTGGGCCGCCTTGTCGAGGTGCTGGTGCAGCGCGATGCCGTGGGCGGCGAGTCGGTCGGCGGTGTCGGCCAGGGTGTGACAGCGGGCGGTGAAGCGTTCGGCGCCGCCGCCGGTCCAGATCTGGGCGCCACGTCGGGCGGTCTCGGCGAGTGCGTCGCGCAACTCGGCCAGCCGGACGGCGGCCAGGCGCCAACCGTCGGCCGCTGCGGCCACCTCGCCGGGGCGGGCCGCGTGAATCGCCGCGTACGTGTCCACGGCGTCGGGGGTGCTCATCGCGAGGCCGCCGTCCGCAGCAGCGTGCCGACCTCGGTCTCGGTGGCGGTGAACCGGTCGGCGGTGTGGCCGAGTTCGATCCGGGTGGTGGCCAACTCGGCGCGAATCCGCGCCAACAGCTCGACCATCTCGGCCGCCGCTCGGCGGTGTCGGTCGGTCAACTCGGCGGCGCCCGGGAGCGTCCCCAGGGCATCGGGGCCAAGGGCGGTGTCGGCCGCGACCCGGGCGGGCTCGGCGAAGCAGCCGCGCGCGAGGTAGTCGGCGCCGATGTTGTGCAAGCGCCGGACCAGTCCGTGCAGTTCGCCGGTATCGACCGCGTAGCCCGTTGTGCCTTCGCCGTCGGTGCGGGACATGCCACCACCCCCTGATGAGTACGTGAGCCGAGTGCTGCCTGCTCGGGAAACGATCAGGTTGGCACGTGGTCACTCCGCGTGCCCGGCTGCCTGTGGACAACCCGGAGACACATCACCCCGAAGAGTGAAACCCGCCGAAAATCCGCTTGGTTGTCCACAGATTGTTCGACGGCGGGCGATTCGTCCGACCCTCGGGCGCAATCTGGAGGCGTCGTGAACACACCGGACGAACTCCGGCGAACTCCGGGCGACCCGGACAAGCACCGCACGAGGGAGCGATCATGCACACCATCGAGACCTTCGCCGAACTGGACGACGAGCTGGCCACCGTCGATTCCACGCCGCGCGCACTGGCCGCCGTCGCGCTCGCGCTGCACACCGTGCAGCAGGTGGTGCACGCGTGGAGCGGCAAGCCGGACCGGGGCGGCTGCCTGTGCCGGGTGGCCGACGAACTCGGGGACGCGCGGGAGATCGTCGGCCGGATCGTGGGCCCCGATTGCGCCGCGGTCGTTCCGCTGCCGGGCGGAGACCCGGCCGCCGTGCCGATCGCGGGCGCCGCCCGGGTGCTCGGGCGGGTCGCCAAGGTGCTCACGCTGCTGGCCCGACAGGGCGTCGCGGACAACCCCTGCGGGGACTGGGCCAGGTTGGAGCCCGCCCAGCGGCGGGCCTGCGCGGCGGCCTGGGCGATCGTTTTTCGCAACCTGGTGCGGCTGCGTGCCGCCGAGGAGACCGCGACCTGGTCGGGCCTACCGCATCGGCACGCCCCGGCGATCCCGCCGCGCCGGCGACGCGGTGTGGCACACGTGGTGCCCTTTCCGGCGCGGCTCGCATGATCGAGTCCGGTGGGCGGCGCGTCCTCGGGGGAGGATGGGCACATGGATCTGCGTATCTTCACCGAACCCCAGCAGGGCGCGACCTACGAGACGCTCCTGAGCGTGGCCAAAGCCACCGAAGACCTCGGTTTCGGGGCCTTCTTCCGCTCGGACCACTATCTGCGCATGAGCGGCGACGGCCTGCCCGGTCCCACCGACGCCTGGATAACGCTGGCCGGGCTGGCCCGGGAGACCAAGCACATTCGGCTGGGCACGTTGATGACGGCGGCGACGTTCCGGCTGCCCGGCGTGCTCGCGATCCAGGTCGCGCAGGTCGACGCGATGTCCGGCGGGCGCGTCGAACTGGGCATCGGCGCGGGCTGGTTCGAGCAGGAGCACACCGCCTATGGGATCCCGTTCCCGCGCGAGAAGTTCGACCGGCTCGAAGAACAACTGGACATCATCACCGGCCTTTGGGACACCCCGGTCGGCGATACCTTCGACTACGACGGGCGCTACTACTCGCTGGCCGACTCGCCCGCGCTGCCCAAGCCCGCGCAGCGCCCGCACCCGCCGATCCTGATCGGCGGCTTCGGCGCCAAGCGCACACCGGCGCTGGCCGCGCGCTTCGCGAACGAGTTCAACATCCCGTTCGCATCGGTGCAGACCAGCGCGCAGCAGTTCGACCGGGTGCGCGACGCGCTCGCCGAGCACGGTCGCAAGAGCGAGGACCTGGTCTTGTCGAACGCGCTCGTGGCCTGCGTGGGCAAGGACGACGCCGAGGTGGCCCGCCGCGCCGCGGTGATCGGCCGCGAACCCGCCGAACTCAAGGAGAACGGTCTCGCCGGCTCGCCCGCCGAAGTGGTCGACCGGATCGGTCGCTTCGCCGAAATCGGCTCGACCCGGATCTACTTCCAGATCCTGGACCTGCACGACCTGGACCACCTGGAGCTGATCGCCTCGGAGGTGATGTCCCAACTCGGCTGAGCCGAGGGCCCCGCGGCCATCGGCGGCACGGGAAAGGGCCCTGTCGCAGCCCGTGCGCTGCGACAGAGCCCCTCTCTCACCCCACCGCCCCCGGTGCTACAGCGGGCGGCCGTTCGGTGTGTTCCCCCGTCGTCAGACGGTCGCGGGAGTGTCCCCGTCGTCCTCGCCGAAGGTGCCACTGCCGGCAAGCAGCGTGCTGCGGGTGCCGCGGCTGCGGTACCACATGACGCCGCCGATCATCAGGAGCGTGCCGCCGGCGGTGCCGAGCAGGCGCGGGTCCAGCAGGGCACCGGTGTGCGCGAGCCCACCGCCTCCGCCGCCGTTGCCGCTCCCGGCCGAACTGCCGGAGCTGGTGCCGGTCGTGGTGCCCGTGGTCGTGCCGGCGGTGGTGCCCGCGGTGGTGCCCGCGGTGTCACCGGCGGTCGTGCCGGTCGTGGTTCCGGTGGTCGTGCCCGCGGTCGTCCCGGCGGTGTCACCGGCCGTCGTGCCGGTCGTGGTGCCCGTGGTGGTGCCGGTGCTCGAACCGTTGGTCGCCCCGGCACGCGTGAGGGTGACCTTGAAGGGGCGCTCCACCTTGGGTCCGGTCTCGGTGGTCGTGACCGTCAGGATGTAGTCGCCGTCCACCCAGGGAGCCGCCGCCCGGGGGAAGGGGGCGAGTGAGGCCGTGAACCGACCGCCGGCATCGGTTGTGGTCGTGGGTAGTTCGACCGGGGCGAACGCGGTGTCGTTCTTTTTGGTGATCACGGCCTTGAACGGCACATTCGCGGGGAAGTTCGTCAGCGTGAGGGTGTAGTTCACCTGCACACCGGTCGCGTCGGGAATCTTGATCTCGTCGTTGAAGCCCACGGTCGGCGTGACGGTGGCCAGCACCTTCCAGGCGGTTCCCTCGAGCTTCAGGTTGACCCGGGCGAGGTCGTTCGTCACGACCGCGCCGGCGTCGTCCAGGCACTGGGCTCGGATGCGGTAGTCACCTTCGGCACCGCCCGAGATGATCAGCTTCTGCGTGATCGCCGGCTTGCGGTCCGCGGGAAGGGCCTGGGGCGAGAACCCGCCGATGCGCGTCTCGGTGCCGCCGCCGGGAGGGGTCAGCAGGAACAGGAACTTCGTCGCGCCCTGCGGGCATGCCTTCAACGAGGTGATGTTCCCCTTCGTCAAGAGCTCGCCGGTCGTGGGGTCGAGGACGAGGGTGTCCTCCGCGCCGGTCGGCGGGGTGGTCGTCGGCGGCGTGGTGGTCGGTGGCGTGCTGGTGGGCGGCGAGGTGGTCGGGGGCTCGGAGGTGGGCGGAGCCGCCACGCTCCACGTCTTGCCGTCCGCCGCGTCCGCCGTCGTGATGTCGACCGACGCGGGTTCGCTCAACAGCGTGCCGATGTCGCTTACGCACTGCGCGGTCAACTTGAACGTGCCCGTGAGGTCGGTCCCCGCCAGGAACAGCCGGATCGCCGTGGTGCGGTTGGGGATCCGATCACCGGGAAGCTCGTCGCCGACCTCGCCACCGATCAGGCGCGGCGCGGTCAGCGTGCCCCCGCTGACGCTCCAGCGGAAATTGGTGGCCGGCGCCGCACAGGGCACCGTCGCCTTCATCGTCACCTTGGTGTCGATCTTGCCGGTACCCGGAGCGACGACGATCGTCGGAGTCGGGGAACCGGGGTCGGCCGCCGCCGCGAGCGTCGGCATGGCCGACATTACGAGCAGCCCGGCTCCGCACGATGCCAGCACGCGCGCGAGTCTTAGGCTCATCTGGTCAACTCCGTTGAGAGGAAAGGAAACGGGGACGGATCGCAAGTGGGCCACCGGGAGGATTCCCGGCGGCCCAAGGCGTTGTCACCGACGCCGCGTCACCACCACAGGCGGGACGAGTCGAGGGTGATCGAGACCGAGGAGGTCGCCTTCGAGTCCGTGCCGGAGAGCACGAGCGTGTAGGAACCGTCGGCCACGGACGCCGGGAGCGTCAGCAGCGCGCCGCCCCAGGTGCCGTTGGGCGCGATCTGCGGCTGCAACGAGACGGGGGTGGCGGTGCCGTCGGCGGCACGCACGACACCGTCCACGTGCTCACCGGGCGCGAAGCCGCGGAACAGGACCAGACCGAAGCGCAGGGCGCCGATCTTGGTGGGCAGCGCGCGGACCTCGGGCGAAAGCGAGCTCCACACGCCGCTGTTGACGCGCAGGTCGACCGAGGCGGGCTCGGTGATGGTCAGCACGCCGTCCGCGCCGGTTGTGTAGCACTGCGCGACCAGCTTGTGCGCGACGCCTTCCTGCGCGGCGGAGCCGACCGGGAAGAGCGCCCGCAGGCCGACGACCGCGGTGTCCGCGACCTTGTCGGCGGGCAGCGGCGTACCCAGGAACGACCCACCGAAGACCCGCTCGTTGGCGTCGGGCGAACGCACGACGAACCGGAAGGCGGTCGCGTCGGGGCCACAGGGAACGCTCGCGCGCACGGTCGCCTTGCCGGTGGCGTCGGCCGGACCGTACAGCGGGCTGACCTTGATGGTGCCCGATGCCGTGGTCGCCGAAGAAGTGGGTGCGGCGTCCGTGGCGATGGCCGGCACCGCGGCGATCGCCAGCGCGGCCGGAACCGCGACGGTGAGCGCGAGCAGACGACGAAGCTTCATGAAATGCCCTTCCGGGGTCAATGGGATCGAGCAAAACAGCACGCGGCGACCTGGTGGGCGTCCGCGGGGGAAACGTCAGGGGCCGGTGATGGCAAACGGATGAGCGATCCGCCACCGTCGGGTGAACTTTGGCTCGAAAGCCCCTGGAGTCGTGCGACCGGTGAACCGTGGTACCTCGGCCCGGCGTCGATCAGGGCCTGAATGCGAATGGCCCGGATCGGGAGCTGCGCGGGGCCTGGGCCCAGTCGATGAACACCGCACGAAGGTCGGAGTATTCGCACGGCAGGTGCTTCTGATCGGGCCGGACGCGGTGCTTCCCGGGATCGGACTCCGGTCTGTGCCGACGCACCCGACGATGTCCCGGAGCCGAGTGGTGGTCGGGTTCGCCGGAACCTCCGGCTTGTCGCCGCGGCCACCGAACCCGTCACCGTACCGATCCCGCGCACCCTGCCCCGCCTGGAACTCTGCGGAGGCGACGGGCCGTCCCTGAACCCCCGATTCGGGACGGCCCGTCACTCGATCACATGCTGCGGTGTGGCTCGGGCGTCGACTAGGAGACGAAGCCGAAGGTGGTCCAGATCGGGAGCTGCGCGGGGGCCTTGGCCCAGTTGATGAACGCGATGGTGTCCGTGTCGGGCTCGGTGTCCAGCGGGTCGTAGACGAAGTAGACCGAGCGGTTACCGATGAAGCCGGTGGCGTTGGGCGCCTTGCCGTCGATGCTGCGCGGGGTGAAGCCACCGGTGTGGTTGGTCACGCCCGAGGCGGGGGTGGTCTGCTCGCCGTACGCGGCCTGCGAGTAGGGGATGATCGCGTTGTTCGAGAGGATCTGCGGCGCGTCGCCGCGGTTCTCCTGCGCGCTCTGGTTGACCGTCGCGGCGCACGCGCCGTTGGCGGTGGCGGTCGGGTCGAAGCCGAGCACCTTGTCGATGAACTCCTGGCGGGTACCGGAGCCGGCCTGCGGGATGTGCTTCTCGATCGTGCCCGACAGGCTGGAGTTGATCTGGTTCCAGTCGGTGATCGTGCACTTGTAGATGTCCTGGAGCTGCGCGCGGGTCACGTTGGTCGGCGCACCGGGCTTCTTGGTGGCCCAGGTGACCGCGTCACCGGCGACGCGGGTGAAGGTCAGCGTGGTCTCGGGCGTGCCGGCCTTGGGGCCACGCGAGGACCGGATGAAGCTCAGGCAGTTGGCGCTGGTACCGGCGCGCTCGGCCAGCAGGGCGTTGATGCCCGCGCTGGAGCCGTTCGGCCACGGGTTCTTGCCGGTACCGTACTGGGTGTCACAGGCGGCCTTGCCGGTCGCCTGGCCACCGGCGGGAACGCCGGCGTTGACGGTTATCCAGTTGTTGCCACCCGGGTCGACATTGGCCGCATAGTCCGAGCCGAGCGCCGCGGTGACGTTCTGCAGCGTGTCCGAACCGGCGTTGACGTAAGTGGCGGCGTTCGCCGAGGCGTTGGCGCCGACGACGAGGGCCATGGCGGCGGTCGCGGTGCCCAGTACGGTGGCGGTCTTGCGCATGCTGAAGACGCTGGACATTCGAAGTCTCAACTCTCTCTTGGCATTTGCTGGCCGTCGACCGCAGTGGCCGACGCCGACAACGCTGCCGGCGGCTTGATCGTCGTGGGATGTCCGGCAGGGAAACGGGACCGGGCCCAACGAGGCGTCGACGCGAACGAGCCGCGCCTGTAACGGAAACCGGATACGCCGGAACCCCGACGGCACGGATATGACGCCTGCCGTACACCCTCGGCACCGGTTGTTTCCGTAGCGGACAGTCGCCGGGGTGCTGCGCTCTGGTTGTCTCCAGGCGAGGGGCATCCGGCTTGATCGCCGGGCGACATGACGAATGGTCAGGTCGGTTCGCCACCCGCTTCCAGGAGCCGACATCCATGGCACATCCGCCCGTGTTCGCACCCGAGTCGCCGGAACTCATCGATTCGCCCCGGCGGATCGTGGTACGTCGGACCAGGGCCGATCACGCGTTCCGCTGGACCACACGCGGCGTGGCGATCCTGGTCCTGGGACTGCTCGTCGCGATCGGCGGCTACCTGCTCTACCAGGGCAGCAGCGCGCTCGACCGGGCCGGTTGGGGATTCCTCACCGAGGACGTGTGGGAACCCAAGAGCGGCACCTTCGGCGTTCGCGGCCTGCTCACCGGGACCGTCCTGGTGGCCATCGTCGCGCTCGTCGTCGCCGTACCCATCGCCCTCACCGCGGCCCTGTACATCACCGAATTCGCACCCCGGCGCCTGCGCGGCGTACTCACCTCCATCGTGGACCTGATGGCGGCGGTGCCCAGCATCATCTACGGCATCTTCGGCTTCTTCGTGCTGCAACCCCAGCTCATCCCGGTCAGCCGATGGCTGGCCACCACCTTCGACTTCCTGCCGATCTTCGAGATCCGCACGATCGACGTGAAGGCCCGTTTCGTGGACAGCCAGTTCAGCTCCTCGCTGTTCATCTCCGGTGTGGTGGTCTCCACCATGGTCATCCCGATCTGCTGCTCGGTCAGCCGTGAGGTGTTCGGTCAGGCGCCGCCCGGCGAGAAAGAGGGCGCCCTCGCGCTCGGCGCCACCCGTTGGGGGGTGATCCGCGCGGTGGTCCTGCCGTTCGGACGCGGCGGCATGATCGGCGGCATCATGCTCGGCCTGGGCCGAGCCCTGGGCGAGACCATCGCCGTCGCGATGATCATCTCGTTCAACACCGACTTCTCGTTCCGCATCCTCGACGGCCAGGGCTCGACGATCTCCTCGTTGATCGTCCTGAAGTACGGCGAGGCCGACACCGAGTCGATCTCCGCGCTGATGGCCGCCGGCCTCGCGCTCTTCGTCCTCACCCTCGCCGTCAACACCGTCGCCGGTGTCCTGGTCGCCCGCTCGCGCAGCGGCAAGTCCACCGAGATCTGAACCGCGAACAACGGCTCCACCAGACCCACCATCGAGGGGATCCACGACGATGACCGTCACCGAGCCGATCGTTCGGCCCGGGCCCGACGCGCCGCCGCCCGCGTCCGCGCCGCGACCACCGGAGGAAGCCCGCGTGGCGTTGCGCCGCGTGGCGCCCGACGACATCGGCGTCGCACTCGGCGCCGCGGTCGCCGGCGCGAGCTTCGCGTGGGTGCTGTACGGGCGCATCCTGCCGGTCGCCGGCTGGCAGGGCTACCTGATCACCGCCTACGTGAGCTTCCTGCTGCTGTACGCGATCGCCACCCGCATGCGCCTGGACCGGGTCGCCGCGAGCGACCGGGTCGCCGGCGCGGTGATCTCCACCGGTGCGGCCCTGATGGTCGCCACGGTGGTGACCGTGATCGGCTACGTCTTCGTCAAGGGCTTCGGTCGGATCCTGCACGCCGACTTCTTCACCGCCACCCAGCGACACTTCAGCGCCCTGAGCGCCGACGGGGTCGCGGTCGGCGCCGCACACGCCATCGTCGGCACCTTCGAACAAATGGGCATCGCGATCGTGCTGAGCGTCCCGCTCGGAGTGATCGCCGCGATCTACATGAACGAGGTCGGCGGCCGGTTCGCCTCGGTGGTGCGGGTGGTCGTCGAGGCGATGACCGCCATCCCCTCGGTGGTCGCGGGCCTGTTCGTCTACGCCTTCTTCGTCATCTCGCTCGGCCAGGGCTTCTGCGGCCTGGCCGCCGGACTCGCGCTCTCGGTCGAGATGATGCCGGTGGTCACGCGAGCCACCGAAGTGGTGCTGCGCCTGGTCCCCAACGGCCTGCGCGAGGCCTCGCTGGCGCTCGGCGCGAGCGAGTTCCGCACGCTGTGGAACGTGGTGCTGCCGACCGCCCGCAGCGGCCTGGTCACCGCGGTCATCCTCGGCTGCGCCCGCGTGGTCGGCGAGACCGCGCCCGTACTGCTCGTCGCCGGCGGCAGCGCGGGCATGAACTGGAACCCGTTCAGTGGTGTGCAGAACTCGTTGCCGTACTTCATCTGGGAGAACTACAAGTCGCCCAGCGACCAGCTCAACTCCCTCGCCTGGGGCGCCGGCGTCACCCTGCTGCTGATCGTCCTCGTGCTGTTCACCCTCGCACGCCTGATCGGCGGGCGGACCCCCGGCGAGTCCGGTCGCCGCAAGCGGCAGCGCGCCGCCGCCAAGTCCCTCACCCCGGAGCCCACTTCATGACCAGGATCAAGCGCGTCCCCGCGCTCTTGCTACGGCTGGCGATCGCCTCCGCACTCGCCGTGCCCTTGATCACCGTGCCGACCGGCACCGCCTCGGCCGCCGCCGGGATCAACGGCAGCGGGTCCACGTGGAGTGCGCCCGCGACCAAACAATGGGCGGCCGACGTCGCCGCCCGCGGTCTCGCGGTCGACTACAACCAGAACGGCTCCACCGCCGGGCGCACCGACTTCATGCACCACCTGGTGGACTTCGCCGTCTCCGAGATCCCCTTCCAGGGCAACTACGTCGACCGCACCGGCGCCTCGACCAACGAACTCGCCGCGCTGGCGAGCTCGAACACCAAATTCAAGTACCTGCCGATCGTCGCCGGCGGCACCTCGTTCATGTACAACCTGAAGATCCGCGGCCAGCAGGTCCGCAACCTGCAACTGTCGCCCAGGACCATCGCCGGGATCTTCACCAACCAGATCAAGGTGTGGAACGACAAGGCGATCAAGGACGACAATCCGGCACTGGCGCTGCCCGCCACCCCCATCACCCCGGTCGTGCGCTCGGACGGCTCGGGCACCAGCGCACAGTTCACCGCGTTCCTGACCAACCAGGTCAACGACATCTGGCGGCCGTTCTTCCCCGGCGGGATGACGTCGGAATTCCCGGTCAAGGGTGCGGCCAAGGCACAAGCGGGCTCCGAGGGCGTGGCCAACTACGTCGCGGCCGGATACGGCGAGGGCGCGATCACCTACGTCGAGACCGCCTACGCCATTCAACGCCAATTCCCGGTGGCCTCGGTCAAGAACGCCGGCGGCGTGTACACCCAACCCACGTCCGACGCGGTGTCGATCGGGCTCACCAAGGCCCGGTTGAACCAGGACAGTACGCAGATCCTCGACGACGTCTACACCAACCCCGACCGGCGCGCCTACCCGATCTCCAGCTACAGCTACATGATCGTGCCGGCGGCGAAACAGTTCGGCTTCGACGAGGCCAAGGGCGAGACGCTGGGCAAGTTCATCAAATACTTCCTGTGTGCGGGACAGGCCAGGGCCCCCGAGCTGGGCTACTCGCCGCTGCCGCCCAAGCTGGTCAGCTTCGGCTACGAGGCGATCAAGTCGATTCCCGGCGCACCCGATCCGGGCGCGCTGCCGGCCAACTTGAACAAGCCGACCAAGGCGGAGTACGACGCCTGCCCGAACCCGACCTACAACCCGTCGTGGGTACCGCCGGAGCAAAAGCAACAACAGCAACAGAACGTCCCCGGCAGCACCAACCAGAACAACAACACCACGAACAACGGCAACGGGAACGGCAACGGCAACGGAACCGGCAACACGCCCAAGCCCGGTGACACCCCCGGCGCGAACACCCCCGGCGGCCAAGGAGAGAACGGCACCGGCGGCACCGGCGACCAAAACACCGGCGAAGTCCTGGCCGGCGGCGACAAGTCCGGCCCCGCGGGGCCGGTCAGCGCCGGATCGGTGGAAAGCGGCGACTCGCCGCCCCTGCCCCCCGTGTGGTTCTACGCGCTGACACTGGTGTGCCTGGCCGGCGCGGTGTTCGGCGCACCCTTCCTGTACAGCCGCCTCGGTCGAGGGCGTGGGCCCGATGTCGGTTGAGTCGGGTGACCGGGAGATGTCCGGTCCGTGCGTCGCAGACGAACTTTCGAACACCGTGTCGGATTCCGCTCCCCCGGTACCGCCGCGCCGCGCGAGGATCGGCGCGGGTCGTCCTCGCCGGGGGAGCCGTCCCCGAACGCGGGCGTCAGAAGTGGAGTTGCCGTGAGCGGCATCGAACCATCCACCGCCTCGCGCGGTCGCGTGCCGACCGTCGGTGGAGTCATCGCGCTGTGCGTCGCCCTGCTCGCGGGATGGCTGAGTGTGATCGTCGGCTCCGCCGGCGCGGCCGAGCCCCGCCCGACGGTGACCGTGTCGCAGAACACGAGCCTGGTCAACCAGCGAATCCTGGTCAAATGGACCGGATTCACCCTGGCCGCCGGCACCAACAGTGTGGTCGTCATGCAGTGCAAGGGCACCTCGCCCCAGCCCCGCGACTGTTGGGCGCCGCGCTGGACCGAGAACGGCAACGAGGTCAAGCAGCCGGACTCGTCACCGCCGGGAGCCGCCACCAAGCAGACCGGACTGCCCACCGCCGCCGACGGATCCGGCCAGGTGTGGATCCAGGTACGGCCGGCGCTGCGACTGTCGGAACTGGGCTGCTCCGACCGCCAGGCATGCTCGATCGTGGCATTCGTGATGCCCGCCGCCGGGAGCACCGTCACCTCGTTCACGCCATTCCACGTGGACCTGGGTGAGTCGTACGGCCCCAAGGACACCGACATGGCTCTCGCCTTCGCCGCCGGGCAGGCCGCGTTCACGCCGCTGTCCTTCGTGCCCGCACCCGACGCGTGCCCCGGCATGGAGCACCCGGACCTCTCGGTCAACGGGTCCGGCGAGTTCACCCAGGCCGGCGCCTCCTGGGTGTTCGGGCTGTGCGGCGCCCGGACCAGCCCGGTCAACATGACGGTGAGCGCCGGCTCCGGCCCCAGCGGTCGCGAAGCGTTCCTCGGCAACCTCGTCGACGTCGGCGTCACCCAACAGCCCATCGGCGGCCCCCTCGACAAGGCCCGTCCGGTGGCGCTGCCGACCATCCGGGACAAGGACAAGACCGTGTACGCGCCGCTGACCAACGGCGCGCTGGTCTTCTCGTTCAACATCGACGACGTGCAGACACACCTGCCCATCCCGTCGATGAAGCTGACCCCCCGATTGATCGCGAAACTGATCACCGGGGCGTACCTGCCTTTCGAACACGAGCCCGGCGCCATCCTGAATTTCTATGACGACCCCGAGTTCAAGGCCCTCAACGGGACGTACTCCTGGCCCACCGCCGCGCGCACCCCGATCCTGCGCGGCGTCCAGGACGACACCATCTGGGCGCTCACCGCATGGCTTGCCTCCGACCCGGAGACGGTCACCTGGCTCTCCGGCACACCCGACGCCAGTGGCATCGTGTGCCCGCCGGAATGGCGGATCGGCAAGGCGACCTATCCGCTGGCGGTGTACACCAACCGGGTCGAGATGCTCTCCAACACGAACGTGCCGCAGACGGTCTACGAAGACGTCGTCAACCGGCTCGGCAACGCGGTGCCCACCAACCGCAGCATGACCGAGGTCGGACCCAAGGACGACGGCCAGGACAAGTACGGATCCCACTACGTGATGGCCATCACCACGGTCGAGGCCGCCACCCGCATGGGCACCCCGGTGGCCAAGATCCGCAACGCCGCAGGCAACTTCGTCGACCCGACCGACCCCGCGACCGTGCGCGCCGGCCTCGCCGTCGCCAAGCCGGGGTCGGACGGGGTGACACTGACCAACGACTACCGCAACACCGCGCAGAACGCCTACCCGCTCACCATCACCGACGTGGCGATGGTCTCCACGGACAAGCTCACCGCCGCCAAGGCGGCCAAGATCGACACCTTCCTCGCCTACGCGGCAACCGCCGGCCAGGTACAGACCGGGAGCTTCAGGCCCGGCGCGCTGCCGCCCGGCTACACCCCGCTCAGCGACGCGCAGAAGCAGCAGATCGCCGCCGCCCGCTCGAAGATCGCCGCCGCGCCCAAGTGGACCGGCGAGACCCCGCCGCCCACCACCGCGCCGGTCGACCAGGGCACCGGCGCCGGCAACTCGGGCGGTTCGAGCGCCGGCAACGGCAGCCCGAACACCCCGGGCACGATCGACCCCGGCAACACCCCGACCGCGGCGCCCTCGACCGCGCCCTCCACCGCCCCCGTCGGCGCGGCCGCCCCGCCCACCGACAAGGGCCCGTTCCCCTCGGTCGCCAACGTGATCAAAGACGCGCTCGACGGCGACCCGTCCGCGGTCGTGCTGCTGGTCCTGATGTGCGTGAGCGGCGCCGCGCTGATCGCCTGCCCGGTACTGCTCTCGCTCGGACACAAGCGCCGCACCGGTGGCTGGCCGCCACCGGTAGCCGCCGTCCTGCGCCTGATCGGTCGCCAGGGGGCCACCGCATGACCGCCGACACCGTCTCCAAGGTGCCCGCGACCGCGCCGGCGACCGCACCCGCGACCGACCCTGCGCCCGCGAGCGCACCCGCAGGCGCCGACGGGCGACCGCCGACGACCGCGGGCAAACCCCGCAGCGCGCGCCCGGACCCGTACACGATCGCCGGCGCATCCGTCGCGCTGCTCGCCCTGCTCATCGCGGGCTTCGTCGGCTACCTCTACGTGGTCTCCGACATCCAACAGGCCCGCGACCAGAGCATCCTGGCTGACCGACTCTCCGACGAGCTCTACCGCGACGTGGGCCCGCTCGGCGGCAACATCGACAAGGGCAGCCCGGTCGCGATGCTGCGCATCCCCGCGATCGGCGTGCGCCAGGTCGTGGTCGAGGGCACCACCGCGGACTCGCTCGCCAAGGGCCCCGGACACCTGCGCACCAGCGGCCTGCCCGGCCAGGGCGGGCACAGCGTGATCATGGGCCGCTCGCACACCTTCGGCGGCCCGTTCCGCGACCTCGGCAAGCTGCGCGTCGGCCAACGCATCGAAGCCACCACCCAACAGGGCGAGTTCACCTACAAGGTGATCGAGCGCAGGCACGTGGCCAACGGCAAGGACGACGTGCTCGCGCCCGGCCGGGAGAACCGGCTCGTGCTGATCACCGCCGACTCGTGGATCCGACCCGGTGGGCGCACCGTCGTCATCGCCGAACTACAGGGCGCCCCCAAGGCCCAGGAGGGTCGCCGTCCGCAAGGTCTACGCGCGGACGAGAAGGGCACCGGCGGCTACGCGGACGCCGGCGTGCGGCTGCTGCTGTGGGCACAGGCGTTCACGCTCGTGCTCGTCGTCCTGGTCTGGGCGCTGCGCCGCCACCCCGATCGCCGAGTCACGCTCCTGCTCGGCACCCCGGTCGTGCTCGCCGTCGTGTGGGCACTGTACGAATCCGCCGCTCGCGTACTCCCGGCGACGCTCTGACGCCGGTTCTCGTCCCGTCCCACTCCACACCCCGGAGGCTCCGCACGTGACCAGCCCGGACAGCGGTGCGACGACTCTCGCTCCCGCAGCCGAGACCCAGCCTTTACCGGTTCAATCCGCCGGCGGGCGTGGCTCGACGCTCACCGCGGATGCCGTCAGCGCCTGGTTCGGCACCCACAAGGTGCTCGAACGCGTCGACCTCGTGATGGCGGCCAACTCCGTCACGGCCCTGATCGGGCCGTCCGGCTGCGGCAAGTCCACCTTCCTGCGCATCCTCAACCGGATGCACGAACTGGTGCCCAGCGCGCAACTCGCGGGCCGGGTCCTGCTCGACGGCGAGGACATCTACGACTCCACCCGCCGTCCGATCGAGACCCGCCGACGGGTGGGGATGGTCTTCCAAAAGCCCAACCCGTTCCCGGCGATGTCCATCTACGACAACGTGGTCGCCGGCCTGAAGCTGACCGGCGTGCGCAACGTCGACAAGGACGCCGTCGTGGAGTCCTCGCTGGTACGGGCCGGCCTGTGGATGGAGGTGAGAAATCGGCTCCGGCAACCCGGCGGCGCACTCTCCGGAGGCCAGCAGCAACGTCTCTGCATCGCCCGCTCCCTGGCGGTCGACCCGGACGTGCTGCTCATGGACGAGCCTTGCTCGGCACTCGACCCGACCTCCACCCGGCGGATCGAGGACACCATCGGCGAACTGCGCGACGACATCACCATCGTGATCGTCACCCACAACATGCAGCAGGCCCAACGCGTATCCGACCACTGTGCGTTCTTCCTCGCGGCGGAGAACACCCCCGGCCACATCGTCGAGGCCGGACCCACCACCGCGATCTTCGGCGCCCCCCGCGACCCTCGGACGGCCGACTATGTCGCCGGTCGCTTCGGATGAGTCGCGGGCCCCGGACGGTACGCCGGAACGGCACGCGCGCTACGACGTCCACCTGGACGCCGAGCAGCACGTGCGGTGGCGGCTCATCGCCCCGAACGGCCGCGTGCTCGCGCGGTCCGCTCGGGGCCATGTCACGGCGGGGGCCTGCCGTATCGAGCTGGACCGGCTGCGTCGCCGGGTCGTCGACCTCGTGCCCGTCATCGGACGGGCCACGGGCGCGCCGGGATGGTTCTGGAGCGTGGCTCTCGAACCCAGCGCCCCCGTGGCGTTGTCGGCCCGCACCTACGAACGCCTGGAGAGCTGCCAGGTGTCCTACGAGAGATTCGTCCGCCTGCTGACCGTCACCGAGCCCGACGACTGGTGACCCCGGGCCGCGCGCCCGCCGCGATCGCGACGATCGCGGCGGCGCGCCCCCCGCAGTGGACTCTCCCGTCACGGGAGAGGGCACCGTGGTCGCTCGGAGGTGATGAGGATGCTCCTCGGCATCGGAGACTTCGCACGTGCCACGGGCCTGACCGTCAAGGCGCTGCGTTGGTACGACGAACAGGGCGTGCTGGTGCCCGCGGACGTGGACCCGCACACGCGCTACCGCCGCTACACGATCGGCCAAGTCGAACGGGCGGGCCTGGTCCGTGCACTGCGCTCGGCCGGTGTACCACTCGCGGCCATCCGCGACACGATGCACGAAGGCGGCTGCGCGCACGAGGCGTTGCGCGTGCGACGGGAGGCGGTGCGGACCGAACGGGCGCGCGAGGATCGAGCGCTCGCGACGGCGGAACGGGTACTCGCGGGTGCGGGTCTCGCCTACGACGTGCGCCTGCGGGCGACGCCGCCTCGGGCCTGGGTCGGGGTGGTCGAGTACGTCGTATTGCCGGCGGACGCGGACGCGGGGCCGGTGATCGCGGACTCGGGTGGTGCCGTCGTGGATGCGGACGTCGCGATCGAGGGCGCCTTCTCGGATTTGTACGCGAGCCTGCACGCGGACGGCATCGCGCCCATCGGAGCTTTCTGGCTGGACCTGGGTCGACCAGCGGACGACGCCGGCGCCGAGGTCGGGCTGTGCGTGCCGATCGCCGCGCCGGTACCCGAGGGTTGGTCGGTGCCCGGACGTCGGACCATCACCGGCACCCGCCCGGCCGGCCGCGAACTGACCACCGACCACGTGCTCACCGACGACGACGCCGGCGACGGGACCGCCGTGCACCCGGCGTTCGCCGCGCTCGTGCGGGCCGCCGCCGAACAGGAGTTGTCGATCGACCTGGGCAGTGTGCGACAGCACTGCCCGCGAGAGGTCGCGGGCGCGCAGGCGGGCGCGACCCGTACGGCGGTGGAACTGTCCGTCGACGTCGACGAGTGAGGGCGCAACCGAGGATGCGGTCGCAGGCACGGTCGCAGGCGCGTCGGGGCGGTGCCGGAGGGCGGTTCGGAAGCTGCGTCGGTGGGCGCGCCGGCGGGGTGCACACCGGGAAAAAGCGATCGTCGGTGACCGGGTGCCTGGCACATAATCGGCCTGGTGTTCCTGACCATCGCAACCACTCATCAGCCCGCCACCGACCTCGGCTTCCTGCTGCACAAGCACCCCGGGAAGGTGCAACGGTTCTCCACGACCTACGGCGAAGCACACGTCTTCTACCCCGAGGCGGACGACGCGCGCTGCACCGCGGCGCTGCTGCTCGACGTCGACCCGATCGCGCTCACCCGCGGGGTCAAGCGGGGCAAGGGCGCCAAGGGCTCGCCCGACCTGGCACTCGCGCAGTACGTCAACGACCGGCCCTACGCCGCGTCGTCGCTGCTCGCGGTCGCGCTCGGCACGGTCTTTCGCACCGCGATGCAGGGGCGCTGCGACGCGCGTCCCGAGCTGGCGGCGATGCCGATGCCGTTGGAGATCGAGGTACCCGCGCTGCCCGCGCGCGGTGGCGAAGAGATGGTCCGTCGGCTGTTCCAGCCGCTGGGATGGCAGGTGAGGATCGAGTCGATTCCGCTGGATCCGCGCTTTCCGGCATGGGGCGAATCGCGCTACGTGCGCCTGGCGCTGAGCGGCACGATGTTGCTCGCCGACGCGCTGCGGCAGCTCTACGTGCTGCTGCCGGTCCTGGACAACGCGAAGCACTACTGGGTCGCGCCCGACGAGGTGGACAAGCTGCTCCGCGCCGGCGAGGGCTGGCTGTCCGGGCATCCGGAGCGCGACCTGATCGCGAGCCGCTACCTCGCGCGCCGTCCCACCCTCACCCGCAGCGCGATGGAGCGGCTCGCCGAGATCGACGACACCACGCCGGAGAACCTCGACAACGCGATACCGGACGACGCCGGCGAGGACGCCGAGGCAGCCGTGGACGCGGAGGCGGGTGCGGTCGCGGGTGTGACGCCGGCAGACGCGGGTGCGCCTGCGGGCGCGATGCCGGCGCGTGCGGTGGGGGTGCGGGCGGCCGAGGGCGTGGCACCCGCACGTGCGGTCGAAGGCGTCGCGGCCGGCCTTGCGACCGAGGGACCTGCGCCCGAGACCGAGGGATCCGCGTCTGAGACCGAGGGTGCTGCTCCTGCGGCTGCGGCCCTTGCGGCTGTGCCGGCGACCGCCGAGGTGGTGGACGCAGGTGCGGGTACGACCGAGCGACCCCCGACGCTCGCCAGGCAGCGGCGGGACGCGATTCTGACGGCGCTGCGGGCGGCCGGGGCCGAGCGGGTGCTCGATCTGGGTTGTGGCGACGGCAAGTTGATCGGGGCCCTGCTTCGCGAGCCGCGCTTTCGCGAGATCGTCGGCGTCGACGTGTCCACCCGAGCGCTCACCATCGCCGAGCGCAAGCTCAAGCTCGCCCGGATGTCGGAGCGGCAACGCGATCGTGTGCGGCTTATCCAGGGCGCACTGACCTACACCGACAAGCGCCTCGCCGGCTACGACGCAGCCGTGCTGTGCGAAGTGATCGAGCACCTGGACGAACCACGCCTGCCCGCCATGGAATACGCCGTGCTCGGCTCGGCCCGACCGGCGACCGTCGTGGTCACCACCCCCAACGTCGAGTACAACGTCCGCTACGCCCCGGAAGAGGCGGGCGGCGAAGGTCTCGCGGCGGGCGCCATGCGGCACGGCGACCACCGCTTCGAATGGGACCGCGCCACGTTTCGCGCGTGGGCCGAGCGGGCGGCGGACAGGTACGGCTACGCCACCCGATTCGAACCGGTCGGCGAAGTCGACCCCGAGGTCGGCCCCTCGACCCAGATGGTCGTCTTCACCCGTACCGAGACCGACCTCGCCGGCATCCCGCACGCCCCCGACACCCCCACCCCCACCATCGACAACGAAGGCACCGGAGCAACGGCATGACCCACGACGCGAGCGCCCGCCGTGCATTGACCATGCCCGACCTGTGTCTGGTGGTCCTGATCGGTACCACCGGCGCGGGCAAGTCGACCTTCGCCCGGACCCACTTCAAGCACACCCAGGTGCTCTCCTCCGACTACTTCCGCGGACTGGTCGCCGACGACGAGAACGACCAGTCGGCCTCCGGTGACGCGTTCGAACTGTTGCACCACGTCGCCCGGATGCGTCTCGCGTCCGGCCGGCTGACCGTGGTGGACGCCACCAACGTGCAACGCGAGGCCCGCGCGCAACTGGTCAAGGTCGCCCGCGACCACGACGTGTTCCCGGTCGCGATCGTGCTCGACATCCCCGAGGCCGAATGCCAGGCACGCAACTCCGCGCGCCCGGACCGGATGCACCTGCCCCCGCAGGTGATCCAGCGTCAGCACCGGGACCTGCGCCGATCGTTGCGCGGCCTGCAACGCGAGGGCTTTCGCAAGGTGCACGTGCTCTCCGGTGTGGACGAGGTCGCCCGCGCCGAGATGGTGTACGAACGCCGATACAACGACCTGCGACACCTGACCGGCCCGTTCGACGTGATCGGCGACATCCACGGTTGCCGCGCCGAGCTGGAATCGCTGCTGCTCGAACTCGGCTACGCGATCACCCGTGACCGGACGGGGCGGCCGGTCGACGCCGCACACCCCGAGGGACGGACCGCCGTGTTCGTCGGCGACCTGGTCGACCGCGGGCCGGACACCCCGGGCGTACTGCGCCTGGTGATGGGCATGGTCGGCGCGGGACACGCGCTGTGCGTACCGGGCAACCACGAGAACAAGCTGGTGCGCGCGCTCAAGGGCCGGCAGGTCAAGACCAGCCACGGACTCGCCGAATCACTCGAACAATTGGCCGCCGAGAGCGAGGAGTTCCGCACGCAGGTGGTCGACTTCTGCGAGTCTCTGGTCAGCCACTACCTGCTCGACGAGGGCAGGCTCGTGGTGTGCCACGCCGGTTTGCCGGAGAAGTACCACGGTCGTATGTCCGGGCGAGTGCGCAGTTTCGCCCTGTACGGGGACACCACCGGGGAGACCGACGAGTACGGCCTCCCGGTGCGCTACCCCTGGGCCGACGAATACCGGGGCAAGGCGACCGTGGTCTACGGGCACACGCCCACGCCGCGCGCCGTGTGGGTGAACAACACGATCTGCCTGGACACCGGTGCGGTGTTCGGTGGCGACCTGACCGCGCTGCGCTGGCCGGAGCGCGAACTGGTCGCCGTGCAGGCCGAACAGGTCTGGTACGAGCCCGTGCGTCCGTTGGCCTCGCAGGCGCCGGGTGGCCGTGACGGGCGGACCCTCGACCTGGGCGACGTACTCGACCTGAGCGCCGGCGGAGTCGGTCGCCGGCATGTCGAGACGGCCGGCGCAGGCATGGTGACGGTACGTCAGGAGAACGCGGCGGCGGCCCTGGAGGTGATGAGCCGGTTCGCCATCGACCCGCGCTGGCTGGTCTACCTGCCCCCGACGATGGCACCGTGCGCGACCAGCACGCTGCCGGGGCTGCTCGAACATCCGGCCGAGGCGTTCGCGCAGTTCCACGCGGACGGGGTCGCCAAGGTGATCTGCGAGGAGAAGCACATGGGCTCGCGCGCGGTCGCCCTGGTGTGCCGGGACGAGGCCGCCGCGCGCGAGGCGTTCGGAGTGGACGAGGGGATGGGCGCGGGCGCGGTGTGGACCCGCACCGGGCGCGGCTTCTTCGCCGATCGGGCCACCACCGACGGCTTCCTGCACCGGCTGCGCGCGGCGATCGACGCGGCGGGGCTGTGGGCGGAGCTGGACACCGACTGGCTGCTGTTCGATGCCGAGTTGATGCCGTGGTCGGCCAAGGCGCAGGAGTTGCTGCGGCAGCAGTACGCCGCCGTGGGCGCGGCCGCGACCGCCGCGTTGCCGGTCGCCGGCGCCGCGCTGGCGCGTGCACTCGAACGCGGAATCGACGTCGGCGACCTGGCTGATC
Source organism: Embleya sp. NPDC020886 (assembly GCF_044333915.1). NCBI lineage: Bacteria > Bacillati > Actinomycetota > Actinomycetes > Kitasatosporales > Streptomycetaceae > Embleya > Embleya sp. NPDC020886. The sequence continues at coordinate 431,655 of NZ_JBIRRX010000001.1, read as the reverse complement.
GCATCCGCGGTCGCGAGGCCAACGCGCACGCCTTCGTCGACGCCTACGGCCGGTACTGCTGGGAGACCGACGGCCTCGCGGGACTGCGCTTCGCGCCGTTCCAGATACTCGCCGGCCGCGCCGGGTCCTACCTGGGCCGCGACCACGAATGGCATCTCGCGCTCGCCGACCGACTGGTGGCGGCCGACCCCTCCGGGCTGCTCGCACCCACCGGCCGGCTGATCGTGGACGTCACCGACGAGCGGCAGGTCGCGGCCGGCGTGCACTGGTGGGCCGAACTGACCGCGGCCGGCGGTGAGGGCATGGTGGTCAAGCCGCTCGCGGGCGAGGCCGCGCGGGTCGCGAACCGTCGGGTGCAGCCGGGCGTCAAGTGCCGGGGACCGGAATACCTGCGGATCATCTACGGCGCCGACTACACCGAACCGGTGAACCTGGAACGACTGCGCAATCGTGGTCTGGGCCACAAGCGGTCGATGGCGCTGCGTGAGCACGCACTGGGCGCCGAGGCGCTGGACAGGCTGGCGACCGGCGAGGCGCTGTGGCGTGTGCACGAGGCGGTTTTCGCCGTCCTCGCGCTGGAATCGGAGCCGGTGGACCCCAGGCTCTGAGGCCGCGTCACCTGTTCGCAGCAAGGGCGGTATCCGTGCCCGCGCGGATGCCGCCCTTTCCTGCGTGAATGCCGGAAACTTTCGGGTATGTCGCTTCAGTGCCCTGTGCCGACCGAAGCGGGTCGAACGTCCCGTGTCGGTCGGTCCGAGCGTCGTCGCAGGTCGTGACCTGTGTCGGAGGTTCGCGCCCGACCCCGGGTGCAGGATTTCCATGTGGTGGAAAACGAGGCCGAAGACACGGCCCCGGATCCCCTCGACACGGAGGAGCAGCGATGAGCCACGCGGTGGATCCCCAGGCCCCGGCGGCGCCACCCGCGACCGATCCCGCGGCCGACGACACCGCGCGGGGCACCCTCGGTCTCCCGCAGGCGACCGCGCTCGTGGTCGGCGGTGTCGTGGGCACCGGGATCTTCCTGTTGCCGGCCACGCTCGCCAAGTACGGAACGATCAGCATCCTCGCCTTCGGCCTGGTCACCGTCGGCGCCCTGGCGATCGCGGCCGTCTTCGGCAAGTTGGGCGCACGCGTCCCGGCGGCCGGTGGCCCCTACGCCTACGCCCGCGAAGCCTTCGGCGAGTTCCCCGGATTCCTGAACGCGTGGTCGTTCTGGATTACCGCCTGGGCCGGCAACGCCGGCATCGCGGTGGCCTGGGTCGGCTACGTGAACTACTTCCTGCACTGGGACTCCGAACCGGGCAAGATCGCGATCGCCCTGGTCGGCCTGTGGATCCCGGCCCTGATCAACTTGTCCGGGGTCAAGAACATGGGCCTGTTCCAGGTGGTGACCACCGTGCTCAAGTTCGTTCCGCTGATGTTCGTCGCCATCGTCGGCCTGTTCTTCGTCGAGAGCGGCAACTTCGGCGAGTTCAACGCGAGCGGCAAGAGCTTCCTGGGCGCCCTCCAGGTCTCCGCGGCGCTGGTGGTGTTCGCCTACTCGGGTATCGAGGCCGCGTCGGTGGCCGCCGAGAAGGTCAAGGACCCCGAGCGCAACATCGGCAGGGCCTCGATCTACGGCACGCTCGCGTGCGCCGCCGTCTACATGCTCAGCACGATCGCGGTGATGGGCAACGTGCCGCATGGCGAACTCGTCGATTCCTCCGCCCCGTTCTCCGACGCGCTGAACAACATGTTCGGCGGCAGCGTCTGGGGCGGCATCATGGCCGCGATGGCGATCGTCTCGGGCATCGGCGCGCTCAACGGCTGGACCATGTTGTGCGCGGAGATGCCGTACGCGGCGGCCAAGGACGGCATGTTCCCGCGGCCGTTCGCCTCGGTCAATCGGGCGGGCGTGCCCGCCTTCGGAATTCTGGTCGCCACGGCCTTGACCTCGGTCGTGGTCGCGGTGAACTACCTGTGGTCCGAGGACGCCTTCGAGACGATCCTGCTGCTGGCCACCGTCACCACCGTGATCCCCTACCTGTTCTCCGCGTCGGCGCAACTGTTCTGGCTGGTCACCCGCGAGCGCCCGGTCAGCCGCGCGGCCTTGGCCAAGGACCTCACCATCGCCGGAGCGGGCTTCCTGTTCACGCTGTGGATGGTCTACGGCGCGGGCTCGGACGCGGTGCTCAAGAGCCTGATCATGCTGCTGCTCGGCATCCCGGTCTACATCTGGGTCAAGGCCTCGCGCGGCGAATACGGCCCCGGCGGCAAGGAGGCGACCTACGTCGAGGACGTCATCGTGGACATGCGCGATTGACGCGGCGCGCTCCCGGCGCGTCGTACCCCGGGCAACCGGAAAGACCATCCGCAGACGAAACCGGAAGCAGACACCGACCCGGCACCGAAAACCACCACCGAAGTACCACCGAAACCAGACCCGGTCCCGATGGCCGGAAAGCACAACGCAGTTCGCAACGGTCAGGAGGACCATTCCATGGGGTTCCACGTCGAGTCGGAGACCGGTCGCCTCAAGCAGGTGATCCTGCACCGCCCGGATCTGGAAATGAAGCGACTGACCCCGACGAACAAGGACGAGTTGCTGTTCGACGACGTGCTGTGGGTCAAGCGGGCCCGCGAGGAGCACGACGGCTTCGCGGACGCGCTGCGCGATCGCGGCATTCGTGTCCACCTGTTCACCGACCTGCTGCGCGAGACGCTCTCCGGCGAGCCGGCCGCCAAGAAAATGGTGCTCGACCGGGTCTTCGACGAGCGCGAGTTCGGCCTGCTGGCGGTGGATGAACTGCGCGGCCTGTTCGAGGGCTTCGACGCCAATGAGCTGGTCCGCTACCTGGTCGGCGGAATCACCAAGCGCGAGATCCTCGAATACGTGCAGGAGCCGCACAGCGTCGCGTTCCACACCATGGACGTGGACGACTTCGTACTCAAGCCGCTGCCCAACCACATCTTCACCCGGGACACCTCCTGTTGGGCCTACGACGGCGTCGCGGTGAACGCGATGATGATGCCCGCCCGCCGCCGTGAGACCGTGCACTTCGAGGCGATCTACAACTACCACCCGAACTTCGCCAAGGGTGACTTCAACGTATGGAACCCGGGCCAGAGCAGCTTCCCGGCGACCATGGAGGGCGGCGACGTCCTGGTCATCGGCAACCGTGCCGTCCTGGTCGGGATGAGCGAACGCACCACCCCGCAGGGCGTCGAGGCGCTGGCGCGTGCGCTGTTCAAGCACGGTTCCGCGACGAAGGTGGTCGCGCTGAACATGCCGAAGAAGCGCGCCTTCATGCACCTCGACACGGTGATGACGATGCTCGACGGCGAGACGTTCACCAAGTACGCCGGCATGGGCATGTTGCCGTCCTACACGATCGAACCGGGAGAACACGACAAGGAACTCAAGGTCACCGACCATCCGGCCCACGACATGCACAAGGCGATCGCGAGCGCGCTGGATCTGTCCGACATCCGGGTCCTGACCGCGACCCAGGACGTGCGCTCCGCCGAGCGCGAGCAGTGGGACGACGGATGCAACGTGCTGGCGGTGGAGCCCGGTGTGGTCTTCGCCTACGAGCGCAACGTGACCACGAACACCTACCTGCGCAAGAACGGCATCGAGGTGGTCACCATTCGCGGCAGCGAACTCGGACGCGGCCGCGGCGGGCCGCGCTGCATGAGTTGTCCGGTCGAGCGCGAGGCCGTCTAACCTGGCGGTTTGCCGATCCGTGTGACCCGTCGTGCGAGTCTTCGACCGACGCGTCGTGCGATTCGTCGTGCGACGTCTTGCCCGAGTGATTCGTCGATCCTTCGAACCCGTCCGAAGAGAGATGCCTGGAGCCATGGCCTTCAATCTGCGCCACCGCAACTTCCTCAAGGAATTGGACTTCACCCCCAAGGAGTTCAACCACCTGCTCGACCTCGCCGCGGACCTGAAGGCCGCCAAGTACGCGGGCATCGAGCGAAAGCGCCTCGTCGGCAAGAACATCGCGCTGATCTTCGAGAAGACCTCCACGCGCACCCGCTGCGCGTTCGAGGTCGCCGCCTACGACCAGGGCGCCGGCGTGACCTACCTCGACCCGGGCGGCTCGCAGATCGGGCACAAGGAGTCGATGAAGGACACCGCGCGGGTGCTCGGGCGAATGTACGACGGGATCGAGTACCGGGGCAGCAAGCAGGAGTACGTCGAGGAACTGGGCACGTACGCGGGCGTGCCGGTGTGGAACGGCCTGACCGACGAATGGCACCCCACCCAGATGCTCGCGGACATGCTCACCATGCGCGAACACAGCGACAAGCCACTGCACCAGGTCTCGTTCGCCTACCTCGGTGACACCCGCAACAACATGGGCAACTCGCTGTTGATCACCGCCGCGATGCTGGGCATGGACGTACGCATGGTCGCACCCGAGGAGTTGTGGAACGAGCCGGAGATCGTCGACAAGGCCAAGGAGATCGCGGTCGCGACCGGCGCCCGGATCACCCACACCGCCGACGTCGCGGACGGTGTCCGGGGCGTGGACTTCCTCTACACCGACGTGTGGGTGTCGATGGGCGAACCCAAGGAGGTCTGGGACACCCGGATCGCGCAACTCAAGGCGTACCAGGTCAACATGGACGTGGTGAAGGCGACCGGCAACCCCAAGGTCAAGTTCATGCACTGTCTCCCGGCGTTTCACGACCGCAACACCAAGGTCGGGCAGGACATCTTCGAAAAGACCGGCATGGAGGCGCTCGAGGTGACCGACGAGGTCTTCGAGTCGCACTTCTCGATCGTCTTCGACCAGGCCGAGAACCGCCTGCACACGATCAAGGCGGTCATGGTCGCCACCCTCGGCGACTAGGCCCGGAGCAGGTACGAGGATCGGCGCGGCCCGGGCACCGGACCATCGGTACCCGGGCCGCTCGTGGTTGCGCTACACCCCATTCAGCCGGATTTGCCGCGACGTTGCGATCGGCGGACGGCCGTTCGTGAGCGTCGCTTGGGACCGAAGGGATCCACCATGCGCGTCGTCGTCGCCCTCGGCGGAAACGCGATGCTTCAGCGCGGGGACAAGCCCGACGCCGACATCCAACTGCACAACATCCAAAAAGCGGTCAAGTCGCTGGCCCCACTGGCCCGTGACCACGAACTCGTGGTCACCCACGGCAACGGCCCCCAGGTGGGCGTACTCGCTCTCCAATCCGCCGCCGACGCCTCGCTCAGCCAGCCCTATCCGTTCGACGTGCTGGGCGCGATGACGCAGGGCATGATCGGCTACTGGCTGCTCCAGTCGTTGCAGAACGCGCTACCCGGCAGGCAGGTGTGCTCGCTGATCAACCAGACCCTCGTCTCCACCGCCGACCCCGCGTTCCGGGACCCGACCAAGTTCGTCGGCCCGGTCTACGAGGAGGACGAGGCCAAGCGGCTGGCCGCGGAACGCGGTTGGATCGTCAAGCCGGACGGCAAGTGGTGGCGCCGGGTCGTGCCGTCCCCCAAGCCCGCCCGTGTGGTGGAGACCCGACTCATTCGCCAACTGCTCGCCTCCGGGGCCGTCGCGGTATGCGCGGGCGGCGGCGGCGTACCGGTGGTCCGCAACGAACTCGGCCAACTCACCGGCGTCGAGGCGGTGGTGGACAAGGACCTGACCGCGGCCCTGCTCGCCGAGGCCCTGGACGCGGACGTGTTGATGCTGCTCACCGACGTCCCCCGGGTGGTACGCGGATTCGGGCAGCCCGACGCGCAGGAGATCACCAACGCCACCCCCATGCAACTGCGCGCCGGTGACTTCCCGGCCGGTTCGATGGGTCCCAAGGTCGACGCGATCTGCCGCTTCGTCGAGATGACCGGCGACATGGCCGCGATCGGTGCGCTCGACCAAGCCGCCGAGATCCTCCGTGGCAACGCCGGGACGATCGTCACGCCCAGCGGCAAGTATCCGGAGACCAGCCTGCTGTAAGGCGATGGGGAGATGGGCGGGGCCGGCGGGTGCGGCAGGCGTCTGGGGGGCGTCGACCGCGGGCGCCGGTCGGCCCGGGGGCGGGCGGCATGACCCGCGCGGGCAGCGCGAATCGCGGCAAAAGCGCGTGCGGGCGCCGATTCGGCGACGATCTTTTCGAGCGCGGATCGGCAAAGGGTCTGGTCCGATCGACCCGTGTCCTGTGACCATGTCGAGCATGGCTGTCTCCGTGATGCCTGCCGCCGACACACTCGCTCGAACGCTGCTCGCCGCCCGAGGCGCCGAGTGGGGGGACTGGTCCGCCGAAGCCCTGCTGGAGACCGCCGGGCGGCTCGGCTGGGAGACTCGCCCGGGCGAGGACGGGTACATGGCCATCGAAACCGGCATACCCGGACTGCTGTGCCGCGGGGATCCCGGCGAGCGCGCCGAGGGCGCGCCGTGCGTACGCTTCACCGCCCCGCTGCCGATTCGGGCGGATCCGCCGCCACCGATGCCCGGGTTCCAGGGCCCGTCCGTGCCCGGCCAGTACGCCTACGGCCCCGGCGCCTGGGGCGCCGTGCCCTATGTCCGCGACCGCGGGCGCGAGTTGGACGCCGCACACACCAGGCTCGGCGCCGCGCTGACCGCGACCCTGGGGCCGGCGCCTTGGCGGGGCGGGCCCGCCGCGTGGCTGCGCTGGCGATCGCGACGGATCACCCTGCGGCTGTCCCGGGACGACGCGAACGAGGCGCTCGTCATGGAGTTGTTTCCCACGCGCGCCGGCGAGGCCTTCGAGCGACGTGGATTCGAACGGGCCGGCTCGCTGGCCGAATTGCCCTACATCTGGTGTGTCAGCCGACCCGACATGAGCCTGGCCGAACTGTTCCTGCCCTTCGGGCCGGACCCGCGCGACTGGGCGGACTTCCGCGACGCGCTGCCGCGTGTGCTGTCCTCGCTGGTGGTGGACATGCCGCTGGTCGGCTGGGTGGAACCGGTTCTGCTGGTGCTGGGCGACGTCGCCGAACCCGCGCACACGGCCGAGATCCGCGTCGGACAGGACCGCCTCGAACTGGGCAACGTACCCGGCAACGGCCGCCAGGTGTGGCTGCGCCCCGGCGCCGAACACGCCGTCGCGGCGGCCGAGTCGATCCTGGAGGCGTTCGCCTTCTGGGGCATCGACGGCGTACGTCGGCTGCGCACCCGAGCGTGGACGTCGGGAGGCTACGTCGACCTGCCCGGCATCGGAGTACGCCCCGAGGGCACCCACCCGGACGACGCCTGACCACAAGGGTGCGATGCGCGACGCCCGGCCGGTGAGCGGGATGCGCTCGCACCGGCACCTGCGACCGCGGGCGCCTGCACCTGCGCGGGCACGGTTGCCGGCACCTGCGCCCGCACCCGAGCCCGGGTGCGACCGCCGGCGCCCGCACCCGCATCCGTTTCGTCGCCCCGTACGGGGGCCCGCGTCAGTCCTTGGTGCCCGCTCGCCACTGCAGGCCCCACCCGTACGCCTGGTCGACCTTCTGCTGATTGCCCTTGATGTAGCGCACCTCGCGCTGGATGGTCAGATCGCCGCCCTGGTTCTGAACGAGCGCGATCGCGCACGAGCGGGCCGCGCCGCCGGTCTCGTCGAGCCGGATCTCCAACTCGGGACCGGTCGCCGGCGTCAACGTCACCACCGCCTGCGCGTCGTCGAACGTCACACCCTTGTAGATGAACGCGAAGATCAGCAGTCGCTTGAAGCTGCTCTTGTGGTCGAGGTTGATGAACAGGTTCTCGCCGGCGGTGTTCGCGCCGGTGCGGTCGTCGCCGTCCAGGAACACATACGGCGGCTTGTCCGGCGAACCGAACATGTTGCCCAGCGCCTGCACGATGCCCTTGGAGCCGTCGTTCAGCTCCCACAGACAGCACAGGTCGAGGTCGGTCGGCCCCATCAACCGCTTGAGCATGCCGCGCCCGGGAGCGGCCTGCACCCAGTTGAGGTTCACCCGCATCCGACTGCCGGTGATGCCCTCCTTGCTCAGCGAGACCATCGGCGAGGCCTTGGTCAGCGTCACCTTGCTCAACCGCACGGGCGGCCGGCTCGGCGTACTCGCCGGCGGCGGGCCGGCCGGCGGCCGCGCCGGCTCGGGCTTGCGGACGTTCAACCGAGGCGCCGGCGGCGGCGTCGACGACACCGGCGGCGGCGCGGGCGCCTGCACCCGAGGAGGCGCGGGTGCCGGCGGGGGCGGGGGCGGGGCCGTCACCGTGATGCCGAAGTCGGTGGCCAGCCCCTCCAGCCCGGTCGAGTAGCCCTGCCCGATCGCCCGGAACTTCCAGGCCCCGCCGCGGCGGTACAACTCGCCCGCGAGCATCGCCGTCTCCACGGTCGCGTCCGCGATGTCGAACCGAACCAGGTCCACCTCGGCCCCGGGATCGCTCACCAACAGGTGCAGGTCACGGATGCCCGCGAACGTGCCACTGTGCGCCGAAGCCGCGAGCACCACCCGATCCACACTCGCCGGCATCGACCCCAGGTCGATCTCCAGTGCGTCCCGCGACCACGTCCCCTCGTCCTTGCCGACGTGGCGAACCGCGCCGGAGGGATGGGTCGGCTGGTTGTAGAACACGAAGTCGGCGTCGCCCGAGACTCGACCCGACGCACCCAACAACAGCGCCGACGCGTCCAGGCCGGGGGTACTCGGCCCCGGCCGCCAGACGAAGACCGCGCGCACCTTCGCGGCGGACACCGGCGTGTTCTGTCCCTTGCCCAACTGCTGCACCATGCGCACGATCGTCACACGAGTGGGCTGATCGGTTCATCCTTTGCGGCGAAAAAAAGGGGTGCCCACCCGTACGGGTCAGTAAAACCGGGGTGAAACGTCCTCGCTCGTCCACTACTCTTACTCGCCTTGCCCGGGGTGTTGCGGGCCGGGGCCGGCGTTCGACACGCATCAGGCGCGGCGCAACGAAGCCAAGAGTGAGCATCCCCACGCCTCCGCCCGAGGTCACTTCGGTATGCCCAAGGTCGCGTGTCCTGTCGGCCCCGCCGACGCCACACGCCGCCCGGGGAAAGGGATTTCACCATGACGTTCGCTTTCGCGCGCCCACCGCGGGTCGACCCCCCGCCGGACCGGCGGGCCCGGCTGTACCGCTTCGGCGCGCTCTTCGGCGCGGGCTTTCGCCGCTGGTCCACCTACCGCCAAGCCGCCCTCGCCGGCCTGTTCACCAACATCGTCTTCGGTGTGATGATCTACTCGCTGATGCGCGCCCTCACCGAGGACGGACGCCGGCCCGGCGGCTACGACGCCGCCCAACTCGCCACCTATGTCTGGGTCGGCCAGGGCATCCTCAGCGTCGTGCACGTCTGGTCCTGGAACGAACTCGCCGACCGTGTCCGCAGCGGCGACGTGACCGCCGACCTGCTGCGCCCGATCGACCCGTTCGAGGCGTTCCTGGCCGCCGACCTCGGCCGGGCCGCCTACGCGGTGCTCGCCCGCATGCTGGTACCCGTCCTCGCCGGCGCGCTCATGTTCACCCTGTACATCCCACAACGCCCTTACACGATCCCGCTGTTCGTGATCTCGCTGACCCTGGGCACGACAATCAGCTTCGCGCTGCGCTACCTCGTGAACCTCGGCGCGTTCTGGCTCCTGGACGCGCGCGGTCTCGGCGCGGTGTGGTTGCTCGCCTCCGGCGTGTTCGCCGGCACCTTCTTTCCGCTGCGCTTCCTGCCCGGCTGGGCCCAGGCGGTGCTGTGGTTCGCCACCCCGTTCCCCGGCCTGTTCCAGATCCCACTCGACGTCGTGGTCGAACGCCCCGGACCCGTACAGCAGATCGGCAGCGTCGTCCTGCAACTGGTCTGGGTGGCGATCCTGGTGCCCCTTGTCCTGCGCGTGCAGCGGGCCGCGACCGACAAGCTGGTGATCCAGGGTGGCTGAGCCCACGGCGGTCCGGGCGTACGTCCGCCTGGTGCAGGCCCAGATCCGCAGCCAGACCCAATACCGCACCTCGTTCTGCATCGACGTCGCATCCTGCGCGCTGAGCACACTCGTCGAGGCCGCCGTCATCCTGGTCGTCTTCCGGGTCTCGCCGACGGTGGGCGGGTTCGGGCTGCGCGAGGTGCTCGTGATGTCCGCGCTCGCGGTGTTCGCCTTCGATCTCGCCGACCTGACCGTCGGCAACATCGAACGGCTGTCGTTGTACGTGCGCAAGGGCATGCTCGACGCCATCCTGGTCCGGCCCCTGCGCGTACTGCCGCAACTGCTCGCCACCGACTTCGCGCTGCGCCGGATCGGTCGGGCCGCCCAGTCGTTCGTGCTGCTCGCCGTCGTTCTCGTCTACGCGGCTCCGCACTGGACGCCGGCGCGCGTACTGATGCTCGTACTGACCCCGATCGCGGGCTGCGCGTTGTTCGCCGCGGTGTTCGTGGCCGGCGCCTGCGTCGCGTTCTGGTTCGTCGAATCCGGCGAGATCGCCAACGCGTTCACCTACGGCGGCAAGGAGTTCGCACGCTACCCGGCGACGATCTACCCGGGACTGCTGCGCCGCGTGTTCGGCTACGGGGTCGGCCTCGCGCTGGTCGGGTATCACCCCGCGCTGTTCCTGACGGGGCACGCGGATCCACTCGGCGGGCCTGCCTGGCTCGCCTGGCTTTCCCCGGTTGTCGCGGCCTTCGCGTGGTTGATCGCGCTGCTGATGTGGCGGACGGGGATCCGGCATTACAGGAGTACGGGATCGTGACCGCGACCGGGACCATGACTGCGATCAAGACCGAGACCGAGACGATGATCGAGGTTCGGGATCTGCGCAAGGAGTTCACCGTCCGACGCAAGGTCGGCCGAATCCGCCGGGAATCCCGAACGGTGGCCGCCGTGGACGGCGTCGCGTTGAGCGTCGTGCGGGGTGAGACGGTCGGCTACATCGGGCCCAACGGGGCAGGCAAATCGACCACGCTCAAGATGATGACCGGCATCCTGACGCCGACCTCGGGACACGTGCGAGTCTGCGGCCTGGAACCGGTGCCCCGTCGACGCCGGCTCGCCCGCCGGATCGGGGTGGTCTTCGGCCAGCGTTCGCAACTGTGGTGGGACCTGCCGCTGCGTGAATCGTTTCGATTGCTGGGATTCGTCTACGCGGTGCCGCGCGCCGAACACCAGGCCCGGCTTCGCCGGTGTCGGGCGATGCTCGAACTGGACGAGTTCATGGACACGCCGGTGCGCCAACTCTCGCTCGGGCAGCGCATGCGTGGTGAGATCACCGCCGCACTCCTGCACGGTCCGGACGTGTTGTTCCTGGACGAGCCGACGATCGGGCTCGACGTGGTCAGCAAGCAGTCGCTGCGCGCCTTCCTGGCCGAGATCGGCACGCGAGGGGACGTCACGACCGTGCTCACGACACACGACCTCGCCGACATCGAGCACCTGTGCCGGCGGCTGATCGTGATCGACCGCGGGCAGGTCGTGCACGACGGGACGCTGGAGGCATTGCACGCGCGCTACGGCTCGCGCCGACGTGTGGTCGTCGACCTGGACGAGGCCCGTGTGCTGGACGTGCGCACGCCCGGGGTCACGATCGAGGCGGTCGAGGCGGAGGGCAGACGGGTCACCTTCGCACTGGACGGCGTGCCCGCGGGGGAGTTGATCGCCACCATCGCGCGCGACGGAGGCCTGCGGGACGTCTCCGTGCGAGAGCCCACGATCGAGGAGGTGGTCGCGCGGCTGTATCGAGGGTGACGGGGCGACCGCGTCGAGGCTCTCGTGCTCCGGATCGGCAAAGGGCCTTTGGAACGGGTCTTGGACCGGGCCGTCGACGACGGTCGGGCCGTTTGTCCGGTGTGGGTTGTGGCGGGTGGTCCTCGGTATTGAGGGATTGCCCCCTGCGCTCGCGGGGCTCCTCGGGAGAGAGTCTTCCCGAGGAGGACGGGACATGACGCACAGTCGGGACGAGGTCGTCGGTGCCGCGTTGTCGCGATGGGCGGCCGGGCGCTTTCCGTTGCCGGGCGACCCGGGACACCGCTGGTACCTCGCTCGCGAAGACGTCGTCGCGGCCTTGGCCGGGGCCGCGACGACGTTGCGAGCGGCGGAACCCGATGTGACGGCGGCCGGGTGGGTGGGCGACGCCGACCCGGACCAGATACGGGTACTCGCCGCCGCGTCGGCCCGTCCTCCCGCCCTGGTTGTGATCGGGGCGGCCGGCACCGGCAAGACCAGGACCGCCGCGATGGTGGTTCGGCGCGAGCGCGACGCCGGCGGGCGCGTGTTGGTCGTGACCAGGCAGCGGTACGGGGCGCGGCGGTTGTGGGAGGAGCTGGCGAGGGCCGGGGCGACCGGTGGGCGCGCCGGTGCGGGGGTGGCCTGCGGGGGCCGGGCAAGTGGCGGGGTCCCGGCGGGCAACGCAGTCGCAGCCGTGGCGGACCACGACGCGGACGGACGGCTGCTGGATCGGCATCGGCGTTCGATGGTCGAGCCGTACGGGGCCTGGGGATTGACCCTGGGCGGGATCCAGGATCACCTCATCGGGCTGCCGCCCTGGACCGGTCCGGTACTCGATCACGACGTGGCGTCCACCCTCGACCCTGGCGAGGCCCGTCGGCTCGGTCGCGAGCTCGAACGATTCGCCCACGCGGGGGGGTTGCGCGACGCGGCCTGGCACGGCGTACGCATCGACACACCCGAGCAGGCCCGCACCACCGTCGGCGAGATCGCCGAACTGCGCTCACGTTTCCGGGAGATCAGAGCAGGCGCGGCCAGGGCACGACTGCACGCGGATCGGCCCGAACCACGCGATCTCGCCGAATGGACCGCGCGCCTCGTGGTGGTCGAGCGGCTGCGCCGGCTCTCGATCGCCGTCGACCCGGAGATCCTCGCGGGGCCGTACTCCATGCGACAACTGCTCGCGACCACGCACTGGTACGGCCGACCCGCGGCGCGTCGATACCTGCGTGACCACACCCGCCTCCCGGCCGACCGGGCGGCCATGCGGCTCACCCTGTCCGAGGCGCGGGCCCTGCACGGGCTCTTCCGGGAAGGGGCGAGCGGGGTGCCCGAGGCGGCCTTCCTGCGGGAAATGGCCCTGGCGTGGGCCGGTTCGGAGCGGGAACGGCAGGCGCTGGAGGGCTACACGCAATCGTTGTTCCCGGTCCTGGACCTGCCGGCGGACACCTCGCTGCCCGAGATCGGCGCACGGCTGGATCGGCTCGCGGAATCGATCTCGGCGGACGGCGCGTCGTGGGAGCGACTCGCGGTCCGCTGCCGTTCGTACCGCGCCCTCGCGACCGCCGGCCTCGGACCGTTGTTGGCGGACCTGACGGCGCGGGGAGTGTCGCCGGAGCGGGTCGCGCAGGCGTACGGGCGATTCCTGTATACGTCGCTCTCCCACGCCTGTACCCGCCGTCGCGCCCGGCGGGGTGGTGGGCCTGCAGGCGCACGCGCATCGGTATCGCACGGGGGCGGCCGCGGCCGCTGTCGCCGGACCGGTGCCGGGGATGCCCAGGAGTCTGTCGAATGCGCCGGCGGACGAGTACCTGAAGGTGATGTCGCCACGCGATGTTCGGCGATTGCCGGACACGGCGCACTTCGACCTGGTGGTGGTGGACGACGCCGGGACCGTGAGTGAACGTGACGTGATCCCGGCCCTGTTACGGGCCGGTCGAGTCGTGTTGTTCGGGGACCCGGCGGGGCCCGGACTCGGTGACCCCGACGGGCCGGTCGAGCCCGGCGATCCCGGCTCCGAAGGCGACCTACGCTCCGCCCTCGCCTCGGTGAGCCGGTTCGTCGAGCCGGTTCGGATCGCCTACACGCACCGCGTTCTCGACGAACGCCTTGCGGTGCCGGGTGTGCTGCCGGCTGCTCGGCTTCCGGGCGTGCGGGGCGAGGAAGCGGCGGTACGGCACGTCGTGACCGGCGCGTACGACATCGCGGAGGTGGTCGCGACCGCCCGGTCGTATCGGGCGCGGTATCCCGAGGAAACCCTCGCCATTGTCACCCTGGGTGGGTCGCAGGCGCAGCGCCTTCGGTCCGCACTGTCGACGGGCCGCGGCGGTGGGGAGTTCGCGGTGGACCTGGCGGCGGTCCTGCACGGGGGCGAATGGGACACGGTGCTCTTCAGCATCGGGGCGAAGCGGGACGCCGAAGGACGGCTGATCCATCGATTCGGCGCGGCCACCATGCCCGGTGGGGACGCACTCGTGGCTTCGGCGGTCTCCCGGGCGCGCCGGCGACTGGTCGTGATGACCACCTTCGAGGAAACCGAACTCGATCCGGCACGGCTGCGGGCCCCAGGGGCTCGGTTGTTGCGAACGGTCCTGCGGTACGCGGCCGCCGGCGAGCGCGAGGCGAACGTGGGTGAGACCGCAGGTGCGGGTGCGCGCGGCGGGAGGGGTGTGGGCGCAGGGACGGCCGGAGCCCCGGACCCGTTCCACGCCGATGTGCTCGATCGATTGCGGGCGGCCGGTCTCGACCCGATCCACGGGTTCGGTGGGCGCGCGGGCGTCGTGATCGCGTTGCCGGGACCGCGGGTGGATCCGGATACCGCTGCGGGTGCGGGCGACGCCGCGGTTGCAGGCACGCTCGCGGGCGCCGTGTCGCCGAGGCGGATGCTGGTCGCGATCGAGACCGACCGCAGTGCGGCCTATCGTGCGGAGTCGTCCGTACGCGAGCGCGAGTGGTTGCGGCCGGCTCGTCTGGTGGAGCGGGGGTGGGTCGTGTACCGCCTGTGGAGCGGGGACTGGATCCGTGACCCCGACAAGCAGATTCGGCAGATCGTGGCGCTGTACCAGTCTGCGGCAAAGGCCACCGGGGCTGCGACAAAGGAGTGACGCGGGAGTTCGGGCCCGGCGCGCCCCGCCCTTCCCGGTCCGCGAGGCCGCACCATATCGTGTGGCATATAAGCGGACGAAAAGGACGGCCCAGTGAGCGGATCGAGCCGGGACGCCGCTGCCGCGCCTCGCGTGGACCCGGTCGTCGCCGGCGTCGGCTTCGCGGTCGTATTCGCCGTCGTCCTCTGGGGCGTCCTTGCCAAGGGGTCGCTCGAGACCGCGGCGTCGACGGGACTCGATTGGACGATCCGCAACTTCGGCTGGCTGTTCGTCGTCGCCGCCGACGCCTTCCTCGTGCTCGCGGTGTTCATCGCCGTGTCGAAATACGGCCGGATCCGCTTGGGCAAGGACGACGAAGAACCGGAGTTCAACACCGGGGCCTGGGTCGCGATGATGTTCAGCGCCGGCATGGGCATCGGGTTGATGTTCTACGCGGTCGCCGAACCCATCCAGCACTTCGCCACTCCGCCGCCGGCCTCCGGCGCGGTTCCGCAAACCCCGGGTGCGGCCGGCGCCGCACTCGAATGGACACTGTTCCACTGGACGTTGCACCCGTGGGCGATCTACGCGATCGCGGGTCTCGCCCTCGCGTACGCGACGTTTCGGCGCGGTCGTGGAAATCGGGTCAGTGCCGCGTTCGTACCGCTCCTGGGCCGGCGCGCGGACGGCGCGGCCGGACAGGCGATCGACCTGCTCGCCATCTTCGCGACCGTGTTCGGCTCGGCCACGAGCCTGGGGCTCGGTGCTCTCCAGGTCGGCAAGGGCCTGGACCTGACCACCGACATCAAGGACACCGCGACGTTGCACGTGGTGATCATCATCGCCCTCACGGCCGCCTTCGTGGTGTCCGCGTTCAGCGGGATCCACCGCGGCGTCAAATGGCTGAGCACCGCGAACGTACTGCTCGCACTGGTGCTCATGCTGTTCGTGTTCGTGGTCGGGCCGACGGTGTACGTGCTCGGTGTGCTGCCCGCGTCCGTCGGCAGCTACCTCAACGACCTGCTGACCCTCGCGACCCGCACCGGTACTTTCGGCGGCGACGAGTGGATGGGCACGTGGACGATCTTCTATTGGGCGTGGTGGTTGTCCTGGGCTCCGTTCGTGGGCACGTTCATCGCGCGCATCTCGCGAGGGCGCACCGTACGTCAATTCGTGATCGGCGTGTTGCTGGTGCCCAGCGGGGCGAGCACGGTCTGGTTCGCGGTGATGGGCGGGACGGCGCTGCGCCTGCAACAGACCGGCGCCGCCGACCTGGTCGCCAAGGTCGCCGAAGGGCCGGAGTCCGGCCTGTTCGCGATGCTCGACGCACTGCCCCTGTACGCCGTCACCGCGACGGTGGCGATGGTCCTGGTCGCGCTGTACTTCGTCACCGGAGCCGACTCCGCCTCGCTCGTGCTCGGTTCGCTGACCAGTCGGGGATCACTCAAGCCGGCGCGCTGGTTGGTGGTCGGGTGGGGTGCGCTGATCGGTGCGGTCGCAGCCGTGCTCCTGGTCGCCGGCGGCCTCAAATCGCTGCAGCAGGCGACCATCCTGGTGGCGTTGCCGTTCGTGTTGGTGATGCTGGCACTGTGCGTGGCATTGCTGAAGGACCTCAACAGCGACCCGATGGTCGCGGCCGGACCCAGGCGCATGCGGGCACGCGGATTCTCGGAGGCGGTGCGCACGGCAGTGGGCGACGAGGACGAGGACGTGGAGGCGGAGACCTTCCACCGACACCACGGCGGGATCTGAGCGCGGCGATCTGATTGGATCCGTCCGGGGCGATCTCGGCCCCGATCGGTCGTGTTGGCGTCAGAGCGAATCCGGGCACATCCCGGTCGGGAGGTCTCGGTGCTGTTGGAGGACGAGCGTCGCGAACTGTGCGAGTTCGGACGCCGGATCGTCGAGTGCGGCCTGGTGGTCGGCGCCTCGGGCAATCTGAGCGTGCGCCGGGGTCCGATGGTCGCGATCACTCCCTCCGGCGCCCCGTTGGAACGCATCACGCCCGTGGAGTGCGCGGTTGTGGATCTGTCGGGCACGGTGCTGGAGGGGACGAGGGCGCCGTCCTCCGAGACGCCGATGCACCTCGCGCTGTACGAGAACGACCCGCGCGCCGGGGCCGTGGTGCACACGCACGCCGTGTTCGGCGCGGTGGTGGCGACGACCCTGCCGGTATTGCCGGCGATCCACTACAACGTGCTGCTGCTCGGCGGCCACGACGTGCGAGTCGCACCGTACGCGACCTACGGGACACCGGAATTGGCGGACTCGGTGCGCGCTGCGCTCGCGGGTGGTCGAAGCGGGGCGCTGCTGGCCAACCACGGGGGCGTGACCCTGGGGCGGGATCTGATCGAGGCCTACGACCGCACCAGGATCCTGGAGTGGTTGTGCGAGGTCTACGTGCGCTCGCTCGCGGTGGGCACACCGAACGTGCTGACCGCCGCCGAGTTGGCGGCGGTCGAACAACGAATGACCTAGACGAATGGCCGGGGCGAAGCCGAGCGCGGCGCGCCTCGACCCGGCCGTCGCCTCAGCGCTTGACGTCGATCACGATGCGGCTCGGGTTGGTCAGGACCGACGTGACCACCTGCTGCACATTGCTCTTGTAGCCGATGCCGACCTTGAGCTTGCCCTCGAAGTCGCAGGTGACCGAGTACCCGGTGAGCGAGGGCATGTTGGTCACCACGGTGCGCGGGCCGGTGTAGGTGGCGTTGCCGTTTTCGTCGTGAGCCGCGCTCGCGATGTCCAACTCGACGTACTCGGCGCTGTTCGGGAAGCTGACCGGCTTCCCGCTCGCGCACTGTTCCAGGCTGCTGGTGCCGGTGACGCCGTAGGCGGGCACGCCGGCGGAGAAGTCGAGGACCACGCGATCGTAGGTCGCGTGTTGCCCGGTGCGGATGTTGGTGAGGTAGGTGGTGCCGGCGGCCTGGGCGGTCCCGGACAACACGGTGGTGGCGGCGATGCCGACGACGGCGGCGACGCCGAGCGCGGAGCGGACGAGATGGCGACGGGGAACGGATACAACAGCCATGACAGCCTCCGAATGAGCCGATATCTACAGCGACGAAACGTTTCGCAGTCTGGTTCCGAGAATGCCGATGTCGATCTTCAATGCACTCTTTCGAGGTAAAACCGCGTCCGTTCGCCCTCGCTTCGCCCTTTCATGCGCAACCCTGGACACACGTCGGAACCGGGGCAACGGATTCGACGAACGGGGAAGTTCTCATGAATCGCATGCGACGTCGCCTTGTCTGCGCGCTGGCTCTGACCACGAGCCTGCTGACCACCGTTGGCGCACCGAGCGCCTCCGCCGAACCGGCTGCGGCAGCCTCGTGCGCACCCGGGCAGGTGTGCTTCTGGACCGAGCCGGGCTTTGCGGGCGCACCGGCGGCAACCTTCGAACTGGCCGGCGTCAACGTCGATCAGTGCGTGTCACTGCCTGATGGGGTCGATGCCTTGTCCTTCGCGAACCGCATGGATCGCTACGTGACGATGTATCAGAGCAGGGAGTGCGCCACGGAAGGAGACTTCAGCACATATCCCGGCGAGGGGGTTTTCGTGCCCGACGTGCCCTTCACGGTCCGGGCCTTCCAGATCTGGGAAAAGCCCTGACGGCGGGTATGACAGGGAGTCGTCATCCCTGGGCTCCGGAATAGTCCGAGAAATCGAAGGACGCGACGATGTGATCGACCGTCGCGTCCAGATTCGGCGGCATGGCGAAGGTCTCGACGGAGAGTTTGGTGACCGGCAGCCACCACACCCGAGGGTGATACGTCGAGCCGTTGTCGCAACCGGCCGACCAGCGCCGGTAATCGGCGGTCTTGGGTCCGACCGGCCGGAACCCGCGTTCGACGATCGTGGATGACGTGGTCATCGCGGTGCCGCGGGGTACTACCCCGCGGCACCAGGCGTCGCCCTGCCAGACCCAGCCGGATCCGGATTCGAGGTCCAGTGTTCGTCCCCACTCGTCACCGGGCGGATCGGGCAGGCGGATCTCCACGCCGTCCACCGCGCAGCCGTCGTTGGGGCGGCCGCCCAGCAGTGCGGCGGGCGGCAGCAGACACATCACGTGGGGACCATCAACGCCCTGCTCGACCGTCCAGCCCGCCGGCACGACGAAGGTGATGCCCTGAAGGCTGCGCCGCGTCTCACCGGCCGCACTCGGCGGTATCGCCGGAGGGCGTGGCCCAGGGGCCGTGGGCGAGGCTGAGGCGGGGGGTTGGGCGCTTGTGCCCGTAACGCCGTTCAGGGTGCTGGTGCCGCCCTGGGCGCCGTTGGAGGTCGGCGGATTCGTCCTGCCCGCAGCCGGTGTGTCGTCGTCGATCAGGTTCGGCACCGCCACCGCCGTACCGATGGCCAGCAGGCAGGCCACCACGGCTGCGGCGACCGGCCCGGCTCGGCCGCGGCCGCGTGGTTCGGACGGGGGCTGGGCGGCGGCAGGAGGAGGGATGTGGGCCGCCGGATGAGCCGAGAACTGCGACGGCGCGGGCGGCATCGCGTGGAACGTGTGCACGGGTTGCGGGTCGGTGGACGACAACGGTGCGGGGTCGGCGAGCGGCCTCGGCGACGGTGGGACGGCGGGCGGGTGCGTCGGCCCGGGAGTGGGCTCGGGCGGGTCGCCGATAGGGGCCCGATGCGCCGGGAGCATCGTGGTGACGGCGTCCGGGAGCCAGGTTTCGGGGGCGGCGTGCGCGTCGACGCCGAGCTCCTGCAGGTAGGTCAACACCTGCGTAGCGGGCGGGCGGTCCGCAGGGTCCTTGGCCAGACAGGACTGGATCAGACCGCGCAACTCGCGCGGGACGCCGTCCAGATCAGGCTCGCCGTGCACCACTCGATACACGACCGCCTCCACCCGGCCGCCGCCGAACGGTGGACGACCGGTCGAGGCGTAGGCCAGCACCCCACCGAGTGCGAACACATCGCCGGCCGGCCCCACTTCCGCGTCGAGGGCCTGCTCCGGGGCCAGGTAGCCGGGAGAGCCGACCGTGCTGCCGGTACGGGTCAGCGCGGTCTGCTCACCGATCCGCGAGATGCCGAAGTCGATCACCCGCGGACCGTCCTGGGCCAGCAACACGTTGGAGGGCTTCAGATCGCGGTGCACGACCCCGGCGGCATGGAGTGCGGCCAGAGCCTCGGCGAGGCCGCCGGCCAGCACGCGTACGGCCTCCACGGGCAGCGGACCCTGCTCGGCGACCGCGGCGTGCAGAGACGGCCCGGGGATGTAGGCGGTGGACAACCACGGCTCGTCCGCGTCCGCGTCGGCGTCCAGGACCGGCGCGGTGAAGAACCCCTGGACGCGCCGGGCGACATCGATCTCGCGTCGGAACCTGGCCCGGAAGTCGGGATCCTGGGCCAGCTCGACATGGATCACCTTGACCGCGACCGGTCGCCCGCCGGGCGAACGGCCGAGGTAGACACGCCCCATGCCGCCGGCGCCGAGCCGACCATGGATGGAGTAAGGCCCGATTCGAGTCGGGTCACCGCTCTGAAGCTCGCGCATCGATCCCCCCTGAGTCGATGAGTGCCACGCCCGCGCCGCGCCGAGCCGCCGTCAGTGCGGCACGCGCGTCACAAGGTCGAGCAGATCCTGCCGGCGCGGATCCGTGTGTGGGTCCCTGGCCCCCATATCGGTCGCGGCGCGGATCGGATGGTCCCGGGCACGGTCGAGCGCCGGTGCCTGCGCCGGCTCGCCTTCGCCCTCGGGCGCGTACTCGTGACCGGTTTCGCATCCGCGCGCCGGTCCGGGCTCGGCGTACTCCCGCCCGCCCCGGAACCCTGCCGCGGCGGTATCGGGTTCGAGGCGGCAGTCGTCCCGAAGGGATGGCCCGGGATGCCGGAAGGCCGCAAGGAACGCGGTGGCCGTCGGCTCGTCGTCCGCCGACAGCGTCCGGCACCGCTCCGCTGCGGCGTCCGCTGTCGGGCAGGTCGGGAAAGCGGCCCCACTACCCGGTAGAGCTGCATGTGCGAAAGCGCCGACTCGAACACCAAGCGGCCGGTGACCGCCCCCGGGCGATCGGCGCGGTCCCCGGATCGGAAACGCGCGCCATTGTCGTCCCGGCGCTGCGGTTCCCGCTCGTTCATACGACACAGTGTCCCTCGTTCGGGTGATCGCAGGGCGAGACAACGGGACACTCCGCTGCAATGCATTGCATGACGACGACGGCATCGACCGCTGCCGAACAGACCGGACCCCCCTCGCGATCGACGCCGTGCCCCGATTTGGAGGTCGCGGTGGACGCGGCCCTGGAGCGGCTGATGCTCGCCGGGCCCGCGCGATCGGCGTTCGCACCGCCGCACGGCGCGGCGATCGAGGCTCGCGCGACCACCGAGCCGCAGGCGTGGGTGCGTTGGTGGCGGCGGTTCGAATCGGCCAGGGAACGGCGCGATCTGTCCGCCATACGCGGCATGATCCTGGGCCTGATGGCCGGCTACGGCCTCTCCCGGTTGATCGAAGGCGTCCCCGAACGCAGCCTCACCCGGCGTGTTTGCGACGTCGTGATCGTCCTGAACCGATTGAACGGCCTGGGCGAGTACGACATGGTCCTCGACCTGGCGGGGCTCGCGTTGCGCCGGCTGGAGACCGACGAAGCGCTCGCCGGCAACCCCAACCACTGGGCCTGGGACGCGGCGGAAGACCTGCGCGACCTGTCAGCCGGCTTCGGACAGCTTGCGTTCGGTGCCCGTTGATCCGGCCGCGGTCTGCTTCGGCCCCCGACGCAACGGGATCTCCCGCAACATCAAGGCGAGCACGAAGCCGAGTACCGCGATCGGTACGCCCGCCAGGAACACCGCGTCGAGCGCGTCCGCGAACGTGGTCAACGTCGCTTCCCGTTGCCCCGCCGGCAATGCGTCGATCGCCTGCCGGGTGACTCCCATGCGGGTCTCGCCGGCCCCGCTGCTCGCGGTGTTGCCGGCCAGCCCGTGGGCGAACACCGCGCCGAGCACGGCCGCGCCCAGAGCCGAACCTATCGAGCGGGCGAACGAGTTCAGACCGGTGGCCACGCCGATGTCCGACTGCTCGACCGAATTCTGCACCGCGAGTGTGGTCACCGGCCCGATCGTGCCGAGCCCGAAGCCCAGCACCATCAGGCCGATCAGCAGATGCCAGTACGGGCTGTCCGTGCCCAACAGCGACAACACCACGAGCCCGGCAGCGGCGAGCACAGTGCCGATCAGGGGAAAGCGCTTGTACTTGCCGATCCGCGAGATCAACCGACCCGACAGCGTCGAGCACACCATCATCGAGAGCATCATCGGCGCAAGCAACAGCCCCGATTCGGTCGGCCCGTGACCGCGCACGATCTGTTGGTAGATCGGCAGGAACGTACTCATCCCCAGGGTCAGGCAGCCGGTGACCATCGTCAGCGGACACGCGACCCGCACGATCGTGTTGCGCGAGAGCAGCCGCAAGGGAATCAACGGATCGGCCGCACGCCGCTCGACCAATACGAAACCGGCGAGCATGCCGACCGCCGTCACCGCCAGTACCAGGCTCGGTGCGGAGATCCAGGCGAACTGTGTCCCGCCCCAACTCGTGAACAGGATCAAAGCACTGGTCCCGCAAGTGAGCAGGGCGAGACCGGAGCCGTCGAACGCACGCTTGACGTAGGGCTTGCGCGGCAGCCTGAGCACCGCGGAGGTGACCATCAGCGCCACCGCACCCAGCGGGATGTTCACGTAGAACACCCACCGCCACGACAGCGCCTCGGTGAAGAAGCCGCCGATCAGCGGCCCGCACACGGTCGAGAAGGCCACCGTCGACGCGATGAAGCCCTGATAGCGACCACGCTCGGCGGGTGGCACCAGGTCGCCGATGATGGCCTGAGCGTTGCTCATGAGCCCGCCGGCACCGAGCCCCTGGATCGCCCGGAAGGCGATCAACGCGCCCATCGACTGCGCGGTGCCGCACAACATCGAGCCTGCGAGGAACACCACGATGGCGAACTGAAACAGCCGTTTGCGGCCGTGGACGTCGCCGAGCTTTCCGTACAGCGGGATCGAGACGGCCGTGGCGAGGGTGTACGCGGTGGTCACCCACGCCAGGTGTTCGAGCCCGCCGAGGTCGGCAACGATCGTCGGCATCGCCGTCGAGACGATGGTCGCGTCGAGCGATGCCAGCATGACGCCGAGCATCAACCCGCAGAAGACCAACAAGATCTGGCGGTGCGTCAGAGTAGGTGGGGCGGCGGAACCCGCCCCCGAATCCTTCACATCGCTAAAAGCTAGGCTGGGTAATGAACCATGTCAATGATCATCCACCGGCCGGCCCTGCGACGTGCCTCGACGGGCCCGCCTACGCGGCGCCGCTGCGCAACTGCGCCACCACGCCGTCCACGCCCTCGCTGCGCAGCCGCTCGACCACGCGCACGCCGTCCAGGCGGGTCTTCATGTCCTGCGGGGTCAGCCCCCGCTCCAGGCACAGCGCCGCCAGCTTGTACTCGGTCGGCAGAATGCCGGCGGTCAGCCAGGCCAGCACCTGAGCCGCCGTCATGTCCAACTGGGTCCAGCTCGTCGCCATCGCGTGCCGCTGCTCGGGCGTGGTCCGGGGATCGATCTGCTTGATCACGCGACCGATGTCGAGAACGCGCGTAGCGTCTCGATTGGGCACGGCCGCTGGCGCAGGCGCCGGGATGACGGCACGCGGCGCCGACTGCGCCTGACGGCGCTGCTGCTGCGGGGGCTGGTGTTGTCGATTGGACCGGGTCGGCGTCTCCGAGCTGCGCCGACGAGGCCGCCGACCGTCGAGAAGGTTGGCCAACATGGCCTGTTCGACGGCATCGAGATCTTCCACCACAGGTAGTCACCCTTCTGGAATCCGCGCCGTGCACAATCCGGTCATTCGCAGAGGAATGCCGCTGTTCGGCGCTCAGAATCACACGCCGGGAGGGACGTGGACTGCGATGGTCTTGCCCATGTCGACCTTCACTCACACACGCGACCGATCATCGAATCGTAGCGATATGACGAATCGTCAACCGCGCGCCCGCAAGCGCGCCGGTCAGTACGCTGAGGCGCGGGGCCGAAGGGGGTGACATGGGAACGGGATACGAGCGATCCTGCTGGTTCACCCTGCCCGCCCAGCCGGCCTCGGTCGCCCAGGCCCGACGAGCTCTCGCGGACCATCTGACCTACTGGGGACTGCCCTACGGGCACGACCTGGGCTACGCCCTCAAGCTGGTCGCCTCCGAACTGATCACCAACTCCGTCGAACACGCGGCCGTACTGTCACCCGAGGTCTCGGTGACCTGCACGGTGCACGACGGTTGGCTGTGGTTGGGAGTGCGCGACCGCCACCCCTACCGTCCGGTCGCCCTGTTGGAAACGGTCGACGACACCTCCGGGCGAGGCCTGCTGATCGTGCGCAACATCGTCACCGAATTCGGCGGCCAGATCCACATCGAGGCACACCCCGACGGCAAGACCCTGTGGGTGATCCTGCCGTGGCCGGTCGCCTGAACCCCGCACCGCCGCCCCTGGCTTGGCCGCCCCAGGCAACTCTGGTCCTCCGGCCGTCGCAAGACATCCCGTAGTCGCGGCCCGCATGCGGGTGAACGAAAGTGCGACAGATCCCGCGGTTCGACGTTCGAGCGGTGCCGGAGCCTTGCCTCCTCGGTTACACGACTTGCGGGGGAGGGCGGCAGGAGCCGGTTGCGAAGATCGCCCGTCTCGCCTCTCGCTGCCTACGACACAAGGGCGTTCGTATCGTAGCCGCTCGCGGACGGTGCGTGGTGACGATCACCGGAACCAGGAGAATGCTGCGATCGTATTCGGCACGAGTACCCCGATCCATCGGAAATGGCGCAGACTCCTTGTGGGAGCGACATGTACAACGTGCTCAGCCTCGATCGCCCGCATCGACCACCACCGCAGGCCGGCGGACCCGTCAGGTCCGCCGGGTACGACGACCGTGCGTCCATTCGGGGGAATGCGAAGCGGCGCCGGACCCGCCGTGCCCGGTCCCTGACATCGCTCTTATGGAGGCGTTCGTACCGTGATGACGGGCTCACGCGGCCGCTGGCCGCCGACATTCGGGCAACGGGGCGGGCCCGCAGGCGCGTTGGCGTCCGCCGGCATCGCGGATCATGAGAAGGGGTTGCCATCGCGCAAAGCCCGCACACGGGAGCCCGATGCGGGACATGATTCTGATAACCGGCGGATTGCCGTACGGTGAACGTCCTTCGGAGCGGTGGCGAACGGGCCGCGTCCACGATTCGAACCGTAGCCCGACCCACGGCCGTGCAGACCAGGGGAGGTACGTACCGCACATGTCGACATCCGCGGAGGCGCTTCCGGAGCCGGCGCGACCGGGCAGCCCTCGAAAGGCCATCCCCGGTCCGGCCGGGGACGAATCCTCGCCCGCGCGAGCCCATCCGACCCACCTCGAACCCGAACACCCGCGCCCCGGCGCGGTACTCGGCGCCGCGCGACACATCACCGCCGGCGACCGCGGGTCGAGCGACCCACTGCTCGACCCCACGCCGGCGCGCGCCGCCGACCACGCGGCCATCGAGAATCTGCTGCGTTGCCGCATCCGTGAAAGCGGCACGGCGGTACCGGCGGACGGCCCCTTACGGCTTCCGTTGCCGGCGACCGCCAGCACCGTCGTCGCGCCGGTCCTGTATCGCTCGGAGACCGGCATGCACCGTTTCGGGCCGGTCCGACTGAGCAGTGGTGTCGCCCTCGACGCCACCACGTTGGCCGTGCTGCTTGCGATCGAGGCCGCGCACGGGCGAGTCGGCTCGATCACCGCGATCGCCGATATGACCGACCGGGTGATCGACTCGACCCGACGGATCGCACACCATCTCGCCGAGCGTCGCAAGGCGTCCGAGGACGTGCCCGGAACGACGCCGTTCCTGTGCACCGAGCAGTCGATCGTGCTCGGCCACCCGATGCACCCGTCGCCGGCATCCCGTCAAGGTATGTACGGGCCCTCGTCGCCGCGCTACTCGCCGGAATTGCGCGGCTCGTTCCCCCTGCACTGGTTCGCCGTCGACCCCTCCGTCGCGGTCCACGACGGCGACCTGGGGCGTCCGGTGCCGGTCGTGCTCGCCGGGCTTGCCGAAGGGGACGTGAGCCTGCCCCCGGGTATGGTCGCGCTGCCGGCGCACCCGTGGCAGGCCCGCGACGTGTTGGCGAGGCCGGGTGTCGCCGCCCTCCTGGAACGTGGTCTGCTTCGCGACCTCGGTCCCGGTGGGCCCGCCTGGTCCGCGACATCCTCGCTGCGCACCGTGTACCGCACCGGCGCGCCCGTCATGCTCAAGACATCGCTCGGCATCGAGATCACCAACTCCCGCCGGGAGAACCACCGCAGCGAACTGCGCCGAGGTCTCGCCGTACACCGCATGCTCGACGCCGGCCTCAAGCGCGTCATGCACTCCGCTCACCCCGGCTTCGACGTGCTGCGCGATCTCGGTTGGATCGCCGTCGACATTCCCGGTGGGCGTGGCGAGTCGGGGCTCGAACTCGTGGTGCGGGACAACCCGTTCGGCCCGCGAGACCGCGTGCACTGCATAGCGGGGCTGGCCGCGACGCGCCCGGACCTGCAGCGGGGGAGATCGATCCTCGCCGACGTGCTGTACACGCTGGCCGCGCGCACCGCGACACCGCTGCGGGAGACAGCCGAGTCGTGGTTCCGCCGATACCTGGAGGTGCTGGTCGCACCGATCCTGTGGCTGCACGGCGAATACGGCCTGGGCCTGGAGGCGCATCAACAGAACACCCTGGTCGTACTGGACACGGACGGTCGTCCGATCGGTGGGCGCTATCGCGGCAACCAGGGCTACTACTTCTCGGCCGAACGCGGAGCACGGCTGGCCCGTTGGCTCCCCGGCGCGGGTCGGGACCTGGGCACCTGGTGCCCCGACCACGTGATCGACGAACGACTCGGCTACTACCTCGCGATCAACAACGTGCTCGGCCTCGTCGGCGCGATGGGTGCGCAAGGGCTGGCCGATGAAAAGGCGTTGATCGCGATCTTCCGTGACCGGCTGATCCGCACGCGCGCGGATCACCCCGCAGGGCGCCCGCTCATGGACCGCCTGCTCGACGGTGCCACACTGCGGTGCAAGGCCAACCTGCTCACCCGCGTCGCGGGTCTCGACGAACTCGAAGTTCCGTTGGAGACCCAGTCCGTCTACGTCGACATCCCCAACCCGATCGCGGACGTGCGCGGCTGAGCGGTTCTCGTACCACCAAAGAGGAGACGGCACGGTGCGCGCGAACGTCACGGTCCTGGCGCTGCACCGGTTCGAAGGCGAACCTCTTGAATACGAGGACGCGGTCTGGATCGGCGACGGGGCGGGGCGTGGGTTCCTGCCGCCGGCCGGACCCGCGTGCAGGCGCGCCCGGGTGGACCGGCCGGGCGCGCTTCGGGTGGCTTTCGCGGACGGCGCCGCGGAGAGCCTGCTGGCGCGGCGCTGGGCCGAACTCGTGGTGCGGGCATGTGGCGCGGCGCCCACTCCGCTCCTGTGCGGGGGTGCGGGCTTCGCCGATGTGTTGGCGCGCGCGGCGGACCGATGGCCCGAACTGACCAAGCGCTATCTGGTCGAGCGGGATCGGCGTGGAATGCCCGTACAGCCGTACGAATTGCGCAAGTTGGAGCGTGGAGCGCATGCCTCCGCAGTACTCGCCGCGCACTTCGCGCCACATCCGTGGTTGTCCGGCCGAGGCCAATGGGCGGTCGCGGTGCTCGGTGACGCCTACCTCTTCCAGGTTCGCGGCGACCGGCTCTGGCGGGTGTTCCCCACCTCCCGACGGCCCGATGTCGCGACCAGCAACGGTGCGGATCGTGCAGCGGTGGCACGGCGGGTGCGGTGTGCGCGCGGTACCTGGACCGACCGCGATCTGTTGTACGTCGCCAACGAAACGGCGGGCGCGTGGTTCCTGCGCACCGCGCTGGCCGGCGGACGACCCTGGGAGGAACTGCGCGAACCTGCGGCGGGAAGTCCTCACGAACTCGCCCGCTGGGCAGCCGCACGACGGCGGGCGGGCATCCTCGACAAGGGGGACCTCACGCTCGTACGCATCGACCCGATGCCCGGCCCGGCCCGGCCCCCTGGCGACCGGGACGGGGCCCAGACCCTTACGCGAGGCCATTCGCCGGCGACTCCCATGCCTTCGTCACCTGCGGGCGGCCACTGAGCGGCCCGCACAAGCACGCGACCCGGTGGGTGAAGCCGTCGATCGGTCGCCTTCACCACGTGGCCGTGACCGGCCCGGACAGCCCGACCGCAGCCGCCGCCGTCGGGACTGCACACGGGTGCGGGTCTCCGGACCCGAACCGAAGACGTCAGCCGTAAGGCGTCGGCGGGGACGCCGAAGGGGTGGGACCGGCCGCCGACGGTCCCACCCCTTCAGCTCCTGTCACGGGCGATCAGCAAGCGCCCCGGTCCTCCCACACACCCCACTGGCCGGTCGTGCCCGGTGCCTCGCCGCGCGTCCACCACTTGGCACGCCACGTGTGGTTGTTCCACACGACGGTGTCGCCGTTCGTGTACGTCATCGACTCGGTCCACGGCTTGGCCGCCGCGCACTTGGTGTGCAGTGGGACGTTCATCTCCTTGACCCACTGGTTGCGCCGGAAGTCGCGGGCCTTGATCGTCACGCGGTCGTTCGCGACCTCGACTTGGAGCCCACTGTTCTCCAAACCGCTCAGCGCGCTCTCGCCGCCCGAACCGTCGTCGGTCCATTGAGTCTGAACAGCACCCGTGTTGACGACGGTGAAGCCCTCGAGGTTGCCGGTCCCGGGCACCACCTTGCGCACGGCCCAGTCGGACAGGTTCAGGTCCCAGTGCGTGTGCGAGGTGAACAGCACGGCGTCCTTGTGGGCGCCAAGGATGTTCATGATCCGGTCGGCCTGGAGGTAGTCCGACTTGTAGAGCTTGTTACGCGTCCCCGAGACGGTGTCCGGCAGGACGTGGTGCGAGAACACGAACGTCGGCTTGCCCTGTGCCTCCCAGTAGTTCATCCGCTGCTCGAGCCACGTGAGCTGCTCGTCGCTGAACCACACCTCGTCCCACTTGGTGGAGTCGCTGTACTTCATGTACTTCTCGGTACCGAGGAACAACATCGGGACACCGTCGACAACGCGCTCGTAGAAGACCTTGTCGAGGCCGGTGAAGTCGTAGAAGTTCTGGAAGAGCGACTGCTCGGTGGTCCCGTTGGGCCAGGTCTCCTGGCAGAGCTTGTCCGGATTGCAGTACTTGGGCACGTAGAACTCGTGGTTGCCGATCGTGAAGAACGTGTTCGCCGGGTGCGGACGCGTGTTCAGGACCTGCTTCACCTGGTCGTACTCGGCCTTGTAGCCGCGCGGGGTGATGTCGCCGTTGACGACGAGCGCGCCGCTGTTCGGGTTGATCACCTTCATCTGGTCGAGCGCGCGGCCGAAGTCCGCGAGGTCGCCCTGCACGTCACTGATGACATTGAAGGACACCTTGGCGGGCGCGGCGGCGGGGGCCGCACTCACGGGGGCGGAGGAGTGGGCCGTGGCGGGGCGGCTCTCGGCGTAGGCGGCGCCTGCGCCCGCCGTCAGGGCGAGCGCGGCGCACACGGCCGCTACGCGCCGGTGTTTGCGGAGGTTGGGCATGGCGATCCTCGGGACGGAGGGGGTGCGGGGACTTGTCCATCACACCGGTTGGTCGCGACGGTCCGGCGGCCCGCAGCGATCATGAAGGTGTCGAATGGCTGAAGATCGTCCACGAATCCGGCAAAGCGAGCTCCAAGTCGTCCACAAGGGTCGAGTTGTCCACAGACTGCGGCCTCGCGCCGCGTGCCCCGGGCCGTGCAGACCAGGATCCGGGAATGGAAGTGACCGTACGAGTCTTGCGGGGGTTGGCATGGCAGCACGACGGAGTGGTAACGCGGGAACAGGCGCTGTCCGCCGGGGTGACCGGGCGGGTGTGGCGCAGGCTCGTGAACGATGGGAGCGTGCGCGAACTCGCGCGCGGCGTGGGGTTCGTCGATGCCGATCGATGTGCGCTGTCCTGGCGCGGGCTGTTGCGCGCCGGGCTCGCGGCCTATGGCGAGCGAGCCGTGGCCGTCTTGCACAGTGCGGCCCGCGTGCACGGGATGCGTGGCGTGCCGCCGGTGGAATGTGTGCACATCGCGACGCCCGATACCGCGTCGCGTCGTGGTGGGCCCGGCATCGTGGTTCATCGGCGACGGTTGCCGGCGGAGGAGATCGTGACGGTGGACGGCTTCGCGGTGACGACGCCGGTGCGGACGCTCGCCGACCTGGTGGCCAGGCTTTCGCCCGAGGACGGGTTGGCGATTCTCGATTCGGCGCTGCACCTGCGCCTGGTCGAGGTGGCGCAGTTGGAGGCGGTCGAGCGGGCGGCGGCAGGCCGCCCCGGGGCGGGACAGGTGCGGCCGCTACTGGAGATCGCGGACGCACGGGCCGAAAGCCCGCTGGAGTCGCGAGTACGCCTCGACTGCGTGCGGGGCGGGGTCGCACCGGACGAGTTGCAGCACGAGGTCGCGCTGCTCGACGGCGGCCGGGCCCGCGTGGATCTCGCCTGGCTGACCGGGCTGCGGCCGATTTTCGCCGAAGCGGACGGAGCGGACGTGCACTCGCGGCCCGACGCGTTGTTCCGCGACCGGTCCCGGGCCAACGAGCTGGCCCTCGCCGGCGCGCTCGTTCTGCGTTTCACCTGGCACGACACACTGCGCCGAGGGAAGGTCGCGGGGCTCGTGCGGCGGGCGTTCCAGTCATGAGTCCCGCGAGCGTCGCGGTGCCTGTGGAAGTGGTCCGGCTATCCGGCGACGCGGATGTTCTCCAACGCCAACAGGCGCTGCTTGCGCGGCAATCCGCCCGCGTAGCCGGTCAACGTGCCGTCGGCTCCGATCACCCGGTGACACGGGATGACGATGCTGATCGGATTGCGGCCGTTGGCCAGTCCGACCGCACGGGAGGCCGTGGGCTGCCCGAGGAACCTCGTGGCCAGCGCGCCGTAGGACATCGTGTGCCCGAACGGGATGGTCGTCAGGGCCGACCAGACCCTGAGCTGGAAGGCCGTGCCGACCGGCGCCAACGGCAGGTCGAACTCGCGCAGTTCGCCGGCGAAGTAAGCGCTCAACTGCGCCTTCGCCTGCGTGAACGCACCGGGATCGGATACCCAGTCCGCGTCTGGGGTCGCCGCCATGTAGAGGGCGGTGAGCGACTGGCCGTCACCGATCATGAGCAACTCGCCGACCGGGGATTCCAGCGTCGCGTATCGGCGGGGGCCGTCGAGGGGGACGTTGAACGCGGTCGGGGGCACGTTCGGGTCGGGCGTTTCGACGACATCGAACAGCGCGTCCTGGTTCATGCGACTTCCTTCACCGAGACGGTGGATGCTGCGGACAGGCTCGCCCACAGGTGGTGCAACGCGTACGAGCGCCATGGGGACCACGACTGCGCGGCCGAGACCGGGAGCCCCCAGCGCGCCAGCGCGTGCTTGACGCCCAGATCGGTCGGTAGGAACACATCCGGATCGCCGAGTGCCCGCAACCGAATGTACGACGCCGTCCAGGGGCCGATACCCGGAAGGGCCAAAAGGCCCGCCTCCGCCGCTCGGCGGTCCACCCCCGGGTCCAGGCGGACCGCCCCGGACGCGAGCGCCCCGGCGAGCGAGTAGATCGCCTTCTTGCGAGCCATGGGCATCGGCAGATCCGCCGGATCCGCGTCCGCCAACGCGTCCGCGGTCGGGAACGCGTGGGTGAGTCCGCCCTGTGGCGCGACCAGCGGTTTGCCGTACAGGGCTGTCAGCCGACCCGCGATCGTGCGAGCGCCCGCGACCGAGACCTGCTGGCCGAGCACGGCTCGGACGGCGAGCTCGTCGGGGTCCACGTGGCCCGGTGAACGCAGGCCGGGCGTGGCACGCACCAGCGCGCCCAGCCCGCCGTCACCGACCTCGGCGCTTGCGAGTGCCTCGTCCACGGCGAGCGGATCCGCGTCCAGGTCGAGCAAGCGCCGGCAGCGCTGTACGGCGGCCCCCAGGTCGCGCAGGTCGTCCAGGACCAGGCGGCACCAGACCCACGAGGGACCGGGCGAGAGTTCGACCACGCCGGTGCCGTGCGGGAGGGACAGTACGCGACGGTAGACGCCGTCCACGTACTCCTCCACCCCCGGCACCGCCCGCAGCCCCAGGAAATCCAGCGTGTGCCCGAGCGCGATCGGCTCCCGGTAGGGCAGCCGCAACCGGATCTCGCCCGGTTCGACGCTGCGGGCGCCGGCCCGTCCGCGCACCTCCGTGGGGGTGCGGCCGAACACCTCGCGCACGGTGTCGTTGAACTGCCGCACGCTGGCGAACCCGGCCGCGAACGCCACCTGTGCGATCTGCAGATCGGAGGTCTCCAGGAGGACGCGGGCCGTCTGTGCCCGGCGGGCGCGGGCGAGCGCGAGAGGGCCCGCGCCGACCTCGGCCATCAGCAGCCGGTTCAACTGGCGGTCGCTGTATCCGAGCCGACCCGCGAGACCGCCGACGCCTTCGCGATCCACGACCCCGTCCGCGATCAACCGCATGGCGCGCCCGACCACATCGGCGCGGACATCCCACTCGGGCGAACCCGGCGAGGTGTCCGGGCGGCAGCGTTTGCACGCCCGGAACCCCGCCGCCTGCGCGGCTGCCGCAGACGGGTAGAACCGCGCGTTCTCCCGCTTGGGCTTGACCGCCGGGCAACTCGGCCGGCAGTAGATGTCGGTGCTGGTGACCGCCATGTAGAACCAGCCGTCGAACCGACTGTCCCGGCTGCTGCACGCTCGGTAGCACTGCTCGTCGTCCATCACGTCGACAAGTGTCACCCCTTCCCGCAGGAGTGGCCGGCGGGAATCGGACAGCACCGTGGCGGCGCCTCGCGGGCGCGAGCCGCGCCTACAACCCCCGAATCAACCCGTTGCGGAAGAGGTCGACGAAGATGGCATGGTCGGCGCGGGCACGAGCCCCGTACGCGTGCGCGAAGTCCACGAGTGAGGCCGTGAAGCCCTCCTCGTCCCGCTCGATCGCCTCCAGGATCGCGTCCTCGGTCGAGAACGGGACCAGCGTGTGACCGCTTTCCTCGTCCGCGACCGCGTGCATCGTCGCGGTGGCGCGGCCCAGGTACTCCACGACCTCCGCGATCGTGTCCACCTCGTTGAGGTCCGACCAGTCCAGGTCGTTCGCGTAGGGCGACACCTCGGCGACCAACTGCCCGACCCCGTCGATGTCGGTGTAGCCGAGCCACGGGTCCGCGTGTGCCTGCAGGGCGCGCTGCGAGATGACCGTGCGATGACCTTCGTGTTCGAAGTAGGACCGCACCCGGGGGTCGGTGACGTGGTGGCTTACCGACGGCGTTTGGCCCTGCTTCATGTACAGGATCACGTCGTTTTCCAGCGCCTCCGTGTTGCCCTCGATCAGCAGGTTGTACGAGGGCAACCCGGCGCTGCCGATGCCGACCCCGCGCCGACCCACCACGTCCTTGACCTCGTAGGTGTCCGGCCGTTG
This sequence comes from Embleya sp. NPDC020886, assembly GCF_044333915.1. Classification (NCBI taxonomy): domain Bacteria; kingdom Bacillati; phylum Actinomycetota; class Actinomycetes; order Kitasatosporales; family Streptomycetaceae; genus Embleya; species Embleya sp. NPDC020886. The sequence goes on along the minus strand of NZ_JBIRRX010000001.1, from coordinate 398,503 downwards.
GCGCGTTGCGGGCGGCAGCGTGTCGAGGTAGCGCCGGAAGGCCGCCAGCACCGTCTCCTTGACGTCGTCCGGCAACTCGAACGCGCCGCCGGACAGGGCGAAGCGTCGTTCGTGGTCGGCGACGACCGTCTGCGAACGAAGCAACCCGATGCGCGTCTGCAACCGGGCCTGCCGCAACACTTCGAGCAGCGGTCCCTCGGTCGTCGCCAGTGTCAGTGCGGCGTCCTGCGGCGTGATCTTGTCGGTCAGCAGCCGGAGTTGGTCCAGGTAGGCCGCACCGTAGCCGGTGACCAAGGCCGCGATCGTGTCGTCGCTGAGGGCCTTGCCGTGCCCGATCAGCGCGAGGCTGGCCGCGAAACGCTTGACGTCCCACGTCCAGGGGCCGACGTACGCCTCGTCGAAGTCGTTGACGTTGAACACGAGCTTGCCGTCCGCGTTCATGTACGTGCCGAAGTTCTCCGCGTGCAGGTCGCCGTGGATCCACACCCGCGAGGTGTGCTCGTCCAGGAAGGCGTCCTCGCGGCCGTCGAGGTCGGCGTAGAACAAACAGGCCGTGCCCCGGTAGAACGCGAACGCCGAGGACGCCATTTTGCGGAACTTCACCCGGAACGCGGCGGGATCGCCGTCGATCAACGCGCCGAAGGCCCGTTCGAAGACCTCCAGGATGTGCCGGGCACGATCCTCGGGGTCCGCCGGGCCATACTGCGCGTAGCCGCCCTCGAACCCCACGCCGCCCAGACCGATCCCTATGCCCTCGGCCATTGCGACCGCCTCCCTCGAAGTCTCCCCGGAGTCGACAGGACCCCACGTCAGGATCCCAGACGGGAGAGCCGGGAGGGCATCGAGCCCCCGGAGCGTGAGGGGGGAGTCAGAGGCGCCCGGGGGCTCGACATCCGGCGCCTGCCCGGCCGACGGCCAGTCATGCCCGGCAGGGGTCGACGATGTTCGAGAGCGCGATCCGGCTTCGGGAATCGATCCGGTGGCAACGCCCGGTCAAGGAGTCGACCCGGCCCCGTTCTCCGACCGCGCGTTTCCCGAAGGGGTCTGCGACGGCACGGCGGTCGACGGCGGGACGTTGTAGTCGTCCCGACGAGTTGGGGACTGGTAGTTGATGTTGGGCGGGGTGCTCGCCGCCGTACTGTTGGCTTCCGCGCGCACCCACACGGGCCAGATCGGGGCGAGCGCGATCGAGCGCAGCCGGTCCATCGACAGGAGCGGTGTCGGGCGGCCGATTTCCCCCTTCTCCTCGCGGGAGGCGACCTCGTTGACCGTGATCACGACCCCGTCGCGACGCACGACTTGAACGGACCACTCCTGGGGTCCCCTTCCCGAAGGGCCGGCCTTGCCGTCGGCGCGGTTCTCCGGCGTGTCCGGAGCTGCGGGATAGACCCAATCCTGGCGCTCCACCACTCGACTGCCGTCGGACATCCCGTAGTCCATGCACTTGGCCTTGGTGGTGCCTTCCGGGTGCGGACACCCCGCGACTTCGGCTACCACGGCGCTTTGTTGCACCGACATCGACAGCAGGCTGGGCCCGAGGGAGTCCTCCAGGACCAACGACACCGACGCCCCGACGCTATGGATGCCCGCAGTGCTCTTGTCGGTGTTGTCCGACCCGGTGATCCGCGTGGGCGGAAGGGTCTCCGGCAACAGCGGCATCAACAGATGCAGCAGCAGCGGCGGCAGCAGGGGTGTCATCTGAGGCGGGGCGGACAGTGTCGGCCGTGGCTTGGGCACTGCCTGGGGGATGGGTGATGTGAGCAGCTGCGCCGTCGGGCTCGCAGGTCCGGACACCTGTCCGGGGCCACCGTCGGTTCGTTCCGAGACGACGAGCAGGGTCGTTCCCGCCACGGCCAGTACCGCTGCGGTCGACACGCCGACCTGGAAACGCCGTAGCAACTTCATCCGCCTGCCTCGGGCGATACCACCCGAGACCAATCCCGCCGGGGGGACCAGCCCCGACGCCGACGCCCGCATCGCGGCCGCCAGCTCCTTCTCGTGGGACCCCATAGACCTACCGTCTCCTCGCCATCCGTGCCATCCGTGTGAACGCAGGTCGTACTGCTCACCAGCCGTACGGCCGTACCGGCGGTGTGCTCACTGACCCCTCATGCGGCGGAGAGCCAGCCGGATTCGCTTCCGAGCACGCTCCGCAACTTCTCCAGCGCCCGCATCGACCTGCTCCGCACGGCCCCCTCGGACACGCCCATCTGTCGCGCCGTCTGCTCCACGCTCAGGTCCTCCCAGTACCGCAGGACCAACACCGCCCGGTCCTTGGGCGGCAGTTCGGACAGGCTCTTCAGGAGTGTCAACCGCAACGCCTGGTCCTCCTCGGGGCCCGAGCCTTCCGGCAGGTCGGCATAGGGCTGCTCGGTGCTGCTCAGCCTGCGTCGGTGGGACAGATAGGTGCGTGTCAGCACGGTGCGCGCGTATGCCTCCGGGCTGTCGGCCCGACTGACCCGCTTCCATGCCCGGTACAACTTGCCCAGCGTCGTCTGCACGAGGTCCTCGGCGAGATGCCAATCGCCACACAGGAGCCACGCCGTCCGGAACAGCCGACCGCTGCACGCGTTGGCGAACTCCAGGAAATCGGCCGGCTCAGCGTCGAAGCCCGCCATAGACCCTCCTCGTCCCTACGCGCCCTCGCGCGTACCCACCCCATAGACGCGGCGGACCCCCCGACACGTCACAACTTCCGGCCGAGAATACGTATGCGCAGCTCATGGGCCATTCGAGGGGTTGGCCAAGGAATCCGCGCGTCGGCCCGTAGCCTGGGCCGGAGTCGATCACCATCGATGCCGCAGCCCTCGCGCCCCCAAATCCGGCACGGGGACACGAACCAGCCAGGGGAGTCGACGTGACGTCGGTGGACAACGATGTGGACCGTTTCAGCGCGAAGACTCGAGACTGGGTCGACGAGGCCATCCGCAAGGTGAGCGCCGACGCCAACCGTTCCGCCGACACCCATCTGCTCGCTTACCCGCTGCCCGCGCAGTGGGGTATCGACCTCTACCTCAAGGACGAGTCGACCCATCCCACCGGCTCGCTCAAACACCGCCTGGCCCGCTCGCTCTTCCTGTATGCCCTGTGCAATGGGTGGATCGAGGAGGGCACCACCGTGATCGAGGCGTCCTCGGGCTCGACGGCGGTCTCGGAGGCCTACTTCGCCAATCAGATCGGCCTGCCCTTCGTCGCGGTCATGCCCGCCACCACCAGCCCGGAGAAGATCGAGCTGATCGAGTTCCACGGCGGTCGATGTCACCTGGTCCAGGACGCCGCCACCGTGTACGAGGTCTCGCGCGCGCTGGCGGCAAAAACGGGCGGGCACTTCATGGATCAGTTCACCTACGCCGAGCGCGCCACGGACTGGCGGGGCAACAACAACATCGCCGAGTCGGTGTTCGAGCAGATGTCCCAGGAGCGCCACCCCATTCCCGAGTGGATCGTCGTCGGCGCCGGTACCGGGGGCACGAGCGCGACCATGGGCCGCTATGTGCGTTATCGCCGACACCACTCCAAGATCTGCGTCGTGGACCCCGAGAATTCCGCCTTCTTCGACGGATGGCGCATGCACGACCCGGAGTACGCCCAGGCGTGTTCGTCGCGGATCGAGGGCATCGGCCGACCCCGGGTCGAGGCCAGCTTCATGCCGAACATCGTCGATCGCATGATCAAGGTCCCCGACGCCGCGTCGGTGGCGGCGATGCGCGACCTGCACCGGCGCACCGGGCACAAGGCCGGCGGCTCGACCGGCACCAACCTGTGGGGCGCCCTGCGCCTGGTGGCCGAGATGCGCGCCGCGGGCCGCACCGGTTCGGTGGTGACGCTGCTGTGCGACGGCGGAGAACGCTACGCGCATTCGTATTACTCGGACGAGTGGCTCGCGCGGCAGAACCTGGATCTGGGCCCGTACGAAGACACGTTGCGACACTTCCATGCCACCAGCGAATGGCGCTGACCGCGCAGCCTTAGGCTGGGTACCGCAGGTCGACGAGGAGGAGCAACAGGATGAGCGGGGCGGGAAACGTCGTCTTCGACAAGCGCGAGCAACTGGAGAAGATCCAGAGCGGGCTGCTGCCGGGCGAGCAGATCATCGCGGTCTACGACGCGAAGGGCGTCGGCACCGGGTTCATCGGCCTGACCGACCGGCGCGCGATCATCCAGGACAACAGTTTCGTCGGTAAGAAGATCGCGATCACCTCCTTGCCCTATTCGAAGATCAGCAGCGTGAGCATGGTCTCCAACAAGAGCTTCACCGGTTCGTATCTGAGTTCCAGTGAAATAGCGATCCACGTCGGTACGCAGACCTACAGCGTGGAGTTCCGCAGCGACGACAAGGGTCGACACGTCCACGACGTGATCCTGCACTACATCATGCGCTGAGCAGGTGATCGCGGACGTGCCCATACTCGGGCAACTCGGGTGCTTCGGGCGTCGATGTGGTGCTGCGGGTGCTCACCGGGTGGCGGGGGCGGCCTCGCCGCGCAGCGGCAGTCCCGCCGCGCGGTAGATCGCGTCCATGACGCGCAGCGTCGGCACCGCGTCGACCGCGGGCGTCAGCGTCGGTGCGCCCAGGCGGATCGCGTCCGCGAACGCTTGCAGTTGCAGGTGATACGTCGGCGTTCTCGCCGCCTCGCCCAGGTGTTCGCGCCGCTTGAGCTTGCCCGTGTGCACGGTGAACCGATGTGGCAGGTGGGGCATCAGGTAGTTCAGTACGCGCATCTCGCCGCGCGTGCCCACGACGTGCGCGTGCATGTCCAGCACGCGTCGGGACAACATCGACGCGTGCACGGTGCCCGCCGCGCCGCCCGGCAGCCGTAGTCGGGCCGACATCGCGCGGTCCACCCGCCGGTCCCTGCGGATCGTCAGCGCGTGCGCGTCCGACACCTCGATCGGGTCGCTCGCGTTGTCGCCCGCGAGCAGCCGCATCAGGTGTACGGCGTAGCAGCCACCGTCCATCAACGCCCCGCCCGCGAGGTCGTAGCGGTAGCGGATGTCGCCGAGCAGCGGCAGTGGGAAGCACATCGACGTGGTGATGCGACGGATCTCGCCCAACTCGCCGTCGTCGAGGATCTCGCGCATGCGGCTCGCGAGTGGGTGATACCGATAGTGGAACGCCTCCATGGCGATCAGGCCCGCGCGTGCCGCGACGTCCGCGATCTCCTGCGCCTCGCTCTCGTTGGCCGCCATCGGCTTCTCGCACAACACGTGCTTGCCGGCTTCCAGCGCCCGGATCGTCCAGTGCGCGTGCAGCCCGTTGGGCAGCGGGATGTACACCGCGTGCAATTCCGGGTCCGCGATGAGCGCGGCGTAGTCCGGGTGCACGCGCGGGATGCCCTGCCGCCGCGCGAAGGCGTCCGCACGGGCCGCGTCGCGGGCGGCGATCGCCGCGACCTGCACCTCCGGGAGCAGCCGCGCGGGCTTGACCAGCGCGGCCGGCGCGATGCGAGCCGCGCCCAAAACGCCGATCCGGATCCGCTTCATGGCGTCATCCCCCTCGTCGCCGCCCCACTCGACACGCTCTCGCGCGAACGCGTGCTCCGGGCCCGTTGCCGGACCCACTCGGTGGGTCGCGCCGGACTCGCTGTCCCGCATGTTAGGGGCGCACGTGCGTGTGTGGGGGAGATCGCTCGGAGGAATCCGCGACCGACGGGTCGTCACGTGTGTTGCGGGTACCCGCACGGACGAGTCGGGGCCTAGACTAGACTTGTCTTGACATCAAGATATCTGCGGGGCGCAGACCCCGGCATCCCTGGTTAGGGTCACCTTGCTTGGCGTACGTCGAGTGGGTGTCGGCAGGATGCGGGAGAAACGCACAAGATCAAGGGAGACCGTCGTGTCCGCGAACAGCTTCGACGCTCGCTCCACCCTGAACGTGGGTGACGAGTCGTACGAAATCTTCCGGCTGGACAAGGTGGAGGGCAGCAAGCGCCTCCCCTACAGCCTGAAGGTCCTGCTGGAGAACCTGCTCCGCACGGAGGACGGCGCGAACATCACCGCCGATCACATCCGTGCCCTGGGCGGCTGGGACGCGAAGGCCGAGCCGAGCGAAGAGATCCAGTTCACGCCGGCGCGCGTGATCATGCAGGACTTCACCGGCGTGCCGTGTGTCGTGGACCTCGCCACGATGCGCGAGGCCGTGAAGGCCCTCGGCGGCGACGCCTCCCGGATCAACCCGCTCGCGCCCGCCGAGATGGTCATCGACCACTCGGTCATCGCCGACGTGTTCAACCGTCCGGACGCGTTCGAGATCAACACCGACATCGAATACGGCCGCAACAAGGAGCGCTACCAGTTCCTGCGCTGGGGCCAGACCGCGTTCGACGAGTTCAAGGTCGTACCGCCCGGCACCGGCATCGTGCACCAGGTCAACATCGAGCACCTGGCCCGCACCATCATGGTTCGCAACGGACAGGCGTACCCCGACACCTGTGTCGGCACCGACTCGCACACCACGATGGTCAACGGCCTGGGCGTGCTCGGCTGGGGCGTCGGCGGCATCGAGGCCGAGGCCGCCATGCTCGGCCAGCCGGTCAGCATGCTCATCCCGCGCGTGGTCGGCTTCAAGCTCTCCGGCAAGGCGCAGCCGGGCGTCACCGCCACCGACGTCGTGCTGACCATCACCGACATGCTGCGCAAGCACGGCGTGGTGGGCAAGTTCGTCGAGTTCTACGGCGAGGGCGTCGGCGCGGTGCCGCTGGCCAACCGCGCCACCATCGGCAACATGTCGCCGGAGTTCGGCTCGACCTGCGCGATCTTCCCGATCGACGCCGAGACGATCACCTACCTGCGACTGACCGGCCGTGACGACAAGCAGCTCGCGCTGGTCGAGGCGTACGCGAAGGCCCAGGGCCTGTGGCACGACCCCAGCCACGAGCCGGAGTACTCGGAGTACATCGAGCTCGACGTCTCCACCGTGGTGCCCTCGATCTCCGGCCCCAAGCGCCCGCAGGACCGGGTCGTGCTGGTCGAGGCCAAGACGCGCTTCCGCGACGTGCTGGCGGACTACGTCACCAACGGCGACGAGTCCGGCAAGGAGTCCTTCCCGGCCTCGGACGCGCCCACCGGCTCCAACGGTCGCGTGCACAACCCGACCAAGGTGGTCGGCGAGGACGGCGTCGAGTACGAGATCGACCACGGCGCGGTCGTGATCGCCTCGATCACCTCGTGCACCAACACCTCGAACCCCTCGGTCATGCTCGGCGCCGCGCTGCTCGCGAAGAAGGCCGTCGAGAAGGGCCTCACCCGCAAGCCGTGGGTCAAGACCACGCTCGCGCCCGGGTCCAAGGTCGTCATGGACTACTACGAGAAGGCGGGCCTGATCCCGTACCTGGAGAAGGTCGGCTTCTCGCTGGTCGGCTACGGGTGCGTGACCTGCATCGGCAACTCCGGCCCGCTGCCGGAGGAGGTCTCCAAGGCGGTCAATGACGCCGACCTCGCGGTCGTCTCGGTGCTCTCGGGCAACCGCAACTTCGAGGGTCGGATCAACCCCGACGTCAAGATGAACTACCTGGCCTCGCCGCCGCTGGTGATCGCGTACGCGCTCGCGGGGTCGATGGACATCGACATCACCACCGAGCCGCTGGGCCTGGACCCCGAGGGCAAGCCGGTCTACCTCGCCGACATCTGGCCGAGCGACGAGGAGATCGCCGAGGTGGTGGCCTCCTCGATCGACCAGGACATGTTCATCAACCGCTACGCCGACGTCTTCGCGGGCGACTCGCGCTGGCAGTCGCTGGAGATCCCCACGGGCGCGACGTTCGAGTGGGACCCGCAGTCGACCTACGTGCGCAAGCCCCCGTATTTCGAGGGTATGCAGATGCAGCCGGCGCCGGTCGTGGACATCGCGGGCGCACGCGTGCTGGCCAAGCTCGGCGACTCGGTCACCACCGACCACATCTCGCCGGCGGGCTCGATCAAGGGCGACAGCCCGGCGGGCAAGTACCTGGCCGAGAACGGTGTCGAGCGCAAGGACTTCAACTCGTACGGCTCGCGCCGGGGCAACCACGAGGTGATGATCCGCGGCACGTTCGCGAACATCCGCCTGCGCAACCAGATCGCGCCGGGCACCGAGGGTGGCTTCACGCGTGACTTCACGCAGGCCGACGCCCCGGTGTCGACGATCTACGACGCGTCGGTGAACTACCAGGCCGCGGGCATCCCGCTGGTGGTGCTGGCGGGCAAGGAGTACGGCTCGGGTTCGTCCCGCGACTGGGCCGCCAAGGGCACCTCGCTGCTGGGCGTGCGTGCGGTGATCGCCGAGTCCTACGAGCGCATCCACCGCTCTAACCTGATCGGCATGGGTGTCATCCCGCTGCAGTTCCCGGTCGGCCACAGCGCCGCCACGCTGGGCCTCACCGGCGAGGAGACCTTCGCGTTCGAGGGCATCACCGCGCTGAACGAGGGTCGCACCCCCAAGACGGTCAAGGTCACCACGGACACCGGCGTCGAGTTCGACGCGGTCGTGCGCATCGACACCCCCGGCGAGGCGGACTACTACCGCAACGGCGGCATCATGCAGTACGTGCTGCGTTCGCTGGTGAACAAGGGCTGATCGCCGCACCGCGACGACAGGTCGCACGGCATCGACGCACCGGGTCGGGCTCCTTCGGGGCCCGGCCCGGTGTTTTGGTACGCCGTCACGCCCTCGACACGAGGGTGGGGCAGGTGCCGGCCGCACGCACTCGCGGCATCCACACTTGCACGCGGCGCAGGCGTCTGTGCTCGCGCCTGCGCCTGCACCCGCGCTCGCGGGCAACGCGCCTGCACCCGCGCCCGCCCACTCGGGCCCACACCCGCAGGCAGCGTCCTCGCGCACCTGTCGGGCATTGGCGCGGCCGGTTGGTTTCCCAACCGGCCGCAGGGTCAGTTTTGCGCTCTGCGCATGTGGGCGACAGGGCTAGGGTGCCGGTTCACCCAAAAGAGGGAACGCGCGGATCGCGCCGACCACTTCACCGGCGCCGTACACCGGTGCCTGGGCGAACGGGGCGAGGCTCTGCTCGTCCGCACCCATGCGCCACAACAATGCCGCCACGGCGACGATGTGGGCCCGTGACGCACCGTCCGCGATCTTGACCGCGGCGCCCCGCCCGTCCGGCAGGCCCACCGCGTACACCGCCTCCGCACCGTCCTTGGCGAGCAGGCCCGGGATCGCCCGCATCAGCCCCGTCACGTCCCGACCGGTGCCCGCGACCCACTGCGGGTGGGCGCGCATCGCGTCCGCGATCCGCCGCTCGTCGGTGCCCTCGGCGGCTCCGGCGAAGCGGCCGTAGGACCGGGCCAGGCCTGCCAGCGAGATGGCGAACAGCGGCGCCCCGCACCCGTCCACGCCGGCCGCCGCGACCGGCTCGCCGGCGACGTCCTCGACCGCCTGGCGGACGGCCTGCTGCAAGGGGTGGTCCGGCGCCAGATAGTCCTCGGTCGACCAGCCGTTGTACACGCAGGTGAGCAGCATCGCGGCGTGCTTGCCCGAGCAGTTCATCGCGATCCGCTCGGGGCCCTTGCCGGCCGCCAGCCACGCGTCGCGCTGGGCCGCGCCCAGGGGCCAGTCCGGTACGCAGCGCAGCGCGCTCTCCGGCAACCCCGCGCGGGCCAGGATGCGTCGGGTCCCCTCCAGGTGGAACGTCTCGCCGGAGTGGCTGGCGCAGGCGAGCGCGAGCAGTTCGCCGTCCAGGTCCAGCCCGTTGCGCACCATCGCCAGACCCTGGAACGGCTTGTTGGCCGAGCGGGGGAACATCGGCGCGTCCACGGCCCCGTGTCCCTCGACCACCGAGCCGTCGGTGCCGGTGAGTACGGCCGTGCCGTGGTGGATCGATTCCAGGAAGCCGTTCCGCCACACGCCGACCAGCGGTATGTGGGCGAATGCGGCCTCGTCGCCGGCGCTGTCGGCCTGGATCACGGGTCCTCCTGGAGTCGTACGACAGTCGAACAAAGTGGGGTGCGGGGCGGAACGCGGGTGGGGGGCGAGCGCGAGCACGACGACGCGAGAGTCGAACGCGAGTGCGGGATGCCCCCTCCATGATCCACGTGTGCATTCCCGGTCGGCCACCGCGCATAATCGAACATATGTACGGCAATGGCGATCGCGATACCCCGGCCTGGGAGCAGCCGGGTCGCTTCGCCCATGCCGCGGCCGGGAACGAGGCCGGATCCAAGCCCAGGGGCCGGGACGGAATCGCGCCGACGGGATGGCCGAGAGGTGTTCGGCCACCCGGTGTGGCCGGCTGGGAGGAAACGGCCGTCGCCTGGCTGTTCGACCTGTGCCCGTCGGGCTATCGAAGCCACGACCTCCTGCGCAAATACCCGTTGATCCTGGCCCGGATGGCCCGCCAACACGTGGCCGCCGCGCTCGCCGCGGCCCGACACGGCTACGGCACGGCGCGTGTCGAGCTTGCCGAGCGGGTGCCCGCGCGGGCGGTGGAGGCGGCGCTGCGCATGTACGAGTACGAGGGCTCGCGCGCCGCGGCCACCGAGCGTGCGGTCCGGCTGGTCGAGGAGGCCCTCGCGGGCGAGCGTTGGGAGCCTCGACTGTGACGTGCGCGACGTCGCGCACCTGGTGCGCCCGTCCGCTCGGTCCCGCCCACCTGCCACGACGCCGGAGCGAAAGGGGTGTTTGTAACGTTCCATGCGTTCGTCGGTCGTGCGGCGGCGAATAGAGGCCCGATCGTGACGCCTGCGTTCAGGTTTGACTCTTCTGCCCGGACGGAGGGGGCAATAGAGTTCAGGACTTGCACACAACAAGTGCGTCGAATGCACCGGGGCGAGGAGATCGTAGATGTCCGACGGCATGACGGGAGCCCGCTTTTCGCAGGCCCGGCCGCCGGGATCGCACTCGTCCGGCTCCCAGTCCTCGCTGCACAGGGCCAATCTCGATCGGGTCCTGCACGCGGTCCGCATGGCGGGTGCGCTCACCCAGGCCGGGATCGCCAGGAGTACCGGGCTGTCCGCCGCGACGGTGTCGAACATCGTACGGGAGTTGAAGGCCCTCGACATGGTCGAGGTGACCCCCACCTCCGCCGGCGGCAGGCGGGCCCGCAACGTCTCGCTCAGCCGCGCCTCGGGCGTGGTCGTCGGCATCGACTTCGGCCATCGCCACCTGCGGGTGGCGATCGGTGACTTCGCCCACCGGGTGCTCGCCGAGGAGCACGTCCCGATCGACGTCGACTCCTCCGCCGACGAGGGCTTCGCGCTCGCGGATCGCCTGCTGGGCGTGCTGCTGGAGCGCGCCGGCGCGGTCCGGGCCGAGGTCACCGGGGTCGGGCTCGGCGTGCCCGGCCCGATCGACATCGACACCGGTGCGCTGGGTTCGACCACGATCCTGCCGGGCTGGGTGGGCTGCCACCCGCGCGAGGCGATGCAGGCCCGGCTGGGCCTGCCGGTCCTGGTGGACAACGACGCCAACCTCGGCGCGCTGGGCGAACTCGTCTGGGGCGCGGGCGTGGGTTGCACCGAGATGGCCTACCTCAAGGTGTCCGGCGGTGTCGGCGCGGGCCTGGTGATCGGCGGCCGGTTGTACCGGGGGCCGGGCGGCACCGCGGGCGAGATAGGTCACATAACGCTGGACGAGTCCGGGCCGGTGTGCCGGTGCGGCAACCGGGGCTGCCTGGAGACCTTCACCAACGCCTCCTACCTGCTCGACCTGCTGCGCGGCAGCCACGGCGCCGACCTGAGCATCGCGCGGATGATCGAGCTCGCCAAGGCCGGAGACGCGGGCTGCCGGCGGGTGGTCGCGGACGCCGGCAGGCACGTGGGGGTGGGCGTGGCGAGCTTGACGAACCTGCTCAATCCGCAACGGATCATCCTCGGCGGGGACCTCGCGGGCGCCGGCGACCTGCTGATCGCGCCGATCGTCGAGTCGGTCGGGCGGTACGCCATCCCCAGCGCTTCGCGTCGGCTGACCGTGGTCACGGGGTCGCTCGGCGAGCGGGCCGAGGTGCTCGGCGCGATGGCGATGGTGATGAGCGAGATGACCCCCTTCGCGGTCGAACGCACACCCGAGGCGCAGGTCGTGGGCGCTTCGACGTGAGCCGGTGCGCACGGATGGCGCATCGCGGTACCCCGATGCGAACCATTCGCCGTCATCGCCACGTCTAGACTCGATGGACGCCTCTCCTGCAGTCAGACCCGTGGGGGCGGTGACGGATCTGACGAAGGAGGAACGGGTGGCCCTGCTGGACAGCATTCGAGGACCCCGTGATCTCAAGGCCCTCTCGCCCGAGCAGCTCGCGCGGCTCGCGGACGAGATCCGCACCTTCCTGGTGGAGTCCGTCTCCAAGACCGGTGGTCACCTGGGTCCCAACCTCGGTGTGGTCGAGCTGACCATCGCGATGCACCGGGTGTTCGAGTCGCCACGCGACAAGATCCTCTTCGACACCGGCCACCAGAGCTACGTGCACAAGATCGTGACCGGCCGCAAGGACGGCTTCGGGCAGCTCCGTCAGGCCGACGGCCTGTCCGGCTATCCCAGCCGGGCCGAGTCCGAGCACGACGTGATCGAGAACTCGCACGCCTCCACGGTGCTGTCCTGGGCGGACGGCCTGGCCAAGGCGTACCAGGTGCGCGGTCAAACCGATCGGCACGTGGTCGCGGTGATCGGTGACGGAGCGCTGACCGGAGGCATGGCCTGGGAGGCACTGAACAACATCGCGGCGGCCAAGGACCGCCCGGTGATCATCGTGGTCAACGACAACGAGCGCTCGTACGGCCCGACCCAGGGCGGCCTCGCCGACCACCTCGCCACGCTGCGCACCACGCGCGGCTACGAGCGTTTCCTGGAGTGGGGTAAGGGCGTGCTGGGCCGCACTCCGGTGGTCGGCGGTCCGGTCTACGACATGCTGCACGGCGCCAAGAAGGGCCTCAAGGACGCGGTCGCGCCGCAGGGCCTGTTCGAGGACCTGGGCCTGAAGTACGTGGGCCCCATCGACGGGCACGACGTCGAGGCGGTGGAGAACGCGCTGCGCCGGGCCCGCGGCTTCGGCGGACCGGTGATCGTGCACGCGATCACCCAGAAGGGCAAGGGTTACGCGCACGCGGTCAACGACGCGGCGGACCAATTCCACGCGGTGGGTGTGATCAACCCCGAGACCGGCCTGCCGGTGAAGAAGTCGGGCGCGTCGTGGACGTCGGTGTTCGCCGACGAGATGGTCGCCATCGCGGACGAGCGGGAGGACGTCGTCGGCATCACCGCGGCGATGCTGATCCCGGTCGGGCTGCACAAGTTCGCCGCCAAGCACCCGGACCGGGTGTTCGACGTCGGGATCGCCGAGCAGCACGCGGTGACCTCGGCGGCGGGCCTGGCCAGCGGCGGACTGCACCCGGTGGTCGCGGTGTACGCGACCTTCCTCAACCGTGCGTTCGACCAGGTGCTGATGGACGTGGCGCTGCACAAGTGCGGCGTGACCTTCGTGCTCGACCGGGCCGGCGTGACCGGGCCGGACGGGGCCAGCCACAACGGCATGTGGGACATGTCGATCCTTCAGGTCGTGCCGGGCCTGCGACTGGCCGCGCCGCGCGACGCGGCCCAGGTGCGTGCCCAGTTGCGCGAGGCGATGGAGGTCGACGACGCGCCGACCGTGGTGCGGTTCGGCAAGGGCGCGGTGGGCCCGGAGATCGCGGCGATCGGCCGGATCGACGAGATGGACGTACTGCGCCGTACCGGTCCCCAGCGCAACGGCGGCGGTGAGCGCGGCGACGTGCTGATCGTGACCGTGGGGCAGATGGCCGAGATCGGGGTCGAGGTCGCCGATCGGCTCGCCGACCAGGGCATCGCCGCGACCGTGGTCGACCCGCGCTGGGTCAAGCCGGTTCCGGCCGGGCTCGCGCCGTTGGCGGCTCGGCATCGGCTCGTGGTCACGATCGAGGACAACGGCCGGGCCGGTGGCGTCGGTTCGGCGATCGCGCAGTCGCTGCGGGACGCGCGGGTGGACGTACCGCTGCGCGACTTCGGCATCCCGCAGGAGTTCCTCGACCACGCGGAGCGCTCGGACATCCTGGTTCGGATCGGTCTGAACGCCCAGGACATCTCGCGCCAGGTGGTCGAGGAGATCGCGTCCAAGACCGTGGACGCGGACGCGGAACAACACGAGACGACCGCCTGAGCCAGGGCCGCCGCACACGTCGCGACGATCCCGGGGCCGGGAGCGGGAAGCCACAGGCTTCGCTTTCGGCCTCGGGATCGTTGTGCTTTTCCCGGTGCTCCCGCACTCCCACACTCCTGTTTCCGGGTGGTCGATCCCCGGTGCTCCCGCACTCCGGCTTCCCGGCTCCTCGGCTTTCGGTTCGAAGATCACCCTGACGCGCCGAGGATCGGTCACCCGGAAACAGGAGTGAAAGCCTCGATCATGGCAACGGTCTCCGCCACCAGGAGGTGTTGCCATGGCCAACGCGCTGTTTCGCACCAAGAACATCGAGCAGTCCATCCAGGACACCGATGTCACCGAAGGACACGGCCTACGCCGGGAGTTGTCCGCGCTCGACCTGATGGTCTTCGGCGTCGGTGTGGTGGTGGGCACGGGCATCTTCGTGCTGACCGGTACGGCGGCGAAGGACTACGCGGGCCCCGCCGTGGCGCTGTCGTTCGTGCTGGCGGGATTCGTCTGCGGGCTGGCCGCGCTGTGTTACGCCGAGTTCGCGTCCACGGTTCCGGTGGCGGGATCCGCGTACACGTTCTCGTACACCACCCTCGGCGAACTGCCCGCGTGGATCATCGGCTGGGACCTGATTCTCGAACTCGCGCTCGGTGTCGGGGTGGTCTCGATCGGCTGGTCGGGATATCTGACCTCACTGCTCTCGCAGGCGAACATCGACCTGCCGCAGGCGATCACGGCCGCGCCGGGCGACGGCGGGAAGGTCAATCTGCCGGCCCTGCTGCTCGTGCTCGGGGTCGCGACGATCCTGGTGTTCGGGGTCAAGCTCTCGGCCCGGTTCAACCTCGTCATGGTCACCATCAAGATCGCGATCGTGTTGCTGGTGATCTTCGCCGGTCTGTTCTTCGTCAAGACCGGCAACTACAACCCCTTCGTCCCCGATTCGCAGCCGCCCTCGTCCGGCAACGACGGGCTCAAGGCGCCGCTCGTGCAGACCCTGTTCGGGTTCGAGCCGCAGATCTACGGTGTGATGGGGATCTTTTCCGGTGCGGCGCTCGTGTTCTTCGCGTACATCGGCTTCGATGTGGTCGCCACCGCCGCCGAGGAGACCCGCAAGCCGCAGCGCGACATGCCGATCGGGATCCTCGGCTCGCTGGTGATCTGCACGATCCTGTACGTCTCGGTGTCGCTGGTCGTGGTCGGCATGCAGCGCTACGACATGCTCTCGTCGTCCGCACCGTTGGCGGAGGCGTTCCGGTCGGTCGGCAAGGGCTGGATCGCGACGATCATCAGCATCGGCGCGGTGGCCGGCCTGACCACCGTGTGCATGATCTTGATGATGGGGCAGAGTCGGGTCTTCTTCGCGATGAGTCGGGACGGACTGTTGCCGCCGTTGTTCGCGAAGGTGCATCCCAGGTTCGGCACGCCGTACATGAGCACGATGCTGATCGCGGTGGTGGTCGCGGCGATCGCCGGGTTCACCCCGATCCACGAGATCGACGTGATGGTCAACATCGGCACACTGTTCGCGTTCATGGTCGTCGCGGCGAGCGTGCTGATCCTGCGCCGGACCCGACCGGAGTTGCCGCGCGCGTTCCGGGTGCCGCTCGTGCCGTGGTTGCCGATCCTGTCGATGCTGGCCACGTTGTGGCTGATGCTCAATCTCAGCACCGAGACGTGGCTGCGGTTCCTGGTGTGGATGGTGGCCGGCTTCGTCGTCTACTTCCTCTACGGACGACAGCACAGCCGACTGCGGTGACGGCGACGGTTGTTCGATGACCCGCGTGGGCCCGGGTCGAGGCGACCCGGGCCCACGCGGGTGTCGGACGACGGCGGGGCTCAGCCCCAGAGTTCGTCGGTGTACTTGTCGGTGCCGACCACGGTGGGGATCCACGGCGCGCAGTAGGTGACCCGGCCGATGCCCGAGGCGTCGATGCGCTCGGCCCACGCCTTGAACGCGTCCCAGCTCTCGCGCGGGTCGCCCTCGAGGAAGTACAACTGCATGCTGCGGGTCGCGGCGTTCGGGTCGCGCGGGACGAACGCGGGAGCGTCGTCCTTGAGCGGGACCGCGGTCCACGCGGCCACCGACGCGATCGGCGAACCCTTGAGGAAGTCCGGGAGGTTCGTGGAGAACCACGCCTCCAGGTCCTCCTGGGTGGTGCCCTCGGCGCGCTGCACGGCGAGCGAGACCAGGCCCTGGTAGTTGCGGTCGAGGGCCAGTTCCAGCGGGACCGGGTCCTCGTCGCGGTACCAGCGGCTGTCGTGCAGGTACATGCCGGTGTGTGCGTGGATCCGGTGCTGGAAGCCGCGGTCGTTGCCGTAGAGCCAGTTGACCTGGTCGACCGCCCACGCGTTCCACTCGTCGAACTGGCCGTCGTTGAGCCAGTAGATCGCGACGTAGGAGCCCGCGTCGATGCTGGGGACCACGTCGCTGTCGGCCGGGAAGCGCAGCGCCTTGAGGTCGGCGGTGGCCACCCAGCGGCTGCCCGCGAGCAGGCCGGGGCCGATCATGCAGCCGGCGTAGTAGTGGTCGCGCTCGTACCAGCGGTTGTAGCTCACCTCGTGGCCGCGCTCGGGGTCCACGGCGGTGAACAGCATGCTGCCCACCCGGATCGGATATTCCTTGAAGCTCATGGTTGCCTTTCGGGTCGTGCGGTGACACGTGTCGGGCGGGACGGGCCCGGCCGGGGACGCCGGCCGGGTGGCAATGGTCAGGCCTGCCGGCGGAAGCGGGTGGTGCGGTGCTCCGGCTCGGTGTCGAGCTTGGGGATGACGTGCTTGCCGAACAGTTCGATGGTCTTGAGGGTGTTCTCGCGGTTGTCGCAGCCCAGGCCGAGGACGAGTTGGTCCACGCCGACCGCCTCGTACGCCTTGACCGCGTCCAGTACACCGTCCGGCGCGCCGCAGATCAGCGCACCCGCGTCGGCGGCGAACTCGACCAGTTCGGGGGTCAGGTCGGGCATGAGTTCGGGCCAGTACGGGATGCCCTCGGGGTGCGGGAACGTGTCGTGGTAGCGGAAGACGTTGCCGGTGAGGTACATCGGCCGGGCCGCGACCGCGTTGGCGACCGCCTGCTCCCTGGTCTCGGCGACGAAGCCGGTGCTCACCGCGAGCACGTTGTCGTTGACGAAGTCGGCGATCGGTTCGGCGTTGCCGATCTCGCGCTTGTAGCCGGCCACCAGTTTCTCGGCGCTCGCCGGGTCGCCGATGGAGAAGCCGAGTACGCCCAGGCCCATCCGGGCGGCCATCGCGTAGGACGGCGGGCTGCCGGCGGCGTACCACATGGCGGGGTGCGACTTGCCGTACGGCTTGGGCAGGATCTTGCGCGGCGGGAGTTGCCAGTAGGTGCCGTTGTAGCCCTCGTAGGTGTCCTGGAGGAACATCTTGGGGAACTCGCGGATCACGTCCTCCCAGATCGCCTTCGTCTCGGACATGTCCTCGATGCCGGGCAGGAAGCCGAGGATCTCGTGGCTGCCGGCGCCCCGGCCGGTGCCGAACTCGAAGCGACCCTTGGTGAGGTGGTCGAGCATCGCGACCCGCTCGGCGACCTTGGCCGGGTGGTTGACCTGGGGGAGCGGGTTGAAGATGCCGGAACCGATATGGATGCGCTCGGTGGCGTGGGCGAGGTAGCCGCACATCACGTCGTTGGCGGACAGGTGCGAGTACTCGTCGAGGAAGTGGTGTTCGCTCAGCCAGACGTACTTGAAGCCGGCCCGGTCGGCGGCGATCGCGAAGTCCATGTCGTTCATCAGGGCTTCGTGCTCGGCGTTGGGGTTTCCCTCGCGCCGGAACGACGGGTTGTAGCCCTGAAGAAAGATGCCGAATTCCATTGCACTCCCAGTTCCGCGTTCTGGTCGGGGCGGGGTGATCGGTCGGTGGTCCGGGGCGTTCGGGGGCGTTCCGGTTTGTCTGGGTGCTGTGTGGGCGGGGGTGCGTGGCCGGCGCCGGCGGGTGCGGGCGCCGGCGCTTTCGGTCAGGGGGCGAAAGTGCCGTCCGGGCGGCGGACCCAACCGGAGGCGGCCATGGTGCCGCCGTCGACGTGCAGGGTGGTGCCGGTGACGAAGCGGGCCAGGTCGCCGGCGAGGAAGACGATCGGGGCGGCGCAGTCGTCGGGGGTGCCCAGGCCGAGGGGCACCTTGGCGGCGTAGTCGTGGGCGCCCTCGGCGGTCTCGAACGTCTCCGCGAGGCCGGCGTCGCCGGGGGTGGGGATCGCGTCGGGGGCCACGCAGTTGACCCGGATGCGTCGATCCGAGAGTTCCAGGGCCAGTGACTTGGTGAGTTGTTCGACCGCGGCCTTCATCGCGGCGTAGACCGCGAAGCCGGGTGCGGCACGGAACGCCTCGATGCTGGTGACGTTGACGATCGAGCCGCCGTCGCGGACGAGCGGGACGCCGTGTCGGATCACGTGCGTGACGGAGGTGAAGTTCTCGTCGACCAGCGCGGTCTGGCCCTTGGGGCGGACCTCCATGAATGGTGACCAGAAGCCGCCGCCGGCGTTGTTGACGAGGATGTCCAACCCGCCGAATGTGCTGTGTGCCTCGCCGAGGAAGCGCTCGACGCCGTCGCTGTCGCGGACGTCGAGTTCGACCGCGAGCGCCCGGCGGCCGGTCGCCTCGATCGCCTTCGCGGTCTCCTGGAGGCCGATCGGCTCGCGGTCGCAGATGGCGACGTCCGCGCCGAACCGGGCCAGTGCGACGGCCGTCGCCGCGCCGATTCCCCGGGCGGCGCCGGTGACCACGGCGATGCGATCGGTGAGCAGGGCGGCGGAAGGGTCGAGCAGCACGGGGGCACCTCACTGTGGATCGCGTACGTTGTCGCCTCGACGCGGAGCGGCCGTCGCCGGCCGTGCTCTGCGCTGGGGTCACCATGCCACCTGACGACCCGTCACCTGAAGGGAGACGGCTGTCTTTTTCCGACTCGGTGGGTGGGTGTTCACGCAGGTCCGCAGGTGATCTGACGCTCAGTCAGCAAAAGTGGCGGACATCACCGCCCGGGGTGGCCTATTCGACCAAGCTCGACGACGGTGTGCCGGCGGGCGGCCTTGCCGGCACCGGTGCCGGTGGTTGCGCGTTGTCGCCGGCGCGGGTGTCGGGCCGGCGACCGGGGGCGCAGGCGCGGGCGTCGCCTGTGGGTGTGGGTGCGGGTTCGGGTGCCGACAGTCGTAGGTCGCGGTCGTGGGCGGATCAGGCGCGGGCGCAGGCGCAGGTGAGCCGGTGTCGGCCGCGGGCTCTGGCGGGTGCGGGCGCAGTGGTCGGAGGGTGCGGGCGGCAAGGCCGGCGAGCGTGGTCGTGGTCGTGGTCTTGGTCGCCGACGGCGCTCGGGCCGCGCTTTGTTGTGGCGGCGGGTGCGGGCGCAGCGTAGTGCGGTCGCGAGTGTGGTTGCGCCGACGGCACTGGTCGCGGGTGCGGGCGGCGGCGCGGGTGGTGTGGGCTGCGGTCGTCGGAGGGCGCAGGTGGCTGTGGGCGCGCCGGCGAGGTAGGGGAGTGCGGTTGTGGTCGCCCGCCCAGGCGGTGGGGTGAGTCGATGTCGGCGCGTGTGCGGGAGTGAGGGGTGGTGCGTTCGGGGGCTCTTTGGGAGCGGTGCTTCGGGGCCCGTTGTCGGTTCGCATGGATTGTCCGAAATCCATGCGAAGCGGATGCGGCGCTCACTACGCTCTGCGACGTGGCGCTATCTCCCGATTCCTGCGGCATCGTGGCCGACTTCGGCACATGGCTCGCGCGAGCGGGCCGACCGGCCCCGGATACCGAGCGGATGATCGATGTCGTGGGCACCCTGCTCGATCTGCGGGTCGCCTGCCTGCGGCTCGACGACCACACGCGCTGGCGGGCCGGTGATCTGAATGCGCTGTTGGAGACGTTGGTGCCTGCGCACGTCGCGCTGCCCCGTGCGGACACCGTAGGTCTGGTGGTGCCCGCGCTGCGGTTGTTCCTGGAGTTCCTGCGTGAGCGTGGGCCCCTGCACCCGGACAGCGACCGGCTCGACCCGTTGCTGGCGGTGCTGGAACGACACGAGGGCGAACTGCCGGCCCGGATGGCGGATTCGACCTGTTGGGGGTCGGCGAAAAAGTTGTTCGTGGCGGGCTATGCGACGGGCCCAGGACGGGGCAGGGCGCTGCCGGCGGTTCGGTTGCCGGACGAACGCGAGTTGGCGCGGGCGGCCTCGGCGGCGCCGTCGTTCGCCGCCGCGCTCACTCTGGCCCGCTGGGTCGGTCGTGGGCGGCCGGTGACCGCGACCGGTGTCCTGCGCCGGGTCCCGGCGGTCGAGGCCGCGGCCTCGCTGGGCATCGACGTACCGATCGAGGGCGTCCGCAGCGCGCGCGACGTGGAGTCGCTGCATCATGTCTGGTCGATCGCCTGTACGGCGGGCCTGATCGAGGTCGGCCGCACCGTCGCGACCGCGGGTGCGCTCACCCGGGCGCTGGCGATCGGTCGACCGAGCGATGTGCTGCGTGTGTGGTCGAGCCTGTGGGAGGGCGTCGCGGTCGGCGAGGCCACCGGACGGCCGGCCATGCGTCGCGCCGGGTACGTGCTGCGCGGTGGCGATGTGATTCGTGAGCTGTTGCGCGAGTTGTACGACCACGCGGGTCGTTGGGTGCCGATGGGCGGGCTGTTCGAGCTGCTCTCGTACACGCCCGACGGCCGACCGAGGTCGCCGCTGGTCGCCGACCCGGCGCTGTTCACCGGCCTGACCCTGGCCCACCAGATGGACGACCTGCGTGCGTTCGGTGTCCTGGAGATCCGTGAACTCGTGGGTGGTGGAGCGCCGTTCATGGCGGTGCGGCTGACCCCGTTGGGGCTGTACGGGCTGCGTACCCGCTTCCTCGAACTCGGTGTGCCCGCCCCGCTCAGCGGTCCCGGCAGCGGCCCGAGCGAGCCCGCGTTGCCGCCGCTGTACGTGCCGCCCACCTCCGAGTGCGCGTTGGCTGCCCGGATGTCGCCGCTGTTGGCCCAGGCGGCCGCGCTCGCGGAATACGTGGAGGAGCACGGGCCGCTGTCGATCACCCGGGAGGAGGTACTGGCGCACGACGTCGCACGCCGGGCGATGGTCGACCTCGGCATCGCCGAGCAACCCTGTGGCCCCGTCGCCGGCCCGCCTCGTACGGCTCGGGACGAGCATGCTTTGCACCGGCGTTGGACGCTGGCGCTGGGCACCGGTCTGCTCGTCCTACTCGATGGTGCGGTACATGCCGCGGACGGCCTGCGGGTGTGGCGCGAGGGCGGTGACCGCGAGCTGATCGCGCTCGCCGCGCGGGCGATGGTGGTGGTGGCCGAGGACAACGCGACCTTCGGCGAGGCGCACGAGCGGCGGTGGGACGTCCCCGAGGGGCTCGCCGCGTCGCTGTTCACCGGTCTGGTCCAACTCGGCGGCCCGCTCCCGGCGTCGTTGTTCGTGGGCTTGGCGGTGCGTCGCGACCTCGACCACGTGGTTCGCACGCTGCGTACCGAGTTGCCGGCCGAGGACGAGGCGTTCGCGCTCGGCCGGATCCTGGACGCGCCCGACCTGGTCCGCGAACTGGGCCGACTGTGCGACGCGGGTGCGGGTGCGACCACGCCCGACCCACGCTCGCCTGCGCCTGCGCCCGACCTGAGCCCGCCCACATCCGACTCGTGTCTGCCAGCGCCGGTACCTGCGCCCGACCCTGGCTCGCCCGCGACCGATCCGCGCTCGCCTGCGGCCAACCCGCCCGCACCTGTGTCTGCGACCGGCCCGCGCCCGCCTGCGCCCGCGACCGACCCGAGCCCGCCCGTGACCGATCCGCGCCTGCCTGCACCGGCGACCGACAGCGGCTCGCCCGCATCTGCAAATGATCTGCGCTTGTCTGCACCCGCGTTCGACACCGGCGCCACCGCGCCCGCAGGCGATCCGCGCCTGCCCGCACCCGCACCCGCACCCGCACCCGCACCCGACACCGGCTGGCCCGCACCTGCGACCGACACCGGCTCGCCTGAGCCCGCGACCGATCCGTGCTCGCCTGCGGCCAACCCGCCCGCACCCGCGTCTGCGACCGGGCGGCGCCCGCCTGCGCCCGCGACGGACCCACGCGCGCCCGTGACCGATCCGCGCCTGCCCGTGCCTGCGTCCGACGCCGGTACGCCCGCGCCCGCAGCCGATCCGCGCCTGCCCGTGCCTGCATCCGACACCGGCGCGCCTGAGCCCGCGACGGACCCGCGCCCGCCGGCGCCGGCGGCCGACTCCACTCGCCCGCCTGCGCCTGCGCCTGCGCCTGCGCCTGCGCCCGCGACCGACCCGGGCTCGCGTACCGCTGACCCGCATGCTTCCGCGACCGACCCGGGCCCGCGTGCGGCTGGCCCGCCCGCGCCCGCGACCGGCTCGTTCGCGTCTGCGGCCGGTGTGTCCGCCGCTGCGGATCCGGGGTCTGCCGAGTTTCTCGGTCGGGTTCGGGCCGGGGTGATTTTGCTTGCCGATCGGCTGGCGGCGCTCGGCATTGTTCGGCGCACCGCCGAGGGCATCACGTTGACCGGCCTCGGTGGCACGCTCGTGCATCGCATGTTTCGGGAGCAGGGGCTGCCGGTCGCCACCGTCGACGACTACACCGCCGCGTCCGGCGCCCGGTTGCTCGGCGCGATGGGGGCGTGGCCGCGACCGGTGGCGACGCGTACGTTCGCGAGTTGGATCGCGTGCCGCCCCGTCGACGCCGCGTTGTCCGAGCTGTGTGCGGTCGCGGGCGCCGCCGGGCCCACCGAGCGCCTCATGCTCTTCGCCCATCTGGGCGCTGCCGACCTGCCCGAGGCCGCCGTCGAACGCGCCCTCACCCAGGCCGGCGCCGACCCCACCCTCGCCCCGCACGTGTGGAACTGGCGCCTGACCCACGACCGCGACGTGCCACCCGCGACGCTGCGCACGCTGGCCTGGCTGACCGCGGACAACGCCGCCGCAGCGCTCCTGGGTCGACACGAGGCGGCCGTACTGGGCCTGCTCACCGAGGTGACGGGCAGCCAGGGACCGGGCGCCGACGTGGTCTTCGGCGAACTCGCGACGATGGGCCACCCCTGCGCCGAGGACGTGCTGCGCTTCGCCGAAACCACCCACCCCGATCCCGAGGTGGCCAAGGCCGCCCGCCGCGCCCTGCACCGACTGTGCTGAGCGCTCCGAGCACCGTCGGTGACGTGCTCAGGGCCGCCACAGTTCGCCGGGGGCCGGTTCCGGCCAGGGGATGTCGGCGCGGACGGCGGCGAACAGTTCCTTGCAGCGTTTGTCGTCGAGCAGGACCACGCTCTGCCCGCCGCCGCGCTCGCCGAAGCCGGCGACGGGGGCGGTGCGAAACGCCAGGTCGGCTTCGTTGATGCCCTTGAGGTCGGTGGCCAGGTCGAGCAGGGCCTTGAAGTTGAGGTTGTCGTCGACGGTCAGCGACTTGGTCAGCGACTGCAACAGGTTCTCGGTGCGCAGCGGGCTGCCGAGTACGCCCTCCGCGGTGACCTTCTCCGCGATCGCGCCCAGGAGTTGCTGCTGGTGGGCCACCCGATCCAGGTCGCCGCGCTCGAGCCCGTAGCGCTGCCGCACGAACTTGAGCGCCTCGTTGCCGTCCAGCTTGGCCCGGCCCTTGTCGGCGTCCACCGTCACCCCGCCGAGCGCGTCGACCATGCCCTTGAAGCCGCCGAAGTCCACCGCCGCGTAGTGGTCGATTCGTACGCCGGTCAGGTTCTCGATCGTGGCCACGAGCAGCGCGGGTCCGCCCCACGAGAAGGCCGCGTTCAGCTTGGCCTCGCCGTGTCCCGGGATCGACACCCACGAGTCGCGCGGCAGCGAGATCGCCGAGATCGAGGCCCGACCGGCGGGCAGGTGCAGCAGCATCATGGTGTCGCTGCGTCGGCCCTCCAGCACGTTCGGGTCGGCGCCGGCCGCCGCCGCGTCCATACCGACGAGCAGGATGTTCAGTGCCCGACCGGCGGTGGGATCGGCCGGCGGGCGCGGCCCCGCAGCGGGGATGCTCGATCGGTCGAAGACTCCGTCGATGCGCTTGATGTTGGCGTTGAGCGAGTACACCACCCAGACCGCGCAGCCACCGACCACGAACAGCGAAAGGGTGAGCAGCCCGACCAGTCCCACGATCGCCTTGCGGCGCCGTGACCAAGGCTTGCGCTCGGGTGTCGAGGTCGGCTCGACGTCCTCGTCCGCCCCACCGACCTCGGCCGACTCGTCCGTCGCACCCAGCGCATCCGTCATGCGCAGAAGCTAGCTGACCATTCGTCAGCAACGGCAGAGGGAGCCGAAAATCAGTGCGAAGACGAGATCGACTTCGCTGCCTGTCCGAGATCCGGAGCCGGCCGCCGCATGCATACGCGAGGCCATCGATCCAGCCCGATGGCCGCTTCGTGCGCCCGGATTGCCGCGAGCCCCGGCGTCACCTCGGCCGCGTCGAGCGTGCGAAAGCCGATCCGCGCGTAGTACGGAGCGTTCCACGGGACGTCCCGAAACGTGGTCAACGTCGAAGCGAGCCCGGTCTCCGCCTGCACCCGATCGATCATCGCCCGCCCGAGCCCGCGCCGCGCCCCGTCGGGATGCACCGACACCTGCTCGATGTGCGCCGCGCCGTCCACGAGGTCCCAGATCAGATAGGCGATCGCCGGTTCCCCGACCACCAGGCACCGCCCATCGCTCTGATACTGCGCCAACTCCGCCACGGACAACGGCTCGTCCGCAGCGATCTCCGGCATCGCGACATCGACGAAACACATCCCGGCGGCGACCTCGATCTCTCGCAAACGCTCCAGATCGCCCACCGAGGCAACACGCATCGCATCACTGCTCATGATTGCCATTGTGGCTGCCGCCCGACACGCGAGACGGTGCGGCCGGCGGTGCATCGGGTGGCGGCACGGCGCCGCTCGCATCGGGAAGGCGACGGCCCCGCCCACCGATGACCTGTGACAGCGAACTTGGGTTGGTTGCCACCGAAGTTGGGCGGATCGCTGTTTGTGACACTGAAGATGGGCCACTATCCGGTTTCTGACACCGAAGTTGGTCCGATGTGTGGCGGATCGGGTCGGTGCCGCGTCAGGCAGGGTTCGCCTCGACGTCGCTGGGGGCCTGGGCGGATGCCACTTCCGTCAGCGCGCAATCTCGCGGGATGCACTCTCATCTGCGCTTTGAGAACCCTCCTGCTCTGCCTCACGAGGCAGTGGCCGGGATCTTGGAGGAGGCTCTGCGTGACCGTTCGCAAGAGGGCGAGGCGGCGGTTGCACTGGTCGGAAGTGCGTTGAACGACGACGATCGGGAGTTCGTCGAGCACCGGTGCGTCCAGATCGGGACGCGGGCCGTGCCAGGCAGCCCCCTGCTCGGTCTGGCCGGCCTGTGTCTGGGACATGCGGCTCGGCGCTTCGGATGTCTCAGCGATGAGGCCCTTGCGTTGGCTGAATCGTTGGCGGCGCGTGCGGAGGCGGATCCGACGGACGTGGATGGTCGGGCCCTCGACGGCTTCGACGACATCCGGAGTTTCCTCCACCTGCGGTGAGGCCGTCGGTCACTCGTCGACTCGTGCGGCCCGCGTGCGGAACTCCGCCCGCCGGCGGACAACTCTCTGCCGGCAGGTGCCCGAGCACCACCTGCGGGTGTTGGGTGTCGGCTTGCGGCGGGCCATGGAGGCTCCGCAAGCCGCGCATCCCTGCTGGTCAGACAGCATGAGGACTTCCTGGTCAAGCAGTAATCCGAGCACCAGGGATTGGGTCTGACGGGCCGGTAGTTGCGGTGGCAGCCCCGGCAGGTCGTCGGGCCGAAAGGGTCGGCGGGTTCCGGACAGGGGGGATCGAGCTCGGCTTCCGGACAGCCGTTGGATCCGCACCGACACGAGGCCGACATAGCCCCGAACGGTCTCCCGGATCGAATACCCGTGGACCTGCGTGCGGCCATCCGCCCTCCCAGGCAGCCGACCGATCCGTGAGCCGACCCGGGACAAGTGGCAGGTGGCGGCGCGTAGCGACGGTCGCCCCCTGGGGGCCCTGCAAGCCACCGGCTTCGGTCGTTCGCACGAGCCGCAGCCCCCGATCCCGTGATGGTCTCGCAGGTACAGAGCGCCGCCGTCACCCAAGGCCGACCCCGAGGCCGCCTTCCGACCCACCTGTGGCAAGCCGCCCGCCGACCCGGGTGTGACCCGAGCGCCGAGCGACCCGAACGCCGATTGGCCCAAGCGCGCGAAGGGCGGCCCCACGGAGCCGGGCCGCCCTTCGCGCGCCGCCCGCCTACCGCGGAACCGAAGCCACCCCCGCCGGGAGGAAGCGCTTGCCCACGGTTTTCTCGCTGACCCCCGCGCGGTCCAGGTACGGGGTGATGCCGCCCAGGTGGAAGGGCCAGCCGGCGCCGGCGATCATGCACAGGTCGATGTCCTGCGGGGCGGCGACGACGCCCTCGTCGAGCATGCGGGTGATCTCGTCGGCCAGGGCGGCCAACGCGCGGTCGCGGACCTGCTCCTCCGTGGAGGGGGAGTCGCCCACCTCCAGCAGCGCGACGACCTCCGGGTCGACCTCCTGGGCGCCCGAGGCCCAGGTCAGGAAGGAGCGTTTGCCGGCCTTGACCACGCGCTCCAGGTTGGCCGAGACGCCGAAGCGGTCCGGGAAGGCCGTGTGCAGGGTCTCGCCGACGTGCGCGGCGATCGCCGGGCCGACGAGTTCGAGCAGGACCATCGGGGACATCGGCAGGCCCAGCGGGGCCAGCGCGTTGTCGGCGACCTCGATCGGGGTGCCCTCGTCCACCGCCGCCAGCACCTCGCCGAGGAAGCGGGTGAGCACGCGGTTGACCACGAACGCCGGGGCGTCCTTGACCAGGACCGAGGTCTTCTTGAGCTGCTTGGAGACGGCGAAGGCGGTGGCGAGCGCACCGTCGTCGGTCTGCTCGGCGCGGACGATCTCCAGGAGCGGCAGGATCGCGACCGGGTTGAAGAAGTGGAAGCCCACCACCCGCTCGGGGTGCGCCAGCTTGGAGGCCATCTCGGTGATCGACAAAGACGAGGTGTTGGTGGCCAGGATGCAGGTCGGCGAGACCACGGCCTCGACCTCGGCGAACACCTGCTGCTTGACCGACATCTCCTCGAACACGGCCTCGATCACGAAGTCGGCGTCCGCGAACGCGTCCTTGGTCAGCGAGCCGGTCACCAGCGCCTTGAGCCGGTTCGCGGCGTCCGCCGAGATGCGCTTCTTGAGCAGGAGCTTGTCGACCTCGGCGTGCACGTAGCCGACGCCCTTGTCCACGCGCTCCTGGTCGATGTCGGTCAGCACGACCGGCACCCGCAGGCGACGCGCGAACAGCAGCGCGAGTTGTGAGGCCATCAGTCCGGCGCCGACCACGCCGACCTTGGTGACCGGGCGGGCGAGCTTGCGATCCGGCGCGCCGGCCGGGCGCTTGGCGCGCTTTTGGATCAGGTTGAACGAGTACAGTCCCGCGCGCAGTTCGTCGCCCATGATCAGGTCGGCGAGCGCGTCGTCCTCGGCGTCGAAGCCGGCCTGCAGCGAGGCCACGTCGCCCAATCGTGCGGAGCGCGCCGCGTCGATGATCTCCAGCGCGCGATACGGCGCGGGGGAGGCCCCGTGCACCTTCGAGTCGGCGATCGCCCGACCGCGCTCGATCGCCGCGTTCCAGCCGGCGCCGCGATCGATCTCCGGGCGCTCGACCACGATCTCGCCGGAGACGACCTTGCCCGCCCACACCAGCGATTGGGCCAGGAAGTCGGCCGACTCCACCAGCGCGTCCGCGATCCCGAGCTTGAATGCCTTGGGACCGTTGAGCTGCCGGTTCTGGTTCAGCGCGTTCTCGATGATCACGGTGACCGCGTTGTCCGGACCGATCAGGTTCGGCAGCAACACGCAGCCGCCCCAACCGGGGACCAGACCCAGGAAACACTCGGGCAGCGAGAAGGCCGGCACCGCGGTGGAGATGGTGCGGTACGTGCAGGCCAGGCCGATCTCGACGCCGCCGCCCATCGCCGCGCCGTTGTAGAACGCGAACGTGGGCACGGGCAGCGCGGTCAGCCGCTTGAACGTGTCGTGGCCGGCCTTGCCGATGGCGTGCGCGTGCTCGCGCAGGACGACCTTCTCCACGCCCTTGAGGTCGGCGCCGACGGCGAAGATGAACGGCTTGCCGGTCACCCCCGCCGCGACGATGTCGCCCGCCGCGGCCAGCGCCTCGACCTTGTCGATCGCGGCGTTCAGCTCGCCCAGACCGGCCGGGCCGAACGTGTTCGGCTTGGTGTGGTCGAAGCCGTTGTCGATGGTGATCAGCGCGAACCTGCCCGCGCCGCCCGGGAGATCGAGCACGCGTACGGGGAAGTGCGAGACCAGTTCGTCGGGAAAGACCTCGGCGGCCAGTCGGCTCAGGTCGCTCACTTGTCGTTCCCCTCGGAGTTCGTCGCGGCGTTCGTCGCGGAGTTCGCGGTGTCCGCGTCGGCCCCGGTCCAGTTCGGGTTCTCCCAGATGACGGTCCCGCCCATGCCCAGCCCGATGCACATCGAGGTCAGGCCGTAGCGGACCTCGGGGTGCTCCTCGAACTGGCGCGCGAGCTGGGTCATCAGGCGCACGCCGGAGGAGGCGAGCGGGTGACCGAAGGCGATCGCGCCGCCGTACTTGTTCACACGCGGGTCGTCGTCGGCGATCTTGTAGTGGTCCAGGAAGGACAACACCTGGACCGCGAACGCCTCGTTCAGCTCGAACAGGCCGATGTCCTCGATGGTGAGGCCGGCGCGCTCCAGGGCCTTCTCGGTGGCCGGAACCGGGCCGATGCCCATCACCTCGGGCTCCACGCCGGCGAAGGCGAACTGCACGAGGCGCATCTTGATCGGCAGACCCAGCTCGCGCGCGGCGTCCTCGGAGGCGAGCAGACACGCGGTCGCGCCGTCGTTGAGGCCCGCCGCGTTGCCGGCGGTGACCCGGCCGTGCGGCCGGAACGGGGTCTTGAGCGCACCGAGGCCCTCGAGCGTGGTGCCCGGGCGCATCGGCTCGTCGACGGTGGACAGGCCCCAGCCCTGCTCGACCGAGCGGACCGCGACCGGCACCAGGTCGGGCTGGATCCGGTTGTCGGCGTACGCCTTGGCGGCCTTGTCCTGGCTGCCGAGGGCGAACCGGTCGGCGCGCTCCTTGGTCAGCTCCGGGAAGCGGTCGTGGATGTTCTCCGCGGTGTTGCCCATGACCAGCGCGGACGGGTCCACGAGCTGCTCGGAGATGATCCGCGGGTTCGGGTCGGCACCCTCGCCCATGGGGTGGCGGCCCATGTGCTCGACACCGCCGGCGACCACGACGTCGTAGGCGCCGAAGGCGATGCCGCCGGCGGCCGTGGTGACCGCGGTCATCGCGCCCGCGCACATGCGGTCGATCGAATAGCCGGGCACCTCGCGCGGCAGTCCCGCGAGCAGCGCCGCGGTACGGCCGATGGTCAGGCCCTGGTCGCCGATCTGCGTGGTGGCCGCGATGGCGACCTCGTCCACGCGGGCCGGCGGCAGCGACGGGTTGCGGCGCATCAGCTCACGGATACACGCGATGACGAGGTCGTCGGCTCGCGTCTCGTGGTAGATGCCCTTGGGGCCGGCCTTGCCGAAGGGGGTACGGACGCCGTCTACGAAGACGACGTCCCGGACGTTACGAGGCACGAGCGCACACTCCTCCTGCGATGGGTACGAGCCCCATGCTACTCATGAGTAACCAATGGTCCTAGCCCTCGACCCCACTCCGGCCGCGCCCCGTCCGCCGGACCGCCGTCCGCAGGGATCCGGAACGGCCCGGCGACCGGTGGATTTCCAGTCAAAGCACCCCCGGAGCGCGCCCGGAACGCCTCCCGGACGCATTCGGGCGCGCGAACGAGCCGAGGAAGTCGACGGTTTCGGCCGCGGTCGCCGGGATCCTCGACGCCGGACCGCCCGAGCCGCGCGCGCCCGCTCGGATCCGCCCGCAAGCGAGGCCGCAGCACGAGGGCGGAGCTCCGACGGGCTGTCGCGGTGGTCCGCGCCGAGGTGATCACGAGGCTCCGGATTGTGCCGACTCGGCACGACTTTACGCATATACCGGGCTCGCCATGCTTTGCCGCGCCGGCGGGTCTCGGGCCGGACGTGATGTGATCCACGTTCGACGAGGGGGGCCTTTACTTCGGCTTGACTGTGTGGGGGCATTCGGCTGACAAAATAAGCCAAGCCTAGGCTTGGTTAGCCTTGCCTAATAATTGCCTTTTGTCCCTCTTGTGCATTTCTGCGGGTGCTGGTCCCTGTCGTTCCCCTGCCGGGCCTCGACCCGCCTTCGCTCGTTCTCGTCCCCGGGAGAGTCCATGTCTGTCGTCCGTCGCCGCCCTGCCGTTCGCGTGCTGGGCACCGGACTGTTGCTCGCGTTGCCGCTGGCGCTCACCGCGTGCAGCAGCGACGAATCCTCCGGCGACGCCGTCAAGGTGACCGCCAAGGACAAGTCGTGCGACGTCGGCAAGAAGGACTGGCCGGCGGGCAAGAACAGCATCAAGGTGACCAACAAGGGCAGCCAGGTCACCGAGCTGTACGTCTACGCCCAGGGCGACCGGATCGTCACCGAGCGCGAGAACATCGGCCCCGGCACCTCGGCGACGCTGAACTTCGAGATCAAGGCCGGCAGCTACGAGGTCGCCTGCAAGCCCGGGATGAAGGGCGACGGCATCC
The DNA here is from genome assembly GCF_044333915.1 of Embleya sp. NPDC020886. Taxonomy (NCBI): domain Bacteria; kingdom Bacillati; phylum Actinomycetota; class Actinomycetes; order Kitasatosporales; family Streptomycetaceae; genus Embleya; species Embleya sp. NPDC020886. The sequence continues at coordinate 367,804 of NZ_JBIRRX010000001.1, read as the reverse complement.
GGCAGAAGATCACCGTCGCCGGCACCCCGGCCGAGAAGCCGGTCGACCCCCGCCTCGCCCAGGCGGTCGCGCACTACCGCGCCTTCACCACCGAGACGGTCGATCAGATGTTGCCGGTCGCCACCGAGTTCGTGAACGCGGTCAAGGCCGGCGACGTGGCCAAGGCCAAGGACCTCTACCCCAAGTCGCGCCTGGGCTGGGAGACCATCGAGCCGGTCGCGGAGAGCTTCGGCGACCTCGACCCGCAGATGGACGCCCGCGAGGCCGACCTGGAGCCGGGGCAGGAGTGGTCCGGTTGGCACCGGATCGAGAAGGCGCTGTGGACGACCGGACAGATCACCGACGTGGAGAAGGGCTACGCCGACCGCCTTTTGGCCGACCTCAAGACGCTCCAGTCGAAGGTGGGCACGGCCGAGATCACCCCGACCTCGATCGCCAACGGCGCCAAGGAACTCCTCGACGAGGTGGCCACCGGCAAGGTCACCGGTGAGGAAGAGGCGTTCAGCCACACCGACCTGTGGGACTTCGTGGGCAACGTGGACGGCGCGAAGAAGGCGTTCGACCTGCTGAAGCCGTACGTGGCGGAGAAGGACGCGGCGCTGGCCGGCACCCTGGACGGCGAGTTCGCCAAGATCCAGGGCCTGTTGAACAAGTACAAGCAGGGCGAGGGCTACGTGTCCTACGACACCGTCGACGAGGCCAAGCGCAAGGAACTCTCGGACGCCGTCAACGCGCTCGGCGAGCCGTTGTCCAAGCTGGCCGGCGTCGTCGCCTAGTCATGTCCCACGTCGCAACGGGCGAACGCCCGGCCGCAGCGCGGGGCCGGGCGTGGCACGCCGCCGACCACATCGCACGGGCAACCGCACGTCCATAGGGAGGGCCTCATGACCGAGATCGAACACGACACCGAGACGGTCGAGCCGTCGGGCGACGGTTTCAGTCGGCGGGCCCTGCTGGGCTGGACCGGCGGCGCGCTCGTGGTCGGCGCCGCCGCGGCCGGCGGGGTGGCCACCGCGGTCACCGGGAGCGAGGACAAGTCGTCCGTGCCGACCCTGGGCGCGGTCGACTTCCACGGCGTCAACCAGGCCGGCATCGCCACGCCGGTGCAGGACCGGCTGCACTTCTGCGTCTTCGACGTGATCACCGACGACCGCGCCAAGCTGGTCCGCATGCTTCGACAGTGGACCGCCGCGGCGGCCGCGATGACCGCGGGCAAGGCGATCGGGACCGGCGCGGACAGCGGCGTCCCGCAGTCGCCGCCGGACGACACCGGCGAGGCCGTCGGCCTGCCGCCGAACAACCTCACGCTCACCGTCGGGTTCGGCCCCACGCTGTTCACCAAGGACGGCCGCGACCGGTTCCAGATCGCCGCGAAGAAGCCCGAGGCGCTCGCCGAACTGCCCCTGTTCCCGGGCGACAAGCTCGACCCGCAGCGCTCCGGCGGCGACATCGCGGTCCAGGCCTGCTCGGACGATCCGCAGGTCGCGGTGCACGCGATCCGCAACCTCGCCCGGATCGGCTTCGGCGTGGTGTCGGTGCGCTGGTCCCAGCTCGGCTTCGGCAAGACCTCCTCGACCACGCCCGAGGCGATGACGCCGCGCAACCTGTTCGGATTCAAGGACGGCACGCGCAACATCGCCGGCACCGAGGCCGACCGACTGCGCGATCACGTGTGGGTACCGGCCGGCGAGGGCCCGCAGTGGATGACCGGCGGGTCGTACCTGGTCGCCCGCCGAATCCGGATGCACATCGAGACCTGGGACCGGACCTCGCTACAGGAGCAGCAGGACGTCATCGGCCGGTCCAAGGGCGTCGGCGCGCCGCACGGCGCCACCGGCGAGCACGACGTGGTCCCGCTCAAGGCGTTGCCGGAGAACTCGCACGTGCGCCTGTCCCACCCCGACTCCAACAACGGGGTGACCATCCTGCGCCGGGGTTACTCGTTCGTGGACGGGTCGGACGGGCTCGGCCGGCTGGAGGCGGGCCTGTTCTTCCTGGCCTACCAGCGCGACCCGCGCAAGGGCTTCATCCCGCTCCAGCAACAGTTGGCGGCGAACGACACGATGAACGAATACATCCAGCACGTGGGTTCGGCGCTGTTCGCCTGCCCCGGCGGGGTGCACGGCGCGGACGACTACTGGGGCAAGGCGCTGTTCGCCTGAGTGCCGGTGGGCGCCGCCCACCCCGATGCGTGAAGGGCCCGATCCGCACCTCGGATCGGGCCCTTCACGCATGTGCGCCGGGGTGTGCTCAGGCGGTGGCGGTGGTTTCCTGCGGGGTCGGTGTCCGGGTCTTGGTGCCGCCCTTGGGGAGCAGGAGGAACAGGGCCATGACGGGGACGAGGTAGAGGAGCCAGACGGTGGCCTGCAGGACGGTGGGGTCGGGTTGGAAGTTGAGGATGCCCTTGAGGAGGGTGCCGTACCAGCTGTCGGCGGGGATGGTGTCGCTGATGTCGAAGGCGCGGTCGGTCAGGCCGGGGAGGTGGTCGGCCTCCTGGAGGTCGTGGACGCCGTAGGCGAGGACGCCGGCGGCGACGACGACGAGGCCGGCGCCGGTCCACAGGAAGAATTTGGCGAGGTTGATGCGGACGGCGCCGGCGTAGAAGAGGTAGCCGAGGACGACGGCGGTGGCCAGGCCGAGGGCGACGCCGATCATGGGTTCGGTGTTCTCGCCGGTGGAGCGGGCGGTGCCCCAGACGATGACGGCGGTCTCCAGTCCTTCGCGGCCCACGGACAGGAACGCGGTGAGGACGAGTGCGCCGGTGCCCATGGCCAGGGCGTGGTCGAGTCGGCCCTGGAGCTCGGCCCTGAGGGCGTGCGAGGTGCGTCGCATCCAGAAGATCATCCAGGTGACCAGCAGGACGGCGACGATCGACAGGGAGCCGCCGAAGAGTTCCTGTTGCCTGAACGTCATCTCGGCGGAGGTCAGTTCGAGGGTCGCCTCCAGCGCGACGCTCAGCGCCACCGCGGCGGCCACCCCCAGCCACACGGCCGGCAACGCGTCCCGGCGCTCGCTCTTGACGAGATAGGCGATCAGGATGCTGACCACCAGGGCCGCCTCCAGGCCCTCGCGCAGGCCAATCAGATAGTTGGCAAACACAGGCCACCCCACCGCTCGAACAAATACCGAAAAATTAGGCGAGGCTAACCAAACCATCCGGGGGATCCGGCGTCAATGTGGACAAAGCAAAGCTCGGGTAACGGCGCGCCGCGCCGAATCGCGGATCGCCCGTCGCGGCGCACCGGACGCAACGCGCCCGGTGCGCGGTGTCCGGGTCAGGCGCCGGTGCCGTTGGCGGCGTGTGCGGCCAGCCGCAGGAACGCGCCGGAGAGCGCGGGCGCGGTCAGCGTGATCTGCCACGAACGTGCGCCGAAGGCGCGCAGTACATCGCCGATCGCGTCGGCGGTGGGCGCCGAGGGTGGTGCCCAGGCGAGCCGGCGCACGTAGTCCGGCGCGAGCAGGTTCTCGGTGGGCAGCGTGTGCTCGTCCGCGATGGCCGCCACGGCCGTCTTGGCCGCGGTCAGACGCTCCGCGGCGGCCGGGTCCTTGTCCGTCCACGCGCGCGCCGGCGGCGGGCCCTCGTGCGGCAGCGTGGACATCGGCAGCTCCACCTCGGGCAGCGCCCGGGCCTGCTCGATCGCGGCCAGCCACACGCCGGCCTGGCGTCGGCTGTCCCGACCGGTGAAGCCGGGCAGCGCGAGCAGGGCGGCCACCGACGCGGGCCCGGCGAGTGCGGCCTCGACGATCGCGCTGTCCGGGATCACCCGGCCCGGCGAGACGTCCTTCTGGCGGGCGATGCCGTCCCTGGCCAGCCACAACGAGCGCACGATCGCCAACTGCCGACGGCGCCGCACCCGGTGCAGCCCGGACGTGCGCCGCCACGGGTCCACCCGGGGGGCGGCCGGCGGCGCGGCGGCGATCGCGGCGAACTCCTGCAGGGCCCAGTCGAGCTTGCCCTGCTCGGTCAGTACGGCCTCCAGCTCGTCGCGCAGCTCGATCAGCACCTCCACGTCCAGCGCGGCGTAACGCAGCCACGGCTCGGGCAGGGGGCGGGTGGACCAGTCCACCGCCGAATGCCCCTTCTCCAGGGAGAAGCCGAGCACGGTCTCGACCATCGCGCCCAGCCCCACCCGGGGGAAGGCGGCGAGTCGGCCGGCCAGCTCGGTGTCGAAGATCCGCCGCGGCACCATGCCGACCTCGGCCAGGCACGGCAGGTCCTGGGAGGCGGCGTGCAGGACCCATTCGGCGTCGACGATCGCCGCGCCCAGCCCGGACAGGTCCGGACACGCCGCGGGGTCGACCAGGGCGCTGCCCGCGCCGGCCCGGCGCAGTTGGATCAGATAGGCACGTTGTCCGTAGCGATAGCCCGACGCCCGCTCGGCGTCGACGGCGACCGGTCCCGCTCCGGCGGCGAAGGCGGCGATGGTCTCGGCGAGCGCTCGCGGATCCGCCACGACCGGCGGTACGCCCTCGCGAGGTGCCAGGAGAGGGACCGGCGCCGGGGGGACCGGCGCCGGAAGTTCGGATGAGGTTTCGAAGGAGGCGTCGGTCACCCCACCAAAATAACCCGCCCGTCCACCCGATCGGGCAGGTCCCCGCCAAGGTGGGCGCGCCACGGGCGGTGTACGGCGGTCGGAAACCGTACAAAATCCACCGGCACGGAATATCCGGGACATGCCGGGGCGCCGGATTCGGCCGGCGACATCGGGTTCGGGCGCCCTCGTGCGCGCGGGGCGGGCGCAGGTCGCGCGGCGAGCCGAACCGGCTCGACCGACCCGGGGCCGAGCGCGCCCGGGCCCCGACAGGCCGAATCCCGGCGGGTGGGTCCACCCGCCGGGATTCGGCTCTACCTGATGAGGTGTCCTGATGCTCTGCCGACCTGCGTCAGCTGATGATGCCCGCCCGCAACGCGAGGGCGACCATGCCGGCACGGTCGCCCGTGCCCATCTTGCGGGCGATGCGGGCGAGATGGCTCTTGACCGTCAACGCCGACAGGCCCATCGCCTGGCCGATCGCCTTGTTGGACCGGCCCTCCGCGACGAGGCGCAGGACCTCGATCTCGCGCGCCGAAAGCTCCCGGACGCCGGAGCCGGGCTCCGTCCCGCGCTGTTCCGACGGACGCATGCGGTTTGCCTGGGGCATCCCGTGGTGCATTCCCGCTTGCCGTGCGTGTCCAGGGTTCAGTCCCGCTCGCGCGCCGGTCACGACATAGCCCCGAACGCCCGCGGCAAGCGCGGAACGAACGGCACCGATGTCGTCGGCTGCGGAGAGTGCCAAGCCGTTCGGCCAACCGGACGCGCGCATCTCGGTGAGAAGCGTGAGTCCGGAGCCGTCGGGCAGGTGCACGTCGGCGACACAGAGGTCGCGCGGTGTACCGGCACGGGATCGAGCCTCGGCGATGGTCGACGCCCCGACGACGTCGCGCACACCGAGGGCCCACAGGTGGCGGATGACCGCGTCGCGAACCCGGGGGTCCGCGACGACAACCATTGCCGTGGGCTTGGAAGGACGGTAGGCAAGCAGGTTTGCAGGGTGATCGAGAAGTACCGACACCGGGCCTCCTGCGCAGTGATCGCGATTCCCGAAGAAGCGGCCCGACCAGCTACTCCTTCGGGGTGGTCACCCTGTCCTTCGGCACATATGGCGCCGGCCTTTAGAGGAAGATCCAAATCCGTTATGCGACGTTGACCCGGGTGTGTGACCGCGAGGTCTCGCAGTGCCGACCCGGCGTGTCAGGAGCCGGGTCGGGCGGGCCGGCGCGGTATGGCGACCACGCCTTCGCCCGAGACCAGCGGCGGCAAACCCGCGCAGGTGCACATGAGTTCGGTCCACGCCAGCAGGTGGGGCAACAACTCGTCGTCGGTCGGGGTCCAGGACGCCCGGACCTCGATCTCGGTCCGGGCGATCTGCCCGGAGAGTCCGCCGAAACCCTGCGAGGTACTGCGACTGACGGTGCCGCTGGGGGCCCGATAGGCGGCGCCGACCGCGTGCAGGGACTCGGTCAGCCAGGTCCAGCCGACCTCGGGCAGCAGCGGGTCCATCGCCAGCTCGGGTTCGAGTTCGGCCCGCGTCATGGTCACCACGCGAAACGTCCCCTCCCAGGCCTCGTGACCCGCCGGGTCGTGCAGCAGCACGATCCGCCCGCCCGCCAGTTCGTCCTCGTCCTCGCCCAGCGCGACCTCACCCGCGAACGCCGCCGACCAGGGGGCCAGGCCGCGTGGCCGGGACATCTCCTCCAGCACGATCTCCGGGCGCAGGCTCGCGGCCCGCCATCCGGCCAGCGCCTGCCGAAACTCCTCGGGCTCCTCGGATTCGCCGCCTGCTGCCATGCTTGGCAGCCTAGGCCGCGCCGGGGTCGTCAGGCCCGGGCGACGCGCCGTACGGGGGTGCTCGGTCTGGGCCGTCCGGGTGCGTCTGGGACCATGGCGGATGTGACCGAAACGAGCCTTCCGCACGCCACCGTCCGAGACTCGGCCTTCCTGCGGGCCTGCCGACGTGAACCCGTACCGCACACCCCGGTGTGGTTCATGCGCCAGGCGGGTCGTTCGCTGCCCGAATACCGCAAGCTTCGCGAGGGCACCGCGATGCTCGACTCGTGCATGCGGCCGGACCTGGTCACCGAGATCACCCTGCAGCCGGTGCGCCGGCACGGCGTGGACGCGGCGATCTTCTTCAGCGACATCGTGGTCCCGCTCAAGGCGATCGGCATCGACCTGGACATCAAGCCCGGCGTCGGTCCGGTGGTGGCCCACCCGATCCGCTCGCGCGCCGATCTCGCGCAACTGCGCGATCTGACGCCGGAGGACGTCCCCTACATCACCGAGGCGGTCGGTCAGCTCGTCGGCGAACTCGGCGCCACGCCGCTGATCGGGTTCGCCGGGGCGCCGTTCACCCTCGCCAGCTACCTGGTCGAGGGCGGGCCGTCGAAGAACCACGAGCAGACCAAGGCGCTGATGTACGGCGACCCGCAACTGTGGGCCGACCTGGTCGACCGGCTCGCGCAGATCACCTCGGCGTTCCTGAAGGTGCAGATCGAGGCGGGCGCCTCGGCGATCCAACTGTTCGACTCGTGGGCCGGCGCGCTGTCCGCCGCCGACTATCGCGCCTCGGTGCTGCCGGCCAGTACGAAGGTGCTGGCCTCGGTCGAGCACTACGGCGTGCCGCGGATCCACTTCGGGGTGGGCACCGGGGAACTGCTGCACATGTTCGGCGAGGCCGGGGCCGACGTGGTCGGCGTCGACTGGCGCATTCCGCTGGACGCGGCGGCGACCCGGGTCGGGCCGGGCAAGGCGCTCCAGGGCAACCTGGACTCGGCCGTGGTGTTCGCGCCGTGGGAGGCGGTCCGGACCAAGACCGACGAGGTGTTGGCCGCCGGGCGTGCCGCCGAGGGGCACATCTTCAACCTGGGGCACGGCGTACTGCCCAACACCGACCCCGAGGTGCTCACCCGGATCGTGGCGCACGTGCACGAGGTCAGCGCGCGGTAGGGCGGCGGGTGCGGGCGCCGGTGGTTCTGGGGTCGACGCCCGCGCGCTGCTCGGCGGCGTGGACGCGGGTGCCGGGTCGGTGAGCCGCGGGGCGCTGCCCGGACGGGGCCGACGCGTGGCCGGTTCCGGTCGCCGGGCGGTGTGCGTGAGAGGGTGCGGTGTGGACAGTTCGCCGGTGGTAGACGGTCGTCATGTCGTGGTCGTGGGGGGCGGAATCGCCGGTCTCACGGCTGCCTGGATGTTGCTTCGGGACGGCGATCCGCAGCTCACCGTCACGGTGCTGGAAGGCTCCGCGCGGATCGGTGGCAAGCTGCACGCGGGCACCATCGCGGGCGTCGCGGTCGACGAGGGCGCCGAGTCGATGCTCGCGCGGCGCAGCGAGTCGATCGACCTCGCGCGTGAGGTCGGCCTGGCCGCGGATCTGCAGCCGCCGACCACCGCGAGCGCGTCGTTGTGGACCCGCGGTGCGCTGCGGCCGATGCCGCGCGGCCATGTCATGGGTGTGCCCGGCGACCTGGAAACGCTCGCGTCGAGCGGGGTGTTGTCGGCGGCGGGCCTGGCCCGGATCCCGCTGGACCACGCGCTCGCGCCGCACCGCTACGAGGACGACGTCTCGGTGGGCCGCTATGTCGCCGAGCGGGTCGGCCACGAGGTGGTGGACCGGCTGGTCGAGCCGCTGTTGGGTGGGGTGTACGCGGGCAACGCCTACGACATCTCGCTCGCCGCGGCGGTCCCGCAGTTGTTGCCGATCGCACGCTCCGGCGGGTCGCTGGTCGCGGGTGTGCGCGGGCTGCTGGAGCGTGCCGCCCAGCGGCCGGGCGGCCCCGTGTTCATGGGCATTCGCGGTGGCGTCGGGCGGCTGCCGGTCGCGGTCGCGGGCGCGGTGGTGGCGACCGGGCGCGGCGAGATCAAAACCCGGACCACGGTGCGCGAACTGGAGCGCACGCCGAGCGGCTGGCGGCTGATCACCGGGCCGACGAACGCGCCGGCCGTGCTCGACGCGGACGCGGTGGTGCTCGCGGTGCCGGCGGCGCCCGCGGCGCGGCTGCTGCGGCCGCACTCCACGGTCGCCGCGGTCGAACTGTCCTCGATCGAGTACGCGGGCATGGCGCTGGTCACCCTCGCGTTCCGCCGCGCCGACCTGGCGGCGGTGCCCGCAGGCAGCGGGTTCCTGGTGCCGCCGATCGACGGCCGCCGGATCAAGGCGAGCACGTTCGCGTCGAACAAGTGGGGCTGGCTCGGCGATGCCGACCGCGACACCTTCGTCCTGCGCACCTCGCTCGGGCGGGCCGGCGAGCAGGCGGTGCTGCAGCGCGAGGACGCGGATCTGGTCGCCGACTCGCTCGCCGACCTGCGGGACGCGATCGGGCTGAGCGCCGAGCCGATCGACACGAGGGTCACCCGCTGGGGTGGTGGGCTGCCGCAGTACGCGGTCGGCCATCTGGGCCGGATCGCCTGCGTGCGCGACGCGGTGGAGCGGTTGCCCCGGCTGGCGGTGTGCGGTGCGGCGTACGAGGGCGTGGGCATCCCCGCGTGTGTGGCGAGCGGGACGGCTGCCGCGGCCGACGTCTTGGCGCAGCTCGCCGGGCCGCTTGCCCGCCCCGTGCGCTGACGCCCGGCCCGGGAGAGAGAGAATCGACCCATGACGCAAAGCACCGCGGAGAACACCCCGGAACCGGTCGACGCCGCAGCAGCCGTGATCGACGCCGCTCTCGACGGGGACGTCACCGGGACCGAAGGCGGGCCGGCGCCGACCCGCCCCAAGGCCCGCGACCTCAACCAGGTGATCAGGTACACGATGTGGTCGGTCTTCCGGCTCCGTGAGCCGCTGCCCGTGGACCGGGCGGGCATGGCGGGCGAGGTCGAGCAGTTGTTCGAGCAGTTGCTCGACAAGGACGTCGTGGTGCGTGGCACCTACGACGTCTCGGGCCTGCGCGCCGACGCGGACCTGATGATCTGGTGGCACGCCGAGGACTCGGACGCGCTCCAGGAGGCGTACAACCGCTTCCGCCGCACCGACCTGGGGCGGCTGCTGGAGCCGGTGTGGTCGAACATGGCGCTGCATCGCCCGGCGGAGTTCAACAAGAGCCACATCCCGGCCTTCCTGGCCGAGGAGACCCCGCGCGACTTCGTCGCGGTGTATCCCTTCGTGCGCTCGTACGAGTGGTACCTGCTGGAGGACGCCGAGCGTCGTCGGCTGCTCGCCGAGCACGGGAAGATGGCGCGCGGCTTCCCGGACGTGCGGGCGAACACGGTGCCCTCCTTCGCGCTCGGCGACTACGAGTGGATCCTCGCCTTCGAGGCCGACGAGCTGCATCGCATCGTCGACCTGATGCGGCACCTGCGCGGCTCGGAGACCCGCCGGCACGTGCGCGAGGAGGTGCCGTTCTACACCGGTCGCCGGCGTTCGATCGGCGAACTGCTCGCCGGTCTGGTCTGAGTCACCTCCCGCGCGGCGGTCGAGCCGATCGGGCCCGACCGCCGCGCGGCGTCGCAGGCTAGGACGAGCTGCTCGAACACGACGACGAGCTCGAGCACGAGGAACCGCTGGAACAGGACGAGCCGCTCGAGCACGACGAGCCGCTCGAACACGAGGAACCCCCGCCCGCGCCGCACGAGGAGTTCCCGCCGCACGAGGCGTGGTGGCCGTGATGCCCCTGCCAGTCGGGGCCGTGCTGGTGGTGCCCGTGCGAGTGCTGCGAGCCGTATCCGTCGAATGGCGGGCCGCCCATCCACGGGGCGTCGTTCGAGAACCCGCCTCGTCCGTACTCCCGACGGGCGCGCCGGTCCGCCCACTGCCGGATCGGCCTGCGGAGCCGCCTGCGGATTTGGTGGCGGGTGATGCCCCACACCACGATGACCAAATACGCCGCTACCAAGGCCCAAACCATGCCGCGCCCACCCCCTGTGTGCGATTGCCTGCCGTGCCTACTGCCCGCGCCCCCACGCGCGGCGTGCCAACCACCCGCGCAATCGCCCCCACCGGGACGGCTCGCGCGTCGTGAACACCTCGGCCAACGCCGCCGGCAGCGCGTCCCGCTCGCACAGGTGCGACGCGAAGGCGTGTACGTCCGCGCGGCTGCCGCCCTCCGCCGGTTTCGGGTGCACCAGTGCCCACGTCATGAATTCGCCCGGCCAGCGCGGCCCCAGCGCGTCGGCCAGTTCGGGCACCGCGCGCAGCGCCGAGTCGCGCCGCTTGGCGGCCAGTGCCCGGGCCTGGGTCCGCACCCGCTCCGGATCGAAACCGGCCGGCGTGGGTCCACCCGCCACCAGTGCCGCGAGCAGTTCGCCCTGTTGCCGGGCCAGCCGCTCGCGCGCGCTCACGAGCGCACCGCCGGGCGGGTGAGCACCGCGCGGATCGCGGCCAGTTCGGCGGCCAACTCGCCGGCCGGCGGGAAGTCGGTGTCGCGCTCCAGCAGCACCCGCGGCGGCCGGTGCAGCGCGCACAACATCTCCAGCACCTCCAGGACCGGCGCGGTCACCGGGTGCGCGTGTGTGTCGTGCCACAGGCCGTCGCGCTCGACGCCGCCGGCGACGTGCACGTACTCGACCGCCTCCAGTGGCAGTTCGGCCAGTGCGGCGGCCGGGTCCAGGCCGTGGTTGACCCGCTCGGTGTGCAGATTGGCCACGTCGATCAGCAACCGCACGCCGGTCCGCTCGACCAGCTCGGTCAAAAACCGCGCCTCGCTCATCTCGTTGTCGGGCCAGGTCAGCAGGGTCGCCGGGTTCTCCAGCGCGAGCGGGACCGGCAGCGACTCCTGGGCGATCCGTACGTTCTCCACGACCACGTCGAGCGCGTCCCACGTCATCGGCGCGGGCAGCAGGTGGCCGGCCTCCAGACCGCCTGCCCGGACGAACGCGAGGTGCTCGCTGACCAGCGGCGACTCCAGCGCGCCCGCCACCTCGGCCAGCCGGGCCAGCCGGGCCGGATCGGGCCGGTCGGCACCCGCGAGCCCGAGGGCGACGCCGTGCGGAATCACCTCGACGCCCCGTGCGCGCAACACCCGCAACGACTCGGGCAGGTGCTCGACGCAGACGTTCTCGGCGATCACCTCGACGAAATCGACGCCGGCCAGGCGCTCGATCGTCAGGTCGATCTCCGGCCGCCACCCGATTCCCACCGCTGTCCGCATCTGCCAAGCATGACGGGCACCACGCACGGCGAAACAGGCGGACTTCCCTCGGTTGCGCCGCGCCCACCGGGCCCGGACGGCCCCTAGCCGCCGCAGCCGTCCGCCGTGCCGCCGCAGGAGCCCGCTCGGGCGCCCTGGGGGGACGCGCAGGACGTGTTGCCGCACCACGGGGACTGCGGGTCGCGGCTGCCCGGAGCGGGGGCGTTGCGGCGGAAGATCTCCTTGACCACCGGGTCGGGGAAGCGGTCCAGGCCCCACAGCGCGACCGCGCCCACCCCGTCGGCGCCCAGGGCGGCCACCGCCGCCTCGTCGCGGCGCAGCCGGATCAGCCGGCGCATCATCGGCGCGGTGGGCACCACCCGCTCACCGAACACGCCGAGCAGCAGCAGGCCCGCGACACACGCCTGGATGCCGATCACCGCGAGCAACAGACCCACCCACGGCAGCGCGCTCGCGGCTCCGTCGTCGGCGGTCACGAAGCCCGCCACGGCGGTGGCCACACCCAGCGGGATGCTCGCGAACAACGCCCAGCGCGGCAGCCGGCGCGGCTCCGCGTTCGGCCGCGCGACCAGACCGTCCGCGAACAACGTGGCGCCGATCGCCTGGATCTCCGGCGACGCGGCCACCCGCACGCGCAGTTCGCGCAGCGGCAGCCCGCCGTACCCCTCGTCGAGCACGCGCAATGGTGCGTCCGGCACCGCGCCCGGCTCGGGGGCGCGGGCGGCGACCACCTGGCCGTCCCGGCTCACGTGCAGCGACCCGGCGCCGAGCAGGCGCAGGATGCACACGTCGGCCGCGCGGGCCGCACCGCCGGACACGAACGCGTACTCGGTCGGGCTCAGTTCGGTCAGGCGTTGCCGATCGGCCCGCTTGCCGCCACGCCGGGCGCACCCGATGGCGACGCCGAGCACGAGCGCCGTCCAGACCGAGTACGCGAGGAGTGGCAGCCACGGATTCATGGTCACCAGGCATAGCGGACGAACACCGCCCGAGTGACCCGATGTGAGCTTTGCCGCACCGGCCCGAAGCAGGTTTGCCGGCCGGGCGATCGACCCTGCGGCTGGATCAGCCCTGCGGGTCGGGTTCCAGGGTCAGCGAGATGGAGTTGATGCAGTAACGCTGGTCGGTGGGCGTCCCGTAGCCCTCACCCTCGAAGACGTGTCCCAGGTGCGAGCCGCAACTCTTGCAGCGCACCTCGACCCGGGTCATGCCCATCGACGAGTCCTCGATGTACTCGACCCGGTCCTCGGCCAGCGGCGCGTAGAAGGACGGCCAGCCGCAGTGGCTGTCGAACTTGGTGTCGGAGCGGAACAGCTCGGTCCGGCATGCCCGACAGCGGTAGACGCCGGTCGTCTTGGTCTCGGTGTACTCGCCCGTCCAGGCGCGCTCGGTGCCGGCTCGGCGCAGCACCCGAAACTCCTCGGGGGACAGCTCGGCCCGCCACTGGTCGTCGGTCTTCTCGATTTCGTAGGCCATGTTCACATCCAACACCGCACGGTGCCGCGACGTTCCCTCGGGGACGTCGCGGCACCGTGCGGTCGGCCCGGCCGGCCGATGCTCAGCGCGGGGCGTTGTTGCGGTCGCGGATCGCGTCCAGGATCTCCGGGCCGAGCAGGGTGACATCGCCCGCGCCCATGGTCAGGACCAGATCCCCGGGCCGGGCCAGCGCGGCCACCGAACCGGCGACGTCGGACCAACTGTGCTCGGTGCGCACCAGGCCGCCGTTGTCCAGCGCGGCGTGCGCGATGATGTTGCTGGTCACGCCCGGCTGCGGGTCCTCGCGGGCGGCGTAGATGTCCATCACGACCGCGATGTCGGCGGCGGCCAGCGCGCGGCCCATCTCCACGCCCAACTGCTGGGTGCGGCTGAACAGATGCGGCTGGTACACCGCGATCACCCGGCCCGCGCCCACCGCGCCGCGCGCGGTGGCCAGGTCGGCGGCGATCTCGGTGGGGTGGTGGGCGTACGAGTCGATCACCCGGATGCCGCTCTCCTCGCCCTTGAGCTGGAATCGGCGGCGCACTCCCTGGTACTTGCCCAGGCCCTCGGCCATCCGCTGCGGCTCGACGCCCAGGGCCAGGCCGACCGCGAGCGCCATCACCGCGTTGGAGGCGTTGTGCCGGCCGGGCACCGCGACGGTGAACACCAGGTCGTCCTCGACGGCCTTGCCGCGCACCGTGACCCGGCTGCCCAGGCCGAGCGACTCGATCTCGACCAGGCGCAGGTCCGCGTCCGGGTGCTCGCCGACGGTGACCACCCGCAGCAGCGGCAGGGACACCGCGAGCCGCTCGCGCAGGGTGCCGGCGCCGGCGTCGTCGGCGGACACCACCAGGGTGCCGCCCGGGGTGATCCGGGCGGCGAAGATCTCGAACGCCTCCAGCACGTCCTCGAGCGAGCCGTAGTTGGCGTGGTGGTCCAACTCGACGTTGAGGACGACCGCGACCTCGGGCGCGTACTTGTGGAAGCTGCGGTCGCTCTCGTCCGCCTCGGCCACGAAGATGTCGCCCGAGCCGTGGTGGGCGTTGCTGCCGGCCTCGTTGAGGTCGGCGCCGATCGCGAAGGACGGGTCCAGGCCCAGCGAGGTGAGGCCGACCGCGAGCATGCTGGTCGTGGTGGTCTTGCCGTGGGTGCCGGCGACGGCCACCGAGCGGCGCCCGTCCATCAGCCGGGCGAGCGCGTCCGCGCGGTGCACGATCGGGATGCCCCGCTCGCGGGCGCGCACCAGCTCGGGATTGTCCGTACGGATCGCGGACGACACGACCACGCAGGACACGTCCTCGGCCACGTTGGCCGCGTCGTGGCCCACGTGCACCGTGCAGCCGAGTTGGCGCAGCGCGAGCACCTGGGTGGAGTCCTTGGCGTCGCTGCCGGAGACCCGGGCCCCGCGAATCGCGAGGATCTTGGCGAGCCCGGACATGCCGGCGCCACCGATGCCGACGAAGAACGGGCTGCCGAGGTCGACGGGCTCGGCGGGGGGTGCCATGACGCGGGCTCCTTCGAATCGTGGGACCCGGGCGGTTCGGCGCGGGCTCCCGCGATTGTGTCAGCTCACGTCGTGTGCGAAGAGCTTGAGCACCGGGACACCCACGTTCTGCCGGGCCCGCGAGGCCCAGTCGCGGTGGAAGACCTCTTCGATGAAGTGCGGGTCGGTGAGCACGATCACCTCGTCCGCGTCGTGCCGCTCGACGATCTGCTTGAGCGTGTCCAGCGGGTCGCGCCCCGGGGTGGTCTCGCCCACCGCGTTCGCGCCGGACGCGCGCAGGGCCGCGACGCTCGCGTCCAACGTGCGGCGGGCGGCGGTCGCGCCGTCGTCCGGGTCGGGCTTCTCGTCGATGTCCTCGGCCGCCTCGTCCAGGCGCACCAGGGCCACGTCGTCCAGGGCCTGGAGCAGCTTGCGATGGTCGGCCTTGCCGGGCAGGACCACCACGAACGAGGTCTCGACGCCCTCGTGCAGGCTGGTGACGAACTCGACGTCCGCCTCGTTCAGGACCTTTTCGATGAGCAGCACGATCGTGTACACGCAACACTCCTTGATCCGGATGATCCAACCGCCGGGGCGGGTGTCTGTGCGCCGTCCGCCCAGGAGACCACCCTCCCACTCTCTCGGTCGGCGACCGTCCACGAGCGCGGGATATCGGCCGCCGGGCACGGGCGCGCGGGTGTGCCGGCGAGGCTCACGCCCGCACGTAGCGGGTGAACAGCGAGCCGTCCTCCTCCAGCACCGACACCGGGCGCATCGACAGGCCGTCCGGAAGGGCCGGACCGGCCAGGATCCGGTCGGCGGGACCGGCGGTCAGCAGCGGGCTCACCGTCAGGCACAGCTCGTCCAGGCGACCGCACGCGGCGATCTGGGCCAGCACGTGCGGGCCGCCCTCGGTGAGCTGCCGGGTCAGGCCGCGGGCCGCCAGTGCGTCCAGGGCACTCGCGAGGTCGACCCGGTCCCGTCCGGCGACGAGCAGGTCACCGTATTCGCGGGCCGCCGCCAAGCCGTGCGGTGCGGCCTCCTCGCAGGTGATCACGATGGTCGGGGTGACCGCCTCGGTGAACAGCGGCGCGGTGAAGTCGATGGCCAGGCCGCGCGAGACGACCGCGATCACCGGCGCCGGCGGTTGCCCGGCGGCGGCGCGGGCGGCGGCGTAGGCCGGTTTGGGCTTGGGCGGCCGGTAGCCCTCCTTGCGGACGGTGGCCGCGCCCACCACCACGACGTCGGCCAGGCCGCGCAGCACCCCGAAGATGCGCTTGTCCGCCGGTGAGGACAGCCCCGCGGACAGGCCGTCGGGTGCCTGCGCGGCGCCGTCGAGGCCGGCCACCATGTTGGCCCGCAGCCAGGTTCGGCCGGGCGGATAGGCGTACGCCTCGACGAGGTCGACGTCGGGTTCGGCAGGGGCGCTGGGTACGGGAAGGAGACGGCGCATGCGACCGAGTTTTGCACGCGTCGTAGGCTTGATGATCGTGCCAGTAGTCCACGCCGTGTCACTCACCCGGCGGCAGCCCAGCGTCCCCGCCGACCGTCTCGTCGCCGAGATGGTTCCGCCGCCGCGCTTCGGCGACGTGCGCTTCGATACCTACATTCCCGATCCGAACCAGCCCGGGCAGGCCGCGGCCGTGCAGCGCCTGGAGCGGTTCGCGGCCGAGCTGAACGGGGACGGCGGGAACGGCCGGCGGCGCTGGTTCCGCCGGGAGAGCGCGCCCGGCCCCAGCGGGATCTACCTCGACGGCGGCTACGGCGTCGGCAAGACCCACCTGCTCGCGTCGCTGTGGCACGCCGCGCCCGGACCCAAGTCGCTGTGCACGTTCGTCGAGCTGACCAACCTGGTCGGCGCGCTGGGCTTTCGGCAGACCGTCGAGGCGCTGTCCGGACACCGCCTGTTGTGCATCGACGAGTTCGAGCTGGACGACCCGGGCGACACCGTCCTGGTGTCCACCCTGCTCGGCAAGCTCGCCGACGCGGGCGTCAAGCTGGCCGCCACCTCGAACACGCTGCCCGACAAGCTCGGCGAGGGCCGGTTCGCCGCGCAGGACTTCATGCGCGAGATACAGGGGTTGTCCGCGCGCTTCGAGGCGTTGCGCATCGACGGCGAGGACTACCGGCACCGGGGCCTGCCCGCGGCTCCCGCGCCGATCGACGACGACGTGGTCGCCAAGTCCGCCGAGGCCGCGCCCGAGGGTGCCGCGCTCGACGACTTCCCCGAGCTGCTCGCGCACCTGGCGACCGTGCATCCCAGCCGCTACGGGGCCATGCTCGACGGGGTCACCGGCATCTTCTGGCGCGGCGTGCGACCGGTCCAGGACCAGGCGACCGCGCTGCGCCTGGTGGTGCTCGCGGACCGGATGTACGACCGCGAGCTGCCGGTCGTCGCCTCGGGGGTGCCCTTCGACGAGTTGTTCACCGAGGAGATGCTGGCCGGCGGCTACCGCAAGAAGTACCTGCGCGCGGTCTCGCGGCTGGTGGCGATGGCCCGCGACGGCGCGGAGCACGTACCGACCCGCTGACCGGGGCGGACGCACGGGTACGGCCGGCATCGGCCGTGCGCCGTGCGGGTGTTGTCCGTGGGCGACCGGTGTGCGGGTGAGGCATCATCGGACCCGGGTCCCGACGACGCGGAGGCAGCGGTATGGCGAAGAAGGCCGAACGCAGGAGTGCAGGCACGACCGACCGGGACCCGAAGGGGCGAGCCCCGGTGGGCCTGGGCGAGACATGGGACGAAACGGCCGTTGCGAAGGCCGCGAAGGCCGCGAAGGCCGGCAAGGCCGAGAAGCCCGAGAAGGCCGCCAAGAAGATCGAGAAGCCCGAGAAAGCCGCCAAGGCCGAGAAAGCCGAAAAGGCCGAAAAGACGGAGAAAGCCGCCAGGAAGGCCGAGAAGGCGCTGAAGGCCGAGCGGGAGTTGCGGGCCGAGCAGGCCAAGGCCGCCCGGAAGGCCGACAAGAAGGCCGCCAAGGCGGTCCGGGCCGCAGCCGAGCGGGAGGCCGCCGAAGCGGCGAAGGTGGCGAAGAAGCTCGCCCGGCAGGCCGCCGAGCGCGCCGAGGCCGAGCAGGCCGCCGCCAAGGCGCTGCGCCTGGACGTGGTCGCCCTCGAAGCGGTCGGCCCGGACGTCGTCGAGGTGGTGACCGAAGCCGTCGTCGAGTCCGTCCCCGAAACCCGGGTCGCCGCCGAGTCACCGCGCCTGCACGTGGTCGCCGAGGCGCCCGCGGAGGCGGCCGAGCACCCGCGGACGGACGTGCCGTCCATCCGCGCCGTGCTCCGCCCGCCCGCCGGCCCCGTCGACCTGACCGCGATCGACCCGCGCGCCACCCCGGGCTTCCGCGGCGACAAGGCCGACGCGCTCGCCGACGTCGCCGCGATGGCACCGCGACTGGCCGAGCTTCAGGAGAAGCTCTACGCGCAGGCCGTGGCCGGCGGTGCGCGCCGCCGGGTGCTCCTGGTGATCCAGGGCATGGACACCTCCGGCAAGGGCGGCACGGTCAAGCACGTGATCGGCCAGTTCAACCCGTCCGGCTGCCACATCCACGCGTTCAAGGCGCCGACCGAGGAAGAACTCGGACACCCGTTCCTGTGGCGGATCCGCAACCAGGTACCGGCCCCCGGCCTGATCGGCGTCTTCGATCGCTCGCACTACGAGGACGTGTTGATCGCCCGGGTGCGCGAACTGGTCCCGCGCCAGGTGTGGTCGCGCCGCTACGCCACGATCAACCGCTTCGAGCAGGGCCTGGCCAAGGACGAGGTGAGCGTGCTCAAGGTCTTCCTGCACATCTCGCCCGAGGAGCAGCGGGAGCGGTTGCTCGCGCGGCTGGACAACCCGGACAAGCACTGGAAGTTCAACCCCGCGGACATCGACGAGCGCTCGGTGTGGCCGCAGTATCGCGCGGCCTACGAGGCCGCGCTGGAGAAGTGCGACAGCGACGCGACGCCCTGGTACGTGGTGCCCTCGGACCGTAAGTGGTACCGCAACTGGGCGATCAGCCGGCTGTTGCTGGAGCACCTCGCCGAGTTGGACCCGCGGTACCCGGCGGCCACCTTCGACGTCGAGGCGGAGCGCAAGCGGCTGCTGGACGCCTGAGCGGACCCGGGCGGCCCCGAACGCCGGACGGCGGCGTCGACCGTCCGGCGTTCGGGCCCGATCAGCGCGGGCCCACGCGGACCACCGCGACCGAGGTCGCGGGCAGGCGCAGGGTGGTGCCGACCAGGCCGCGCCGGATCTCCGCGCGGTCGTCCCAGGCCGCGACGATCTCGGCCGCGCCGGTGCCCATCGGCAGCGTGGCGGGCTGCTCGGCCAGGTTGATCGCCGTACGGAACGCACCACGATGCACCATCAGCCAGCCGGCGGTCTCCTCGAAGCTGACCTGAACCCGGGTCAGATCCGGATCGGTCAGGTGTTCCCACTCGCGACGCAGCGCGATCAGCCGCTTGTACCAGGCCAGCAGCGCCGCGTGGGGTGAGCCCTTGAGCTCGTCCCAGTCCAGACACGAGTCGCGCACGGTCCGCGCGGACTGCGGATCCGGGATCTGCGCGGCGTCCCAGCCGTGCGAGGCGAACTCGGCGCGCCGCCCGTTGCGCACCGCCTCGGCCAGTTCGGGGTCGGTGTGGTCGGTGAAGTACTGCCACGGGGTGGACGCGCCCCATTCCTCGCCCATGAACAACATCGGGGTGAACGGCGAGGTGAGTACCAGGGCCGCGCCCGCGGCCAGCAGCGCCGGCGGCAGGGTGGCCGAGATGCGGTCGCCGGTGGCCCGATTGCCGACCTGGTCGTGGGTTTGCAGGTAGCCCAGGAAGCGGTGTGCGGGCATGCGTGAGGTGGGCACCGGCCGGCCGTGCGTGCGCTCGCGGAACGAGGACCACGTGCCGTCGTGCAGCCAGACCCGGGTGAGCGTCTTGGCGAGTGTGCCCATCGATCCGAAGTCGCCGTAATAGCCCTGCCGTTCGCCGGTGAGCAGGGCGTGCAGCGCGTGGTGGAAGTCGTCGCTCCACTGGGCCTGGACGCCCATCCCGCCACTCTCGCGCGGGGTGACCACCCGGGGGTCGTTCAGGTCCGACTCGGCGATCAGGAACAGCGGCCGACCACTGGCCGCGGCGAGCTTGTCCACCGCCTCGGACAACTCTTCGAGGAAGGGCACCGCGCGGTTGTCGGCGAGCGCGTGCACCGCGTCCAGGCGCAGTCCGTCCACGTGGTAGTCGCGCAGCCACATGAGGGCGCTGGCGACCAGGTAGGCGCGCACCTCGTCGGAGCCGGGTCCGTCCAGGTTGACCGCCCAACCCCACGGTGTCTTGTAGCGGTCGGTGAAGTAGGGCCCGAACTGCGGGAGATGGTTGCCGGAGGGGCCCAGGTGGTTGTGCACCACGTCCAGGATCACGCCCAGGCCGCGCCCGTGGCAGGCGTCGACGAATCGTTTCAGGCCCTCCGGGCCGCCGTACGGCTCGTGCACCGCCCACGGGCACACCCCGTCGTAGCCCCACCCGTGCCTGCCCGGGAAGGCGGACACCGGCATCACCTCGACGTGCGTGACGCCCAGGTCGACCAGGTGGTCCAGCCGCTCGACGGCCGCGGTGAAGGTGCCCTCGACCGTGAAGGTGCCGATGTGCAACTCGTAGACCACCGCGCCGGGCAGCGGCCGGCCGGTCCAGGCCCGGTCGGCCCACGTGTACGCGGCGTGGTCCACCACCCGGCTGGGGCCGTCCGGGCCGTGCGGCTGCCAGGGTGAGCGCGGGTCGGGCAGCGGGGCGCTGCCGTCGATCACGAACGCGTAGTCGCTCCCGTGCACCGCGGCCGGGACCTCCGCCTGCCACCACCCGGGCCGGTTCGCGTCCCGCATCGGCTTGCGGCGACCGTCGACGATGACGTCCAGGGACGACGCTTTCGGGGCCCAGACCTCGAACCTGACCACGATGGTTTGTCCTTTCCGGGAACGCGGGCGAACGGGTGGGAGAGTGCGGAGGGAGCGCGGGTGGGTCAGCCGCGGGTGAGCAGGGCCACCGGCAGGTCCTCCAGGATGTGCCGCAGCCGGGCCTGGCCGCTGTACGGGTTCCCGGTCAGCGCGTCGATCCAGCGACCGGGCGGCAGCGGGAGCAGGGCGCCGCCCCAGCCGCCCTTGGCCGCGAGGCCGGCCGGCAGCAGGGTGGCCACGGTGATCGCCTCGCCGCCGCGCACGAACGCGATCGCGTGTCGCGCCTCCTTGCCCCGGGCGAGCAGCGGCGCGTAGGTGCCGGTGAACCAGTCGGGATGTGCCCGGCGCAGGCCCAGCGCGGCGCGGGTGACGCGGAACTTGAGCGCGTCCAGGGGAGTGTGCTCGCGGCCGAAGTCGACCGGCGCCCGGTTGTCCGGATCGACCAGCGTGTACAGCGCCAGTTCGCCGCCCTGGTACACGTCCGGTACGCCCGGCATGGTGAGCTGGACCAGCTTGGCGCCGAGCGAGACGGCCCGGGCCGGTCGATCCAGGTCGGTGACGAACTCGGCGATGTCGGCACCGAGTTCCTCGTCCGCCAGGACGGCGCGCAGGAATGCCTCGGTGGCCGCCTCGTAGTCGGGGTTCGGGTCGGTCCAGGTGGTCGCCCGGGCCGCCTCGCGCATCGCCTTGCGCAGGTAGTCGACGGCCCGGTCGGGCGACAACGGCCAGGCGCCGACCAGGGTCTGCCACAGCAGATAGGTGTCGTAGCCGTCCGGCCCGAAGCGGAACTCGGAGCGGTGCGGCCGGGACCAGTCGTTCCAGGTGTGCACCCGTTCGGCCCAGTCCTCGGGGACCTCGGCGAGCACCGCGAGCCGGGCCCGCACGTCCTCGCTGCGCTTGGTGTCGTGGGTGCTCAGCGTGGTCATCGTGGTGGGCGACATTCGCGCGCATTCGGCGTGGAAGTCGGCGATGTCCAGGCCGATCGAGTCCGGGGCGCCGCCGACCTCGTTCAGCGAACTCAGGCCGTACCAGCGGTAGAACGCGCGGTCCTCGACGCCCTTGGCCGCCAGGGCTGCCGCCACCTGGCCGAAGCGGGTGCCGAACTCGCCGTCGGCGAGCGCGAGTTCGGCGATCTCGCGGGCCGCCTCGGAGACCTGCCCGGGCACCCCGGTCAGCGCCCGGGCCATCGCCGCGATCGAGCCGGGACCGCCGCCGGGGTAGGGGCGGTAGGTGGGGAACGCGGTCAGCAGCGGCGGCAGGGCGCGGCCGATGTCACCGGCGCCCGCGACCGGTTCCAGGTCGTCCAGGGCGCGCCGCAGCCGGGCGAATTCGGTGGCCAGGCCGCCCGCGAGCACCTCGGCCTTCGCCTCCTGGGCGAGGTAGTCGAAGCCCTCCCTGACCCCGGTCTGCTCGCGGTGCAGCGCCCGCAGCGGCTCGGCACCCTCGGCGTCGACGAACAGGTTGTCCACCCGGCGCAGCGCGTCGTAGCCGGTGCTCCCGTGGCAGGCCCAGTCGGCGGGCAGCCGTTCCTCGTCGGCGAGGATCTTCTCCACCACGATCCAGGCGTTCGGCGCGGCGGCGTGCAGCCGGGCCAGGTAGGCGCGCGGGTCGGCGAGCCCGTCCGGGTGGTCGATCCGCAGCCCCTGCACCAGCCCCTGGTCGACCAGCCGCAGGACGACCTCGTGGGTGGCGGCGAAGACCTCGTCGTCCTCCTGACGCAGGGCGATCAGGCCGGCGATGGTGAAGAACCGGCGGTAGTTCAGCTCGCTGTCCGCGCGCCGCCAGTGCGCGAGTTCGAAGTGTTGGGCGGCGAGCAGTTCGTCGAGCGCGAGCTTGTCGGTGCCGGCCCGGAGCGGGAACTCGTGTTCGTGGTAGCGCAGCACGTCGCCGTCCACGATCAACTCGTCGGCGACCTCCTCGACCGGTCCGCCGAGCACGGGCAGCAGCACCCGGCCGTCGTGCCGGGACCAGTCGATGTCGAACCAGCGGGCGTAGGGCGAGTCCGGCCCCTCCCGCAGGGTTTCCCACAGCGGCCGGTTGAGCGACTCGGGCGCGGGCACCGCCATGTGGTTGGGCACGATGTCCAGCACGATGCCCAGCCCGTGTGCGGCGGCGGAGCCGGCCAGCTCGCGCAGCCCGTCCTCGCCGCCGAGTTCGGCGGACACGCGCGAGTGGTCGACCACGTCGTAGCCGTGGGTGGAGCCGGGCACGGCCTGCAGGACGGGCGACAGGTGCAGGTGGCTGACCCCGAGGGAGGCGATGTAGGGCACGGCGGCGGCAGCTTCGGCGAACCCGAAGGTGGGCTGCAACTGGAGCCGATAGGTCCCGGTGGGGAGCTGCGAAGGCGACGAGGTCATGCGGACTAGCTTCCCCGGACGGCCCCGGGCTACCACCCGCCGGGGTGGTGAAACCTGATCGGACGCGGCCGGGCCCGGTTCGCCGGGATCCGCCGGACCGGGGCCGGCCGCCCGATTCAGGGTCGTTGCAGGACCACCAGCGAGCGGGGCTCGACCGACTGGCAGGAGCCGCCGTCGACGGTCATCCGGGTCTTCGGCTCGTGCATCGTGGTCTTGTCGTCGGCCGTGTCGACCACGACGGTCCAGGTCGTGCCCAGGCCGTCGGGGATGGTGAACTCCTCGGTTTCGTGCGAGGCGTTGAACAACAACAGGAACGAGTCGTCGGTGATCTTTTGGCCGCGCGGGTCCGGTTCGGAGATCGCGTTGCCGTTGAGGAAGACCGCGACCGACTTGGCGGCGGCCGCCCACCAGTCGCCGTCGGACATCTCCTCACCCGTGGGGGTGAACCAGGCGATGTCGGTGAGCTCGTCGTGGGTGCCCTGGACGGATCTGCCGTGGAAGAAGCGCCGGCGTCGGAACACCGGATGCTCGGCCCGCAGCCGGGTCATCATCCGCATGAATTCGAGCTGATCGGGCACCTCGCCCTGGGGCCATCGGACCCAGGCGAGTTCGTTGTCCTGGCAGTAGACGTTGTTGTTGCCCTGCTGGGTGCGGCCGAACTCGTCGCCGTGCGCGATCATCGGCACGCCCTGGGACAGCAGCACGGTGGCGATGAAGTTGCGCTGCTGACGGGCCCGCAGCGCGAGCACGTCCGGGTCGTCCGTCTCGCCCTCGACGCCGTGGTTCCAGGACCGGTTGTGGCTCTCGCCGTCCCGATTGTCCTCGTGGTTGGCCGCGTTGTGCTTGCCGTTGTACGACACCAGGTCGTGCAGGGTGAAGCCGTCGTGGCAGGTGACGAAGTTGATCGAGGCGATCGGCCGCCGGCCGTCGTCCTGGTACAGGTCCGAGGAGCCGGTCAGCCGCGAGCCGAACTCGGCCAGGGTGCGCTCCTCGCCGCGCCAGAAGTCGCGCACGGTGTCGCGGTACTTGCCGTTCCACTCGGTCCACAACGGCGGGAAATTGCCCACCTGGTAGCCGCCCTCGCCGACGTCCCACGGCTCGGCGATCAGCTTGACCTGGGACACGATCGGGTCCTGCTGGACCAGGTCGAAGAACGAGGACAGCCGGTCCACCTCGTGGAACTGCCGGGCCAGGGTGGCCGCGAGGTCGAAGCGGAAGCCGTCCACGTGCATGTCGGTGACCCAGTAGCGCAGCGAGTCCATGATCAGCTGCAGCACGTGCGGGCTGCGCATCAGCAGGCTGTTGCCGGTGCCGGTGGTGTCCAGGTAGTAGCGCTTGTCGTCGGCGAGCCGGTAGTAGGACGCGTTGTCCAGGCCGCGGAAGGACAGCGTGGGCCCGAGGTGGTTGCCCTCGGCGGTGTGGTTGTAGACCACGTCGAGGATCACCTCGATGCCCGCCGCGTGCAGCGCCTTGACCATCGAGCGGAACTCCTGCACCTGCTGCCCGCGTTCGCCGGTGGACGAATAGGCCGCGTGCGGCGCGAAGAAGCCGATCGTGTTGTAGCCCCAGTAGTTGCGCATGCCCAGGTCGGAGAGCCGGTGGTCGTGCACGAACTGGTGCACCGGCATCAGCTCGATCGCGGTCACGCCCAGGCTCACCAGGTGCTCGATCACCGCCGGGTGCGCCATGCCCGCGTAGGTGCCGCGGATCTCCTCGGGCAGCCCCGGGTGGGTGCGGGTCAGCCCGCGCACGTGCGCCTCGTAGATCACCGTGTCGTGGTACTCGGTGCGCGGCGGCCGGTCGTCGCCCCAGTCGAACCAGGGGTTGATCACCACCGAGGCCATCGTGTGCGGCCCGGAGTCGGTGGTGCTCATCAGGTCCGGGTGCTCGAACGAGTAGCCGTACATCGACTCGTGCCAGTGCACCTCGCCGCACATCGCCTTGGCGTACGGGTCGAGCAGCAGCTTGTTCGGATTGCACCGGGCGCCGGAGGCGGGGGCGAACGGGCCCTGGACGCGGTAGCCGTACCGCTGCCCGGGCTGGACACCGGGCAGGTAGGCGTGCCGGACGAACGCGTCGGCCTCGCGCAGCTCGATGCGCTGCTCGGCGCCGCCCTCGTCCAGCAGGCACAACCAGACACGTTCGGCGGCCTCCGAGAAGACCGCGAAGTTGGTGCCGGCGCCGTCGTACGTGGCGCCGAGCGGATACGGATGACCGGGCCAGACCTGCATGAGCAACCTGCTTTGTCGCGGATCGTGCTTCGGCAGCTTGCAGTCTCCCGTACCGAACCGGATTCATGTGCGAGATCTGCTCCGGCGTCCCCCGGTCGGGTGGATTTCGAGCCGGATCGGTGGGCGTGCGCGCTGTGCCACCGATCGGTTGCGCGCACCGGATCAGATCCAGTCGAGCAATTCCGCCGCGAGGACTTCCTCTCGGCACGGCCATACGTCGCCGCACGAGCACACCGCGCCGTCGGCGCCCGCGGGCTCGGCGCGGTGGTGGTGCGCGAAGATGTCCGCGACGACGTCTCGGTACTTGGCGAAATCGTCCTCGGTGCCGGTACGTCCCGCCGGGATCCTGCCGTTCGTGGCCAACATGACGACCTCCTGGGTGCCACGGTTCCTGCCGCATGAGACGGACCATCGAGCCGTCCCGGTTGCGGTCCGGAACAGGTGGAGGGAAGACCCTCTGCCGTCCGGCAATTGTTCCGAGACGTCATCGTGCCGCCGGGCAGAAATTGCCAGAGCGTGTCGAGTCCCCCCAATCGCCTTACGCCATTCGGGTAATGCCCGCGCGTGCATCACTCGAACGGGGTATGCGACCCGGCCCGCGCGGGCTCCCCGAGGTCACCGGGTTTCGCTATACGCTCGTTCGGTTCCGGCTCGACGACGAACGGATGGGACGCGATGGCCGATCGGGAATCCGACTCGCCACCCTCGACGACCGATGATCCCGCGGAGGGCCCGAGTACGACCGGCCTCGGCGGCGGGAACGGCCCGACCTTCGGCGACGGCGGGGACACCTTCCCGGATCCGTACGCCGGCTACGCGGACGGCGAGTCCGCGAGCGGGGCGGCCGGGCTCACCGACAGCGGCTCGTTCGCGTTCGACGCGTCGGTGTTGCCCGGGCCCCGGCACGCGGCGACCGGGACGGCCGTGCTGGACGGTTCGAGCCCGCCCGACCCGATGCCCGGGATAGACCCCGCGACGCTGACCTGGACCGAGGACGACTGGGCGGGCGCGCTGTTGCGGGCCCGTCGGGCCGGCCGGGCGTACGTCTACCTGAACCTGATCGAACAGCGGCTGCGCGCGGTGATCGGCGCGGTGCTGATCCCGGTCTACGGGCCCGGCGAGCACCCGCACGACGACGGTGCCTGGGTGCTGGCGGCGGCCGGCAACGCGCAGAACGAATGGGTCGAACGTGCCGAGGCCGTGCGGGAGATGAGTCGCCGGCGCGGCTACATCGTGGACCCGGCCGACGACGAGCTGATCGCGTTCCTGACCCTGCCGCAACTGCGCGAGCTGATGGTGCGCAACTGGTGGTGCTTCGAACCGTTCCTGCCGGACCGACGCAAGCTGGAACGCGCCCTGGAAGAGGTCGAGATCGGCCGGCACATCGTGGCCCGCAACCGGGTGCTCTCGCCCGACGTGCTGGCCCAGGTCGAGCGTGCCTGCCTACGGGTGCTGGCGATGCTGGACGGCCCGCTCGCCGAGCGGGGCGATCGGCGGCTGGCCCTGGACGCGGTCGAGGAACTGTTCGCCGGGCGCTACGCGGACGTGGTGGGGGTCTTCCAGGACCGCTCCGCGCTGCAACGCCGCCTGCCGTTCGCCGACCTGGTGGAGGGCGCGCGCGGGATCGACGCGATGGGCGTCTCGCTCAACCTGCTGTGCCAGAACTACTCGGGGCGCGACCTGACCCGACTGGGTTCGAGCGGCTGCGAGATGCGGTTGTTGTTCCTGAACCCGGCCGGGGACGCGATGAAGCAGCGGGAGAAGGACGAGGGCATCAAGAAGGGACTGCTGTCCCGGATGACCACGCTCAACATCCTGCACCTGCGCCGGATCCGTTCGAAGCTGCGCGAGCCCCGACGGATCGAGATCCGGCTGTACGACGAGGCGCCCCGGTTCGCCGCGTACCTGGTGGACGGGGACGTGGGCCTGATCCAGCCGTACCTGCGGCACGCGCGCGGGGTCGAGTCACCGGCGTTCGTGCTGCGCGCGCACGCGGCCGAGACGCGCGGGCTCTACCCGTTGTTCCAGGAGGAGTTCGAGCAACAGTGGGTGGACAGCAAGCGCACGTCCTGAGCGCGCTCGCGGTCGCGGCCCGGTCAGAACGCGTGCCAGCGGGCGTCCGGGTCGTCGGTGCGCAGGGTGCGGACCCGGTGGTGGAACTCCTCCTCCGCCGCCGGGTTGCCGGGCACGTGCTGGGCCACCCACGCGGTGGCGGCCAGTTCGCGGGTGTCGCGCAGCACCCGGTAGCCGGGCCACTCGGTGACGTCGAATCCGTACTTCTTCGCGAACCGTCGCTGCGCGCCGTCGGGCAGGCCGTAGCGCGCGGCGGCCATCGGGGTCAGCACCAGGTCGTACTCGCGCAGGTCGTGGGCCGCGGTCTCCCAGTCCAGCAGCAGCGCCCGGCCACCGTGCACGCCGACGTTGCGCAGCAGCGCGTCGCCGTGGATCAGGCCCGGCTCCAGCGCCGGGGTCAGCTCGCGGCAGGCCGCCTCCAACGCGTCCCGGCGGGCCAACAGATAGCGGCGATCCTCCAACCCCACGGCGGCGTCGGCCGAATCCAGCCAGGTCTCCACGAGCGCGAGCGGGGCCCGGGCGGGCAGCGCGAACGGCGGGGTGGGCAGCGCGTGCAGCTTCTTGAGCAGTCGGGCCAGGTCGACGACGTCCGGTTCGCGCTCGGCGGGCGACAACAACTCCCAGAAGGTGATCGGGCGGCCGTCGACGGACACCGGCTGCGGGTCGATCCCCGGCGCGGGTCGTACCGCCGGGAAGTCCTGTTCGGCGAGCCAGCACGCGACCGCGATCTCGCGGCGCGCCCGCTCGGCCATGTGTGCCCCGCGGGCCACCCGGACCACCAGGCCCGCACCCGGCAGGGCGAACACCGCGTTCTCGCCGAAGGCGAGCAGCGTGGCGTCCGCGGCCGGCACCGCGACCTTCGCACACGCGCGTAGGAGCACCGACCGTTCGCCTGCCACCGAGTCGATCACGCCGGTGATGGTAGCCGGTTCGAGCCGGTTCGGGGTCAGGCGGAGCGCCGGGATCGCACCGGCAGTGCCGCGTCGTAGCGGTCGAGCACCAATCGGGCGATTTCCTCGGTGTCCGCGACCGGCTCGGTGACCGGCTCCGCCCCGGCGGCCAGGGCCTGTCGGAGGATGCGGTCCGGCAGGATGCCCGGGGCCAGCATGCACGACGCGACGGCGACGCGTTCGGCGCCCAGCGTGCGCAACTCCTCGATCGCCGCGCCGATCGTGGAGCCCTGGTGGACGGAGGCGAACGCGGGGACCACGGCGCACCAACCGGTACGCCGCCACTCCCGCGCGACGATGGTGGTCACCGCGTTCGCCTCCGGGTCGGTGGAACCGGCGGTGGCCAGGACGACGCCGTATCGGCTGTCTCCGGGCCGTACACCCGCCTCGCGCATGCGCCGGTCCAAGGCTGCCAACAGCAGCGGGGAAGGGGCCAGTGTGGCCGCCTGACGCACGGTCAGCCGGCGATGGCGCAGCACGTGGGGCACGTCCTGCTTGGCGTGGAACGCCGGGGTGAACAGCAGCGGCACCGCGATCACGCTGTCGGCGCCGGCGTCGGCCAACTCGTCCAGTCGCTCGGGCACCCGCGGGCCGCAGTGGTCCAGGTAGCCGATGTCCACCCGCAGCCCCGGCCGCAGCGCGCGAACCCGCGCGGCCAGGGCGGCCATCGCCGCGGCGTGCCGGGGATCGCGGCTGCCGTGCGCGACGGCCAGGAGCGGGGGAACGGGAGTCATGGCGTGGGCTACCTGCTCGTGGCCAGGCCGCGCTGGCGCAGCACCAGGCGTTCGACGGGGGTGAAGACCAGCATCTCGATGCCGATCCCCACGATCAGGATCATGAAGACCGCGGTCAACATCATCGGCATGTCGCCCAGATCACGGCCCTGGTCCATCAACTGGCCCAGCCCCGACCCCAACTCCGGTCCGGCGGCGATCAGTTCGGCGGCCATCAGCGAGCGCCAGGAAAACGCCCAGCCCTGCTTGAGGCCGGCCACGTAGCCGGGCAGCGACGCGGGCAGCATCACGTGCCACACGCTGTTGAAGCCGCGGGCGCCGAGCACCCGACCGGCCCGCAGGTACAGCGGCGGGATCTGGTCGATCCCGGCCACCAGGCCGTTGGCGATCGAGGGCACCGCGCCCAGCAGCACGACCGCGTAGATCGCGCTGTTGTTCAGGCCGAACCAGATCACCGCCGGCGGCACCCAGGCCACCGAGGGCAGCGACTGCAGACCGGACAGGATCGGGCCGATCGCGGCCCGGATCCAGCTCACCCGGGCCACGATCAGGCCCAGCGGCGTGCCGATCGCGACCGCGATGAGGAAGCCCAGGATGCCTCGGGAGAGGCTGGTCCACAGGATGTCGAAGACGGTGCCCTTCTTCCACTGCACCATGAACGCGTCCCACACGTCCTGTGGGCTGGGCAGCGCGTAGCGGGGCTTGATCTCCATCGAGTAGGCGATCTGCCACACGGCCAGCACCAGCAGAATCGCGACGACCGGCGGAAGCACCTTCTCCAGCAGCACGCGGGAGAAGGGCTTGCGCTCCTTCTCGTAGCTCTCCAGGGCGTCCAGGCCGGCCTCGAGCCCGGCCAGGTCCTCCTCGGCGTGCCGGTCCGCGGCGTCGGCGCCTATCTCGGGGTCGGTCTTCGTCAGATCAGGCGCGGCCATGGCGGCGGATCTCCCCTCTCAACTGGTCGGTGATCTCGACGGACAGCTCGGACACGCCGGTGGATTCGATCCGGCGCGGCTGCGGGATGTCGATGGTCCACTCCCGGGCGATCCGGCCCGGGCGCGAGGACATCAGCACCACCCGCTGGGCGAGCCGGACCGCCTCGCGCACGTTGTGCGTCACGAACACCACCGAGCGGCCGGTCTCCGCCCAGATCCGGGTCAGTTCGTCGTGCAGCACGTCCCGGGTGATCGCGTCCAGCGCGGCGAACGGCTCGTCCATCAGCAGCAGATCGCCGGCCTGGGCGAGCGCGCGGGCCAGGGCCACCCGCTGGCGCATGCCGCCGGACAGTTCGTGCACACGCTTGTCGTGCGCGCCGCCCAGGCGGACCAGCTCCAGCAGCTCGTTCGCCTCGGCCCGACGCCGATCGCGCGGCACACCGCGCAGTTTCAGGGCCAGTTCGATGTTCTTGCCCGCAGTCAGCCACGGGAACAGCGCGTGGTCCTGGAACATCAGCGCGGGGCGGTCGCCGGTGACCTCGATGGTGCCCGAGGTGGGCCGGTCCAGGTCGGCGATCAGGTTGAGCAGGGTGGACTTCCCGCAGCCCGACGCGCCCAGGAGGCAGACGAACTCGCCCGGGGCGACGGTCAGGTCGATGCCGTCCAGGACGGGCGTGCCGCCGCCTCGGCCGAAGACCTTGGTGACCTGGTCGAGGCGGACCGCGTAGCCGGTCTCGACGGGGGTCGTGGCCGTGGGCGTGGCCTCGCTGATGGTCTGGGTCATGTCCGGATCACCTCTCTCGGTGGGCGCGTCGGGCGGGAAGTGCTCGGCCGGGCGCGGTGGCCCGGGCGGAAAGCGGCGCGAACGCTACTTCTTCGGGCCCAGACCCCCGTCGCTCACCGGGGGCTTGCCGGCGGCGGCGAGGACCTTGTTCAGGATGGTCAGGTCGTAGATGCCGTGGATGTCGAGCTTCTTGGTCACGCCGACCGCGACGCCGTCGTCGGAGAGCTTTTGCAGCGAGGCCGCGAGCGGGTCGTTGGTGATCGCGATGTTGGGCCAGGACGCGTCGAGCACGTTCTGCGCGAGCGGCTTGCCGGCGAACTCGGTGATCTTGGCGTTGACCGCGGCCTTGGCCTTGTCCTGGTTGTTCGCGGCCCAGTCGTTCGCGGCGACCTGGCCCTTGAGCAGCGCCTCGACGGTGTCCGGGTGCTCCTTGAGGAACTTGGTGGACACGATCAGGTCGGTGGTGACGAACTTGCCTTCCGGCCACAGCGTGCGCTCGTCCACGAGCACCTTGGCGCCCGCCTCCAGGACGAGTCGGGTGGCCCAGGGCTCGGGCAGCCAGGCGCCGTCCAGGTCGCCCTTCTGGAACGCGGCCAGGGTCTGCGCGTTGTCGGTGGGCACCACGCTCACGTCGCCCTTGCCGGAGGTGTCCACGTTGTAGCCGGCCTTCTTCAGCCAGGCCCGCAGCGCCACGTCCTGGGTGCCGCCGAGCTGCGGCGAGGCGATCTTCTTGCCCTTGAGGTCGGCGGGCAGGTTGATGCCCGGCTTGACCACCAGGGACGCGCCGCCGGAGGTGGCGCCCGCCACGATCCGCAACAACTCGCCGTTGGTGCTGGTGAACCCGGAGATGGACGGGTTCGGGCCGATGTAGGTCGCGTCGATCGAGCCGCCCTTGAGCGCCTCGATCGCGGCCGGTCCGGCGTTGAAGACCTGCGGCTTGATCTCGGTGGTCCCCAGCTCCTTCGCGAAGAAGCCCTCGCCCAGACCGATCAGCGGCGTCGCGTGCGTGACGTTGGCGAAGAAGCCGAGTCGGATCTGCGAGGCCGAGGTGCCGGCCTTGGCGCCGCCGGAAGCCGGGGCCGCGCCCGCGGCCGGCGCCTTGTTCTTGTCGTCCTTCTTGTCCTCGCCGTAGCCGCACGCGGACAACGCGAGCAGCGGCAGGAGGAGGGCGGCAACGAAGCCGGTACGTGTCGATCTGCGACGGTTTGTCCTGAAAACGGACATGCGGGGACCTTCCCTCGGGCCCGCGCGTTGTGCGCGGGCCGGGATGACGTGTGTGTGGTGGACGGCGGCGGGCGATGTCACGGGTGGGACTGACGGAGCGTCAACAGCGGGTCGTCAGACCCGCGATCGAGTCAGCCCTGACATCGACCCGGCGCGGCGAACGCGGCGCCGGCCATGCCGGCGGTGAGCGTCGAGCCGTCGGCCTCGTCGATCAACAGGAAGGAACCGGTGCGCCGCCCGACGGCGTAGTCGTCGAGCGCGAGCGGTTGGGCCGTGCGCAGGACGACCCGGGCGATGTCGTTGGCGCGCAGCTCGTTCAGGTGCTGCTCGTGACCCAGCACGCCCTCGATCGGGGCGTTCAGGTCCAGGCGGTAGGCGATGTCCTTGACGATCGCCTTGACCGTGCGGGTGGTGTGCTTGAGCAGGACCCGGTCGCCGGTGCGCAGCGGGCGGTCGGCCACGTGGCACACGGTGGCCTCGACGTCCTGGGTGGGCCGGGGCGCCGAGTCGACCGGCGCGATCAGGTCGCCGCGCGAGATGTCCACGTCGTCGGCCAGCCGCAGGGTGACCGACTCGCCCTGCCGGGCCTGGCGTACCGCGACGCCGAGCCGGTCGATGCCCGCGACCGAGGTGCGCTGTCCGGACGGCAGCACCACGACCTCGTCGCCCTCCCGGAACACCCCGGAGGCGATCTGGCCGGCGTAGCCGCGATAGTCGCGGTACTCGTCGTCCGACTGCGGACGCAGCACGTACTGCACCGGGAAACGCGCGGGCTCCAGCGTCGGGTCGGTCTCCACCGGCACCGTCTCCAGGTACTCCAGCAGCGTCGGCCCGGAGAACCAGTCCATGTGCGGGCTGGGGTCCACCACGTTGTCGCCGCGCAGCGCGGAGACCGGGATCGAGCGCACGTCCGGCACGCCCAACGCCTTGGCGTACTCGGTGAACGTGTTGGCGACCTCGGCGAAGCGCTCCTCGCTGTAGTCGACCAGGTCCATCTTGTTGACCGCGAGCACCACGTGCGGCACCCGCAGCAGCGCCGCGACGGCCGCGTGCCGACGGGTCTGCTCGACCACGCCGTTGCGCGCGTCCACCAGCACCACGGCCAGCTCGGCGGTGGAGGCGCCGGTGACCATGTTGCGCGTGTACTGCACGTGGCCCGGCGTGTCGGCGAGGATGAACCGGCGCTTGGCGGTGGCGAAGTAGCGGTACGCGACGTCGATGGTGATGCCCTGCTCGCGCTCGGCCCGCAGCCCGTCGGTGAGCAGCGCGAGGTCGGCCTCCTCCTGGCCGCGCTCGTTGCTGACCCGGGTGACCGCCTCGAGCTGGTCGGTCAGCACCGACTTGGAGTCGTGCAGCAGCCGGCCCACCAGGGTGGACTTGCCGTCGTCGACGGAACCGGCGGTGGCCAGCCGGAGCAGACCCACCCGCTCGTCCGCGACCGACAACGCGTCCGGGGAAATCTCGGAAGTCCCACTCATGGCTAGAAGTACCCCTCGCGCTTGCGGTCCTCCATCGCGGCTTCGGACATCTTGTCGTCCGCGCGCGTGGCCCCTCGTTCGGTCAGCCTGCTCACTGCGATCTCGGCGATCACGTCCGCCACCGTCGTGGCGGGGGAGTCGACGGCGCCGGTGCAACTCATGTCGCCGACCGTGCGGTAGCGCACCACGCGCCGCACGACCTCCTCGTCGGCCCTGGGCCCGCCCCACTCGCCGGGCGAGAGCCACATCCCGCTGCGTTCGAAGACGTCCCGCTCGTGCGAGAAGTAGATCTGCGGCAGCGCGATCGCCTCCCGCTCGATGTACTGCCACACGTCCAGCTCGGTCCAGTTCGAGATCGGGAACACCCGCACGTGCTCACCCACGCGGTGCCGGCCGTTGTACAACTGCCACAGCTCGGGCCGCTGCCGGCGCGGATCCCAGGCGCCGAACTCGTCGCGCAGCGAGAACACCCGCTCCTTCGCGCGGGCCTTCTCCTCGTCGCGCCGGCCGCCGCCGAACACCGCGTCGAAGCGGTTGGACTCGATCGCCTCCAGCAGCGGGACGGTCTGCAACGGGTTGCGGGTGCCGTCCGGACGCTCGCGCAGCCGGCCGTTGTCGATGAAGTCCTGCACCTTGGCCACGTGCAGCCGCAGGTTGTGCTCGGCCACCACCCGGTCGCGATACTCGATGACCTCCGGGAAATTGTGTCCGGTATCGACATGCAGGAGCGCGAAGGGGACCGGCGCCGGCCAGAACGCCTTGCGCGCCAGATGCAGCATCACGATCGAGTCCTTGCCACCGGAGAACAGGATCACCGGCTTCTCGAACTCGCCCGCCACCTCGCGGAAGATGTGCACGGACTCGGCTTCCAACGCGTCCAGGTGGGTCAGGGCTCCGGGTGCGGTGCCCTTGTCGATCGTCGTGGTCACGCCAACCCCTCCTTCGTCTTCGTCGAGCACGGTGCCGTGGTGCGTATCGGGCCGCTCATGTGTGGATCCCGCACTCGGTCTTGCCGTTGCCGGCCCACCGGCCGGCGCGGGCGTCCTCGCCGGGGGCCACCCGCCGGGTGCAGGGCGCGCAGCCGATCGAGGCGTAGCCGTCCATCAGCAGCGGGTTGGTCAGCACCCCGTGCTCGGCCACGTAGGCGTCCACGTCGTCCTGCGTCCAGCGGGCGATCGGGGCGACCTTGACCTTGCGCCGGCGCGCGTCCCAGGACACCACCGGGGTGTTCGCCCGGCTCGGCGAGTCGTCCCGGCGCAACCCGGTGGCCCAGGCGCGGTAGTTCGTCAGCGACCGCTCCAACGGCGCCACCTTGCGCATCGCGCAACACGCGTCGGGGTCGCGATCGTGCAGGGCCGCGCCGTACTCGGCGTCCTGCTCCGCAACGGTCAGCTGGGGGTGCACGGTGATCACATTGACGTCGTAGACCGCCGCGACCGCGTCCCGGGTGCCGATGGTCTCGGGGAAGTGGTAGCCGGTGTCCAGGAAGACCACATCCACCCCGGGCGCCACCCGCGAGGCCAGGTGCGCGACCACGGCGTCCTCCATCGAGGACGTCACGCACCAGGCCGGGCCGAACCGCTCGTGCGTCCAGGCCAGGATCTCCGACGCGCTCGCGTCCTCCAGTTCGAGGCCGGCGCGCTGCGCGAGCGCTTCGAGATCGGTGCTCTCGGTGACGGTCATCGCTCCTCCTCCGGTGTGCTCGACGGGGTTCGTGCGGGGGCGTCCGAGGTGTTGCCGGGGCTTGCCGGGCCGGGCTTCTCGGCGAACACCAGGCCCAGGAACTTCAGCGAGAACGCCCGCCGGCAGGCCGAGCACAGCCAGGTGCCGTGTCCCTCCTCGTGCGGACGAAGATCCTCGTCGCCGCAGAAGGGGCAGTAGAACGGGACGGCCCGCTGACCCGGCTCGGCGCCACCGGCGGCGCTCACGACAGGTCCGCGTCGGCCGCGCGCACGGCCCACTGGGCGAAGCGCTCGCCCTCGGTGCGCTGCTCCTCGAAGCGGCGCAACACGCGCTCGATGTAGTCGGCCAGGCCCGCCGAAGTGACCTTGAGGCCGCGGATCTTGCGCCCGAAGCCGGGGTCCAGGCCCAGCCCGCCGCCCAGGTGCACCTGGTAGCCCTCGACCTGTGCGCCGTCGTCGTCCAGCACCAACTGACCCTTGAGGCCGATGTCGGCGACCTGGATCCGGGCGCACGCGTTGGGGCAACCGTTGATGTTGATGGTGATCGGCTGGTCGAAGCCCGGCAGCCGCTGCTCCAGTTCGTCGATCAGCCGGATCCCGCGGCCCTTGGTCTCCACGATCGCCAGCTTGCAGAACTCGATGCCGGTGCAGGCCATCGTGCCGCGTCGGAACGGGCTCGGGTCCACCCGCAGGCCGAGCGCCTCCAGGCCCTCCTTGAGCGAGGCGACCTGCTCCTCGGCGACGTCCAGGATGAGCATCTTCTGCTCGACCGTGGTGCGCACCCGGTCCGAGCCGTGCCGCTCGGCGAGGTCGGCGATCTTGCCGAGGGTGGCACCGTCGACCCGGCCCACCCGCGGCGCGAAGCCGACGTAGAAGCCGCCGCCCTTTTGCGGCCGCACGCCCACGTGGTCGCGCCACACCTGCGCGGGCGCCTCGGGGGCGGGACCGTCGATCAACTTGCGCTCGAGGTACTCGCTCTCCAGCACCTCGCGGAAGCGCTCCGGCCCCCAGTCGGCGACCAGGAACTTCAGCCGCGCGCGGTTGCGCAGCCGGCGGTAGCCGTAGTCGCGGAAGATCGAGATGACGCCTTCCCAGACCTGCGGCACCTCCTCCAGCGGGACCCAGGTGCCCAGTCGCACCGCGAGCTTGGGGTTGGTGGACAACCCGCCACCGACCCACACGTCGAAGCCGGGGCCGAACTCGGGGTGCACGACGCCGACGAAGGAGACGTCGTTGATCTCGTGCGCGACGTCCAGCAGCGGCGATCCGGAGATCGCGGTCTTGAACTTGCGCGGCAGGTTCGAGTATTCGGGCTTGCCGATGTACAGCCGGTTGATCTCGTCGATCGCCCAGGTGCCGTCGATGATCTCGTCCTCGGCGACGCCGGCCACCGGCGAGCCGAGCACCACGCGCGGGGTGTCGCCGCACGCCTCGGTGGTGGACAGGCCGACGGCCTCCAGGATCCGCCAGATCTCCGGAACGTCCTCGATCCGGATCCAGTGGAACTGCACGTTCTGTCGGTCGGTGACGTCCGCGGTGCCGCGGCCGAACCGCTCGGAGACCTCGGCGATGGCCCGCAGTTGGGCCAGGTTCAGCCGGCCGCCGTCCACCCGCACGCGCAGCATGAAGTATTCGTCGTCGAGCTCGTGCGGCTCCAGCACACCGGTCTTGCCGCCGTCGATCCCGGGCTTGCGCTGCGTGTACAGGCCCCACCAACGCATCCGACCGCGCAGGTCGTTGGGGTCGATCGAGGAGAAGCCGCGATGGGCGTAGACATTCTCGATGCGCGCGCGCACATTGAGACCGTCGTCGTCCTTCTTGAACTGCTCGTTCCCGTTGAGCGGCTCGTGATGGCCGAGGGCCCACTGCCCCTCGCCGCGATGGCGAGCGGTCTTGCGGGCGCGGGGACCGCTGCCGGCGGTGTCGGTAGTGGCGGCCATGGGGAGCGTCCTCCGGGCGGATCGGTGGGGGACGCACGGGGGAGCATCCGGCCGCACCCTCGCCGGACCGGCCGTGAGAGTCGTGGTGCCGGTGCGACCGCGCGCCCGGCAGACAGGTGCAACGGGCGGGTCGTCAGACCGGCGAACAGACGGCGCTGGACATGCGTCCGAGGTCGACGTGGAGTCGACCTACGAGAGCAATACCGGCGCGTGACATGTCGCAAAGATTGACATGGTGACGGAAAGCCGTCCATCACTGTCCGAGATGCGAACGCCCATCTCACATGTCGAACACGCGTGCCCACATGTTGAGATAAGCTGATCTTCCACACCGGCCGCGGCATGGATCGTCGCCGCGGTTGGTTACGGTACGGGGGGTCGGATTCCGTTACCCCGGACGGTATGCGGCCCACGCACCACAGTGGACGAGGAGCTGATGGGTATGCCAGGCGAGGTTCTGGGCGCGCCCCGGCGCAGAACACGTTCCGTATGCACGGTCGAATCGGCCGCGGGATCCACCTCCGAGCGGCCGGAGCCGCGTCGTGAGGAAGCGGTCGAGACGCTGCGCTACGCCCTCAACGGTTTCCTCTCCGCGATCCGCGCCGATCGTGCCGGGCAGGCCGGCCCCCTCGACGTCGATGCCGACGGTACCCGCTATCGGCTGCTCGCCGCGCTCGCCGACGAACTCGACCTCGACAACGAGCGGCTGGCCCGCGTGCTCGGCCTGTCCGGATCGGCCGTGCGCGACCTGCTCGACGTGCACGGGCGCGAGGGCCTGGTCGAGGCGGTGCGCGCCGGGCGCGGACGAGGCGGCTCGGTGGTGCGACTGACCCCCGCCGGCCGGCGTGAGCTGTACCGGCTCGACGCACTGTTCCGGGAGAGCTGGGAGAGCGCGTTCGCCGACCTGCCGGCCGAGGAACTGCGCACTGCGGCCCGGGTGCTCAGCAGGCTCTCCGGGGTGCTGGTGGCCGGCCGCTGACCGGCCGGGACCCCCGGCGCCGGCGAGTCGGCGCCACCCTTGCCCGAAGGTGGAAATCACCCGGACGGCGACTTGGCGAATGCCGGGCCCCCGGCCGGATACCTTAAAGGGGTGGCAGCGGACTACCAACAACGACCTCGTCTGCGAGGGGCCGGTCGCATCCGGTTGCGGAGCGCACTGTGGCGGATACTCCGCGAGACGGTGATCTCCTGCTTCAACCACCGGGTGACCGGCCTGGCCGCCGAGGCCGGGTTCTTCATGCTGCTCTCGCTGCCCCCGCTGCTGCTCGGGCTCGCCGGCACCGTCGGCTACCTGCACGGCATGATCGGCGGCAGCACCGTCAACGACCTCAAGGCCGACATCGTCAAGGCCGCCGGGTCGGTGCTCTCCAGCAAGAGCACCGAGCAGGTGGTGGTGCCCCTGGTCAACGACGTGTTCGACTCCGGGCGCGCGGACATCATCTCGGCCGGCTTCCTGATCGCCCTGTGGTCCGGCTCGCGCGCGCTCAACGTCTACGTCGACACCATCACGATCATGTACGGCCTGTCCGGCAAGCGCGGCATCGTGCGCACCCGGCTGCTCTCCTTCACCCTCTACGTGGTCGGCCTGCTGCTCGGGATGTTCCTGATCCCGCTCCTGGTGGCCGGCCCCGAGCTGGTGGTCAAGGCGTTCCCGCACTTCGCCGGGACCGTGCACATCCTGTACTGGCCGGTCCTGGTGGTGTTGTCGGTCTGCTTCCTGACCTCGCTCTATCACGTGTCGGTGCCGGTGCGAACGCCGTGGCGCGAGGACATACCGGGCGCGCTGGTCGCGCTGCTCCTGTGCATCGTCGGCAGCTTCCTGCTGCGCGTCTACCTCGCCACCACCATCGACGGCCCCACCGTCTACGGCTCGCTGGCGGCCCCGGTCGCGGTCATGGTGTGGATGTACTTCGCGGCCATGGCCGTATTGATCGGCGCGGCCGTCAACGCCGCGATCGACCAGGTGTGGCCCAGCCAGGAGACCGCGCAGGCGCGGGCCGAGCGGGACAAGGAGAAGGCCGCCGAGGAGATCGCCGCGGCCATGGAGCACCTGCGCTCGGGTCGCCACCGCGGCAACCCCGGCGACTGGACGCCGTTGTCGGACGAGCACGACGAGATGGAGGACACCGTCATCCACGGCGAACTCCCCGACATCGCCGAGCCGCCGTCCGAATTCCCCGAGCGCTGGGCGATCCACGCGCGCGACGCCAAACGCAGCGACCCGGGCACGGTCAACGGCCGGACCAACGGTGCCCGCCGCGCCGCCGATCCGCCCCGGATGCCGTCCCGCCCGCCGCGCCCCCCGGGTCCGCCGCCCACCAACGGCCAGCAACCGCCGAGCCTGCACATGCCGGCCGGACAGGAACTGCCCGGCCTGCCGCTGGACGACACCGCGTGGCCGCCGCGGCCGAGTCGGCCGGTGATCGGCGAGCAGGAACACGCTCGACGCGACCGGTCGTGATGGCCTAGGCTTTGCGGGTGGCCCTTGGGCCCGCACAGTGCTCGAGAGCGCGGCCCGAGGCCGCACGGAACAGGTGGGAGGTGGATGTCGTGAACACGACCTTGATGACGGTCGCCCGGACGGGCTGGACCTCATTCCACTTCTCCACCTCTCGGATTCGCACCGCGTAGCCGCGCCACGTCGTTCGTCGTGACGGCGCGCAGGTCGGCGGATCCGCCCCTCGAAGGGCCACCGGCTTGTCTTCCCAGCAGCACCACGCTTCCCGCAGCACCCCCGCTTCTTCGCACACCCCTGTCGCATCGCCCTCCGACGTCCTCGCCGCCTACGGCTGGGACGCGGACCGCGACACCGAATTCGCCCCCTACCGCGGCCACGGCCTGATCCCCGGACGGATCGCCCGGGTGGACCGTTCGTTGTGCGAGGTGGTCACCGCCGACGGCACCGTGCGGGCCGCGCACGGCGCCGGCGAACTGCCGTGCACAGGCGACTGGGCCGCACTGGAGTTGCCCGACGACGGCCGCGAGGCCTTCGTCGCCGCCCTGTTGGAGCGCCGGACCGCGCTGGTGCGCTCGCAGGCCTCCGGGCGCTCGGCGGGCCAGGTCCTCGCGGTCAACGTCGACCTGATCGGCGCCGCCGTCCCGTTGGACGTCGCGCCCGACCTCGGCCGCCTGGAGCGGCTGCTCACGCTCGCGTGGGAGAGCGGAGCCCGGCCGTTGGTGATCCTCACCAAGGCCGACCTCGCGGCGGACGCCGAGGATCTGCGCACCGACGTCGAGGCGGTGGCGATGGGCGTGGACGTCGTGGTCGCCAGCGCGCTCACCGGCGAGGGCCTGGACGTCCTGGACGCCTACACCGCCGGACAGACGGTGGCGCTGATCGGCACCTCCGGCGCCGGCAAGTCCACGCTCACCAACGCGCTCGCGGGCGCCGAGGTGACCTCGGTCCAGGACGTGCGCGGCGACGGCAAGGGCCGGCACACCACCACGTGGCGCGAGTTGGTGCCGCTGCCCAACGGCGGTGTGCTCGTGGACACCCCGGGCATGCGCGGCGTCGGCATGTACGACGTCGGGGAGGGCCTGGATCGCACCTTCGCCGACATCGACGCCCTGGTCGAGGACTGCCGCTTCGCCGACTGCACGCACGACAGTGAACCCGGCTGCGCGGTGCTCGCCGCGATCGAGGCGGGCGACCTGCCACAGCGCCGACTGGACAGCTATCGCAAGCTGCTCCGGGAGGCACGCTGGATCGCCTCGCGCGAGGACCACCGCATCCGGGCCGAACGGGCCCGGGAGTGGAAGCTGATCCACAAGGAGATGCGCCGCTCGCCGTCGCCGAAGAAGTGATGAAGGGTCGGGGGTGGGCGCGGCCCACCCCCGACCGTCGGTCGTGCGTCGGTCAGCGCCGCCTTCCCCGGGCGGGCGGTACCGGGTCGACGCCGCCGCCCCCGGGGCGGCAGCGGATGAGGCGACGGGCGGTCAGGTACGTCCCCCGGACCGCGCCGTGCCGGTGCAGGGCCTTCTTGCCGTAGGTCGAACACGACGGGGTGAAGGCGCAGCGCGGTGGGGTCTGCGGACTGATCTCGGTGCGGTAGCGCTCGACGGCGGCGCCGAGTCGGCGGGCGGGCGGGCCACCGCGTGGGCGGAGCAGGCTGGTCAGGGTGATCCACACCAGGCGCAGCGAGAAGAGGCTGAGCAGGCAGACGTCGCAGCCGCAGTCGTTGCCACCACGACCGCTGCCGCTGCTTCCTCCACTGCCGCTTCCTCCGCTGCTGCCGCTTCCGCCACCACCACCGTTTCCGCCGCCGCCGAAGCAGCCACCGCGGTCTCCACCGCCCGAGCCGCGGCCGCCGGAGCCGCCGCTTCCCCCGGAGCCGCCGCTTCCGCCGCCGGATCCGCCGCCACCGAACAGCCCCCCGTCGCCGCCACCGGAGATGTCGTTGACGGCGTCGGCGCCGTCCGCGAGGTCCTCGCGGCGGTCGCGGCGGCGTTGACGTTCCTCCTCTTCCTCGCGGAGTCGGCGATGCCGTTCCTCGGGCGTCTCGCCGGGTCCACCCACGCCCTCCCCGAACAGGGGATGCGGTTCCGGTGGCGGTTGGGTCATGGTGGTGCTCCCCGTGTTCCGGATCTATGTTCGGGGCAATCTACCGGGACCCGTTCGGCGCCGTTCGGGTCTCCCGGCCCACCTCAGGAGGCACCCGCATGGCCAAGGCACCCGCGTTCGATCCGATGGACCCGCTGGGCATCGACGATCTGCTCGACCCCGAGGACAAGGCGATCCGGGACACCGTGCGCCGGTTCTGCGCCGACCGGGTCACGCCGTACGTGGCCGAGTGGTTCGAGCGCGGCGCGTTGCCGGACGTGCGGGAACTGGCGCGTGGGCTGGGCGGGATCGGCGTGCTCGGGATGACCCTGGAGGGCTACGGCTGCGCCGGGACCAGCGCCGTGCAGTACGGCCTGGCCTGCCTGGAACTGGAGGCGTGCGACTCGGGGTTGCGCTCGCTGGTGTCGGTCCAGGGCTCGCTGGCGATGTTCGCGATCCACCGCTTCGGCAGCGAGGAGCAGCGGCGCACGTGGCTGCCCCGACTGGCCGCCGGCGAGGCGCTGGGTTGTTACGGCCTGACCGAGCCCGACCACGGTTCGGATCCGGCGTCGATGCGCACGCACGCCAAGCGCGACGGCGACGACTGGGTGCTCAGCGGTCGCAAGATGTGGATCACCAACGGTTCGGTGGCCGATGTCGCGGTGATCTGGGCGCAGACCGAGGACGGCGTGCGCGGCTTCGTGGTGCCCACCGACACCGCCGGGTTCGCGGCCCACGACATCAAGCACAAGATGTCCCTGCGCGCGTCGATCACCAGCGAACTGACGCTGGACGAGGTACGGCTGCCGGCCGACGCGGTGTTGCCCGACGTGGTGGGCATGCGCGGTCCGCTGACGTGTCTGGGCGAGGCCCGGTACGGCATCGTGTGGGGCTCGGTCGGCGCGGCGCGCTCGTGCTTCGAGTCCGCGCTGGACTACGCCCGTACGCGTGAGCAGTTCGGCCGGCCGATCGGTGGGTTCCAGTTGACCCAGGCCAAGCTGGCGGACATGGCGGTGGAGATCGGCAAGGCGCACCTGCTCGCGCTGCACCTGGGCCGGCGCAAGGACGCGGGCGCGGTGCGGCCGGAGCAGATCAGCTTCGGCAAGCTCAACAACGTCCGCGAGGCGATCGCGATCGCCCGCCAGGCGCGCACGATCCTGGGCGCGAACGGCATCTCGCTGGAGTACCCGGTGATTCGACACATGAACAACCTGGAGTCGGTGCTGACCTACGAGGGCACCTCCGAGATGCACACCCTGGTCATCGGCAAGGCACTCACCGGGTTGGACGCCTTCCACTGACCCCGACTCCCCCCGGGAGCTCCCGTCGTGGCCTCGGGCGCCGTTTGTCCGGCCCCGGCCAGGGCAGACGTCTGCTCGGCCGGATGCCGCACGGGCCCGGCCGTCAAGACACTCCGCACCGTATGTATGGGGGGATCACGACATGTCGGCGTCAGCCTCCATGGCGGAATCGGGTCGGGAAGCCAAGGCCGCGGGGCGGCAGGCCGCCGACAGCAGGGTGCTGGTCGGCCTTGCCAAGGCGGGCCTCGCCGCGCGCGGGCTGTTGTACATCCTCGTCGGCGTCATCGCCGTACGGATCGCCGTCGGGGGCAAGAACCAGGAGGCCGACCGCGGCGGTGCCGTCGAGGAGATCGGCGCCAAGCCGTTCGGCGAGGCGATGTTGTGGGCGCTGGTCGTCGCGCTGATCGGGATGTGCCTGTGGCGGCTGGTCGAGGCCGTGTTCGGGCAGGCCGTGCCGGATGGCGGCAAGGCGGGCAAACGCCTGATGTCGCTGGGCCGGGCGATCTTCTACGGCTTCGTGGTCGCCTCGCTGATCCGCACCCTCACCGCGAGCGACGCGGGCCGGGACCAGGGCCAGGGGCAGGGCGGCAGCAGCAACAAGACCTCGAAGGACCTCACCGCCAAGGCGTTGGAGTGGTCCGGCGGCCGATACCTGGTCGGCCTGGCCGGGGCGGTGTTGCTCGGCGTCGGGATCGGGATGGCGGTGCGATACGCGCTGCGCAGGTTCCGGGAGAAGTTGAACACCGGGCGGATGAGCCCGATGCAACGTCGCGTGGTGGATGTGCTCGGGGTGGTCGGCGGGATCAGCCGAGGCGTGGTGTTCGGCGCGGCCGGGGTGTTCGTGGTGGTGGCCGCGGTGAAGTTCGACCCGGATCGGGCCAAGGGGGTCGACGAGACGTTGCGCTCGTTCGCCGACACACCGGTGGGGCCCGCGCTGCTCGTGGTGATCGCGCTGGGCCTGGCGGTGTTCGGGCTGTATTCGCTGGCTGAGGCGTTGTGGCGGCGGGTGCGCTGAGGCGGGCTATCCCCGGCCGTCCTTGCGCAGGGTGACCCGGATGCTCTTGCCCGCACCGCCCGGCAGCACGTCGATGTGGCCACCGAGTTCGGCCACCATCAACTTGACGATCATCAGCCCCCGGCCGTCCTCGGCGTCGGGGCCGGTGTCCAGGAGCGCGTGCGGGCGGAACGGGTGGTCGTCGGCGACCTCCAGGCGCAGTTCGGCGCCGCTGTGCGAGGCGGTGATCCGGATCCGCTCGGTGCGGATCGCGGCGTGCCGGACCGCGTTGGAGGTCAGCTCGGTGGCGACCAGGAGCATGGTGTCCTCGATCTCCTCGGCCACCCCCCAGGCGCGTAACAGGTCGCGGAGGCGGTGTCGGACCTCGGGTACGCCGGCGACAGTGGGTGCGATGGTCCAGCGCACGAACACCGGGCCGAGCCGGTGTTCGGGGTGGCTGTCGTGCCGGGTCTCCGTCGAGGCACGCCGGTCGTGTCGGGCGCGGGCGCGGGACCGCCCGACGGCGGTCACGGATGACTCGACGCGTGGTACGCGGCCGGGACGGTGATCGACTGGGGCGGATGGTGTGCTGCACGTGCGGGGGAGGGCATCCCGGTGTCCTTCGCTTCGTTCACTGCGTTCGCGGGTGGTCTTGCCAGGCGTTCGCAGTGTGCGGTGGCGAATCGTGCTTGTGGCGTGCTTTTCCGGGTGTGATCCGTAATGGTTCGGTAAGCGACACTTCATCTCGACTTTGGGTCCGGTTCGGACCCTGTTCGGACTCGGGATCAATCCCCGGTCGAGCGCCGCAGTCGTTTGATCTCACCGCGATGGTGCTTGTTGCGCAGCCTGCGCTCGCGC
This sequence comes from Embleya sp. NPDC020886, assembly GCF_044333915.1. Taxonomy (NCBI): domain Bacteria; kingdom Bacillati; phylum Actinomycetota; class Actinomycetes; order Kitasatosporales; family Streptomycetaceae; genus Embleya; species Embleya sp. NPDC020886. The sequence continues at coordinate 323,226 of NZ_JBIRRX010000001.1, read as the reverse complement.
ATTCCGCGCGAGGGTTTGGTCGGCCGGCGCGGCGGCGGGGGCGGGGCGGTGGCCTCGACCAGGATGTCGATCAGTCGGCGCACCGCGCTTTGGCGGTTCATCAATTGGGAGCGCTGTTCGGACGAGGCCACGGTGAGCACACCGTCCACCAGCCGCCCTTCCAGCCGGAGCAGGGCACGTTCCTTGAGCACGTCGGGCAGCACCGTGCTGGCGCCCAGGTCGAAGGACACCTCGGCCCGGCTGTCGGTGGTGTTCACCGACTGTCCACCGGGTCCGGAGGAGCGCGAGAACCGCCACGACAGCTCGGCGGCGGGTATCACCACGCCGCGAATGTCGAGATCTGTCGTCATACGGACATGATCCCGCGTCGCACGGCCTCGGGTCGACCCGGTTTTCGAGGGCCCCGCCGGATGCTTTCCCGGCTCCGGATGGAGAGGATCGGGGCATGAGTGCCGACACGAACGCGGACGAGACGAAGACATACGGTTCCTGGCCTTCGCCGATCACGGCCGAGCGCTTGGTGGAAGGGGCCGCGAACCCCGGTGGGATCCGGGCCGACGGCGAGGATGTGTGGTGGGCGGAGGGCCGGCCGTCCGAAGGTGGTCGGATCCAACTGGTGCGACTACGACCGGGCGGATCTCCCGAGGACGTGTTGCCGGAGGGCTTCTCGGCCCGCACCCGCGTGCACGAGTACGGCGGCGGCGCCTGGACGGTGCGCGCGGGCCTGCTGGTCTTCGCGAACTGGACCGACCAGCGGCTGTACCGCCTGGGCCCGGACGACGCGGCGCCGGTGCCGATCACCGCGGAGCCCGAGACCGAGGCGGGTCTGCGCTACGCCGATTGCACGATCGTGCCGGCGGGGCAGTGGGGGCCGGGGGAGTGGCTGGTCGCGGTGCGCGAGAGCCACGAACCGGCCGCGGTCAAGGCGCACGGCGAGGCGGTCAACGAGATCGTCGCGCTGCCGCTGGACGGCCTCGGCGGTGAGCGGGTCCTGGTCACCGGCCCGGACTTCGTGTCCTCGCCGTGCCCGGCCGCGGACGGATCGGCGTTGGCCTGGACCCAGTGGTCGCATCCGGACATGCCGTGGGACGCGGCCGAACTGATGGTCGCGGCGATCGAGGCCGGGCCGGTGCCGACCGGCGCGCAGGCGGTCGCCGGCGGCGGGCGCGAGTCGGTGGTCCAGCCCGAGTGGGGACCGGACGGCGCGCTGTGGTTCGCTTCGGACCGCACCGACTGGTGGAACCTGTACCGGGTCGGGGCGGGTGGCCAGGTCGAGGCGGTGGCCCCGGTCGAGGCGGAGATCGGCGGTCCGCAGTGGGTCTTCGGCGACCGTTTCTACGCCTTCCTCGACGACGGCCGGATCGCCTGCTCGGTCAACTCCGGCGGGTTCGTGCACCTGGGCCTGGTCGATCCGGCTCGCCCGGAGCAGCCGCCCGCGCGGGTGGAGACCGGGCTGACCTGGTTGTCCGACCTGGCCGCGGTGCCCGGCGGGGTGTTGCTGGTGGGCGGCGGCCCGGACGACGAGGACGCGCCGCGGCGGATCCGGCTCGCGGCCGGTGCGCCGACCGCGTTGCAGATCGAACGACTGCGGCCCGCCCGGGAGTTCGATTTCGACGCGCGGTGGTTCAGTGCACCGCAGCCGATCGAGTTCGAGTCCGCGGCCGGCCGCACCGCGCACGCGCTGCTGTACCTGCCGAAGAACCCGGACGTCCGGGCGCCCGAGGGCGCGCTGCCGCCGCTGATCGTGTCGATCCACGGCGGCCCGACCGCGCAGGCGTCGGCGGTGCTCAACCTGCGGATCCAGTACTGGACCAGCCGGGGCTTCGCGGTCGCCGACGTCAACTACGGCGGCAGCACCGGCTACGGACGTCCGTACCGCAACCTGCTGTACGACTCGTGGGGCATCGTCGACGTCGAGGACTGCACGGCGGTGGCCCGCCATCTCGCCGACCAAGGCGTGGTGGACGGCGCCGAGTTGGCCATCCGCGGCGGTTCGGCCGGCGGGTACACCACGCTGGCCGCGCTCGTGGCGGGCGATGTCTTCACCGCCGGTGCGAGTCACTTCGGCGTCGCCGACATCGCGGCCCTCGCGCAGCACACCCACAAGTTCGAATCCCGCTACCTGGACCGCCTGGTGGGCCCGTACCCGGAGGCCGAGGCGGTGTATCGGGACCGGTCGCCGATCAACCACACCGAGCACCTGTCCAGCCCGCTCGCGGTCTTCCAGGGCCTGGAGGACCAGGTGGTCCCGCCGGCCCAGGCCGAGCTGATCGTGGCCGCGCTGAAGGAGAAGCAACTCCCTTACGTCTACCTGGCGTTCGAGGGCGAACAGCACGGCTTCCGACGCTCGGAGAACATCATCCGCGCGCTGGAGGCCGAACTGTGGTTCTACGGCCGGGTCTTCGGCTTCGACCCGGCGGACGAGATCGAGGCCCCGCCGGGCGGCGGCTTCTGAGTCGACCACGCGTCGAATGCGCGAACAGCCCCGCCCGGCCGAGGGATCTCGGCCGGGCGGGGCTGCTTCGTCATGGTCGGGAACGCCCTCGGGGTGTCCGTCGGGCGGGTGCGCGGCTACCAGAAGCCGGGTGCCGCCTGCCACGCGTCGTTGGGGCTGTCGAAGCCGCCGTCGGTGCGCGCGGTGAACAGGAACGCCGTGGTGGCGCCGTTTTGGTAGTTGTACATGATCGAGATGTCGTCGCGACCGTCGGCGTTCTGGTCACCGGTCACCGGCAGGCCGGCGCTGATGCCCCACCACCCGCCTTCGGCCGTGTCCCACGACTTCACGTCGGCCTGGAGGCCGCCGCTGCCGTCGGGCTTGCCGAGGAAGGTGAACAGCGCGGAGTGGCCGTTGCCGTAGTCGTACATCGCCGCGGCGTCGGCCTTGCCGTCGCCGTTGTAGTCGCCGCTGGTGAGCTTGACCCGGGACCAGTCCCAGTTGCCGGGGTCGGTGCGCCAGGATTCGAACGGGACGTCGAAGCCGCCGTCCGGCCGGGCGAGGATGGTGTGGAAGGCGACGGCGCCGCTGTAGTAGCCGTACATGCCCGCGATGTCGTCGCGGCCGTCGCCGTTGTAGTCGCCCACGACGTACTTGGCGCTGTTCCAGTACCAGTTGCCGGGGTTCGAGCGCCAACTCGCGAACGAATCGTTGAAGGTGCCGTCCGGCTTGGCGATCCACGTGTAGGCGCCGGTCGAGCCGCCGCCGTGGTCGTAGAGCATGGCGGTGTCGTCGCGGCCGTCGCCGTTGAAGTCGCCGGCGAGGAAGACGGCCTTGCTCCAGTCCCAGTTGCCCGGGCCCACATAGGCGCTGTCGACACCGTCGGCGAAGGTGCCGTCGGGCTTGGCGAGGAAGGTGAACAGCCGGTTGCTGCCGTCCCCGTAGCCGTAGAGGCCGGCCACGTCGTCGCGGCCGTCGCCGTTGAAGTCGCCGGTGACCCACTTGGTGCTCTCGTAGCGCATCCAGCCGACATGCGCGGTCCAGGCGTTGAACGGCGCGTTGTAGCCGCCCCCCGGCCGGGCGATCAGGGTGTGGAAGGCGCTGGTGTCGTTGCCGTAGTTGTAGACGGTGAGCAGGTCGGCCCGCCCGTCGCCGTTGAAGTCGCCCGACAGGTCGGTGCGCAGGTCGGCGGTGCGATCCTCCGGGTGGTGGTCGAGGTAGGCGCCGGTGGTCGGGTTCAGCCGGATGTAGCCGCCCTGGAAGCTGACCCGGCGGTCGCCGTTGTGGACGGTGAACTCGTCGGTCACGGGGTAGCCGAGGTAGCCCTGCTCCCACTGGAGCGAGGCCCACTTGGCGCGGATCGGGCCGCGCACGGACCAGGCTTCACCGGTGCCGGCGTTCCAGTAGATCGAGGCGCTGTTGCCGCTCTCGGAGAGCTTGCGGAAATGGTTGTAGCGGCCGGTGTTGCCGGGCACTGCGGATTCGTCCGTGGTCGGGAAGCCGAGCTCGGCCGGACCACCGAGGGCGAGGTACTTCTCGTAGATGCCGCCGTGGATGGACCAGGTGCCCAGTTCCGGCGTCGAGTAGATCGCGCCGTAACCACCGCTGCCCTGGAAGGTGGCGACCTGCGCCGAGCCGATGCCGATCGTGTGATCGTCGTCGGTGGGGTAGCCCATTTCACCGGTTTCCCAACCGAGCGCCTCCCACTTGTCGCGAATCGCGCCGGACACCGACTTGGCCCCGGTGGTCGAGTGCCAATAGATCGACCAGTACGTGCCGTTGGGCCGCTTGAGGTGGGCGTAGCGGCCGACCAGGTCGGGGGCGACCTTCATGTCGGCGACCGGATAGCCGCGGGTGGCCGCGTCGGCGGCGCGGTACTTGGTCAGCACCGGGCCGCACAGTTGGAACTGGGCGCCGCCGGCGGCGCCGAAGGACTCGCATTCCGACCAGGGGGTGCCCGGCGCGACCGAGCGGGCGGCGCCGAACGCGGAGCCGCCGGTCAGGGCGCGGCCCGGAAACTCGACGATCTTGCCGGTCGCGTCCTGCGCCCACAGGTCGGCGAAGCCGTCCTTCTCGTAGTCCCCGTCGGAGGACACCAGCTCGTAGGCGTCGCCGGTGAAGCCGCTGCCGATCGAGGTGGTGCGCACCGTCGGGTCGGTGTAGACGGTCAGGTCCAGCTCGGTCGGGTTGCCGTCCGTGGCGCTGTCGGTGGTCTTGCGCCGGCTGGTGTACTGGTGGATCTTGCCGGTGCTCTTGTCCCGGGCCCAGATCTCCGGCAGGCCGTCGGCGTTCAGGTCGCCCGGGGCGATCAGGGTCATGTTCGCCCAGTCGGCATTGCCCAGGGAAATCGCGTCGAAGCGCTGGTCCAGGGTCCCGGCCGGGTTGCCGAGGTAGAGCCAGAGGTTGGCTCCCTCCTGCACCAGCAGGTCGGGGTAGTCGGTCGCGTCGATGCCGTTCGGCGTGGCGCTGTCGTCGTTGACGCTGTTGATCACCAGGATCTGGCGGGCCGCGCCCCAATGGTCGTTGGTGTCGGGCTTTTTGACCCTGAGTGTGATGCGCGTGCTGTCACTCGGCTCCAGCGAACCGTCGCCGCGTCCGCGATACACGTAGAGCCGTTTGCGCTCGTTGTCCGGGGCCTGTTGCAGCGCGACCAGATCCTCGTAGTAGTCCGCGTTCCAGGTGCCCCGGTGTGCGAGAGAGACGGTGCCGGCGAAGGAACCGCCACCGGCCGACACGGGCGCCCCGAAGGTGCCGTCACCCTGGCCCGGGCGCGCGTCCACGCCTTTGGTGCTCGCGTTGAGGTTCCACAGGTCGATGTTGCCGTCGCCGTTGAGGTCGCCCGGCTTGTCCCGGTCGGGGGAACGCTTGGCGTAGTACAGGTGGTTCCGCACGTCGGAGAGGTTGCCCGCGAGGTCGACGCTGCGCACGTAGAGATGGTTGGGGCCGGTGATGGTCGGCTTGAAGGTGATGCTCGCCGGGCCGCCCTGGCCGGCCGCGGCGACCTCGCGGACCATCGGGTCGCTGTCGGTCCACCACCGGTACTTCACGATGTCGGTGACGCCGTTGGCGGTGAAATTGAAGGTGCCGGTGGTGCGGACCGGGGTCGGGTTGTCCGGGTTGTTCGCGGGGAACTCCGGCGAGGAGACGTTGGGCAGCTCGCTGGGCCGGTTGCGGTCGACGGTGAACAGGCACTGGCCGGCCCACCGGCTGTCGACGAAGCCGTCGGACACCCGGACATCCCAGCGGTAGGTGCCGTCCAGCGCGGTGGCGTCGATCTCGGCGGCGGCGATGGTGCCGCGGCTGACACCGCGCTTGATCACGGTCGGGCCGGTGTTCGCGCCGTCCTTCCAGTAGTGGAATTCGGCCGTGAGGTTGTTGTCCTCGGCGTCGTCCACCCGGGCGTAGAGCGTGACCCGGTCCGTGGTGCCGATGACGCCGCCGGCGCAGGGGGTGGAGGGGTCGGTCGTCCGGTCCGACGGGGTGGCCGGCGGGGTGTTGTACTCGGTGCTGATCACCGTCGCGTCCGGCGCGAACGTGCGCCAGGACACGTCGACCGTGTCGTAGCGGGACTTCAGGCCGAGGGTCCAGGAATTCCAGTGACTGCGCGCGGCCTCGTCGACGGCCGAGGTCACGTTGACCTCGATCTTCTTCTCGTTGCCCCCGGGGCAGTTACGGCCACCGTAGGACTCGTCGACGCTGCCGACCATGCGGTCCCAGCTCGGCTGGTTGTTCCACGTGGTCTGCTTCGAGATGCTCGCGGTGTCCCAGACTTCGAGTTCGCCCGACTTGCAGTCCCACGCGCCGGGGCGGATCTGTTCGAGGCTCAGCACCGACTTGATGATCTGCTTGTCCCACAGGTCGGACATGCCGACCTGGAAGAATGTCTTGGCGCAGACGACCGCGTTGCCCAAGTCGCCGTCCCTGGAACAACCCACCCGCCCATACTTCTTCGGCATCGTGCCGCCGTTCCAGTAACTGGTGGAGGCGGAGCCGGCGATGGCGTTGTGCTTGTAGGCGAGGGTCCAGGCGAACTTCCAGTCGTCGCGCCAGACCGGGTCGATGACGACCGGGAATTTGGTGTCGGCGGCGGTCAACAGGCCCTGGTCGGGGGTGAGTTCCAGGGTCTTGCCGGTGAGTTTGACGCCGAGATCGGCGTGCTTGGCACCGGGGTCGAAGCCGTCGGTGGGGTCGGCGGGGGGATCGTTCTCGGGCGTGATCGCCGCCGAGGTACGGGCTTCGGCGGGCGCCTGGGCGGTCGCCGGCGGCGGATCGTTTCGGCCGGCCGCCCACATCTGCGGCTTGGGCGCGGTGAACACGGCCTGGCCGGTGGGGTCGAGGGCGCGGAGTTCGCCGGCCGTGCCCTCGACGATGTTCAGTCCGGTGGCGTCCAGGCCGAACTTCAGCGTGGCCAGGGCGGGATTCTTGGCCGCCTCCGGGGTCTTGACCACGACGTAGTGGGCGAAGTCGTCCACGTTGGCGACGACCTTGAGGTCGACGCCGGGCAGTACCTCGGGGTAGGTCGCGGAGTCGCCCTCGACCACGGGCTTGGGCAGCGCGGTCGGCCAGGACAGCGCGATCCTGCGGCCGCCCTTGGTGAGTTCGGCCAGCGGGCCGTTGCCGCCCGGGGAGAAGGTCAGGCCCATCATCGCGGCCTTGGGCGCGAGGCGACCACCCTGGACGGGGGCCAGGGTGTCGTCGGCCGGGACCAGGGTGCCGCCGCGCCATACCCGCACCGGGCGGGTCGCGCTCTCCAGGGTGAACGTGCCGCTCGGGTTGGCCCAGACCTGGTCGGTCTCGGTACGGAGCGCGACGACCTCGACGCGTTGGCCGCTCTGCTTGGCCTTGGCGGACGCGGCCGTGCGCTCGTCGGCCTGCTTTTCGGCCTCGGTGCGGGTGTCGGCCTGGGGCGTCTTGTCGGTGGGGGCGACCTGCGGCATGGGCGCGCCGGTCGCCGGTACGGCGGTGATCAGACCGGCGGACAGGGCCGCCGCGATCACCCAGACCGCAGCTTTTCGCCGCGGGTGACCCGCGGAGCGTGCGGGTCGTATCGATGAATTCATGCTGCTTTCCGGGGTCGGAGTGGGGGTTGACGATGCGACCCGGCCGGACGCGGGGAGCGAGCCGATCGGGTCGCGGGCCGCCCGGCGCGCAGTGGGCCGGACGGGGGCTTGGTGGGGGACCGTCGGGGACGGTCGGGGGTCGGGGCGATGCGCGTTCGTCGCGGTGGCCGAATTCGATTGCTCGGAGGTCGGGCACCGCGGGCTCGCGTGCGGGTCGCCGGCGCGCACGCGGGGTGTGCGGGCACCGGTGTCCGGTCGGCCGAGGTGTGCCGAATGGTGTCCGAATTGACCGGGATCGAAGTGTCCGATAATGCCCCGGTAATCGACCGTGGCTCCATATTCCGGATCGGACGGGCCGTATCCGATGCGCGTCTTGTCGATGAATTCATAGTGGCTTCCGCGGACGATGGGAGCGGCTGTATTGGAGCGTCCCGGCGCGGAAGCATTGCGGCCTTCCCGTGCCGTGTGTGGCTGAATTCGCACCACTGGCAGGGGTGCAAATCGGCGCACTTTCCGTGAGTTGTAGCAGGTCAGCGCGGCTCTTGGCGAGTAGTGGCGGAGTATTCGGGCATACTTGCCAAACGGTTGGTATCGCAATTTAAACCCGAATCGATGTCCATCCCCGCTTCAGGCGGTTGGCATCAATTTCCGCGTCTTGAACATTGATAAAGTCGCCAAACCGCTTCGCCTACTGCTAGGTTGCGCCGCCAGTATTGGGTGACGTGGGCCTCGGGGGATTCCGCGTCGAATCTCTCGGGTGGGGCTGTGTTTTCACGGAAAACCCGTGCCATGCGCACGGCGATAAGACGTACCTGGCGATGGCCGGTACCCCTGATGGCAATCGTGCTGGTGGGCTCCGGCCTGACCGCGGTGCCGGCGGCGGCGGCAGAAACGGTTGCCCGCCCACAACTGCCCGACCTGCAAAAACTCACCAAGGTCCCGGGCGAGCGCCTGTCGACGGCCAAGGCCCCCGTGCCGCCCGCCGAGTCGCAGGTCAACGCCTGGAAGGGCGCGCCGGCGGTGAACTGGCCCGCCGCGGGCTCCGCCGAGGTCGAACTGCCGCGCCCGGCGGCCAAGTCCGACGCCCGCGCCGCCGCCACCGCGCCGGCCGAGGCCAAGGCCGGCTCGCTGCCGATCAAGCTGAGCACACCCCCGGTCCCGGAGTCGGCGGCCCGCTCGGCGCAGGCCGCCGCGGACACCGCCCCGGTCAAGGTCAAGGTCGACCTGTTCGACCGGCCGACCGCGAACAAGGCCGGTGTCGGCAACGGGCTGTTGCTCGGGGTCCGGCGTACCGACGGCGGCACCGGGGTCGCACCGGTGGGTGTCGAACTGGACTACACCGCGTTCAAGAACGCGTACGGCGGCGGCTGGGGCTCGCGGCTTCAATTCAGCCTGCTCCCCGAATGTGTCCTCACCACCCCGGAGCTGGCGCAGTGTCAGACCCGGACGCCGGTCGCGATGAAGAACGACGCGGACACCGGCAAGCTCACCGCGACGGTGGCACCGGCCGCGACCGGTCAGGGCGTTGCGGCCAAGGGCGCGAGCGCGGGCGGGCAGGGCATGCTGCTCGCCGCGCAGCCGACCGCCGACGGCGCCAACGGCACCTACAAGGCGACCTCGCTGAGCGCGTCCGGTTCGTGGCAGGCGGGCGGGGCCGCGGGTGACTTCTCCTGGTCGTACCCGCTGGAACTGCCCGGCTCGCTCGGCGGCCCGAGCCCCTCGCTCGCGCTGGGCTACTCCTCGGCGAGCATCGACGGCCGTACCTCGGCCTCGCTCCAGCAGACCTCGTGGGTCGGCGACGGCTGGGACCTGGGCTCGAACTTCATCGAGCGCACCTGGGTTCCGTGCAGCCAGGACAAGAAGGAAGGCTCCGGGTTCAACAACCCGACGGACGACACCGGCGACCTGTGCCACGGCGCGCCGATGATGACGATGTCGCTCAACGGCGGGTCCACCCCGCTGGTGCGCGACGACGCGTCCGGCGTCTGGCGGCCCGCGAAGGACGACGGCTCGCGGATCGAGCTGATCACCGGTGCGCAGGACCTCAACGGGGACAAGGAGGGCGTGCACTGGCGGGTGACCAACGCGCAGGGCGTGCAGTTCAACTTCGGCCTCAACAAGGTCCCCGGCTGGCAGCCCGGCAAGCCCGTCACCAACTCGGCGTGGCTGGTGCCGATCTACAACAACCAGCCCGGCGAGCCCTGCTATCAGCCGGACTTCGCGAACTCGGCCTGTGACCGGGCCTGGCGGTGGAACCTCGACTACGTCGTGGACCCACGCGGCAACGCCATGACGTATTGGTACAACAAGGAGGTCAACCACTACGGCGCGAACTTCAAGTTCGCCGGTGGTTCGACCAACCGGGCCTACGACCGCGGTGGTTGGCTCGACCACGTCTCGTACGGCCTGCGCAGCGACAACCTGTTCACCAACGCGCCGTCGCAGGTGGACTTCACGGTGGCCGAGCGCTGCCTGACCTCGCCGACGTTCGACTGCGCCGAGGACAAGCTCAAGCCCGAGGTCGACTGGAACATCGCCAAGATGTGGCCGGACACCCCCGGTGACCAGCTCTGCGCGGCGAACGAGGAGTGCAAGGCGCGGTTCACCCCGACGTTCTTCACCCGCAAACGACTGACCGAGATCAACACCAAGGTCTGGACCGGCACGGCCTACCAGCCGGTGGACACCTGGGCGCTGACCCAGGACTTCCCGCAGAACGGCGACGGCACCGACTACGCGCTGTGGCTCGCGTCGATCCAGCGCACCGGCAAGAACGGCACGCCGATCACGCTGCCGCCGGTGACCTTCCGCGGCAAGCAACTGGCGAACCGGGTGGACCGGGACGGCGACGGCCGTCCGGCGTACCGGCGTTATCGCATCGAGAACATCGACACCGAGACCGGCTCGATCATCTCGGTGCGGTTCAAGGACACCGAGTGCTCCTCGGTGGCGCCGGTCAAGCTGCCGACGGCGGCGGAGTCGAACGGGCTGCGCTGCTACCCGGTGATCCAGGAGATCCCGGACCCGACCGACCCGGACCGCAAGCGCAAGCTCTACGTCACGGACTACTTCCACAAGCACGTGGTGGACCGGGTCCAGGAGCAGGACGCGATGGCGAACTCGCCGACGCGGGTGACGTCCTACGAGTACCTGGGCGCGCCGGCGTGGGCGTACGACGAGGACAACGAGCTCACCGAGCCGAAGACGCGCACGTGGTCGCAGTGGCGCGGCTACGAGCGGGTGCGCACCTTCATCGGGCAGGACCCGGACCGGCGTACCCAGACCGAGACGTTGTTCTTCCGGGGCCTGGACGGCGACCGGGCGTCGCCGACGACCGCGGCTCGGCGGACGGTCAAGGTCAAGGACTCCGAGAACGGCGAGATCGTCGACCACAAGCTCTTCGCGGGTCAGACGCGCGAGGTGCTGGTCTACGACGGCGAGGGCGGCGCGCTTCAGGCGGCGACGACGTACACGCCGTGGTTGTCGAATCCGACGGCGACTCGGGTGCGGCCGAACGAAACGCCGCCGTTGCAGGCGTTCGTGCAGCAGACGACGAAGACGGCCTCGCGGGTGTTGTTGACGGACGGGCGCGGGTGGCGTCGGACGTCGACCGAAAGCACCTTCAACGCACGGGGCTTCATCGAGACGACGTCCTCGCTCGGGAACATCGACGACCCGAACGACGACTCGTGCACGCGCTACTGGTACGCGCCGGACGAGGCGCAGTGGATGGTCGACCGGCAGTCGCGGATCGAGTCGGTCGCGAAGGCGTGTGACGCCACGAACACCCAGCGGCCGGAGGATGTCACCTCCGACGCGAAGATGTTCTACGACACCGTCGGCAACCTGGTGCGCACGGAGTCCCTCGCGGACTACGTGAACGGCCAGCCGACCTATGTCCTGGACGGCACGGCCACGTTCGACGTCTACGGTCGGCCGAAGTCGGTCACCGATGTGCTGGGCGCGGTCAACTCGACCGAGTACTTCCCGGCCGGTGGCCAGCTCGTCACCAAGACCACGGTCACGAACCCGGCGGGGCACACCCAGTCGGTCGAGACCGACCCCGGTCGCGGTGCGACGGTGGCCCAGGAGGACGCCAACAAGCGGCGCAGCGTGATGCGGTACGACTCGCTGGGTCGTCTGGTCAAGGTGTGGTCGCCGGACCGGAACCCGGATCGCAAGTCGCCGGATGCCGAGTTCTCGTACCTGGTCCGGCGTGACGGTCCCGTCGTCATCACCAACAAGAACCTGTTGGACGACGGCAGTTACCGCACCAGCTACGACATCTACGACGGCAGCCTGCGGATCCGGCAGACCCAGATGGAGGCGCTGGGCGGCGGTCGCATGGTGACCGACACCTTCTACAACAGCCTCGGCCAGATCTGGAAGTCCAACGGCGGCTACTACGCGGACGGTGCGCCCGAGGGCGCGATGTTCGCGCCGCTGGACAACATGGTCCCGGCGTCGACGATGACCGAGTACAACTCGACCGGTCAGCCGACGGTGCAGATCTCGCGCAAGTTCGGGATCGAGACCTCGCGGACGACGACCACCTACGGCGGCGATTTCGTCACGGTGGACCCGCCCACGGGCGAGACGCCGACGAAGGCAATCCTGGACGCGGTCGGTCGCAAGACGGAGTTGCAGTTCTTCAAGGGCGCCGATCCCAGCGGTGCGCACGACACCACGCGCTACAGCTACAACCGACGCGGGCAACTGTCGTCGGTGGTGGACGAGGCCGGCAACACGTGGGGCTTCGAGTACGACCTGCGGGGTCGTCAGGTCAAGGTGACGGACCCGGACAAGGGCACGTCGACGATGACCTACGGCGCGGGCGACCGGCTGGCGACGACGACGGACGCGCGGGGTAGAACGCTCGCGCCGGAATACGACGTGTTGGGCCGGATCAAGGCGACCCACGAGGGCTCGATCACCGGTCCGAAGCTGACCGAGTCGGTGTTCGACACGCTGCCGAACGCACTCGGGCTGCCGGTCTCCTCGACGCGGTTCGTGAACGGGAACGCGTACAAGCAGGAGATCACGGGCTACGACACGGAGTACCGGCCCAAGGGCTCGAAGATCACCATCCCGCCGTCCGAGGGCAAGTTGGCGAAGACGTATGTCTTCGGCAGCACGTACACCGAGACGAATGGGCTGCCCGAGTTCAGTACCTTCCCGGCGGTTGCGGGTCTGCCGCTCGAAGATGTCTCGATGTCGTACAACCGGTACGAACTGCCCACGGTGATGGGCATCAACGGCGACACGTTCGTCGACCGGGTGGACTACTCGCCGCTGGGTGACGTGCTGCGTACGCATGCCGGGCCGGCGCCGAAGCAGGTGTGGTCGACGTACGAGTACGACGAGCAGACGCGGCGTCCCACCCGGACGGTGAACGACCGGGAGACCTCGCCGTCGCGGATCAACGACGCGCGGACCGAGTACGACGCGGTCGGCAACATCACCAAGATCACGGACGCCTTCGGGCCGAACCCGACGCCGTCCACGACGGACACCCAGTGCTTCGCGTACGACTACATGCGTCGGATGACGGATGCCTGGTCGGCGACCGACAATTGCCAGGCGAAGCCCGGTCAGGTCGGGCCCGGCGGGGGTCGGCCGAGCGTGGGTGGGCCGGACGCGTACTGGTCCTCCTACAGCTTCGACGCCGCGGGCAACCGCAAGACGGAGACGAAGCACGACCCGGCGGGCGTTGCGGGCCAGGACGTCAACCGGGCCTACACGTACGGGACTCCGGGTACGGCCGGTGCCAACTACCTGAAGAAGGTGGACACCACCGGGCCGGGTGGAAGTCGGACCGAGTCGTACACGTACGACTCGGCGGGCAACACGGCGACCAGGGTCATCCAGGGCAACACGCAGAACCTGGATTGGGATGCCGAGGGCCGCGTCTCGAAGGTGACCGAGGGCGCGAAGACGACGGAGTTCCTCTATGACGCCGGCGGTTCGCGGCTCATCAAGCGGGATCCGTCCGGAACGACCCTGTACCTGCCGGGGACCGAGGTTCAACTCAACCCCGCAGGCGACATCGTCAAGGGCACGCGATACTACGCGCACCCGGCGGGGCCGACGCTGGTCAAGACGGTCGAGAACGGCCAGACCACCAGCTCGTATCTGATGGCCGATCAGAACGGCACCGCCAACATCGCGGTGGACGCGAACACCCAGGCGGTCACCCAGCGCAAGTTCACCCCGTTCGGCGACGTTCGTGGGGTCAAACCATCGATCTGGCCCGGCAATCAGGGCTTCGTCGGCGGAACGAACGACGAGTCCACGGGCCTGGTGCATCTGGGCGCACGTGAATACGACCCGGCGGTGGGCCGGTTCCTGTCCGTCGACCCGGTGGTCGACTACAGCGAGCCCAAGCAGATGAACGCGTACGTGTACGCGGCCAACTCCCCGGTGACGTTCAGTGACCCGTCCGGCCTGGCGATCAGCATGCCGGTGATGCCGATCAAGGACTTCTCGGACGCCGAGCTGGCCTGGGCGCACTGGGCCAGGGGTCGCAGCCTGATCGACGTCGCCATGGAAGCCGCGATGTCGGCACTCAAGGACGCGTCGGGCTACAACGACATCCGCGACTGCGTCGGCGGCGACGGCTGGGCGTGCGCGGGCATTGCGGCCGACGCGGCGTTCTCCTTCTTCGGCGGCGGCGGCGCGGCCAAGCGAATAGCCAAGGGCCTCAAGCGGGCCTACGACGCGATGAAGAAGTGGGGCGCGATCGTCCAGCGCGCCCTCGACATCATCGCCCGCGCCGAGCGCTACCAGCAGGCCATGGCGAAGTACGCCGAGGACCTGGCGGCCTGGCAACGAGAACAGGAAGCAGCGGCAGCGGCAGCCAGAAAGCTGGAGGAGGAGGCAGCCGCAGCCAAGAAGGCCCAGGAAGAGGCAGCGGCGGCAGCGGCAAAGAAGGCCGACGAGGCGGCTGCATCGGCGGCCCAACAGGGCAAGGAATCCACAACCAAGGCCAAGAGCGCCGACGGCGACGGCAAGGCATCCAAGCCGACCGAGGCCAAGAAGGCGGCGGAGAAGCCTGCGAAGAAGCAGGCGACCAAGCCCAGTGACGGGGGCTCCTGCCCGACGAACAGCTTTGTTCCGGGCACGGAAGTCTTGATGGCCGATGGTTCAGCAAAGCCGATAGAGGAAATCCGGCTCGGTGATGCGGTCTCTGCAGCGGACCCCGAGTCAGGCCGTAGTGGCCAGGAGACAGTCGTTGCGCTGATCAAGGGCGAAGGCGTCAAGAATCTCGTTGAGATTACCGTCGACACTGACGGAGGCGCAGGACTGGCAACCGAAAAGATTACTGCGACCGACGGCCACCCGTTCTGGCTCCCGGAACTGCGTGAGTGGACGCGTGCGGATCTGGTCGAGCCTGGTGCCTGGCTCCAGACCTCCGCTGGGACTTGGGTTCAGGCCGTCTCCATCAGGGCGTGGACCCAAACACAGAGTGTTCGAAACCTGACGGTATCGAACCTGCATACGTACTATGTCCTGGCGGGGCAAACCCCTGTCCTTGCACATAACAGCACAGGCACCGGTCCTTGTCCCACCGCTCGTTTTGAAGTCAATTCAAACGGTGTGGCAACTGATCGCAACGCAGATATGTCACGAAGCGGGAAGGTATTTACCCCGAAGGGTAAAAGAGAGGTGATCGCGAAGAATAGGGCAGACAATGGGGGGAGGACGGTCTGTGACGACTGCCAGGTGGAGACGATCCCGGCGACCAGCTCGCGTTCGGGCGGTCCTGTGAATCGTCTCGAAACCCGCGTCGACCATATCTGGCCGCAGAGCTTGGGTGGGCCGGGAAGTCTGTGGAATGGTCGCGTTACCTGTTTTTCGTGCAACGAAAAGTGGTCCAATACGCCAAAGGGGCCACTGAAGTAGCCGGGCAGTTCCTGTGACGGGGGTTGTCCCGGTGGACGGCAGAGCAGCGAGCTTGTCTCGGCGCGACAAGCGGCATGGGGCGAGTAGCAGGCTGCTGCCCGCACGGCGGGGTTGAAGTGGTGGTGCGGATGGCGACTACCTGGTGTGACGCCATCCGCACCACCTGCGGCGCGACTTCGAGTGCATACTGGTGCGGTGATGGTGTCTGGTGATGAGACGAATGACCGGGTTCGAGTTGAATTCCAGTTCAAGCAGGAGGACGGATGGCCTCCGGTAGCCAGCGAGGTACTTTGGGCTGTTCCGATCGACGTCGATCTGGTGCGTATTGATAACGTGCCTTGGTTCGTTCGCGACCTCTCGCTGAATGACACGGTGAGGACGCGTGCCGGCGCTCGCGGGGCCCTGCAGTTTGTGGAAAAGGTTTCTTGGTCCGGGAACTGCACGGTGCGGATTATCCTCTACGAGTCGGGTGAATTTCCCGGAGGTCCGAACGGGATCATTGGCGCCTTTGCGCGCCTGGGCGTTCAAGCGGAAGGGATTGAGAAATTCGGAATGATTTCTTTGAATGTACCGCCTTCGGCGGATATCCTTGGCATCAAGGGGCTCCTTGCTCGTGGCTCGGAAGCCGATTGGTGGGACTACGAAGAATCTTGTATCGGTAATGCGTGGGCGAATTCAAATCCGCACTAGAAGCGTGCAGGTGTGGATCCATTGGCTCCATCGAGGTGCCTTCCGGTGAGCTGCGGCAGGCAAATCAAGGATTATGTGGTCCATGTGGGAAGCCTCTTTAGATCATGTCTGACTGGGGTCGTGGGCGCATAAAGACGCCGGCCGCTGCCTGGGTCGAGCTGCTGCGCATGGTCAACGGTTGAGCGAGGTTGCGAAGGATGAGGAAAGGAAGGATGGCTCCGGCTTTTGCCGGGGCCTTCTTCGTTTTGCGTTCGCGCAGTGGACCTGGTCGGCGAGGCGCGGATTGTGAACAATTGGATACACTCCGTTAACATTGATCGTTTCGTTGGGTAACACGGGGCCGGGAGGCTTTGGGGCAACGAGTCGGTGCTACGACGGTCTGGAGGGGCTTCGCGTGTTGCTGAGCCCGCATGAGCAGGAGCGGTTGATGGTTTCCTATGCGGCTGATCTTGCGCAGCGGCGGAGAGCCAGGGGGCTGCGGCTCAACTACCCCGAGGCGACTGCGGTGTTGGCGTCGTTTCTGCTGGAGGGGGCCCGGGATGGGCGGTCGGTGGCGGACCTTCAGGAGGCCGGGCGGCATGTGCTCGGGCGGGACGATGTGATGGAGGGTGTCCCGGAGATGGTGGGTGAGGTGCAGGTCGAGGCCACCTTTCCGGATGGGACGAAGTTGGTCACCGTGCATCGGCCGATTCCGTGAAGGCGCATCACCGGTCACTGGTGGCGGTGGTGCCCGGGGAGATTTTGTTGGGTGCGGAGGAGATTCCGCTCAATCCCGGACGTGTGGTGTTGACGCTGGCCGTGGTGAACACCGGGGACCGGCCCGTGCAGGTGGGGTCGCATTTGCATTTTCCGGCGGCCAACGACGCGTTGGAGTTCGATCGGGCGGCGGCCTGGGGGCATCGGCTGCACGTGCCGGCGGGGACGGCGGTGCGGTTCGAGCCGGGGGTGGCCCGCGAGGTGGAGTTGGTTCCGCTCGCCGGTGCGCGGGTGGTGCCGGGGCTGCGGGCCGGTCGCGGAGGTGCGTTGCACGCTGTGGGGGGCGGGGTACCGAGCCGCCACACGTCGACGGGCGGATCCGACGCCGCGCCCGGTGGGGCTTCGGGGCCGGCCTCGGACGGCCGGGCCGCCGACGGGGAGGTCACGCGGTGACCACCATCGATCGGCATCGGTACGCGTTGTTGTACGGGCCGACCACCGGGGATCGCATCAGGCTTGCCGACACGGCACTGCTGGTGGAGGTGACCGAGGATCTCACCCGGCCGCTCGGGGCCGCCGGGGACGAGGCGATCTTCGGGGGCGGCAAGGTGATTCGGGAGTCGATGGGGCAGTCGACGCGGACGCGCGCCGAGGGGACTCCCGACACGGTGATCACCGGGGCGGTGATCCTGGATCACTGGGGCGTCGTCAAGGCGGACATCGGCATCCGGGACGGGCGGATCAGCGCCATCGGCAAGGCCGGCAACCCGGACACCATGGACGGCGTGCATCCGGACCTGGTGATCGGCCCGTCGACCGAGATCATCGCGGGCAACGGACGCATCCTGACCGCCGGCGCCGTGGACTGCCACGTGCACCTGATCTCCCCGACCCAGTTCCCCGAGGCGCTGTCCGCCGGCGTGACCACGATGGTGGCCGGCGGTACCGGGCCGGCCGAGGGCAGCAAGGCGACCACCGTGACGCCCGGTGCGTGGCATCTGGCCCGGATGTTGGAGGCGTTGGACGAGGTACCGATCAACTTCGTGCTCCTGGGCAAGGGCAACACCGTGTCCGAGGAGGCCATGTGGGAGCAGATCCGGGCCGGCGCCGGCGGGCTCAAGCTGCATGAGGACTGGGGCTCGACCCCGGCCGTGATCGACGCCGCGCTGCGCGTGGCGGACGCGGCCGGCATCCAGGTCGCGTTGCACAGCGACACGCTCAACGAGACCGGCTTCGTCGAGGGCACGTTGGCCGCGATCGGCGGGCGCACCATCCACGCCTACCACACCGAAGGGGCGGGCGGCGGACACGCGCCGGACATCATCACCGTGGCCGGCCTGCCCAACATCCTGCCCTCGTCCACCAATCCGACCCGGCCGCACACCGTCAACACGGTCGAGGAACATCTCGACATGCTGATGGTCTGCCACCACCTGAATCCGGCCGTCGCCGAGGACCTCGCCTTCGCCGAATCGCGGATCCGGCCCTCGACCATCGCCGCCGAGGACGTGCTGCACGACCTCGGCGCCATCTCGATGATCGGCTCGGACAGCCAGGCGATGGGCCGGGTCGGCGAAACGGTGCTGCGTACCTGGCAGACCGCGCACGTGAACAAGGTGCGGCGCGGTTCGTTGCCCGGCGACGGGGCCGCGGACAACCTGCGGGCCCGACGATATGTGGCCAAGTACACGATCTGCCCGGCGGTCGCGCACGGACTCGACGAGGAGGTGGGCTCGGTCGCCGTCGGCAAACTGGCCGATCTGGTGTTGTGGGAACCGAAGTTCTTCGGGGTCCGGCCACACCTGGTGATCAAGGGCGGCGCCATCGCGTGGGCCGCGATGGGCGATGCGAACGCGTCCATCCCGACGCCGCAACCGGTGCTGCCCAGGCCGATGTTCGGCGCCGCGGCACGGACCGCCGCGGCCACGTCGGTGCACTTCGTGGCCCCGGCGGCGCTGGCGGACGGGCTCGCCGGGCGACTGAACATCGATCGCCGACTCGTGCCGACCGGCGATGTGCGCGGAAGGGGCAAGTCGGCCATGCCACTCAATGACGCCATGCCGCACATCGAGGTGGATCCCGAGACGTTCTCGGTGCGCGTCGACGGCGAGAAGGTGGTCGCCGCGCCGGCCGGAACCTTGCCGATGGCCCAACGTTATTTCCTGTTCTGATTGCGCCCGATCGCGTATTGACGGAGGGTCAGTGCAAGCTGACTCACCGTCAGGATGTAGAACTGTGACTGCGGTGACCGGCCAGGACCGACATCGACACGTTGCGACCAGTAAGAGGTGGTACTCATGGGTGCTGGACTTCTCCTCCTCGGGGACTCCCGGCTGCCGGCAGGCGGCTACGCGCACTCGGGCGGCCTGGAGAACGCCGTCCTGCGGGGCGAGGTGCACGACCTCGACACGCTCACCGAATTCCTGCTCGGCAAGCTCTATGGCACGGGTGCGGTCCAGGCGGCCTTCGCCGCCGTCGCCGCGCTGACCGCCGGTCCGTACACGATCCCCGAACTCGCCCCGTGGGCCGAGCTCGACGCCGAACTCGACGCGCGGACCGCCTCCGGGCCCGCCCGGGCCGCCTCCCGCGTGCAGGGCAGGTCGCTGCGCCGGGTGGTGAAGGCGGCCTGGCCCACCGAACCCTGGGCCGCGCTGGGCGTGTCCCCGCACCACGCGATCGTGCTCGGCGCCGCGGCCACCCGGGCCCGGCTCGACGAGCGCGAGGCGGCCGTACTCGCCGCCACCAACGCGGTCAACGCACCCGCCTCGGCCGCGGTCAAGTTGCTCTCCCTGGACCCGATCTCGGTCACCGTGGTGCTCGCCGAGATGGCCGGGCACTGCGACCAGGTCGCCGAGGAGGCCGCCGACGCGGCGCGCACCGTGTTCGCCGACGGCGACTGGGAGCGGTTGCCCGGTTGGTCCTCGGTCGGCCTCGACGTCTGCGCCGAACTGCACGCCCACGAGGAGGTCGTCCACTTTGCATCTTGATCACACCCCCGGCAACGGCGGTACGCACCCGCACACTTCGCCGGCGGCCGCCGTGCCCGGTTCGCGACCGTTGCGGATCGGCATCGGCGGGCCGGTGGGATCCGGCAAGACGGCGCTGGTCGCCGCGCTCTGCCGGGTCCTGGCCGACCGCTTCTCGCTCGCGGTGGTCACCAACGACATCTACACCACCGAGGACGCCGACTTCCTGCGCGCCGCAGGGGTGTTGGCGGCCGACCGGATCGCCGCCGTGCAGACCGGCTGTTGTCCGCACACCGCCGTGCGCGACGACATCAGCGGCAACCTGGACGCGGTCGAGGACCTGACGGCGATACACCCGGACCTGGACCTGGTGATCATCGAATCCGGCGGGGACAACCTCACCATGACCTTCAGTCGCGGCCTGGCCGACGTACAACTCTTCGTCATCGACGTCTCCGGCGGCGACAAGGTCCCACGCAAGGGCGGTCCCGGGGTGACCCGTTCCGACCTGCTGGTGATCAACAAGACCGACATCGCCCCGCAGATCGGCGCGGACCTGGCCGTGATGGACCGCGACGCGGCCCGGATGCGGCCGGGCACACCGGTGGCGTTCCTGTCGCTGCGCGAGAGCCCGGGCGCGGACGTGGTCGGCGCGTGGGTGCTCGGCCAGATCGCCGCGTGGCAGGCCGGTACGGCGGTCCCGGTCGCGCTCCCGGCCCCCGCACCGGCCGCGACCCCGCCGCCGCCGGCCGTCGGATCGGCCCGCGGGTGAAGGCAACCGCCGTGGTCCGTGCGGAACTTCGGCGCGGCCGCACGGTGCCGACCGAGCTGCGCGGACAGGTGCCGCTGCTGCCGCGCGTGGTGTCCGTGCCGGGCGACATCGTCGAAGTGGTCTTCGTGGGCGGTGCGGCGGGCCCGATCGGCGGCGACGACCTGGCCGTGCGCGTCGAGGTGGGGCCCGGCGCGCGCCTGCGGGTGCGGACCGCCGCCGCGGCGGTGATCCTGATCGGCGACGGCACCCCGGCCCGGCAGCGGGTGGACCTGGTGATCGGCGCCGGCGGCCTGCTGGAGTGGCTGCCGGAGCCGGTCGTGGTGGCCGCGCGAGCCGCCTTCCATACTCGCGTGCGGGCCGAACTAGACTCGGACGCACGGCTTTTCGCCCAGGAGACGCTGGTCCTGGGCCGCGCCGACGAACCGTGCGGCGATGCGCTGTCCCGGTGGGACGTGGTCGTGGCCGGCCGCCCGGTGCTGCGTCAGCAGAGCGAGTACGGGCCCGCCGCGCACCCGGGCTGGCGTGGTCCGGCCGGCACCGCGGGCGGGACGGTGGTGGCCACCCGGCTGACCCTGCCCGCCCCGCCCGACCGGCCGCCGAGCGCCCCCGGGCGCGCGGTGTGCGACCTGGCCGGCGGCGGCCGACTGGTGACCGTGACGGCCCGCGACACGATCGGCGCACGGCGAGTCCTGGCGGCGCCGCCGCTCGCGGCGGATCAGGTGTCCAGAGCGATGAGTTCGGAGCCGGCCGTGCCCAGCAACAGCACCCCGCCGGCGCCCGCCGGAGCGGCGGTGAGATAGGTCGGCAGCGGGTGCGTCCAGCGCCGTCGGCCCGATACCGCGTCGAAGGCGTGCAGTTCGTCGGTGCCGCCCGCGTAGGCGACGCCGTTCAGCACGGCCACCGGGCTGGGCACACCGGCACCGGTCCGCTGCCGCCACCGTTGCACGCCGCTGAGCGCGTCCAGCGCGTACAGCGTGCCGACGTCGGTGGTGTAGACGGCGTCCTGCGTCACCACCGGTACGGTCAGGTCCGGGGTGCCGCGAAAGCGCCAGACGATCTCGCCGGTGGCGACCTTCAGCGCGACCAGCGTGAGGCCGGTCACCACGTACACCCGATCACGGATCACCCGCGGCGGCCGAGTGATCGGGCCTTCCAGCGTGATCGACCAGATCGGCTCGGTTCGCTCGGGCGCGATCGCGCTCACCGTGCCGTCGGCGTAGGTCAGGTAGACCCGGTCGTCGCCGGTGCCGAGCACACCCGGCATCACCCCGCCGTGTTCGCCCGGCCGGGTCCACTGCCAGCGGTGTGCACCCTGCGCCATGTCGACGCCGAGCACCCGGTTGTCCCGGGTGCCGACGACCAGGGAGGAGCCCAGCATCACCGGCGCGCCGAGGATCTGATCGCCGGCGTACTGCTGCCAGGTGCGTTCGCCGCTGGCCGGGTCGAGCGCGGCGAGTTGCCCGGCCACGCAGGCCAGGAACACGGCGGTCCCGGAGACCACCGGCTCGGCCCACACCATCGATTCGGTGCGCGCGGTCCACAACGCCACACCGGTCTCGGTGCCCAGTGCCATGACCACGTTCTCCGTGGTCGTGCAGTACGCGACGTTGTCGAAGACCTGGAGCGTGGTCACCCGACCCTCCACCGCCCGTCGCCACCGCGTCCGGGGCTGCGTCCGGTCGCCGTCGGCGAACCGGGCGAAGGCGACGCCGGCCGAGGTCACCGTCGCCGCGGTGAGCGCGAACCCGCCCGCGATCAGCAGCCGGCGGCGGGTCAGCCCGCGCCCGGTCGGCGGATCCTCGGCGCGGGCCGCCTGGGGCACGTCGGCGGTCTCCTCGACGGGGGCGGCCGGCGGCACCAGCGACATCGGCCTGGGGGTCAACACCCGATCGACGTCCACCGCGGTCGGGCGCTGCCCGGGATCGGGGTCCAGGCAACGCCGGAGCAGCGGGCTCAGCTCGGCGGAGGCGGTACCGCCGCCGGCGAGGGTGATCAGCGTGCCGAACGCGTACACGTCCTCCGAGGGGTCGCCGCCGTCGTCCGCGTCGGTCCGGCCGGCGAAACCGGTCACCCGCGGCCCGTACGGGGTGATCAGCACCTGGTCCGGACCCAGTCGGCCGTGTACGAGCCCGATCGCGTGCACCCGGGCCAGGGCGTCGGCGATCCCCGCCGCGACCTCGCGCAGCGGCCCCTCGGCAAGCGGGCCGTCGTGGTCGAGCACCTCACCGAGCGTCCGCACTGCGGGCATCGCCCACGCCCCTCCGGGACCTGTCGACGTGCTTGCTGGAGAGCAGAGTAGGACCTGGGCGGCGGCACGGGTAGAGCCCGGAAATACGATCCGGAAACGGTTCTTCGGCGCGCCGCGGAAGGGGCGCGTGAGGCCGCCGCTTCCGGATCCGGGCACGGACGCTTCCGGATCCGGACAAAGAAAAGGAGGCGCCCGGCCAAAGGCGCCTCCTTCGCGAACCGCACAGCGTTTCGCGAGCAGGACGATCATAACCCGGCGCCGGCCGAGGCCCGGCCGGCGCCGGCCGCGTGCGTCGGCCACTCAGTATCGGGCCGCGGCGAGCGCGTCGTCCCACACCCGATGCCAGTGCGCGACCGCCGACTCGCCCATGCCCGCGACCATGTTCGGCAGACCCGCGTCGAAGCCGCGTTGGCAGGACTCGGCGCCGGGGAAGTCCTCGGTCACCAGCACCCGCTTGTTGGTCTCGTGGTTCGCCCGGGCCATGGTGATGCTGCTCTCGCTCAGCGGCTCCCAGGTGCCCTCGGTCATGTGCACGACCGAGCGGTTCGGCCGGTCGCCCGGATAGATCCGCAACATCGTGGTGCTCAACGGGCTCTCGATCAGCACAGTGGACGGCAGCACGGTCTGCACGTTGACCATCGGCAGCCGTGCGGGCCAGGACTCCTCCGGCACGTCGGCGAGTTGCTCGAATCCCACGATCGGGACGGCGAACCGGGTGTGCGGGCCCCACGTGTCGACGATGCCGTGGTTGAGCACGATGCCGTTGATCGTCGCGGTGTGCAGGAACGGCACGTGATACGCCTCGACGTTGATGTCGACCGAGAGCTTCCAGTTGCAGGCCAGGTCGAAGCGTTCGCTGACCACCGCGCGGGTGCGGTCGTAGGGGAAACCCGCGTAGGCGTCCTCCAGTTCGTCCAGTGCGCCGGCGACCTCGACGTCCGGGCGCAGACCGACCACGACCAGGCCCGCGGACAACGCGACCGGCAGCGGACGCAGGCCGAACTTCGCCGGGTCGATGCCCGGGAACTGCGGACGCGAGGGCAGCCCGGTCAGCTCGCCGTCGTTGCCGAAGGTCCAGCCGTGATAACCGCAGCGAAAGCGTTGCGCGCTGCCGCAGCCGGTGCCGGTCAGGCCCTCGGTCTCCAGGACGTCCCGGCTCACCCGCATGCCCCGGTGGGTGCAGGCGTCCAGGAACGCGTGCAGCTCACCGTCCCGGTCCCGGGTCACCAGAACCGGTACGCCGTCCACGTCGCGCGCGATGAAGTCGCCCGGCTCGGCCACCTCGCCGGCCCACCCGATCACCTGCGGGGTGCGGCGGAACAGCACCTCGCGCTCACGGTCGTGCCGGCCGGGGTCGGTGAAGCACGAGCCGTTCAGGACGGCGGGCGCCGCGCCCAGGTCGAGCGTGCGGTTGGTGATGTGCTCGATGATGCGTCGCCCGGTGGCGACCACGTCCTGGTGCTTCAAAGGAGTGACTCCGATGTCTGGGAGATGTCCGGGATGGGGAGATTCAGTACTCCGACCACGTCTCTGTTACACCGTTACATTGTTGGCCGGGGTCGATACCCCGTCAATGACCCCCGGGGCGATGTGGTCTCATCAGTGGGCAATCGCACGTGGAGGTCAGCACCATGCCCGGCCGGGTCGAGAACGTTGGTTATGACATCGCGGGCATGACCCTGTCGGGTCTGCTCGCCCGCCCGAAACCCGGCGTACGGCCGCGCGGACTGCTGTTCGCGCTGCACGGCGGCGGCTCGCGCGCGGCCTACTGGCACCGCCCCGGCGCGGCCGAGGACTCGCTGCTCGTGCCGGCCGCGGCGCTCGGCTGGACGGTCCTGGCGATCGACCGACCCGGCTACGGCGCGTCCGTGGGCCTGGCCCGGGAGCGGCAGGGGCTGGACGCGCAGGTGGACGTGTTGTTCGCCCTGCTCGACGAACTCGGCGCGACCGGGGTCGGCGCCGAGCCGGACGGGTCGGGCCCGGCGCCGGTGTTCCTCGCCGCGCACTCGATGGGCGCGCTCGTGGCGCTGCGGATGGCGGCCGACAAGCGCGGCCGGGACCTGCTCGGGGTCGCCGTCGGCGGCGCGCCGCTGCGCTACACCCCCGAGCGGCTGGCCGAGTTCGCCGCCGTCCCCACCGAGGGCGCGTTCGTGCCGTCGATGGGCGGTGGCACGCCGGACACCTTCTTCGGGCCGCCCGGGTCCTACGATCCGGCGCTGCTCACCCGGGCCGGGCGGGTGGCGGCAGCGGTGCCGATGGCCGAGTTCCTCGACGTGCGGGAGAGCCCGTACACGCTGCCCGGCGTGCTGGCGCGGGTGTCGGCGCCGGTGCACTGGACCGTGGCCGAGTTCGAGCGATCCCAGGTAGCCGGCCCCGAAGTGCCCGCCGAGGCACGTGAGTTGCTCGTAGGCGCGCGGTGGGTGGAGACGCACACCCAACGCGGCGTCGGGCACAACATCAGCCTGCACCACGCGGCGCGCGCCTACCACCTGCGCGTGCTGGCCTTCGCCGAGGAATGCCTGCTCGCCCGAGCCGCCGGCGCCGACACCGCTCCGGAGGCGATCGGCCCGTCCGACGGCTGACCGCCGGCGGTCGCGGGCCGCAGCGGTCCCGGCCCGCCCGGCGGTCGGCCGTGCGGTCCTCGATCACACCGAGTCGGCCACCCGGCGTCGCTCGCACGACGCCGGTCGCGCGAAGTCGACTCCGGGGGATCGATCGCAGGAGGTCGGGCGCACGATGTCCGGCAGGGTGAACCACACCACCTTGCCCGGCGGCAGGCGGTCGGCGCCCCACGCGTGCGCCAGGCCGTCGATCATCCGCAGGCCCCGACCCGACTCCTCGTCCCACGTGCCGATCCGGGCGACCGGCAGGCGCGGTGACGAGTCGCGCACCTCCACCCGCAACAGGTCGCCGTCGTGCAGCAGGGTCAGGGCGTGCCAGGCCCCGGGCCCGACGTGGACGAGGACGTTGGTCAGCAATTCGGTCAGCAGCACCTCCGCGACGTCGACCAACTCGGCCAGGCCCCAGTCGTGCAGGACCTTGCCGGTGGCCCGGCGGACTCGCCCGACCCCCACGGTCGAGGCGGCGAGCTGAACGCAATAGTGACGGACGTCCTCCGCCATCACCGGCATGTCGACCTCCGGACGTGCGGGCAGGGGGTCGCGCGATCCGAGGCAGGCACTCAGAGCGACCCGTGAACAACAGTAAGTCATGGCCGACATGGAGCGTGCCCGGCTGTGAACGAGTGTGCAACTCCCAATCTTGGATCGACGGGAAGTTTCCGGTAGTCACCACACTTCCACCCGCAGTAGGGCACACTGTCCCCCGATCGGACGCGCCGACGTTCCGGTTCGGTGCGTGAACAGCGTGTAAGTGGAGGTGCGGCGTGGCCATGGCGCCCAATCCGACCGTCCGGCAGCGCAGGCTCGGGACCGAGCTGCGCCGGTTGCGCGAAGCGCGCGGCCTGAGTCTCGAAGATGTCGCCGTACGCCTGGAGTGCTCGGATTCCAAGGTCAGTCGGATCGAATTGGGCCGCAGCGGTGTGCGACCGGTGGACCTGCGGATTCTGCTGGATCTGTACCGGGTCGAGGACGAGCAGGAGCGCGATTCGCTGCTCACCCTGGCCCGGGAGGCCAAGAAGCGCGGCTGGTGGCACAGCTACTCGTCGATCCTGCCCAGCTCCTACGCCGAACTGCTCAGCCTGGAGGCCGAGTCCTCGGGCATGCGCGGATTCGAACTCTCGCTCATTCCGGGCCTGTTGCAGACCCCGGACTACGTCCGGGCGGTGATCGCCGCGGTCCGCGAGGACATGTCCGCCGAGCAGGTGGACATGCTGGTCCGGGTCCGCCAGGAGCGGCAGGCGGTGCTCGATCGGGTCGGCCCGCACGGCGAGGCCACGTTCCGGCTCACCGTGGTGATCTCGGAGTCCGTGCTGCGCACCGTGGTGGGCGGCCGGGAGACGATGCGAGCCCAGTTGGAGCACCTGATGGCCGCCGCGGTCCGGCCGCACGTGCGGCTGCAGATCCTCCCGTTCTCGGCGGGCGCACACCCCGCGATCGAGGGTTCATTCGCGATCATCGGATTCCCCGCGCTTTCCGATCTGGATGTGGTCGTACTCGACACGCATACGAGTAGCCTCTATCTGGAGGAGCCCGAACACGTCAGTGTCTATGAGCGTTTGTTTGAGGACATCCGCGCTTCGGCACTGTCGTACGGTGAATCCTTGTCCATGATCGAGCTCGCAGCAAAGGAATTGTCTTGAGCAACACAAACCCGGGTTCACATTTCCGGTTCGATTCCCCGAGTATCACCGAAGATTCCCACGACGACCTCAAAGCCGCAGGTCACAGCGCTTTCGCCGGTCACGCTTGGCGGCGGAGCACATACAGCGGCGCCACCAGCAATTGCGTCGAGACGGCCCCCGTCGCGAGTGCCGTCCTGGTGCGCGACTCGAAAGTTGCCGCAGGTCCGGTGCTCCATCTGGAAGCCGGCGCGTGGCAGACGTTTATCGGTGGGATCGACTCCTGAGTCGAGTCCGTTCCGATACCGAACGGTTGATTGTTCGCGCTCCTCACTCCCACGAGTGGGAATTAATCCCACGAAAGAGTGAATTCTCCCGATGATCGTCCCGGGTTCCCGTGCCCCGGGGCGCTCCCAAAGCGCAACTCTCCGTCGCCGACCCCCTACTTCACTCCGTGCGCTGCTGCGGTTCGCTCCGGCAGCGCATCGGGGTGGAAGAGTGGTGGGGTGCAGATTTCGGTGCTTGGCCCGCTCCAGGTGTGGGACGACGATGGTCGATCCGTGACGATCGGCGGCGCGCGACTGCGTGCGCTGCTGATCCGACTCGCCCTGGACCCCGGCAGGCCGGTCTCCGCGGACCGGTTGATCGCGGCCGTATGGGGCGACGAGCCGCCTGCGGGGGCGGGCAACGCGTTGCAGTCGTTGATCTCCCGGCTGCGCCGGCAGTTGCCCGTCGAACTCGACTCGGGGCCGGCCGGCTACCTGCTCCGCGTCCGGCCCGAGGACGTGGACGCGCACCTGTTCGGCACGCTCGCGGTCCGCGGTCGCCGCCAGCTCGGCGAGCGCGACCCGGCGGGCGCCGCCGAGACCCTGGGCCGCGCGCTCGCGTTGTGGCGGGGGCCGGCGCTGGCCGACGCCGCCGACGCCTCGTTCGCGATCGGATCCGCCGCCCGGCTGGCCGAGCAGCGGCTCGGCGCGATCGAGGACCGGGCCCAGGCGCAGCTCGCGCTCGGCCGCAGCCGGGGCCTGGCCGCCGAGCTGGAACAGCTCACCCGGGAGCATCCGCTGCGCGAGCGGCTGTACGGACTGCTGATCCGCACGCTGCACGAAGAGGGCCGCCGAGCCGATGCGCTGACGCTGTATCAGGGCCTGCGCGAGCGGCTCGCGGACGAATTGGGCATCGACCCCTCGCCGGACCTGGAGGCGGCCTACCTGGCGGTGTTGCGCGGCGGCGACTCGCGCCCGGCGACCCCGGCCGAGCCGTCCGTCGACCGGGCCTCGGGCGGGGCCCGACCGACGCCGGGCAATCTGCCCGCGCGGCTGACCACCTTCGTCGGGCGCGAGGACGAGGTGGTCCGGGTCGATCGGCTGCTCGGCGAGTCGCGCCTGGTCACCGTGGTGGGCCCGGGCGGCGCGGGCAAGACCCGGCTGAGCACCGAGGCCGGTGCCCGGATAGCGGCCGCCGGCGAGGGGGTGGACGGCGGCGTCTGGTTCGTCGAACTCGCTCCCGTGCTGGACCCGTTGGACCTTCCGCAGGCGGTTCTGACGGCGCTCGGGCGGCGTGAGGTGGGCCTGCTCGACACGTACGTGCCCGGGTCCGGCCGCGACATCGTCGAGCGGATCGTCGAAGTGCTCGCCGGCCGACCCAGCGTGCTGATCCTGGACAACTGCGAGCACCTGATCGCCGCCGCGGCGGCCTTCGCCGGCCGGCTGCTCGCCCGCACGCCGACCCTGCGCATCCTGGCCACGAGCCGCGAACCGCTGGGCATCGACGGCGAGATGTTGTGCCCGCTGGGCCCGCTCGCGCTGCCGCCGGTGGGCATCGACGCGGCCCAGGGCATGGGCTACGCGTCGGTGCGGCTGTTCGCCGATCGGGCCCGCGCGGTCCGCCCGGGCCTGGCGATCGACGCCGACATCATCGGCGCGGTCGCCGAGATCTGCCGGCGCCTGGACGGACAACCACTCGCCATCGAACTCGCCGCGGCCCGCACCCGCTCGCTCACCCCCACCCAGATCGCCGTCCGGCTCGACGATCGATTCCGACTGCTGACCGGCGGGAGCCGGACCGCGCTGCCTCGGCACCAGACGCTGCGCGCGGTCGTGGAATGGAGCTGGGACCTGCTGGAGAAGCGCGAACGCGTCGCCCTGCGCCGACTGTCGGTGTTCGCCGGCGGCACCACCCTCGAAGCCGCCGAGGCGGTGCTGCCCGGCACCGATTTCGCCGCGGCCGACGTGCTGGATCTGCTCGCCGGGCTGGTGGACAAGTCGCTGGTGGAGGTGATCGGCACCACCGAGACCCGCTACCGGCTGCTGGAGACCATCCAGGCGTACGCGGGTGAGCGACTGGTGGACGCGGGCGAGGCGGAGGAGACCGGGACCCGTCACGCCCGGTGGTTCACCCGCTTCGCCGAGGAGGCCGACGCGCGGCTGCGCGGGCCCGAGCAGATCGAGACGATCAACCGGCTCGCCGCCGAACACGACAACCTGGCGGTGGTGCTGCGCTACGCGGTCGACCACGCGGACGCGGACCTGGCGATCCGGCTGGTCGAGGCGCTGTCCTGGTTCTGGGCGATGCGCGGCAACCACGGCGAGGCGCACGCGTGGGGCCGCGAGGCGCTCGCCGTGCCCGGACCCGCGCCGCGGGACAAGCTCGCCGGCGCGCTCGCCTTCCACGCGCTGCACGCCTTCTCGTCCGGCGAACGATGGGACGCGATCCGCGCCTACGCCCGGGCTCGGCTGATCATTCGGCGACTGGGCGCGGACGCGCCGGCGCCGCTGCCGGTGTTCATCGAGATGCTCGCCGCGGTGGTGCGCGGGGACAACCCGGCACTGCACGAGGCGCTGATCGCGGCGGACGAGATCGCCGACGGGTGGATCCAGGCGATGGCCCGGCTGATGCGTGGGCATTTCGCGGTCAACCTCGGCCACCCGGAGGAGGCGGTCGACTTCCTCACCGACGCCCGCGACCGGTTCGCCTCCATGGGCGACCGCTGGGGGCGCGCGTCCGCGATCTCGGGCCTGGCCGAACTGCTGATGTACACGGCCGACTTCGAGGGTGCGTTGGTCGCGGTGGACGAGGCGCTGGTGCTGCTGCACGAGCTCCGGGCCGAGGACGAGATCCCCCAACTCATGCTCCGTCGGGGCATGATCCACGCGCGGGCCGGCAACGTCGACCTCGCGCGCGAGGTGATGGTCGATCTCGCCGAGCGCGGCGATACCCGGGCGACCCCGATGGCGCACCTGTTCGCCGAGCTCGGGCTGGGTGAACTGGCCCGCTACCTGGGTGATTTCGAGGAGGCCGAGCGGCGCTACGAGGGCGCCTTGGCGATCCTGCCGAACGCCCGCCTGCTGCCACCGCAACTGACCGGCAGCCTGCACATCGGTCGGGCGCACGTGGCCTGCGGACGCGGCGACCTGGTGACGGCACGCGCTCATTTCGAGGCCGCCGTCCCCTATGCGTTGGACGGCAAGGACATGCCGGTGCTCGGCATGTGCATCGAGGGCTTCGCCGCGCTGGCCCTGGAGACCGGCGATCTCGAACGCGCGGCACTGCTGCTCGGCGCGGCGCAGGTGGTCCGCGGCCATCCCGACCTGAGCGATATCGACGCGGACCGGGTGGCGGCCCGGCTGGAGGAGGGGATGGGAGCCGAGGAGCTCGCCCGCGCGAAGGCGGTCGGCGCGGCGCTGGAGATGTCCGAGGCGATCGAGCTGATCCAGCCGCAAGCGCCGGTGGCCCCGACCCCCTGAGGGTGTCGGGGCACTTTGGCGGCCGGGCGGCGCATCGGGCGAATCCCCGGGTCAGACCCGGCGGTTGTACTGGCGCACCGTCAGCGGGATGAACACCACCATCAGGGCGAACGCCCAGATCACCACGACGAGCGCGTGGTGGGCCACCGGCCCGCCGGTGAGCAGCCCGCGCGAGGCGTTGGTCACCTCGGTGACCGGGTTGATCTTGACCCACGCCTGCAGCCAGCCGGGCATCGTCGAGGTCTTGGCGAACAGGTTCGAGCCGAAGGTCAGCGGAAACATCATCAGGAACGAGACGCCCTGCACGCTGCGCGGCTGCTTCATGGTCACCCCGAGCAGCGCCACGACCCAGCACATGGCGAACGCGAACAGCAGGACCAGGCCGACCGCCGCGAGCACCGCGAACACGTTGGTGTGGAACCGGAAGCCGATGATCGTACCGAACACGAAGACCGACGTGACGGCCACCAGGAAGCGCAACACGTCGCCGAGCACGGTGCCCGCCAGCGGCGCGATGCGCGATATCGGCAGGCTGCGGAAGCGGTCGAACACCCCCGTGGACATGTCGGTACACAGCCCGACACCGGTGCCGACCGATGCGAACACCACGGTCTGCACCAGGATGCCGGGCAGCACGAACTGCAGGTAGTCGTGCGTGCTGCCCTCGATCGCGCCGCCGAACAGGTAGACGAACATCACGGTGAACAGGATCGGCTGAAGGGTCAGGTCGATCAGCTGTTCGCTCTGCTTCTTCAATTTCACCAGGCTGCGCCAGGTGAGGGTGAGCGTGTGCCGTGCCACCGCACCCGGACCGTTGCGGTGCGGCACGTGGGCCCTGCGGTCGGGCTTGTGGGTGGTGGGGGTGTCCTCGGCGGGACGGACGGTGGTGGTGGTCATCGGGAGGCTCCTAGGACGAGGGCCAGGTGGGAGATGGTCAGCAGGACGACGGCGAGCAGCGGCAACACCCGGGTGCCGTACAGATCCGGGAGGCCGGACAGGTCCGGGAGTTCGTTCACGCCGCCTTCCCCCGGTCGGCCGACGCGTCGTCGGACTCGGACGAGTCCTGGCTGCGGTGCCCGGTGACGGTCATGAACACCTCGTCCAGGCTGGGCAGTCGCAGGGCGAACTCGGTGGCCCGGATGCCCGCCTCGTCGAGCCGGCGGACCACCACCGGCAGCAGGTCCTGATCGGTGACCGCGACGGTGACCTGACCGCGCTCGCTCTCCACGACCGGCTCCCGGTCGGTGAGCTCGCGCAACAGCGCGACCACGTCGGCCATTCGGGCCGGGTCGGCCGGGCGGATCTCCAGGCTCTGACCGCCGACCTGGGCCTTGAGTTGGTCCGAGGTGCCGCTGGCGATCACCCGGCCGTGGTCGATCACCACGATGTCACTGGCCAGTTGGTCCGCCTCGTCCAGATACTGCGTGGTCAGCAACACGGTCACCCCCTCGTCGCGGACCAGTTCGCGCAACATCTGCCACACGTCGCCCCGACTGCGCGGGTCGAGTCCGGTGGTCGGCTCGTCCAGGTAGAGGAACGCGGGACGCCCGACCAGCGAGGCGGCCAGGTCGAGTCGGCGGCGCATACCGCCCGAATAGGTGCCCGGGGTCCGGCCGCCGGCCTCGGTCAGATCGAAGCGGGCGAGCAACTCGGCGGCCCGCGCCTTGGCCTCGCGGCGGGACAGGTCCAGCAGGCGGCCGAGCAGGAGCAGGTTCTCGAAACCCGTCATCTCCTCGTCCACCGACGCGTACTGCCCGGTCAACCCGATCAGCCCGCGCACCTCGTGGGCCTGACGCACGGTGTCGAACCCGCCCACCCGGGCGATGCCCGCGTCCGGCGTGATCAAGGTGGCCAGCGCGCGGACCATGGTGGTCTTGCCCGCGCCGTTGGGGCCCAGCAGGCCCAGCACGGTGCCGGTCTCGGCCCGTAGGTCGACCCCGGCCAACGCCGTGGTGCCGCCGTACCGCTTGACCAGGCCCTCGGTCTCGATCGCGTAAGTCATCGGGTTGCTCCCCGTGGGTGTTCGTGGTCGGTGTGCGACGGGTGTTCGCCGTCCGTTGCCATCAGCTTCGATCCGCCCGCTGATATCGCGCGCACACCCGGCCGGCACCGCCGGCACCGAACTGACACGGTGTCGCGATCGACCCGGGTCCAAGCACCGGTAATGTCCTGGCCCTGAGGGTCCTTGCGGGAGAACGAGGGAAGACCATCGGGAGCCACCACACGCTCGCGATAACTTCGGAGTGGGGCCGTTCACCGGATACGTCGACGGCCGGCGGACGTGGGGTCGGGCGACCGACAAGGGGCACACGCGACAGTGGGGGAGGCAGAGCGTTGGCGGCAGCCGTTCCGATTTCGCAGGGACCGGGCTCGGGAGTACCCGCACGGGGCACCGGCCGTTCGAATGGGCTGTTCCGACCCCGGAACATATCCGTGCGCCGACTCGTCCGGGTCGGCGGCACCACCCCCGGTCTGATGCTCACCACCGGCGTCGCGCTGGTGCTGATCAGCTTGCTGGCCGGACTGTTCGCGGTACTCGCGGTGGGACAGCGCGCGGACTCGGCCAAGGCGGTGGCCACCGGCAGCGAACCGCTCGGGGTCAAGACCCAGGAGATCTATCGGGCCCTGGCCGACGCCGACGCGACGGCCGCGGCCGGGCTGCTCGAAGGCGGCGTCGAGTCGGCGGACGTGCGGCAGCGCTACCAGCAGGCGATCGAAACCGCGTCGAGCACGCTGATCCAGGCGACCGCGGCGGGGGCCTCCGGCAAGGTGGCCGAACAACTTTCCGTGATCGGCGTGCAACTGCCCGAGTACGCCCGCCTGGTCGAGCGCGCCCGGGCCGAGACCCGGCAGGGCAACACGGTCGGCGCCGCCTACCTGCGCTCCGCGTCCAAGAACGTGATGCGCGCCAAGATCCTGCCCGCCGCCACCGCGCTGCACGAGATGGCCGAGAAGCGCCTGACCGGCGACCACCGCGATGCCACCTCGACCCCGTGGGTGCCGCTGATCCTGCTCCTGGTCAGCCTGGTCTCCTTCGGCGGCGCGCTGTGGTTCTTCGCCCGGCGCACACACCGCCGGGTCAATATCGGCCTGGCGATCGCCGGCCTGGCCACCCTGGTGTCCATCGGCTGGTTGTGGGTGGGCACCGACTCCTCGCGCACCGACCTCGACCGCAGCCGCAGCGACGGTTGGGGGCCGGTCGAGACGCTCGCCCAGGCCCGCTTCCTGACTCTGCAGGCACACGGCGACGAGAGCCTGACGCTGGTCATGCGCGGCAGCGACAACGGGCAGTACGAGAACGACTTCAAGGACGTGTGGGGCAAGCTGGTCGGTGTCCCGGCCGGCAACGGCAAGCCGGCGGTGGTCGGCATGCTGACCCGCGCCGAGCGGGTCACCTCCTCGGACCCGACCACGCTGGCCAAGGTCAAGGCCGCCCAGGCCGCCGCCGCGGACTGGGACAAGGCGCACACGGAGGTCGCCGACCTCTACCGCAACGGCGAGTTCGAGCAGGCCGTCGCCCGGGTGACCAAGGCCGACGGCGCCTCCCGGGTGGCCTTCGACCGGATCGACGAGGCATTGCGCGCCGCGGTCGCCGAGGACCAGAAGGACTTCGAGGATTCGGTGCGTTCGGGCCGACAGGCGCTGGACCACCTCGACATCGGCCTGGGCGTCCTGGCACTGCTCGCCGCCGCCGCGACCGTGGACGGTGTCCGTCGTGAGGTCGGGAGGTACAACCGGCCATGAGCATCCGCATCGTGTTGCCCACCGTGGTGTGCGCCCTCGCGCTGACCGTGGCCGGCTGCGGTGCCGGGGTCGGCGAGCGCGACACACCGGAGCCGGCCACCATCGCCGCCGCACCGCGGGCGACCCCCGGACCCGATCCGTCCTGCCCCGACGTCACCGCGAGCCTGCGCCCGAACGGCGCCCTGCCCACGCCGACCGCGTTGCCCGCCGGCAGCACCATGGACACGCTGCGTCGGCGCGGCTTCCTGATCGCCGGCATCGACCAGAGCAGCTTCCCGTTCGGCTTCGTGGACCCGCAGAGCAACCTGCTCCGCGGCTTCGACATCGACCTGCTGCGCGAAGTGGCGAAGGCGATCTTCGGCGACGCCGGCCCCAACCGGATCCAGTTCCGGGTGGTGCGCAACGAGGACCGCGCGATCGCGGTCGCGCGCGGCGACGTGGACATCGTCGCGGAGACCATGACGATCAACTGTCAGCGCCGGCAGAGCGTGGAGTTCTCCTCGGTCTACTTCACGGCCGGCCAGCGGTTGTTGGTGCAAAAGGACGGCGTCGCCGACCGCGCCGACTACAGCGGGGGCCTGGCGGCGCTGCCGCGCGACATGCGGGTGTGCTCGGTGCCCGGTTCCACCTCGATCGGCATGCTGCGCGAGCAGGCGCCGCAGGCGAAGGTGGTCGAGAGCGACACCTGGGCGGGCTGCCTGGTGCTGCTGCAACAGGGCCAGGCGGACGCGATCACCACCGACGACACGATCCTGGCCGGCCTCCAGGCGCAGGACCACATCTTCACCGTCGTGGTCGGCCGCAACCTCACGCTGGAGCCGTACGGCATGGCGATCGCCAAGGACCGTACCGACTTCGTCCGGTTCGTCAACGCGGTGCTGGAGCGGCTGCGCCAAAACGGCCGGTGGAAGGAGCTGTACAAGCAGTACCTCGGCACCTCCTTGTCCGCCGAGGTGCCCGAACCGCCCGCGGCCGAATATCGGGACAGCGCGTGAACCGAGCCCCTCGCGTGCTCGGCCGCGACGAGATCGACGAACTGACGGCTCGTCACGAAGCCGAGTACGACGGCATCACCGCCGGTTTGATGGAGTTGGAGAACCACCCGGGCCGGCAACTCCTGGAGGGCGGCACGCTGACCGGCCGCACCGCCGAGCAGTGGGAGAGCGGCCGGCGGGCGATCGCCCTGCTGTGGGGACACCGCGAGGCGTACGGCGCGGTGCTGGACCGGGTGCGCGCGCTGCGCGGGCGGCGGGGCAAGCCGCAACGACCCGAGTTGGAGGAACTCTCCTTCCTGCTGCTCGGATCGGCCGCCGAACTCGCCGCACGCGACGTGCCGATCGGCCAACGCGCGCTGACCGATCCGGCGCTGCACGTGCGCCGGATGAGCCTGACCGACCTGGTCGCCGACATGGCGCCGGCGTGGAGCGAGGTGACCGCGGTCGTCGAGGCCGCCGACGCGGTGTGGACCCGCCTGGTACCCACGCTGGACCGGGTGGACGCGGGCATCGGCGCCGCCGAGGCCCGGATCGCCGAACTCGGCGGCCCGGACGCGGTGCCCGAGCAGACCGCCGCGCTGGACCGGATCCGCCGCCGGCTGGAAACGGCGCGCACCCTGGTGGCGGGCGATCCGCTGGCGCTCACGAGCGGGGACGAGCGGCGGATCGGCACCGTGGACGTGCCCGCCATCGAGACGGAGCTGAACCAGGTCACCGAAGCGGTGCGGCACCTGCTGATCGTGCGCGGCCGCTTCGACGAGCGCATCGGCCGACTCGGGGCGGCGCTGGAGGAGTTGGCCTACCAGGAGGGCGACACCATTCGCCGGCGGGCGCACGTCCTGAGTCGGATCAGTGACAAGCGGGTGCCCGAGGTGCCGCTTCGGGCGGCCACCCTGCGGGAGCGACTGGGCGCGGTCACCGTGCTCGGCGGCGAGGGCGACTGGGTGCGCGTCTCGCGCGAGCTGAGCACGCTGGAAAACGACGCCGAGGGCGCCCGGGAGCGACTGACGGCCACTCGGGAGCACATCGAGGCCCCGCTGGCCCGACGCGACGAACTGCGCGGCCTGGTGCAGTCCTACCGGGCGATGGCCGCGCGCGGCGGACACGGCGAGGAAGCCGTGCTGGAGTCGCTGTACAGCCACGCCAAGGAGTTGTTGTGGCGAGCACCGTGTGAACTCGAGGTGGCGGTACGGGTGGTGACCTCCTATCAGGAGGCGGTGATCGCCGCGCACCGCAAGGATCGTCCGGACGACAAGGGGGAACAGAGATGATCAAGTGCAATCGTCCGCCTTGCCAGGGCGAGATCGACGACGGGTTCTGCACCGATTGCGGCCAGGAGCCGCTCGCCGCCGGCGCACCGGTGCCGGCCGCACCCGAGCCGCAGCGCAGCGGCCGATCCGGCGTGTCCGGGACCGCGGGCTCCGCGGGCGCCTCGTCCGCGCGCAGCGCTTCCGGGCGCAGCTCGCGCCGCTCGGGCCGGACCGGCGGCACCAGCCGGCGACTCGGCGGCGGTCTGGTCGAGATGCCGAACGTGCCCCGGCGCAATCCGGAGACGGCGCTCGCCCGCAACCCGGTGATCCCCGAGGAGAAGCGCTTCTGCCGCAAGTGCGACCAGCCGGTCGGCCGCGGTCGCGGCGGCCGACCCGGCGTCGCGAACGGGTTCTGCCCGCGCGACCGTACGCCGTTCTCGTTCGCACCCAAGCTTCAGCGCGACGACATGGTCGGCCAGTACCGGATCATCGGCTGCCTCGCCCGCGGCGGCTTCGGCTGGGTCTACCTCGCCCAGGACACCGCCGCGCACAACATGTGGGTCGTGCTCAAGGGCCTGCTCGGCAGCGACGACGCCGACTCGCGCGCGGCGGCTCTGGCCGAGCAGCGCATCCTCACCCAGATCCAGCACGCCAACATCGTGCACATCCAGACCGTCGTGCAGTACCCGGACCCGCTCACCGGCCAGGACGAGACCTACCTGGTGATGGAGTACGTCGGCGGCCTGTCGCTGATGGACCGGCTCAAGTCGATGCGCGAGAGCGACCCCAAGGCGGTGCTGCCCGTCGAGCAGGTGCTGGCCTACGCCATCGACATCCTGCCCGCGTTCGGCTACCTGCACCAACAGAACCTGGTCTACTGCGACTTCAAGCCGGACAACGTGATCCAGACCGAGGACCAGCTCAAGCTGATCGACCTCGGCGCGGTGACCGACCTGGCCCGGCCCGGCAAGTTCACCTACGGCACGGTCGGCTATCAGGCACCCGAGATCGAGGCCGGGCGGGCCGAACCCTCGGTGGAATCCGACCTGTTCACCATCGGCCGCACGATGGCGGTGCTCAGCTTCTACTTCGCCGGATACACCCGCAAGCACAAGGCCGCGCTGCCCGCCGCGAGCGAGGTGCCGCTCTTCACCGAATTCGAGTCGTACCACCGGCTGTTGCTGCGTGCCACGCACCCCGACCCGAACCAGCGCTTCGCCTCCGCGGCGGACATGGCCGAACAGTGCGTCGCGGTGCTGCGCGAGGTGGTGGCGGTCCGCACCGGCGAGCCGCGACCGGGCGTGTCCGGGCTGTTCGGCCCGGAGACCCGGGTCGTGCACGCCGAGGTGGCCGCGCGCAACACCGACCCGGGCCTGCTCGCGCCCGCGCCCGACCCGGCGGTGATCGCCGGCGCGCTGCCGGTGCCCCGGGTGGACCCCGCCGACCCGGCCGCGAACCTGCTGGCCACCGTGGCCACCACCGACCCCGACGAACTGCTCTCCGCGCTCACCGCCGCGGGCATCTCCTCGCCGGAGGGCACGCTGCGGTTGGTCCGGATGTGCATCGAACACGGGGACGTGGTGCGGGCCCGGGCGTTCCTGGCCGACCTCGACGCCGACGACTGGCGGCTGCCCTGGTTCGAGGGTTTGGCCGCGCTGTCCGAGCACGACCTCGCGCGCGCCCACGAGTGCTTCGACGGGGTGCGCGGCGCGCTGCCCGGCGAGCCCGCGCCGCGGATCGCACTCGGCGCGTGCCGCGAGGCGATGGGCCGCTACGACGAGGCCGCCGCCGAGTATCGCGGCGTCTGGGCCACCGACCGCGCCTACGTCGCGGCGGCCTTCGGGCTGGCCCGGTGCCAACTGGCCACCGGAGACCGGGCGGGCGCGGTACGGACCCTGGAGAGCGTGCCGGACACCTCGGCCAACCACATCGCGGCGCAGACCGCGGCGCTGCGCACCCGGATCAGCGGTCGGGGCGCGGGCGAGGCGTTGGGCCCCGACCTGACCGCGGCCTCCGATCGGCTCGGCGCGCTGCGGCTGGAGGGCGAGGCGCACGATCGGCTCGCGGTCGAACTGCTGGAGACGGCGCTGGAGTGGGTCAAGGCAGGCGCGAAGGGTGGGAATTCGGGCACCGGGGACGCGGGTGGAACCGCCGGGGTGCTCGGTAGCGAGTTGAAGGAAAAGCCTCTGCGGTTCGCCCTGGAAAAGTGTTACCGCGATCTGGCCCGGCATGTGACGACGCATGCGGAGCGCATCGCGCTCGTCGACCGGGCGAACGAGGTGCGACCGTGGACGTGGGTGTGATCAGAGTGGCTGGATATGGACGACTGGACGCGACCGGGCCCGGGGGCGCCACGGACGGGGACGAGGCAGCCCCGCCCGAGCCGCCGACGGCCGCCGGCGCGGCGTGTCCGTCGTGTGGGCTCGCCAGTGACGCGGACGACCGGTATTGCGAGTCCTGCGGCTACGACCTGGACATCCCGGTGCCGCCGGTGGCCGAACGGCCGCCGCCGCGGCGGGTGGCGGCGCCCAGTGGGCATGGCCCGGTGTGTTCCGCGTGCGGCACCGCGACGATCGGCTCGGACGGGTGGTGCGACGCCTGCGGGCGGCCGTTCAACCCGCGCGATCACGTGGAGAGCGACCTGGGCTTGGTGGCGATGGTCAGCAACCGGGGCCTGCGGCACCGCCGCAACGAGGACTCCGCCGCGCTGCGGGTGTTGCGGATGCCGGACGGCAGCGACCACGTGGTCGCGGTGGTGTGCGACGGGGTGTCCTCCTCGCCGCGTCCCGACGAGGCGTCCGCGACCGCGGCCGAGACCGCGTGCGCGACGATGGCCGCCACCCTGATCGAGGGCTGCGCGCCGGCCAAGGCCACCAGCGCGGGGGTCGCCGCCGCCGCGAGCGCGGTGGCCCGGATGCCCGGGGCCGAGGACGCGGGCAACGCGCCCGCGTGCACCCTGGTCTCGGCGATCATGACGCCCGGCGGGATCACCGTGGGCTGGGTCGGCGACAGCCGCGCCTACTGGCTGGCCGATCCGGACAGCGGGGCGGACGATCCGGCGGACGGCGACGACACCCTGCCCGGTGCGAGCACGCTGCCCCGCGGGGCGGCCGGCGAGCCGTACGCGCCCGAGGACGAGGAGAACGGGATCCGGCGCACCCCCTCCGCGCTGCTGACCGAGGACGACTCCTGGGCGACCCGGATGATCGCGCTCGGCGCGATGACCGAGGCCGAGGCGTACGCCGACCGGCGCGCGCACGCGATCGTGTCCTGGCTGGGCGCCGACGCGGGCGAGGTGCGGCCGCGGGTGACCAGCGTGCGGCCGTCCGGCCCCGGGGTGCTGCTGCTGTGCAGCGACGGACTGTGGAACTACCTCTCGGTCGCACCGACGTTGGCCGCGATGGTGCTGCCCGGAGCGCTCGACCGGCCGTTGGACGCCGCACGCCTGCTCACCGGCTTCGCCCTCGACCGCGGTGGTGCGGACAACATCACGGTCGCGCTGATCCCGTTCAACCCGCCCGGGGACCCGGTGCGCGGACCCGACCACGA
The DNA here is from genome assembly GCF_044333915.1 of Embleya sp. NPDC020886. Taxonomy (NCBI): domain Bacteria; kingdom Bacillati; phylum Actinomycetota; class Actinomycetes; order Kitasatosporales; family Streptomycetaceae; genus Embleya; species Embleya sp. NPDC020886. The sequence continues at coordinate 282,934 of NZ_JBIRRX010000001.1, read as the reverse complement.
CTGACCCGGAAACAAAGGAGTCGGATTCATGTCAGGCGCCCCCGAATTCACCATCGAGGTCAACCAGAACCCCTACCTCCCGATGGGAGGTCACGAGGTCCACGCCGTCGCGCACATCCGCGCGTCCGGACCGCCGACCGGGGTGCGCAGCAGCGCGCACGGGGCCGAGGTGATCATGGTCGACTGCTCGGGCTCGATGGACTTCCCGTCCACCAAGCTCAAGGCCGCCAAGCAGGCCACCAAGGCCGCGATCGACACGCTGCGCGACGGCACGCTGTTCGCGGTGGTCTCCGGTACCGGCATGGCGTCGATGGTGTACCCGTTCGGGGAGACCCTGGTCCCCGCCGACGACCGCACCCGCAAGGAGGCCAAGCGCGAGGTGGACAAGCTCCGCGCGCGCGGCGGCACCGCGATGGGGCAGTGGTTGCTGATGGCCCGTCGCCTCCTGGAGCCGCACACGGACGCGATCCGGCACGCGATCCTGCTCACCGACGGCAAGAACGAGAGCGAGCGCGAGCAGGACCTGGCCGAGGCGATCGCCTACTGCGAGGGCGTGTTCGTCTGCGACTGTCGGGGCATCGGCCTGGACTGGCGGGTGGAGGAGGTGCGCAAGATCTCCACCGCGCTGCTGGGGGACATCGGCTTGGTGAGCGAACCGGCGGATCTGGTCGCCGACTTCACCAAGATGATGGAGAACGCGATGGGCAAGGCGGTGGCCGACGTCGCGCTGCGGGTGCGCACGATCAGCAACGCCCGGGTGAAGTACGTCAAGCAGACCTACCCGGTGATCGACGACCTGACCGCGCGGCGGACCGAGGTCGGGCCCAACGTCGGGGACTACCCGACCGGTTCGTGGGGTGGCGAGAGCAAGCACTACCACGTGTGCCTGGAGGTCGAGCCGGACGAGGTCAACCCGGGTGGCAAGCGCCGCCCGTGTCAGATCTCGGTGGTGCTCCCGGACGGCTCCGGCGGCCTGGAACTGGCCAAGGCCGGCGTGTTCGCGCAGTGGACCGACGACGAGGAACTCTCCACCCGGATCAACCCGGAGGTGGCCGAGGTCACCGGCCGGGCGAAGCTGGCCCAGGCCGTACAGGAGGGCCTGCAGGCCCGCCGGGACGGTGACGAGACGACGGCGACCGCGCGCCTGGTCCAAGCCCTGGAACTGGCCAACGAGGCGGGCGACGAGCACACCGCGCGGCTGCTCGGCCGGGTCGTGGAGGTCGAGGCGGACGGGACCAGCAGGTTGCGCAACAACGAAGAGGACTTGATGGTCATCGACATCGAGTCGCACAAGACGGCCCGAGTGGGACCGCCGCGCGAGGGCTGAGGTTGGTTCGGCACACGCCTGGGGTTGGGTACGGGAACACGAAGGAGGTCCGCTCATGCACACTTGTCCGGTCGGCCATCCGTCCACCGCCGCGGACTACTGCGACGAGTGCGGGCGCACGATGCCCGGTGCGGGGGGTTCGCCCTTCGAACCCGAGGGTTCGGAACCGGAGCGGGAGCTGCCGGGCGGTGTGCTGACCTGTCGGTTCTGTGCGACCGCGTACACGGCGGACGACCAGTTCTGTGAGGGCTGCGGGCACGAGGTGTCGAAGGGCGATCCGGGGCCGGTCGTCGCTGTGGGCCCGGTCCCGGGTCCAGGCCCGGGTCCAGGCACGGGCACGGTGTCGACCGGCACGTCGCCGCTCGGTCCGTCCACGTCCGACACACCCTCGTCCGGTCCGGTGTGGACGGTGCGGGTGGTGCCCGACCACGACTACTTCCTGCGGGTGCTCGAATGGGACGGACCGGACGCGCACAGCATGCGGTTCCCGCACGAACAGGAGCCGCGGACCCTCGCGTTGACCGGCGAGTCGATGCGGATCGGGCGGCGCAACCCCAGCACGAGTTCGGCCCCGCCGGAGATCTCGCTCGACGATCCGGGGGTCTCCCGTCGGCATGCGATGTTGCTGCGCTGCGGGGACGGCACGTGGGAGGTGATGGACCTGGGCGCGGCCAACGGGACCACCATCAACGCGGGCTTCGACCGGGTCCGCCGCGACCCGGTGCACCTCAAGGACGGTGACCGGGTGCACGTGGGGGCCTGGACGACGCTGGAGTTCCGGCGCGTGGGTCAGTGAGGCCGATCGCCCGCGGGCGCGGGGCGGGCCCCCGGGCCCGCGGCGCCCCCCCCGCCGGGGGGGGGGGGGCGCCCCCCCCCCCGGGGGCCCCCCCCGGCCCCCCCCCCCCCCCGCGGCGCCGGCGCGCG
>NZ_JBIRRX010000001.1:80860-280673 GCF_044333915.1 Embleya sp. NPDC020886 | reverse complement strand
GTCTACCGTTTACCCGCTGTGGGGGGTGCGGGGGTTGGGGGTGGTGTAGTGGGGGGGGGGGTGGTCGGGGGGGGGGGGGGGGGGGGGGTTCGGGGGGGGGGGGGGGGGGGGCGCCCGCCCCCCCCCCGCGCCCGCGGCGCTTGTTCCGGGTAGGCCCTAGCCGACGGTGGCCACGCCCGGGGCCAGCGCGGCCAGGATCGGGCCCGGGTCGGCGGCGGCCTCGGCCGCGGTCAGCCGGGCGGTGACGCGTCCGGTGGACAGCACCGTCAGGTGGTCCGCGATGCCCTGGACGAAGCCCAGTTGCGGTGCGGCGATCAGGATGGTCAGGCCCTCGTCGGCGAGGGTGGTGATCAGCCCGCGGATCTGCTCGGCGATCACCGGGGACAGGCCCTCGGTCGGCTCGTCCAGCAGGACCAGGCGCGGACCGCCGAGCAGGGCCCGGGCGATGGCGAGCATCTGCTGTTCGCCGCCGGAGAGTTGCGATCCCCGGTTGCCGGCCCGCTCGCCCAGGCGGGGCAGCAGTTCCAACACCCGTGCCGGCGTCCACGCGGCGTGTTTGCGGTGGGCCAGTTTGAGGTGTTCGGCCACGGTCAGGCTCGCGAACACCCGGCGGCCCTGCGGCACCAGGCCGATGCCCGCGAGCGAAACCCGGTGCGCGGGGCGGCCGGTCAGGTCGGTGCCGGACAGTTCGACGCGTCCGCCCGAGGGCTTGAGCAGCCCCGCGACGGTATGGATGAGGGTGGACTTGCCCGCTCCGTTGGCGCCCAGGAGCGCGTGCACCGTGCCCTCGGGGATGCTCAGGTCGACCCCGTGCAGCACCGAGCCGCCCTGGTAACCCGCCGTCAGTTCGCCGATCTCCAGCACGATTCAGCCCACTTCCTGGTGCTCGGGCTCGGACGCGCCCAGATACGTGTCGCGGACCGCCTGATCCGCCGCGATCTCGTCCGGCGTGCCGGTGGCCAGCAGTTGTCCGGAGGCCAGCACCGTGACCGTGTCGGTGACCTCGCGCACCAGCGCGAAGTTGTGCTCGACCAGCACCATGGTCACCTCGGCCGGCAGCGCCTTGAGCACGGTGGCCAGCCGGACGATGTCGGTATCGGTCAGACCCGCGGCCGGCTCGTCCAGCAGCAGCAGCGTGGGATGCCCGGCGAGCGCCATCGCGATGTCGAGCAACCGCCGTGAGCCGTGCGAGAGTTCGCCGGCGATCTCGTCGGCGCGATCGGTCAGGCCGACCGTCTCCAGATGCGTCGCCGCCTCGCCCGCCAGGGCCCGGTAGCGCACCGGTCGCCAGCCCGCGCCGGTGATCCTCGCGTGCCGCCAGGCGGCCAGGGCCACGTTGTCCAGGACGGACAGCGAGGGCACCACCGCGGGTTGTTGGAAGGCGCGCGCGATACCGATCCGGGAACGACGTGCCGGAGCGAGCCGGGTGATGTCGCGACCGGCGAACACGATGGTGCCCGAGGTCACCGGGGTCGCGCCCGCGATCATGCCGAGCACGGTCGACTTGCCCGCGCCGTTGGGGCCGAGCAGCGCGTGTCGGGCGCCGCGCCGCACGGTCAGGTCCAGCCCGTCCACGGCGGCCAGTGCGCCGTATCTGCGGGTCAGCCCGGTGATGGTGAGCAGCGCGTCCGGATCGGCCGCGGGTTGCACCGCCTGCTCCGTCGTCGCCGGCTTCTCCGGCTTCTCCGCTTTCTCTTCCTCGGCCTTCTGCGGGTCCGCCGGCTCGTCCGCCGGGTCCGGAGTGCCGGTGGCCCGGCCCAGGGCCCGCCAGGCGGCCCGCGGACCGCCCGCCGTCAGGCCGACCAGGCCGCCCGGCAGCGTGTACACCGCGATCAGGAACAGCGCGCCGAGCAGCAGCGGACCGTGCCCGGGCCAGGGACCGGAGAGCCAGTCCCGGGTGAACACGATCAGCCCCGCGCCGATCATCGCGCCGACCAGCGAGGCGCCACCGCCGATGACCACCGCGAGCAGCACCAGCGAGGAGGTGTCGAAGCCGATGTGCGCCGGCGAGATGTAGCGCTGTACCGAGATCAGCAGCGCGCCCGCGACGCCCGCGAGCGCGCCGACGCCGATGTAGGTGACCGAGAGGTATCGGGTCACCGGGTGGCCGGTCGCGCGCATCCGGGTCTCGTTCTCGCGCGCACCGTCCAGCAGCAGGCCGGCGGGCGAGCGCAGCACCACCGCGGTGATGCCGATCACCACGAGCGTGGTGAGCAGCACGTACCAGTAGGTGTCCACGTCGTCGACGAGGTCGCCCATGCCCCAGAAGGGCTGGATGGGCGGCACACCCGACTTGCCGTCGGTACCGCCGGTGACCGACTTCCACTTCTCCGCGGCGGTGCGCACCAGTTCGCCGACGGCCAGCGTGATCATCAGCACCGTGACACCGCGCGTGCGCACCACGATCGGTGCGGTGAGCGCGTTGAACAGGGCGCCCGCGGCGGCGGCGACCAGGGTGTGTACGACGCCGATCCGCATGCCGTGTTCGGCCAGGATCGCCGCCGTGTAGCCGCCCACCGCGTACGGCGCGACCTGGCCGAGCGAGGGCAGCCCGGCGCCGCCGCCGAGCACCGCGACACTGGCCGCGAGCACGCCCAGGGACAACGCCTGGGACAGCAGGATGAGGGTGAACAGGCCGACCAGGTACGGCGCCGCGAACAACCACACGATCGCGGCGACGGCCAGGACGCGGCCCACCAGGCGCGCACGCGGCGAATGCAGCGCGGTCCGTGCGCGCAGGGCGAGGGTGGTCATACTCGGCTCCCCGTCGGGCCGAAGCGCGCGGTGCGCGCGATCAGCATCACGGCCATCGTGGCGAACAGCAGATACGGCGCGAGGTCGGGCATCAGCGTGACGCCGAGCGTCTGTACCTCGCCGACCAGGATCGCGGCGAGCAACGCGCCGCCGACCGAGCCCAGTCCGCCGATCACCACGACCAGCAGGGACTGCAACAGCACGGTGTTGGCCACCGACGTGGACGGGCCGATGATCGGCGCGCCCAGACCGCCCGCGAGGCCCGCCAGGGCACCCGCGGCGACCAGTACGCCGGTGCGCACCCGGGCCGGCGAGATGCCGCCCGCCGCGAGCATTTCGGGGTCGTCCACCGAGGCGCGCACGGCCGCGCCGATCCGGGTCCGGGCCAGCACGTACCAGCCGCCGACCCCGAGCACGATCGCGACCACGATGAACGCGAGCCGGTAGCCCGGGTAGTTGTGGCCCAGGATCGACACCGGCTTCTCCAGCGCGCCGGGCACCAGGACCTGGGGGTCGTCCTTGCCGAACCAGGTGGTCAGCAGATCGCCGCCGACCAGGGCGACGCCGAAGGTCAACATCGCCTGCGCCATGTGTCCTCGGCCGGCGATCGGCGCGGTCAGCGCCGCCAGCACCCCGCCGCCGGCCGCGCCCGCCCCGATGCCCGCGAGCACCGCCAGTGCCAGGCCCACCCAGGAGCCGTCGGCGACCGCGGTCGCGGTGTACGCGGCGAACGCGTAGAGCGTGCCGTGCGCCAGGTTGAGGACTCCGCCCGAGCCGAAGGCCAGGGTCAGGCCCGCGGCCACGACGAACAGCAGCAGCCCGTAGGCCACCCCGTCCACGGCCGGGATGAAATTGTCGTCGAACCAGCCCACGGCACGCTCCCTTTCGCTTCCGAAGCCGCCGCTAGCCGAGCGTGCCGAGTTCGCGGACCATGACGTTGCTCAGCGCGGTGCCGTCCTGCTTGACCTCACGCAGGTACCACTTCTGCACCGGCGCGTGCGTGCTCGGGTTGAACTCCCAGGAACCGCGCGGGCTGTCGACCTTGCCGGTCTTGGAGATCGCGGCGTTGACCGTCTCCGGGGTGACCTTGTCACCCGCGGCGGCGATCGCCTTGTCCAGCACGGCGGCCGCGTCGTACATGGTCGCCGACATCATCGTCGGCAGCGCGTTGTACTTGCCCTGGTAGGCCGCGACGAACGAGCGGTTCGCCGGGATGTCCAGGGTGGGCGTGTAGTTGAGCGAGGTGAACACGCCCTTGGCCGCGTCGCCCTCGGCGCCCAGGACCGCACCCTCGGTCAGGAAGCCCGCCGCGTACAGCGGGATGTCCTTGACGTCGGACTGCTTGTACTGCTTGACGAAGTTCACCGCGGCGGTGCCCGCGTAGAACGTGTAGACCGCCTTGGCGCCCGAGTTCTTGATCTCGGTGAAGTACGGCTGGAAGTTGGTGGTGCCCGGGAACGGGGTGAACTTGGTCTTGCCGTCCGGGTTCGCCAGCTTGCCGCCGGCCTTGTCGTACGTCTCGGTGAAGCCGCGGAGCTGGTCCCAACCACCCTGGTAGTCCGGGCCGATCGCGTAGACCGCGCCGGGCACGTTCTCCTTGATGTACGGCGCCGCCGCCACACCCGGCTCCTCGGAGAGGTAGCTGGTGTGCCAGACGTAGTCCGGCTTGTCGATCTTGCCGGGACGACCGACCGCGCCGATCATCGGCACCTTGTTGTCGTTCACGACCTGCACGTTGGCCGCCACCGTGGCCGCGTTGGTCAGCCCCACCACGGCGGTGACCTTGTCCTGCTTGATCAGCTTGGTGACCGAGGGCACCGAGGTCGCCGGACCGTCGCCCTCGTCGGTGATCACCAGTTCGATCTTGTGCCCGCCCAGCTTGCCGCCGTGCTGGTCCAGGTAGGTCTGGAAACCGTTCTGCAGGTCCGGGCCGAGCGCGGCGTAGACACCGGTCAGCGGGATCGTCAGGCCGATCTTGAGCGTGCCCGAGGACGACCCGCCCTTCTTGTCGTCCGCCGCGCTGCCGCTGCACGCGGCGGTGAACGCGAGCGCACCGGCGAGCAGGCCGGCCGAGGTGACGCGGAACGAGCGTCGGGATATGGGACTTGCCGGGGTCATGACGTGCTCCAGGGTTTGGACGGGTACAGCGTCGAGCGGTCGAAATGGGCCGCGTCGGGAGGGACGCGAGGGCGCTTCGGTCAGCCCAGCGCCCCGCGCTGTACGTGCAGGAAGCGTTCGCGGGCGGCGGGGGTCAGGGCCGGGCCGACCTGGTTGATCAGCTCGGCCATCTCGAACGAGACCTGACCGATGTCGCATTCACGCGAGGCCAGTACCAACAGCGAGGCACCGTCGCTGACCTGCATCGAGAACATGAACGCGCCGTTCATCTCGGTCAGGTTGCTCGCCACCGGGTCGGTGCCGAACAGGCGCGCGGCGCCGGCCAGCAGGCTGACCAGGCCGGAGGCGACCGCACCGAGCTGGTCCGCCCGGTCCTGCGGCAGCGAGCTGGTGTTGGCCACCACGAGACCGTCCGCGGAGACCGCGACGGCATGCAGTACCTCGGGCACCCGGGTGGCGAAATCGTTGAGCAGCCAACTGAGATCGGCTGCGGTGGGGTGGGTCACGATCTCTCCTTGTGATCCGGATCGCCGCCGCCGGGGCGGGGCGAGGGGGCGCGGCGGGACCGGCTGTGCCCGATGCCCTGCGCGAAGGCGGACATCGCCGCGGACACCTGGCGGGCGTCGCGACGGTCCGGCGTGGTGTTCGCCCTGGGGGGCGTCCCGGTCGTGTCGACCAGCGGTGCGGCGGGCGCCGGGGGAGTGCCCGGGTGCACGCTGGGAGTGTCCCGACGAACGCGCAGCGGCAGGCCCGTGTTCGTGGTGCGGGTGGGCAGTGCCGACTCCGGGGTCGGACCGGCGGGCGCCTGCGGTTGCACCGGGCGCTCGGCGGGTTCGGCCGAGCTCATCGGGGCGAGTGCGGGCGGGGTCGGGGCGGCGGGCGCGGGCGGCCGTTCGCCGGTGAAGCGCAGCCCCGAGGGCGCGGGTTCGCGCGGTCCGGGGGCGCTCGCGTCGCTGACCGGTTGGGGTCGGGTCGGCGTGAACACGTTCGCCACCGGCTCGAACGGGCCCGGGTCCGGGTGGCCACCGGCCCGTACGCCCACGTCCAGTGCCCGGCCGGAGGCCGGTACCGGAGCGACCTCGGGCTTGGGCACCCCGCGGTGCCGGCCGGGGCGATCGCGGAAGACCACGATGTCCTCGGGCAGCCCCACCTCGGCGACGGTGCCGCCCTGTGGTCCCTGGCTCAAGGTGATCGTGATGCCGTAGCGCGTGGCCAGGTGGCCGGCCACGGTCAGACCCATCGCGCGCACCGCGTGCACGTCCAACTGAGCCGGAGCCGCCAGGCGTTCGTTGAATCCGGCGATCCGCTCCGGGGTGATGCCCACGCCGGAGTCGGTCACGGTGAGCACCGCGCCGTCGCCGCGTCGGTTCGCCTGGAGTACCACCCAGGTCTCCGGGCGGCTGAACTTGGTCGCGTTGTCCAACAGTTCGGCGAGCAGGTGCGCGACGTCGTCGCGGGCCCGACCGGCGATCAGGATGCGCGGATCCACCGCGCCGGGGTCCACCCGGGTGAACCGCTCGATGCGGCCGATCGCCGCGCGTGCGACGTCCAGCAGCAGCGCGTCCTCGCGCACGCGGGCGGTGCCCTCGCCGCCGAGTACCAGCAGACTGGTGTTGTTGCGGCCCATGCGCTGGACCAGGTGGTCGAGCGAGTACAGCCGCTTGAGCCGGTCCGGGTCGTGCTCGTGCGCCTCGGCCTCGTCGAGGACCTTGACCAGGCCGTCGGTGAGGCGCTGGTTGCGGCGCGCGAGGGCGACCAGCACGGTGGCGATACCGGCACGCAGCACCGCCTGTTCGGCGGCGATCCGGACGGCGGCGGTGAAGACGGTGTTGAACGCCGAGCCCACCTCGGCGATCTCGTCCTTGCCGCGCACCTCGATGGGGGTGCCCGCGCGTTCGGCGATCTCGTCGGCGGTCGCGCCGTCGAGGGAGCGGCCCTGCTGGAGCTTGGCCACCGCGTCCGGCAGGCCGGTGTAGGCCACCTCGTGCGCGGTGTCGCGCAGGCGCAGCAGTTCGCGGGTCATCGGTCGACCCAGCCGCAGCACCAGGAGTACCGCGGCGGCCAGCGCGAGCAGCACCGCGGCGGCCTGCCCGATCGCCCACCAACGACGGTCGTCGCGTTCGTCGCTGACCGAGGACAGCACCGAGGCGTCCACGCGTCGTTCGACGTCACTGATCCGGGCGATCCGGTCCGCGGTCGCCTTGGTCCACACGTCCTGACTGATCAGGATGGGCGTGTCCACCTTGGCTCGGGACACCGCGTCCTCGAGCTGGTGCACGGCCAGGATCTCCGGGCCGGTCTGGGCCAGTTCCAGCCAACCCAGCCACTCCGAGTCGGCGAGCGACTCGAAGGACGTCTCGCTCTCGTCGTAGCCGGTGCGGGTGGCCAGGATGTCCTGCTGTTGGGACGGCGAGATCCGGCTGGACGCCAACGCGCGCAGGACCGCCGTCTGTTGTTGTCCCAGCCACTCCGTGGCGTGCGACAGGGCCGCGGCGGCGCGCAGGCGGTCCGAGTTGTCCGGGCCGGCGCCGCCGGCCTGGGCCACGCTGTCGCGGTAGTCGAGCGCGTCCGCGATCAGGATGCGGTAGCGGAAGACGACGGCGGTCAGCGAGGTGCCCTTGGGCGCCTGGACCTGTTCGCGCAGCGCGGTCAGGTCGGTCAGACCCGCGTCCAGCCTGCGCAGTCGTTCCTTGGTGTTGCCGGGGATCGAGCCCAGGTCCTTGCGCAGTTTGCGGTAGCGCGTGGCGCTTTCGTCCGTCGCGGCGGTGCGCTGATGGTACGTGACCAGGGCGCCGCTGCCGGCCTCCGGCCACAGGACCGCGGCGGCGGCGGCGCGTTCGCTCTGCAGGCGGTGCGCGAGTTCGCCGGCCTCGCCGGAGACCTGGGTCAGCGAGCGCAGGCGGTTCGCGTCCAGGGCCTCGCCGGTCGTGGTGGACACGGCGAGTCCCGCGGACCCCACCATCACGGTGAGCGGCACGGCGACGAGCAGGACGAGTTTCCGAGTGATGTTCAGGTCGTCCACCACCAGATCGTTGCCGGGGTGGAGCGAGGCAGGGATACGGAGTCGAGTATTCCGCTTGTCAAGTACGTCATTTTCCCGATGATTCGCACTTTCCGGTCTTGCGCTTTCGGTGACGCGGATCGCGTCCTATTCCGTGCACGACGGGCAGAGCCTAGCGGCATTCGCACGTGTGCTCGCAGTGGCAGGTGGGTAAGGAGCCGGGAGTCCCGCATACGCCCCCGAATGTTGACATGCGTAAGTTAACCCCGCGAAGGAAGATCGATTGCGGGGCATGCCCGTACACACCGGGATATCAAGACATTTGAGACCCACCGTCGTTGCTCGGACCCCTATATCCGTATTTCCACCCCCGCCCTCCGGTGCCCGTTTGCCAACCATTCGTTGGGATATACCGGATCGTTGCCTTCCGTTTATCGGTGTGTCGACCAACCGGATCGTCGCCGACGGCTGCCTAGACTGGGTCGAAGACCGATCCCGGCGGAGCGAATTGGGAGAGTCACATGTTGCGGCGACGCGCCCTGGCTTTTTTCCTCACCGTCCCGATCGCCGCCGCGGGGGCGGCCGTGTGGATCACCGACGCCGCCTCCTCCTCGGGGGGCCCGCCGAAGGCCGACCCGAAGGGGACCGGCGACCCCGGCCGGCCCGCCGCCGGCGGGGCCGAGGCCCGGGTGTTGCCGAGCGGACCGTTGGCGGCCGACGCGCGGGGACTCGTGCCGATCCCGGTCGAGGCGCTCGGCGGACCGGGCCGCCCCTGGACACCGGGGCGGGACACCCGGGTGCGGGCCGCGACCGAGGCCGCGCGGGCGGTCGCCGAATCGGTCGCCGCCGAACTGCGCGCCGCCACCGGCCTGCCGCTGCCCGTGCTGGTCGACGCCCGGTCCGGCACCGGCGCGGACCTCGCCCTGGTCCTGGATCCGGACCCGGCCGGCCGACCCGACGGCGACGAGGCGTACGAGCTGATCGTCACCGAGCACGGCGCCACGATCCGCGCGGGCGTGCCGGTCGGCCTCTACCGGGGCGCCCAGACGCTGCGCCAACTGGTGCCGGTCGAGCCGCCGTTCGAACTGCGCCCGGCCGTGGTCCGGGACGCGCCCAGGTATCCGTACCGGGGCATCATGATCGACCTGGCCCGGCACTTCTATCCGCCCGCCGAGATGCGCCGGCTGATCGATCACCTCGCCGCCTACAAGTTCAACCACCTGCATCTGCATCTGACCGACGACCAGGGCTGGCGGATCGCCATCGAGGGGCGGCCCGAACTCACCGGGATCGGCGCGTCCACCCAGGTGGGCGGCGGGCCGGGCGGGTTCTGGACGGCGGCCGACTACCGCGCGGTGATCGACTACGCGGGCGAGCGCTTCATCACCGTGGTGCCCGAGATCGACATGCCCGGACACACCAACGCGGCGATCGTCGCCTACCCGGAACTGGCCTGCGACGGCAAGCAGTACACCCCCTATACCGGCACCCGGGTCGGCTTCTCCTCGTTGTGCGTCGACGGCGAGGCCACCTATACGTTCCTGGACGAGGTGCTCGGCCGGCTCGCCGAACTCACCCCCGGCCCCTACCTGCACATCGGCGGAGACGAGACGCACACGCTCAAGCCCGCGCAGTACCGGGCCTTCATGGCCCGCGCCCAACCCCTGGTGGCCAAGCACGGCAAGCAGACCATGGCCTGGCACCAACTCGCCTCCGGCGACCCGCTGCCCGGCGCGATCCTGGAGTACTGGGGCGCGGCCCGGCAGGACGCGGCCGAGGTCGCCGCCGCCGCGCGGGCCGGCCACAAGGTGGTGCTGGCGCCGGCCGACCACGCCTACCTGGACATGAAGTACAGCGCCGGCGAGCGGCTCGGGGTGACCTGGGCCGGCACCGTCGACGTGCGGCAGTCCTATGACTGGGAACCCTCGACGCACCTGCCCGGACTGCCCGCGGACGCGGTGCTCGGGGTCGAGGGCGCGTTGTGGGGCGAGACGATCAAGACCATCGCGGACGCCGAGTACCTGCTCTTCCCGCGGATCGCCTCGGTCGCCGAGGCCGCCTGGTCCCGCCCGGAACGGCGCGACTGGGCGGACTTTCGCACCCGGGCCGCGGCGCACGAGGCGCGCTGGGACGCGCAGGGCATCAACCACGCGGACCGGCTGACCTGACGCGGGGCCGCGTCCTCGGGCGCGGGGCTGCGCCCGAGGACGGGCCGGGTCAGCGGCGGACCGCGCCCGCGGTCAGGGCGATGATCGCGACCAGCACCGCCGGGATCGCCAACGCCGTGGTCAGGCTGGTGTGGTGGGCGATGAAGCCGATCACCGGCGGGCCCGCGAGCAGCCCGATGTAGGCGATGCCGGTCACCCGCGAGATGGCCCACGCGGCGGGCACCCCCGGGGTGTTGCCGGCAGCGCTGAACGTCACCGGGGCGACCGGGGCCACTCCGACGCCGAACAGCGTGAAGCCCAGCACCGACACCGCCGGCCACGGTGTGACCAGCGCGAGCGCCATGCCCAGCGCCGCGATCAGCGCGCCCGTCCGCAACACCCGTACCGGGCCGAAGCGTTCCACGACCCGATCGCCCGCGAACCGGCCGGCCGCCATCGCCACCGACATGCCCGCGAAGCCCAGCCCGGTGACCCCCGCCGAACTGTCCAGCGTCTCGCGCAGATGCACCCCGCTCCAGTCCGCTACCGCGCCCTCGCCGACGAAGGAGCACAGCCCGATCAGCGCGAGCAGGACCACCGCGCGGTAGCCGGCGAGCAGCCGGACCAGACCGCCCGTGGCCGCCGCAGGTGCTTCACCCGACGCCGATTCCGACGCCGAGGCCGACGCCGACTTCGAGTCCGACGCTGCCGGGGTGTGCACGTGCGGATCGTCCGCGACGCCCAGCAGCGCCCGCGAACCGGCCCATGCCCCGACCGCGAGCACGAGCGCCATCACCGACAGATGCACCCGGGGAGTGACCCCCAGGGCCGCCGCTCCGGAGCCGACCAGCGCGCCGAACAACCCGCCGAGGCTGTAGCCGCCGTGCAGCCCGTTCATGATCGGCCGGCCCAACTGCTGCTCGATCGCGACACCCTGCGCGTTCGCCGCGACATCGGTGAAACCCATCAGCGCGCCCAGGATCAGCAGGCCGACCGCCAACGAGGGCAGGTTCCAGGCGAACGCGGGCAGGAACAGCGCCAGACACCCGCCGATCACCGACACCCGCGCGACCCGCCTGCTGCCCCAGCGCCCGGCGGCGGTGCCCGCGAGCTGGACCGCCACCAGCGCGCCCACCGGCGAGCCGAGCAGGGCCAGTCCCAGTTGGGCGTCGTCGAGGTCCAGATCCTCCTTGAACTGCGGGATCCGGGCCAGGAAATCCGCCACCGCGGCGCTGAACGCGAAGAACACCCACAGCGCGGCCCACCGGGCCCGCTGTAGACGTTCGATGGACAACCGCCCGGTCGTTTCCCCCGGGGCGCTCACACCGCGCAGGAACCGTCGGCGCACGCGTCGCCGTCGGTCGCCGGCCGGGCGGACTCGCCGCTCTGCTCGCGCACCTGGTCGCGCACCTGCTCCAGGACCTGGAGGAACGTGGACGCCTCCTGGGCGCCCTGCACCGCCCAGGTGCCCTCGAACACGAACGTCGGCACGGCGGTGACGCCCATCTCCTGCGCCTCGGCGATCTCGCGCCGGACCTCGTCGGTGCCCTCGTCGGAGGCGAGGAAGGCGACCACCCGATCCCGGTCCAGCCCGGCCTCGACGGCGAACTCGGTCAACCGCACGTGGTCGGCGACGTTCTCGCCCTCGGTGAAGTAGGCCGCGAGCAGCCGATCCTTGAGCGCGGCCTGGGCCGCCGGGCCGAACTCGGTCAGGGCGAGCCACAACATCCGGTGCGCGGTCAGCGTGTTCACCGACAGCGCCCGGGTGAAGTCGAAGGTGATGCCCTCGGCGGTGCCCACGTCGGCGAGCCGCGCGTTCATTCCGTCGAGGTTGGCCGCGCCGAACTTCTCGGCCAGCCGCTCGCGCAGCGGCGACGGCTCGGTGGGTGTGCTCGGGTCCAATTGGTAGGGGCGATACGTGACCTGGATGTCCTCGGCGCCCGGGAACGCCGCGAGCGCGCGCTCGAAGCGGCGCTTCCCGACGTAGCACCACGGGCACGCGATATCGCTGTAGATCTCGACCTTCACTTGCTCTCCGGCTTTCTTGCTCGGTGGTCGCGGGCACTGGCCGCACAGCGGCTGCGGCGTCCCGGGACACGGGGCGATGTACAGGACGGACGTACCGACGGTCACGGCGGCGGACGCACCGAAAAGGAAACATACGTGCGACCGCCAAACATTCCCCAACCGGCTGTATCCGCAGCCCGAGCCCAGGCGTAGCCTGACCGCTGCCCGTCGTGCGTCACCGGTCGAGCACGCCGTGTCGACGCGGCGTCGGCACTCGACAACGCTCGACTTCACCTGTTCGACATCACTCGAAGGAGCCCTCGTGGACCAGATGACCCAGTACCGGCGTGCGGTCGACGCCTTCCGCCCGCTGCTCGCCGAGGTCGACGACGCCAAGCTCGGACTCGCGTGTCCGTGCGACGAATGGGACGTCAAGGGCCTGCTCGCCCACGCCACCGGCGCCCAGCGCGGTCTCGCGGCGGCCCTGACCGGGCCGTCCGAGCCGGTCTCCGAGGACCCCAGGGAGGACTTCGAGGCGGTGGTCGAGACGATGCTGGCGACCTTCACGCCGGAGCGGATCGCCGCGTCGATCAAGACCCCGTTCGGCGAGCAGACCGGCGGTTTCCTGCTCGGCCTGGCCACCGGCGACATCTTCGTGCACGCGTGGGACCTGGCCCGGGCGCTGGGCAGGCCGACCGACCTGGACCCCGAGCTCGCCGAGACGCTCCTGGAGCGCATGCGCAGCACCCTGCCGGACGCCGCGCGCGGCGAGGGGCGTGCGTTCGGCCCGGAGCAGCCGGTCGCCGCGGACGCGCCGGCCGCGGACCGGCTCGCCGCGTTCACCGGTCGTGCGGTGAACTGAGCCCGAACGAGCCGCCGGGCCCCCGGACATCCCGGGACAAGCACTACCGGACTCGGCAACTGACGGGTCGTCAGGCTGCGCGCCGGGTGGTCGGCGGTGTATGCACGTCAACGCACACCCCCAGTCGATCGGGAGTATCGATGAGCACGTCGCAGCACGATCACGGCCGGATGGATCCCCCTCGCGTCCAGGAGGTGGCCGACGGAGCGTTCGCGTACATCCAGCCGGACGGCACCTGGTGGATCAACAACACCGGTTTCCTGGTCGGCCCGGAGGGCGTCGTCGCGATCGACGGTTGCGCCACCGAGGCCCGGACCCGGATGTTCCAGGAGACGATCGCCAAGCACACCGACGCGCCGGTGCGCACGCTGATCAACACGCACCACCACGGCGACCACACGAACGGGAACTACCTGTTCGAGTCGGCCACCATCGTGGCGCACGAGAACACCCGGGCCGAGATCCTCAATCTGGGCATCATGGAGGTCGAGGCGATCTGGCCGGGGGTCGGCTGGGGCGGGCTGCGCGCGGCACCGCCGTTCCTGACCTTCACCGACAGCGTCACCGTGTACGCGGGCGAACTGCGGGCGCAGGTGCGGCACTTCGGGCCGGCGCACACCTCGAACGACTCGGTGGTGTGGCTGGAGGAGCAGGGCGTCCTCTACACGGGCGACCTGATCTTCAACGGCGGTACCCCGTTCCTGCTGATGGGTTCGCCCGCCGGCTACCTCGAAGTGCTGGAGCGCATCAAGGGGTTGGGCGCGACCACGCTGGTCCCCGGGCACGGCGAGGTGTGTGGCCCGGAGCAGATCGACTATGCGATCGGGTACACGAATTTCCTCCTGGAGACGGCCCGCAAGGGTCTGGAGGCCGGGCTGGACCCGCTGAGCGTGGCGCGGGAGACGGACCTGGGCGAGTACGCGGTGCTGTCCGACTCGGAGCGGATCGTCGGCAACCTGCACCGGGCATATGCCGAGTTGAACGGGGCGGAGCGGGCCGCGTCGATCGACATCTACGGCGCGCTCGGCGACATGGTCGTGTTCAACGACGGCAAGCCGCTTTCCTGCTACGCGTGACGAGTGGTGCGGCCTGCGGCCCGGCCGGCCTCGAACGCGGGCCGGGCTGATCGGCCATGGGCGCCGGCCGGGCCGTTGACGGCCCGGCCGGCGCTTTTGGTCGGGGTTGGGGGCGGTGTGATCATTTAGCGATACCGACGCACCGTCGCCGGTCCTCGGCACGTACGGAACAAGGAGCACAATCGTGAAGTTCGCGACCTTCGACCTGAATGGCTCGATCCACTCCGGGGTGTTGTCGAGCGGTGGCGATACCGTGCACCCGCTGCCGGCGGGCGAAACGTTGCTCTCGTTGATCGAGCGGGGCGGGCAGGCGTTGCGCGCGGCGGGTGAGCAGGCCCTGTCGCAGCCCTCGGTCGCGCTCGCCGACGTGCGCCTGCTGCCGCCGCTGCAGCCGCCCACCGTGCGTGACTTCGTGGCGTTCGAGGAGCACGTCGAGGGCGTCGCGATCACCGTGCAGGGGCCGGACGCCACGGTGGTGCCCGAGTGGTACGAGCTGCCCACCTTCTACTTCACCAACCCCTACGCGATCATCGGCCCCGACGACGTGGTGCCGATGCCGCCGGGGTCGAGCGTGCTCGACTTCGAACTGGAGGTCGGCATCGTGATCGGCCGCGCGGGCAAGGACCTGACGGTCGAGCAGGCCGCGGAACACATCGTCGGCTACACCATCTTCAACGACTGGTCGGCGCGCGACCTCCAGGCCCGGGAGATGCGGGTCGGTCTGGGTCCGTGCAAGGGCAAGGACACCGCGACCACGCTCGGCCCGTGGCTGGTGACCGCCGACGAGTTCGAGGAGTACCGGGACGCGGACGGCTTCCTGGACATCGCGCTGCGGGCGTCGGTCAACGGTGTCGAGATCGGCCGCGACTCGCTGGTCAACATGGGCTGGCCGCCCGCCGAGTTGGTCGCCTACGCCTCGCGTGGCACCTGGATCCGTCCCGGCGACGTGCTCGGCACCGGCACCTGCGGCAACGGCGGTTGCCTCGGCGAACTGTGGGGCTTGGGGCGGGAGTTGTCGCCGCTGAAGCCGGGTGACACGGTGGCGCTCACGGTCGAGGGCATCGGGACGCTGACCAACACGGTGGTCGAGGGCGCCGCCCCGCAGCCGATCCCGGCCGCGCGCAAGCGTCCGCGCACCCGCCGGGACGCCTTCGACGCGTGAGGCGCGCGCGGGCAGGCGGCCGGGTGCCCGACCGCCTGCCCGCGATCGCTCAACCGTTCAGATAGGCGAGTACGGCCAACACCCGTCGATGTCCCACGTCGTCGGGTGCCAGGCCGAGCTTCGCGAAGATGTTGCGGATGTGCTTGTTGACGGCGCCTTCGCTGATCACCAGCAGCCGGCCGATGTCCGTGTTCGAGCGACCCTCGGCCATCAGCCCGAGCACCTCGCGCTCACGCGGGGTCAACTCGCGCAACGGGTCGTCCGAGCGGCGGCGGACCAGGAGTTGGGCGACCACCTCCGGGTCCATCACCGTGCCGCCCGTCGCCACCCGGCGCAGCGCGTCGGCGAACTCCGCGACGTCGCCCACCCGTTGCTTGAGCAGGTAGCCGGTCGCGCCCTTGCCGTCGGCGAGCAACTCGGCCGCGTAGCGGTCCTCGACATACGCGGACAACACCAGCACGGGCAGCCCCGGTCGACGCTGCCGGGCCTCGATCGCGGCCCGCAACCCCTCGTCGCGAAAGTCCGGTGGCAGTCGTACGTCGACCACGGTGACGTCCGGCTCGTGGGTTGCCACGGCGGCCAGGAAATCCGTGCCGTTGTCCACCGCCGCCGGCACCTCGAAGCCCTCGCCGGCCAGGAGCAGGGTGAGCCCCTCGCGCAGCAGCGCGTCGTCCTCGGCGATCACCACCCGCACGGCAACTCCGCACGCAGTCGGGTCGGCCCGCCCACCGGGCTGTGCACCGTCAGCCGGCCGCCCAGGGCGAGCGCGCGCCGCCGGAGGCCGATCAGGCCGCTGCCCGGGTGCCCGTCCGCGCCGCCGCGCCCGTCGTCCTCGACCTCGATCACCAGCGTGTCCTCCTCCTGCGCCAACGTGACCACGACGTGGTCGGCGTGGCTGTGCTTGGCCACATTGTTCAACGCCTCGGCGACGACGAAGTACGCGGCGGTCTCCACGGCGGCCGGGGCCCGGGTCAGGCCGACGGTCCGCACGACGCAGGGCACCGGGCAGCGGGCGGCCAGGGCGGAGACGGCGCCGTCCAGACCGCGTTCGGCCAGGATCGGCGGGTGGATGCCGCGGACCACGTCGCGCAGTTCGTCCAGCGCGTCGTTGGCGGCTCGCCGAGCGCGCAGGACCAGCGGCAGCGCCTGCTCCGGATCGCGTTCCAGGGCCCGTTCGATCAACCCGAGGTGCAGCACCACGGCAAGCAGTCGATTCTGCGTACCGTCGTGCAAGTCCCTTTCGATGCGCCGCAGTTCGGCGCCGTGTGCGTCCAATGCGGCGGCTCGGCCGGCGGTCGCCTCGGCCAGTTGCTCGACCAGGTGGGGGGTGGACGAGGGGGTGAGCAGCGGGCGGGTCGGTCGAGCCTGACCGCGGAGCAGGATCGGGACCAGGGTGGCCGTGAGCATCGCGAGGGCCGCACCGATCGGCACCATCGCCGCGGCCGTCCACCACGAGTCGACCGGGAATCCGGCCCCGGAGGGCGGCCGGCCCGGGACGGCCCACCACCACAGCGGCATGGTGAGGTTGTTGACGGCGCTCAGGCCCAGGCCCAGGCCGAGCACGGCGGCGAGCAGGCCGGTCAACCCGTGTACCGGGAGCCACAGCAGGTCCCGGCGGCCGGCCGGGTCGGTGAGCGCGATCCGGGCTCGGCCGAGCAGGGAGCCCTCCAGGGGGCGGTAGTGCTCGGGTATCGGCGGGCCGCCGAGCACGCCGGCGACCCGGCGGCGTTCGATCCCGGCCAGTCGGCGCACCGTGCGCAGCAGCGGGGCCGCGAGGGGCAGGCCGACGCCCACGACGCACAGCGCGGCGACCAGCACGACCGCGGGCAGGGCGAGTAGCGCGAGCAGTGCGGTGCCGCCGGCCTCGGCGAGCAGCAGCAGCCGGCCGGGCAGACGGCGCAGCGCCGCGAGCGTTCGGGACAGGCCGGACCTCGCGGACATCGCTCGACCCCTTTCCCGGATTGGTTCGATGCTCTCCGGCGCGGCACCGGACCGACAGCCGGGCCGGGCCCCCTCGCGGGGTGGTGCGCACACCACCCCACAAACGCCCGTGGCCGGGATGCCGGGCGACCGCCTCGGGATCCTACGTTCGTGGGGGTCGGCGGCTCGTCCGGGAGCGGTCGACCCCCACGACGAAGGAGTCGACCATGACCCGACGACCACCGCGATCTCGGTCGGCGGAGCGCCCGGTGTGGTCCTGGGTGATCCTGCTGCTCGTCGTCGGCGTGATTGTGAACGTACTGGTCACGGTGTGACGGTCGGCGCGGACGCACCGGCGCGCTCCCGGGGCCCGCGGCGCGCGTCCACCGCCCACACCACCAGGGCCAGGGCCCCGAAGCCCGCGCCGAGCAGGCAGACCGCCGACCAGCCGGCCGCCGCGTACAAGGTGGTGGAGGCGATCGCCCCGACGGCGCTGCCGATCGAGTAGAAGATCATGTAGCCGCCGATCAGTCGGCTGCCGGCGTCCGGCCGCAGCGGGTGGATCAGCGTCTGGTTGCTCACGTGTACCGCCTGGACCGCGAGATCGAGCATGATCGTGCCCACCACCAGCGCCCACAGCGACTGGCGGGTGAAGGCCAGCGGCAGCCAGGACAGGGTGAGCAGGACCAGCGCGATCCCGGTGACCCGGTTCGCGTGGCCCCGATCGCTCAGTCGGCCGGCCGGGATCGCGCCGAGCGCGCCGGCGGCGCCGGCCAGGCCGAAGGCGCCGATCGCGGTGTGCGACAGGGACAGCGGCGGCTCGCTCAGCGGGAGCGCGATGCTGCTCCACAGGGTGCTGAAGGCGGCGAAGATCAGCAGCGCGAACAGGGCCCGGACCCGGAAGAGGCGTTCCGCCGCGAACAGGGTCGGCATCGAGACGAGCAGCTTGCGGTAGGACAGCCGGGCGCCGCCGGTCGCCGCGGGCCGGTCGTCCCGCCCGCGCGGCAATACCCGGTACAGGGTGTGGGCCAGGACCAGGCTCAGCGCGGCGGAGCCGAGGTACACCGCGCGCCAGCCCGCCAGGTCGGCCACCGTGCCGGAGACGGTCCGGGCGAGCAGGATGCCCAGGACCACGCCGCCGGTGACCGCCCCGACGACGCGACCGCGTTCGGCCGGGGCGGCGAGCGAGGCGGCGTGCGCGACGACCACCTGGGTGACCACGGCGAGCAGGCCGACGCAGATCATCGCGACCAGCAGCAGGGCGGCGTGACCGGCCAGGCCGACGGCGGCGGAGGCGGCGGCCAGGAGCGCGAATTGGCCCACGATCAGCCGGCGGCGGTCGAGCAGGTCGCCGAGCGGGACGAGCAGGAACAGGCCGAGTGCGTAGCCGACCTGGGTGAGCGTGACCACCACGCCGACGGTGCCCGGGGCCAGGCCCAGGTCGTGGCCCATGGTCACCAGCAGCGGTTGGGCGAGGTAGACGCCGGCCACGGCGACGCCGGCGGCGACCGCGAACAGGAGGGTGTGGGCGCGGGAGAGCGAGGCGGCCTCCGGGTTTCCCGCCTCGGCCTCGATCCGCCTCGGACCGCCCTGTTGCTCGACTGCCATGTCACGCTCTCCCTCGAATCCGGTGGCAAGTTGCTACCGGATGCACGCTAGACGAGCTTGGTAGCATGTTGCAACCATGGTGGCGGCGAGTGGCCGCCCGATCCGAGGACGAGGAGACGACCCGCATGGTGCAGCGCACCCGGTTCGACGAGAGCACCTGCCCGGTGGCGCGCTCGGTGGACGCGATCGGCGATTGGTGGTCGTTGCTGATCGTGCGCGACGCGTTCGACGGGAGCCGACGATTCGGCGAGTTCCAGCGCAGCCTGGGCGTGGCCAAGAACATCCTGACCGCCCGACTGCGCGCGCTGGTGGCCGGCGGGATCCTGGAGGTGGTCCCGGCATCCGACGGCAGTGCCTACAACGAGTACGTGTTGACCGCCAAGGGCCGCGACCTGTTCACCGTGATCGTGGCCCTGCGCCAGTGGGGCGAGGCGCACTGGTTCGAGCCGGCCGAGCCGCAGTCCCGGCTGCTGGATCGGCGTCAGGGCCGCCCGCTGCGGACGCTGGAGGTACGCGCTGCGGACGGCCGCCCGATCGGGCCGCAGGACACGGAGGTGGAGAAGGTGCCGGAGGGCGTCGAGGCGGCGGGAGCCGAGTGAGTCGGGCCCGCCCGATCACCGCTCCGGGAGCGACACCAGCCCCAGGCACGTGAGCAGTTCGAAGAACAGGTGCTGCACGAACGGGTCCCGCTGCAGGCTCAGCAACTCCAGGATCGGCTCGGGAGGTACGCGGTATCCGGCCGCCGCGGCCCACCGCACGGCCGCCTCTGCGACGCGCGGCCGATCCTCCTCCAGCCACGCTGCGGCCTCGTCCCGGAAACGGCCGAAGTCGCCCTGCTGCCCGGCCCGGTTCCACCGATTCCCGGCCAACTGCGTGGCGGCGCTGCCCGGATCGAGCCAGCCCTCCCAGAAGTCCGTGCCGCTCAGCCCCTGGACGTGCGCGACATCGCTCTCGAACACCCCGCAGACCAACACGGGCGAACCGGTGCGCGCCGCCAGGTCGGTGAGCCAGGGGCCCTGGAAGGCGTACGGGTCCTCGAAGTGGCGCACGTGCACCGCGCGCCAGCCGTCCGCGTAGGCCCACTCGCCGTAGACCGGATGTCCGTTTCCGCCGACGTAGGGCGCCAGGTCCGCCAACGGCGTCCGTGCGCGTAATACGACGATGTCCCCGTTGAATCCCATGGCCCACCCCTTCGGTCGCGATGTCCGTTGGGGTTCAACGTAGATACCGCGTCCGACAACCGACCGGGTGTCGGGTTCAGGAGCCCGGGACCTGCTCCACGGCACTGGTACCGCTGCCCTCCCGGGACTCCCACTCCCACGTCTCCTCCAGCCGGAGCCGACCGTCCGGCAACACCACGACGGCGCTCACGCAGTGCCCGGACGCGGTGGCGCCGGACCGGTTGAGCTGCGTGTAGCGAAAGTCCAGGGTGTCCCCGTCGCGGGTGCCGATCAGGTGGCCGCGGACGATGTCGCCGCCGCGGTAGTCGGCCCAGACCACCCCGTCGGCCTCGTGGTACGCGAAGAACGTGGACGCGTCCACCTCGCCGTGCTCGGGACGATCGAGCGGGGCGAAACCGAGTCCATCCAGGGACGGTGCGGGCACGGGGGTTCCTTCCGAGTCGGGGTACGAGGCGTGCCTCGGGGCGGTCCGGTATTTGTCTCGGCCCTACGCGTCGGGCAGGCCCCGCCAGCGCCACTTGCCGACCCGACGCGGGTGGCCCGGGAGTTCGGTACGGCCGGTGCACCACAGCAGGGTGGGCCACGGGGCGAAGCCGGCGGGGGCGTCGGGGAACATCCGGGTCAGTACCCGGGCGCAGACCTGCCGATCGGGCTCGTAGGCCAGGTCGAGACCGGCGGCCAGGTCGTGCATGTGGACCATCACCTCGATGATGCCCATTCCGGCGAAGCCGTCCGGATCGGAGATCCCGTACGGGTGGAACGCGCGAGCCGAGTCGGGGCGGGTGGCCACCATGGTCGCGAGCAGCGCGCCGCCCGCGCGGACCGCGTGCAACATCGTGCTCGGCGTCGCGTCGTCGTCCGCCTGGATGTCCACCGGGACGTAGTCGTCCATCCGAGCGGACGCGACCTGGCCCGCGTACGCGTACAGATCGCCGACCACGTGCACCAGCGTGTACCAACAGTCCCATTCCAACCCGCCCGCCGGGCGCGACCAGTCACGCTCGCCCTCGGTGGCCTCGGTCAATACCGCGACGGCGTGTGCGACCGTCGATTCCACGTCCTGTGCCGCCTGTGATCCCATCCGGCGATTTATACCGGGGGCGGGTGCGGGGCGCATGTGCATTTGCGTCGGGATGGGACTTCCGTCGGCCGCCGCGTCCCCGGAGCGAGCGGCATGTCCACTGCCGCCGTCACCGCCGTGACGATCGCGCCGATGCGTCCCGAGCATGCCGGCCAGGTGCTCACGATCCATCAACTCGGCATCGACACCGGGAACGCCACGTTTCGGGAGCGGGCGCCGGGGTGGGCGGAACTCGACGCGGGCAAACTGCCCGGGCACCGCTTCGCCGCGCTCGACGAGTCGACCGGCGCGGCACCGGGTCGGGACGCGCGGCGCGGGGCCGGTCGGTCGGGGAAGCGGGGCCGTCGGATCCCGGCGTTGGTATGCCTTGACCTCTTGGGCACTCGGTGAATAATCGAGATCGTTGTAGTGATCAAGGATGTGGAAGTTCGGCTTGGGGTGGGCCGGTCCGGTGCGCGGCGAACACACCTCGCGGCGGGCCGTCCGCCCGGAACGAGGAGACGGTACATGCGCGCGATCCTGCACACCGCCACGGGCGCCGAGATCCGGGACGATGTCACCGTACGTGACCCGGAGGCCGGTGAGGTCCTGGTCCGGATCGTCGCGACCGGGGTCTGCCACAGCGATGTCAGCGTGCTGGAGGGCGTCATCGAGTGGCCCACGCCGTCCGTGCTCGGGCACGAGGGCGCCGGCATCGTGGAGAAGGTCGGCGCGGGGGTCGGTTCGGTGGTGCCGGGCGACCACGTGGTGATCACCACGATCGCCGCGTGCGGGATGTGTCGGCACTGCCAGACCGGACACCCCAACCGCTGTCGCCAGACGCTGGGCAACCGGGGCACGCCGTTCGCCATCGGCGACGAGCCGGTGTGGAACTTCGCGGGGGCGTCCACCTTCGCCGAGTTGACCCTGGTCAAGGAAATCCAGTGCGTGACCATCCCGAAGGACGTGCCGCTGACCTCCGCGTGCCTGGTGCCGTGCGGCGTGGTCACCGGCGCGGGCGCGGTGCTCAACAGGGCGAACGTGCTGCCCGGCCAGACCGCGGCCGTGATCGGCCTCGGCGGGGTCGGCCTGTCCGCCGTCCAGGCGTTGCGGCTCAAGGGCGCCGGCCGCGTGGTCGGCATCGACACCGTGCCCGGCAAGTTCGAGTTGGCCGGCAAGTTCGGTGCGACCGACTTCGTCAAGTCGGGCAAGGACGTGGACGTCGCGGACGAGATCCGCACGCTCTTCCCGTACAGCGACGAGGTCAAGGTCGGCGTGTTCGGCGCGGGCGGCGTGGACTGGATCTTCGAGTGCACCGGCATCCCGGCCGTGCTGGAGAACGCCATGGAGGCGCTGGACTGGGGAGGCACGCTGATCGCCGTCGGCCAGCCCGCGCAGACCGCGACCGCCAACATCCGGATCGCCAACCTGCTCCAGTGCGACCGGGGCCTCCTGGGCACCCGCGCCGGCGGCGTGCGTCCGCACGAGGACATCCGGGCGATCGTCGAGCTGTACCGCCAAGGCAAGTTCGACCTGGACGCGCTGGTGTCCAAGGTCTATCCGGCCGACGGCTTCCACGACGTGCTCGACGACATGCACAACGGACGGATCGCGCGCGGCGTCATCGCGTTCTGAGGCCCGCCCGGACCGGACCGCCCGACGCATGACGGACGACACCCGAGCCGGTACGGACCTGCCCGCACTCGACCCGGACCCCGAGTCCACGCCGCCGCCCGCCGCCGGCAACTGGGGCCGCTGGGGCGCCGAGGACGAACGCGGGGCGCTCAACCTGATCGAGCCCGCCGGGGTCCGGACCGCCGCGCACGAGATCCGGACCGGGCGCTCGTACTCGCTCGCCCTGCCCATCGTGCGCGGCAACCAACCCGCCTTCGACTTCCGCGGCACGCCACAACGGCTGACGCTGGTCAGTCAGACCGACGCGATGTACGAGGGGTTCGAGGGCGGCGACGACGTCGGCTCGAACGAGGACGTGCTGATCATCCCGTCGCACAACCTCACGCACATGGACGCGCTGTGCCACGTGCAGGCCAAGGGACGGTTCTACAACGGCTTTCCGGCCGACAGCTTCCGCTCGCACACCGGCGCCGGCCGCTGCGGGATCGACAAGCTCGGCGCGTTCGCGACCCGGGCGGTGCTGCTCGACCTGCCGCGGCACTTCGACAGGCCGTATCTGGAGGGCGGATACAAGATCACCGGCGCCGATCTGGCCGGGTGCGCCGAGCGGCAGGGCGTCGAGGTGCGCGCCGGCGACGCGCTGTTGGTTCGTACCGGCTATCTCGACGAGTACCGGGCCACGGTCGCCGCCGGCCGCGAGCCCTCGTTCGCACAGCCCGGTCTGTCGCTCGACGCGGTGGACTACGTCCGGGAGCACGACATCAGTGTGGTCGGCGCGGACAACAGCGCGATCGAGTGCATTCCATTCGATGATCGGTTCTTGTCGGTCCACATCGCGTTGCTCGTCGAATCCGGTGTGCCACTGCTCGAACATCTATGGCTGAGCGAGCTTGCCGAGGCGATGGCGGAAGCCGGCGCCTATTCGTGTCTGTTGTGTGTGGCCCCGCTTCCGGTCACCGGTGCAACGGGGAGCCCCATCAATCCGGTTGCCATTGTCTGATCGTCTGACGACTGACATAGTCCATGGGCAGGTCGTCTCGGTCTCGTTTC
The DNA here is from genome assembly GCF_044333915.1 of Embleya sp. NPDC020886. NCBI lineage: Bacteria > Bacillati > Actinomycetota > Actinomycetes > Kitasatosporales > Streptomycetaceae > Embleya > Embleya sp. NPDC020886. Next base: position 257,092 of record NZ_JBIRRX010000001.1, on the reverse strand, counting down.
CTCCGTCGGGACCGAGGCGACCGCTTGACGGCCGCTCGGCTGCGGATAACAAACAAGTGTGATCACACATGGTCGCGAGTGCGTCGGTGAGCGCGCCGCAGACCCCGCCGCGCGGTATTTTCCGGAGTCGAAGCCCTGTTCGTTCGCCCGGCCGCCCGCTGTCCGCCTGTTCGCCAAGGCCGCCTTCGGCCGCGATGTGCGGCGGGCTCGGAATCCGCTCCGAGTTATGCACGTTATCGCACAGTATTAAATTGACGCAGTCAAGGACTGCTATCATGGCCGGGTGAACTCCACCGAAAACGTCGAAGCGATCCAGCGGGCGCTGGAGGCACTGCTTCGGCGCCACGCCAGCCGCCGAGTATACGCGGGCCAGGCCGCCGCGGCGGGCGCGACCATTTCGCAGCCCGCCTATGTGCTGCTGCGCCGCATCGAGAAGCAAGGCCCGCTCCCCATGGGGGAGTTGGCGCGCATGACGAACATGGACCCGGGCGCCACCGCGCGCCAGGTCGGCCAACTGGAGCGGGAGGGCTACGTCCGGCGTTCGCCCAGCCCGGACGACGGACGGGTCAGCCTCGTCTCGCTCACCCCGCGCGGCGACTCGGTCCGGCGCCGGCTCAACGACGTCATGGACCGGCGGATGAGCGAGATGCTCGACCGCTGGAGCGACGCGGACCGCGAGACGTTCGCCGCGCTGTTGCAGCGATTCGTCGAGGAGATGGCCGAGGGCGAGATCCCCGCGGCCGTCGAGGACCCCGCCGTCTGAGCACACCTCGACCCGCCTGACTATTCGTCATATCCCAAATTGCCAGGGCTCCTTGTCGGTGACATTCGACAAGGAGCCCTGGCAATTCGCCGGCCTTGCCGCCGCACGAATGACTGCGCGGATCACCCGACGGTCGCCGATTTATCGGCGCCTATTGCCGAAACCGACCCCTGCCGCGCCGAGCCGGGAACTCGGCGTGGTTCTCTGCGCCGTGCCGCCATTGCGTGAGCGGGAGTGTGATCGGGGCCGGGGGAGGTTTCGGGCCGATCGGGTCGCCTGCCGTTGCGCGTGCCGTTGCTCTTCTCGCCGTGGCACGTCGGAGTCTTCACAAGGGGCATCGAGCATGCACACTGTCTGTAGCCGGACCGTAACTCATGTCGAAGGACGCTCATGGACGAACACGGCGACGAACACCAGCGCGATCCCGATGCGCCCGACAACGACGGCGGGCGCCTGTTCGTCACCCTCGTGGACGGCACGTGGTACGCCCTGCCGGCCACGATCGCAGGCATCCGTGAGTCCCTGCCGGAAGACCAACGCGCCAAGTTCATGGACGAGATCGAGCACGCGCCCGCTCGGGACATGCCCCTGACGCTGTATCGATGGGCGGCGAAACCCACACCGGTCCCGGCGGCCATGCGCCGGATCCACGACTGGGTGCAGGGGATTCACGAGGAAGCGGAAGCGGCCGTCGTCATGGGGGTGGAACGTGCGGACGTACTCGATCAAGTGGACTCCCGATTGCGAGAAGGCCCGCCGCAATCTTCCGAGTAGCCAACGGCGAGACCTGGACAACGGCATGGCCCGCATCGCCAACGACCCATACGGGTCCGGGTCCAGTGCCACATACGGCAAGGACAGGCGCACGGCGACCTGCGGAAGCGTCATCGTGATCTACCAGATCACGACAAGTGAGCTTCTGGTGACCGTTGTTCAGCTCGTGGGGTGACGCACGGCGCGGGTGAGGGCGGCTGCACGGCACCGGTCGGGTGGTCGCCCTTGTTCGAGGCGTCCGGCGTCGAACCGTCCGCCGGATCTGCCCACTCCGCCACGGGGCCCATGGGGCAGTCGGCTCGTTCGAGGTCTGCCAGGAGGGCGAACCATGCGTGACCGTTCGGTGGTTGCACGACGGCCGATGTGCCCTTGTCCACAGCCCACATCTCCATGAGCGTGCCGTCCGGTCGCTTCGTGGCGTCTTCCGCCCCGACGTAGGCGACGCGTGCGTGCAGGACCGGGGGAGGGGGTCGGAGGATGACCAAGTCCCGCATCTGGCACACGAATTCGATGCCGACCCGTAGGCGCAGGTAGACCTGCCGACCCTGCACGTCCATCAGCACGCCCCCGCGGCCCGAGTACGCGTCGCGACACCACGCGTGCCGGTAGCGCTCGAAGAACGCGCGGCCCTTGTCGAGATCCTCCTGCGTACTCCCCGAGACTCGCTCCTGGGTGCTCATCGCGATCCCCGCCCACCCGAGTACGGCGCGCGAGACCGCACCGACAACCGCCAGGCCCGCCACAGCCGATGCGAACGCAACCGCCGAAGCAGCGTCGGGCGCGAGGCAGGTGGGCGCGGGGGAGCCTCGACGTCCGGTCCGTCGACCCACTTCCGGGCCGGCGGGAGCAGTTGCTCGTCCTGCACATCGCGATCCAGCGTCGACACGCGTGCCGAGCTTCGCTGGGTCCAGCCGATTCGAGCTGTCATCTTGATGACGTGTCCCTTCTCGTTGCGGGGCACGTAGGGGGCGAGACGCTGTCCAGGCATTCACTCGCCCCCTACCCCATCCCTCTTCGTGGCGGAGCGCCGCTGCGATTGCAGTGGGTGGTTGTTCGGCCACTCTGTGGTTCAGGATCGGCCCTTCGGTTCAGCCTTTGAAGCAGCCCACCGTTGCGGATCCGATTGGAACGAAAGAGGGGTACGCGCGTGCGATTCCGGGAGCGTCGGACCGATCCGACAAACGGATCACCACGCCAACGCGTGGCCGCTCAGATTCGCGAGCATCGAACGCGAGCCGGCATGTCCGTAACGGAGTTGGCCGACGTCGTGGGCTACAGCAAGGCATCGATGAGCCGCTTCGAGACCTGCGACAGCCCCGTTCCCGAAGAGTTGTGCCCCAAGCTCGATGCCGCATTCGGCACGAACGGCCTGTTCACCGCCCTGTTCGAGATGCTGCGCGGCGTGCGGTTCCCGGATCGGTACTTGGAATACATGGACTTGGAGAAAAGACGCCGCAGGAGACTCCGGCCTACGAACGCGCACTCTTCCGAGCAGCCGACCCCGGCGCTTCGGACGAAGAGATCAGTGCACGGGTCGAGGCCGAATCGATAGGCGCTCGATCTTCGACAAGGCGCCAAGCCCGTACTTCTCGGCGATCCTTGACGAGTCGGTACTGCATCGATGGATGGACGATGCAGACGTCATGGTGGAACAGCTGATTGCATTGTTGGCGGCCACAGATCACGAGCACGGCAAGACGCGGATCTTGCCACTACAACGTGGTGCGTTCGGCTTCAACGAAGCCACGCAGATCATGATCGAGCTGGAGGACGGCACGTCCCTGGTCTACCTCGAAGGCAACGAAAGTGGCCGAATCATCGAGGACCCGGACGTCGTCACCAGGCGTAAACGGTCCTGCGATCGAGTCAGCGCCTACGCCCTGTCTCCGAGGGAATCGGCAGACACCCAGGTCATCCGAGCCGTCCCCGTTGGTGCGCCGGAACCCCTGTTTGGCGCGTTCGGCCCCTCGTCGGCGGTACGCGGCGCCCGTACGTTCGAGGTAGAGCCGAAGCGCGGATATCCGCCCGGCCGGGCCGGCGCACCCCTGCGAACGGAAACGGAACTCTGCCATGAACGACGCCGGCGCGCCGAGCGGGAACACCCCGGCCGTAGCGGTGACGGCAGTTCGCGTTTCTCGACCCGGACGCCATCCGCCCGGAGATCTACACGCCGTCCGAGTGTCGACCCCGTCGATGCCCCGACCTGCGGCTTCTTCCAAACGGCGGTCCCCGAGCCGCCACCCATCCGCCCACCACCGCCACCTCGCCGGGGTCCTCGCCGGGCCGACCCGGGTCGCCATGATCGCCGTCGAGCCGGCGGCCCGGCACTCGCGCTTCGACCCGCCGGTCGCCTGACATCCGCCAAAGAAAGGAAGTTCGATGATGCGCATCACCGTGGAAATGAACCTGTGCGAGAGCCACGGCCAGTGCGTTTTCGCCGCGCCGGACGTCTTCGCCTTCGACGACGACGACTACCTCGTCTACGAAGCGGAGCCGTCCGACGCCCGTCTCGACGAGGTCCGCACCGCGGCGGCGATGTGCCCGGTCCGTGCCATCGGCATCCTCGGCACCCTGGGAGCCGCGGCGTGAAGCGCATCGTGGTGGCCGGCGCGTCGCTGGCCGGCCTCCGGGCCGCGCAGACGCTGCGCGCCGAAGGATTCGCGGGCGAGCTGGTCCTGGTCGGCGCCGAGCCCCATCTGCCCTACGACCGGCCTCCGTTGTCGAAGAAGCAGCTCACCGAAGCTCTGCCGGTGTCCGCGACGGATCTTCCGGTGCCCGGGGACCTCGACGCCACCTGGATCCTCGGCACGCGTGCCGACGGCCTCGACGCGTACGGCCGGACCGTGCGGCTGTCCGACGGACGCGACCTCCCGTACGACGGACTGGTCATCGCCACCGGTGCCGCCGCGTGCGTGCCGGCCGCACTCCTCCCGCTGCCGTCCGGCGTGCACACGCTGCGTACCCGGGAGGACGCCGCGTCGTTGCGCGCCGATCTGCGGCCCGGCCGCAGGGCCGTCGTCGTGGGTGGCGGTTTCCTCGGCAGCGAGATCGCGGCCGCCGCTCGGGCCTGCGGCCTCGACGTCACGCTGGTGGTCCCGGAAAGCCGACCGCTGGTGCGGCAAGTAGGCTCCGCCGCCGGTGAGTTCATCACCCGTCTGCACGACTCGGCCGGCATCCGAGTGCTCCCCGGGTACCGGGTCAAGGCTCTGGTCGGCGGTCGGCGGCTGACCGCGGTCGGTCTCGACGACGGCACCGAACTCGCGGCGGACGTCGCGGTTCTCGCCCTCGGCGCGGTCCCGAACGTCGCGTGGCTGGCCGGGTCCGGCATCGCACTGGCCGGCGGCGTCCGGTGCGACGAGCGACTGCGCGTGTTGTCGATCGACGGGACGCCCATGCCGGGCGTCGTCGCGGCCGGCGACGTCGCGGTCGTTCCGCACCCGCACCCACCGAACTCGGACTCGCGTTCCGCGTCGCGCGCGGCGGTCTACGACGGGAACCGCAGCTCGCTCGGGCACTGGAGCAACGCCGTGGAACAGGCGGCCGTCGCGGCGCGCACGCTCGTGCACGGCGATGCCGCGCGCCCCCTGACCGCCATCCCGTCCTTCTGGTGCGACCTGCACGGCATCACGCTCCGCGGGGTCGGCCTGCCGGCCTCGGCGGACGAGGAGCGCACCCTCGAACGCAACCTGGTCGACCGCACGTTGGAAGTCACCTACCACCGTGAGGGCCGCTTCGTCGGCGCGGTCGCCATCGGCCGCAACAGTCGCATCGCCGCGCACCGCCGGGTGCTGGCCGAGGCCGAACTCGCCCGGGTCTGAAGCCGCTTCGGCCGCCCTCGCGGGCAGCCGCACGGTCCCATCCCACAAGGAGCAGCAGATGAGCATCCACATCGCCGACATCGCCATCCCGGACAGCAGGCTCGCCGCCGAGGCGACCGAACTCGTCCGCGAAGCCACCGACGACCTTCTCTACCACCACTCGCGACGCGTGTACCTGTGGGGCGCGCTGCACGGGCGCCGCCTGGGCGTCGCAGCCGATCCGGAACTCCTCTACATCGCGGCCATGTTCCACGACATCGGGCTCACCGAACCGCACCGGGCCTCGGGCCGCCGCTTCGAGATCGACGGAGCCGACGAGGCCCGGGCCTTCCTCGTCGCGCACGGCATCGCCGACGAGGACGCTCGCCTGGTCTGGCAGGCGATCGCCCTGCACACCACGCCGGAGATCCCCACCCACATGGATCCCGTCATCGCGCTGACCACCGCGGGTGTCGAACTGGACGTCCTCGGCATCGGTTACCACGACGTCTCGGCCGAGGAGCGCGCCGCGGTGGTCGCCGCGCATCCGCGCCCCGACTTCAAGCGGCGCATCCTCCGGGCGTTCACCGACGGGATCGCCCCCAAGCCCGCCACCACCTTCGGCAACATCAAGGCCGACGTCCTCGACCGGTTCTCCCCCGGCTACGTGCGCCCGAACTTCGTCGGCATCGTGGAGGACTCCGACTGGCCGGAGTGACCCCAGGAGCGCTGCGGATGCCCCGGGTGGCCGAGGGGCATCCGCAGGACACGCTCGTGGAGCGCGACCGGAGTACCTCATGGAGCGAAGTACTAGGCCAGGCCGGAGAAGTCGATGTTGCCGACGGTGAGTCCGGCGTTGAAGCCGCCGTCCAGGTTGATGTTGACGCCGTTGAGGAAGCCGGAGGCGTCCGCGCCCAGGAAGGCCAGGGCGAGGGCGACGTCGCGCCCGGTGGCGAGGCGGCCGTTGCCCTGGGAGATGTTCCAGTCGATCACCTTGTCGGAGATCGTCTTGCGGAAGTCCGGCAGCAGCGGAGTGTCGATCGGCGACGGGCACACGCTGTTGATCCGCAGGCCCTTGGCGGCGGCCGTGCGGGCGTAGTGCATCGTGTAAACCTGGACGATTTCCTTGCTGTAGCTGTAGGCGTCGCTGCCGAGTTCGTTGCCCGCGAGCCACTCCTGCGCGGCGTCCCAGTCCTCGATCGCGAGGAGTTGCTTGATCGCCTCCAGGTGGGCCGGCCAGGAAATGCCGGCGATCGACGCGGTGTTCACGATCGCGGCACCCTCGGGCAGCGCGCCCTTGGCGACCAGTGCCTCGGTCAACCGGCGCAACGAGAGGTAGTTGATCGCGAACACCGTCGGCGCGGGCAGCGTGCCGGCCACGCCCGCGTTGTTGAACAGCGCGTGCACCGGGCCGTCGATCGCGGCGACGGCGGCGTCCACCGACGCGGCGTCCGACAGGTCGGTCCGGACGAACGTGTGCGCCGAGCCGGTCGGCTCCTTGAGGTCGAGCACGGTGATGTGCTCGGCGCCCTGCTCGGCCAGCACCTCGACCAGGGCGGCCCCCACACCCGAGAAGCCCCCCGTGACGACAACGCGCTTACCCTCGAACCCGAACGGGTTGGTCATGGTGAGAAGTCCCCTCGTGACAATGGTTGGTCAGACCCTAGGATCACTCCTTGATCTGGTCAACAATCAGCTCGGCGCACGCCCCGCGAAGCGTCAGGCCGGGCGTCGTGACAGTGCCAGCGAGGCCAGGAACCCGCCCGCCGCGCAGATCGCCGCCGCGCCGAACGCCGTGGCGATCCCGTGGGTCAACAGGTGTTCGGCGGATTCGCCCGCCGACCGGTCGCGGGTCGCGGCGCCGAACACCGTGACCCAGACCGCGAGTCCGAGCGTGCCGCCGATCCACTGCATGGTCTGCATCAGGCCCGAGGCGGCGCCGGACTCGCGGGGGTCGATGCCCGACATGCCGTAGGTGCTCATCGTCGGCATCGCGGCACCGACGCCGGCCCCGATCAGCAGGAGCGGTCCCAGGACGCCGCCGACGTAGGTGTCGTGCTCGCCGAGCCGGCCGAGCCAGGCCAGGCCCACCGCCACCATCCCCACGCCGACCGCCGCGGGCCAGGCCGGACCGACTCGGCGGACCAGCGCCGGCGACAGGCGCGCCACGGTGAACTGCGGGCCCATCAGGGGAAGGAAGGCCAGGCCCGCCTCGACCGGGCTGAAGCCGCGCGCCTCCTGGAAGTACTGCGCCAACAGGAACAGCACGCTGAACATCGCGGCGCCCACCAGCGTGATCGCGGGCAGCACCCGCGCGAGGGTGCCGCGCGTGGCCAGGCGCAGCGGCGTGAGCGGTTCGTCGGTGCGCTTCTCGACGAGCACGAACGCGGCCAGCAGCAGCGCGGCGGCGACCAGCGAGGCGATGGTCTGCGGATCGCGCCAACCGTCCGAGGCGGCGCGGATGAACGCGTACACCAGCGCGCCGATGCCCGCCGTCCCGGTCAGCGCGCCCGCGAGGTCGAACCGCCGCGGCCGATCCGTGCGGACCCGCGCGGGCTCGGTGATCAGCCGCGACGCGAGCACGATCAGCAGCACGCCGAGCGGCACGTTGATCAGGAACACCCAACGCCACGAGGCGAGATCGGTGAGCGCACCGCCGAGCACCAGCCCGACGGACGCGCCGCCGCCGAGGACGGCGGAGTACCAGGAGATGGCCCGCGCGCGAGCCTGCCCCTCGAACGTACTGACGATCAGTGCCATCGTGCTCGGCCCGGCGAGCGCGCCGCCCAGACCCTGGAGCACACGCGCCGCGATCAGCCACCACGCCCACGGCGCACACCCGGCGAGCAGTGAGGCGAGCGTGAAGAGTCCGGCGCCGGCGATGAACGCGCGTTTGCGGCCGAAGACGTCGCCCAGTCGGCCGGCGAGGAGCAGGAAGCCGCCGAAGGCCAGCGTGTACGCGTTGAGCACCCATGACGTGGAGGCGCGTGACATGTCGAGGGCGTCCCCCATTCGGGGCAGTGCGAGGTTGACCACCGTGACGTCGATGCCGATCAGCAACATGCAACCGGTGATGACGGCCAGGACCAGCCCGGGGCGCGGTGCGGCCGAAGCCGACCCGCTCGATGGTGGCCCGATTTTGGGCGTGGCGGCGGATGTGGACATGGCGAGACCCCCGAGGTACGAAGCTGGGATTCGGGCAGCGCGAATCGGCGCGCCCGGCGGCGCGCGGACGAGTGCCGGAACGGCAGGAACGGCCGAAACCAAGAGACGAGAACGTCTCTTATGGCGAGCTTAGGAGACTCTGGAGTCTCTTACAAGCGTTCGGGGATAATCGGGGTACGACCCGAAAGAGGTGACCCGCGTTGGGCTCCCGTACCGACCGCCAGAGTGCCGACGAGCCGTCCGCCCGGGACGCGACACCCGTCCGGCGGCGCGGACGTGCCCTCGAACAGGCCATCTACCAGGCGGTGTTCGACCAGATCCTGGAGGTCGGATACGCGGGCCTGACGATGGACGGCGTGGCCTCGGCGGCCGGTACGGGCAAAGCGCCGCTCTATCGCCGCTGGTCCGACAAGCAGGCCCTGCTCCTGGACGCGTTCCGCGACCGGCTGCCCGTCGCCGAGGACGTCGAGTTCGTCGGCGACCTGCGCGGCGACGTGCTCTCGATCCTGCGTTTCATGTTCGGGGCCTGCACGGTCGGCGCGGACACCGGCTTCCAGCAGGCCAAGCAGGATTTCGCCCAGGCCCACGAGCTGATCCGCGAGCGGGTGTCCGCACCGGCCCGAAACATGATGCTCGACGTCCTGCGGGCCGGGGAGGCCCGCGGCGACGTGCGCCCCGGGGCGGCGACCCCGTTGGTCGCCCGCGTCGGGATCGCCGTCCTCGTCCATCAGAACCTCACGGCCCCGGAGGAGTTGGACGACGCCTTCCTGGAACGCATCGTCGACGAGGTGGTCCTGCCGCTGGTCCGCCCGGTCCGGTGACGGCGTCGACTCCGGGCATCGTCACTTGATTTAGTCAAGGACTCGACCTACCTTCGCAGGGTGATCCAGTTCGCCATGCACGACGGGGTTGCCGTCGTCACGCTCGACCGGCCCGACCGGCTCAATGTGTTCTCCGGCGGGATGGGTGCCGCCCTCGGCGACGCGTACGCGCGTTGCGACGCCGACGACGCGGTGCGGGCGGTGGTGCTGACCGGCGCCGGGCGGGCGTTCTGCGCGGGGGCCGACATGTCGCCGGCCGCGGACAGTTTCGCCGGGCCGGGGGAACGGTCGGGCGCCGGTCCGCGCGCGTTCAGCGCCTCGCCCGTACAGCCGCCCGCCTGGGCCGTGCGCAAGCCGGTGATCGCGGCGATCAACGGGCACGCGATCGGCATCGGGTTCACCCTGGCGATGCAGTGCGACATCCGGATCGTGGCCGAGGACGCCAAGTTGGCGATTCCCCAGGTCCGGCGCGGCATGGTGCCCGACGCCCAGTCGCACTGGACGGTGCCGACCGCCACGTCCCGGGCGGTGGCCGCCGACATCCTGTTGACGGGGCGTACGTTCCGCGGCGGCGAGGCGCTCGCGCTGGGGCTAGCGTCGCGTGCGCTGCCCGCCGACGAGGTGTTGCCCGCCGCGATGGAGATCGCCCGCGACATCGCCACCAACGTGCACCCGGTATCGGCCGCGCTGACCAAGCGCATGTTGTGGGCTGACGCCGGCCCGGACGAGGTGGAACGGCTGGAAACCGCCTATCACCGCATCCTGATGGGCACCGAAGACGCGCGCGAGGGCCCGCGCGCCTGGTCGCAACGGCGCGCACCGCGCTGGACCGGCACGGTCACCGGCGCGTGGGACCGTGTACGCGCGGCGGAAGCGGAATCCGCCGAATCCTCGGTACAGGAGAACAAGTGACGCCCCCTCAGCTCGATGTCATGGCAGCCGGCCTCACCCTGCGCGGCATGCAACGCGCCGCAGCCGCCACCGAGCGGGCCGGCTTCGACGGGCTATGGCTCACCGAAGGTGGTCGCACCGCGTACACCGCCGCGACCGCCGCGGCGTTGGCGACCGAGAGCCTGACCGTCGGCACCGGCATCGCGGTCGCGTTCGCGCGCAGCCCGATGGTCACCGCGTCGGCGGCCTGGGAGTTGTCCGAGGCCACCGGCGGCCGCTTCGTGCTGGGCCTGGGCACCCAGGTACGACCGCACATCGAGCGGCGCTATTCGGCCGAGTTCGACCGGCCGGGACCGCGACTGCGCGAGTACGTCGGCGCGTTGCGGGCGATCTGGGCGGCCTTCCGGGGCGAGGAACGGCTGCGCTTCAAGGGCGACTTCTATCAATTCACCCTGATGACGCCGGAATGGACGCCGGGCGGCTCGATCGCCGACCCGCCGATCTACCTGGCCGGGGTCAATCCGTGGATGTTGCGGATGATCGGCGAGGTGGCCGACGGCCTGCACATCCACCCGCTGCACAGCGTGCGCTACATCCACGAGGTGGTCCGTCCCGAACTCGCCGCCGGCGGCGCGGCGGATGACTTCGCGCTGGTCTGCCCGGTGATGACCGCGACCGGCGACACCGAGGAGGAGATCGAGGCCGAGCGCGCCAAGCTGCGCATGCGGCTGGCCTTCTACGGCTCGACGCCCGGCTACGCCAAGGTCTTCGAGACGCACGGCTGGGACGACCTCCAGCCCCGACTGCACCGCCTCTTCGGCGCCAAGGACCGGGCCGGCATGGCCGCCGCGATCGACGACGAGGTGCTGGACACGCTGACGGTGACCGCGCCCTGGGACGGCTTGGCGCAGGCCCTGATGAGCCGATACCGCGGGGTCGCCACGCGCGTCGTCGCGTACTCGGCGGTGAGCACGTGGCGCGAGGACACCGAGTCGGTCGAACGCTGGACCGAGGTCGCCGCGGCTTTCCACGACCTGGGCTGAGGAACACGCAGGGACACGGAATCGGGAACGGAGGGCGGGGGCGCGGTCGGGGTCCGACCACGACAGTGAGCTGACGGGTCGTCAGGGATTTTCTACCCCATATCGGGATCGAATACCCGTCGACCCGGTCATTGCTCTTCCCCGCGCCTCCGCGCCGTGCTAAACACTGTCAAACAGTTCGGCTGGAGAGCACCGATCCGGTTGGCAGCGTCCACGAGATGCACGCCCGCCCCATCGAGGCCGAGCGGCGCTTTGCCCCCAAAAATTCCGTACGAAACCGGACGTGTCGCAGTGGTGACACGTGTCCGGCGCGCGCCCCTGCACAGAACGGAAAGTACCGGTATGTCTGCGACCGTTGAAGTATCCGCGAAGCCGCCGGAGCCCGAATCCGACCCATCCTCGGTCGACACCGGTCGACTGGAGGGGGTGTCCAAGGGCCGAGTCTTCGCCGTCCTGGCCGTCGTGGTCATGTTCTCCGAGGTCGTGCCGCTCCAGTACGCGATGATCTCCTCCGCCGTGCCGGAGATCGCCCCGTCCTTCCGGTCCGTCGGCGAGAGCATCTCGTGGATGGTGGTGATCCTGGGCCTGGTCGGCGGCGCGGTCAGCCCGCTGATCGGCAAGCTCTCCGACGTCTACGGCAAGAAGCGGCTGCTGCTGGCGACCAGCGTGTCGTTCCTGCTCGGTTCGCTGATCTGCGCGCTGACCAGCTCGTGGCCGCTGTTCCTGGTCGGCCGCGCGCTCCAGGCGGTCGCGTTCGGCATGACCGCAGTCGTATACGGGCTCATCCGCGACCTGATGCCGCGCAAGTTCATCCCGGTCGCGATCGGCGTCTCGGCCACCGGGCTCGGCCTCTCCGCCGCGCTCGCGCCGGTCGTCGGCGGGCTGCTCACCGAGCACTACTCCTGGCGCTCGCTGTTCTGGTTCCTGGTCGTCTACATGCTCGTGCTGATCCCGCTGCTGCTGGTCGTGGTGCCGGAGTCCAAGCTGCGCGTGCCGCAGAAGGTGGACTACGTCGGCGGTGTCATCCTCGGTGTCGGGCTCGCGCTGATCCTGCTCTACATCAGCCAGGGTCAGGCGTGGGGCTGGGGCAAGCTGTCCGCGTTCGGATACGCGATCCTCGGCGTCCTGGTGATCGGCGCGTGGGTGTTGTGGGAGAAGCGGGTCGAGAACCCGATCATCGACCTCAAGCTGCTGACCGCCCCGCGGGTGGCGCTCGTGCTCGGGATCGCGTTCCTGGCGAACATGATCATCGGCATCCAGAACTACCTCACCAGCTACATGGGCCTGACCCCGGACGACGTCAAGCAGAGCACCCTGGACAAGTACGGCGACGGCGCCGTCCAGGGCGCCAAGGCGATGGGCGCGCCCGAGGCGATGTGGGCCGGCATCGCCGACCAGGTCAAGGCGGCCGTCTCGTTCAACGACTCGCTCGACTACGCGCTCGGCTTCACCCTGCTCGGCCTCGCCCTGCACGTGCTGATCTGGCAGTCCCTGTCCAGCATGATCGCCGGCCCGCTGGCCGGTCTGTGGGGGCAGCGTCGCGGACTGCGGATGCCGATGATCGTCGGTGTCGGCACGCTGACCGTCGCGGGCTTCATGTACCTGTTCCTGCACGACTCGTGGCAGCTCATGCTGCTCTGCGGCGTGGTCTACGGCATCGGCTTCGGGATGTACTACGCCGCCGCGCCGAACCTGATCATCGAGGCCGTACCGCAGGAACAGCAGGGCATCTCGTCCAGCATGCTGGTGGTCGCCCAGTCGTTCGGCGCCTCGGTCGGCGTCGCGCTGCTGTCCCCGATCTTCACCAACAACCGCCTGCGGATCACCGGTCCCTCGCCGACCGGCCAGGGCACCGCCACCAACGACGCGTGCGACGTACGAGGCTGCACGTACACCACGGACGCCTTCACCACCGGCTTCTGGATCCTGATCGCGTGCGGCGTGCTGGCGCTGGTGATCGCACTGGTGATGAAGCACGGCCGCAAGCCCGCCACGGGCGGCCTGCTGCACTGAGCGGCGGCCGCGATCCGGCGCCGCGGTGGGCGCCGGATCGGTCGGTCGCCCGCCGCGCGCGATCCGACACGGCGTCAGGGCCCGGGTATCCGAGGGGGATACCCGGGCCCTGACGGCACGTCACCTACCGCCGGGCCGGTCCGACGGCACCCTTCAGCCCGCGACCAGCGTCTCCAGGAGCGCCAGCAGCCGTTCCGCCTGTTGCTCCGGGTCGCCGTCCGCCGGGGTGAGTCGCAGTTCCGGCTTCTCCGGGGCCTCGTACGGGGCCGAGATGCCGGTGAAGTCGCCGATCTCGCCGCGCCGGGCCTTGGCGTACAGGCCCTTGGGGTCGCGGCGTTCGCACTCCTCGATCGGGGTGTCCACGAACACCTCCAGGAACGGCAGACCGTCCCGGGCGTGCAGGGCGCGGACCCGGTCTCGATCCGCGCGGTACGGGCTGATCACCGGGACGATCGCGATCACGCCCGCGTCGGCGAACAGCCGGGCCACCTCGCCGACCCGACGGATGTTCTCGGTGCGGTCCTCGGCACCGAAGCCCAGGTCGCCGTTCAGCCCGAGCCGCACGTTGTCGCCGTCCAGCCGGTACGCGGTGATCCCGCGCTCGACCAGAAGCCGCTCGGCGATCACCGCGACCGTCGACTTGCCCGAGCCGGACAGGCCGGTGAACCAGATCGTCGCTCCGGGCGCCGGACGCTGCTCGCGCGTCACTCCGCCCTCGTGCCAGACCACGTTGCGCTCGCTCACGACTCTCCATCCACATCGATCCACAGGATTCGTACCGTACGGGGCGCCGTCCCGCGCCCCGGATCCGGGCCGCCGCCCGGCCACGATCGTCGGGTCCCGTGACGGACCTCGTCGACCGTCCGCGCGACGACCTGCGGACAAGTATCTGACGGCTCTTCAGATTTACCTTCACAAAGAGCTAATCTGCGGCGAGGTCGCGCCGACTCGGCGTCCGACCGTGAACCGAGGATGAGGGAGACGCCCAGTCATGCCCTGGACACCACCGCAGCGCGCCGCCTGGACCGAGACCCTCGCCGCCGGCGACATCCCGCCGCTCACCGACGACCTGGATCGGCCGTTCACCGCCGACGTGTTGCTCGGCGAGGCGCGGGCCAGGACCGGCCTGAGCGGACCGGATCAGGACGACCCGGGCTTTCGCGAGGGGCTGGACCGGCTGCTGTACGCGCTGGAGCACGAGGCGAACCTGGACCGGGTCGGCCGCTGGTGGGCCCACACCTGGGTGTCCCGGCTGCTGGAGGTGCGACTGCAGATCGCCCGTTACGTACGGGAGGACCCCGGCGTGCTCGACGAGCCGATCCACCGGCCGATCTTCGTCACCGGCGGCCCGCGTACCGGCACCTCGATCCTGCACGCGCTGCTGGCCCGGGATCCGGCGAACCGGGTGCCGACCACCTGGGAGTTCCTGCGCCCGGTGCCGCCGCCGGAGCCGGCGACCCGGGACACCGACCCGCGGATCGGGCTCGCCGAGCGCGAGATCCGCTTCATCACCGGCGCGGTGCCGGCCATGGACGCGATCCACGAGAAGAGCGGCACGCTGCCCAAGGAGTGCATCAGCGCCCACGCGCTCGCGTTCCGGTCCGAGGACTTCACCGGGCAGTTCGCGATTCCCTCCTACGCCGTGTGGTTGGCCGAGTGCGACATGCGGCCCGCGTACGCCTACCACCGGCTGGTGCTGCAGATCCTCCAGCGGCGCACGCCGGGGCGGACCCGCTGGGTGCTCAAGTCGCCCGCGCACCTGCTCACGCTGGACGCGCTGGTCGACGTCTACCCCGACGCGCGGCTGGCGGTGACCCATCGCGACCCGCTCACCGTGCTCGCGTCGCTGAGCAGCCTGATCGCCACGATTCACCACGCGTACGGCAATCCGTCCGACATCCGCGACGTCGCCCGCACCCAGAGCGACCTGTGGTGCACCGCCTACGACCGACTGACCGCGTTCCGCGACGCGGGCCGCGTCGCGGAGGGCGACTGGCACGACTCGGCCTACGCCGACTTCATGCGCGATCCGCTCGCGGTGGTACGCGAGTTGTACACCACCTTCGGTCTCGACCTCACCGGCGAGGCCGAGGACGCGATGCGTGCGCACCTGGCCGAGCGCCCGCAGGGCAGGCACGGTCGGCACAACTACGCGTTCGAGGACCTCGGATTGCGTCGGGAGGACGTACGATCTCGGCTGACGGACTATCAGAAGCGGTTCCTGGTCCCGACGGAAGAGATCTGACGTGCAGTCGAACGAACTCCGCGTGAACGAACCCGGCCGGCCCGACCCGGCGCACGACGTCGTCGACGGCACCGCGTGGCGTGCCTATTGCGAGCGCATGGCCGCGCTCGGCGATCGCATCCTGGAGGCCGACTTCCCCGGTGCCACCGACGCCGACCGGGCCGAGGGCATCCGGCATCTGGCCAACCAGGTCGCCTGCTGGCTGACCTACCAACTCGCCGCGACCGATCCGCAGAACCCGGCTTTCTTCACCCACAACGACCTGGCGTACCGCTGGGGCGGGCCGAACGTGGACCAGAACGCCCGCCGTGCGCCGATCGCCGGGGACGGCGTGTACCGGCTCACCGTGACCATGAACGCGTGCGAGAAGTTCGTCCTCCAGGTCAAGCCGGGGGACATGCACTCCGGCCGGACCGACATCGTCGCGGAGACCTCCTCGACCGCGCTGGGCGTCGGCCCCGGCGACACCGTCGAGATCATCCTCAGCGCCGTCGAGCAACCCGGGAACTGGGTCCGGCTGACGCCGGAGGCCAGGGTCCTGCACGTACGCGACTACTACTTCGACTGGAAGCCGGAACAACCGGCCATGCTGGCCCTGGAACGCCTGGACACCCAGGGACGACCGGCCGCGCGGGTGACCCCGGAGCGGGTCGCGGGCATGCTGGAGGGCGCCGCGACATCGGTGGAGAACTCGATCGAGGTGTGGAACGACTGGGTGCGCACCACCGGCGACCGGCAGCCGGTGAACACGTTCAGCACCCCGGCCACGGTGGCCGGCGGGGTCAAGGAGGTCGTCTACGGCTTCGCCCGGGTGCGGCTGAGGGACGATCAGGTGCTGATCGTGGAGACCGACCCCCGCGTCTCCGCGCAGTGGGATCTCCAGCTGTACAGCCCCGGTTGGTTCGAGTCGCTCGACTTCGCCAACCGGCAGACCTCGCTCAACCACGTGCAGGCCGAGGCCGACCCGGACGGGCTGATCCGGGTGGTGATCGGCGCGCTGGACCCGGGGGTGCCGAACTGGCTGGACACCGAGGGCCGCACCGAGGTCTTCGCCACGCACCGCTGGCTCGACCCGCGCGAACAGCCCGCCGTGCGGGCGCTGGTGGTCCCGCGCGGCGAGGTCCGCGAGCACCTCGTGCCGAGCACGCGCACGGTGGACGAGCCCGAGCGCCGCGATTCGATGCGGCGGCGCTCCGCCCACGTCTCGTGGCGCTTTCGGGCCTGACCCGGGTACAGCCCGGCCGGTCCGGCCGTGCGCCCACGCGGACGCGCGGCCGGCCGCCGGCCCACGATCGGCCGGGTCAGACCGTCGCCTTCTCGACGGCCGGCGTCCTGGCGGGAACGATCTCGGTCTTCTTGCGCAGGGTGGACGCGGCGTCCCCGTCGCGGATGGTCAGGGCGGCGATCGCGCCGAGGACCGCCAGGCCCGCGGCGACCAGGAAGGCCACGTGGTACGCGTGCAGGTTCGGGCTCGGCGCGCCGCCGGAGTGCGTCGTCATGGTGCCGATTCCGGCGAGCACACTGGCCAGGAGCGCGACGCCCAGGGCCGAGCCGAGCTGGCGCTGCACGTTGAAGATGGTCGAGGCGCGACCGTTGTCGGCCGGCGCGGTCCGGGCGAACGCCGCCGCCTGCATCGGGATCATCACGTGCGCCATCGACGCACCCGTGCAGAACATCAGCACCACGATCAGCGCGGCCGAGGTGTCGCCGTCGACCAGGGCGAGCAGCGCCGCACACGCGCCGATGCCGAGCAGGCCGCCCGCCATCAGCCGACGCGGTCCGACCACCGGGTACAGCCGGGAGACCCACTGCGTGGCGATCACCACACCGAACGCCTCCGGGAAGGTGAGCAGACCGGTCTCCAGGGCGGACTTGCCGAACGCCTGCTGTTGCATCAGCGGGAAGACGTACAGCACACCCAGGAACGCGGCGGAGTTGACCATCGACACCACGTTGGTGCTGACGAACAGCCGGTCGCGCAGCAACCGCAGGTGCAACATCGGCTCCTTGACCCGCAGTTCGACGAAGACCATGGTGATGCACAGGATCAGGCCGACGATCCCGGTGGACAGGATGATCGGCGAGCCCCAACCCTTGGTCGCGCCCTCGCTCAGCGCGTACATCAGCAGTGCGAAGCCGGCCCCGGAGAGCACGAAGCCGGGCAGGTCGAAGCGACCGGCCTTGGGGTTTCGGTACTCCTCCAGGAAGATCAGGCCGAACACGAACGCGGCCACACCCACCGGCAGGTTGATGTAGAAGACCCAGTGCCAGGACGCCCTGTCCACGAGCAGGCCGCCGAGCACCGGACCGAGCGCGGGGGCCAGCGCGGTGGGGACCATCAGGATGCGGGACGCGCGCACCCGCTCCTCGGGCGGGAAGACCCGGAACATCATCGCCATGCCGACCGGGGTCAGCATGCCGCCGCCCGCGCCCTGGAGGATCCGGAACAGCACCAGTTGGTCGATGCTCTGGGCCAGTCCGCACAGTGCGGAGGCGCCGGTGAACAGGGCCAGGGCGATCAGGAAGATCCGCTTGGTGCCGAAGCGGTCGCCCAGCCAGCCGGACGCGGGGATGAACACCGCGAGGCTGACCAGGTAGCCCACCGCGACCGTGGCCAGGCTCGCCTGGGAGGCGCCGAGGTCGCGACCGATCGCGGGGAGCGCGACGTTGATGATGGTGATGTCGAGGATGTTGACGAACATCGCGGCGACGAAGACGGCGCCGACCACGACCTTCTGACTGAGGCGGGATGCGGATATGGGCGGCATACGGCAGACGGCCTTCGTTTTGGGGGAAGCGGGCGGAGCCTGATACTGAGCGAAGCTCACTATATCTTTTTGTACAAGTGCAGCCCGCAGGTTATTTTTCCCGGCCCCCACGCTGCCGCACACACCGGATGCACAACGCCGACGGCCCGGGAGGAAGTCCTCCCGGGCCGTCGGCGTGACGCTTGTTACAAACGATCGGGCCGACCTGTAGGTGGTCGGGCCGGCCGGCGCCTCGGTTCCCCGCGCGTCGGGGCTCGCCGAGACTCGCGGCTCAGTGCTCGCCCTCGCCGCGGGCCGGCAGGCCCAGCGCCTTGCAGGCGTCGTTGTACTGCGTGACGACCTCGATCCGCACGTCCCGCCGTTCGGTGATCGAGCGACTCCACGGCACCCGTACCGCGATCGGCTCGCCGGCCACGATCGCCGAGTAGTACGCCGCGTCGCCGTCCAGGCCGGTCATGGTGGCCGAGGTGGCCTGCGGCTGCCCGCCCAGACCGCGCGAGATCAGCAGGCAGTCCTCGGGGTGGTCGTCGTTCATGTGCTTGCAGACGGCGGTGATCGCGTCCGCTCCGAACGGGTTGACGGTCGCCTCGCTCATGCGGGTCGCCTCCGGCGATAGGGGTGGGATGGCCGAGGTGATCAGGCGCGCGCGTCGTCGCGGCGCCGACGGGACGCGGCGACCGCGCCCACGCCGATCACCAGCATGCCCGCACCCACGTACCCGAGCTGCGTGGTCGAGGAGCCGGTCTTCGGCAACTTCGGCTCGCCGGCCTCGGTGGTGGCACCGGTCTGCGGGGTCGCGGCGGCCGGTGCGGCGGCGCCGAAGGCCACCGGGACCCACACGTCCTGGTCGCGGTTGGCGATGTCGGTGTGGTCGTTGAAGGTGGCCACGAAGCACGCGGTGGTGGCGCAGTCGACCTTCTTCTTGTCCTTGCCCTCGAAGCTCTGGGTGGGCTTGATCTTGACCGAGAAGGTGCCGTCCGGGCCGACCTGCGGAACGTAGCCGGCGTTGCCGTACTGGGTCGGCACGCCGCCGGGCTTGGCCACGGTCTGCGCGATGTACACGCCCTTGCCCGGCTTGAAGCCCTTGCCGGTGACGGTGATCTCCTCGCCGCCGGCGGCCAGGCCGGTCGACTTGGACAGGGCGATCGTCGGCGCGTCGGCGGCCGAGGCGGGGGCGGCGGCGAGGGCGGTGAGGCCGAGGCCGGCGATGGCCGTGGCGGCGAGCGCCGCGGCGGTACGGGACTTGTGCATGTGGGGACTCCGAAAGCTGGAAGGAGCTCGGTGGATCGGGGGAGGCCGCGGGTCAGGCGCTCGGGCGGCGGCGCTTGACCAGCACGCCGCCGACGATCACCAGGAGCACCACGACTGCGGCGACCAGCCCGATGATCAGGCCGGTGTTGTCGTCGTCGTCGGTCTTCTCGGCCACTGCGCCGTCGTTGCTCGGCGCGGCGGCCGAGGTCTTCGGCGCCGCGGCGGGCGGCGCGCCGGCGCCGGGCGCGCCGGCCTGCGGTGCGGCGGTGGCCGGCGGCGGGCTCGCGGGCAGACCCGGGGCCTCGCCGGTGAAGCCGATCGGCAGGTAGACCTCCTGCGTCCGGTCCTTGCCGTTGGCCGAGTTGGAGGTGGCGATGGCGCACCGGGTCTTGAGGCAGTCGACCGCGCCGAACTTGGCGGCGACCTTGACGTCCGCGCTGAACGAGCCGGTCGCGTCCGCCTCGGTGGGGCCGGAGAACGAGCCCATGTCGCACGCGCGGCCCGCGCCCTGGGCGGGGTCGCACGGCAGGATGAACAGCCGCACGCCCGGCGTGAAGCCCTTGCCGACCAGCTTGACCACGTCGCCCGCCGGGTCCAGTCCGGTGGTCTTGGCCGCGGTCAGGGTGGCTTGGCCCGCCGCCGGGGTACCGGTCGCGTGCGCGGGACCCGCCGGGCCGGCGAGCGTCCAGGCGAGCAGGAGCGACGCGACGGCGGTGACGCCGAGGCGTCCGGTGCGGGCTGGGCTCACGTTGTTTCCCCTGGGCCGACCGTACGACTGCGTACGGAATGATTGGAGGTGAGGCTATCCTAAGACCGGGGCGAACCGGCGAAGCAGTCGGGGGGTGCCCGAAAGGCGGCCCCGATCGAGCGGTCGGCCCGCTCCACGAGGCCGGCCGGTGCCGGCCGCCGACGCCGAGTCGGCCGGAGCGTGACCCTGCCGACAACGTGCCGACAAGTTGTCGGTAACTTATTGACGGCACCGCATGGCGCCACACAGACTGCGAGGACCAGCGGAAACGGGCGGCGACCCGAATCGCTGCCGACGCTGCGCCCTGGGCGAAGTGTCGAATCCGCACGGGCGATGCCGCCTGACTCATCACAGTTCGCACCGTCCGCACCATTCGTGCGCGTTCGGTAGATCTTGTCGCACCTAGGGGAAACCTCATGACCACGACCGAGACCGCCGAAACCGCCGGTGCCACCCCGACCTTCGCCGAGTCGCTGCGCAAGCGCTCGTGGGCCTTCCACCAGGGAGCCGAGGGCTCGGGCTTCCTGGAGGCGCTGATGAAGGGCGAACTGACCCGGGACGCGTACACCGCGATGGTGGCCCAGCACTACTGGGCCTACGTCGTGCTCGACGACGCCGCCGACACCATGCGCAACGACCCGATCGGCGCCCCGTTCGCCGACGCGCGACTGGACCGCCGGGCCGTGCTCGAAGCCGACCTGCTCTTCCTGGCGGGCGAGAACTGGAAGCAGGAGTGGCCCGCGAACGAGGCCACCGTGCGCTACGCGGACCGGATGCGGGAGAAGTGCTACGACTGGGCCGGCGGCTTCGTGGCCCACCACTACACCCGCTACCTCGGCGACATGTCCGGCGGCCAGTTCATCGCCAAGCAGATGCGCAAGCACTACGACCTGCCCGGCACCCAGGGCAGCGACTTCTACGTCTTCGACGGGCTCGGCGACCTGACCGTGTGGAAGGACGCCTACCGCGCGGCGATGAACAACGCGCCGTGGGACGCCCAGGAGCAGGAACTGGTGATCCAGGAGGTGCTGTTCGCGTACGACATCAACAGCGCCGTACTGCGTGAGCTGGGCAACGACCTGGAGCGGTTCCGCAAGACCGCCTGATCGGGGGCGGAACAGCGGGTTCCGCCACCGTCGCATGCCCCGGGGGCCCACCGTCCGATGCGCCGTCCGACAATGGATGGCGCATCGGATCGGCGGGAGAGTGATGACGAACTACCTGGTGCGGCGCGTCCTGGGCGTCGTCGTGGTGATGTTTGCCGTCGTGACCGGCCTGTTCCTGCTGCTGCACGCGTCCCCGGTGAGTCCGGTCAACCAGCTCGCGCCGCAGGTCGCGGCCGATCCGGTGGCCCGCGCCGCGGTCGAGCACCGGATGGGCCTGGACCGGCCGCTGGTGACGCAGTACCTCGACTACGTCGGCGACGCGCTGCGCGGCGACTTCGGCACCTCGCTCTACGACGGCACCTCGGTCGCCGAGCAGATCGGCCGAGCGCTGCCGATCTCGCTCGAACTGGGGCTGCTCGCCTTCGTGTTCGCGGTGTTCCCGGCCGTGCTGCTGGGCACCTGGTCGGTGCTGCGCCGAGGTGGCGTGCTCGACCACGGCACCCGGGTGCTCGGCGTGCTGGCGATGTCCCTGCCGGGTTACTGGCTGGCCGTCGTCGCGCTCGTGGTGGTCGGCGACAGCCATCCGGACCTGCTGCCGAACGCGGGCGGCTTCGTCACCTTCACCGAGGACCCGGCGACCAACCTCA
Organism: Embleya sp. NPDC020886; assembly: GCF_044333915.1. NCBI lineage: Bacteria > Bacillati > Actinomycetota > Actinomycetes > Kitasatosporales > Streptomycetaceae > Embleya > Embleya sp. NPDC020886. Next base: position 235,060 of record NZ_JBIRRX010000001.1, on the reverse strand, counting down.
AGGTGCTCGTATTGCCCGCGATCGTGCTCGGACTGGCCACCTTCGCGATGCTCACCCGCTCGCTGCGCGGCGGGCTCGCCGACGCGATGGCCTCCGACCACGTGCTGTTCGCCCGGGCGATGGGCGGCTCACGGTTGCTCACGCTGCGCCGGGTGGCGCTGCGCGGCGCGCTCGTGCCGACGCTGACCGTGGCCGGCGTACTGATCGGCGGGCTGCTGTCGGGCACCGTGTTGATCGAGAACGTGTTCCAGATACCGGGGATCGGCCAACTGATGGTCACCGCGTTCCAGCGCCAGGACTACCCGCTCGCGCTCGGCGCCTGTGTGGCGACATCGGCGATCTTCCTGCTGCTGAACCTGGTGGTCGACCTGCTCTACCCACTCGTGGACCCGCGCACCGCGGCCGACGTCACCCGGGACAAGCTCGGACGGGCCGCGTGAGGGCCCGCCCGCGCCTGCCGCGCCCGGGCATGGCCGGCTGGGTCGGTCTGACCTGCGTCGTGCTCTACCTCCTGGTGGCCACCGTCGGCCGACTGCACGGCGACCCCGTCGCGCTGGTCACCCCCGGCCCGGAGGCGCCCTCGCTCGCGCACCCCTTCGGCACCGACCACCTCGGCCGCGACCTGTTGGCCCGAACCGCCGAGGGCGCCTGGACCTCGCTGTGGATCTGCCTGACCTCGATCGGCTTCGCGGTCGCGATCGGCATGCCGCTGGGTGTGCTCGCCGGATACCGGCACGGCGGTCGCCTCGACGGCGTGCTGATGCGCTCGGTGGAGACCCTGCAGGCGCTGCCGCAGTTCGTCTTCGTGATGTTCCTGATCGGCTTGATGGGCACCGCGGACATGCACTTCGGTCCGGTCACCGTCGGCAACGGGCCGCGCGTCGCGTTCGCCATCGCGCTGGGCTTCGTGCCCTACTTCGCCCGGGTCGCGCGCGGCGCCACGGTGGTGGAGATGCGCGAGGACTACGTCGCCAACCTGCGCGGTCTGGGGGTGCCCACCCGGGAGATCCTCTTTCGCGAGGTGCTCGTCAACGTCTGGCCGCCGGTGCTGGGCCAGGCCCTGCTGGCGATGGCCATCGCGGTCTTCGCCGAGGGGGGCCTGAGCTTCCTCGGCCTGGGCGTCGCGCCCCCGCAGGCCACGCTGGGCAACCTGATCGCCGACGCCGGCGGGCAACTCATCGGCGGCGACTGGTGGTACGCGACGCTGCCCGGCACCGTGCTGGTGCTCGGCATCCTCGGCTTCAACCTGCTCGGCGAGACGGCCGGCGCCGGCCGATCGCGCACCGCCGCGACCGGCTCCGCCGCCGGGCACGCTCGCGGGCACCTTCACCCGACAACCCCCACTCCCAAGGAGACCCAGTGACCCCGGTGCGCACAGTCGGCCCGAACCGCCGAGGCTTCCTCGGCCTCGCCGCGCTCGCGGCGGCCGGCGGCGTGGGCGTGCTCACCGCGTGTTCGAGCTCCTCCGGGACCAAGCGGGCGGCCGATCGGCACAAGGACGCCGTCCTGCGGATCGGCATCGCGTCCGCGCCGAGCAGCCTGAACCCGCTGGACTCCGGCTCGGAGATCACCCGGTGGATCGCCGAGCCGATCATGGAAAGCCTGTACGGCTACGACGCCGAGCTCGCCTCGGTGCCGCTGCTCGCCGACGGCGAACCGCAGATCAGCGAGGACAAGCTGGCCTGGACGATCCGGCTGCGCAGGGGCGTGCTGTGGCACGACGGCAGCCCGTTCACCGCCGACGACGTGGTGGCCACCCTGGCGCACATGCTCGACCTCGCGGCCGGCAGCGAGTGGATCACCTACATGCTCGGCTACCTCTCCCGGTTCGAGAAGGTCGACGAGCACACCGTGCGGATCGTGTTGAGCAAGCCGTACGGCCTGCTGCGCTCGCATCTGACCAACCTGCCGATCACCCACCGCGACTTCGTGGCCCGCAAGGACACCATGATGGGCACCGGGCCGTACCGGCTGGACAAGTTCGTGGCCGGCCAGAGCTTCACCCTCTCCCGCTTCGACCGCTACCACGGCGGCCAGTACTCCGGCGGCGCCGGCCCCGCGTTCGCCGGCATGCAGTACACCGTGTTCGCCGACGCCAACACGCGCGTGCTGAGCCTGCGGCAGGGCAAGGTCGACCTGATCACCGCGCCGTCCTTCGCCACCTTCGACACGATCCGCAAGGACAAGTCGCTCGCGCTCGTGCTCACCGAGGCGCCGTTGGACGTGCTCAGCTACGTGATGATGAAGAAGGAGCCGTTCGCCGACCCCGACTTCCGCAAGGCGGTCGCGCTGTCGATGGACCGCCAGGGCGTGCTGCAACGGGTCTACGGCGGCGAGGGCACCATCGGCCAGGGCCCGATCGGACCCGCCGAACTCGGTTGGGACGCCGGCCTCAAGCCGTTCGCGCCCACTCCGGACCTGGAGCAGGCCCGCGCGTTGTTGGCCCGGGCCAGGACGACCAAGCGCTCGTTCACCGTGACCATCGGCACCAACCAGGGGATCCGCGACATCGCCCAGGTGCTCGTGGCGGGCTGGAAGCAGATCGGCCTCGACGTCACCATCGAGCAACTCGCGGGCGGGCCGTGGTCGAACAAGTGGCTCTCGCGCGACTACGACATGCTGATGAACACGTTCTCCTCCGGCTTCACCTCGGGCCCGGCGAACTACCTGACGCTCGCGCCCGCCGGCTCCACCAACGTGCTCTCCTGCGGCTACGCCAATCCCGAGGTGGACAAGCTGATCGACACCATCTGGCAGACCTCGGACCAGGCCGAACGGGTGGCCGCGCTCGGCCGGGTGGACCGACTGCTCGCCGAGGACGCGGTGATCACCCCGCCGGTCTACCCCAAGCTCGCGTTGGCCCAGCGCACCGAACTGTCCCCGCTGGACCCGAGGAAGTTGCGGATCAGCCGGCTCGACCCGCAACACCTGCGGTTCGTGTGATGGCGCCGGCGCGGGCGAGCGAGGTGCCGCTGCTGCGGGTGCGCGATCTCGACGTCGACTATCGCGGCCCGGCCGGGCCGGTGCCCGCGGTGCGCGGGGTCTCCTTCGACGTGGCGCCCGGCGAGATCCTGGGCCTGGTCGGCGAATCCGGCAGCGGCAAGAGCAGCGTGTGCACCGCCCTGATGGGTCTGCTGCCGGACGGCGCGACGCGCACGGGCGGCATCGAGTTCCAGGGCGCGAACCTGGCCGCGATGCGCGAACGGGAACTGCGCCGGGTGCGCGGGCGCAGGCTGGCCCTGGTACCGCAGCAGCCGATGACCTCGCTGGCCCCGACCACCCCCGTGCTGCGCCAACTGCGCTGGTACCTGGGCGATCGGCTGGACGACGTCGAGGTGCGCGAGACGCTGACCGGGATCGGCCTGGGCCCGGTGCTGGACCGCCCGCGCGACCTGCCCGGCAGTTTCTCCGGCGGTCAGCTCCAGCGGGTGGTGATCGCGATCGCGGTGCTTGCGCACGAGCCCGCGCTGCTGCTCGCCGACGAGCCGACCACGACCCTGGACGCGACCGTGCAGGCGCAGGTGTTGCGCCTGTTGTTGACCCTGCGGGACAAGCTCGGCCTGGCCGTCGTCTATGTCTCGCACGACCTCGCGGTGGTGTCCACCATCTGTGATCGGGTCGGGGTGATGTACGGCGGACGGCTGGTGGAGACGGCGCCGGTGCGCGAACTCTTCGCCGCGCCGCGGCACCCGTACACCCGGGCGCTGATCGCCGCGATGCCCGCGACCACGCCGGCGGACCGGCCGCTGCGGGCGGTGGAGGGCAGCGCGGACGGCGCGAACCTGTTGCCCGGTTGCCCGTTCGCGCCGCGTTGCCCGTACGTGCTGGAGGTGTGCGGCGAGCGGATGCCCGGTTCGGCCCGGCACGGCGCGAGCGACGTGCGCTGCCACTGGGTGGATCGGGAGGCGGACCGGTGAGCGGGTTGTTGACGGTGGACGGCCTTACCCGTCGGTTCGTGCTGCCCGCCCCGTTCGGCCGGCGCCGGGCCGAGCCGCGCGTGGTGCCCGCCGCCGAGGACGTCTCGTTCACGGTCGCGGCCGGCGAGGTGCTCGCCGTCGTCGGCGAGTCGGGCTCCGGCAAGACCACCGTGGCCCGGGTGCTCGCGGGCCTGGACACCGCGACCTCGGGCACGGTCGCGGTGGCCGGCCGGGTGTTGTCCGCCGACCGCACGCCCGCCGACCGGCGGCTGATCCAACTCGTCACGCAGAACCCGCGCGCCGCGTTCAACCGGCGTCGTACGTTGCGGCACGCGCTGCACCAGCCGCTGCGCGTGCACGGCTTGGGCGCCGACCGGGCCGAGCGGGACGAGCTGGTGCTCGCGATGGTGGCGCGGGTCGGCCTGAGCCCGGATCATCTGGACCGGTTGCCCGGCGAGGTCAGCGGCGGCGAACTGGCCCGCCTGGTGCTGGCCCGGGCCCTGCTGGTGCGCCCGCGGGTGCTGGTCCTGGACGAGCCGACCGCCAGTCTGGACGCGAGCGTCAAGGCGACGGTGGTCAACCTGCTGTTGCGGCTGCGCACCGAACTCGACCTGGCGATCGTGGTGATCACCCACGAGATCGACATCGCCCGACGGCTCGCCGACCGGGCGGCGGTGATGTACCTGGGGCGGATCGTCGAGTCGGGTCCGGCCGAGCGGGTGTTGTCGAGCCCTCGGCACCCCTATCCGGAGCTGTTGCTCGCGAGCGTGCCGGTGCCCGACCCGGAGCGGACCGGCCGGGCGAGCGCGGCGGCGCTGGGCGCGGGCATCGTCGGCGAGGTGCCCTCGGCCTCGGCGCCGCCGCCCGGCTGCGGGTACCACCCGCGCTGCCCGTTCGCGACCGAGGTGTGTGCCGAGCGTCGCCCGGTGCCCGAGCTGCTCGGCGAGGTCGAGGTGGCCTGCCACCACCCTCGGTGAAGCGCGGTGCGGCCCGGGCGGCGGCTCAGACCGGCAGCGGTCGCCCGGTGTCGTGGAGCAGGCGCCCGACGACCACCTCCGGGGTGATCCGGAAGAAGTGTCGCGGCTCGCCCGAGTCCCACCCCCGGGGCGGCACCCGGGCCGGGCGACCGGCCTCGTCCGTGTCCGGCACGCAGTGCGCCCGGCCGGTGACGGTGACCGTCCAGCCGCTGCGCTCGCGCCGGTCGTAGGCGTCGGCCTCGAACGCGCACACACAGTCGTGCAGCGCCGCGCGCACCCGTTCGTCGCCGACCAGCCGGAAGACGAGCGTGCCGCGGTCGAAGCGGAAGTGCACCGGCACGATCGCGGGCAGCGCGGCCAGGCTGAACACGACCCGACCGATCGCCACCGAGGCCATCAGGGCCAGCGCGTCCGCGGGCGCGAGCTGCTGCGACGCCCGGGCATCTCGGTTCGTGTCGTGCGGCATGCCCCCCAGGGTGCCCGCGCGCGGCCGGCCCGAGCAGGGGCCAAAGTCCCGGATGTGTGGACCGTTAGGCGACCGGGGTCGACCGGGCCCGCGCATTCGGGTATCGATTCGGTGTACGGCGGCGTGTCGGCGCGCACCGCTATCCTCCGGGTATTCCGCAAATCCGGAAAGTTGATCAACATTTCGCCGGCCACTCGCTTTATCGACCCCACTTGGTCCATTGCGCACGGATAATCGCCGTACTCCTCATGCGGAAGGCGGAACTCCGTACTACTCCGCAGGGAGGGGATCGGGAGACGAAACCTCCTCAGGTGCCCGGAAACCGCCCGGGCATGCCGGACGTCCTGAGTGGTACGGGGATCGGCGGGGGTCCGCGAGAGGCGCGCAGTGATAACAAAAGTGTTTCGCGAAGGAAAAGTCCGGGTGAGCTATGACACGCGTGTTCTCGGTGCTTGATCGATCCGACTTCGATCGGGCAAGCTGAACCGTCAGACCGACCGGGACGGCACGAATTCCTGGCCAACTGTAATGTTGGGAATGTTTTCGGGGGCCCAGGGAGAGATATGGGGAGTGATTCCCGCGGTCCAGAGCGCACAACCGGCGCCGGCGACGAGGACACGGCGGGCATCGACGCCTCGGTCATCGACCCGGACGTGGTCATGCGCCAGGCCGGCCACGAGAACTTTCCCGTGGCGATGGGGATCCTGCGTCCCGACCACCGGCGCCACCTGCTCGCCGTCTACGGCTTCGCCCGCCTGGTGGACGACATCGGCGACGAGGCGGAGGGGGACCGGGTCGCCCAGCTCGACGCCTTCGAGGGCGACCTGCGCCGCGTGTTCACCGGCACCCCCGAGCTGGAGGTGCTGCGCCGGCTGCAACCGAGCGTGCGCGAACTCGACCTGCCGATCGAACCGTTCCTGGGCCTGATCGAGGCCAACCGGCAGGACCAGGTGGTGCGCCGCTACGCGACGTACGACGAACTCGCCGCCTACTGCGCGCTGTCCGCGAACCCCGTCGGCCGGCTCGTGCTGCACGTCTTCGGGCGCGCCACCGAGGAACGCGTGGCCCGCTCCGACGAGATCTGCACCGCGCTGCAGATCGTCGAGCACCTCCAGGACGTCGCCGAGGATCTCGAACGCGACCGGATCTACCTCCCCAAGGAGGACCTGGACCGGTTCGGCGTCACCGAGGCGGACCTGGCGGCACCGACCGCCACCCCCGCGGTGCGGCGACTGATCGCCTACGAGACACACCGCGCGACGCGGTTGTTGCGCTGCGGCGCACCGCTCGCACGGACACTGCGAGGGCGCGAGCGCCTCGCGATCGCCGGGTTCGTGGCCGGTGGACGAGCGGCCGTGGCCGCGATCAAGGACGCCGGTTTCGACGTCCTGGCCCACCGGGCGAAGCCCCGGAAGGCCACCCTGCTGCGTGAGCTGTCCGGCGTACTGGTACGAAAGAGGTAAAAGGGGAACCATGGACGTCGACGCTTCGTATGCGTACTGCGAGCGCCTGACCCGCAATCAGGCCCGCAACTTCTACTACGGCATCAGGCTGCTGCCCGAGCCCAAGCGCCTCGCGCTCAGCGCCGTGTACGCCTTCGCGCGAGAGATCGACGACATCGGCGACGGCGATCTGCCCGCGGATCGCAAGATCGCCGAGCTGGCCCGGATGCGCAAGCAGCTCAAGGACCTGAGCGCGGATCGGGATCCGGTCGCGGTCGCGCTCGCCGACGCCGCGACCCGATTCCCGATCCCGCTGGCCGCGCTCGACGAGCTGATCGACGGCGTCGAGATGGACGTGCGCGAGACCGAGTACGAGACCTTCGACGAGCTGCGGGTCTACTGTCGCTGCGTCGCCGGCACCGTGGGCCGACTCTCGCTGGGCATCTTCGGCTCGCGCGACTCGCTGCACGCGCCCGACCTCGCGGATACCCTCGGCATCGCGTTGCAGATCACCAACATCCTCCGCGACATCAAGGAGGACAAGGACAACGGCCGGGTCTACCTGCCGCGCGAGGACCTGGCCAAGTTCGGCCTCGAAGAGGCGTGGCACAAGGACGGGCGCTTCACCCAGAGCGCCGCGTTCGAGGATCTGGTCCGCTTCGAGGGCGCCCGCGCCGAGCAACTCTTCGAGCGGGGACTGACCCTGCTCCCGCTGCTCGACCGGCGCAGCGCCGCCAGCACCGGTGCGATGGCGGGCATCTACCGCCGACTGCTGACCAGAATCGTGGAGGAACCCGGCCAGGTGCTGATAGGTCGGCTCTCCCTCCCGAACTGGGAGAAGGCCGAGATCGCCACACGCGCACTCGCCGGCCTGCCGGTCGGTGCGCACTCGCTGCTGGCGCGCAGGCGGTGAACGTCGATCGATGACCGGCCCGGGGCCGGCTCGGCAAGCCGGCCGCAGGGGCCGGTACAGGGATTGATCACGTGGGTACGGAGCAAGGCATGAGCGCACGCATGGTGGTGATCGGTGGCGGTCTGGCGGGTATCACCGCCGCGCTGGCCGCCGCCGACACCGGCGTCGAGGTCACCCTCCTGGAAGGCCGGCCCAGACTGGGCGGCGCGACGTTCTCGCTGCGCCGTGACGACATGTGGCTCGACAACGGGCAACACGTCTTCCTGCGCTGCTGTACCGAGTACATCTCCTTCCTGGAGCGGATCGGCAGCGCCGACAAGGTCTACCTGCAACCTCGGATGGACGTCCCGGTGCGCACCCCCTGGGGCACCCGCACCCGGCTGCGCCGCTCCGCCCTGCCCGCCCCGCTGCACCTGTCCTCCGCGCTGGCCCGCTACCCGCTGTTGACCATGGCCGGCCGGGCCCGGGTGGGCCGCGCCGCGCTCGCCCTGCGCAAGCTGGATCCGGCCGACCCGGCTCTGGACGAGCTCACCTTCGCCGCCTGGCTGGACCGCTTCGGCGTCACCGCCCGCGAGCGCGAGGCGATGTGGGACCTGATCGGCATCGCCACGCTCAACCTGCCCGCGACCGAGGCGTCGCTCGCGATGGCGGTCAAGGTCTTCCGCACCGGCGTGCTCGACCGCAACGACGGCGCCGACATCGGCTGGAGCCTGGTCCCGCTCCAGGAACTGCACGGCGACGCCGCGACTCGCGCGCTGGCGCGCGCGGGCGTGCGCACACACCTGCGCACCCGGGTGGACACGCTCGACATCGGCGCCGGCGGCTTCTCGATAGTGGCGGGCGGCGAACGTTTCGAGGCGGACGCGGTGGTGCTGGCGGTGCCGCACTACGACGCGGCCAGGTTGTTGCCCCCGGGCGCCCTGCTGCTGGGCGACATGCCCGCCGACCCGACCCTGCTCGCCGGGCTGGGCACCTCGCCGATCGTGAACCTGCACGTGGTCTACGACCGGCCGGTGCTGGACGTCCCGCTCGCCGCGGGCATCGGCGGCCCGGTGCAGTGGATGTTCGACCGCAGTGCCGGTCACGGTCTGGCGGCGGGCCGCTACGTGGCGGTGTCGCTGTCCGCGGCGGGTCGGGAAATCGACCTGACGAGTGCGCAACTGCGGGATAGGTTCGTTCCGGAGCTGGCGCGCGTGCTGCCCTCGGCCCGGGATGCCCGGGTCGAGCGGTTCGTGGTGACCAAGGAACGCGCCGCGACCTTTCGTCCCGCCCCAGGTTCGGGCCGGCTTCGTCCCGGCCCCCGGACCGCGCTCCCCGGTCTCGCCCTCGCCGGGGCGTGGACCGCCACCGGATGGCCCGCGACGATGGAGGGTGCCGTGCGCAGCGGCCTTTCCGCCGCCCACGAGGCCCTCCCGTATCTCGGCCGAACCCGTGCCATTCCGGAGAGGACGACGCCGCTATGACGCTCGCCGACGCATCGATCGCCCCCGCCGTGCTCGATCGCGCGCGCGAGGCGAGTCGCCCCGCGCTGCGGGTCGCGACGGCCCGACTCGAACCACCGCTGGCCCGGGTGGCCGCGTACCACATGGGGTGGGCCGACGAGGCCGGTCGCGAGCTGCCCGGCAACAGTGGCAAGGCACTGCGCCCCGCACTCGCGCTGCTCTCCGCCGAGGCGGTCGGCGCGTCCACCAGGGTGGGTGTGCCCGGCGCCGTCGCGGTCGAACTGGTGCACAACTTCTCGCTGATCCACGACGACCTGATGGACGGCGACGAGGAACGCCGGCATCGGCCCACCGCGTGGAAGGTCTTCGGCCCGGGTCTGGCCGTGCTGGCCGGCGACGGCCTGCTCGTGCTGGCCGAACAGGTCCTGATGGACGCCGACGACGCGGACGGCGATCGGGCCGCCCGCCTGCTCACCGAGGCCACCGCCAGGTTGATCGACGGGCAGTCCCAAGACCTGTCCTTCGAGGCCCGACTCGACGTCACCGTCGAGGAGTGCCTGACCATGGCGGGCAACAAGACCGGGGCCCTGCTGGCCTGCTCGTCGGCGATCGGGGCGGCCCTTGCGGGCGCCGACGAGCGCACCGTGCAGGCGCTCCACGGCTTCGGGCATTACCTCGGCGTCGCCTTCCAGGCGGTGGACGACCTGCTGGGCATCTGGGGGCGACCCGAGGTGACCGGCAAACCCGCCTGGAACGACCTGCGCCGGCGCAAGAAGTCCGTCCCGGTCGTCGCCGCCCTCTCCGGCGACACGACCGCCGGACGCGAGCTGGCGCGCATCTACACGGACGAGGGACCGCGCAACGAGGAGGGACTGGCCCTGGCCGCCCGCCTGGTCGAGGAGGCGGGCGGACGTGCCCGTACCGAGACCGAGGCGGCCCGGCACCTGGAGCAGGCGATGGCCTGCCTGGATTCCCTGGACGTCCCGCAAGGTACCTACACGGACCTGACCTCACTCGCGGCCTTCACCACCACTCGGGAGTTGTGAAGAGATGACAGTGCTCGACCAGCCGGGAATCGGCGACGTCCACGACGACAGGCTCCAAGGCGCGCTGGACCGGGCCGTCGCCCACCTGATGGAGCTTCAGGACGATGCGGGCTGGTGGAAGGGGGAGCTGGAGACCAACGTCACGATGGACGCGGAGGATCTGCTCTTCCGGGAGTTCCTGGGCATCCGTACCGAGGAGCAGACCGCGGCCGGCGCCCGGTGGATCCGCGCGAACCAGCGCTCGGACGGCACCTGGGCGACCTTCTTCGGCGGTCCCGCCGACCTCTCGGTGACCGTCGAGGCGTACGTCGCGCTCAAGTTGGCCGGCGACGACCCGGACGCCAAGCACATGGCCGCCGCCGCCGCCTTCATCCGCGACGGCGGCGGCATCGCCAACACCCGGGTGTTCACCCGGTTCTGGCTGGCCTTCTTCGGCTGGTGGTCCTGGGACGACCTGCCGGTGTTGCCGCCGGAGATCATCCACCTGCCCAAGTGGTTTCCGCTCAACGTCTACGACTTCGCCTGCTGGGCCCGGCAGACCATCGTGCCGCTGACCATCGTCAGCTCGATGCGCCCGGTGCGGCCCGCGCCGTTCGACCTGGCCGAGTTGCGCCCGAGCGCCGCGGTGCGGGGCCGGCCCGCCGCCGACGATCCGTGGTCCAAGGTCTTCCGGGCGCTCGACGCGGTGCTGCACCAGTACCACAAGGTGCCGTTCAAGCCGTTCCGGCAGGCGGCCCGGCGCAAGGCCGCGCAGTGGATCGTGCAGCGCCAGGAGGCGGACGGCGGCTGGGGCGGGATCCAGCCGCCGTGGGTCTACTCGCTGATCGCGCTGCGGCTGATGGGCTATCCGCTCAACCACCCGGTGATGGCCCAGGGCATCAAGGGCCTGGACGGGTTCACCATCGTGGACACCGACGAGGACGGCCTGCCGCGCCGCAGGTTCGAGGCGTGCCAGTCGCCGGTGTGGGACACCGGGTTGACCCTGGTCGCCCTGCGGGACGCGGGAGTTCCGGCGTCCGACCCGCGCGTGGTCAAGGCCGCCGGGTGGCTGATGGACGAGGAGATCCGCGAGGTCGGGGACTGGGCGGTGCAGCGGCCGGACCTGGAACCGGGCGGCTGGGCCTTCGAGTTCGCCAACGACTGGTACCCGGACACGGACGACACCGCCGAGATCGTGATGGCCCTGCGCTACACCGACCACCCGGACGGCGCGCGCAAGGACGCGGTGCTGGACCGGGCCGAGCGGTGGACGGCCGGGATGCGCAGCAAGGACGGCGGGTGGGGGGCGTTCGACGCGGACAACGTCAGCATTCTGCCGCTCAAGCTGCCGTTCAGCGATTTCGGCGCGGTCACCGACCCGCCCTCGGCCGACGTCACCGCGCACATCGTGGAGATGCTCGCCGACGGCGGCGCCCGCTACAGCTCGTATGTCGCGGACGGCGTCAAGTGGTTGATGGAGCATCAGGAAAGCGACGGCTCCTGGTTCGGCCGCTGGGGCGCGAACTACGTCTACGGCACCGGCGCGGTGGTGCCGGCGCTGGTGACGGCCGGAGTCGATCCGCGGCATGCCGCGATCCGGCGCGCGGTGCGCTGGCTGGAGCTCCGGCAGAATCCGGACGGCGGCTGGGGCGAGGATCTGCGCAGCTACGATCTGGCCGAGACCTGGTCCGGGCGCGGCGAGTCCACCGCGTCGCAGACCGCGTGGGCGCTGCTGGCGCTGCACGCGGCGGGCGAGTTCGGCGAGGTCGCGCAGCGTGGCATCGACTGGTTGACCGACCATCAGAACGCGCTGGGCGGGTGGGACGAGCCGCAGTTCACCGGCACCGGCTTCCCCGGCGACTTCTACATCAAGTACCACATGTACCGGCTCGTCTTCCCCGTGATGGCGCTCGGTCGGTACGCCAAGACGACGGGCTGAACGATGCCCCTGATGGTGGTCACCCCGCTGCGGATCGAGATGCGCGCGGTCGAGGCGGGGCTGATGGGCGCGTTCGACGTGCGGGTGGTGCGCGCGGGCATGGGGGCGGACAAGGCCCGTGCCCGGGCGCGGGCCCTGTCCGCGCTCCCGGCCCGGGAATACGGCGCGCTCGCGGTCGCCGGATTCGGCGCGGGCGTGGGCGAGGGGGTCGGCGTGGGTGACGTGGTGGTCGCCTCCGAGGTGCGCGGCGCGGACGGCACGGTGGTCGAACTGCCCTCCTCCGAACTGTTGTTGGAGTGGATGCACCGGGTCTCGCCGAAGCTGAGGCTGCATCACGGTCCGATCGAGACGGTGGACCGGGTGGTCAAGGGCCCGGCGCGGCAGGCGTTGCGCGAACGCGGGGTGCTGGCGGCCGACATGGAGTCGGTGTACCTGCTCGCGGCGGCGGGCGATCGGCCGGCCGGGGTGGTCCGGGTGATCACCGACACCCCGGAGCGGGAACTGCTCCGGCCGCGCCTGCTGGTGGACGGGTTCAAGGCGTTCCGCACGTTGCGCCACGCGACCCCGGCCCTGCTTGACTGGGCCAACGACGAGCGAACCAAGTCAGGAGGTACGGCGGGCGATGACGTTCGATCTGGGTGAGACGTACGAGGCGTACGCGGACCGCGGCTTCGAGCTGCACGCGAAGCACCTCAACCCGCAACTCCCGCGCGTGCTGCGGACCATCGGCATGGACCGCGACTACGTCCGGGCCCAGGGGCCGTACCTGTACGACGACAAGGGCGATCGCTACCTGGACTTCCTGTCCGGGTTCGGCACCTACGGGGTGGGCCGGCACCACCCGGTGGTGCGCAAGGCGATGCAGGACGTGATCGCCCTGGATCTGCCGGACATCGTGCACTTCCACACGCCGCCGCTGGCCGCCGCGTTGGCGGACCGGCTGCTGGCCCGGGCGCCCGGGATGGACCGGGTGTACTTCTGCAACAGCGGCACCGAGGCGGTCGAGGCCGCGCTGAAGTTCGCCCGCTTCGCCACCGGGCGGCGCCGGATCGTCTACATCGACCACGCCTTCCACGGGCTGACCACCGGCGCGTTGTCGGTCAACGGCGCGGCCGAGTTCCGCAAGGGCTTCGAACCGCTGCTGCCGGACGTGGGCATCGCGCTGGGCGATCTGGACGCGCTGGCCCGGGAGTTGAAGCGTGGTGACGTCGCGGCGCTGATCATCGAGCCGATCCTGGGCAAGGGTGTGCTCGCGCCGCCGCCCGGCTGGCTGGCCGCCGCGCAGAAGTTGTTGCGCGAGCACGGCGCGTTGTTGATCGCCGACGAGGTGCAGACCGGGATGGGCCGCACCGGCCGGTTCTTCGCGTACCAGTGGGAGGACGGCGTCGAGCCGGACATCGTCACGGTCGCCAAGGCGCTGTCGGGTGGCTACGTGCCGATCGGCGCGACGCTGACCCGGGACTGGGTGTTCAAGAAGGTCTATTCGACGATGGACCGCGTGCTCGTGCACGACTGCACGTTCGGCGGCAACAACCAGGCGATGGCGGCGGGCCTGGCCACCCTGGCGGTGCTCGACGACGAGGACCTGATCGGCAACAGCGCGCGGATGGGCGATGCGTTCGTGGCCGGGCTGACCCCGCTGATCGACAAGTACGAGCTGTTCGCCGAGGTGCGCGGACGCGGCTTGATGATCGGCCTGGAGTTCGGCAAGCCGCGCTCGCTCAAGCTGCGCGCCGGGTGGACGGCGTTGCAGGCGGCCCGGCACGGGTTGTTCGCGCAGATGGTGGTGGTGCCGATGTTCCAGCGGCACCGGGTGCTGACCCAGGTCGCGGGCGACCACATGGACGTGATCAAGCTGCTGCCGCCCTATGTGATCGGGCCGGCGGACGTGGAGCACTTCGTCGCGGGCTTCGTGGACGTGATGGACGACGCGCACAAGGGCACCGGGCTGATGTGGGACTTCGGCCGCACCCTGATCAAGCAGGCGATGACCAACCGCTGAGGCGCCACGAATCGGCTCTGGCTGGATCCCCCTGCTGCTGTTAAGTTGATGGAGTCAATCAACTTTGATGGTGCAGGGGGTTTGCCATGTCCGCTGTCGGGTCCGCGGCCGGACCGGGGGCGATCGATTTGATGATCGGCTTCCCGAGCGCACAGGCCAAGAGCCACTACGACTTCCTCAAGCCGCAACTGCGCGACGCGGAGAGCGGCGAGATGGAGTTCCCCGCCGAGTACATGTTCAAGGGCGTGCCGAATCGGCTGGCCGAGGGGGTCGATCCGATCGAGGTGACGCTCGGGCAGATGGACGCGTGCGGCGTCGAGATCGGCCTGGTCGGCCTGAGCGAGACCGCGCTGCGCGCGATCGCCGAGCACCCGAAGCGCTTTCGGCCCACGCTGGAGGTGGACCCGAACGACATCACCACGACCGTCCGCCGGATCCGGCAGGCGTACCTGGAGCACCGCATCGTCGCGGTGACCACCTTCCCGGCGGGCTGCAACCCGCAGGTGCCGGTGAGCGATCGGCGCTACTACCCGATCTACCAGACCTGCATCGACCTGGACCTGCCGATCGTCGCCAACGCGGGCATCGCCGGACCGCGGGTGCCGTCCGCGTGCCAGGACGTCATGCACTTCGACCAGGTCTGTTACGACTTCCCGGAGTTGCGGATCGTGATGCGGCACGGCGCGGAGCCGTGGGAGGACCTCGCGGTCAAGCTGATGCTCAAGTGGCCCGGGCTGTACTACATGACGTCGGCGTTCGCGCCCAGGTACTACCCCAAGGCGATCGTCGACTACGCGAACACGCGTGGCGCGGACAAGGTGATGTACGCGGGCTACTACCCGATGGGCCTGTCCCTGGAGCGCATCTTCCGCGAGTTGCCGGACGTCCCGTTCAAGCCCGAGGTGCGCGCGAAGTTTCTGCGCGAGAACGCCATGCGGGTGTTCAAGCTGGGAGAGGAGTGACCACCGTGTCCGAACGCCACACGATCATCTCGGCGGACGGCCATGCCGGCGCCGGCATGGACACCTACCGCGAATTCCTGGACCCGTCCTGGCGCGCGGAGTTCGACGACTGGCGGGAGCGGTATCGCAATCCGTTCCGGGACCTCCAGGGCGATCGGCGCACCCGCAACTGGGACGACGACCGACGGATCGCCGAGTTGGCCGCGGACGGGATCGTCGCGGAGGTGGTGTTTCCCAACACGGTGCCGCCGTTCTTCCCGACCGGGCAACTGCTCGCCCGTCCCCCGTCGAAGGACTCCTACGCCCGCCGGCTGGCCGGGATCCGGGCACACAACCGCTGGCTGGCGCAGTGGTGCGGCGGGGCGAACGCGGTGCGCCGGGCCGGGTTGGCCCAGGTGTTCCTGAACAACGTCGACGACGCGGTCGCGGAGGCGGTCTGGGCCAAGGAGAACGGCCTCGCGGGCATCCTGATCCCGACCACGCCGCCGGACGTGAGCGGCATCCTGCCGCTGTACGCACCGGAGTGGGACCGGCTCTGGGAGGTGTGCCAGGACCTGGAGTTGGCGGTGGTCAACCACGGTGGATCGGGCAGCCCGGACTACGGCGCCTACCCGGCGTCCACCTTCCTGTGGATCGCCGAGGCGACGTTGTTCTCCCGTCGACCGCTGACCCACATGTTGTTGTCCGGGGCGTTCGCGCGTTTCCCCCGGCTCAAGTTCGCGATCACCGAGCAGGGCGCGGCCTGGATCCCGCCGGTGTTGCGGCAGTTGGACGGCTACCACGCGCAGATGGCGAGCGGTCGCATCGGTGAACTCAAGTACACCGAGGCGGATCGGCTGCCGGAGCCGCCGAGCGCGTACTTCGCCCGGAACTGCTGGGTGGGCGCGAGCTTCCCCTCGCCCGTCGAGGCACAGGCGCGGCACGAACTGGGCATCGACCGCTACATGTGGGGCGCGGACTATCCGCACGACGAGGGCACTTATCCGTACACGCGCGAGGCGCTGCGCCGTTCCTTCCACGACGCCTCGTCGGCCGAACTGCGGGCGATCCTGGCCGGGAACGCGGCGACGCTGTACGGCTTCGACCTGACCGCGTTGGACGCGCTGGCGGCCGAGGTCGGGCCGACCCACGCGGAACTCGCCGAGCCGCTGGCGGAGTTGCCCAAGGAGAGCAACAGCCCTGCCTTCACCCGACCCTGACGGCCCGTCATGGCCGGTTCGCGGTGGGCCTCGCCGCGGTGCGGGCGGGGCCCGCCGGCGCCGGCGGTCAGCGGCCCAACACGTGGCCGCCGTTGACGTTGACGAACTCGCCGGTCATGAAGCCGGATTCGGGGGAGGCCACGAAGGTCACGGCGGCGGCGATGTCCTCGGCCCGACCGACCCGCTTGACCAGGGTGGCCGCCGCACGCCGTTCGTGCTCGGCGGCATCCTGGACCATGTCGAAGGCGAATTCGGTGTCGGCGATGTAGCCCGGCACGACCACGTTGGCGGTGATGCCCTCGGGGCCGACCCGGGCCGCCAGGGTGTGGTTCCAGGCGTGCACGGCGGCCTTGGCGGCGCCGTACGCGTTGTTCCCGCGCAGTCCCGCGGTCGACCCGATGGACACGATCCGGCCGCCGGGGCGGGCCAGCCGGGGGAGCAGGGCCTCGGTGAGCAGCACCGTGGGCAACACGATGTGGTCGTACATCCGCCGCCAGTGGTCGGCGACCGCGGCCAGGCCCGGCTCGGTGGGCAACGGCATCCGCTGCCCGGCGTTGTTGACCAGGACGTCCACCCGCGCGGGCAGCAACGCGCAGGCCCGTTCCACCGCCTGAGGGTCCGTCAGGTCGACGACGAGGGCGGTGCCGCCGATTTCCTCGGCGACGGCGGCGATCGGCTCCGGCCGCCGACCCAGCACCGTCACGTGGTCGCCCCGGGCGGCGAATCGACGGGCAACGGCCCGGCCGATCCCGCTGCCCCCACCGCTGACCAGCACACATCGCCTTGTATCCATGGCTGTTGCCGCCCCCCCCGCGTCCGTTCGCCGCCGATGTGCCGCGATCCTACGAGCGGTGCACCGATCCTGCCCGGCCCGCGACGCTGTGATTACGGGCACGTGTGCGATCCGTCACCGAGTGACACGGTGGCCCGGAGTCGGTCCACGGGGGAGGGCGATCCCCGACGGTGTCGTGCGGCTGATCCCGGTGTTGTGCGTCGGCCGGGCCAAGCCCATCCGCGGGCCGTTTCGTCGGCCGTGACGCGGCCCACGTCCGGATCGGTGGACGGCCATTGATGGTTGGCGAGGGCCGCACTAGAGTCGCGCAACCGAACTGCCGCATGTGCCTTCCCTGGAGTAACGATCATGGTGGAACAAAAGAACGACGAGTTCATCGAGCCCTCGCCCGAGGAGATCGTTCTCTTCACCAAGGAGCACGTTTCGCAGATGGAGCAGTCGGACGGTGACGACGTCTGGCTCCTGGCCGGGATGAACCACGTGCTCGTGCACACGGTCGGCCGCAAGAGCGGCAAGCTGCACAAGGTCGCGCTCCCGTTCTGGGCGGACGAGAACGGTCACCGTGTCGTGGTCGGCTCCTTCGCGGGCGCCGCCAAGCACCCGTCCTGGTTCGTGAACCTGTCCGACCGCACGGCCAACCCGCAACTGCTGGTGCGGGTGCAGCACGCCACGTTCTGGAGCACCGCCGAGATCCTCGACGGCGACGAGTACACCAAGACCTGGGCCGGGCTCACCGCCGACCGTGACTACTACAACAACTACCAGACCCGTACCGAGCGGCGGATTCCGCTGGTGCGCCTGCCGGAGACCAGCCTGATCGCCCGCCGCGACTGAGCCTTCGCCACGCCGGCCGCCGTTCGCGTCGAGCGAGCGGCGGCCCGCCGGCGGTGCCGGCCCGGCTCAGTCCGTCAGCAGCTTCTTCTGCACCTTGCCCATCGCGTTGCGCGGCAGGTCGGCGACGAAGACCACGCGCCTGGGGCGCTTGTGCGCGGACAGCCCGGTCGCGACGTGATCGATGAGCTGACGCTCCGTCACCTCGCCGTCCGGCACCACGAAGGCGACGATCTCCTGTCCCAGGTCGGGGTGCGCCACGCCGATCACCGCCGCCTCGCGCACCGCCGGGTGCGCCAGCAGGGCACCTTCGACCTCGCCCGCGCCGATCCGATAGCCGCCGGACTTGATCAGGTCGGTGCCGGCCCGGCCCACGATCCGGTGCCGGCCGTCGGCGTCGATCACCGCGACGTCGCCGGTGCGGAACCAGCCGTCCCGGGTCAGCGTCTCGGCGGTCGCCTCGGGTCGGTTCAGGTAGCCCTGGAACAGCGTGGGCGAATCGATCTGCAACTCGCCCACCGTCTCGCCGTCGTGCGCACACGCCGAGCCGTCCTCGCCGACCAGCCGGGTGCGCACACCCGCGATCGGCAGCCCGACGAAGCCGGGTCGGCGCTCGCCGTCCGCCCGGGTGCTGACCGTGATCAGCGTCTCGGTCATGCCGTACCGCTCGATCGGCCGGTGACCGGTGAGTTCGGCCAGTCGCCCGAACACCGGGACGGGCAGCGGCGCGCTCCCGGACACCAGCAACCGCGCGCCCGCCAACGCCCGCGCCGACTCCGGGTCCTGCGCGATCCGCGACCACACCGTGGGCACGCCGAAGTACAGGCTGCCGCCCGCCTGCGCGTAGGCGGCCGGCTTGGGGCGGCCGGTGTGCATCACACGCGAGCCGACCCGCAGCGCGCCCAGCACACCCAGGACCAGGCCGTGCACGTGGAACAGCGGCAGGCCGTGCACGAGCACGTCGTCCGGAGTCCACGCCCACGCGTCGACCAGGCCGTCCAGCCCGGCGGCGATCGCCGCGTGCGGCATCAGCACGCCCTTCGGCGCACCCGTGGTGCCGCTCGTGTACAGGATCAGCGCGGTCGTGTCGGGAGCCGGCTGCGGGTGCGTGCTCGACGAGCGCGCGGCGAGGTCGATCGGCGCGGTGGGCAGCCCGGTGTCCGTCCACGGCCCCGGCGCCAGCAACAGCGCGGCACCCGAGTCGGACAGGATGTGCGCGCGCTCCAGCGGACCCGAGTCCGGCGGGACCGGGACCACCGGCACACCCGCCACCAGGCCGGCCAACGTGGCCACCACGGTGCCCAGGCTCGCGTCCGCGCGCACCGCGACGGCCGGCGCGCCCACGATGCGATCGGCCAACGCCGTCGCCGCACCGAACAACGCCTCGCGCGACATCGCCTCCCCGGCCACGACGACCGCATCGGAGCGATCCGGCACGGCACCGTCGACCGAGACGAGAGCAGACACGACCCAACCTCCAACCACGACGACCCAACCCACCGATGCTATTGCGCCGAACGCCGGTCCGAGCCCACCCACTCGCACCCGCCCGGCCCGATGTGCCCCCGGCTGCCCGCCGCACACCGGATCACCGGCGCGAAGCCGGGGGCGCCCGCGGGTCCCCAACCGTCGCGGGTTCCGCCGGGGAACCGAGGGTTTGCCCCGGGACAAGGGGGTGCCGGGCGCATAGCGTGGGGCGGGGGAACCGGTTCGTCGGGTGGGCCGTCCCAGGGGCAGGACTTTCGGGTGAGCAAGGAGTGGTTGTGCGTCGAAATCCCGTGCAGGGGAGCAGGGTCGCGGCCGTACTGGCGGTGTGTGTCTCGCTCGGTGTGCTGACCGCGTGCGGCAACGGGCAGAGCCCGTTGTCCACCATCGAGAAGCCGTCGTCGACCGCTTCGGGGACCGCGAGCGCGGGATCCGGGCTGGACGAGAACGTCCGCAACGAGGACCTGGACGTCGGCGAACTGGTGCGCCGGGCCAAGCAGTCCGCCGCCCGGATCAAGACCGTGCACGTGGTGGCGGACATCGTCTCCGCCGGCAAGGCGGTCAAGCTCGATCTGCGGGTGGACCGCGGCAGCGAGGACTTCCAGGGCACCATCGAGCAGAACGGCGTCAAGCTGGAGGTGCGCCGGGTCCAGTCGGCGATGTACATCAAGGGCGACGAAGCCGCGTACCGCTCGTTGGTCGGCACCGTGGACGGCGACCTGGCCGCCAAACTGCTCGCCGGGAAGTGGCTCAAGGGCGACGCGAACAGCGAGAAGCTGCGCGGCCTGCGCAACATCACCACCGTCGCCGACCCGGGGGCGGCGCTGAAGAGCTTCCCCGAGGACGGCGTCAAGCTGCCCACCGAGACGATCGACAGCCGCAAGATGATCCCGCTCACCGGCCCGCCCGGGGACGACGAGGGCAAGATCTACATCGAGGCCCAGGGCGGCAAGCCGTACCCGGTCCTGATCGTGTCCAAGGACACCGACAACAGCGGCTCGGTCGGCTACGGCGACTTCGACGTGCCGGTCAAGGTGAGCGCGCCGCCCGCCGCCGAGGTGATCGACATCCCCGATCGCTCCACCACATCCGGCACACCCCGCCCCGGCAGCACCGCCTGAGAAGGGGGCGATCTTCACGACGGGGCGTCGAAGCCACGCCCTAGGATGCTCTCCATCCACGCGCCGCGTCCGTCGACGCGGCGCGCAATCGGGGAACCACCGCGGAGGGGAGTTGCGATGACGGTCGTTCTCGCACAGGGGGAGCGCGTCACCATCGGCAAGGGCGAGGCCGGTTCGGTCGCCCGGGTACGGATGGGGCTGGGCTGGGACCCGATCAAGCACGAGGGGTTGCGCCCGGGCCTGCAGGCGCTCACCGGCGTCGACCTGGACGCGTCGTGTCTGTTGTTCGACGCCGACCACCACCTCGTGGACACCGTGTGGCCGCGGCAGTTGGTGTCCAAGGACGGCGCGGTCACGCACACCGGCGACAACACCACCGGTGCCGGCGAGGGTGACGACGAGTCGATCATCGTCGACCTCGCCGCGCTGCCGCTGCGCATAACGGCGCTGGTCTTCACGGTCAGCGCGTTCTCCAGCGACGACTTCTCCCGGGTCGCCAACGCGTTCTGCCGCGTGGTGGACGAGAGCGACGAGAGCGAACTCGTGCGCTACGAACTCTCCACCGCCGACTCGCACGACAACGCGCAGATCATGGTCAAGCTGACCCGCGGCGGCGACGGCTGGACGCTCACCGCGATCGGTCGGTCGGCCAAGGGCAACACGGTCAACGACCTGCTGCCCG
This sequence comes from Embleya sp. NPDC020886, assembly GCF_044333915.1. Taxonomy (NCBI): domain Bacteria; kingdom Bacillati; phylum Actinomycetota; class Actinomycetes; order Kitasatosporales; family Streptomycetaceae; genus Embleya; species Embleya sp. NPDC020886. The sequence goes on along the minus strand of NZ_JBIRRX010000001.1, from coordinate 213,864 downwards.
CGGTCCTGAAGTACCTGTAGCCACCCGCAGTCGCGCCCGGGCGACACCCACACCGCTCCGGGCGCGGCGGCGCGCCGGGCCGACCCGCGCTCACGCCGCGGCGACGAGCCCGCGTTCCGACGCGTAGTCCGCCAACGCCTCGCGCAGCCGCCGCCGGCCCCGGTGCAGCCGCGACATCACCGTGCCGAGCGGGACGTCCATGAACGCGGCGATCTCCTTGTACGGATAGCCCTCCACGTCCGCGAGATACACCGCGATCCGAAACTCCTCGGGCAACGCGCGCAACGCGGCCACCACCTGCGAGTCGGGCAGGTGATCCAGCGCCTCGGTCTCCGCCGACCGCAGCCCGGTCGATTCGTGCGACCCGGCCCGGTAGAGCTGCCAGTCCTCGATCTCCTGCCCGCCCGACGCCACCGGCTGCCGCTGCTTCCTGCGGTAGGAGGTGATGAAGGTGTTGGTGAGAATTCGGTACAGCCACGCCTTCAGATTCGTTCCGTCCCGGAACTGGTGGAAGGACGCGTACGCCTTCGTGAACGTTTCCTGGACCAGATCCTCCGCGTCCGAGGCGTTGTGGGTCATCCGCAGCGCGGCCGGGTAGAGCGGGTCAAGAAACGGCACGGCGTCGCGCTCGAAGCGGTCCTGCCGCAGCCTCGGGGTGGTCAGGAGATCACTCAATTCGTCGCTCCCGCTACGCAAGGTACGGACCCGTCGGCGCCTGTTCGTCCCCACCGCGTCGAGGGTGTGAAACTCCCCTGCCCATCATGTGCCCGCCGATGCGCGAAACAGCCGGGCCATTGGTCCTTCGTTGTCGCGACCGGCGATCCGCGGGCACGATCGACACCGCCGCCGGGCGTCTTGTGCCGGGCGCCGGTGACGGAGCGTCAAATTTTGTTCACGCTATGCCGATCGTCGCTGTTCCCGGACTCGGCCCGGCGTCCTATTCTCGGGCCATGGGCGGGTCACAGCTTCGCCACCGCCAGGGTGGCCAGCGCGACGAGTTGCTCCTTGCTCGGCGGCGGATCGCCGCCGCCCGCGTTGAGCGAGAACACCGCCGTCTCCTCGCCTCGACGGGCCGCGACCACCAGGACGCCGCCGATCGTGTCCGGTTGCACGTAGACCGCGGCGTCGCCCAGATTCGGCACCTTCTCGGTACGGGTGTCGCCCAGTGTGCCCAGGTAGGCGTCGATCGCCTTGTCCACCCCGCCCGAACTCTTCGACCGGGTCGCGATCGTGCTGACCACCGGGGCTCCGTCGGCCGCCGCGTAGTCACAACCCAGCGGATTCTGCGCGGCCCGCAGCCCCGGCATCGACAACGCCTTCGAAACCTGCTCGGCGGTGAGCATCGCGCACGCGTCGACCGGGCGCAGCTCGCCGTTCGCCCCGGCCCCCGCGCCGCCCGCGGTCGGGCTCGGACTCCCGTCGCCGCCCGCCTTGGTGCCCCCGTCGCCGTCGTCGCATCCCGCCAGCGGCAGTACGACGGCCGCGACCGCGACCACCACGCCCATCCGAACCCTCACGGTCGTCCCCATTTCCCGGTTCCGCTCCGGGGCGTTCCCCGGTCCCCGGCATGATCCGACATTTCCCGGTCCGCGGTGCGGACCCGACCGGATCGTCGCGGTTCGCAACCCCCGCGACAATGCCGCCGCGTCTCGCGATGCGGGCTGCGATCAAGCTCACATCGCCCCTGGTGGACCCGGAATTCGCAGGTGAGACCCACTTGTCGGGCCGGCCCGATGTGCCCGGCATGTGGACCGGGCCTGCGGGGCACCTGCACACGTGTCCTAAAGTCACGCAGGTTCGACCCCGATGCCGCCGCCCCACCACGGGCACGGCACTCTGTCGTCCCGAGGCACCCGTCCGATTTCCCCCGCACCCGGACACCCCGGGCAAGGAGGTACGTAGCTCGTGATCCGTAAGCTGTTGGTGGCCAACCGAGGCGAAATCGCCGTGCGCGCCCTGCGCGCCGCCACCGAGCTGGACATCACCACGGTCGCTGTTTACGCGTACGAGGACCGACACTCCCTGCATCGCCAGAAAGCGGACGAGAGCTACGAGATCGGCGAACGGGGTCACCCGCTGCGCGCCTACCTCGACGTGGACACGATCGTCGGCGCGGCGATCTCGTGTGGCGCCGACGCGATCTACCCCGGTTACGGCTTTCTCTCCGAGAACCCGCTGCTCGCCGAGGCGTGCGAGGCCAACGGGATCACCTTCGTCGGCCCCTCGGCCGACGTGCTCTCGCTCGCGGGCAACAAGGTGCGGGCGCTGGAGGCCGCGAAGGGCGCCGGACTGCCCACGTTGCAGACCGCGCCGCCGCAGGACGACGTGGACGCGCTGGTGGCCGCCGCGGACGCGATCGGCTTCCCGATCTTCGTCAAGGCCGCCGCCGGCGGTGGCGGCCGAGGGCTGCGCAAGGTGGACCGCCGCGAGGACCTGCGTTCCTCGATCGAGACCGCGATGCGCGAGGCGCAGACCGCCTTCGGCGACCCCACGGTCTTCCTGGAGGAGGCGGTGATCCGCCCGCGCCACATCGAGGTGCAGATCCTCGCCGGCGCCGACGGCGGCGTGGTGCACCTGTACGAGCGGGACTGCTCGATGCAGCGGCGCCACCAGAAGGTCGTCGAGATCGCCCCCGCGCCCAACCTCGACCCCGAACTGCGGGACCGGATCTGCGCCGACGCGGTGCGTTTCGCGCAGGCGGTGGGCTACCGCAACGCGGGCACCGTGGAGTTCCTGCTCGACGAGCGCGGCCGGTACGTGTTCATCGAGATGAACCCGCGCATCCAGGTCGAGCACACGGTCACCGAGGAGATCACCGGAGTCGACCTGGTCCAGGCCCAGTTGCGGGTCGCCGCCGGTGCGACCCTGAGCGATCTGGGCCTGGTGCAGAGCGAGATCCGGATCCAGGGCGCGGCCCTGCAGTGCCGGATCACCACCGAGGACCCCTCGGCCGACTTCCGCCCCGACACCGGCACCGTGTCCGCCTACCGCTCGCCGGGCGGCGCGGGTGTGCGGCTGGACGGCGGCACCTACACCGGTGCCGAGGTGTTGCCCTACTTCGACTCGATGCTGGTCAAGCTGACCTGCCGGGGCCGCACCTTCGGCGACGCGGTCAACCGGGCCCGGCGCGCGGTGGCCGAGTTCCGCATCCGCGGCGTCGCGACCAACATCCCCTTCCTGCAGGCCGTGCTCGACGACCCGGCCTTCCGCGACGGCCGGATCACCACGTCGTTCATCGACGAGCACCCCGAGTTGGTCCGCTCCCGCCCGGGTGCCGACCGAGGCACCCGCCTGCTGGCCTACCTGGCCGACGTCACGGTCAACCGCCCGTACGGCCCCACCCCGGGCATCGCGGTGCCGCGCACCAAGCTGCCCGAGCTGCCCGCCGGCGACCTGCCCGCGGGCAGCCGGGACCGGCTCCTGGAACTGGGCCCGGCCGGCTTCGCCCGCGCGCTGCGCGAGCAGAGCGCGCTGGCGGTCACCGACACCACGTTCCGCGACGCGCACCAGTCGCTGCTGGCGACCCGGGTACGCACCTACGACCTCGCCGCCGCAGCTCCCTACGTCGCGCGGATGACGCCCGAACTGCTCAGCGTCGAGGCCTGGGGCGGGGCGACCTACGACGTCGCGCTGCGCTTCCTCAAGGAGGACCCGTGGCACCGCCTGGCGGCGCTGCGCGAGGGCATGCCGAACCTCAACATCCAGATGTTGCTGCGCGGGCGCAACACCGTCGGGTACACGCCCTACCCGGACAAGGTGTGCGTGAAGTTCGTCGAGGAGGCCGCCCGCACCGGCATCGACGTGTTCCGGATCTTCGACGCGCTCAACGACATCGAGGCGATGCGTCCGGCGATCGAGGCCACCCTGGGCACGCACGCGATCGCCGAGGGCACGCTGTGCTACACCGGCGACCTGTCCGACCCGGCCGAGCAGTTGTACACGCTGGACTACTACCTGCGGCTCGCCGAGCAACTGGTCGAGGCCGGCGTGCACGTGTTGTGCGTCAAGGACATGGCCGGGCTGCTCCGGGCGCCCGCCGCCCGCACGCTGGTCGGCGCGCTGCGCGAGCGCTTCGACCTCCCGGTGCACCTGCACACGCACGACACCGCGGGTGGTCAGCTCGCCACCTACCTCGCCGCCATCGAGGCCGGCGTCGACGCGATCGACGGTGCCTCGGCCGCGTTGGCGGGCACCACGAGCCAGCCGCCGCTGTCCGCGATCGTGGCCGCGACCGACTACACCGAGCGCGCCACCGGGCTGTCCCTGGACGCGCTGTGCGCCCTGGAGCCCTACTGGGCGGCGGTGCGCGAGGCGTACGCGCCGTTCGAGTCCGGCCTGCCCGCGCCCACCGGCCGGGTCTACCGGCACGAGATCCCCGGCGGTCAGCTCTCCAACCTGCGCCAGCAGGCGATCGCGCTGGGCCTGGGCCACAAGTTCGAGGACATCGAGGACGCCTACGCGGCCTCGAACCGGATCCTGGGCAACATCGTCAAGGTCACCCCCTCCAGCAAGGTGGTCGGCGACCTGGCCCTGCACCTGAGCGCGGTGGGTGCCGACCCGGCCAAGTTCGAGGCCGACCCGGGCGCGTTCGACGTGCCGGACTCGGTGATCGGCTTCCTCCAGGGCGAGCTGGGCACCCCGCCCGGCGGCTGGCCCGAGCCGTTCCGTACCCGGGCACTGGCGGGTCGCACCGCGAGCTCGACCCGCACGGTGGCACTGACCCCGGAGCAGGACGCCGCGCTGGACGGCGACGAACTGCGCGACACGCTCAACCGGTTGCTCTTCCCGGGCCCGGCCAAGGACTACGACGAGGCCGAGCGGTTGTACGGCGACGTCTCCGCGGTGCCGACCGTGCCGTTCCTGTACGGCCTGGTCCAGGGCGAGGAACTGGCCATCACGTTGTCCACGGGCGTCTCGCTCTACCTCGCGGTCGAGGCGGTCGGCGACGCGGACGAGCGCGGCTTCCGCACCGTGTACTGCCGGATGAACGGTCAGCCCCGGGTGCTCTCGGTGCGCGACCGCTCGGTCAAGCCGGCCCGGCCGGAGAGCGAGCGGGCCAACCCGGACAACCCGAAGCACGTGGCCGCGCCCTTCAGCGGTGTGGTCACCCTCCAGGTGGCCGTGGGCGACGAGGTCGAGGCCGGCGGCACGGTGGCGACCATCGAGGCGATGAAGATGGAGGCGTCGATCACGGCGCAGAGCGCGGGCACCGTGGCCCGGCTGGCGATCGGCGCGGTGTCCTCGGTCGAGGCCGGCGACCTGCTGCTCGAACTGGGCTGATCGCTCCGATTCGACTCGACCCGGGTCGAAGTCGGTCGAACCTCGCACCAACTCGATCGTTTCTCACTCGGTCGCAGCACACGAACCACCGTCCGAAGAAATTCGGGCGGTGGTTCGTGGCGTTTTCCGGACACGTTTGGCAGACGTTTGATTACTCGATGCCCGGTTTCGTTGCGCCGTATGGGCTGCTTTCGTTCGTTTTTTCCGTTTCGTCGGTCCGTCGTTTCCCGAGGTGGGGCCGCATGTCGCGATCCTGACGTCAGGACGTACCCCCGGAGGGCTCTTGATCTTCCTGTGCTTCAGGTCACAGACTCGATAGTCACTCGGGGTTATCGGTGTCCATCCATCCGGATTGGGAGACCCTGCATGGCCGTGCGCCTGAGCACCCTCGACACGACCGCGGAACCCCGCGCCGTCGCCCCACCGTCGCCGCCGCCGACCGTCGACCTGGACGAACTGCTGGCGCATCCGCACCTGGTCACCCGGCTGCCCACGCCGATGGCCCGTGCGGCGGGCGATCTGATGCTCGCCCGGCTCGCCACCCTCGAACCGGGCACCGTGGACCACTCGTACCTGCGCGGGTTGCTGGTCGAGTTGAACCTGCCGATGGTCCGGCACGCCGCCGGGCGCTACCGGCGCCGCGGTGAACCGGTCGAGGACATCGTCCAGGTCGGCACGATCGGCCTGATCAAGGCGATCGACCGCTACGAGGCCGATCGCGGCAGCAGCTTCATGGCGTACGCCATGCCGACCATCATCGGCGAGATCAAGCGCTTCTTCCGGGACACCTCGTGGTCCGTGCGGGTACCGCGCCGGCTGCGCGAACTGCGCACCGAACTGCTGCGTGCCACCGACGAACTGACCGCGCTGCACGGCCGCACACCCACCCCGCGCGAGTTGGCCGAGCGGCTGTGCATCACCGAGGAGGAGGTGCTCGAAGGGCTGGACGCCTGCACCGTCTACACCGCGACCTCGCTGGACGAGACCGCCTACGGCGACGCGGACGGCCAGGAGACGGTCGGCGACCGGCTGGGCTCCGAGGACCACGCGCTCGACCTGGTCGAGTACCGCGAGGCGCTGCGCCCGCTGCTGGCCGAACTGCCGCAGCGCGAGCGCGCGATCCTGGTCATGCGGTTCTACGGAAATCTGACCCAGGCGCAGATCGGCGAGCGGATCGGCATCTCGCAGATGCACGTGTCCCGCCTTCTCGCCCGCACCCTGGCATCGCTGCGCGAACGGCTGATGATCCCGGGCTGAGCAGCCCGCGCACGCCGCCGCTGCGACCGTGCGCGTTCCCCTCCGCCGATTCCGCCGCGCGGTCCGGCGGTTGCCGAAGGCGCGTCCGCGGGCCGGCCGAGGCCGCCGGGCGGATGCCCGAATCGGGACGGGGAACGCGCATCGGCGTCGCCGCGAGGTGCACCGTCGATTCAGCGGAAGAGCACCTCGAAGGGGCGGCGGAAGTACGCCAGTTTCTCCGGCGGGAGCGGCACCCGGTCGTCGCGGCCCGGCACCAGCGGGGCTATCTGGGACGCCAGGCAGGACAGCGCCCGCTCCTTGCGGGCCTGTTGCACCTCGGTCAGGTCGACCCGCAGCGCCCGGCTCCACGGCACCCGACTGTCGTCCGGCTCCGCCCACTGCCACATGCGCAGCGGGAACTCCAGCAGACCCACGCCGGTCTCCCGGCATGCCACGTCGGCCGCCCGACCGGTGCTCTCGTGGTCGGCGAAGCCGTCCCCGCGCCAGTTGGTCACACACAGCGCGAAGCCCGAGACGAGCGGGATCAGCCGGTCCACCAGCTCCCGTTCGTGGGTGCTCACCGTGCGGTCCGGGATGCGCAGCCGGATCACCTCGACCGGGGCCACCCCACCGGGATTGCCGACGATCGTGGCGAAGGCCCGGTCCGACTCGCGCACCCGCCGGGCGGCCAGCACCGAACCCGGTAACCGACTGCCCGGGTGCGACGCGTCGCCGTCGGTGACGCTGACCACCCGCACCGGCGAGCCGTCGGCCACCGCTCGCGAGATCAGCCCGCCCACCCCCAGCAGCGCGTCCTCCGGGTGCGCGGCGACCACCACGAGACCACCCGCCAGGACCGGCCACTCCTGCGGCAGCGGGACCGGCAGCGCCTGTCGCTGCCAGTCGACCTCGGTGGTCCAGGCTCGTCGGGGGGTCGGATCGGGTGCGGGTGAACGCGATCCGCGGAAGGTGGGAAGGCTCATGGTGTCTCCCTGTCGAGAGCGAACTGGGGGTGGCGATCTCCCAATCGTGTGGTCGGCGCCGGGGTAAGAGTTACGAGCATCGGCTACCCGGGTCGGTTTTGGCCATGTGCGACACGGGAATTGATGTGCCGTCAGGTGGCCGTTCGGACCGCTGCGGGGTCCTGCTTTCGGTTCACTGCCGGGATCTGCGCGGCTTCGACCGGTTTGCGCCCGGGGATGAACAGCGCGACCAGCAGGCCCAGGACGGCGGCTCCGCAGCCGAGCCACAGCGCGGTCACGAAGGCGTCGTGCGAGGGAAACTCGCGGCCGCCCGTGCGCATCGTCATGTTCGCGAGCACGACGCCGATCACCGCACTGGAGGTTGACGTGCCGATCGAGCGCATCAGCGTGTTCAGGCCGGTCGCCGATCCGGTCTCGCCGATCGGTACGGCCTGCATGATCAGCGACGGCATCGCCGCGTACGCCAGCGCGACGCCGACCGCCGAGAGCACCGCCATCGCGACGATCTTCCAGATCGCGTCGAGCATGAACACCGAGAGCGCGTAGCCGATCGCGATCACCGCGGTGCCCACGAGCAGCGAGACCTTGGGGCCGCGGGCGGCGGACAGGCGCGCGGACAGCGGCGAGATCAGCATCATCACGATGCCCGACGGCGCCATGCACAGGCCCGCGACGACCATGCTCTTGCCCAGGCCGTAGCCGGTGTTCTCCGGGTTCATCAGCACCTGCGGGAACACCAGCGACTGGGCGAACATCGCGAAACCGACCACGACCGAGGCGAGGTTGGTGAACAACACCTGCGGCTTCGCCGCGATGCGCAGGTCCACGAGCGGCTGTGCGGTGCGCAGTTCGAGCCATCCCCAGCCGAGCAGTACGACGGCCGCGACGGCGAGCAGGACGAGCGTGGTGCTGCTGCCCCAACCCCAGTCCGCGCCCTTGGTGATCACCAGCAGCAGGGCCACCAACCCGACGGACAGCCCGCCCGCGCCGGCGAAGTCGAAGCGTCCCGGCAGCCGGACCGGCGATTCGGGCACCAGGAACAGCACGAGCAGGACGTCGAGCGCGCCGATCGCGCCGGCCGCCCAGAACATCATGTGCCAGTCGGCGTTCTGGGCGATCAGCGCGGCCACCGGCAGCCCGATCGCGCCGCCGATGCCCAGCGTCGCGCTCATCAGCGCGATCGAGGAACCCAGCTTCGCGGGCGGGAGTTCGTCGCGCATGATGCTGATGCCCAGCGGGATCACGCCGAACGACGCGCCCTGGAGGAAGCGGCCGATCACCATCGGGAGCAGCGTGTCGGACAGTGCGCACAACACCGAGCCCGCGACCATCAGACCGAGGCTGACGATCAGGATCCGGCGTTTGCCGAACATGTCGCCGAGTCGCCCCATGACGGGAGTGCAGACCGCGCCGGAGAGCAGCGTGGCGGTGACCACCCAGGACGCGTTGGCGGGCGAGGTGTCGAGCAGGTTGGGCAGGTTGGGCAGCAGCGGTACGACCAGGGTCTGCATGAGCGCCACGACCACGCCGCAGAACGCCAGTACGGCCACCACCGGCCCGGCCCGGTCCACCGATCCGGGCGAATGGGCCCCGGCATCCGCCGGGCTCGGCTCGGGTATGCCGCTCGGAGCGGTCACGGACTGCCTCCACAGAATCGCCGGATGATTGCCAGGGTCAACAAATGTGCACGATACACATGATGTGTATCGTGCACATTGCCCGGGTGCGGCGCTAGGGTTCCCGGCAGGCGCATTGGTGTGAAGGCGGGAGTGGGCACGTGTTGGAAGGGATCGAGCGAGAGCTGATGCTGATCGCTCGCCACCACGTCATGGGCAAGCGGAACGGCGACGGTCTGGAGCGGTCGGCCTACCTGCTGTTGACCCGGTTGGAGGTCGAGGGGCCGATGTCGATCGGGCAACTCGCAGAAGCGTTTCGGCTCGACACCTCGACGGTGAACCGCCAGGTGGCCGCGCTGTTGCGGGCCGGCGACGCGGAACGCATCGCGGACCCGGACGGCGGTCTCGCCCGCAAGCTGCGGATCACCGCGGTCGGTGCGGAACGGCTCGCGCACGAGCTGGCGATCCACTGCCGGGGTCTGGAACGAGTGCTGGAGTCCTGGGACGAGGGCGAACGACGCGAACTCTTCGAGGTGTTGACCCGGTTCAACCGCTCGGTCGAGGCCGTCGAGGGTCGCGAATGGCCCAGGAACGAACTTGCGGCCGAACCCACGGGGCGTGGCGCGCACGGGTGATGCGGCGGGCCGGGGGCGCGGCCCGGCGGGGTGACGGGGCGTCAGGCGCCTTTGGGCGGGCGGGAGTCGGCGTCGGGCTCGGGTTCGGGCTCGGGTTCGGAGTCGGGCCTGGGCCCGGACTCGGGCTTGGCCTCGGACTCGGCTGCCGCGGCCGGCTCGGTCGTCGACTCGGCGTCGGAGGGTGACGCGGGGGCGGCGGGGGCTTCGGCGGGTTCGGGCTCGGAGCCGGCCTCGGTCCTGGGGGTCTCCTCGGGTGCCGATTCGGCCTCGGCCTCGGGCTTCGCAGCCCGGGCGGGCTCGCGCGCCGAGTCGGGCGTGGAATCGGCGTCCGACACGTCGACGGGAGCCGAATCCGCACTCGCCGACGCCCCGGCCGGGGCCGTCGGTCGGATCGCCGATTGCGGCTCCGCCGCGGGCTGTTCGTCCGCCGGCCGACTCGGCGCGGTCGTCGGCACGGCTGCGGCGGCCGGCCGCGCGGTCGACACCTCGGCGACCTCGGCCGGGGCCTCGTCGTACCCGTCGTCCGCGTCGTCCGCGTCGTCCGCGAACCGCCGCCGGCCCGCGAGCGCGAGCAGGGCGCCGGCGGCGAGCAGGATCAGGCCCGCGACGAAGATCGTGGGCTCGTTCCCGCTGGCGCCCGCGATGTCCGCCATGATCGGCGCCGTACCTTCGAGCGTGCTCAACGGTGTGATCCGATCGATCGGCGAACAGGTCCGGTCGTCTTATTAGCAGACTCCTCGAACCCAGGGAAACCGGCCTCGACCTGAGAGTTTTCCTGGTCGAAACACGAAGGCGCAAGGATCGCCCCGCGAACAAGGGGGCCGCGATGACTGTCATGGCGACACGTACGGGGCTGGGCTGGGAGCACGGGATCGACGATGTGCCGTCCGCCGTCGCATTGTCGGGCGGATTGTGCGTGGTCGCGGGAGCCGCCGGCGGGGTTCGGCTGCTGGACGCGGCGACCGGGCAACTGCAGGCCCGCATCGTGTTGCCGGGCGGGGTGCGCCGCGCCGGCTTCTCGCCCGACGGCACCGTGGTGGCGCTCGCGGGCCCCACGGGGTACGCGCTGTGGCGGGTCACCGACGGCGCGCTGTTGATGCGTACGCCGGGCCTGCCCGCCCGGTTCGCGTGGTCCGCGGGCAGCCGGTGCGCGGTGTCCTTCGGCGGCGCCGTGCGGGTCTACGCGGGCGACAGCGGTACCGAGTCGTGGCGGGCCGTGGACGGACCGGTCCGGGTGGACGACGTGGTGTGGGTCGATTCGGTCGGCGGGCTCGCGGTCGCGCTCGGCGGAGAGGTGCACGTGTACGGGTCGCGCGGGCGGACGAACGTGTGGACCTACCCGTTCCCGGTGCGGGTGCTCGCGGGCACCCCGGACGGCGCGTGGTTGTGCGCGGCGGGCGACGTGCCGGGCGTGCACGTGCGCGGCGCCGGCGGTACGCACGAGGACCTCGGCGCGGCCGGCAACGAGCCGGTCGCCGGGCTCGCGCTGGACTCGGGCGGACGCTGGTTGGCCGCGGAGGACCGGACCGGGGTGACCGTGTGGGATCTCGCCGCGCGCGGCGGCCGGGTCCGCCCCCGGCCACGCCGGCTGCCCGCGCAACCACACGCGTGCACGCCGAGTTGGCGACCGGGCGGCGGCGCCCTGATGGCCACGGCCGGCGGCGACGGCATGCTCGTGGTGTGGGACGTGCGCGCCGGGTCGGCCCGTCGGGCGCCGACCCCGCTGGCCCGCCGCCACGTCTCCGCGCCGGTGACCACGCTCGCCTGGCACGGCCGGGACGCGTTGTTGTACGCCGACCGCGCCGGCCGGGTCGGCGCCCGGTGGTTCCCCGAGGTCGGCACACGCTGACCGGCGGGCCGCATCCGACCCCGCGGCCGGTCCGGCCCCGCCGAGCCGACCGAGGTGCCGGCGATCGGGTCGATTAGGTTAGCCTCGCCTTACATACGCTGTCGCTGTGTACGGCCGGGAGGGTCCGCCCATGGAACTGCTCGTGGAAGATCTGCACGCCGGATATCCGGGGCATCGTGCCGTCTCCGGCGTGGACCTGTCCGTGGCCGCCGGCAGCGTGGTCGCGATCGTCGGGCCCAACGGGTGCGGCAAGTCCACCTTGTTGCGCTCGATCGCGCGCCTGCACAAGCCGGACTCGGGTCGGGTCAGCGTCGGCGGCGACGACATCTGGCGACTGAAGCCGCGTCAGGCCGCGCACCGGGTAGGGCTGTTGCCGCAGAATCCGACCGCGCCGGAGGCGGTCACCGCGGCCGGGCTGGTCCGCTACGGCCGGCATCCGCACCAGGGGTTGTTCCGCCAGTGGTCGCGCGCGGACGAGCGGGTCTGCCGGGACGCGTTGACCGCGACCGGTGTGCTGGACCTGGCCGATCGGCGTCTGGATCGACTCTCCGGCGGGCAACGGCAGCGCTGCTGGGTCGCGATGGTGATCGCCCAGGAGGCGCCGGTGCTGCTGCTCGACGAGCCGACCTCGGCGCTGGACCTCGGGCACGCGGTCGAGGTGCTGGGCCTGGTCCGGCGGGTCGCCGCGGGTGGGCGCACGGTGGTGATGGTGCTGCACGACCTGGCGTCGGCGGCTCGCTACGCGGATGTCCTGGTCGCGATGCGGGCGGGCGAGGTGATCGCGTCCGGGCCGCCGAAGGAGGTCGTGGACGCGGAGCTGGTGCGGGCGCTGTACGACGTGGACGCGGACATCCTCCGGGCGCCGGGGGACGACACCCCGGTGGTGGTGCCCAGGATGCTCGGAGCCGGTGCGCGGGCGGGGGTCGACGGTGCCTCGCTCGTGGGCGCCGATCGTGCCGACCGGGCCGGGATCGGCTCGTCGGGGTCCTGAAAGCGCCGGTCGCGGGCCGCCCGGTCCTTGCCCGAGCCGGGTGTTCGGGTAGGTTGCCCACAGAAATGTGACGATGCGTCAGTTGATGAGGTGGGCAATGTTCGGCAAGAAGAAGGCCGCGGCGGCGGCCGAAGGCCGCGATGTGGCGGCGCTCGTACTGCGCGCGACGCTCGGTCCGATGCTCTTCGCGCACGGTTACAACAAGGTCGCCGGCCCCGGCGGCCTCGCGGGCACCACCGGCTGGTTCGAGTCGCTCGGCCTCAAGCCCGCCGACGTGCACGCGCGCCTGGCGGCCGGCACCGAGATGGCGGCCGGCGTCGGCATCGCGCTCGGCGTGGCCAACCCGCTGCCCGCGGCGGCGACGGTGGGCCTGATGAGCGTCGCGGCGGCGACCGACCACAAGGGCAAGGGCTTCTTCGTCTTCAAGGGCGGCTGGGAGTACACCGCCGTGGTCGGCGGCGCCGCCGTCGCGCTCGCCGCGCTCGGCAACGGCAAGTATTCGGTGGACGCGCTGATCGGTCGCCGCAAGTCGGGCCTGCGCCCGGCACTGTTCGCGGCCGGCGTCGGCGTCGCGAACGCCGCGCTGCTGATGAAGCTCTGCTACAAGCCGGACCCGAAGCCGGACGAGAAGCCGGACGCGTAGGCTCGGCGTACCGCTTCGGCCCCACCTCGGTCCGCACCGATCCGCTCGGTGCGGACCGAGGTGTCCGGGCGAGCGACTACGTTGGATCCCACGTTGATCCATGGGCGTTGCGCCCTCGTGTGGAGGTTCTTGCTGTGCAGACGTTGCCCGAGTCCTGGCAGCCCGTGCTCGCGGAGGAGTTGGCGAAGCCCTACTACGCCGAGCTGACCGCGTACGTGGACGCGGAACGCAAGGAACACCAGATCTTCCCGCCGGACGACGAGGTGTTCGCGGCCCTGGAGGCGACGCCGTACGACGACGTCCGGGTGTTCATCGTCGGGCAGGACCCGTACCACGACGACAACCAGGCGCACGGCATGTGCTTCTCGGTGCGGCCCGAGGTCAGGATCCCGCCGTCGCTGCGCAACATCTACAAGGAGATGAACGCGGACATCGGTCTGCCCATCCCCGACAACGGCTATCTGATGCCGTGGGCGCAGCAGGGTGTGCTGCTGATGAACACCGTGCTCACCGTGCGTGCGCACGAGGCCGCGTCGCACAAGGGCCGGGGCTGGGAGAAGTTCACCGACGCGGTGATCAAGGCGGTGAGCGACCGGGACGAGCCGGTGGTCTTCGTGTTGTGGGGCGGCCACGCGAAGAAGAAGGCGGCGCTGATCGACACCGCCAAGCACACCATCGTGCAGGGCGCGCACCCCTCGCCGCTGTCCGCGAAGCTCTTCCACGGCAGCAAGCCGTTCTCGCAGATAGACGCCGCGCTGGCGGCCATGGGGCACAAGGCGATCGACTGGACGATCCCCAACCTCAAGAAGTAACGGAGCCGCGACGCTCGGCGCGCACGCAAGAAAAACGACAACCGGCGTTCCGGTTCGGTATCGGCTCGGCCGGTATCGGACCGGAAACCGGCGTCGATCGGGAATGGCCGGAAATCTCCTTGCATCGATGCGGAATCAAGGACGCCTGCCCTTACGGTATGAGGCTCCCTCTTTCCATGCCCCCGAGGCGGCCCCCGTGTCGACGACCACCGTTCCACCCGTAAGTCCCACCCCCGCGTCCACCACACCCACCCGCACGCTCGACCTCACTCCCGGCTATGTCGCGCATCGAGGTCTGCGCGAGGAACTGGCCCGACTGACCGAGGTGACCCGACACCTCGACCCGGTCGACATCCTGCGCGTGCGCGCGGTCGAGGAGCACCTCGCGCTGGTGCTGCGCTTTTTGCGCGCGCATCATCGCGAGGAACACACCGTCCTGTATCCGTGGGTGCGCGCCGGTTCGCCGCGTGCAGCCCGCACCGTGACCGCGTTCCAGGTGGAGCACTCGGCCCTGGAGGACGCGATGCTTCGCGCGGCCGACCGGAATGTGCCGCTGCGCGATCGTTCGCCCGCGATCGGGCGGTTGTACGACCTGGTGGCCCGGCACAGTCTGGCCGAGGAGCACCAGCTGTTCCCGCTGATGCGCCGGCACGTGCGCGGCACGTCGGACGGGCGCATGCCAAGTCGCACCGTGCGGGTGTGGGGCCGCGACCTGCCCGCGTTGGTCGCCTTCCACCTGCACCATGCCACCGAGGCCGAACGACGGCGGGTGTTGCGCTGGATCCCGCCCGGCACCGCGTTGTTGTGGCGGGCCGGGTGGCGGCGCGCCTACGAGCGGCGTCGGCGGGCCGCGTACGGGAGTTGACGCCGGCTCGGCGCGCGGCCCGGCTCAGGACATCCGGTCGGCCGCGTCGGTCGGGGTGGTCAACTCGGCCAGCAGCGCCCGCACCCGATCGATCTCCGCCCCGGTCGGCTGCACGTCGCCCAGCGCGCGCACCAGTGCGTCCAGGGCGCGGGCCGGCTCCGGCTCGGTGAGCGTGGACAGGTCGTGGATCAGCCGAAGCAGCATGATCCGCGGCGCGGCGATCTGCTCGCGCGGCAGGGGCCGTTCGAAATAGCCCTCGGCCAGATCCAGCCACAGGTTCCACAGGTCGGTCCGGGCGATCCGGGGCACCGCCAGGATCGCGTCGGTCAACTCCCGGGTGCGCCCGGGTGTGATGGTGCGGCGCAGTACGGGCGGGACCGGCAGCGCGGTCGGCGGCTCGGCCTCGGGTGTGGGCTCGGGTGCGGGCGCGGCCGGGTCGGTCCCGCCCGCGCGCGGACCCGGGAACGCCGGCGGATCGGTGGGCCGGGACGGTCCGCGGACGGCCGCCATCAGCTCGGCGTGCGCGTCCTCCTCGGACTTGCCGTAGAGCGTCTTGCGCAGCAACGGCCTTAGCACGGATGGGATTTCGTCGCGGTTCAACTCGTGCACCACGAGCGGGATCAGCCGCCGGTCGCCGCCGCGCAGGGCGTCCGACATCGCGGTCCACTCGACCGTGGTCCAGCGTTCCGGTACGAAGTAGGCGGGCGAGAACAGCGCGATCATGTGCCCCGCGCCGTCCAGCGCGCGGCTGACCTTGGTGGTCAGGTTCTCGCCCGTCGCCCAGTCCCACGCGTCGAGTTCGACCTCCAGGCCGGCCTGGAGGAGTCGGTCGGCGACCCACTCCGCCCAGGCGGTGTCCGAACCGGCGTGGCTGATGAAATAGCGCACCGTGTCGCCCCCGTGCTCCCCGTCGTTCGCCATGCGTACCAGCATCGCGCACCGGCCGGCCGGAATCGGCCCCTTCATCCGATACCGAAGCGGAACCACCCGTTCAGCCGGGCAGGTTGTCGATCGCCCGGCACACCTCCTCGACGCCCTGGGCGGTGGGCAGCACGTCGTGCAGCGCGCGGCACAGACACTGCAACGAGTGGATCGGGTCGGGGCCGTTGACCAGGGTCCGGATCATGTGCAGCAACATCGATCGAGCGTCGGTCATGTGCCGGTGCAACAACTGGTGTTCGAGGTAGTCCTCGGACAGGTCCAGCCAGATCGACCAGGTGTCCGGCGCCCGCAATCCGCGTACGGCCAGGAACAGGTCGGCGAGGTAGACGACCTGGTTCTGCGGGATGGCCCGGGACAGCTTGGCCATGTTCCCGAAGCGCAGCAGTTCGAGCGTGACGTCGGGGGTCACCAGACCGGACGCGAAGAGGTCGGCGATTCGGGCGATCGCCGAGGGCCGGTCGCCCACGAACGCGGCGATCGCCTCGGCCGTGACCATCTCCAGTTCGAATTCGCGGTGCGCGTCGAGGAGCATCAGCACCGACGAAACCCGGTCCAGCGGCGGCAGGGCGACCGTGCTGCCCAGGTGACGGGCGAGCGGATCGGTGCTGGTGATCAGCACGTGGCCGGGGCCGGTCGGAATCATCTCGCCGACCAGGCCCGGTCGATCGACCTCGTCGAAGATCAGCAACCAGCCCTCGCGGGAACGTAGTTCGTGCTGCGGGCCGACCTCCTGGTCGACCCGCCGGCCGAGTTCGGCCAGTTGTTCGAGCATGCGGTGCAGGAAGGCGACGCCCCGCTCGGTGGGCCGCGCCGCGCAGTCGAACCACCACACCGTGTCGTACAGATGCCGGTGCCGGTAGGCGTATTCGCGGGCCAGGTGGGTGGTGCCCAGGCCGGGCAGGTCGTCCTGCGGGCGCAGCACGACCCGGTGCTCGACCTGAACCAGCGCGCGCACATCGGCAAGCGTGCCGTCCCGCCCGTAGAAGCGCCCCCTGGCGCCCGGCACGTGCCACACCGGCGGATCCTCCGCGGGCGAGCGCGCCGAGAGCGGAGGCGGCATCCTGGGCGGTCCGGGCGGCCTGCGTGGGCGCGGCGGCGGTGGTGGTATCGGATCCGACACGGTCAGGCGAACCCCGGATTCCGCGCGGGCAACGGCGCGAACCGGTGCACCGCGTCGACGAGCAGGTCGCGCTGGTCGGCCGCGTCCGCCTCGGTCAGGTCGACCGGCCGGACGCCGCGGAACATCGACGGCACCTGGGTGTGGCCGACCACGATCGGCAACAACCGGCCCCCGGAGTCCCCGTCGCCCAGGGCCTCCTCCCATTCGTCCATGGCCAGTCGCCTGGCCTCGAAGTAGTGCTCGGAGAACAGCGCGAGCACGTGTTCGCCCAACCCGCGCGCCTGGGCCATCGCCTTGCCGAAGCTCACCCCCGCGCTCCAGTCCCAGCGGCTCAGCGAGACCCGGTAGTCCTCGAAGGTGAGCACCTCGCTGACCCAGTCCGCCCAGGCGAGGTCGTTGCCCACGTAGCTGATCACCAGGTCGGTGCGGGCCGGTGGGACCGGTTCCAGGATGGGCAGCCGGCGCGGCGCCTCGGGCAGTGTGCGGGGGCCGCCCTCGTTGCTGCCGAACAACGGCTCGACCTCGGCCGCCTCGCCCGCGCTCAGCGGCGCGAGCCGATGGTGCAGCGCCGCGGCCACCCGATCGGCGACCGTGCGCACCGCGCGTACGTAGCCCAGATCGCGGATGCCGCCCAGCCGCAGCATGTCGAACACGCTCGGCCCGGCGATCCCGGCGGCCCACTCGATCGCGCCCAGGGCGGCCGGGATCGGTTGTTCCATCGTGGTCCAGGGCACCGCGATCAGATTCGGCGGCGACACGCCCACGATCGACTCGTGTCGACGCAACCGGTCGGTGAACACCGCCCAATCGCGCCCGCAGTCCAGATCCTCGAAGTAGTCGTCCGAGCACAGCGCGACCATCGCGCGGGCCCGCGCGGGCGGATCGCCGTCCGGGATCTGGATCGGCCCGAAGGTGGGCTGCAGCCGGATCGCCGCCCGCACCGGATCGCCCCCGCGCCGCAGTTCCGCCTCGATGTCGTCGTGGAAGCGGGCCGCCCACTTGGGATCGCGGTCGGCGACGTGACTCGTGAAGAAGTCGTAGTCCACCAAGCGACCCCCGGATCGAGCACCGTACAAGGACGGCGGAGCGACACCCACGCGCCGAAACGGCGGGTCTGGCAACTGCCGCCCCCGTGCCGGCCGTTCGTGTGTACGACTCTGCCCACACAGAGCATCGCGCAGGCCGACCCGGCCCGGCTAGTATAGGAAGGCTTGTGTAATCGTGGCGATACGTTCCGCACTCGAATGTACGGGTTTCACTCGGACGGCACGCGCGAGCGGCACACGCCGGTCGTCCGACGCGGACCCGAACGTCCGGGCGACGCGGGAGAACGGGGGACCTGCGGATGCAAGGGGAGCGCGGTGACGTGGAGTCGGCCCTGCCGGACCTCGACGGGCTCTGTCTCGACGATCTGGACGACCTGCCGGACTCCGTGCTCGGCTCCGCGCTGCGCCGGTTGATCCGCGAGTCCGAAGAGCCCTCGGAGGCGGTGGTCGCCGCCTTCGACAGCGCGGTCGAACCCGCCTTCGCCCGGATCTGGGTGCCGGCCGAGGCCGACGACGGTGTCGAGGAATCCCGGTCCGATGGGAGTCCCGGCACTCGGAACTGACGTGGGAGGGCCGATGAACGAGGCGCTACCGTTTCGGCAATTCGTCGTCAAGACAGCGGCACGCTGCAACCTGGCGTGCGATTACTGCTATGTGTACGAACTCCGGGACCAGGGCTGGCGCAACCGCCCGCGGCTGATTGCCGACGAGACGGTGACCGCGCTGGGACGATGGCTGCGCGCGCACGCCGAACAGGCCGGCCTGCGGACCCTGGACATCGTGCTGCACGGCGGCGAGCCGCTGCTCGTGGGCCCCGCCCGCCTCGACGCCATCGCCACCGACCTGCGGGCCGCGCTGGCGGGTGTGGCCGAGCCGCGCTTCACGCTGCAGACCAACGGGGTGCTCCTGGACGAGCGTTGCGCCGAGGTGTTGCTCGCGCACCGGATCCGGGTCGGCGTCTCGCTCGACGGCGACGAGGTCGCCCACGACCGGCACCGGCGCGGGCCGGACGGAGGCGGCAGTCACGCGGCGACGGTGCGCGGCATCGAACTGTTGCGCCGGCCCCGCTATCGGCCCCTGTACGGCGGGCTGCTCGCCACGATCGACCTGGCGAACGATCCGGTCGCCACCTACGAGGAACTGCTCGCGCACGCACCGCCGATGATCGACCTGCTGTTGCCGCACGCCACGTGGGAGTATCCGCCGCCGGGCGCGAGGACCGGCGAAACCGCGCACGCGGACTGGCTGATCGCCGTTTTCGACCGCTGGTACGGCGCACCCGTGCGGGAGACCCGGGTACGCCTCCTGGAGGACCTGGTCGACCTGACCCTGGGTCGGGCCGTGCGCAGCGAGACGCTCGGACTGAGCCCGGCCGGCTCGGTGGTGATCGAGACGGACGGCACCTTCGAGCGGCAGGACGCGCTCAAGGCGGCCTACGACGGGGCGGCGGCCACCGGGTTCGACGTCTTCCGGCACGACCCGGCGACCGTGCTCGCCGCGAGCGGGTTCGGCGGCCTCGGCGCCGATGCCGGCGAACCCGCCGAGCCGAGCCCGACCTGCCGGCGCTGCCCCGTGCTGCGCACCTGCGGCGGCGGCCTGCGGGCGCATCGCTACCACCCGGCGAACGGATTCGACAATCCCTCGGTGTACTGCGCCGATCTGCGGGCACTGATCGACCACGTGAGGACCCGGGTGCACGCCGATCTGCGGGCACTGGTCGGCCCGGAGCGTCGGCGATGATCCGCACCCATCGCCTCGACGCCGCCGTCTTCGCCGAACTCGCCGCGGGCTACGGCGGATCCGAGGCCGTGGCCGCACTGGTCCGGGCCCAGGAGAGCCGCCGGCTGCTCCAGGTCTACGCGGTGGTCGCCACCGCCCGCGAGCGCCTGCCGAGCACCCGTACCGCGCACCTGGTCGACGCGCTGGACCTGCTCGCCCAGATCCAGCGCACCGACCCGCGGGCGGCCCGGACGGTGCTGATGCATCCGTACACCGGCGCGTGGGCGATGCGTTGCCTGTGGTGGCTGCGTCGACCCGAGACCGGCCCGGCGGCACCCGACGCGGATCGACTGCTCGACCACCTCGGCTCGATCGCCACCGCCGCCGCGCTGCGCGCCGACCCCGAGCACGAGGCGGGGGAGCGGATCCGGCTTCGCGCGGTCGACGGCTGGGTCTACCTGCCCACCCTGGGCCGGGTGCGGCCGGCCGAGGACTCGGGTCGGACCGCGCCGATCGGGCGGCACTGGCGCGGCGCCGGTCCGCTCGCGCGACGCGAGGCGAATCGGGTATGTTCCGCGACGGCCGCCGGCCTGTCCGCCACCGTGGCGATAGAGGACGTGGACCCCTATCGCGACGTGCACGGCTGGGAGCCGACGGCCCGCTTGACCGAGCACCAAGTATCGTTGCTGCAAAGGAACTTCGGGAAGGCGTGGAGCCGACTGGCGGTCGCCCACCGGGCCCACGCGGCCGGCCTGGGCCAGGCGCTGTCCACGCTGGTCCCGGTGCTCGCGGAACCGGGGGCCAGCCTCAGCTCGTCGTCTCGATACGCGTTCGGAAGCATCGCGTTGACGCCGGCGATGGGACCGATCACGCTGGCCGTGACGCTGATCCACGAGTTCCAGCACAACAAGCTCGGCGCGGTACAGGACATCACGAATCTCTCGGAACGCTCGATGCTTCGGTATCGGGCGCCCTGGCGGTTGGACCCCCGACCGGTGGGCGCACTCCTCCAGGGTGCCTACGCGCACCTGGGGATCGCGGACTTCTGGCGGATCCGACGGCAGACGACCGACGGGGAGGAGCAGGATCGGGCGCAGGCCGAGTTCGCCGTGCATCGGGCGCACGTCGCGGAGGCGATCGCGACACTGCGCGCGTGCGGCGAACTGACGCCGGACGGCGAGCGGGTCGTGGCCGGCATGGCGGACACCGTCGAGCCCTGGTGGGGCGAGGAGGTGCCCGTCCGGGCGGCGCGCCGCGCCGCCGAACGGGTGCGATCGGGCCGGCGCACCTGGGCGGAGCGAAACGGTGCCCGGGCCGGGGCGGACCCGGGAGGGCGGGTGGTGGGGATGGGCAAAACGCTACGAAACGAGAGAGAACATGAGATTACCTGATGTCACGAGGAGTAACTTCGAGTGATGGACTCGGGTAGCCTGGGAACAACGAGTGACGGACGGGGAGGGCAATCCCGCGCGCGTCGAAACGAAGCACCGACAGCAGGGGTCGAGATGACACCAGTCTTCTTCACGAGTCGGTCGTGCGGCGATGAGCGTGTCTACGTCGAACGCTTCCACGCCGATCTCGAACAAGCCGTATCCGCCCGAGTGCCGGGCCGGGACGGGGCACGGGGCCTGCTGTCGCCGTGCGCGGACCACGACGCGGGCGATCCGCCCGAAACGTACGCCGCCTGCTCGGTCCCCGCCGCGGTGGTGCTGGCCTCGCCCGACTACCTCGCCGATCCGGACGCCATGCGCGAATGGGCGGTGATGGCCGAACGCGTACGCGGCCACCGCGTGCGTACCGGCGAACAACTCGACGCGATGGTCACCGTGCGCTGGCGCGCCACCGACGCCCGCCCCGGCGAGCAGCCCACCCCGGACGTGGGCGCCGACGG
The DNA here is from genome assembly GCF_044333915.1 of Embleya sp. NPDC020886. Taxonomy (NCBI): domain Bacteria; kingdom Bacillati; phylum Actinomycetota; class Actinomycetes; order Kitasatosporales; family Streptomycetaceae; genus Embleya; species Embleya sp. NPDC020886. Next base: position 192,236 of record NZ_JBIRRX010000001.1, on the reverse strand, counting down.
CGACTTCGGCCCGATCTACGCCCGCCAGGGCCTGTTCGACCTGATGCGCCTGGAGGGCCACTCCGCCGACTACCGACGGCTGATCGCCGAACTGGCCCGCGTGGTGGTCGAGGTCAACCGCGTCCCGCTGCGCCCGCTGCCGCCGGCCGAGGCGCGCGAACTCCTCGGTGCCCGCACCGCGCCGAGCCTCCCCACCCCCGCCCGCATGCCGTACGCGGGCTCCGCGCCGGTCGTCACCGCTGCCCGGGTCCTGCCCATGCACGCGCGCACCGGCCCGGACCTGCCCACCCGACCCCGCTGGATCACGGCCCGACACAATCCCCGCCGCCCGTTGCTGTGGGGACCCGGTGGCGATGTTGAGGAGCACTGAAACGATGAGCGACAACCCACCGGGCACCGTCGTCACGTTCTACTCGTACAAGGGCGGCACCGGACGCACGATGGCCCTGGCCAACGTCGCCTGGATCCTGGCCTCCCGGGGCAAGCGCGTGCTCGTCGTGGACTGGGACCTCGAATCGCCGGGCCTGCACCGCTACTTCCACCCGTACCTGATCGACAAGCGGCTGGAGGACACGCGCGGCGTGCTCGACATGATCCGCGCGTTCGCCAAGGTGGTCGGCTCCCCGGCCAGCACGGACGCGATGATCGAGGCGAGCCGGGACGCGGAGAGCCGGGTGGACGGCTGCGCGGTCAAGGTCGACCGGGACTTCGCCGACGGCGGCCTGATCCGCTTCCTCGGCCCGGGCCGACAGAACCACGAGTACGCGGCCACGCTGGCCGGCTTCAACTGGGCCGACTTCTGCGAGAGCCCGCACGGCATCGGCTTCCTGGACGCGCTGCGCGAGGACATGCGCGCCTCCTACGACTACGCGCTGATCGACAGCCGCACCGGCCTCAACGACATCGCCGGCATCTGCACCACGCTGCTGCCGGACATCGTGGTGGACGGCTTCACGCTCAACGAACAGGCCATCGACGGCGGCGTCAACGTGGCCCGTTCGATCGCCCGCCAGGCCGACCGTCCGCTGCGCATCCTGCCCGTGCCGATGCGCGTGGAGGACGACGAGAAGGACAAGCTCGAAGCCGGCCGCGATCACGCCCGCGAGCGCTTCGCCGAGTTCCTCGCGGACCGCACCGAGGCCGAGCGCACCAAGTACTGGGGCGAAGTCGAGGTCCCGTACAAGGCGTTCTACGCCTACGAGGAGACGCTCGCCACGCTCGGCGACCGCCCGCTCCAGGAGGGCAGCCTGCTCAGCGCGTACGAGCGGCTGACCGGCGTGCTCACCGACGGCGCGATCTCCCGGCTGGACCCGATCGACGAGGTGGACCGTCGACGCGAGCTGCGCCGTTTCGAGCGCATCCGCTACACCGCCCCGGTCACGATGCGCATCCTCTACAGCGCCCGCGACCGCATGTGGGTGGACTGGGTGCGGGCCCAACTGACCGCCTCGGGCGCCCAGGTGGTCGGCACCGGTGGTTGCGACACCTCGCTGGAGGACCTGCAGAACGTCGACAGCGTCGTGGTCGTCTCCTCCTCCCACTCGCTGCCCAGCCGATCCTGGACCGCGATGCGCACCACGCTGCGCCGACTCGCCGCGGTCGACCAGGCGAGCGTGGTGACCCTGCGGGTGGACGACCTGATCGACAGCGACCCGGGGGTGGGCGAAACGGTCACCTTGACCGCGCTGTCCGAGGAGCAGTGCCGCACGGTGCTCCTGACCGCGTTCGGCCGCACGCCCACCACGACCCCGCCCGCGGACGGTCCCAGGTTCCCCGGGACCAAGCCCAGGGTCTCCCAACTGCTGCCGCGCCACCCGGCGTTCACCGGACGCGACGACATCCTGGAGCGGCTGCGCGACCAACTCGCCAAGGGCGCCACCGCCGTGCTGCCCCAGGCCCTGCACGGCCTCGGCGGCGTCGGCAAGACCCAGGTCGCGCTCGAATACGCGCACCGCTTCGCCGCCGACTACGACGTCATCTGGTGGGTGTCGGCGGAGCAGGCGCAGGGTGTCGCCGCCCAACTCGCCCGGCTCGGCGACCGGCTCGACCTGCCGACGGGCGAGAACGTCTCGGACGCGGCGGCCTCGGTGTTGCAGACCCTGCAGCAGGGCGAGCCCTACGACCGCTGGCTGGTGATCTACGACAACGCGGACGAACCCGCGTCGGTGGCCCACCTGATGCCCCAGGGCAGCGTCAACGGCCACGTGCTGGTCACCTCGCGCAACGACCTGTGGGCGCGCAGCGCGCGTCCGCTGGAGGTCCCGGTGTTCCGCCGCGACGAGAGCGTCGCGCTGCTCCAGCGCCGGGTGCCCTCGCTGACCGAGGCGGACGCGCAGAAGGTGGCCACCGCGCTGGGTGATCTGCCGCTGGCGGTCGAGCAGGCCGGTGCCTGGCTCGCCGAGTCGGCGATGCAGGTCGAGGAATACCTGGAGCGGGTCAACACGCGCGTCAGCGCGATCCTGGACGAGGGCCAGCCGCCGGACTACCCGACCACCGCAGCCGCGACCTGGACCGTCTCGCTCGACGAGCTCAAGGAGCGGCAGCCGGCCGCGGTGCGACTGCTGGAACTGTGCGCGTATCTGTCGCCCGACTCGATCTCGATGCGGCTGCTGCGCTCGCGCGAGGTGCTCCAGGAACTGGTGCGGGTGGACAGCTCCCTGGGCGACACGCTCCTGTTGTCCCGGATCTTCCAGCAGCTCGGCCGGTACGCGCTGGCCCGGGTGGATCGCGGCGAGGACACCATCCAGGTGCACCGGCTGGTCCAGGCCGTGCTGCGCGACCAGATGCCGCCCGAGGAGAACGCCGCCCGGCGTGCCCGGGTGCTGGAGATCCTGGCCTCCAACGCCCCCGGCGACGTGGACGACCCGGCCAACCAGGAGACGTACGAAGAGCTCTACAAGCACCTGGTGCCCTCCCGTGCGCTGGAGAGCGACTCGGAGTCGGTGCGCCGCTGGATCGTCGAACAGGTGCGTTTCGCCTGGCGCTTCAACGACTGGGAGTTCGGCCAGTACATCGCCGAGATCGCGCTGGAGCGCTGGCGGGCCCGGTTCCACCGGCACGACGCGCTGACCCTGCGGATGTGCACCCAACTGGCGAACGTCTACCGCTCCCAGGGCAGGTACCGCAAGGCCTACGACCTGGACCGGGCGACGTTGGAGGCGCAGCGCGAATCGCTGGGCCCGGACCACCCGCACACCCTGATCACCGGGCGCGGCTACGGCGGCGACCTGCGCTCGCTCGGCCGCTTCCACACCGCGCTCGAATCCGACCGGGACAACTACACGCGCTTCAGCGAGGTCTTCGGCGAGGACGCCAACGACACCCTGCTCGCGGCCAACAACCTCGGTGTCTCGCTGCGCCTGATGGGCCGGCTGGAGGAGGCGCGCGAGGTGCACCAGGAGGCGTTCGACCGACGCCGGCGGATGCAGGGCGAAGACCACCCCAGGACCTGCTTCCTGGCCAACGAGGTCGGCCACGACCTGCGCGAGCTGGGTGACTACGCGGGCTCGCGGGCGGTGCTCCAGCAGACGTTGGCGCGCGAGGAGGCGCTGGGCCGCACCCGGGACGCGCTGCGTACCGCCAAGAGCCTGGCGGTGACGATCCGGCAGACGGGGGACGCCCGTTACGCCCGTTCGCTGGACAGCGACACCCTGGACAAGTACCGGGCCTACCTCGGTCCCACCCATCCCGTGCTGCTGGCCTGCACGGTCAACCTCGCCGCCGACAACCACGCGATGGGCAACGACGAGGCGGCGCTCGACCTCGCCCAGGAGGCATATCAGGGATACCGCGAGCAGTTCGGCGCCCAGCACCCGTTCACCTACGGATGTGCGAGCAACCTGTCGATCTACCTGCGGGCGGCCGGTCGGGACGAGGAGGCGATGGCGCTGGGGCTGCGCGGCCTGGAGGGTCTGCGCGAACTGCTGGGCGAGGATCACCCGTACACCCTGGCGGCGGCGCTCAACCACGCGAACAACCTGTACAAGGCGGGCCAGGCCAACGAGTGTGCCGACCTGGACCGGGTGACCTACGACCGGTACGAGGCGCTGCTCGGCGCGGACCACCCGCACACCCTGGTCGCGGCCTGCAACCGGGTGCAGAGCCTGGGCGACATCGGTCGCCGGGACGAGTCCCGCGAATGGTTCACCCGCACCGAGCGGGCGTGTCGGCGCAAGCTGGGCGACGAGCATCCGATCACCCAGGGGCTGCGGGCGCGCCGCCGCCTGGAGACCGACATCGAGGTGCCGGCCACCTGACGGCGGGCACCCGAGTGTGCCGCGGTCGGCCCGAGCGTTCCTCGGGCCGGCCGCGGTCGGTTCAGGCCCGGTGCATCCGGACCGGCATGTCCTTGATGCCGTTCAGGAAGTTGGACCGCATCCGCCGGGCCGGGCCCAGCGGTTCGACCCGCGCCACCTGTTCGGCCAGGGTGCGGAAGATGATCTCCAGTTCGAGCTTGGCCAGGTGCCGGCCGAGGCAGAAGTGCGGGCCACCGCCGCCGAAGCCGAGCATCGGGTTGGGGTCGCGCCCGATGTCGAGCCGATAGGGGTCCACGAACACCTCCTCGTCGTGGTTGGCGGAGGCGTAGTAGACGACCACCTTGTCGCCGGCGGCGATCGGCCGGCCGCTCAGCTCGGTGTCCCGGACCGCGGTGCGCTTGAAGGCGTTGACCGGGCTGACCCAGCGCACGATCTCGTCGGCCGCGGTGCCGGCCAGCCCGGCCGGGTCTGCGCGCAGTCGCTCCCACTGTTCGGGGTGTTCGATCAGCGCGAGCATGCCGCCGGAGATCGCGTTGCGGGTGGTCTCGTTGCCGGCCACCGCCAACAGCATGAAGAACAGGTCGAACTCGAGCGCGGTCAACTCCTGCCCGTCGCGGTCGGGGCAGACCAGCTTGGACACGATGTCGTCCACGGGACACTCGCGCCGGGCCGCGCCGAGCGCGTCCGCGTAGCCGAACATCTCCATCTGCACCTGCTCCGCCTCGCCCTCCTCCGGGCGCAGGTCCGGGTCCGCGTCGCCGACCAGCTTGTTCGACCACTCGAACAGCCGGTGTCGGTCGACCTGCGGCACGCCCATCAGGTCGGCGATCACCACCAGTGGCAACTCGGCCGCGCACATCGCCACGAAGTCGCCCTCGCCCTGGTCGACCGCCTTCGCCACGATCCGCTCGCACGCCTCGCGGACCTTGTCCTCCAGGGTCAGCGTGGTGCGCGGGGTGAAGCCCTTGTTGACGATGTTGCGCAGCCGCGAATGCTCCGGCGGGTCCATGTTGAGCATCATCAGCCGCTGGGTGGCGAGCACGTCCTCCTCGGGTTCGACGAGCAGCGACAGCCGCTCGCGTGAGGAGAAGATCTCCGGGTTGCGGGACACCCGGATCACGTCGGCATGGCGGGTGACGGCCCAGAAGCCGTCCGGCCGTTCCGGGTCGGCGTGGCGGTAGACGGGAGCGGTGCGGCGCATGCGGGCGAACGTCGCGTGCGGGATGCCCGCCGCGTAGCTGTCGGGACTGTAGACGTCGAACGTGGTGGCGTCCGGGGCGGCACTGTCGATCGTTTCGGGCACGGCGGACCTTCCGGCAGGGTGCTGGCGGGGCGCGGGCGCGGCCAGAATTCCACGGCTCGGGTGGGTCGGGAAGGGCGATCGACGGCCGGCTGCGGGCGAATTCGGGCCGGTGGCGCGCCGACACGCCGGGACACGCCGAGACACGCCGAGACGGTGTGCGACTCGATGAGCGGAATCATGACATTTTGCTACTTTATAGATACTTTCTGTTAGTTTTTGTGCCGGTGACACAGGTACAAACACCCACGCTCCGCCGTCCCACCGGCATCAGGCTCTCTTCGCGCTGTCCCGAAATCGGCGCGGTCGTTCCGTCCCCTGCGCTCCCCAGCGCGCCTCCCGAGGAGTCACCCCCATGGCCTTGTCCATTTCCACCGTCGTTCTGCTGGGCGTCATCGTGTTCATCTTCATCCGCAAGGGCGGCATGCGAATCCCGCACGCGATCGTGTGCGCGCTGCTCGGGTTCTACCTCGCCAGTACCTCGATCGCGCCGAGCATCCACAGCAGCGGGAAGAGCGTCGCGAACCTGCTGAGCAATCTGAACTTCTGAGCGCGGCGGTCACCCGAACCGGCCCGGCGGCAGGTTCGCCGGGCCGGTCTTCGCCGTTGGGACATTGGTAGGGGAGAGCAGCATGGCGAACACGGGCGAGTCGGACACACCGCCGGTGGTGGTGGGCACGGACGGCTCGGAACACGGCGATCGGGCGGTGGCCCACGCCGCCGAGGCGGCGGCGCGGCGCGGCGCACCGCTGCGCATCCTGCACGCGATCCGGATGCCGATGGCCACGCCCGGCTTCGAGACGGTGGAACCCGACGAGGACACCCGCCGGGCGGCCGAGGCGCTGGTCCGCGACGCCGGTGCGGCGGCGCTGCGGCGCCATCCGGACCTGGTCGTGCAGGCCCGGGTCGGCTACGGCCTGCCAGGGGACGCGCTGCTCGCGGCGGCCGAGGGCGCGCTGTTGCTGGTCGCCGGGTCGCGCGGGCGCGGCGGGTTCGTCGGCCTGCTCCTGGGCTCGGTCTCGCGGTTCCTGGCCGCGCGCACGACGTGCCCGCTGCTGATCGTGCGCGGCGAGCACGGGACGCCGGCGCTCGGGCCGGCCGGGGCGGACGTGCTGCTCGGGGTGCAGGGCGACGGCGACGACCGGGCGGTGCGGGCCGCGTTCGAGGCGGCCCGCGAGCGGGGTCTGCCGGTGCGGGCGGTGCACGCGTGGAGTTGGCCCGGCTACGCGGGACTGGCCGGGCCCGGCGAGGCGGACATGCGCGCGGTCGCGCAGGTGCACGCGACCGCGCTGGAGGGTGCGCTGGCTCCGGCGCGGGCGCGGTTTCCCGACGTCGAGGTGCGCACGGACTCGGTGATGGCGGACGCGGCCGGCGCGCTCGTGGAGGCGTCGGCGGGCAGCGCGCTGGCGGTGGTCGGCGTGCGACACCGCCGCGGCCCGCTGCGGCACTGGGTCGGCCACGTCGCGACCGCCGCGATCGAGCACGCGCACTGCCCGGTCCTGGTGGTCCCGCTGGACTGAGGTGCCCGGCGCCGTGCGCGTCGGGAGACGTCCGGCGCGGCGGGCCGTGCGCCCCCGTTCGAACGGCGCTGTGCTCGGCGCCGTGAACGGCACGGTGATCGGCGCCGCACGCGGCGCTTCGATCCCGTTTCGATCAGTGCTTCAATCAGTGATTGAAAATGCCGGCGCTTCGTGGTTTGGTGCCTGCCGTGACAGCACAATCGCGGGCCCGACTGCTCGACGAGGCCGAACGGCTCTTCCTCGCCCAGGGTTACGACCGGGTCTCCGTCCGGGCGGTGAACGCCGCCGCCGGGATGAATCCGGCCGCCGTGCACTACCACTTCGGCTCCAAACGGGACCTGGTCGTGGCGCTGCTGCAACAGCGCCTGGGGCCGCTGTGGGCCGGGCCGCTGGCCGACCTGGAGCGGGCCCGGGCGGCGGGGTGGACGCCCACGGTCGGCGAGGTGGTCACGATCATCGTCGAGCCGTTCGACCGGCTGGCCCGCGAACCCAACGGGCCGATGTTGCTGCAACTGCTCGCCCGTACCGTGCTCTCCGGGCACGAACTGCCGTGGGACGACCCGTGGTTTCGGCACGGACCGTGGCGCGCGCTGTTGGCCTCGGCGCGCCCGGACCTGAGCGCCCGGGAGATCGCCGACCGTTGGCGGCTCGCCTTCGACCTGTTGCTCCAGCTCTACGGCCAACCCGTGGCGGACGCGTTCGTACCGCCCCCCGCCGCCGCGGCCGTCGTCGGGTTCGTCACCGCCGGCCTCGACGCCCCCCGGCCGGCCGACCCGCCGGCCGACGCGTCCGCACCCGGCCCGTCCCTGCCCGGCCCGTCCCCGACCGCCCGCACAGAACGAGGTGCCTCGTGATACCCGACGTCTTCGCCCCCGCCACGCTCGGCCCGCTGACGCTGCGCAACCGGATCATCAAGGCCGCGACGTTCGAGGGAGCCACCCCGGACGCGCTGGTCACCGACGACCTGATCGAATACCACCGGCGTCCGGCCGCGGGCGGCATCGGGATGACCACCGTGGCCTACTGCGCGGTCGCCCCCGAGGGCCGCACCGACCGGCACCAGATCTGGATGCGCCCCGAGGCGGTACCCGGACTTCGCCGGCTCACCGACGCGGTGCACGCCGAGGGCGCGGCGGTCTCGGCGCAGCTCGGCCACGCCGGTCCGGTGGCCAACGCCAAGTCCAATCGCCGGCCCGCGCTGTCCGCCGGACGCATGTTCAATCCGCTCTCCATGCGCGTCACGCAGGCCGCGACCGAGGCGGACATCGACCGGATCACCCGCGCGCACGCCGACGCCGCGCTGCTCGCGATCGAGTCCGGCTTCGACGCGGTGGAGATCCACCTCGGCCACAACTACTTCGCCAGCGCCTTCCTCAGCCCCAAGCTCAACCGCCGCAAGGACGCCTACGGCGGCTCGCTCGCCAACCGGGCCAAGGTCGCCCGCGGTGTGTGTCGGGCGGTGCGGGACGCGGTGGGCGACCGGATCGCGGTGACCGCCAAGCTCAACATGGAGGACGGCGTCCCGGGCGGCATCCAGCTCGACGAGAGCATCCGGACCGCTCGTTGGCTGGAGGAGGACGGCTCGCTGGACGCGCTGGAGCTGACCGCGGGCAGCTCGCTGCTCAACCCGATGTATCTCTTCCGCGGCGATGCCCCGGTGCCGGAGTTCGCCGCGACCTTCCCGCAGCCGCAGCGGCTGGGCGTCAAGCTGATCGGCAAGCAGATCCTGCGCTCGTACCCGTACGAGGAGGCCTACCTGCTCGCCTCCGCCCGGCGGTTCCGGGCCGAACTCAAGCTCCCGCTGATCCTGCTGGGCGGCATCACCAACCGGAGCACGATGGACCTCGCGATGACCGAGGGCTTCGAATTCGTCGCGATGGGCCGCGCGGTGCTGCGCGAGCCCGACCTGATCAACCGGATCGCGGCCGAAGCCGAGACCGAGTCGTTGTGCATCCACTGCAACAAGTGCATGCCGACCATCTACAGCCGCACCCGCTGCGTCGTGATCGAGCCGGACGCGTAGACCCGGTCGCCCGCCCGGGCCCGCGAGCCGGACGTTTGGAACAGGCGCCCACGACGCCGGGCGGGCCGAGTACGGCCCGCCCGGCGTCGTGGGCGGTGGACGGCCGGTCGTGGGCCGGTCGTCCGCGCTCAGACCAGGTAGCGGCTGATCGCGTCGATCACACAGGCCGGCTTGGCCGAGTCGGCGATCTCGACGGTGATCCGGGTGGTCACCTGGATGCCGCCGGCGATGTCGGCGACCGCCACGATCTCCGCGCCGCCGCGCACCCGGGAGCCGACCGGGACCGGCGCCGGGAAGCGCACCTTGTCCACGCCGTAGTTCACCCCCATCGAGATGTTGCGCACCTCGACGATCTGCGGCAGGAACAGGTTGGACAGCGCCATGGTCAGGTAACCGTGGGCGATCGGCGCGCCGAACGGGCCCTCCTTCGCCTTCTCCACGTCCACGTGGATCCACTGGTGGTCGCCGGTCGCGTCGGCGAACAGGTTGATCCGCTCCTGGGTGATCTCCAGCCACTCGCTGTGGCCGAGGTGCTTGCCCACCGAGTCCTTGATCTGCTGGAGGTCGGTGAAGACGGTGGCCGCCATGTGCGCTCCCGATCGTTTCTGATGGTCTGTCAGATCAGCTCTCCCGGGTATACCAGACCGGCCCGCCCGAGACGATCAGGCGGTCGGGATCCAGGCCACCTGACGCACGTCGGCGAGCCGGTCCACCGAGATGCCCGCCGCCGAGACGGTCCACAGGTCGGTCCCGATCACCAGCGAGCGCTGGATGTTCGCGCCCGGGTGGGTGACCCGACCCACCTCGACGATCGAAGAGCCCTGGATCCGCAACACCAGTGCGTACGCGCCGGCGCTCGGGTACTTCTCACCCGGGGCGATCTGCGGCTGCGCCGCGCGGTAGGAGTCGTTCACCGGCACCACCACGGTGCCGTCCTTGGCCCAGTACAGGAACGCGTGCGCGTTCTGCTCGGCCTGCGAGTTCGCGCCCGGCAGCGCGTACTGCGCGATCCGGGTCGGATCGGCCAGGGTGCTCACGTCGAACAACGACACCTGGGTGCCCAGACGCCGGCCGCCGTCGGTGGCGTCCTGGCCGACACCGATCAGCCGGCCGTCGGCGATCGGGTGCAGGTAGGCCGAGTAGCCGTTGATCTTGAGCTCGCCGACCGTCCTGGGGTTGCGCGGGTCGCTCAGGTCGAGCGTGTACAGCGGGTCGGTCTGCCGGAAGGTCACCACGTAGGCGAGCGGGCCGACGAAGCGCACGGCCATGATGCGTTCGGTCCGGCCCAGGCCGCCCACCCGGCCGATCGGGGTCAGCCGGTCGCCGCTGCGGGCCAGTACGGTGACCACCGACTCGGTGCCGGTGCGCGGTGCGATCGGCGGCGACACGTCCCGCGGCGGGCCGGGGGTGGCCTCGGTGGGGTCGCTCGGGGCGATCGCGCCGCGCGGCGCGGCGTCCGGGACGGCCTGTCCCGACGCGGCGCTGCCCGGGGCGCTGCCGCGGGTCGTCTCGTTGCGGGGGAGGCCGCCGGGCACGGTCCCGGGAATCGTCGGGTCGCCGGGCTGGAGCGTGGTGGCCACGCGCAGGTTGCCCGCGTGCTCGGACATCGCGTACTCGTTGACCATCGCCCCCGAGACCGCGCCGGTGCCGACCAGCTTCGGCGTGCCCTTGCCGGAGATGTCGAGCTGGTTGATCGTGGTCGTCGTGTTCGGTGGTCCGCCGCCGATCACCTTCGCGTCCTTGGACACGGTGCGCCGCATGACGGTGGTCGCCAGGTAGAGGTTGGACTCCGAGGCGTACACGTTGTCCACGTCGGCGGCGACCGTCACCGGATCGCCCTTGTCCAGGTCGCGGGTCAGGTCGAAGGACAACACGCTCAGCGTCGCGGCGCCGGTGTGCCCGGGTTCGCCGGGCTTGGCCTGCGGCCGGCTGACCCGGTCGCAGCCGACCAGATTGCCGGAATCGGTCCGGCCGTTCGCGGCCAGGGTGAACTGCGGCAGCCAGTCCGCGGCGGTCGAGCGCTGGACCAGGTCCTTGGCCTTGCCCGGTGACGTGGCCGAGGACAGGGACAGGCGAGGCCGCGAGCGCACCACGATCCGCGCGGTACTGCCGATCTGCCGCCCGTCCGTGTAGCTGCCGTCCACCGACAGGTCGCCGATCACCCGGGGCGCGGCGGTCAGATCCACCAGCACGAAGCGGGCCCGGCTGTCCGGGAGCAGACGTGAGGAACCGCCCGGATCGACCGGGATCGGCGCCATCTTGCCCGAACCCCCCTTGCTCTTGGGCAGGTTCGAGGAGCCGCCCAGGATCAGCAGGGCCCGATCGCCGAACAGCAGCAGATCGCTCGCCCGCGCGCCCGGCACCTCCAGCGTGCCGGAGACCCGGTGGGTCGCGGCGTCCACCACGCTCAGCCGGCCGTCGGCCACGGTCAGCACCCGACGCCCGTCGGTCTTGACCAGGTCGGGCTCGTCGACGCCCCGCTCCTGGGTGTTGGTGGTCGAGTGCTCCGGCGCGGTGGGCGCCGCCTTGTCCTCGGCCAGCCCCGGAGGGGCCGCCGCCCTGGGTGCGGCGGCCGGTGCCTCGCCGGCGTCCGCCATCGCCCCGGGCGGAATCCCGTCGGACTTCGTGGTGTCGGGGGACTTCCGGTCGGCCAGGGTGCGCAGCGCCGCCGCCCGGAAGTCGTCGACCAGTGCGCCGCACGAGTCGAACGCGGTGAGCCGCATCGTCTCGTCGGACGCGGCGGCCGTGCGGACCGGATCCGGCTTCGAGTCGCCGCCGGAGGAGGTGCAACCGCTGACGACGAGTCCCGCCGTCAGCACGAATATCGGCAGGGCCGCGGCCCCGCGCGTGGAACGGTCGTGGATTCGCATGGCCATCCGACGCAGCACACTCCGGCACGGTTCCCGGACCCGGAACGGGGCAGGTTTGCGGTCGGCCGATCGCGGTCGTGAAGGGGGAACCTCGATGAAACCGTGGCCCGGACACCCGTTTCCGCTGGGTGCCTCCTACGACGGAACGGGCGTCAACTTCGCCCTGTACAGCGACGTCGCCGACGCCGTCGACCTGTGCCTGATCGACGACGACCGCGCCGAGGAACGGGTGCCGCTACGCGAGGTGGACGGCGGCATCTGGCACGGCTACCTGCCCGGACTGCAACCCGGGCGGCGCTACGGCTACCGCGTGCACGGCCCGTGGGACCCCGGCCGGGGCCTGCGCTGCAATGCGAACAAGCTGCTCCTGGACCCGTACGGCAAAGCCTTCGACGGCGATATCCGCTGGGGCCAACCGGTGTTCGGGTACACCTTCGGCGACCCGGAGCGGATGGACGAGAGCGACTCGGCGCCGCACACCACGACTTCGGTGGTGGTCAACCCGTACTTCGACTGGGGCGACGACCACCGGCCCGGGCACGAGTACCACGACACGGTGATCTACGAGGCGCACGTGCGCGGGTCGACGATGCGCCATCCGGACATCCCGGCGGAGATCCGCGGCACCTACGCGGGCCTGGCCCACCCGGCGATGATCGATCACTTCCGCTCGCTGGGGGTCACCGCGGTCGAGTTGATGCCGGTGCACCAGTTCGTCGACGACGGCCACCTGGTCGCCCGGGGGTTGGCCAACCACTGGGGCTACAACACGATCGGCTTCTTCGCGCCGCATGCCGCCTACTCCTCGACCGGCTCGCTGGGGCAGCAGGTTCAGGAGTTCCGCTACCTGGTGAAGTGCCTGCACCAGGCCGGTATCGAGGTGATCCTGGACGTGGTCTACAACCACACCGCGGAGGGCAACCACCTGGGTCCGACGCTTTCCCTGCGCGGAATCGACAACGGCGCCTACTACCGGCTCTCCGAACAGGATCCGCGCCACTACTGGGACACCACCGGCACCGGCAACTCGCTGCGCATGTCGCACCCGCACGTGCTCCAGATGATCATGGACTCACTGCGCTACTGGGTCACCGAGATGCACGTCGACGGCTTCCGCTTCGACCTCGCGGCGGCGCTGGCCCGGCAGTTCTACGAGGTGGACAAGCTCTCCGCGTTCTTCGACCTGGTCCAGCAGGACCCGGTGGTCAGCCGGGTCAAGCTGATCGCCGAGCCGTGGGACGTCGGCGACCAGGGCTACCAGGTGGGCAACTTCCCGCCGCTGTGGACGGAGTGGAACGGCCGGTACCGGGACACCGTGCGCGACCTGTGGCGCGGTGTGCCGGGCGTGCTCCCGGACTTCGCCGCCCGGCTCACCGGATCCGGCGACATGTATCGTCACGACGGCCGGCGGCCGACCGCGTCGGTCAACTTCGTCACCGCGCACGACGGCTTCACGCTGCACGACCTGGTCTCCTACGAGCACAAGCACAACGAGGCCAACGGTGAGGACGGCCGGGACGGGGAGGAGCACAACCGGTCCTGGAACTGCGGCGTGGAGGGCGAGAGCACCGACATCGAGATCCTCGCGCTGCGCGAGAAGACCAAGCGCAACCTGGTCGCGACGCTGCTGTTGTCCCAGGGGGTGCCGATGTTGCTGTACGGGGACGAGATCGCCCGCACCCAGCGCGGCAACAACAACGCGTACTGCCAGGACAACGAGGTCTCCTGGGTCGACTGGGAACGCGGCCGGGAGCACTGGGTGTTCCTGGAATGGGTGCAACTGTTGATCCGGCTGCGCCGCGAGCATCCGGTGTTTCGCCGCCGGCGCTTCCCGCGCGGGGCGTCGGTGGACGAGGTCAGGCCGGCCGACATCGTGTGGTTCGGGCCCGGCGGGCGGCCGATGACCGAGGCGGACTGGCAGGCCGGATTCAACAAGGCGATCTCGGTCTTCTTCGACGGCGACGCGATCGGCGAACCCGGCCCGCGCGGCGAACCGATCCGGGACGATTCGTTCTTCCTGCTGATCAACGCGCACGAGGGGGACCTGGACTTCACCCTGCCGCCCGCCGAATACGGCGCGGCGTGGGCAACGGTGCTGGACAGCGCGATGGTGCTGCTCGATCGGGACCGACCCGCGGCCAAGGCGGGCACTTCCGTACTCCTGGAGGCGCACTCGTTGCGGCTGCTGCGCCGGCTGTTCTGACGGCCCCGCCCGGTGTCGGAGCGGCCGTCGACCACGAGTGCCGTTGTTCCGGGGCGGGGCACACTCATCCCTGCGGCGGTTGTCTAGGGGTTGGGCCAAGGGTTATCCCTGATGGACCACGGTGCCTCGACGGCGCATGCTGTACGAAGCCGTGTGCACAGCGAGAGGAGCCGCGCATGCACCCGAACTCCGGTCCTCATCCACCCCATTGGTACGGTATGCCCGCGCATATGCGGGTCGGCGACGCGGATCGCGAACGTACGATCGAACACCTGAAGTTTGCCTACGGCGAAGGCAGGTTGAACGCCGACGAGTTCGAGGAGCGGGTGGCCGCGGCGCTGGCCGGGCGCACCCGGGCGGACCTGGAGGCGCTGCTCGACGATCTGCTGATGCCGATGACGGGGCCGCCGCCGATGCCGATGCACCGCGTGATGCCCGGACCGCCGATGCCGCCGCCGTGGTGGTTGGATCGGCCCGTCGCGAAGTACGAGCGGCTGCGTCCGGGGCGGGAGCGGGGCTGGGGCGCGGCGGCGCACTGGAGCGGTTTCTGTGCGCCCGTGATCGGTCCGTACGTGATCCGCAAGACGGCGGGCGCCGACTCGGAGTTCGTCCGGGACAACGCCAAGGCGGCGCTGAACTTCCAGCTCACCTGCCTGCTCTCGTTCGTGCTGGCGCCGATCCTGGGCCTGCTCGGCGACTTCGGCGGCCTGCTGATCGGCCTGATGTTCTCGTCGATCGCGGTCTGCGCCATCCTCGGCGGGGCCCGGGCGGCCGGCGGCGACGTGATGCGCTACCCGATCAGCCTGCGTCCGATCAAATGAGTCGGTCCCCGGCGGGGGGCTCGGCGAGGGCTCTTACGCCCCGGCCGGGTTGGCGCGACGGGTGGGGCGACTGCTGCGGCTGAGTCGGCTCGGGCGGGTCCAGAGCAGGAGTTCGCCGCCGGGCGGGGAGACCACTCCGCCGTGCGCCGGGTCACCCGCGAACCAGACGTCGCCGCCGTCGCACTTGTGCAGGTGCCACCAGCGGTGCGACATGGACACCACGGTCAGTGCGTACTGCGTGCCGTCGCCGGCGCGGTGGCCGATCACCAGCGGCGGTCCCCACGCCCCGTCGCCGTCGGCCGGATCGCGGAAGCGGCACGAGCAGGTCACCCACGGATGGCGGGCCAGCGTGCGGCGCATCCGGCGGCCCAGGACCAGCGCGCCGATCCCGATCACCAGGGCCACCAGGCCGACCACGAGGGGGACCGTGCCCCAGCCGCCCCAGGCGGCGTCGCCGCCGTCCTCGGCCGTGGACAAAATCGCGAACCAGGTCCCCGTGCAGGCCAGACCGATCACCGTGGTCACGGCGGCGCGCAGCCGATACACCCGCAATGCCCGAGCCGTCGCGTGCAAGGAGAGAGCCACGTCCTCCCGCTGCTCGCTACCCATGGCAGCACCCTAAGCAGGCGCGGGCGGCAATGGTGAACCGGTACGTGTCGGGCGCGCCCACCACGGGTGCGCACCGCGCCGCCGGCGCACCGGGGCCGATACCCGTTGGGGGTAATGGCCGCGGTGCGCGCGACGAATGCTCAGTAGGTCAGGCCGTGCCCGAACCCGAACACCGGGTCGGTGCCGTCCTGCGGCACGTCCGAGCGCTGGGCGCGCACGTCGGCCATCGAGCGCGGCAGCTCGAACGGCAACCTGCCCTCGGGCCGCACCCGACCGAACAGCGCGTCCAGCAACGGCGCGTCGGCGCAGCCGTAGTTCGCCACGAGCGCGGCCGACCCGGCGGCGATCTCCGGGATCACCGCCGGGCGTTCCAGGTAGATGTCCACCACGGTGGGCACCGTCGCGCACAGGTCCAGGATCGGGGTCAGCTCGGCCTCGGGGAACTCCAGCGAACCCGCGTGGAAGAACTGCTCGAAGGCGCCCTCACGAGGCTCGAACGGGGTCTTGATCCGCACGATCGCGACGTCCGCCTCCTCGGGAGTGGCCACCACCGTGCCGTATCGGGCGGCCACCTCGGGGTCGATGCCCCGGACGTGGACGCGCGTGCCCTCGCCCAGCGGCAGCACCGACTCGTTCTTGAGCACCGTGACCGACCTGCTCTGCGCGCGCAGCCCGGCTGCGATGCCGGCGTCCGTGCCGACCAGCTCGGCGGCGGCGGCCGGGTCCACGAACGGGTGGTCGAACAGACCCAGGACGAACTTCTCCCGGAGCAGACGCCGGACCGACAGGTCCAACCGCTCCTCGGTGAGCCGACCCGCCCGCACCAGCGCGACGACCTGCTCGGGGATGTGCTCGCCGCCGAACTGGTCGCAGCCCGCCTCGATCACCCGCGACACCCGATCCGGCACGGACAGGTCCTCGACCCCCCAGGCCCGCGCGGGCATGGGCCGGCCCATGATGTTCGCGTCGGAGATCAGGCCCCAGTCGGTGCACACGATGCCGTCGAAGCCCAGCCGTTCGCGCAACAGGCCGGTGATGACGCCCTTGTTGAAGCCGAACGCGACGGCCTCGTGCTCGGTGTCGATCGGCATGCCGTAGTAGGGCATCATCTGCGAGGTCCCGGCCGCGAGCGCCTTCTTGAACGGCTCCAGGTGGTAGTCGAAGTTGTCGCCGGGATAGACGTGCTCGCGTCCGTACGCGAAGTGCGGGTCCTCGCCGTCGAGCTGCGGGCCGCCACCGGGGAAGTGCTTGGTCATGCAGGCCACCGACTCGGTGTTCAGCGTCTCGCCCTGCGCGCCGCGGATGTAGGCGGCCACCAGCTTGCCGGTCAGCTCGGCGTCCTCGCCGAAGGTGCCGTTGATCCGCGACCAGCGCGGTTCGGTGGCGAGGTCGATCTGCGGGTGCAGCGCGAGCCGGATGCCGACCGCGAGGTATTCACGGCGCATCAGGTCGGCGAACTCGCGGACCGACTCCTCGTCGCCGATCGCGGCCAGGCCGAGCGTCTCGGGATATTGCGAGAAGCCCTCGGCGTACGCGGCGGTGCCGGGGTTGTCGGTGAAGTGGTGCCGGGGGTCGGTGGAGAGCGTGATCGGGATGCCCAGCCGGGTCTCCAGCGCCAGTTCCTGGATCCGGTTGTGCCACTGCGCGATGTGCTCGGGCCGACCGCCGCCGACCAGGTTGAAGTGGTTCATCCCCTTCTCGGCGATCATCTCCCGCACGGTGAAGTCGAACGGCAACAGATCCTTGTCGTCCGGCAGCGTGCCCTCGGGGCCCATGACCGCGATGGTCTGGAACATCAGACCGGCCTTCTCCTCGACCGTCATCCGGCCGAGCAGGTCCGCGACCCGTTCCTCGATCGACAACGATGCGTCCTCGTAGGGGCAGGTCGCGGCGCGGAACCGGCTGCGCGCGGTGATCTCGGTCATGGATCCTCCGTCAAAACCTAGTGGTCAGTAGGTTTTCTAACACGAGGCGACCCTTCGGCGCCGGCGCGATCGGCGTGCGACTTCGAAGTCGTTTGTTCACCTCGTGGTCGTTCCGCCGCCGGCCGGCCCGCACGGGGGAGCGCGAACGCTCCGTACAATGGGCCGAATGCGCGCCGGGGGCACGGCGTGGTCGCGGGCGTGTCGCCGCGACGGCGTGGCCGACGATGCGGAGCGGATCACCCACCTATGGGGTCCGGCCCATCGGCGCATCGGGCGCATACACACATGGGTACGAGGGGCGGACGCAGGTTGGACACCGTGCGGGGCTTGCTCGACTCGCTGCGGGATTTCCTCGACCACGGCGCGTGGACGCACTGGCCGCTCCCGGTCTCGGTGGCGATCTTCACCGTGGTCTGCGCGCTGAGCGTGGCCGCGCTCGTCCCCAAGTCGTTGTTCGCGCCGATCGCGGGTGCACTGTTCGGCGCGATCGGCGGCACGGTGGTGACCCTGGTCGGAGCCACCCTGGGCGCGCTGATCAGCCTCTACCTGGGCCGCCGGCTGGGCCGGGAGCGGATCGGCGGCTGGCTGCACAAGCGTGAGGCGCTGGCCGTGCTCGATCGCCGACTCTCCCGAGACGGCCTGGTGCCGATCACGATCCTGCGGATGATCCCGGTGATCCCCTCCTCGGTGGTCAGCTACGGCGCGGCGGCGACCAGGATCCGCACCGGCCACTTCCTGCTCGGCACCGCGCTGGGCATGTTGCCGATGACGATGGTCCAGTGCGCGGCGGGAGCCTCGGTACGCAGCGGCCTGTCCACGCCGGTCGTGGTCAGCGTGTTCGTCGGCTGCGTCGCGCTCGCACTGGGCATGGTCGCGGTGCGCCGGCGCGGCGAGCCGGCGGATTCGGCGCCGGGCGAGTCGGCGGCGCCGGTGCCCGCACAGGGGTCGGAGACGCCCCGGCCGTCGGTCGCGCCACAGGCGGCGCCCGCCCCGAAGTCGTCCGCCGCACCGCGCTCGCCCGTCGCCCCGCAGGTGTCGGACGCCCCGCGGGCCCGGGACACGGGCGAATAGACCACCGGCCGCCCGCAGGTCAAGGCCGCCGGCACCCGGCGGGTCCGACGGGAGTTCGAGGACCCGCCTAATCTGGACGCATGCGGGCCGAAGTGGGGGAGCACGGGGAGCCGGTGGAGCAGCCGGCAAGCACGCGGGCACGGATCGTCGGCGTGGACGTCGCCCGCGCCCTCGCCATCCTGGGCATGTTCGCCTCACACGTCGGCCCCGACCCCTACGACGGCGGCGTGGACACCCTGGTTCAGGGCGTCTCCGGCCGTGCCTCCGCGCTGTTCGCGTTCCTGGCCGGCGTCTCGCTGGTGCTGATGTCCGGCCGGGCACCGCTGCGCGGTCGCAGTCGGCGCACCTCGGCCGTCGTGGTCCGGGTGTTGATCAGGGCCGTGTTGTTGATCCCGCTCGGCATGTGGCTGGCCGATCTGGACACCGGCGTGCTGGTCATCCTCGCCTTCTACGGCCTCTACTTCCTGCTCGCCTGGCCCGCGCTGTGGCTGGACACCCGCGCGCTGGTGCTGCTCGCGGCGGGCTGGGCCCTGCTCGGGCCGATCGCCTCGTACCTGCTGCGCAGGAGCGGCGGCACCGGCGACGTTCGCTACGCGGCACCCGGCTTCGACGACTGGCAGGGCCCGGGTCACCTGTTCGAGACGCTGTTCCTGACCGGCAGCTACCCGGCGATCACCTGGCTGCCGTTCGTCTTCGCCGGGATGGCGGTCGGACGGCTGCGACTTGCCGACCTGCGGGTCCAGCGCGCGTTCGTCGGGATCGGTACCGGGCTGGCCGTGCTCGGGTACGGCGGGTCCTGGCTCGTGGTCGAGATGTTCACCGGCGACCGACTCGCCCGCGACGCGGAGCCGTCCGGCGTGTTCGACCTGATCCACAGCCGGGTCGGCTCGGTCCCGGTGTCCGATCCCGCGTGGTTGACCGTCGCCGAGGGCCACACCGGCACGCCGTTCGAGATCGTCGGCGCGATCGGCGTGGCCCTGGCCCTGCTCGGCCTGACCCTGCTGGCCTGCCGCGCCTGGATCGGCCGGATCGTGCTCGACCCGCTGATCTGCGTCGGGGCGATGGCGCTCACCGTGTACACCGCCCACCTGATCGTGATCGAGCGCTGGTTCCCGCTCGACGCCGCGCAGAGCTGGAAGCGGCTGCTCGGCTTCGCCGTCACCGCGCTGCTGTTGTGCTGGATCTGGCGGCACGTGTTGCGCAAGGGCCCGATGGAGGCGGCCCTGCACGTGCTCTCCGCGTTCCCCGCCCGCTGGGTGCGCGGGTCGACCCGGCCGGCCGAGTCGACCCGGCCGCAGGGGGGTGGGCCGACCTCGGCGGGCTCGATGGTGCACGAGTCGGATCGGTAGTACCCGGCTCGGATCGGCGATGCCCGGGGTATCGGGCCGCAGCCCCGGTCAGCCCAGCAACCCCTGGGCCCTCGCGCGGGCGAGCCAGCCGGGGTACTCGTTCGTCATCATCTCGTAGAGCTGTCCGTCCGGGACGTTCGCCGGATCCTGCACCGAGAAGAAGTCGGCGTTGTCGACGTAACGGCCGGTCAGGTCGTCCAACTCCTCCAGGAACGAGAAGCCGCCCGGCCGACCGAGCCCCATGAACTGCCAGAAGATCGGCTCGAAGCTGGAGTAGGTCATCTGCTCGCGCGTCGCATCGCGGGAGGTGGTCTGGCCGTCGGTGATGAACATGACGTAGACGGGCAGGTCGTTGGCGAGCGGCTGGTGCCGCGGCCCGCTGCCGCCGAAGTAGTGCTCGCGGACCAGCCGCATGGCGCCGGCGTAGTCGGTCGAGCCCTCCAGCCCCGGGTTCTTGCGGATCCGCTCGGCCCAGCCCTGGTACTCGCCCAGCCCGAGTTGGCCGATCGCGTGGCCGCGGGAGCCGAACAGGAACACGTCCACGGCCGCGTTGTCGTCGAAGCGCAGGCCGAGCGAGAGCACCCGCTCCGCGAGCGCCTGCACCTTGCCGCGCTTGAACAGCGACTGCATCGAGTACGAGATGTCCAGGCACAGGGCGACCCGCGCGGTGTGCTCGCCGAGGCCGCGCTTCTCCAGGCTCACGGCGGCCTGCTTGGTCAGGTTGAGCAACTGCGGGTGCCCCTCCCGGGCGAGCCGCTTCTCCATGTCGACCAGATTCTGCTTCTTCAGGCCGACCGCGGGTGCTGCGGGCGGCGGCGTGCTCGGCCTGGCGGGCGCCGGCGTGCTCGGGGCGCTCGGCGTGCTTGCCGCGCTCGGCGCGTCGTCGGCGGCGACCTCGATGCCGAAGTCGGTGGCCAGGCCGGTCAGCCCGGACGCGTACCCCTGGCCGACCGCGCGGAACTTCCAGGCCCCGCCGCGCAGATAGAACTCGCCGAACAGGAACGCCGTCTCGGTGGACGCCTCGTCGATGTCGAATTCGGCGATCGGACCGCCCTGCGCGGACACCACGTGCAGGGCCAGCCCCGGCACCTGCCCGAACGTGCCGCCGTCGGCGGACGCGCCGATCACCACCCGCTCGACGTCCGCCGGCATCGCGGCCAGGTTCACCCGGATCGTGTCGGTGACGAAGCCGTCGGCGGCGGGCCGCTTACCGTCGTGTCGGACCGCGCCGGCGGCGTCCGAGGGCTGGTTGTAGAAGACGAAATCCGCCTCCGTGCGCACCTTCCCGGCGGCGTTCAGCAGCAGCGCCGAGGCGTCCACGTCGGGGGCACCCGCCGCGCGCCAGGTCAGGACCGCCCGAAGCTCGGCAGTCGGTACCGGAGTGTTCCCGCCCTTGCTTATCTTCGCCATGCCGCCCATCTTGCCCTTCTCGGGCAACGAAGGTGGGCGGGCGCCCGGCCCGGCCGCCGGGACCACGCTTCGCACGCACGAACGAGCGGGTCCCGCCGGTGTCTTCGGCGCGGTCGGGGCGGGCCCCGGTGCGCGCGGGCGCATGGGGCCCGGGCGTGCAGTGCCCGCCGCCGGGTGTGCCCGTGTCCGCGACCGTGCCGCGCGGTCAGGCGCCGGTGAGTGCCGGTGCCCGCTCGTCCGGCACCGCGACCGGCCGCGCGTCGGTGGTGGCCGCCGCGAGGGTGAGCGGCATGGTCGTGATGGGGCTCGGCCGCCTTGGGGCCAAGATGACGACGGGGACGGTTCGTGGCGCCCGGCCGGCGAGGGTGCTCGCGGTGTGGGCGGCGTGGGCGAGGGGGACGATGCACAGGGCGGCGGTGACGGCGATCAGGGCGCCGGTGGTGGGTGCGCCGAACGCGCCGAGGGCGGTCAGGCCGACGATCGGGCCGCAGGCGGCGCCGAAGGTGTTGGCCGACATGGCCGGCCCGCTCCACCGGCCGCGCTCGTCCAGCGTGCCGGCCACGCCCAGGACGTAGGTGGTGACCGCCTGGCAGGAGGCGTTCCAGCCGAGCAGCCCCACCGCGTACAGCACCAGCCCGCCACGCGGCGCGCAGGTCACTGCCAACACCGCCATCGCCCCCGCGGCCACCGCCGTGATCAACGGGACGGTCTTGGCCCGACCCCGCCCCGTCGACGTGGCCACCACGACCCCGAGCACCCCGGCCAACAGGCACCCGGCGCACAACACGCCCACCGTCTTCGTGGACAGCCCCACCCGCTCGGTGCCCACCCCGGAGGCGATCGCCCACAGCGCGTTCATCGCCACCGACCGCACCCCGAACGCGGTGGTCAACAACAGCCCGGCGCGCCGATGGGGCGCCGGCCCGACCGCCGCCGACGCATCGGCCGGAGCCGCCGCCGGCAGATGACGCACCATCGGCAACGCGCCCAGACCGACCGTCGCCATCAATCCCACGGTGGCCAGTCGACCGCCACCGAGCAGCGGCACCAGGGCGTACAGCCCGGTCCCGGACAGCGCCACCACCAACATCGCGATGCCGGACGTCCGGCCCGGATCACGGGTGCCGGCCATCGCGGCGGTGGCCACGGTCAGCGCCATCCCGCTGCCCGCGCCGCCGACGATCGCGCCCGCGACGGCGAGCCGGGTATTGCCGGTGATCGCCGCGAGGGCGAAGCCGCCGACCATCAGGAGCAGCCCGATCCGGGCCTGTCGTAGGCGCCCCGTGCCGCCCGCCGCGCGGGTGACGGCGGCACCCGCGAGCGCGGAGCCGAGCAGGGCTGCGGTGCCGATCGCGCCGGCGGCGGTGCCGGACAGGCCCAGGCCGGTGCGGACGGCATCGAGGAAGGCGGGCAGCAGGTTGGCCATCAGGAAGCCGGCCGAGGCCAGGATCGAGATGGCCGCGACGGCGGAGCCGGACCGGGCCGCGCGGGCGCGCGCGGGCAGGGTGAAGACGAACACGTGAAGCTCGGTTTCCGAACGGGCCGCCGGCGGCAGGCGCGGGCGCCGCCACGAGGCGGGCCGGCGAGCGCGGCGAGGCAGGGGAGCGCGGCCGGCCGAGGGCCCGTCGTGGGGACGAACGGGGCGCTTCGGCGCGGTGGGGTGCTCTGGGTGCGCGCGCGGACGTGCCCGAGGAAGGACGTACGAGCCGCGCGTGGGGCGACCGGCGGCGAAGGGCACGGTCGCGGGGGCCGCAGCGGGCGGCCGAGGCGGAAGGGGGGTGTTACACGGGCGTCCTGGCAGGAAGGCGGGGCGAGGGAGGGTCTGCGAGGCCCGGTGAGGTCGGCGTCCGACGCGACCCGCCCGGGGTACGACAAGCCCGTACGCGCGGACGCGGCCGGCTCGGCGCGCTCAGAGTGACATCCTGGGCGGCGCGATGTCCAGGTTCATTGGTTTGGAATCCGTCACAGGTGGGTATGGCGCGCGAGTCACCCGCATCGGGCATCTCGACGCGGTGCCGATCAGGACCCGGCCATGGGGCGGGCAGAGGGCGGCCCGAAGCGGTCGGACACGGCCGTTTTGCAGCAGGACTCGATCTCGCTCCCATCCTGTGTTAGTCTGAAGCCTGTTGCAGTTGTGGTTCGCATCATCTTCTGAGTGCGCCTGTAGAGCTGTTCACTACAGGTGCATTTTGCATTTCGGTAGCTTCCGAAATGAGGGCGAAAAACGCGGCGACGCCCGGATTCACGAAGTGTGGATTCGTTCATCGGCCCACATGTAGGGAGAAAAATATGGCTACCGGAACCGTGAAGTGGTTCAACTCGGAAAAGGGCTTCGGCTTCATCGCGCAGGACGGTGGCGGCGACGACGTCTTCGCCCACTTCTCCGCGATTCAGGGCAACGGCTACCGTGAGCTCGTCGAGGGCGAAGCCGTCGAATTCGACGTCGTGCAGGGCCAGAAGGGCCTCCAGGCGGAGAACATCAACCGCCTCTGATCTTCACCGATCAGCACGACCGAGGGCCGGTGCCGCACTTGTGCGGCGCCGGCCCTCGGCGTTTTCCGGACGGCGTTCCTGCCGCGGTACGTCCGGGACGGCGGTCAGGTCGTCTTCGCCAGGCCCGGTGAGCCGTCCGCGCCGAGCGCCGCCAGCTCCTCCTCGACCCGACGCGCGTGTGCCTGCTCGTCCTCCCGCGCCTTGCGCGGACTCCAGCGGCCGGCCATCACGAACACGCACGGGATGAACAGCGCCTGACACGCCAGGGTCAGCCACCACCAGCGCATCCACTCGTCGCTCGCGCGATCCTTGGCCTTCTGTACCTCCTCGCCGTGGTCGATCAGGACCCCCAGCGACTTCTGCTTCTGTTCGACCAGATTCAGCTTGGCCAGGTCACCGCCGGCCAGTTGCAACGCCTTGATCTGCAACTCGACCGGGATCGACGCGCGGTCGGGGAACCGGGACATTCGGATGAACAGCTCCGGATCCTTTTGCACCAACTCCAGCGCGGGACCCGCGTCCGCCTGCGCCGCGACCACCTCCTCGCCGTGGTTCACCAGCGGCGTCGCCGACGTGACGATCACCGGCGTGAACACCGCCGACACCGACACCACGATCCGAATGATCCAGCCCCACACCGCCAACCCGGTCGCGGTGGCCGCGGGGTTGTGCTTCTCGACGGTCTCGGTGTACCCGGCCATCCACGGCGCGTAGGTCAGTCCGCTGCACACGCCGATGCCGACCAGGAGCCACGCGAACGTGTAGTAGTCCGTGTCCGGCTTGTCGGTGGTCAGCGCGAACAGGAACGTGAACACCACCGTGCCGACGCCGCCCACGATCATGAACGGCTTGCGCACCCGGGTCAGGTCGGAGGCGATGCCGACCACGACGAGGGCGATCGCGTTGGCGCCCCAGTACCAGTTGGCGAGCGCGTTGGTGCGCTGTTCGGAGTAGCCGTAGACGGTCGAGTAGTAGACGACCAGGTTGCCGACGACCGTGTAGTAGAACATCAGGTGCAGGCTGATCCCGAGCGCGGGCGCGAGGATGTCCAGCCGCATCATCTGCCGCCAGTGGCTCTTCTGCGCGGCCTCCACGTCCAGGCCGCGGGCCCTGGCCTCGATCAGCGCCTTGTCCCGCAGCGAGACCATGAGTTGATCGCGCAGCGCCGGGGACAACTCGCGCAGCCCGAACAGCGCGATCACGAACACGACCAGGCCGGCGATGCCCGCGTACCGGAACTCGTCCTGCCAACTGCTGGTGTCCAGCGTGTTGCTGCTGACCGTGGTGACCACCAGGCTGCCGACGATCGGCCCCAGCGTCCAGAAGCCCATCGCGCCCGCTCGACCCACCTGCGGCGAGAAGTCGCGGATCAGCGCGGGCGTGGCGACCAGGGCCATGCCCTCGACGATGTTGACCAGCGCCATGAAGAACAGGAACCAGCCCTTGCTCTGCGCGTTGGGCAACGCGAACAGTACGAGCACGCCGGTCAGCGCCAGGCCGTACACGACCAGGTTGGCCCGACCCCACCGGTCGGCGAGGCCGGCCAGCAGCGAGGCGAACGCGCCGACCGCGTTGCCGACGACCGAGATCATCGTCGCGTACATGAAGGTCATGCCGTACTCGTGCATCAGCAGCGTGGAGACCGCGTACTGGATGTACAGCTCGTAGTAGAGGATCACCGAGCCGATGACCACGATGGACAGGTAGAAGATCCGCGCGCCGTTGGTCGGGTAGCGGTCCAATCGGCGGTGCCACAGGCCGCGGAGCAATGCGGGCAACGGGCCGGGAGGCGCCGCCGGCGAAGGCTCGGGATCGCTCGCGGCCGGTGGGCCCGGTGGGGACGTGGTGGAAGACATGCGGCCTCCTCGACGAGCGTGGGTCTATCGAGGTACAGGGGGGGTGTTGGGGAAACACGGCCGTGCGAAATACGTCGGACCGGGGGGAAGGGACGACCCCCCGGGCCCACGCGTGGAGTGACCTTAGTACCGGCCGGTAGCGCGCTACCAGAGCGAACGCCAAGAAATGGAACGGGTTTCGATTTCGATCGCGGGCAATGGCTGTACCTGGGCGGATGCGGGCGGTCGAACGCGCGGGCCGGTCAAGGCCGTTCCGCGGAGACCCGACCGGCGCGGTCCGTGCCGGCCCGCGAGTCGGGGCGGGCGATTTCCGGGGAAGGCGACCGTCGAATCCCGGCGACGGTCGTTGTTGCCGAAATCCGGAGATCGATTGGGAAACACTTGCGCACCCGGTTCGGGCCCGCGTGGGTGCCGTCGCGCTCTACCGTGGACCCACCGTTATCGCCCGATGCAAGGGGTATCGCGTGGAATCGATCTCGGTGGACCTACTGAGCGGGCTTGCCGCGGGAGCCGGCGGCGACGCCGGCCGTCTGGCCTGGACGCGCCTCGTGGAACTGGTGCGGACCCCGCTGCCGCCCGAGGCGGAGCGGCCCGAGGGCGAGCCGGGCGCGATACCGCCGGCAGCGGGGTCGCCGCGTGCGGCCGGGGCGTCCGTACCGCGTCGCCCGGCGCCGATACCCACGGGCGAGTTGGAGTTGACCCTGCTCGGGCACGAGACGCCGGGTGGGCTGCGGGCCTACACCCGGGCCTACGCGCTGGCCGGCGCACTGTCGCTGCGGGCCGAACGGGATCCGGACTTCGCCCGGTCGATCGACCGGTGGTACGCGGACGCGCGGCGGATCGGGACGGCCGGGGACGGGACGGGAGACGGTGGGCCGGGCGCGGGCGGCTGTTGCCGTGCGGGAGCGGGTGGGCACGACGTGATCGTGCGTGGGGAGGGCGTGGCGGCCTGGGAGGGTCCGGACGGGCCGTTTCGGGTCGGGGCGGTGGGGCCGCATCCGGTTGCTCCGCCGGGTGGCTCGGCGGCGGAGGGGGAGGGCGAGGGCGGTCCGGGGGAGTCCGGGGAATCGGGCGGCTCGGGTGACCCGGGGGACTCGGGTGGTGGGCGCGACGGATCGTGCTGAGGCGGGTGCGGGGCTGGGTGAACTCCGGGTGCCGGCTCAGGTCTTCGCGTGTCGGCGGCGGACGGGGGCGCCGCGGACCTGGGTCGGTCGGCGGGCGGGATCCGGATCGGGATCGGAGCCGGCCTCGGGTCGATGCTCGGGCCGTGGGCGGGGTTCCGCCGTGCTCGGGTCGAGGATGAACCGCATCCGGGTCAGGTGCGCCCGGGCGGTTTCCAGGCCCCGATTCGCCGGGCCCGGGACCCGTTCGCGCATCGCCACGACGGCGGGTCCCAGCCGTACCGACTCCTGGGCGTCCGGGACCCGCAGCCACACCTTGAGCGCGTTGTCGGCGGCGGCGATCGTACTCGGGTGGTGCGGGCCGACCGCCTCGGCGCCGCGCTCGGCGACCTGGCAGTAGATCAGTACCGCGTCCGCGACCCGGCCGAGTCCGGCGCTCACGAACGCCAACATGGCCTGGGCGTCCAGCGTTCCGGGGTGGGCCGGTCCGACCAACCTCTCCATGTGCATGCCGAGTTCGGCGGCCTTCTGCCACGCCTCCATGCCGCGCCCGGTGTCCGCCGCGTGCCGGATGGCGGCCAATTCGTTCCAGTACGTGGGCAGTACGTCCGCCGGGCGGATCAACGCGCCCGCCGCCGACGCGCCCTGCGACAACGCCCGCCGGGCGGGGGCGGGCGGCACGGCCCGGCCGCGCACCGGCATCGACATCGGCCGGCCCGGGCCGATCCCTCGGTTCGGCGCGAGAGCCGGCGGCAGTTGGGTGGGACTCGTGGTCGGCGGACGACGCGCGGGAGTGGGGGTCAGCGCACTCGCGTCGCTCGTCTGGATCCGCACGGTTATCCGCGGCGGCAGCGGCGAGGGCGGCGGCTCGGGGTGCGGGCGCGGCGCGGCGCCGGCCGGCCGGCGATCGGGTTCGGCCCCGGTCGTGGTGCGGGCGGCGAGGCGGTTCGTCGGGCGGGTCGCCGCTTTGGGCGCGGCAGGGTCGGCGCGGCGGTCCGTCGGCCCGGGGAACTCCGGTTCGCGGTCGATCAGCACGGACTTGGTGGCCGGGCGCGGCTTGCCTCGCCCGGCCGGGGCGCCGCCGCCACGACCGGTCGCCGACGGTGTGCCGTCCTTGCGGGCGGGCGGGGTCGGCAGGCTGCCCGGCCGGGCGGCGCCGGCCCGGAGGGCCTCGCGCAGGCTGGTACCGGGCACTTCGGGCTCGTCGTCCGGCCCGGAGGTGAGTACGGAACGGACCAGGCCCAAGGCGCGTCGGCCGACGCCGGCTTCGTCGCGGGGGCGGGCCGGCGGGTGGGCCTCGGGTTCGGTACGTGGGGCGTCGGGCGTCGGGCGCCGCTCGGGGGGCTCGTGGTCGGCCCCGCCGCCGACCACACCGGACCCGCGCAGCCCCGAGCGCTGCGCCGGGGTCATGCCGTTGGGGGGCACCGCGGACAGCGCCGAGATTCCGGTCCCGGTGGCGCCGTTGCCGCGCGGGGTGACCGCCTTGAGCCGCCGAACGGCCGTGCGCAGGGTCGGCGGGCGGGCCTCGGGGGAGCAGTTGGCCAGCGCGAGCGAGCCGGCGGACGGCGCGAATTCGATGGTGTCCGGGGCCAGTCGGGCCCGCTCGGCGAGCAGCGGATGGATCTCCTCGGCCGGTACCGGGTCGGGCAACTCGGGAAAGCCCTGCGCGAGCGCGGTCACCAGTGCCCGGGTGAACGGATGCGGCGGACCCTTGACGTCCGGCGGGTTCAGCACGCCCCACAGCGGGATGCCCCGGCACAATTCGTGCGCCCGTTCGCGGGCCGCCTCCCAGGACTCCCGCCCCGCCGTCAGATCGCAGATCACCAGGGTGTTCTCGGCCGGCCGAGGACCCAGCAGCTCGACCACCCAGGACCACGGAAGCCCGTCGTAGCGCACCGAGCCGGGCGTCGAATCTCGCAGGCCCAGGTGCAGTTCGCGGCGTCTGCGATCGAACAGGAGGCGCCCGGTCAGGTAGACGATCACCGGCCCGTCCACCGAGCCGGCGGCCTGAAGGTAGGCCCGGACCGCGTGCGGCTGCACCGCGTCCGGCAACTGCACCACGTCGGCGGCGGCGTCCGGAAAGAGCTGATGAGGCGTCAGGGCCGACATCGCGACCAGGTTGCTCCCGTTGTCCGACTGTCGTCCCCGCCCGCCGGATCTACCACCCTCCACCAGCAGCAACTGCCCGCGCTCCGACGGGATTCGGATGACCCGCCCACCACGTTCGGTCATGTGTGCCTCCCCGGCCGAGCCCATTCGGGTGGACCACCCCGCATCTGAAGGTTAGGGGTATCGACCGGCCATGGTCGACATATCGGACCGGTTGGCCGGTGGACCCGCTCGGCACACGAGCTCACAACGGGGCGCACGGGGGCGCGCGGGGCCCGGGGGCGTGTGCGGGGGCGCGGCGGGGCGGAGCCGAGGGCCGGGAGGAGCGGCTTTGCCCCGGCCGGGTTACGCCGGTACCAGCACCACGGCCGTGCCGTACGCGCAGATCTCCGTTCCGTTGCCCGCCTCGGTGACGTCGTACCGCATCGCCAGAATCGCGTTGCCGCCCCGGCCGCGCGCCTGTTCCACGAGGCGTTCGGCGGCCTCGTTGCGGCTCTGCACCAGGGTCTTGGTGAGGCCGCGCAGTTCGCCGCCGACCATCGACTTGAGGCCCGCGCCGAGTTGGCTGCCGATGTTGCGGGAGCGCACGGTGAGGCCGAACACCTCGCCGATCACCCGTTCCACGCGATACCCCGGCACGTCGTTGGTGGTGACCACGAGTACGTCGGGGTGGTCGGGTGCGCCGCCGTAGGCGTCGAGGTCGCTCATGTCGTCTCCGAAAGCTGGGGAACGGGGAACCGGGCATCGAGGGAGGGAGAACCGTCGCGGTCGTGCCCGCACGACCGGTCTGGACGGCCGCGGCGGAGCCGTTCCACACGTATATCACCGGTTCGATGGACGGGCGGCTGCGTGGGCCGCCGCCGCGCCGGTCCACCTGCGGTGCCCGGTCGCCGCCGCGCCGGGCCGCCGCTCGCACCCGGTGCCAGTGGCGCCGACTGCCACTCCCGCCGACTGCCACGTGCGCCGGCGCGCCGCTCGCGCCGACCGCCCACTCGCGCCGGCGCGCCGCTCGGGCCCGGTCGGAGCCGTTCGGCGCGGACGAAAACCTTTGTCCCGTACGTATGTTCCCCTGCTAGCGTCGCGGCGTGGCGAAATTGAACCAGATCATCGCGGTGGAGAAGGGCGTCAAGACCAAGTCCTTCCAGGAGTTGACGGACGCCCATCAGCGGGTCCAGAAGGGCGCGTTGTTGTCCGGGATCTCGCGTACCTACCAGCCCAAGGACGAGGAGGGCGAGCAACTGCCGCCCGAGTCGACCCGGGTCCAGGTCAAGGGCGAGGAGATGCTGCGTTCCGTCACCGGAGCGCTCACCCGTCTCTTCGACGTGACCGCGACCAAGGACTGGGCCAACTGCGAGGCCCGTGCCGACGTGGTCGTCGACGGGACCCCGTTGCTGCGCGACGTGCCGGTGTCGTACCTGCTCTTCCTGGAGAAGCAGTTGGTCGACGTGCACACCTTCGTGCGCAAGCTGCCGGTCCTGGACGCCGCCGAGACCTGGACGCTGGATCCCTCCACGGACTCCTGGCGGACCGAGCCGGTGCGTACCGTGCGGACCAAGAAGGTGCCGCGCAACCACGTCAAGGCCGAGGCGACCGAACACCACCCGGCCCAGGTGGAGATGTACTTCGAGGACATCGCCGCCGGCTACTGGACCACCGTCAAGTTCTCCGGCGCGCTGCCCGCCCGCCGGGTGAACGAACTCGTCGAGCGGGTCGAGAAGTTGCAGCGCGCGGTGAAGTTCGCCCGCGAGGAGGCCAACGGCGCCGAAGTAACGGACCGGCTGATCGGTGACGCCGTCTTCGGCTACCTGCTCGGCACCGGCCACGGCGGGTAGCATTCGAGAATCCCCCGACCGGAGGGTCGTGGGGTGCGCGAAAAGCGCAAGCTGAAACTGAAGCTTGTCGTGACGAACGCGGGTAACGGTGGAGGTTCGAACCCTCCTCCCGGCACCACGAGCCGGGATGGCCCAATACGGCAGAGGCAGCCCGCGATCAATCTCAGACTCTTGCTCCAGACTCAGCATCGCCGCCTATCGCCGGATCGACCGGACGGGGCTCCAGTCGTCGGTTGCTGGTTCGATTCCAGCCCGGGCCGCTCGTGGCCTGGTAGTTCAACGGTAGAACGCGACGACTTTCAAGACGACCCTGGTCCTTAAACGTGCCGGCGTGCCCGATCGGGCGGCACAGCGGGCCTCCGCGGGCAGGCTAGCCCCGCGGAGGCCCACCAATTCCGAGCACCGGGCCGAATCAATCCACCGTGGCCAACTCGCCCCAGCGGACCAGGACTTCCGGGTCCCCGTCGAGTCGGCAGCCGGTGGCGTCGGCCCGATTCCACAGGAGCAGGTACAGCTTCTCGGCGGGACCCGAGACGGTGAGATCGGCCGGCCCGGCCCCCGCCTCCACCCGCCGCCCGTCGGGGTCGATCCACATGGTCCGGGCGGCCGGGTCGTCGTCGGGGACGATCGCGAGGCTCAGCGGCGGGTCGGCGACCAGCTTGCGCCCGGGCCGGGACAGGAAGCCGGCCAACAACTCGTCGATCCCGTCCGCGGCGAAGTCCGCGGGCACGCCGGACGGCAGGCCGGCCGCGAGTTCGGCGTCGACGCGGTGCACGGCGGTCTCGTGCGCCTGGCGCCGGGCCCAGAAGGCGAGTGGGGACGGACCCTCGAAGAAGGTCCACGCCGGGGCGTTCGGGGCGGTCGTGGTGAGGGTCTTCAGCAGATCCGCGTGTGTGGTCCGGTACCAGTCGAAGAGTTCGTCGCCGCTCGGGGCGCGGAACAACTCGGCCGTATCCTCGCGGCTCGGGCGCGTGAGGCTGCCCGATGCGACGACGAACGCGGCCCAGCGATGCACGCCGCCCAGGTGCGCGAGCAGATCCCCGATCCGCCAGTCGGGGCAGCTCGGGACGGGCGCGTCCAGACCGGCCCGCTGCGCCGTCCGGGCGAGCAACTCGCCGTCGGCGCGCAGGATCTCGATGTGTGTGGCAATCTCCATCCGCCCACGTTCTCACGCGGGATCGGAGGGGGTACAGGTGGTCGGCGGCTCGGCCCGCAGGGATGGGACGTCTGCCCGCCGGGTCCTATGCTGGGATGCGATGGGTAGCTTCGGGGTATATGTCGTCGCTCGATCGGCGTGGCCGCTGTTGGAACTGCCGGCCGTCCAGCAGGCCGGCGGCGAACCGCACTGGTCGGCTCGCGACGGCGACTGGCAGGTGCTGCTGCTTGCGTCCGGGCTGGATCCGGGGCCGTCGCTGATGGCGGACACGGACGCGCCGGTGCTGACCGCCGACGTGGTGTCCGGCCACTTCGCGATGATCGACGCGCAGAGCCCGCGCGGTGGCGAGGTCTGGCACTGCGCCCTGGCGCCGCGCGCAGCCGGCTCGTACGGGCTCGATCCGGAACTGGGCCCACCGCCGGAACGGGTGGTGCCGCGCGCCGTCGGCTGGGCCCGCGAGGCCGGGCTGACGCCGGACGAGGCCGCCCTGGACAGCACGCTGCGCGCGGAGGGCACGCCGGACGAACTGCTGCGGGCCTTCCTGGACGCGTTGGGCTTTCGCTTCGTGGTGGACGCGGACTGGGCCGCCTGACGGGACCGCCCCGGGGCGACGTCACGGGCGGTGTGATCGGGCAAATGTCGGAGGCGGCGGGTTCAATGGAGGGATGGCCATTCGACCCGCCCGCGCCAACATCGATCCGGTTTCGCCCGAGCCGCCGATCCCCGACCGGGAACGGGTGATCCGGAACGAGGACTGGTACGGCAGGTCGCTGACCGAGACCACGAAGTACTCGCGCTACTCGTTCCTGGACACGGACTGGACCGAGGTGGTCGACGAGGGCGCGGTCTTCGACGAGTGCACCTTCGCCGGGGTCGCCTTCAACGCGTCGCGCCACACCGGGGCGGCGTTCACGAACTGCACGTTCAAGCGCTGCACGTTCTTCGACACCCGGTTCACCGACTGCAAGCTGGTCGGCAGCCTGTTCCGACAGTGCACCTACACCCTGTTCGAGGTCTCGGGCGGAGACTGGTCGTTCGTCGGGCTGCCCGGTGCCGACCTGCGCCAGGCCGGCTTCGACGGGGTCCGGATGCGCGAGGCGGACCTGACCGCCGCGCGGCTGGAGAAGGCGACCGTGACGGGTTGCGACCTGTCCGGCGCGATGTTGCACGGTGCCAAGCTGACCGGCGCCGATCTGCGCGGCAGCGAGTTGTCCTCGCTCGACCCGCTGACGGTCGAGTTCAAGGGCGCGACGATCGGCCTGGAACAGGCCGTGACGCTCGCGACGACGATGGGGTGGCGGGTCCGCTGACCGCACCCGGGTCGGCACCTGCCACGCTCGGCGGGGTGCCGGGCCCGGCACCCCGCCGAGCGGGTGGTGTGGGTCAGGGCCGAATCGGGCCCGTGCCCGCACCGGTCGCGGTGATCGCGGCGGCGATGGCGTCCAGGTCGGCGGCGGTCAGGACCAGATCGGCGGCACCGGTCCAGCCGTCGACCTGAGCGGGCGTACGGGCGCCCACGATCGCGGCGGTGACGCCCGGCCAGGCCAGCGTCCAGGCCACCGCGACCTCGGCCGGCGACACACCGTGCGCGGCGGCGATCGGCCGCAGCGCGTCGGCGAGGGCGAGGTTGGCGGTCAGGCCCGTGGTGAAGTCGCCGTGGGTCCTGCGCCAGTCGTCGTCGGCCAGAGCCGCGACGCGCTCCACCGAGAACGCGCCGGTGAGCAGGCCGGATTGCATCGGCGAGTACACGATCACGCCGGTGCCGTGCGCGGCGGCCCAGGTCAACTCGGGCGCGGCGGAACGGTTGATCGCGGAGAACGGCGGCTGGATCGCGTCGACGTGCGCGATGCGTTCGGCGATCTCCAACTGCGCGACGTCGTGATTGGACAGGCCGATCGCGCGGACCTTGCCCTCGGCCTTGAGGTCGGCCATCACCTGCCAGTACTCCTCCAGCGGGGTGGCGTCGGGCGACGGCTTCGAGACATCGGCGCCGTACTCGAACGCCTTGCCCGTGTCGGGCCAGTGCACCTGATAGAGGTCGATGTGCTCGACGTCGAGCCGACGCAGCGAGTCTTCGAGTTCGCGGCGCACGCTTGCCGGGTTCATCACCCGACGCTCCGGGGCGGCCGGGTTCTCCGGGTCCCAGACCAGGCCGACCTTGGTGAACAGGTACGGCCGCTCGGCCTCGGGAAGATCGGCGACGGCCTTGCCGACGAGACGCTCGGAATGGCCGTGGCCGTATACGGCGGCGGTGTCGATCCAGTTGACGCCGGCGGCGATCGCGTGCCGGATCGCGGTGATCGACTCGGCGTCGTCGGTGGCGCCCCAACTGTAGTTCCAGCCGGCGCCGGACACCGCCCACGAGCCGAAGCCGACCCGGGTGATGGCCATGTCGGTGCTGCCGAAGGGTGTGGTGGACAGACTCATGATGTGGGTACTCCGTACTCGACTCGGTGCTGCGAGAGGGCGATTGCGCCGTGCCCTCATCCTGGAGGCGGCCGCACCGGCTACCCAGGGCCTTGCGCGGGCTGGGAACAGGCTTTCCTGGGTCCGGCAGAACCACCTTCGCCGGCCCCGGACGCCGGCCCGCGTCTAGGATCGGCACAATGACCACGCGAGCAGACCTGGGCGCCTTCCTGCGCACCCGCCGGGCCCGCCTCCAGCCCGAGGACGTCGGCCTGACCCGGTTCGGCGAACGCCGCCGAGTGCCTGGACTGCGCCGCGAGGAACTCGCCCGACTGGCGGGCGTGAGCGTGGACTACTACGTGCGGTTCGAGCAGGGCCGCGCGGAGAACGTCTCCGACGAGGTGCTGAACGCGATCGCGTCGGCGCTGCGGCTGAACCGGGACGAGCACGGACACCTGCGCGATCTGGTCCGGGCGGGATCGGGGCGCCGGGAGTCGGCGGCGGCAACGGCGCTGCCGACTCAGCGGGTTCGGCCGGGGCTGCGCCGGTTGTTGGACTCGATGCCGGAGACGCCCGCGTTCGTGATGGGCCGGCGGACCGATCTGCTCGCCTGGAACTCGCTGTTCGCTCTGGTGTTCATCGACCTCGACGCGGTGCCGGTCGAGCGGCGGAACAAGGCGTGGTTGGTCTTTTGCGACGAGCAGTTGCGGGCGCGGTACGTCAACTGGGAGACCAAGGCGCAGGACGTCGTCGCCTACCTGCGGCTGGACGCGGGCCGGCACCCCGGCGACCCGGCCTTCACCGAGCTGATCACCGAACTCTCGGCGGCCAGCCCCGACTTCCGCCGCCTGTGGGCCACGCACGAGGTCCGCGACAAGACGCACGGCGGCTACCACCTCCGCCACCCGGCCATCGGCGAACTCACCCTGTCCTACGAAAGCTTCCGCACCTCCGACGACCCGGACCAAACCCTCGTCACCTACACCGCCGCCCCCACCTCCCCATCGGAAGCCGCCCTACGCGCCTTCTCGCCGGCCAGGGCCACGCCCACTCCGCCGGCGAAGTGATTCCCTCGCGCCATACATGAGCCTCACCACGGCGGTCCGCTGCGAGGTCAGTTGATCAACTGGAGTTCACCGATGCGGACTTCGGCGGTATCCGTGCCGGTCAAACCGGGCAGGGGATGCGAGCCCGCCGCGTCGGTGTAGTAGGTCTCCCAGAACACGGTTGCGGTCACGGTGAACTTATCGCCTGGCTGACCCTGTGAGGTGTTCTTGTATTTGTAGCCGCACTCGCTCATGTTGTTGAGATCCGACGGTTGGTACGGCCTTCCGGGCGAGTCGCACGTCACCTTCCCGCCGTCACCCATATTCCACTCGACCTTGGTGGAACGCGCAAATGCGGTGACGGAGACGGTGCCGACGGTCAGAGTTTGGCTCAGCCATTCTTTGGACCATGTGGTTTTACTGTTCCCGGCGATCCACATCCAAACTGGAAGCCCTACCAGGCCGAGTTTTCCGGGCGCCGGGTTGACGGCGATCTCCGGATTCTCCAGTCCGAGTGTCGCAAGGGCCCTCAGCGCAACGTCGGCCGGTGCGGGGGGCGGAGCCGGTTGATTTCCGCCCCCTCCTTGGCCTGCCGTGGCGCCACTGGTTGTGACGGCTGTGCCACCGGTGCTGAATCCGGTTGTTCCGCCGCCTGTGCTGCCACCGGCTGAACCTGTACCGCCAGACGTTCCGGTGCCCCCGGAGGAACCCGGAACCCGGATGTCGATGCAAATAAGGAGATTGCCACACTGGTTGACGTCAGCTTTGGCGGATGGGAGGACCAAGAAGGCTGCCGACAAACCGGCAGTGCACGTTAGCGCGGCAACTCTCACGATTCTTGAGTTTGCCATGACATCTCCCTCTGGAATGTCGAACATGGCTGCATGGAATTCTTGGTAATCACTGGGCCGAAGTTCCGTCCACATTGAATGGACGAGTTGAGCTGGCAATGAGATCGATAGGCCCGTTGGTTGGTACTTTGAATGCATACATTGCGACGTTGCTCAATGTGAGAGATCGCCACTTTGTGACGCGACCGCTCAAATTTTCGTAGGTGGGACTTTGGTCAATGGTGAACGTTCCGGAAGATCCTGCCGTCATATTTGATGTGACTTTGATGGTGCACATCACCACTTTGCCACCATCGGTGGTATTCCAGGTGGGAGTGCGGTTCTGCGCGACGGGTTCCGTTTGTACGGAAACGGTTCCGCCTTTTGTTATGGAGACGGCCTGTTCCTTATTTCCTTGTTCGGATTGGAGAGTCGACTTTGCGGACGTTCCCCAATTGCTTGAGGTCGGGCCACCGCTCAGCCCGGTCGAGAAATCACTACAAACGCTGTCCCCGTAGTCGATCTCGCCTTTTTCGGTGCCATCGACAGTTGAGATCTTCGTCATGGTCGGCAGGGTCTTCTTGGATCCGGTGAAGGCCAGGAATGACATCCTCCAAGGGCCTTCTCCCTGCGTCTGCCGCAGGACCCCCAGGGAAGACCTCGAGTCGGCATCGAGCTTCTGGAGTCCAGTCGAGAGGAGCCATCGGTCGTTGCCGGCAGGGGCGCCTTGCGGAGCGGCGACCTGAATATCGGTTGTGGTGGCCAGCTCCTCGGCGACTCGGATGTTGTTGCCGAACTTGGAAACTCGTGCCTGGCGTGCCTTTGAGATATCCAGCAGTATTCCGGTTTCAATCCCGTCAAGGGCGGCGATATCGTGACCCGACTTCGCCTTCTTGCTCTGGTCGTAGTAGTTCTGAGCGATGGTTTTGGCTTCGCTCTCGCTGACCGGAGGTGCCACCGATGCCGGGGCTTGTGGGGCATTCGACGCCGCCGGGAGGGGAGGGGCGGCGGTTTTGGGGGCGGCTTGGTTGATTTTGGGGTGTTTGGGGGTTTTGTCCGATGAGCAGGCGGTGGTGGTGGTCAGGAGGGTGAGGGTGGTTAGGGCGGCGAGGAGGGTTGGGGGGAGTTGGGACTTGATTGGTCCGGCCAAAACTGCCACCCCCGCAGTGCGATCTTCGGAGTTCGGTGCTCAACGGTGATCCGAAGCATCATTGCACTTGATCGGGTGGGCCGTAAGCGTCTTCGGCGGATCGCTGCGTGTAGTGGGTTTGGGGCACGGGTCGGGGCAAAACGGTGGCTATCGCGCGGGATCGTGTCGGGTGGCCGGGGCGTCGGCGGTCCTGCCGTGGTCAGTGGGTGGTGCCGACCAGGGTGGTCAGGCCGTGGCCCTGTTGCCATTGGTCCAGGCGGGGTCGGTCGAGCAGGACGATGCCGTGGTGGCGGGCGAACTCACGCGCCTCCGTGGTGAGTCCGTGGAGGGTGAGGAATACCGGGATGTCGGCCCGGTGGTCGTGGTGGGCCGTGCCGATGAAGGCGTGCAGGTCCAGGGGGCGGGCCGCGTGGTCGGTGGGGCCGCAGCGGATCAGGACCAGGCTGCCGTTGGGGAGGTAGGCCTTGATGTCGGCGCCGGGCGCGAGTTGCACCGCGAGTAGGCCGTCGCGGCGGCAGAGGTCGGCGATCCGGAGTTCGAAGGCGCGGTCGTCCGGGTGATCGGTGCGGGCGTCGAGGGTCGAGTTGGCGAGGTGTACGACGGCGCACAACAGGGCCAGCGAGGCGGCGGTGGCCAGCCACGCGTCGATCCCGGTGATGTCGAGGAAGGCGAAGAGGTCGCGCAGTGCGATGGCCGGGACGACGACCAGCAGGACCATGGCCCGACCGCGGAGTTTGGCGTGGGTGGGGGTTCGGGGCATGCGGGATCCCTCCGGTGGCTACCGACGGCGGAGCGGGCGGCAGCCTAGGCGGAGGGATGGTCGGTCAACCACCCGACTGGATGGGGGAGAGGGGGAGAGGGTGGTTCGGTGGGTCCGGGTCGGACGAGGATTCCGCTGGTCCTCGGGGGTGTCGGTGTCCGGTGGTGCGGTTGTCGGGCGGTTGCTCGGCGCGGGGCCGTGTGGGTGAGGAGGCGGTGGCGGTGCGGGGGTGTCGCGGCCGCTCGGTCCGTGGAGCGGGCGATGGTGGGGCGTTGTCGTGCCACCCGGTCTCGGCGGTTCGCGAAGACGGTTAGTGCGTCGGCGCCGGCTCCGCTATCTTCTGCCGAATGAGCAGGATCCGTAAGACAGCGATCATGGTTGTGGCATGTTTCGGTCTCGCGTTCGCGGGAGTGGCTTCCGCCTACGCCATTCCCGGCCAGCACCCACAGGTCCGCAAGGTCTGTCGGGTACTCGACCCGGAGACCAAGCACGCCAAGCGGGCAAACCATGACGGTCGTACCGGTGCGCCGGGGGTGCGCCGCCAGCGGCACGAAGGCGTGATGGGGGAAGTGGCCGACCACTACTGCGTGCCGGGCGGCGGGAAGCGCCGGATCAACCCAAGTGCACGACCTGCAGCACGGTAACGGTCGTCGTCCCCTCGTTGAGCAGTACCACCACGATCAAGGGCCCCGCCGCTGCGGTGCGGACGATGCGATCGTCCTCGCCGTAGCGGACGGTGGCCGTGTACGGGTCGCAGACCAGCTTGTACAGCAGCATTCCCCAGTGGTTGAGCGTGGTTTCGGGGAAGCGGTCGATGACCTCTTGGTGCTCGATGCCGATCCTCGGGCGCCACGTCACGCGGCACTGCTTTGCGCTCGGCCGCGTGCGATCCACTTGCGGACGATCTCCTCGTCCACCTCGTCGAGGTCCGGGTCCTTTCCGGTGGCCCGCACCTGGGCCGCGAGGGCACGCGCGTGCGGCAGCGCGGCGATCAACTCCTCCGCGACCTGTGCGTAGCGGGCCAGCAGGCCGGGCAGATCGCCGATCGGTGTCAGGTGTACCAGTCGCAGGAATTCGTGGCGGGCTTCGGGGTGTGGGAGCGCATGCGCGATGCGATCCACGGTCCACGGGTCCGTGCTGTTCACGCCGGGCCTCTCTTCCCTCCGGACGAAGTGATCCGGGATCAGATTAGGGGCCGGGTGCGCGATTGCGGCGTGATCGGCGGGTGACGACCGGTGCGATTCGGGAGTGACAATCCGTCAATTTCGGGCGGATGATGAGCATTTGCCCTCGTCGGTGGCCTGACACCTGATCGTCCGGGAGCTCTGGGTGGGTAGTCGGGGCGGGCTGTCCGCCTCGACCGCCTCCGGCGGCCCCTCGGGCGCGATGCTCGCGTCGGCGCGCGTGCCGTCCTCCGGCGGTGTCGTCGGGGGCTCGGTCGAGCGCGGCGTCGCGGAGACGTCGGGCGCCGCGGACTTCGGCGTCGGCCGGGCCGACGCCGCGGCCGGCGGCGGCGGGACGGGCGCCGCGGGGCCCACCTGCTCCGAAGCCGAGGGGGTCAGCAACACCCCCGCGCCGGCGATCGCCAGCACGGCCGCGCCGGCGGCCAGCGTCGCCACGCGGCGCCGCCGCCGGGCCCGTCGGCCGCCCGCGACGGCCGCGTCCACCACGCTCGGGAAATCGGGCTCGGGTCGGTCCAGGATGAGCTGGAACAGGTCGTGATCGTTCATGGCCGGCCTCACCGTTCGGACAGCTCCCACATGTGCTCGCCGACGAGTTCGCGCAGTCGGCTCAGGCCGCGCGAACTCTGGCTCTTGACCGTTCCGGTGCTGATCCGCAGGGCCTCCGCCGTCTGTTCGACGCTCCAGTCCTCCCAGAATCGCAGCACGAGCACGGCCCGGTAGCGCGGCGGCAGTCGCAGCAGCGCCGCCCGCAGGGTCAACCGCAGGTCCGGCGAGGAGGACTCGTCGCTCGGCCGCTGCGGGAGTTCGTCGACCGGCTCCTCCCGCCAACGGCCCTTGCGATGCTGGTCGATGTAGGTGCGCGTCATCACCACGCGGGCGTAGGCGTCGATGTTGCCGTCCCGGCGCAGTCGGCCCCAGGCCGTGTACATCTTCATCAGCGTGGTCTGCGTGAGGTCCTGCGCCTCGTACCAGTCGCCGCACAGCAGATAGGCCGAGCGGCGCAGTTGGGCCTGCCGGGCCTCGGCGTATTCGCGGAACTCCCGTTCACGGGCGGCCTCCCTCACGCGTTCGGCAGCGGGGTTGCCAGGGGGTGGTCGCGGGGGTCGCGCACCGTGATCTCCTCCTCACCGGGCCCGCGCCGCGAACGCGGGAGCGCCCGGCCGGTGCCGGGCGCCTGTTCGTCTGCCTGTCGAGGGGCCTGTCATCCACGGGATACGCGGCTCGGCCGCCCCGGGTTGCATCGGACCCGGGAGATGTTCCGCACGTGTGCGAGACGGGCGTGGAGTGCAACGCGGGTCGCTCGGGAGCCGTATTTCCGTGTGCAACGTTCGGCGCCGTGCGCGGCGCCCGACACCGGTGACAGCGAAGGAGTGCTTCCGTGTCGAACCGTCGAGACCGGGTGCCCGGCCGGACCATGCGACGGGCCGGTCCGGTCGGGGCCGTGCTCGCGACCGTCGGCATCGCGCTGGGTGCCTGGGTGGGTATCGCGCCCGCCTCGGACGCGGACGAGCCGCCGCCCGCCTCGGTGACCTCGGTCGGGGCCGGCCGGCGGATCGATCCGCCGCCGATCGCCGCTCCAGACCGGCCCGCCACGAACGACCCCGAGGCGGTCGCGCCACGCAGGCTCCGGGCGCCCGGGCCCGGCCGGGCCGGCGTCGTCACGCCCGGCAAGCCGTACGTGGACCGGGGCGTCGAACCGACCCTGGCGGCGCGCAACCGAGGTTCGGCCGCGCCGGCGAAGCCCTGACCACCGCCGCACATGACGGGCCCGGGCCGGGAACCGCGCCCGCGAACCCCTCCGACCGCCGCTCCGCCTCCGCGGGTGTGTCCAATACGCTCGGCACGCCGGTCAACCCCAAGGAGTCGCAACGTGGTCCCGATCGCCCCGGGCGCAGTTCCGCTGCTCGGCCACACCCCGGCGCTGCTGCGCGGCCGCTGGGACTTCGTGTCGTCGCTGCGTGCCCACGGGCCGATCGTGCGGATCCGGGTCGGTCCGAGGGAGCTGTACGTCCTCAACGACCCCGCCCTGGTTCGGTGTGTCCTGGTCGAACACGCGGACACCATCGAGCGGGACGGCTTCTTCAAGCAGGCCCGGTTGCACATCGGGGACGGCCTCGCCGCCTCCGACGGCCCCCTGCATCGACGCCAACGACGGACGTTGCAACCCGCGTTCCAGCGCTCGCGGATCGGCGGTTACGTCGAGCTGATCCGTCGCCGGGCCGAGCAGGCGAGCGCGCAATGGTTGCCGGGATCCACGCTCGCGCTCGATCGGGAGATGAGCGAACTCGGGCTGGACACGCTCGGTCGGTTGATTTTCGGGGAGAGCCCGGCGGCCGACGCGGCGGTGGCCGAGGTGCGGCGTTCGTTGCCGGTGTTCATCCAGGAGGTGTTCACCCGCACCGTGCTGCCGGAGTGGGCCCGTCAGTTGCCCACGCCCGGCAACCGGCGCTTCGCCGAGACGGGCCGCCGGTTGCGGGCGGCGATCGCCTCGGCCGTGGACGCCGACGCGGGTACCGGGCTGCTCGGTGAGTTCGCCCGGATGGACATGGCGCCCGAACTGGTGCGCGACGAGGTGGTGTCGATGCTGATCGCCGGCAACGACAACACGAATGCCACCCTTTCGTGGGTATTTTTCGAGCTGGGCCGGCACGAGGACGTACGCAAACGGCTGTACGCCGAACTCGACGAGGTGCTGGCCGGTGGACCGGTGACCGCCGAGAACATCGGGGCTCTCGTATATACAAGGTGTGTTGTCGACGAGACGCTTCGCTTGTACGCGCCCTGGCTGGTGGTTCGCCGGGCCAATCGCGACGTGGACGTGATGGGTCATCACATCCCGAGCGGAGGCGACGTGTTGTACAGCCACCACGCGCTGCACCGGGACCCCGAGCTGTTTCCGGAACCCGAGCGCTTCGATCCGGACCGATGGGCCGAACCGGGCTTTCCCGGGCGGGTGCGCGGCGTCTACATGCCGTTCGGCGCGGGGGTGCATCGATGCATCGGCGAACACCTGTTCCTGGCCCAGATCGTGACCACCGTCGCGACCGTGTCCGCCCGTTGGCAACTGCGGCCGGTGCCCGGCAAACCGTCCCGCCCGAGGACGAGCGCGCTGCCGCGCCCCGGGCATCTCCCGGTCACGGCCGTCCGCCGAAGGACCTGAGGCGACCCGCCCTCGGCCGGCAACTCCCGGCCCTGGTAGGCGCCTAAGCAATTTGACGACACTTCCACCCCTTCGCCGGATTCGCCGGCGAGGCCCCGCGCGCGCCCACGCAGCGTGTCGAGTACGGTTCGCAGCGTCGGGACGGCAGTGCGTTATCACGTTCGGCCGATCACGGTGCGCGCAGAACTCGGCCGGCCAACAATTGCCCGAAAGTGCTTGCGGAGCGCCTCGTTTCGGGACCATCGTGGGGCCCGTTCGATGTCCGGAACGAGATGCTTGCCCGTGATCTTTGGTGGGGTCGGGTTCGTCATACGGCGTCCGCGATCGTGCTGGTTGACGTGGTGGGAAGTCGTTCCGGAAAGCTTCGAATGATCGACTTCGACGACTGTTTTCGGGCTGTTCACCATTCACCTGACAGTGTGTGTGGTGGAAGATACGAGCGGTAGCTCCGAAGTGGATCACGGTCCGCACGGAACCTGGGTGGACCCGGCAGAGCAAGGGGGCGGAGCCGGTGGTGAAGGCAGCTACGGAACGGCCATCGGGTAATGGCGTCGTGTCGCAGGGCGCTGCCGCCGGCACGATGCCGGTCACGCCCACGCGCAGCCTCGGCGCCAGACGCCGGCGGCCGGCGCTCATCGCGCTCTCGGTCGCGCTGATCGCGGCCGGTGGACTCGGTTCGGCGGCGTTCTATCAGATGGGCGACAAGCGGGTGCCCGTGCTCGCGGTCGCCCGCACGGTGCCCTACGGCCAGACGATCGCCGCCGAGGATCTGCGCGTCGTGGAGATCAACGACGCGCCCGGGCTGCGCCCGATCGGATCCGGCTCCAAGGCCGTCATCGTGGGCAAACGCGCGGCCGTCGAGCTGCGCGCGGGCACCCTGCTGACCTCGGACCAGGTCACCGAGCGGATCGCGATCCAGCCGGGCGAGACCCTCGTCCCGATCGCCCTGGACACCACCAAGATGCCGGTGCAGCGGGTCACTCCCGGCACCCGAATCCTGGTCGTGACGTCGGCGCCCCCGGTGGGCGGCGCCGCCAACTCCACCTCCACGCAGCCGATCACCACCGCCGCCACGGTGATCCGCTCCGGCAACACGGACTCGAATTCGAGCTCGGGCAAGGCCGTCCTGGACGTCGCGGTACCCGCCAAGGACGGCCCGGTGCTGGCGCTCCAGGTGGCCGAGGGCAGGTTCTCCATCGTCGTGCTGAACACGGGCAACGCGGACGCGGCACCGGCCAGGACCGGAGGAGCCCCATGACCGTCGTCGCGGTCACCGGTGGCACCCGTGCGCCCGGCGCCACCTCGACCGCGCTGGCGCTCCTGCTCACCTGGCCGCTGCCGGCCGGCCGCCGGGTGATCCTGATCGAGGCCGATCCGGACGGGGGTTCGATCCTGGCCGGCGCGCTCCAGGGTCGGGTTTCGGCCGAGTACGGGCTGCACCAATTGGGTGTCGCGCACCGTCAGGGCAACCTGGTGGACGCGTTCTTTCGGCAGTTGGTCGACCTGTCCGACGGCCGGCGCGAACGGCTGCTGCTGCCCGGCCTGGTGGACCCCACCCAGGCTTCCGGACTGGCCTACAC
Organism: Embleya sp. NPDC020886; assembly: GCF_044333915.1. Lineage (NCBI taxonomy): Bacteria > Bacillati > Actinomycetota > Actinomycetes > Kitasatosporales > Streptomycetaceae > Embleya > Embleya sp. NPDC020886. The sequence continues at coordinate 148,196 of NZ_JBIRRX010000001.1, read as the reverse complement.
GTGGGACCCGATCTCGCAACTCGCGGCCGGTCTGGGCAATCAGCAGATCCCGCACGACGTGATCATCGACCTGGGCCGGCGCGGCACCACGGGCGCGTCGGCCATCGCCGCACGCCGAGCCGACCTGGTACTGCCGGTCGTGCGCGGGACGCTGCCCTCGCTGGCCCAGGCACAGCCCCGGCTGGCCTCGCTGCGCCACGACCTGGACACGCACGGGACGGGCTCGGACTCGATCGCGCTCGTGGTGATCGAGGAGGGGCGCTACGCGCGCCAGGAGATCGGCAAGCACCTGGAGGCGCCGGTGCTGGGCCTGTTGCCGTTCGATCCGGAACGGGCCCGGGTGTTGTCCGACGGCGAAGGGGACACCGGAAAACGGTTCCTGCGGTCGAAGTTCATGCGTGCCGCGCGAACCACCGCGGAGGCCGCGCTGGCCCTGGCCAACCAGCGCCGGATGCGATTGGCGCCGCGCCCGGCGCCCGGCGGCCAGTTGCCCGCCGGGCCGGACGCGCCGCTGCCGGGCGACGGTTGGGCCCAGGCCGCCGCCTACATCCGCCGACCCGCGGAGCCCGAAGCCCGACCCGAGGCCGAACCGGCGCACCGGCCGGCCGGCGAGGAGGCGGGTCATGTTCGATAACGCGCGACCCCTGCACCCGGACCCGCACAACAAGCCGGAACCGGAACCGGATCCTGCCGCCGAGACCGGCTATCGCCCACACATGCATGTCGTGCCGGGCCTGCCGGAGGCGGAGGACGTGCTGTACGCGCCGCCCACGCCGCCGTTGCGCACCTGGCCCGAGGGCTTCCAGCGAAGCGCCTCGGCCGGACCCGACGCGCCTCCCCCGCCGACCTGGTCGGCGGGCGCGGGCTCGCTGACCCCCGCCGTGGGGCACACTCCACCGCCGACGCCCGCCAACGGCACCCCGGTTTCGCCCGCCGCGACGGCGCACCCGAACGGGCCGCTGAACGGCGCGGTCCGGCACGCGGGCGGCCGGGACGGCATGTTCACCGTGCCGCCGACCGCGAGCGTGAGCGCGAACGGCGTGGGCACGGTCAGCCGGCGACCCCCGCCCGCCGGCCGGGCGCCCGCCACGACCGGACCCGCCAAGCCGCCGCGCAATCCCTCCGGCGAACCGGTGGTGGACCCGGCGCTGGTCCGGATACTGAAGGACCGCGCGGCCGAGCAACTCCACGAATTCGACAAGATGTCGCCCGGCCTGACCAACGAGGACCGCGAACAGCGCGGCCGGGCGATCGTCGCCCAGGTGGTCGCCGAATGGGCCGACATCACCGCGCGTGAGCGTGGCATCTCCACCACCCCCGCCGAGGACCGGGCGATGGCCCGGGCGGTGTGGGACTGGCTGTTCCGGGCCGGGCCGTTGGAGCCGTACCTGACCGACCCCGCCGTGGAGAACATCCTGGTCAACGGCTACGACACGGTCTGGGTGGACTACGCCGACCGGCCCCGCGTCCAGGTGCCGCCGCTCACCGCCTCCGACGAGGAACTCCGCGAACTGCTGAGGGACCTGGCCCGCCGGCACGGCAGCGGCGAACGCACCCTGTCCACCGCGCAGCCCACCCTGGCCCTGCGGTTGCCGGACGGCTCGCGTCTCCAGGCGATCACCGAGGTCACCCCGCACACCTACGTGACGATCCGTCGGCACCGGGTGCGCGACGTGCGGCTCGCCGACCTGATCGGACTGGGCACCCTGGACCGGACCCTGGCCGCCTTCCTGGGCTCGCTGGTCCGGGCCAAGAAGAACCTGATCATCTGCGGGACCCAGGGGGTGGGCAAGACCTCGCTGTTGCGGGCGCTGTCCCACGAGATCCCCCGGGACGAGCGGATCGGCACCTTCGAGACCGAACTCGAATTGTTCCTGCACGAGTTGGGACACCTGCGCCAGGTGGTGGCGATCGAGGCCCGCGAGGGCAACGGCGAGCGGGGCATCGACGGCAAGTCGGCGGGCGAGTTGACCATCGGCGAGTTGATTCCCTCCGCGCTGCGGATGTCGCTGTCCCGGATGATCGTCGGCGAGGTGCGCTCCAGCGAGATCGTGCCGATGTTGCGGGTGATGACCAACGGCGAGGGCGGCTCGATGTGCACGCTGCACGTGCGCGAGCCGGACATGATCTTCGACCGGATCGCCGAACTCTGCCTGGAGTACGGCGCACACATGAGCCCCGAACTGGCCTACCGGCTCGCCTCCAACGCGGTCGACTACGTGGTCTTCGTACGGATGATCGACGAGACGGCGATCGGTGGGAAGCGGCATCGTTTCGTGTCGCACGTGCTGGAGGTGACCGGGATGGGTGAGCACCGCCGCCCGGCCGTGAACACGATCTTCGCGCCCACCGGCGACGACCCGCGAGGTATGGCCCGGATGTACCCCTCGGACATGCCGGACCTGATCCGGGCCGGATTCAGTCCGCATCTGCTCGACGAGCCGCACGGCTGGCGGCCGTTGCAGCTCAAAGTGAATCAGGTCGGGTGACGGACATGGGTGACGCCCTGTTGGTCGCGGTGTGCGGCTGCCTGTTGGTGGGCGGCCTGGTGGGTCTGGTGGTCGGCGTCGTCGGCACGTACGACGATCCGACGCCCAAGCCGCCCGGCCGGCTGGAGCTGGCCGTACGACGGATGCGTTCGGGTCCGGTGAGCGCCCGGCAACGTACCGCCCGGCGGGTGCGCCTGGGCATCGGACTCGCGGTCGCCGCGCTGGTCTGGCTGTTCACCGGCTTTCTGGTGGCCGGTCTCCTGGTGGTCGTCGCCTTCACCGGACTGCCCTGGCTGCTCGCGCCGACCAAGAGTGATCGCACCGTCATCAACCGGCTGGACGCGCTCGCCGAGTGGACCCGGCGGATCGCCGACCTGATCGAGCTGGGCGCCGGTCTGGAGAACGCGATCCTCACCTCCCGGGGCACCTGCCCCGAGCCGATCGTCGAGGAAGTCGGCGACCTGGTCAGCCGATTGCAGTCGCGCTGGCGCCCGGACGAGGCGTTACGGGCGTTCGCCGCCGATCTGGGCGACGCGACGGCGGACAAGATCGCGGCGGCGCTGATCCTGCGCTCCTCGGACCGCGGCCCGGGCCTGGCGATGGCGCTCAAGGACCTGGCCGGCACGGTGCGCGAGGAGGTGCGCCAGCGGCGCGCGATCGAGGCGGACCGGGCCGGCGCCCGGATCGCGGTGCGCTGGATCACCTACATCACGCTCGGGGTGACCGCTTTGGTCGTGGTGATCAACCGCGACTACGCCGAGCCGTACGGGACGGTGATCGGCCAACTGGTCCTGCTGCTGCTGGCGATGGGCTACATCGGCACGCTGATGTGGATGCGGTCGCTGGCCACGGATCGGTTCAAGCCCCGGTTCCTGGTCGCGGATCCGCGCAGCGTGGTCAAGGCCGCGCAGGCGGCGGACGCACAGAACGCGGAAGGCGTGCACACGGCACCGGTGCTGCGGGGTGAGTGGTCGTGATCCCACCCGTGATGATCGTCAGCGGTTGTGTCCTGGGCGCCGGCGTCGCGCTGCTCGTGCGCGAGTTGTGGCCGGCACCGCCGGACCTGGGCAACGCGCTGCATCGACTCTCCGGCACGCCCAAGCGGCGTACCGAGCAGACCGGCAGCAGGTACGACGACCAACTCGTCGCGCTGACCCTGCGCGTGCCGGGATTTCGGGTGCCGCATCGCGAACTGGACCTGGTCGGCGAGACGGTCGCGCAATTCGTGCGCACCAAGGCACTGCTGGCGCTGCTCGGTCTGTTGTTGCCCGCGATGCTGTCCTCGGTGCTGCTGGCCACCGGCATCGGAGTGGCTTTCTACGTACCGCTGTTCCTGTCCCTGGCGGTGGCGGCCGGGATGTGGCTCATCCCGGACTTCGCGCTGCGCGACCAGGCCAAGGCCGCCCGGACCGAGTTCCAGCACGCGGCCGCCGCCTATCTGGACCTGGTCGCGCTCGGCCGTGCGGGTGACGCGGGTCCGGGCGAGGCGTTGGAGCGAGCGGCGGCGGTGGGGGACGGCTGGGCATTCTCCCGGATCCAGGACGCGTTGGCGCGGGCCCGGGTGAGCGGCGCGGACCCCTGGGACGGCCTGCGCGACCTGGCCAAGGATCTCGACCTTCCCGAACTCGCCGACGTGGCGGACATCATCGAGATGGCCGGCACCGAAGGCGCCGCGGTGTACGGCACGTTGCGAGCCCGGTCCCAGTCCCTGCGTATCGAACTGCTGGCGAACGAACACGAACAGGCGAACGCGGATTCGGAACGGCTCACCGTTCCGGGCACGATGCTCGTGGTAATCATGGGAATCCTGCTTGGATTTCCGGCCATATCCCGGATTTTCTCGGTATGAACGACCTTCGGATCTCGAGCCGTTCTCCGGAAGGAGTACAGGCAATGCAAACCGGTTCCTCATCCCCCGCGGTGCTCGATCGTGCGGAATCCGCCCTACACAGACTGGCTCCGGCCCCGATCGCCTTCGTCTTGATGGTCACCGGCGGTGTGGTGGACCGCTACCGGCGTCTGCGCAAGGAGCGCGACCACGGCGCGGTCAGCATCGAGACGGCGATCATCGTCGCGGTGCTGATCGTCGCCGCGGTCAGCATCGCCGGGGTCATCTACGCCATGTACCAGAAGTACCAGAAGGATCTGGACAACTCCGACTCGAAGTACCAGGAACCGAAGCCGAACTAGAGATCCGACGCGAAGGATCCGGACCGTCCTCGTGAACAAGATGCCATGCGGCTCTCTTGTCGACGCGATCCGGCGCCGTCTGCGCAAGGCAGGCGGGCCGGATCGCGGCGGCATGTCCATCACCATGGCGATCATCTTCCCGGTGTTCATGCTCGTGCTGCTCACGGTGATTCAGGGCTGCCTGTGGTGGTACGCCCGTGAAGTCGCGTTGCAGGCGGCCAAGGAGGGGGTCGAGGAGGGACGGCGCAGGGGCGGCGACAGCGCGGCGGCGGAACAGCGCGGCCGGGATGTGGCGAAGGACCTCGGCGGGGGAATGCTCAAGGACCTGAAGGTGATTCCGGAGCGGAAGGCCGGTGCGCGGCTCACCGTGACCGTTCAGGGCACGTCGTTGTCGATCGTGCCGGGACTCGGGAGTCTGACCATCAGGCAGCACGCGGACGGCGTTGTCGAGCGGTGGACGACAGCGGGCCGATGAAGAGCTGGGGGGCGAGGGTGTACAGGGGGAGCCTGCGGGCGGACGAGGGGTCGTTCGCCCTGGAGGCAGCGGTGCTCGCACCGGTGTTGATCGCGTTCCTGTGTCTGGTCATCGCGTTCGGACGCACCACGCTGGCCGGCAACGGGGTCGACGCGGCGGCGAAGGCGGGGGCACGGGAGGCGTCGATCGCACGCAACGCGTCCGATGCCGAGTCGGCCGCGAGGGCGGCCGTGGTGCAGTCCCTGGACCAGGACGGGATCGCCTGCGCCCCGGTGACCCACGTCGACATCACCGGCTTCGCCACCGACGTCGGCAAGGCGGCCACGGTCACGGTCAGTGTCACGTGCAAAGTGTCCCTCTCCGACGTCGCCTTCCCCGGCATTCCCGGCTCGAAGACGATGAACGGGACCTTCACCTCCGTGATCGACACCTACCGGGAGCGGTCGAAGTGACGGCCAGGTGGCGAACCCGGGTGCTTCACATCGGTGTTACCGGCGAGCCCCGGGATCGGGGTTCGCTCGCCATCATGCTCGCGATCATGATGGCGGTGATCATCCTGCTGGTCGGACTGGTGGTCGACGGCGGCGGCAAGCTGCGCGCGGATTCCAAGGCCGACGCCTACGCGCAGGAGGCGGCGCGCGCCGCCGGTCAGGCGATCGACCCGACCAAGGCCATTCCGGGGACGGCGATCGTGGTTCCACAGCAGGCCGCCGAGACCGCGGCGGGCGAGTATCTGAGGGCCCACGCCGTGGTGAAATCCGGCCACGCCAAGGTCACGTCCGACGGTCGCTACATCGACGTCGATGTGACGATCGAGTACAACACCAAGGTGGCCGCCTTCTTCGGCGTCTCCACCGTCACCGTCAAAGGCCATGCCCGTGCCGGGCTCGTCCATGGGATTCAAGCCCCGGAGGCCGCACCGTGACCGTTACTCAAGGCTCTCGCTCCGGTGCCGGTTCCGGTCCCGGGGCGCACGCTCGCAGCCGTGACGACCGCGGCAGGCGCCGCGGACCCGGCCGCTTCCTCTTCGACCTCGTGCGTGGCCTGCTCAGCCTCGTCGTGCTGCTCGCGTTGCTGATCGGCCTTCCCGCGCTGCTCGTCGTGGCCACCACGACGCTGTTGCCGCGCCGACTACCCGGCCTGGACGAGGTCACCAAGATCCTCACCGCGCCCGACGACGGGAGCGGCTTCATCGCCGCGCTCGCGATCATCGCGTGGATCGCCTGGTTGTGTTTCGCGATTTCGGTCGTGGTGGAGATCCCGGCCCAGGTGAAAGGGCTGTCCGCGCCGCGGATCCGCGGTCTGGGCTGGAGCCAGAAGGCGGCCGGCGCGCTGATCGGCGGCATCATGCTGCTGTTGCCGACCGGTACCGCGCTGGCGGCGGGCCAAACGCAGGCCGCTCCACAACTCGCGGACACCGTGGCGAGCGCGCCCAGTCGGGTCGTGGAGCAGGAAATCCCGGTCCGGGTCCAGGAACCCGGGCCGAGTGCCGGGCCCACACATACCGTCCAGCGCGGTGATTCGTTGTGGACTATCGCCGAGGAACGACTCGGCGACGGCAAGCGGTGGACGGAGATCGCCGAGCTCAACGAGGGCAAGGTGATGGTGAACGGCCAGCGCTTCGACGCGGCGGACTACGTCGAGGTGGGTTGGGTTCTGGCGCTGCCCGCGAATGCCGCGCCGCCCGCCGAGGTCAAGGCCGCGCACGCGCCCGAGAGCGGGTCCGGGGCCCAGCGCGACGACAAGAAGGCGTTGCCGCAGACGGTCACGGTCAAGCCCGGCGACACCCTGTCGGACATCGCCGAGGAACTGCTCGGCGACGGCGACCGCTACCCGGAGATCTTCGCCGCCAACAAGGACAAGCCGCAGTCGAGCGGCTCGGCCCTGACCGACCCGAACGCGATCGAACCCGGCTGGACGTTGTCCATCCCGGGCGCCGCCAGTGCGGAGGCGCAACTGCCGCCGCAACAACAACCACCCGCGCCCCAGCAACCGCCTCAGCAGCAACCGCCTCAGCAACGACAGCAGCAACAACCGCCCGCCGCGCAGCCGAAGCCGTTCGTCGAGACGCCGCCGCACATCGCCAAGCAGGACCCGGTCGCCGCGCCGAGCGCCCCCGTCAAGTCGAGCGAGGCGCCGAAGCAGAAGTCCGAGAACCCCAATCCCACCGGCAGCCGGGCCGAGGCGCCGAGCACCGGCGGCGCCGAGCATTCGGTGCCGATCGGCGCCATCGCCCTGGGCGCGGTGGGCGCGGCGGCGGTGCTGGGCGCACTGCTGGTGCGTCGCCGGCTCCAACAGTCGGTCCGCCGGGACGGCCGTCGGATCGCGATGCCGGCGCCGGAGGCCGCCGACCTCGAACAACAACTGCGCGCCACCGAAACCCCGGACGCCCTGGACCTGTTCGACCGCACGCTCCGGACGTTGTGCGCCCGGATGTCGGACACCGGGCGGACCCTGCCGCTGATCGACTCGGTGCAGCTCACCGACCGTCGACTCGAACTGCACCTGGCCGCGCCGTCCCCGCCGCTGTACCCCTTCGAGGCGGTGCACGGCGACCACATGCACTGGACCTGCCCGGCGGACGCCGAGTTGCTGCACACCAGCGCGGCGGCCAATGTGCCGGCGCCCTACCCCGCGCTCGCGGTGTTGGGCGAAACCGACGACGGCAGGCAGTTGTTGATCGATCTCGAATCGCTCGGCGTGGTCGGACTCACCGACGGATCCGGTGAGGACAACCTGGCCGTGCTGCGCGCGTTGGCGGTCGAGCTGTTGTCCAACGTGTGGAGCGACGATCTGTGCGTGACGGTGGTCGGCTTCGGCCGCGAGCTGCGCGACGTCGAACGTGAGGGCCGGCAACAACTGCGCTACGCCTACTCGTTGGACGAGGCTCTCGGCCGACTGGCGACCTGGTCCGACGAGGTGGTCGGATTGCTCGACGACGCCAAGCTGACCTCGCCGCGCCAGGCCCGGACCAAGGGCATCCTGCCGGACACCTGGCCGCCGGAGATCGTGTTGTCCCTGGAGCCGCTGACCGAGGCACACGTGCCGCACATCCAGCGGTTGACCAACAGCTACCCGCGCGCGGCCGCCGCGATCATCGCGCCGATCCACTCCGAGCCCTGGCTCAGCGGGCTCGGGGTGACCCGACTGCCCACGGTGCCCGGTGTGGTGACGCCGAGTCGGATCAACACCGACGTACACGTGCAGCGCCTCGAAGACCCGCAGTACCAGGCGCTGGTGAGCATGTTCACGGTCTCCCGGGACCTGGACGGGGTGCCCGCCGACGAGGTGTTGATCCCGGGACAGCGGGCCGACCACGAGCCGGAGCCGGTCCAGGTGGGCGCCGGAGCGGCCGGCAGCATCTCCTCGGCCGCCTGGTCCGCGGTCGGCGGGATGGAGCGGCCGGCCCGGATGGGGGGCGGCACCGCGACCGACGTGGACGCCGGGCCCGACGCGGCTCCCGCCTACTACCAGCCCGATCCCACCGACCCCGAGCCGGACGAGCGGGCCTTCGCGGCTCCCGCGCCGAACACGGCCGGCCGGGGCGGCCCCGGCTCCTGGGGCGCCGCGATCCACCCGATCGCCGGACGGCCGTTGGCCCCGCCGGAGCGGATCGAGCGGCGTGGCGGAGCGTCCGAGGACACCGGTTCGCTGCCGCTGCCGTGGTTGCCCGACGACCCGCACGAGTACGCCCCCGCACCGGGCGAACGCGTCGACGAGCCCGCGTTGTTCCAGCCCGCGCCGGTCGGTCCGGACGGCCCGGATCCCGCGACGTCTCCGGGATACCCCGAGTCCACCGGCGCGGGGGAGTCGGCGGTCGACCCGCGGCCCACCGCCGGGGTCGGCGCGGAGCCCGGCTATCCGGAACAGTCATATGCCGAACCGCCGTATGCGGAACCGCGGTACCCGAATCCGCCATATGGCGGTGAAGCGCCGGTGCCGCCATCCTTCGAGGAGCCGACCGCCGACGGGTCGGTTCGTGCCGGGTCGGTGTATGCCGAACCGAACGCTCGGGAAGCCGTCGTCGCCACGTCGCAGCACGGCGAACCGGTGACGGAGGAGCCGGTGTTCGAGGCGGCCGGGACGACGGTGGGCGACCCGGCGGTCCCGGCGGATTCGACCCTCGGCGAACCGGTGTTCGGAGCGCCCGTCGATGCCGAACAGGCGGCCGTGCGCGACCGGTTGGTCGACGAGCGGTCGGTGTCGGATGTCGGGCAGGACGAAACAGGACTCGAAGGGGTGGACGATCCCGAGGACCACCCCTACGCATCCGCCGAGGAAGCCGGACACCCGGCCGATCCGGCGGCGGCCGCAGAGGCCCCGGACGAGGGAACAGCAGTGCCGATCGACGCTCGGACCAGCACCGGAGAACAAGCCCCGCGGTGGGATGTCGAGGACGCGCCGGAGGGCGGTTACGCGGCCTACCCGGCACACGCCGCCAACGGACACGGGGGCGTTCGCGCCGACGTGTTCAGCGGCTCGGGAGTCCACGTACTGGGTCCGGACGACGAGGTCGACCTGATGCAGGGCCGCGAGCGCGGCGCACCGGCGCCGACCGACCCGGGACCCGCGCAGGCGAGTCCGGCGGAGAGTGTCGCCGGCGGCGTCGAGATGCCGTCCGCCGAGTACTGGGGTGCGCCGGGGCAGGTGCGGGAGGGCCTCGGCGTAGAGGACTCCGGGATGTTCCTGGTGGTCGCGCCGGACACCGAGACGGCCGCGCCGGAGGCCCCGGAGGTGGGTTCGACCTGGGACGTCGCGCTGCCCGTCGCCGCGCTGCCCGCCGAGGCCCCGGCCGCGCCCGGGCAGCCCTCGGAGGGCTTCGCGCCGACCTACCCGGAGATCCGGATCCTGGGTCAGGTGGACCTGATCGGCGTCGGCGAGGAGGTCGAGCACGGCCGCCGGGCCCGGCTGACCGAACTGGCCGCGTGGATAGCCCTGCACCCCGGTCGTCCACTCGCCGAACTCGACACCGCCGTCTGGCCGCTGGGTGTCACCGCCACCGCGCGCAACTCGGCGATCAGCCAACTGCGCCGCTGGGTGGGCACCGCCCAGGACGGTACGAGCCACCTGCCGGCCGCGGTCGGCGGCGGGGGCTACGGATTCGGGCCGGGGTTCGCCTGCGACTGGTTCCGCTTCCGCCAACTGGTGGCACCCGGCCTGTACGGGAGCCACGAGGTGGCGATGGACTACGCGCGGGCGTTGGACATAGTGCGCGACGCGCCGTTCGACGGGGTGGGTCCGCGCCGCTACGTCTGGGCCGAGCCGTTCCGGCAGCAGATGATCGCCGAGATCGTCGACGTCGCCGCCCGACTGGCCGACTACCACCTGGACAACCACGACCCGCAGGCCGCCAAGCGGGCCTGCTCGGTCGGCCTGGTGGTGTGCCCCGAGTCGCAGATGCTCTACCGCACGATGTTCCGGGCGACACATATAACGGGCGACCGCGCGGAGTTGGACTACTACGTGGATCGGCTGGACGGCCTGCTGGCCGGCCTCGGTGCGGAACCCGAGGCGCTCACCGTCGAGTTGCTCCGCGACCTGCTGGACGACTGATCGGGCGGTGGGCGGAGCGGCGCGGGACGCCGTCCGCCCACCGGCTCGTCCGCGGCGGTCGGCCTCCCGAGCCCGCCCGATCAGGCGCCGCGAAGCAGCAGGACGAGCATTGCGGCGCCGAGCAGGAAGGGGCCGAACGGGACCACGCTGCCGCGGCCCGCGCGCCTGCTCACCGCCAGCCCGGTCGCGTACACCCCCACGCAGACGTACGCCAGCACCAGTGCCTGCGCGAGCGCGGCCCAGGACGTCCAGCCCAGGACCAGGCCGACCAGGCCCGCGGCCTTCACGTCGCCCAGGCCGATGCCGACACCGCACAGCGCGAGCACGAGGTGCATGGCGTACGCCCCGGCCATCGCGAACAGCGCCCGGAGGTAGGCGTCCCGGTCGAACGGGATCAGCAACAGCGCGGCGAGCACCGGGTATCCGGGCAGGGTCAGCGGGTCGGGGAGCCGCATCAGGCGCGCGTCGCACACCACGAGAGCCGAGGCGAGCAACGCGAAGGCGAGGAAGGCGGGCAGGACCGCGTGGAGGCCGACCCGCCAGACCAGCGCGCCGCCGGTGAGCACGAACGCGCCCGCGATCACCGGCAGGTCGCGACGCAGCACGCCCGCGGTGTCCTCGTCGAGATGGATCGGAGATATCCGCACGGCTCGGATCCTGTCAGACCGAGGGCCGGATCGGCACCGGGTCCGCTCCCTGGTCCGCCGGTTCGGTAGCGGGGCCGGATCGGGTGCGTTTGCAACGGAATCCGTACCGGGTCGGTCACTCGAACGGCACACTGGAACCGTGCCCAAAGCCATGGCGTTCGACCCGTTCCGGCCGCTTCCCGCTCCGTCCGTACCGGCTACCGGCGGCGACGACGGCGACGCGGCGGTGGGCGACGGCGCATACGTGTTCGACGACGAGCGGATCGTGCTCGCGGTCAACGTCGCGCTGGCCACCCGCCGACCGCTCCTGGTGCTCGGCCCGCCGGGATCGGGCAAGTCCACCCTCGCGCCGAACGTCGCCCGGCACCTGGGGCGGGTCTGCCACACCGAGGTGATCACCGCGCGGACCGAACCCGAGGACCTGCTCTGGCGCTTCGACGCGCTGCGCCGGCTCAACGACGCGCAGATCCACAAGGTCGCGCCGACCATCGGCGCCTACTGCGTACAGGGCGTGTTGTGGAAGGCGTTCGATCCGTACCGCACCGTGCCCCGGCGCGCGGGGGAGCGGCCCGTCGAACCCGCGTACGGGCGGCACACCGGGCCCGCGCCGCAGTCGGTGGTGCTGATCGACGAGATCGACAAGGCCGATCCGGATCTGCCCAACAGCCTGTTGGTGCCGCTCGACACCCTGCGCTTCACCGGGCCGGACGGCGAACCGGTCCGGGCGCGACCGGGCGCCGAACCGCTCGTCGTGATCACCAGCAACAACGAACGTGAACTGCCCGCGCCGTTCGTCCGCCGCTGCATCCTGCTGTCCCTCGAAGCCCCGGACCGGCCGCACCTGTTGAAGGTCGCGCGCAGCCATTTCGGCGCCGATCACGACGAATCGATGGCCGAGCAGGTGGCGGACCATCTGTTGAAGGTCGCGAACGAGTCCGCGTGGGTGGCCGGTCCGAGTACGGCCGAGTTCCTCGACACCCTGCGGGCCTGCCACGAATTGGGCGTCACCGCGGGCAGCCGCACCTGGGACCTGGTCGTGGAGGTCGCACTGAGCAAGGGCCGAGGGAGCGCGAGGCCGCACGGGTGAGCACGGCACGCGGGCAGGTGCATCTCGGCGACCTGGTCCGGGCGATCGTCGCGCTGGAGGTCACCGACGTCGCGGCGGCGGCGGAGATCGCCCGGATGCTGGAGCCGGCCGGTGCGGCGGACCCGCGGGAGGGGACCGACGTGGCGGCACAGCCGGCGGCGGAGGCGGACGACGACGTGCCGGATCCCGCCGACCTGGACGAACCACCCGCGATGGACACCGGAACCCCGGCGCCGCCCCCGGGTGAGGCGGATGGTGCCTGCTCGGTGCTCACGCTGCGCGGACCGACGCGGGGCGGGGCGGGCGTGGTTGACGCGGTGGATTCGGACGGCCCGGCCGAGGCGGATGCGGCGGGCGTACGGAGGTTGCTCGATCCAGGTGCGGGCGAGGAGCCGACGCAGCCGCCGTGGGCGGTGCGTTGGGCGCCGGGAGTGATGTTCGCGGTGGCCTCGACCGACGTGTTCGGCCGAGTCCTCGACGAACGCGCGCTGGTTCGTGCGGTGGTCGACGGCGCCCCGGTGCGCAGATTGCCGTTCCGGCCTCGGCCGACCACTCGACTGGGCCTGCAACTCCTGTTGGACGGCGGCGAATCGATGTTGCCCTTCGGGGCCGACCAGCGTTGGCTGCGGGACCTCGCGGACGCCGTGGTCGGCCGCGGGCGGGTCGAGGTGCTGCGTTTTCAGGGCACCCCGTGGCGCGGTGTGCGGGCGATGCGGCGGCACGGACGGGTGGGCTACCGGGCACCGGCGCCGGGCACGCCCGTGGTGGTGGTGTCGGATCTGGGCCTGCGCCGACTGCCGTTCAGCGGTGCCGCTGCGGCCGGCGTGGCCGAATGGCGGGACTGGCTCGACGCGGTGCACCGGGCCGGTTGTCCGGTGGTGTGCCTGACGCCGTACGAGGCGGGGGCACATCCGTGGACGCTGCGGCGGCGGGTGGCCCTGGTGTCGCTGGATCGGCGGACCTCGATTCGCGCGGCTTGGCGGGAGAGCCGACGAGTGCGGGTAGGGGCGATCCGGTGACGGATCCGGACCCGGTCATCGGCGGGCACGCGATGGTCGGCGGGCGGGCCGAGCCCGGCGCGGCGGAACTCGACTTCCTGCGCCGGTTGGCGGTGGACGATCCGCTGCTGTACACGCTCGCCCAAGCCCTGTGTCTGGCTCCGCACGCCACGACGGCGTTCGTCCGGCGGGCCCGGCTGGAGTTCGTCCCGGCCAGTGCGGCGGGGCTGGAGGCGGACCTGTGGTTCTCGCCGCTGGTCGAGTCCGCCGACGCGCGGGCGGTCGTGCTCGATCCGCTGTATGCGGCGGGTTTGCGGCACGAGTTGGTTCGGGACCCGGTGCGCCGACGGGCGGTCCACGCTCTGACGGAGGAAATGCAGCGGCACGCACCCGAGTTGGTGCGGCGCTATACGCGGTTGGCGCTGGCGGACGCCGGTGGGCCGGACGCGGCGGCGGTTGTGGACGCGGAACTGGCCGGGTTCGCGGCGGCCCTGGCGGTCGATGCCGGCGATGACGACGCGGCCGAGGATCTGTCCCGCTGGCTGGTGCACTTCCTGCCCAGGCTGCCCGGAGTGCTCGCGACCGACGCGCTCGCCCGCACGCTGCTGATCTCGGCGGCGACCCGGCTGGCCGTCGACCCGCCGCAGTGGGTGCTCGAACGGCACGGCCCGGGCGGCGTCGCGGCGGCCCGGGCGGCGGTGCGCGGCCATACGGAGCTGGGCGTATGGCTCGACGACAACGGGCTGACCCTCAGCCGCCCACCGGCGCCGGGCGCGCGGGTGCTCGAAGTGCCGGGTGGGGATCGGGTGTGGGTGGAGTTGGCCGGGGCGGGGGCAGCCGGTGCGGGTGGGTACGCGGTGGAGGTGGGTGCGGCCGAGACGGTGCGGGTGGCGGTCGCGGTGTTCGCCGAGTTGGTCGACGAGGCGTACTCCACTCGGCCGCAGTCCGGGTCTGTTGCGCAACTACGCAGCGTCGAGGTGGTGTTCGGCGGCTCGGCGGCGCTCGCGGACGGCGGTCTGCGGGCGGTGCTGCGGCGCATCGGAAACGACACGGACCTGCTGATCTTCGGCAACGTGACGCCGGTCACCGTGGGGTTGATCGGCACCCCGGAACTGCTGCGGGTCGACCACGCGACCGGCACGGTACTCCTGAGCTCCCACGGGGATTTGGTGGTGGTCGGCCATAGCGGAGCCGAGGTCTCGAGGGTGTCCGGCCTGGGAAGAATTCACGACGCGGTGGTGGTCCCACCGCGGAGGACGGGCCGTCGGCCGGAGGTGATCCTGGCCAACGAACGCGGGATCTGGGCCGTTCGTCCGGATGCCCCGTCCGAACCACCGAGGATCCTGTCCCGATCGACCGGGCCGAACCCTCGGCTCTGGGCACCGGCGCAGTCGTCGCAAGTCGTGGTCGCGTTCGCCGACGGGCACCTGGAGTTCGTCCACGTCGACGGCGGTTCGCCCATGCACGACTCGGGAACCGAACAGCGCCCCATCACGGCCCTGTCCGGAGGGGTGGCCGGCTACCCCCTCGTGTTCGCCAGGCCGGGGCCGGAGTTGGTCGTGAGCCTGACGTCCGCATCCAGCTACGCCATTCGGGGACCCGAGCTGTCTCGGGAGATTCGTTCACTCGCGGCACATCCCGACGGACGCTCGGGTTTGGCCGTGGACGTGTCCGGGCGGCTGCTCAAGTGGAGCAGTGAGCCGGCCCCCGATCGTCTACAGGAGCGGCGACTGCCGTTCTCGGCAGTACATGTCTCCGCGCCGAGCCCCTTCGCATTCGGCATCGTCGGGCGGGGTGGCCCGGTCGAGCTGAGGGCCGAGGACGGCCGCACCTTCCTGCTGACGCCTCGTCGAACGGTCGACGCGAAGAGGGACTGGCTGTGGGACACCCTGGTGGGCACGATGCCCATGGACCTGACGCAGGACGACCTGGAGACGGCTCGGCGGTTCGGGATCGGCTGTGTGTGCCTGCCCTTCGCTCCCGACGGTGTGGTCGGTTCGACGGCACCCGCCTTGTTTCGGGCTGCCCGGGCGGCCGGGATCAGAGTCCTGGCCGATGTGGTCGTCGGCCCCGATGAGGTCGATACTCCCCGATTGTTGCGGTACTGCGCGGAGTTGCTCGCGGCCGGAGCCGCAGGGGCGCGGGTGTTGGTGCCGGAGCGTGGGCCTGCGGGAAGCGCCGCCGGGTCGATTCCGGTGCCCTCGGCGGGGTTTCTCGGCGGGTTGCGGACGCTGGTCGACGACCACCCGGGACAGGTCCTCGTGCTCGACCACGGTGCGTGGAGCGGGAGCGACCGGGGAATCGCCGAGGGCGTGTGTGACCTGGTGCTCGCGGGCGAGACGCGCCCGTGGCGATGGGCGGGCAGGTCGGATGGGGCGGTGGAACCGAACCAGGCCCGGAACTGGCGCGTTTCGCTCGCCGGGTCCGTCGACGGCGACCCGGCGTCCGCCATGGCGATCGCCTCGGCCACGCTGGCACTACCGGGACTTCGAGCCGTGGCCGAGGTGCCGTCCGGACTCCCGCCGGATCGCCTTGCGGCGTTGTTGCGGGCTCGCCGGGGAGAGCGCGCGCTCACCCGTGGCAGCGCGATCCGATTGCCGTCGATCCATGCGGACGTGGTCGCGCTTCTGCGCCGGTACAAGGAGGAGTACGTGCTCTGCGTCGCCAACCTCGGGCCGGACGGGCGAGTGATCGCGCTGACCACGCCCTCGGTACCGGCGGGCCGGTTGGTGGATCTGCTGGATGTCGCCGCGCCGCACCAGGAGCGGACCCGCAGCGGCGGCCCCACGCTGCTCACCCTCGCCCCCTACGAATACCGGT
This sequence comes from Embleya sp. NPDC020886, assembly GCF_044333915.1. Classification (NCBI taxonomy): domain Bacteria; kingdom Bacillati; phylum Actinomycetota; class Actinomycetes; order Kitasatosporales; family Streptomycetaceae; genus Embleya; species Embleya sp. NPDC020886. The sequence continues at coordinate 131,937 of NZ_JBIRRX010000001.1, read as the reverse complement.
GGTTCCGCGTGCTGACCACCGACGAGCTCTACGCGAGCCGCCCGTGACGATCCATCACCTGCCCGACCCGCGCGGCGCCGTGCCGGTGTCGGCGCCGCGCCCGCGGATCTTCATCAGCCACAGCACCCGGGCCAAGCCCGGACAGGTGTGCTGCCGGTGCCTGGACGCACGCGACGTCCTGGTCGAACAGTTGCGGGCGGCCGGCTTCGAGGCGGTGTACGACAAGGACTTCCTGCGCAGCGGTGACGCGTGGCAGCAGGAGATCGCGGTGGAACTGCACGGCAGCCAGGCCACCGTGCTGCTGCTCTCCCGGCACGCGCTGGATTCGGCGAACGTCGGCTACGAGGCGAGCATCGCGGACGGCAGGCGGCGGGCGGACACCCGGTATCGCTTCATCACGGTGAAGTTGCCGGACGTACGGCGCGCGGATCTGGAGGCGAGTGCGCTCCGGGCGATCCACCTCGGTGAGGCGGACATGTGCGACTGGGCCGACGACGAGATCGCCGGCGGCCGGCTACCGGTCAAGCTGCATGCGGATCTGGCGCAGGTCCGGCTGTGGCACCTGGACCGTTCCTCGCCCACCCGGCACGCGGTGACGTACGCGCTGGGTGAGGCGTACGAGGACCGGTTACGGGCTGCGGCGGATCTGCTCGGGGTGCGCGAGCGGCTCGATCGCGAAGTCTTGCGGGAACGGTTGAGCGAGGCGCTGCTGACCGAGCGCGCCGCGGCTCCTCGGCGCGAACCAGACCCGCTGGTACGGGCGTTGGGCGAGGTGTTGCCGGTGTTGCGGCCGGATCCGGCGGGCACGGTGGCCGACCTCAGCGTCGTGTACGCGCGGGTGCCCACGATCGCCGCCGCGCAGTTGGGCGAGTTGCGCACCCGCGCGGGCGGGCGGGTCGCGGTGCTCGCGGCGACTCGGGGCGGGACCCTGCGGGCCTACCTGCTCCGGGCGAGCGGACACCCGCGTCCGTGGCCGCACCTGGAGGTCACGATGCCGGCCGGAGCCGGGGTGACGGTGGGGTTGATCGCCGCGATCCGGGACCGGGTGGCCGGCTATCTGGACTACGACGGCTATCACGACCCGGAGTTGGAGGGCGAGGACGGTTTTCGGGACGTGATCGAGGCGCACGCGCAGGAAACCGGGCCGATCGTGGTGGTCATCCGACATCCGCCGGATGCCACGTTGATCCGCGAACTGCGGTCGGCCTTCCCGCTGTTGTTGCTGCTGTTCGTCACCGACCGGGCGGGCGTGTGCGGTTCGATCGAGGTCACCGAACTGACACCGTTGACGCCGTCCGGTGAAGGAGAGTTGAAACGTACACACGGCCGGGCGATGCGCCTGGCCGGACACCCGGAACGATCGAACCCGCCCTGGAGGCCCGCGTGACCGTCGGTACGGATCCGGTGTTGGCCCAGACCTGGCGAGCCCAGCGCCGCTGGTCGCTCGCGGCCTCCGCGGCCAAGGCGTCGGTGCAGCGCTGGCGGCTGGTGCGACTCGTGCTCGGGGTGAGCGGCGCGATACTGGCCACGGCCGGCACGCAGGTGCACGGCGATCCGGGCAAGGTGTTGTCCCTGATCGGCGCGCTGGGTGTGGGGTTGGTCCCGCTGGTGACGTCGCTGCGGCTGCAACCGGCCCGGATCGAGGCGTGGACGCGGCTGCGGTCGGTCGCCGAGGGCCTCAAGAGCGAGGTCTACCTCTACCTGACGTCGAGTGATCCGTACGGCGGCGGCGAGGCCCAGCGCCGGGCGGCGTTGTCCGCGCGTCGCGCCTCCTTCGAGGACGAGGCGAGCGAACTGCTGGCCGAACTGCCGCAGTTGGACCCGGCGATGGATCCGACGCCGCCGACCGTGTGCGATGTGGACGGCTATGTGCGCGAGCGGGTCGACGGCCAGGCGGACGGCTACTACCGCGACCGGGTGGTGCGGATGCGGCGTGGCCTGGTCCGGATCCGGTTCGCCGAGTTCGTGTTGTCGCTGACCGGTATGGCGTTGGCGGTGGTGGCGGGCACGGCGGGCGGCGACCGGCTCGGGGCCTGGGTGCCGGTGGTCACCACGGTCTCGGCTTCGGTGATGCTCTACGGGTACGGCGTGCGGTACCAGGAGAATCTGATCTCGTTCGCCCGCACGGCCGAGCAGTTGCGCCGGCTGCGCGACGATCGCACGGCGCGGATGCCGCTGGATCCGGCCGAGGAGGCGCGTTTCGTCGAGCGATGCGAGAACGTCATCTCGATCGAGACCCAGGGGTGGATGGCCCGGGCCGCGCACGCGGATCCGGGACCGCCGCAGTGAGTTCGCCACCGGGACCGGGGGCGACGCGCGTCGGATGGTGAGCGGCGGCCGGCGCCCGGGACGAGGCGGAACCGGGCGCGCGGGTGCGGCCGTTGAGACCCTAGCGAGTGCGCAGGTGCACGGTCGCCGGGTGTTGCGCGTCCTCCGCGTAGCCGTGTTCGGGTTCGTCCGGGGGCGCGTCCGGTGCGGTGTAGGGGCCGGAGCGCAGGCCCCAGTCGTAGTAGCCCCGGATCCAGTTGCGCATGCCCTCGACGCTCATCTCCACGGCCGTGCGTTCGGTCGTGCCCAGGCCGAGTTCGCCGCAGATCTGGGGCATGTACGCCTGGAGGGTCATGAAGGTGTCGAGTTGTTCGTACGTCATCCTGGTCGCTTCGCGCAGCGCGGTGTCGTACGAGCAGTCGAGGCGAGCGCGCAGGACCACGACCAGGTTGTGCGAGGCGACCCGGCGGCCCTGACGGCCCGGCGACTGGATGTCGTTGATGTACGCGATGGTGTCGGTGGCGGCCTCGCGCAGTCGGCGCATCAGCGGGTGCGCCTGGATCTGGGCGGGCACTTCGAATCTGCGGCTGCGTTCGATCGCGTCGAGGGAGTGCGGGATGCCGGCGGTGTTGCGGCGCATCACGCGGTAGCTGTCCAACGCGGGGACGGTGGGCGAGGCGCTCAGCCGCAGTTCGGAGGCGTGCGAGGCGAGGAACCGGGCCCAGTTGGCCGCGAAGCGGTTCTGCCAGGTCACCGAGGTGCCGTCGGACATCGAGGCCCAGACCTCGGACCAGGCCAGGGTGATCGGGGAGACCAGATCGGGCGGGGTGCCGGGTTCGCGGAACGGAATGGTGATCAGTTCGCGGGCGATCTCCGCCACCCGGTCCGGGCGTTCGGGGGCCGCGTCCGGATCGTCGTCGCCATCGTCGTCGCAGTCGTCGTCGATGAGGAAGGCCAGCGAGAACCAGTTCATCAGCATGTACTGGTCGTCGGCCGACGCGTGCGGGTATGTGCGGCCGACCGCCTCCGGCAGGTCCCAGGAGGTGTATTGGCGCAGACCCGCGTCGGTGCGGATCAGGCCGCGCGCGCGGACCCAGTCGAGATGGCGGCTCCGGGCCTGGTCCAGGTACGGACTGATCGGGGCCTCGAACGGTATCGAGAACAGCACATCCTGCGGCACCTGGTCTCCCACCCGTTGCGTGATCATTGTTATGCCGCATCGGCGTCGCCGGCGCAAGATCCTTTGCAGGTGCGGAGAGTGACGTCGACGGGCGCTTCGACACGTACGGTGATGCATTTTCTACGGGCACGTGCGATGAATCGTGTGCGGCCACGTGCGGTGAATCGTGTGCGGGTGCGTGCTGGTGGTGCGTGTGTGGTGTTGTGCGTACGCGGTGCCGAGTATCGGTGTTGCGTATGCCGTGCCGTGTATCGGTGCTGTGTCTGCGGTGTTGCTTGTGGTGCCGAGCGTGTGGTGCCCGAGCGTGTGGTGCCCGAGCGTGTGGTGCCGAGCGGTGGGGCTGCGTGTGCGTGTGCGGGCCGTGTGGCGCTGTGCGCACGGGACTTGCGGTCCGGCCCGAGTCAGGCCGCGAGGTGAGCGGTGCTCTTGGTGGAGAGCAGTGCTTTCAGGTCGTGCACGGCGGCGCGGCCGGCCCGGTTGGCACCGATCGTGCTCGCCGAAGGACCGTACCCCACAAGGTGGATGCGCGGGTCACGCGCGGTATGTGTACCCTCCATGCGAATGCCGCCGCCGGGCTCGCGCAGGTCCAGCGGCGCCAAGTGCCTGAGCGCCGCCCGGAATCCGGTCGCCCACAGGATGGCGTCGGCGTGTACCGAGGAACCGTCGGCCCACGCGACACCGGCAGCGGTGATGCGATCGAAGATCGGCAGTCGCGTCAGCACGCCGTGCTCGCGCGCGGCGCGCACCGCGGCCGTCGGTGGCAACCCGGTTACCGCCACCACGCTCTCCGGCGGCAGCCCCGCCCGGACCCGCTCCTCCACCCGGGCGACCGCGGAGCGCCCGACCTCGGCGCTGAACTCGCCGTCCCGGAACACCGGCGGCCGGCGGGTGACCCACGTGGTCGTGCCGACCTCGGCGATCTCGGCGAGCGCGTGGATGGCGGACGTACCTCCGCCCACCACGACCACGTGTTGCCCCGCGAACTCGGCCGGCCCGCGATAGTCCGCGGTGTGCAACTGCCGGCCGCGGAACTCGGCGGCGCCGGGGTAGAAGGGGACGAACGGGTGGCGCCATGTCCCGGTCGCGTTGATCAGCGCGCGGGCGGTCCAGGTGCCCCGGTCGGTCTCGACGAGCAGAAGGTCGGCGCCGGCTCGGTCGGCGGGGGAGGCCGCCTCCGGCGACGCGCCTCCGGGCGACGCGCCGTTGGTTGACCCGCCCCGCGTCGAGCGCACGGCCGTCACCGTGACCGGCCGCACGATGTCCAGGTCGAAGGCGCGCTCGTAGGTCGCGAAGTACTCCGGCAGCGCCTCGAACGCGGGCCGCGCCGGATCGATCTCCGGGACCGGCAGGCCCGGCAGCTCGTGGATCCCGTGCACGGCCTCCATCAACAACGTGGGCCACCGGTGCCGCCAGGCCCCGCCCGGCCCGTCGTCGGCGTCCAGCACTACGAAGGACAGGCCGGAGCGGCGCAGATGGTAGGCCGCGGACAGGCCCGCCTGGCCGGCGCCGATCACCACGACGTCCAGGACGCCCGGGTGCGTCGGCGCGTCGGTGGGCCGCCGCGCGGCCGAGGTCGAGGTCGCCGTCGTACTCGCCGTCGTACTCGCCGTTTCCGTCACACGAGCCAGAACAGGTGGGCCCGGGAGATGCTTCCCGGTCAGCCCGTGGCGTCGACCACGGTCGTGATCCCGATGAGCTGACCGGCCACGGTGACCAGACCGAGCCACTGCCGCACGCCGCGCAGCCCGGCCGCCTCGGACAGCGCCATGGACACCGTGGCCAGGAAGAGCGCGAGCAGGCTCGTGCCGAACGCCACCAGCGACGCGTCCGCCGGGCCGACCGCCGGTTCCCGACAGCCCCACCGCTCCAGACATTCGCCGGTGGCATTCCAATAGCCGGCGAGCACGAGCGTGGAGTCCACCAGGATCAATACGACCGTGCCGACGAACAGCACCCAGCCCCACAAGAGCGCCCGAAGCCCGGGCCCGGCCGCCTCGTCGTGCCCGCTCACCCGCGCAAGCCCCTTCCACCGACCCCGCTCCGGATCCACTCGTGCCCGACGCGCATACCCGGACGTGTGCCTCAGGAATCCGACCCGAGCAGCCTGCCGAGTTGCTCCTGGCAACGATCGAGTCGGGCCTGGAGCAGCGTGACCTCGGCGACCAGTTGCGGCACCAGCTCGTACTCGCCGCGTACATAGGGACTGGCGTCGGCGCCGACCGGCACCCCGGCCAGGCGCGCGTACGACTCGAACGACAGCCCCACCCGCCCGGCCGCACACCCGGTACAACTGCCGACCAGGCCGCGCCGGCCCACGACCCCCGTACCCGCGTCGACCAGCAGCTCGGCCGGATTGCCACAGCCGCAGGCTCCCACCCGCACCGAGGTGACCCGCTGCCTGCTGTACCGGAAGCCGCGTTCGAAGCGGATGTAGTTGCCCAGCACGTCCACCCGCAGCAGCGCCGCGTGCCGATACTCGGTGACGCACATCAGCCCGCGCGCGTCGCTCTCGGCCGTCAGGCAATAGAACCCGCAGTCGCAGCGGGCCGCGGGCGGCCGATGCCGGCGCCCGTACGCACAGCGCGCCTCGGCCTCGACCTCGTACGCCTGGCCACGCCCGATCGACACCCCGGTGAAGCCCGCCCGATCACCGTCCACCGACAACAACAGCGCCGCGACCTTGAACCCCGCGGGCGCGACGTCCGGCCGCTCCTCGGGCAGCCGCCGCCGACCGATCATCGCCCGGCGACCCCCGACGGCACCTCCGCCACACTCGGCCCCGAGGCCCGCGCGTCACCCCTGCGACCCTGCGTGCCCTCGGGCACCGCGGCGTCCCGCTCCCGCTCCTCCTCGACCTGCGTCGCCCGCTCCACCACCACACCCGTCGCCACCGGCCTGCCGAGCTGCATGGGAAACCCCTCCCGAATCGACTCCTCCCAGGATGTTCACCAGCCACACCCCCAGCCACACCCGTCGACCGATCCCGACAAATCACCCGGGAAAGCCGGCCAAACCAACCACCGGGTAACCGTGTCGCAAAGCCCGCCCGAACCTTGCTATCCTTGCCGTGCACGCAGGGCCCCGCCCCTGCGCCCACTCGTCCGGGTGGCGGAATTGGCAGACGCGCTAGCTTGAGGTGCTAGTGCCCGAAAGGGCTTGGGGGTTCAAGTCCCCCCTCGGACACCAGCGAGAACCCCTGTCCATGGGGTTCTTTTGCTTTTCCGGACCCATTGCCCCTCGGCGGCTCGCGCGCTCGCGTACCGAAAGTCTTTGACACTCAGGGTGATCGGGCAATTGCTTCACGTGTACGGGTGGGGCGGGGTGCCGGGCGGGGACGGGGGTGCGGTGTGGGAGCATCGGGGCCGCTGGGCTGGTGCTGCGACGACGGGGAATCGGGAACATGCTTATTTGGGGCTTCAAGTCCATATTCAAGACGCTTTCCGAGGGCGTCTTTCATTGCCCGCGCTGTGGGGGTGATCGGCAGTATCACCTGAAGTTGGCCCGGCGCTGGTTCACGTTGTTCTTCATTCCGATCTTTCCGTTCAAGCAGCAGGGCACGCACGTCGAGTGCACGACCTGCGGTGGGACGTTCCACGACACGGTGCTGCAGGGTGCGACGAGCGCGCAGATCTCCGAGTTGTTGGGGCAGGGGATGCGGGCGCTCGCGGTGAGCATGCTGCGGGTGTCGGGTGCGCCGTCCACGGCGGCTCGCACGGTGGCCACCGCCGCGGTCGTCGAGGCCGGGGTGGCGTGGTACACGGTGGCGCAGTTGGACGCCGATCTCGCGGGCGCCGGCTTCGAGTTGCCTCCCGTGCTGGTGCCGCTCGGCGACCAACTCCAGCCGCAGGGACGCGAATGGCTGCTCACCCGGGCAACCCTGATCGCCGCGGCCGACGGCGGCGTCGGCTCCGCCGAGCGAGCACTGCTCGACCAGGTCGGCGGTCTGCTGCAGATGACCCCCGCCCACGTCACGGGAGTCGTCGAGACGGCCCAACGCACCGCACCGCACAACTGACCAACCCTCCCGAGATCCCGCCTTCCCGAAAGGGTCGGCGGGATCTCGTGTTTCGTCGGCGCGGCGGCGGCACCGGTTTCGATCGTCGACCGGGTGCCATTGCCGGCCGGCGGATTCGGGTGGAACCGGGGGTTGTTGCCCGCGAGTTGGGGGTGCGGCGGGGGGTGGTTGTCGAATGGGCGTTCAATTTTGGGTCGGTGGGGGGGCAAGGGCGGGGAATGTAGCGGTTGTTCGTCTTCGGGTGAGGGTTCGGCGGCTCCGGGTGGGTATCGAAGGAGCAGATAGTGCGCGTCGCGCGCACCACGGCGACTGCGCCGGATACCGGGACGACCAGGAGGACGTGGCCATGACGCGGATCAGGATCGTCAAACGCCCCGTTTCCCCGCGGCCGCAGCCGCCGGCGGATTTGCGCACCCCGTCGGGGCGTCAGCTGCCCTATTGACGTCGGCGGGTGCTTCCATGTCGCCGTCGACGTCGGCGGACGTTTGCTGCTGCGTGGCATTTCATACGCCGTGCGTACGCGGGTGCATGCGATCAGCGATGTGCAGATCGAGTACTCGCTGATCTCGCGCGGGATCGAGGGCGACTTCCCGGCCGCGTGCCGCGTGCCGCGTGCCACGTGCCGGGCATCGGGATCACCGCGTGCGGTGTGCTCTCGCGTGGCCTGATCGGTGCGCACTGGTCCCGCGAGCGGGCGGTCGTGCCGGGTGACGTCCGGGCGATCAGCCCGCGCTTCCCCGCGAGCGGGCGCCGACTGCTCCTGGCCGGCCTGACGAACCCCGGCACACGGGGCCTGATCGCCCGGGGCGTCCCGATGCGTCGCCCGCCCGGGGCGCCCTCGCGGGCGGCGTTGATCGAATGGGCATCGGACGTTGATTGACGCGCGTAACACTTGCGCGTCCACGCGGCCTCGGCCGCCCTCTCCCGCCGGCCGGATGCCTGTGCCGGCACCGTCCGCAAAAGGAACCGCCCCATGTCCGCCGTGCCCCATGCCGCCTCCTCCCCGCTCCTGCGCTTCACCGGGATTCGGCTCGTGCACACCGCACTGCGCCGCGATCTCGCGCCGATGCCGGGGCGGATTCGTGCCGTACCCACCGCCGAGGGCCCGCTCGTTGCCGATCTGTCCGCCCAATGGCGGCTGCTCGCTCGGATCCTGATGGCCCATCACGAGTACGAGGACGCCTGTCTGTGGCCGGTGTTGCGGGCGGCTCGGCCGGAACTGCGGTTGTTGCTCCATCGCCTGGAGGCCGACCATCACCGGATCGACCACGACCTGACCGTGGTCACTGCGATGATCGGCAGCCTGGACCGGGATCCGGAACGCTCGTGGATGGTGGCCGCCGCCGTCGAGGCGGTGCTGGAGACGGTCGACGGGCATCTGCGGGTGGAGGAGGTGCAGGTGTTGCCCGAACTGGCCGCGGTGGTCGCGGCGGGCGAGCACATCGGCACCCTCGGCGCCTCGCTCGCGGCGATCGACGCCGCCGACGTGTTCGACGCCCCGATGCCGGGCCACCGGGCGCCCACCGACGCGATCACCTGGCTCCTGGACGGGATCACCGGTGTCTCGGGCGGTTGCGCCGAACCGATCCCGGGCCGCTTCCCGGGGCCCCGCACGGCCTGAACCACCTGCGGTACGTCCGCCCCCGATCCCGCCCGGTCGCGGGCCATCGCGGCCGGCGTACGCCTTGACCTGCTCTATGCCGGGTGCCGAGCGGAGGATCCGATTCCTCTCTACTCTTGACCTGATGACGAATCACCCCCCAAATGGCCCATGATGGTGGTCACCCGTGGCGTTTGATGGGGTGTGTGCCGGTCGTCCACGGCACGCGTGGCATGCTGTGCCGTCAATGCTCTGCCGGATGGGGGAACGGCGGCCGTCCCGGGGGGATATCGGATGAAAATGGCCTTGGCGTTCCTTGTCGAGGAGCACTACCGCCTCGACGGCATGCCGCTCGACGTGGTCCGCCAACTCGACGCCTGGGGACATCACGTCGACGTCGTGCGTCCCGGCAGCTCGTTGATCGAGCTGTCCGACCTGATTCGTGCCGGTTCGCACGACGCGTGGGTGCTCAAGACGGTCTCCGGCGGTCCGGGGTTGAGCATGTTGGACGCCGCGGCGGCGCTCGGGCTCACCACGATCAACGACGCGCGGGCGATCCGTTCGGTGCGGGACAAGGCGGTGGCCGCGGTGATCGCGCGGGCGCACGGGTTGCCGATGCCGGTCACCTGGTTCGCCGCGGTGCCCGAGTTGCTCGCCTCGATCCCGGCCGACGCCTATCCGTTGGTGGTCAAGCCGGCCGGCGGTAGTTCGGGACGGGCGGTGCACCTGGTGTCCACGCCGGAGGACCTGGTTCGGCTCGGCGGCGAACTCGCGGGCGAGGGACCGTTGTTGGCCCAGGTATACATCCCGAATTCCGGAAAGGACATCAAGGTCTACGCGATTTCCGGCGAATTCCACGCGACGGTGCGGTGCTCGCCGCTGCATCCCGGGCACGCGGTCCGAGAGACCCGGGTGCCGTTGTCGAGTGCGGTCGCCGCGCTCATGCACCGGATCGGCGAAGCCTTCGGGCTCGATCTGTTCGGCGTGGACGTCATCGAGGGCCCGGACGGCCCGATGGTCGTGGACATCAACGATTTTCCGAGCTTCCGCTGTGTGCCGGACGGCGTGGCGAGGGTGGCCCGTGCGGTGCTCGATCTCGCGGCCGGGGGCCGGGGAGTCGGTACCGGCGCGGCGGTCGCCGCGAGCCTGGCCGCGGTCCCGAGTGTCGCCGCCCGCACGTCGTTGCGCTCCCGGGCCGTGGTCACGCCCACGCGAGCCGGTACGAGTGCCACCGTCGACGCCGCGCCGCCCGCGTACGTCGGCTGACGGGGCGCGTGCACACGTGCTGCGTATCTGCCTCGTCACCGACCGTCCCGACCACCCCTTGCTGGCCGAAGCACGCGCTCTGTTGACGTTGCGTCACGAGGTGGTGGCGCTCGATCCGGACACCGTCACCGATCGGCATCCGATCAGCGCCGACGTGTACCTGCTCAAGGCGCGCACGGCCAAGGCGCTCGCGTTCGCCGAGCGGGCCGAGCGGGCCGGTGCCCGGGTGATCAACTCCCCTGCAGCCACGCGTGCTTGTCAGGATCGGGTACGCATGGCCGAACTCGCCTGGGCGGCCCGGCTGCCGTTCCCGGACACCCGGGCGTTCGCCTCGCCCGGCCGGTTGCTCGCCGCCGATCCGAGGTTCCCCCTCATGGTCAAGAGCCGACACAGCCGCCGCGACGACCTGGTGGCCCGCGTCGACGATCGCGACGCGTTGCGTGCGCTCGCCCGGGAGTGGCCGGACGAACCCATCGTGGCCCAGGAGTTCGTCGACAACGGCGGCTGGGACCACAAGTTGTGGGTGGTCGACGGCCGGGTCTTCGCGGGCCTGCGCCGTACCGCGCTCGACGGCCCTGCGGAGACCAAGCCGATCAGCCCCGAGGACCTCCCGGCGGGCTGGTCCGCGCTCGCGCGTCGGGTGGGCACCGCGTTCGGCCTCGACGTCTACGGGGTGGACATCCTGGAGGTGGCCGGCGTGCCGTCGATCATCGACGTGAATGCTTTTCCCGGCATGCGGGAGATGCGCGGAGCGCCCGAGGCGCTCGCGGCGTTGGCCGTACGGACCGGAAAAGCGGATATGTCCCGCGTGGGTTCGGTGGGGGAAAACAAGCGATTTATTCGGGCGAGTCGGGACTGATGGAACGGTAGTGGTCTTGGGTTTTGTGACTCGGGGTCGGAAGATCGCAAGGATGTGCGGCGGGGCCGATCATGGGATACGTTCTACGCAGTAAATCCCAGTCCAAGAACTCGTTTTTTCAGGACGGCTTCGGCATGCTCATGTTCTCCGCACCGATTCTCTTCGCCCTACTGCCGGTCGACCTGCTCGGGTCCGCTTTCGATTCGAATATGCTTTCGAGCATCCATGAGACATTCATGATGTCGATGCGCGATACATTCATGATGGGTTTCTCGAACCTCCGCGAGACTTTCATGATGTAACCGAGTGGTTGTGGCTTGCCCTCGTCGGCCGGTCGAGGAGTCCCGCGGGCTCACGGCGCCGCGTCGTCGATGCGCCGAAGGGCGTCCCGTGCGTGTGTTGCCTCCGGGGCGCCCAGGCGTTCGTAGCCGGTGAGTGCGGACGACCAGAAGGGGCGGGCGGCCGGGCCGCCGTCGATGGCCTCGGTCGTCCGTGCCAAGCCGACGATGGCGTGCAGTTCCTCCAGCTCGGTGCCCATGTGGCGGGCCAGTTCCGCGCTGATCCGGTACTCCGCGCGGGCACCGACGCGATCGCCCAGGTCGTAGCGGGCCTGCGCGAAGCCCGCGGCGGCGCGTTGCCGGTGCAGGTCGTCGCCGATCCGCTCGGCGATCGCGCGCCCGCGCGCGAAGTGTTCCAGCGCCTCCCCGGGGGCGCCCAGGGCCAGGTGCGCGTGGCCGACGTTGATTCGCGTGTCGGCCTCGCTGCGGAGGTCGTTGATCTGCTCGTAGACCCGGATCGCCGCGGCGTAGCGTTCCAACGCCGCGGTCGGATTTCCGCGAGCCAACTCGACTTGACCCAAATTATTATCGAGCACGCCGAATTCTCCGAGGCCGTTGCTGCGGCGGACCACGTCGAGCGATTGCAGGTAGTAGCGCTCCGCATTGTCGAAGTCGTTTTGCATGAAATAGAGTTCGCCCAAATTATTCAGAATTTTGGCGGTCTCGCGCCATTCGCCGAGCAATTCATAGACGTCCCGGGCCGAAAGCATGCGTTCGGCTGCCCGGTCGAATCTGCGTAAATGGCCCAGGGCCACCCCGAGGTACAGCAGGACGCCGGCCCGCCCGAGCGGGTCGTCGATCTCGCGGTGGATCGCCAGCGCCTGCTCCAGGTGGTCCAGGGCCGCCGCGAACCGGCCCGCCCGCACGAAGGTCGCGCCGCTCTGCGCGAGTGCCTCGGCCCGGCCGTGCGGGTCTTTCGCCTGCTCGGCGAGCGCGAGGGCCTCGGCCGCGTCGCGGAGCGCCTCCTCGTGCGCGCCCAGCCGCCATTGGATGTTCGCGCGCTCGATCAGCAGATGCGTCTGGGCCCGGAGGTTCGGCGGGTCGACGCGGCGCCAGGCCCGCAGGGCGGCGGTGAACAGGTCGCGGGCGGTTTCCCAGGACCCCCACTTCAACAACGACCGGGTCAGTATTTCCGGCAACATCCGGATATGCTCCGGCGACTCGACCTCGGCCGACCGGGTGGCGGCCACCAGGTTCGGTCGTTCCCGACCGAGCCACGCCTCCGCCTCCTCCGCCGTGCGAAACGGCGGCCGGGCCCGACGGGCGGGCACCGGTCGCAGGCCCGAGCGCCGCCCGTGCGGGTAGGCCAACCGGTCCGCCTGATCGGCCAGATCCAGATACAGGTCCAGCACCCGCCGCAGCGCGTCCGCGCGTTCGTGCTCCGGTTCCTCGCGGTGTGCGGTGTGCATCGCGAAGTCGTGCACCAGGTCGTGGAAGCGATAGCGCTCCAGCTCGGGTTCGCCCAGCAGATGCGACTCGACCAGCTCGTCGATGCCGCGCCGGGTCTCCTCCGGAGCCAGGCCGCACACCGCCACCGCGGCCGGCCAGGCGAGGTCGGGGCCGGGATGCAGGGCGAGCCGACGAAAGACCGACCGGGCGGCCGGCCCCAGTTCCGCATAGGACAGGGCGAACGCCATCGAGATGCCCGGCGGCGCGTCGATCGCGTCCAGCGGTCGGGGCGCCTCGGCCAGGCGCGCGACCAGATCGCTGACCCGCCAGGCCCGGTGCCGGAAACGATTCGCGGTCAATTGCACGGCGAGGGGATGATTCGCGCAGCGATTCACGATCTCCTCGACCAGTGCGCGATCCCCCTCGTCCAGCTTCCGGGTCTCCTCCGCGATCCGGGTGAACAGCGCCGCCGCGTCGGCGGTTTCCGGTACCTCCAGGGGCAGCGGCCCGGCGCCTTCGAGATCGGTGAGCCGGCGTCGGCTGGTGACCAGGACCCGGCAAGTGGGGCTGCCCGGCAACAACAGGCGGACCTGCGCGGCGTCCCGCACGTCGTCCAGCACGATCAGCGCCCGCCGATCGGCCATCTCCCGTCGCCACTGCGCGGCCCGCAGATCCAGGGTGGGCGCCAGGTGTTGCGCCGGCATGCCCATCGAGATCAGCAACGAGCCGAGCGCCTCGGTGGGCTCCACCGGCGACTCGTGCGGATCGTGCGCGTGCAGGTTCAGGTAGAGCCGGCCGTCCGGGTAGCCGGCCCGCATCCGGTGCGCGGCGTGGATGGCCAGGGATGTCTTGCCCACTCCGCCCAGACCGGAAATGACCGTGATCGGCAGCGCGGTGCCGACGTCGTCCTCGCGCAACAACCGGGCCAACTCGGCGCGCCGACCGACGAAGTGCCGGGTGTCGCGGAGCAGCGTGTCGGGTGCGGTCGTGGTCGGCTCCGGCCGCAACACCCGGGCCGGCGACTCCCGTCGGGACTGTGTGGGGATCGACAGCGCCGGGTCCCGGTGCAACAACCGGGTGTGCAGTCGTTCCAGATCCGGCCCCGGGTCCGCGCCCAGTTCGGTGTTCAGCCGGGCCCGGGTGCGCCGATAGGTCTCCAGCGCCTCGCTGTAGCGGCCACAGCGATACAACGCGAGCATCAGATCCGCCACCACCGACTCGGCGACCGGGTGACGGGCCGCCAGATCCCGTAACTCGCCCACGACTTCCGCATGTCTGCCCAGCCCGAGTTCCAGGTGGATGCGACGCTCGTGGATCTGTCCGAGCTGCTCCTCGAACCGGTCCCGCACGACGGCCGGCCACAGGCCGGGCAGTCCGGCGAACGGCTGTCCGCGCCAGAGCCGTTCGGCCGCCCGCAACAGATCGGCGGCGGACGCCGGATCCTCGGTCGCGTTGGCCCGCTCGTGCAGGGCGCGAAAGCGGCGGAAGTCGACCGCTTCCGGATCCAGTCGAAGTCGGTAGGTTCGCGAATCCGTGGACAACTGCACGCTGTCGCCCGCGATGCGCAGTCGCTTGCGTAATCGGGAGACGTAACTGCGCAATGTCTCGACCGATTTGTTCGGCGGTTCGTCGTCCCATACCCGACTGATCATCGTGTCCGTGGATACCGCCGCACCTTCGGCGTACAACAGCACGGCCAATACGCATCGTTCCTTGACCGATCCCAATGGGTGCCGTGCGCCGTCCACCCACAGTTCCATCGGGCCCAGCACATGGATCGATAGCACCGCGTTATCCCCCCGCCCCAGTCCCTCCTGGCCAACGCGCCCGGTCCCGAGGTGTCGTCCAACCACTGTGGCACGTCCTGCCACAGCGCCACCAGAAGCGACACCGGCAATCCGACCGGAAATCGCCTATGCGTGACGACTCGTTCCGGTTCCCACCCGCGTGCGGTGCCATTGCAGACCTGTTGCAGCGGGGCTGCAAGGAATTCATCCGGTGGGTCGGGGATGTCCATGTTGTCGACGGTGATTCACCGTATCGACGGTGCTTCTCCGGATCGACGGTATCGACCGTATCGACGGTATCGACCGAACCGAACGAACCGACCGCCCGGCCACGGGGGAACGGGGCCCGTCCGGTGGTGACGACGCTCATGGAGGCATGGATGACGATCATGGCAGGCGACAGGAGACCCGTACCGGTCCGACCGGACGCGGCACGGTGGGCGACCCGATCGGGGACGCGGGGGGTGCTCGTCGTGGTGCACAACGTCACGTCGGGCCAGCGCCTGATCGAGGCCGTTCGGCTCCTGGAAGGGGATTTGCGGGTGGAGGTGTTCTTCACGATGGCGCCCACGGTCTTCTCCTCGGGCGTGGCGGAATTCCTGGATCGGCTCGGGGCCACCACGTTGCCCTGGCAGCGCGCGGTCGACATGCGCTTCGACCTCGCGTTGGCCGCCGGGCACGGAGGACTGCACGAACTGGACGCGCCGGTGATGGTGATGGCACACGGCGCGGGGCACAACAAGCGGGTCTCCGCCCCACGCGGTGGCCGCACCGTCGCCGCTCGCGAGACGTATGGGATGTCCGCGCAATGGCTGATCCGGGACGGGCAGTTGGTGCCGGCGACGATCCTGCTGGCACACCACGAGGAGTTGACCCGTCTGGGCATGTCCTGCCCGGAGGCGGTGACCGCCGCCGTGGTCGCCGGCGATCCCGACTACGACTGCCTGGCGGCCAGTCGTCCGGATCGGGCGCGCTATCGCGACGCGCTGCGGATCGGCGCTCGGCAGCGACACATCGTGGTCACCTCGACCTGGGGCGGCAATTCGCTGCTCGGCCGCACCCCCGAACTGCTGCACCGGATGACCGTGGAACTGCCGCGCGACGCCTACCGGGTCACCGCGCTGATGCATCCGAACGTCTGGAGCGGGCACGGCGCCTGGCAGGTACGCTCCTGGCTCGCCGAGTCGTTGCGCGAGGGCCTGACGCTGATCCCGCCGGAGGACGACTGGCGGGGCGTGCTGGTCGCGGCGGACTGTGTGGTCGGCGATCACGGCTCGCTGAGCCTGTACGGAACGGCCACCGGGGCACCGGTGGCGCTGGCGACCTACCCGGAAGCGGACATCGATCCGGCCTCGCCGCTCGGCGAGTTGGCCGACTTCGCGCCGCGGATCCGGCATCGCCGGTCGATGCTCGGGCAACTCTCGCGGATTCCCGAGGACTTCCGCCGGGCGGACTACGCCCGGGTCGCCGGCCGGATCACCTCCCAGCCGGGCGCCTTCGGACGGAACACGCGCGGGCTGATGTATCGCCACCTCAAGCTCAAGGTGCCGCCCAGCCGACCGTTCGCCCGCGTCGCCGAGTTGCCGGGGCCGCTGCGATGACGGGGCCCTCGGGGTGCGCCGGGCAGGCGGCAGACCCGGGTGACGCCCGACCCCGCCCGACGGCGGCAGCGGCCGATCGTGACGTGCGTTCGGTCACGGTGGTGGTCCGCTCGGCCGACGGGCGGGTCACCGTCGACGAGCACAGGTGTGCCGAACTTCCGGACACCGACGGGGAATCGGCCGACGTGGTGGTCGTGGTCGAGGACGGCGCGCCGTCCTGGAGCCGATTGCTCGACCACGACCGCGAGTTGGCCTCGGCGCATCCCGGCGCCCTGGTCACGCTGATCGCCTGCGGCCCGGATCTGGCCCTGGTGCGGCTCGGCTCCCCGGCGCCGGGCGGCGCGCGCCGGACGAACACCACCCGGGTATGGCCGGTCTACGCCTCGATCCTGCACGCGTTGACCGTATGGGAGGTCGCCCCGCACTGATTCGCGCAGCACTCCGGCGGCCGGCACATCACCCCGGCGGATCGAGGTCGCGCAGCCGTGCGCGCACGATCTCGGCCGCCGGGGTCCGCCTCGTGCCGTACAACTCCAGCGCCTCCGCGTACAACTCCCGCGCGTGGTCGAACTGCTCGCGCCGCTCGGCCGACTCGGCGAGCGCGGACAGCACATGGGCCGCCTCCACCGCCGCCCGATGCCTGCGCAGCACCTCCAGGGCCGCGGTCGACTGCGCGTCCGCCTCGTCGTAGCGGCCCGCCGCCGACAGGGCCCGGCCGATCAACGCCCGCGCCCGAGCGGCGTTGTACTCGTCGCCCACCCCGACCAGTTCGACCCGGGCCGCCTCCGCGTACTCGACGGCCCGGGTCGGCAGGCCCGAGCGCAGCGCGACGTCCGCCCGATTGAACCGGGCCAGCGCGGCCGGACGTGTGTCCCCCAACGCCAGACACCGCTGCTCGGCCTCCCCGAACGCCTCGTCCGCCTCGTCCAGGCGGCCCAGACGCAACAACGCCAGACCGGTGTAGTTGCGGGTGCGCGCGGCCCCGACCGTGTCGCCGGCGGCCAGGCACACCCGGTTCGCCTCGGTGAACATCCGCAGCGCCGCGTCGTGGCCGCCGGCACTGAGCTCGCACAGTCCCCCCGACGTCGACATCCGCGACTCGGCCGCCGGATCGGCACACGCCCGCGCCGCGCGCAGACCGATCTCGTGCGCCGTGCGAGCCTCGTCGAAGTACTTGCCGCGCAGGAACAACGGCCACAGTGCGTCGGTCAACTGCCAGGCCACGGCCAAGAGGTCGGCGCTCTCCGCGATCCGGATCGCGGCCAGCAGGGTGGCCCGATGTTGCTCCAGCCAGGCCAATGCGGCGCCCTGGTCCGCGAATTCCACCCTGGGCACCTCGGCGCGGGCATAGTCGCGGGACAGCGAGGCGTGTTGGGGGTCGAGCAGCCGCTCGGCGCCGGTGGCCGTGGCGAGGTAGTGGTCGAGGGTCGCGCGCAGCGCGTCGGTGCGCTCGACGTCCGGGCGATCGCACAGCTTGGCCACCGCGTGCAGGCGGACCAGATCATGGAAGCGATAGCGCCCGTCGGCGGCCTCGGTGAGCAGATTGCGATCGACCAGGGCTTCCAGGACGAGCTGCGCGGCATCGGGGTCGCAGCCCGCGCCGGTGTCGAGCACGGCGGCGGCCACGACCGGCCCGAAGTCGGGCCCCGGATGCACCCCGAGGCCCCGGTAGAGCAGGGCGGCGGCCTCGGGCAGATCGCGATAGGAGACGTCCAGCGCGGCCCGGACGGTGTGGTCGCCGTCCAAGGCGAGTGCGTCCAGCCGACCCCGCTCGTCGGTCAGTGCCCGCACCATCGTGGTGATCGGCCGGTTGGGGCGCGCCGCCAGCCGCGCCGCGACGAGCTGGACGGCGAGCGGGAGCCGAGCACACAGGTCGACCAACTCGGCGGCCTGGGCCGGCTCCTCGTCGACTCGACGGTCGTTCATCGTGGCCGCGAGGAGATCCACCGCGGCCTTTCGATCCAGCGGTTCGAGCTGGATCGGCACCCCGCCGTTGACCAACAACCCGGACAACCTGCTGCGGCTGGTCACCACCGTCACATTGGCGCCCGCCGGCAACAGCGGCCTGACCTGGGCCGCGGTGACCGCATCGTCCAACAGCACCCCCAACCGGCGGCGCGCCGTCAACGACCGGTACAGGCCCAACCGTTCGGCCGGATCGTGCGGTACCTCGCCCGCCGGCACGCCCAGTCCGCGCAGGAAGCCGCCGACGATCTCCGCCCACCGGGCCGGCTCCTCGCCGCCGTGCCCGCGCAGATCGGCGTACAACCGGCCGTCCGGGAACTCCTCGCCCAGCTTGGCCAGCCAGGTCAGCGCGAGGGTCGTCTTGCCCACGCCCGGCATGCCGCTGAGCAACACGATCGGGCTGTCGCCGGCGCGGAGCAGGCCGTCCAGCTCGTCCAGTTCGCGGCGCCGATCGATCATCGGCGGTCCGGGCGGCAGTTGCCACGGCACGACCGCGGCCTCCGGGCGCTGCACCGAGAAGTGGATGCCGCCGTGCACCGTTCGCGCCTGCACACTCGGCCCGTGCACGGTGCCGCCGAGTTCGTTGCGATGCGCATTCGGGGGAACGATCTGCCCGTCGTGCTGCGCATTCGGGAGACTTGCCGGCCCGCCGGCCCGCCCGTCGTCGACCTCCGACACGTGCGCCCCCGATCGTCGCGGCCGGAACCGCCCTCACGCGTGGCCGAACCCGGCCCGATGGGCGGAAGGGCATTCTGGATGTTTGTCGCCCCAAGGGCCCGCGAAACCTCGGGTCGGCGATCGCTGCCCCTTCGATCGTTGGTGGCGGTGCCCGTCAGGCCCGCTTCGGCAGGTCGCGTTCCAGGTCGGCGAGCACGTGGTCGGCCGCGGTGTACCCGGTGCCGACCATCCAATATTCGTCGTCCACCTCGTGGGCCCGGTTCGCCCGCACCGCCTTGAGCGTCTTCCACAGCGGGCCGCCGAACACCTTGTCGTGGTCCGTCTTGTCCTTGGGCCCGTAGGTGGCCACGAAGATCACGTCGCCGTCGGCCTTCTCGATCTGCTCGGCACTGACCTCGACCATGAACGTGTCCACGTTCTGCACGTCGGGGCGCCCCAGCCCGGCCTCGGACAGGATGCTGCCGACGAAACTGGCCTTGCCGTACAGCCGGTTCTGACCCGCGACGAAGCGCAACACGCTGACCTTGAGCGAGCCGGGGTCGCCCTGCGCGGTGCCCAGCGCCTTGGCCCGCGCGGTGAACTTGGCCACCACTCGGTCGCCTTCGGCCTTCTTGTTCAGCGCGTCCGCGTCCAGCAGGAAGTTCTGCTGCCACCGGGTGCCGGCCTGCTCGGAGAAGACCACCGGGGCGATCCGGCTCAGCGCGTCGTAACGATCCGCGTCGCGGACCAGGCTGCCCAGGATCAGGTCCGGCTTCAGCGCCTCGATCGCCTCCAGGTTGGGCGCGCCGATCGCGCCGACCTCCTTGATGCCCGCGGTGCGATCCCCGTGGTACTTCGGGAATCCGGCGCCGGGGCTGCCCACCACGGACCCCACCGGCTTGACGCCCAGGGTCAGCGCGGTGTCCAACTCGCCCATGTCCAGGGTGACCACCCGCTTGGGCGCGACCGGGACCTTGACCACACCCTTGGCGGTACGCACCTCGCGGGTGTCGGCCGGCGCGGCCTTGGCACCCTTGTCGCCGTCGGCACCCTCGGCGGAGCACCCGGTCAGCAGGAGCGCGCCGGCGACACCGAGGACGGCCGTGACACGGGGCAGGGACGTGACGGGCACGGGAACTCCTTCGGGAGGACGAAGGCGGCGAACAGGTCGCCGCCGGTCAGGACTTGCGAGGTCGACCCGGAACGACCATCGGTGCACCGGTGACCGGACACGGGATGACCACACACGCGAGCCCGAAGACGTCCCGCACCAGGTCGGCCGTGACGATTTCGGCGGGCGCGCCCTGCGCGACGATCGAGCCGTCGCGCATCGCTATCAGGTGGTCCGCGTAGCGGCACGCCTGGTTGAGGTCGTGCAGCACGGCGACCACGGTGCGTTCACGGGTGACGTTCAACTCGCGCACCAGGTCGAGCACCTCGACCTGGTGCGCGATGTCCAGGAACGTGGTCGGCTCGTCCAGGAGCAGGATGCCGGTGCCCTGCGCGAGCGCCATCGCGATCCACACCCGTTGCCGCTGGCCGCCGGAGAGTTCGTCCACATAGCGGTCGGCGAGCTCGACCACGTCGGTGCGCCGCATCGCGTCGGCGACCACGTCCTCGTCCTCGTCGGACCACTGCTGCCACCAGCGCTGGTACGGCTGCCGGCCGCGGGCCACCAGGTCGGCGACGGTGATGCCCTCCGGCGGTACCGGGCTTTGCGGCAACACGCCGATGCGCCGGGCGATCTCCCGGGTGGGCAGGTCGCGCAGCGCCGCGCCGTCGAGCAGCACGCTGCCGGCGACCGGTTTGAGCAACCGGCCCAGTGAGCGCAACAGGGTGGACTTGCCGCACGCGTTCGGGCCGACCACGACGGTGACCCGGCCGGCGGGCACCTCCAGATCCAGATCGCGCACCACGATCCGGTCCTCGTAGCCGAGGGTGAGCCCGCGTGCGGCGAGCCGATGGGTGGTCACGAGGCGCCTCCGGCACGGGAACGGGTCAACATCCACAGCAGGTACGGGCCGCCGACGGCGGCGGTGAGCACGCCCACCGGCAATTCGGCGTTCGGGATCAGCATGCGCGCGCCGATGTCCGCGGACACCACGATCAGCGCGCCCAGCAGGGCCGAACACACCAGCGGCACCTGCGGGGTCCGGGTCAGCCGGCGGGCCACCTGCGGGGCCACCAGGGCGACGAAGTCCACCGGCCCGGCCGCCCCGGTCGCCACCGACGCGAGCAACACGCCGACCACGACCAGGCCGAGTCGGATCCGGCCGAGCCGCACCCCCAGGGCGATCGCGGTGTCGTCGTCGAAGCCGGCCGAGCGCGCCGCCCGCGCCGCCCACACGATCGCCGGGACGAGCGCGAGCAGCACCCAGAACAGCGGTTCGCCCTGCGACCAGCCGCGCCCGTTCAGGCTGCCCGACATCCACACCTTGGCCTGCTGGGCGAGGACGATGTCGGCCTTGGTCAGCAGCAGGTTGGTGACCGCGACCAGGGCCACCGAGACGCCGACGCCGATCAGCACGAACCGCTGCGCGTTCAGGCCGCGGCGCCAGGCCAGCACGTACACCAGGAACGCGGCGATACTGCCGCCCGCCACCGCGGTCAGCGGCGTCGCGGTGGGTCCGCCGAGGCCGAAGACCAGGCCGAACACCACGGCCGCCGCCGCGCCGTGCGAGACGCCGATCACGTCCGGGCTGGCCAGCGGGTTGCGGGCGACCGTCTGGATCAGCGCGCCGGCGATGCCGAAGGCCAACCCGACCAACAGTCCGACCGTGGCACGCGGCAGCCGCAACGTCTCGACCACGAGGCTCTCGTCGACGCCGAACAGCACCTTGAGCACGTCGCCGGGCAGGATGAACCGCACACCCACGCACAGGCTGAGCAGGAACACGGCCGCGAGCAGGACGGCCAGCACCATCGCGATCACCGCCGAGCGGCGGTGCACGAGGAACGAGAAACGCGGGCGGCGGAGCAGGACATGGCCGTACGGGCGGTGGCTCATCCGGACACCACCGGCTTGCGGCGCACCAGCACGACCAGGATCGGCACCCCGATCAGCGCGGTCATCGCGCCCACCTCGACCTCGGCGGGCGGGAAGATGATCCGCCCCAGGACGTCGGCGACCAACAACAGGATCGGCGCGAGCAACGCCGACATGGCCAGCACCCAGCGGTGATCGCTGCCCACCAGGGCGCGCGCCGCGTGCGGAACGGCCAGGCCGACGAACGAGATCGGGCCGGTCGCGGCGACCGCGACGCCGGTCAGCACGGTGGCGCCCAGGCCGCCGATCACCCGGATCCGGTTCACCTTGTGGCCCAGCCCCTTGGCCACGTCGTCGCCCAGCGCGAGGGCGTCCAGGCCGCGTGCGGTGCCGGCCACCAGGAGCATGCCCACGCCGACGAACGGCAACATCCGCCAGGCCACTTCGTCGGTGCGCCCGGACAACGAACCGACCAGCCAGAATCGGTACTGGTCCAGCGTGCCCTGATCGGTGGTCAGGACCAGGGTGATCAGCGCGCCGAGGGTGGCCGCCAGGGCCTGCCCGGACAGCGCGAGCTTGACCGGGGTGGCGCCGCCGCGCCCGCGCGCCGCGACCGCGTACACGAGCACTCCGGTGCACAACGCGCCGGCGAAGCCGAACCACACGTATCCGGTCAGGCTGGTCACGCCGAACACCGAGATCGCGGTCACCACGCCGGCGGCGGCACCGTTGCTGATGCCCAGGATGCCGGGCTCGGCGATCGGATTGCGGGTCAGCCCCTGCATGCAGGCGCCGGCGACGCCGAGCGACGCGCCGACCAGGAGCGCCACGACGGTGCGCGGCAGCCGCATCGAGTCGACCACGATCGCGTCGGTGGAGTCGCCGCCGTGCACGAGCGCGTCCAGCACGGCGCCGGGTGCGATGGTTCGGCTGCCCACGGCGAGGCTGAGCAGACACGCGGCGGCGAGCACGAACAGGGCCGAGACCAGATAGAGGACTCGGCGCTCGGTCGGGCGACCCCGCGTCGGGAGGACATTCACTGGAGAAGGCTAGGCTGGCCTAATTTGTCCGGCCCGGTCGGGGGCCCCAGTTCACCCAGGGTCGCCGACCGACTGCGCCGGATCCACTCGACCCACGGAGGGCGCACCATGACCAGGACCCTGTTCCGGGGCACCGTTCGCACCGGCGCGGGCGACACGAACGCGCTGGCGGTTCGGGACGGGCGGGTCGTCGCGCTCGGCTCGGCCGCGCTCGCGCTCGACGCGGAGCTGGTCGTCGAGCTGGGCGAGGGCCTGCTGCTGCCGGCCTTCGGCGACGGGCACGCCCACCCCCTGTTCGGCGGCCTCGAACACTTCGGACCGCAGATCAAGGGGCTGACCGGCGTCGCGGACATCGTCGCGGAGGTCGGCCGCTGGGCGGGCGAACATCCGGACGAGGAGTGGATCGTCGGTGCGAGCTACGACCCGACACTGGTCCCGGACGGCGAGTTCGACGCGCGTTGGTTGGACGCGGCGGTGGCCGATCGACCGGTGGTGCTGCGCGCGTACGACTACCACACGGTGTGGTGCAACACCGAGGCATTGCGCCGGGCCGGGGTCACCGACGCGACGCCGCAGCCTCGGCTCGGTCACATCGTCCGGCGACCCGACGGCTCGGCGCTGGGCACGCTGCGCGAGTGGCACGCGTGCGATCTGGTGCTCGATCGGGTGCCGGGACGGCCGGTGGACGAACTGGTCGACGCCCTGCGGGTGGCCGGTGCGGCGTATGCGAGCGCCGGGCTGACCCGGGTTCAGGATGCCTGGGTGGAGCCGGAGATGGTGCCGGCCTACGTCGAGGCGGCCCGGCGCGGGGCGCTGTCGTTCCGGGCCGACCTGGCGTTTCGCGCCGACCCGGACCGGTGGCGGGACCAGCGCGCCGAGTTCGTCGCGGCGCGGGCGGAAGTCGCGGAGCGGGGTGGGCCGTTGTTGTCCGCCCGGACGGTGAAGTTTTTCGCGGACGGGGTGATCGAGGGCGGTACGGCGGCGATGTTGGCCCCGTACCGCGATGCCCCGCACAGTTGTGGGATGCCGGTCTGGCCGCCGGCGGCCCTGGCCGAGGCGGTCACCGCCTTCGATGCGGACGGGTTCCAGGTCCACATCCACGCGATCGGCGACGCGGGCGTGCGGACCGCGCTGGACGCGATCGAGGCCGCCGTCTCGACCGACCCGACGCGGGATCGGCGGCCGGTGATCGCCCACGTGCAACTGGTCGACCCGGCCGACCTGGACCGTTTCGCGCGGCTCGGGGTGATCGCCAATTTCGAGCCGCTGTGGGCGCAACTCGACCCGCTTCAGCACGAGTTGACCATCCCGCGGGTGGGCGCGGAGCGGGCCGGGCGGCAATATCCGATGCGCACCCTGGTCGACTCGGGTGCGCGGGTGTCGTTCGGGAGCGACTGGCCGGTGAGTTCGCATCGGCCGCTGGAGGGCATCCAAGTCGCGGTCACCCGACGCACGTTCGAGGGCGTACCGGTCGAGGGGTGGATGCCGCACGAGCGGTTGACGGTGGATCAGGCGGTGCACGCCTACACGGTCGGGGTCGCGTATCAGGCGTTCGCGGACGATCGGCGGGGGCTGGAGGTGGGCAGCGTGGCCGATCTGGTGTGGCTGAGCGCGGATCCGCGGGTGGTGGACCCGATGTCGCTGGGGCGGATCGTGGTGGAGGGGACCTGGTTGGCGGGGACGCGGACGCATTGAGGGGCGGGTGGGGCAGGGGCGGCCCGGCGCCCGGTAGTTGCCTCTACAAGCCTTGGGCATACATACCGGTTGTTCGCCAACTTCGTTCAGGATGACCGTATTTGACGGCCACTCAACCCTTTCGAGTGAATCCGATGGAGATTCGGCCTAAAGTCATCGATTCTGCCGGATGATCGTTCACATGAGCGCATGGGGTCGGGCGCGCCGGTGGGGGTGCGTGGTCGGGGCGGGGGCCTTGTTGGTTGCTCCGGCCGGTGTGGCGTGGGCGGGTTCGAGCACCGGCGGCAGCCATGCGCCGGGCGCGAGTGTGGATGTGTGCGTTTCGATCGGCGCTTCGCCCGGGGCGAGCGTGCGGGTCGACGTGATTCCGGCCACCGGGCCACCGACCGGCGGGATCGGGCTGAAGGTCGACTTCCGACTGGTGCGGGACGGCTCGTGTCGGCCCAAGCCGTCGCCGACACCGACCAAACCCAAGCCCACGCCGCCACCGACCAAGGCACCCCCGAAACCCACGCCGGTGCGCACCCCGCCGCCCACGCCCCGGTCCACCCCGGTCGCGGTCGTGGTGCCCGCGTCGACGCCACCGGCACGGCCGACCCCGCCGGCGCCGAAGCCGCCCGACACACCACCGCCGACCAGTGCGCCGGTCGTGACTCCACCGCCGCTGCAACCGATCGCGGTCCGCCGCCCACCGGCTCGACCGTCCGCGGCGGCCCCACCGGCGCGCGGGACGTCGATCGTCACCACGACGCTGTTGATCACCGCGCCGGCGATCCTGGCCGGCGCCGCGCTCAAGCCGCGTGGCCGGGCCGGCGCACGTGGTTCGGGCGGCGGCTCGCGCTGACGCCCGGCATACCCGACTCCTGCTGTTCCCCGAGCGGTTCGGCCCGCCCGCGTCGTCGGTCGCGGGCCGCCGCCCGCTCTCCACCCGGGCCCGGTGGACGCCACTCCCGCGAGTCCGTCCCCCCGCTCGGCTCCATCGGAATCCTCGATCCGGAGGTCATCCATGACCCATTGGGTGGTACTCGCGCTCGCGATGGCCGCGGTGTGCGCGGTCGTCCTGGCGGTTGTCGTGCTCAAGCAGCGCCGGTTGCCGGACGACGACGATCCGTCGGCAACCCCGGACGTCCTCGAATACATGACGATGATGATCGGCGTGGTCTACGCGATCGTGCTCGGTCTGGCGATCGCGGGCGTGTGGGAGGGGAGGGGCGCGGCCGAGGACGAGGTGCGGCACGAGGCACAGGCGTTGCACGAGGTCAGCGAGCGGGTCCGGGTCTATCCGCCGCCGGTGCGCGACCAGATTCGGGCGGACATCGACGCCTACGTGAAGTACGTGGTCCACAAGGAGTGGTCCTACATGGCCGACCACGGCGAACTCTCCGATCGGGCCTCGCAGTTGTTCGAGACGGTGCGACACGGGGTGACCGACTACGCGCCGCAGGGCGACCAGGAAGCGCAGATGTACCAGCCGATCCTGGACCAGATCGCGATCGCGGACGACGCGCGTCAGGCCCGCGGTGGGCAGGCCGGTTCATCGATGCCGGGGCTGGTGTGGTTCGGCCTGATCGTCGGCGCCGTGGTCACCGTCGGGATGATCTTCACGCTGCAAATCCGCAGATCCGCACCGGAGTTGATCGTTGCCGGGCTGTTCAGCGCGCTGATCGCGTTCCTGCTGTTCCTGATCTGGGACCTGGACGCGCCGTTCGGCCAGGGCATGACGGCGGCCTCGGACGCGTTCGTGTCGCTGTTCCCGGGAGCCGGTTAGCGAGCCGGCGAGCCGAGGAGCGAGCGATGCTGCGATAACTGGCCGACGGAGACCACCCGACGACGGCCGGCCGGCCCACGGCGAGTTGGGTCGCCCAACCGCGGCGGAACAGCAACATCGCCGCGAACATGACGCCGCCCAGGACCGTCTCGACCCGGACGGTCGGCGCCTGGTCGTCCTCCTGGAGCGCGGTGGCCAGGCTCATCGAGCCGAGCACCAAGGCGGCGAGGGCGTAGCCGAGATGGGCCGCCCACGCGCGGCCGGTCCGGTCCGGGCCGGGAGGCCGGTCGGGCGCGTGCGGGCGACCGGCTCGACTGGCGGGTCGTTCGGGCGACGGCGGATCTCGGACACGTTCGCAGCCCGGGCAGCGGGTCGCGGGTTCGGCGCTGACCGGGCTGCGATGCCCGATCGACTTTGGTCGGCATCGGCGCGCCGGTCGGCGCGGGTGCTCAGCCGATTTCGGAGAGGCAGTACGTGCTTCCGTACGTCGGGATGCCGTTGCGCGTCCAGTAGCTGGAGTACGTGTAGTCCGCGCCGCTCACGTTGTCGCACGGCCGGCCGGCCGTCATGTAGGGGAACACGCGCAGGACCTTGAAGTTGGCCTTGGGGTCCGAGCAGCCGACCGTGATCAGCTTCTCCTGGCTCCCGCCCGTGCTGATCCTGCCGCTGAGGCATTCGCCCTTGTCGTAGGCCGTCTTGGTGCTCTCCGGCGTGGCGGAGGACTCGGAGGTCCGGGTCGCGCGGCTCGTCGCGGACGGGGATTCGGTGGCCCGGGTCCTGGTCGAGACGGGTGTCGTCGCGCTCGCGGTGCGTGGTGCGAACACCGAATCGGATGCGGAAGCCGTGGCCGTGGCCGTGGCCGAGACGCGCGCGGAGTTCTTGCCGTCCCCATTGCAGGCGCAGACCAGCAGGAGGACGGCCGGCACGGCCACGATCGCGGTGAACGCCGTGCGGCCGGCGAACGGCCCGATGCGGTAGGTCATGACGATGTCCCTTCCGTGCCGTGTCGTTTACTCGGCGGCACCGCTGAACCATGGCCGCCCGGGAATCGCCTCGGCAACCGAAATAGGAGCATTCAAGGGGACTCCCTCGATCCCGCGGCCCACGCCGCTTCGGGCGCGTCGGCGTCGCCCGTTCGGTTGTTCGCAAGCGCCGTGAGCACGGTGGGCGCCGCCCACGCCGTGGACGCGCCGGCGCGGCAAGCGCCGGACGGCGCGCCGACCGGGTCAGCCGTGGGTGGCGTCCAGGTCGGTCGCGTAGAGCTCGATGGCCTTGCGGTAAGGCGTCAGCCCGGGGTCGTCGCCGGTGTCGGCGATGACGCGCAGGAGGGATTCGATCGCGGTCTTGGCGTCGCCGGCGTTGTAGAGGGCCATGGCCAGGAACGTGGTCAGGCCCGCGTCGCCCGGGAACTCGGTGAGGCCCCGACGCAGGATCGCCACCGCCTTGTCGTACGCGCCGAACGCACGGTACGTGCTGCCCAGGCCCAGGAACGCGCCCAGTCGCTCCTCGGCCGTCAGGCCGTCCCCGATCAGCGCCCATTCGTAGAACGGCACGGCCTCGCGCTCCAGGCCGAGCACGTCGTGCGCCCACGCCGCCTGGTAGGCGATCCGCGCGTCGCCCGGGTGGCGTTCGACCAGCGGCACCAAGCGGGCCCGGGCCTCCTCGACCCGACCCCCCTCGCGCAGCGCGATCGCCTCGGCCAGGGCGGTGTCTCGTTCGTTCCCGATCATCCGGGCAGTCTTCCCTATCGGGTCGCCTGCACCCGGTCGGGTTCGGCCGTCACCCGCACCGGTTGCGCCGTTCGGCGCGCGCTCGGGATCGACCACGCGAGCAGCGCCGCGAGCAGGCAGCCGATGCCCAGCATGCCGAAGCAGATCAGGTAGCCGGCCAGCTCCGGTGCCTGGGCGACGCCCGCCGCCCGAGCGGTGCCCGCGTCGACCAGGGACGCGCTCAGGATCGCGCCGAGCACGGCCGTGCCGGTCGCCCCGCCCACCGTGCGCAGCACCGCGTTCATGCCGTTGGCCACCCCGGTCATGTCCGCCGGCACGTGGTCGTTGATCAGCGCGGGCATCGCGGAGAAGGCGAGCCCGAGGCCGAAGCCGAACAACACGCCGACCATCGAGAACGCCCACCAGTGCCCGTGCAGCGGCATCAGCAGCGCGAAGGCCGTGCCGCTGAGCAGCGG
The DNA here is from genome assembly GCF_044333915.1 of Embleya sp. NPDC020886. Taxonomy (NCBI): domain Bacteria; kingdom Bacillati; phylum Actinomycetota; class Actinomycetes; order Kitasatosporales; family Streptomycetaceae; genus Embleya; species Embleya sp. NPDC020886. Next base: position 103,338 of record NZ_JBIRRX010000001.1, on the reverse strand, counting down.
TCCGAGCACCAGCGCGGGCTTGGGCCCGTACCGGTTGGTCATCCGGGCCGCGACCGGTGCCGCCGCCAGGTTGCCGATCGTGCCCGGGAGCATGATCAGCCCGGCGATCAGCACCGACTTGCCGAAGCCGTACCCGAGCGCCGACGGTGCCTGGATGAACGGCGGGAACAGCAGCGAGGAGCCGTACATCGCCATGCCGGTGAACACCCCGGACAGGTTGGCCAGCAACACCGGCCGGCGGGCCATCACCCGCAGGTCGACCAGGGGTTCGGGGTGATGCAGCGCCCAGCCGATCCAGGCGGCGAACATCACCGCGGCGGTGATCAGCCCACCGAGCACCAGCGGATCGCCCCACCCGGACCGGCTGCCCATGCTCACCGCGGCGAGGAGCGCGGCCAGCCAGCCGGACAGGGTCAGCGCGCCGACCAGGTCCACATGGCCGGAGCGTCGTTCGGCGGTGTCCGGCACCACCCGCCACACCATCAGCATGGACACCACCGCGACCAGCGCGGAGAGCCAGAAGAGCAGGTGGTAGTCCCAGCGGTCGGCGATCAGCCCGGTCATCACCGAGCCGAAGGTGGCGCCGACGCTGATCGTGGCGCCGATGGTGGCGATGCTGCCCGCCGAGCGCTCCTTGGGGAACTCGTCGCGCACCACGCTGAGCGCGAGCGGGACCACGCCGCCGCCCATGCCCTGGAGCACCCGGCCGGCGATCAGCATCACGTAGGAGGTGGTGCACGCGGCCAGGATCGAGCCGAGCGTGACCGCCGCCAGCGCGTAGAGCAGGAATCGTTTGCGTCCGCGCAGGTCGCCGAGGCGGCCGAGCAGCGGCGTGGCCACCGCCGAGGCGAGCAGGTTGCCGGTGAGCACCCAGGCGATGGCCGAGCTGGAGACGCCGAGCCGGTTCTGCAGTTGCGGCAGGATCGGCGAGACCACGGTCTGCATGACCGCCATCGTGGTGGCCGCGAAGGACAGGGCGACCAGGATCATCGTCGGGCCGTGGCGCCTGGTCGGCGTGCGCGCGGCCCCCTTCGTGCCGGCGCTCATGCGGTCAGCGGCCGGTCCTGGACCCAGTCGCAGTGCAGGGTGCGGGTCTCGATGCGCCAGCCCTCGTCGGTGCGCACGAACGTGTCGAGGTAGCGGATCGACATCACCCGGTCGCGGCGCACCCCGCAGGATTCGTAGATGTGGTGCGCCGTGCAGTACGTCTCGGCGTTCGCCCGATCGCCGCCGGGCTCGAAGGCGACGAGCTGATTGGCGATCAGGTGGGTGGTGGCCAGGTAACGGTCCAGGCTGGTGAGGGCCTTGGCGATGGCGGCGCGGCCGGTGCGTACCGCCGGCGGTTCGGTGGAGCCGGGGTCGCGGTGGATCACCAGGCGGCCCTCGGGCGTGAACATCGAGGCGACGAGGTCGGGCTTGCGGCGGTCGGCGCCGTGGGCGTAGATCTGCACCACGTCCCGGAGTTCGCTGCGATCGCGCAGTTCGCCCGAAGTGTTGGATACGGGCGAATCCGCCTCGTCGTCGTGCATGTCCACCCTTTCACCAGCCGTCGATCGCATGCTGGCAGCAGTTGGATGACACACGCAAGTTTCTCTGACGTCGTGTCAGTTACATCTCGCGCACGCCCGGGCCGCCGCACCACCGCCGACTCGCCATCCCTTGCCGGCGCCGCGACCCGCTACCCCTCGCGTGCGACGAACACCACGTCCGGCTCCCCGCGCGGGACCGGCACCTCATGCACGCCCACCCGGCCGAACCGCCGCCGCAGTCGGTCGGCGAAGGCCGGGCTCGCCGTCGCGCTCCACACGGTCAACACTCCGCCCGGCAACAACCGGGCCTGCAGCGCGGCCAGCCCCGCGTCGTCGTAGAGCGAGGCGTTGCCGTCGGTCACCGTCCAGTCCGGCCCGTTGTCGATGTCCAGGCACAGCGCGTGGAAGCGCCCGTCCGACTCCCGCCCGGCGGGCTCGGCGACCGCCCCGGTGCGACCCGAGTGCACCCACGCCACCAGGTCGGATGTGATCACCCTCACGCGCGGGTCGGTCAGGGCGTGGCCGGAGAACGGCGCGAGCGGCCCCGAGCCCCAGCGCACCACGGCGGGCTCGCGTTCGATCACCGTCACCTGCGCGACCCGGGGGTCGGTCAGTGCCTCGCGCAGGGTGAAGCCGACGCCCAGTCCGCCGACCAGGATCCGCAGTCCGGTGTCGTCACCGAGCGCGTCGAGCGCGGTGCGCACCAGCAGCCGCTCCGAGGCGCCCGCGCGCGTGTCCATCAAAAAGCAGCCGTTGCTGATGATCTCGTAGTGCTCGCCCGCACGTCGCAGGACGAGTTCGCCGTCCGCCGCCGGGACTCGTTCGATCTCGCGTGCGTCGGTGGTCGAATCGATCGGGTGCATCGGTTCGCTGACTCCTTGTCGCTTTATGGAGAACGGGTGTCGCCGTGTCGCCTTTTCGCTGCGCGGGGCGCTTGGCGGACCGCGGGAAACGGATCGTCGGCACCTCATAACAGTGCCATCACGAAGCCGATGAATTGCGACCCTGACGGGCGAAACGGTGACACGTGTGTAGTGACGCGCCCCGCCGCACGATGGACTGTTCTCGGGCTGCCGGCCAGCGGTTTTCGCCGGTTCGGTGACCCTTGCACCCTGTGGAACACCCCGTTAAGGTCCCGGCCATTGCTTCATGGCCCATTGACTGATGGCATGTCAGATCCAGTCGCAGGGACGCCTCGCAGGCGGAGCCCGGGGCAGGGCGAGCACAAGACGAGAACGACGCGAGCACAGCGCAGGAGAAGTACGTGAGAGCGCACCGGGCACATCGGCCCGGCCCGCGGAAACGAAGTGTCGGGAGGGCTGATGGCATCAACTTCCGCCGGGCGGCGTGGGACGCGCCGCCGAGCGGCGGCCGGCTTGCTGGTCGTGCCGCTCCTGTTGGCGGTCGGCTGTAGTCGCTCGGGTGACGACGCGGTGGCCAAGGGTCCGCAGGCGGCCGGGAATCCGGCGGCGCCCGGATCGACGAAGGACGGCAAGCCGGCCGCCGGCGGCGCGCCCGGTGACTTCGGCACGCTCAAGGACGTCTGCGGCAAGGGCGACGGCAAGCCGCTCACCAAGAAGGCCGACCGGGGCGTCACCGAGAAGGAGATCTCGGTCAGTGTGACCGGCGACCCCGGGGCCGCCGCCCAACCGGGCCTGGGCAAAGAGTTCTTCGAGATGGCCGACGGCTTCACCAAGTGGTGCAACGAACTCGGCGGGATCAACGGCCGCACGATCAAGCTGACCAAGCGCGACGCCGCGCTGAGCAACGTCGGCACGGTCATGACGGCGGCCTGCCAGAGCGACTTCATGGTGGTCGGCGGCGGCAACCCGTTCGACAACGACGGGGTCAAGGCTCGCACCGGGTGCAAACTCGGCGCTTTCCCGGCCTACGTGGTCGGCGAGGAATCGGCCAAGGGCGACCTCCAGGACCTCGCGGTCGGCCTGCCGACCTCCACCACGGTGGTGGGCGCGTACAAGGCGGTCTTCGCCGCGCACCCCGAGGTCAAGGCCAAGGTCGGCCTGCTGGGCCAGGCGATCGCCTCGTTGCGGCCCTCGATGGTCCGCTACAAGGCCGGCGTCGAGGCGGCCGGTGGCACGGTCGTCTACAAGGAAGACGTCCCCGTCATCCCGCCGCCCGGCCGCACCACGCTGGAGAAGATGAAGACCGCCGGCGTCGAGATGCTGATCACCACGTGGCTCGCGGTGGACTCGGCCTCGATGTTCCGCGAGATGGACGCGATGAACTGGCACCCCAAGGTCATCGTCAGCGACGCGTCGGCGTACAACCGCTACACGCTCGCCTCCGCCAAGAACTCGCAGATGCCCGAGACCTACATCTACCCGACCTTCGTGCCGCAGTCGCTCGGCGACAAGAACCCCGCCGTGCAGAAGGCGCTGGAGATCCTGCACAGCGTGGAGCCGAAGAAGGACCTCGAGTTCTTCCACATGTCCGGGATCAACTCCTGGCTGTTGTGGGCGAGTGCGGTCAAGGAGTGCGGTACGGACCTGACCACGGAGTGCGTGCTGGCCAAGGGCAAGCGCGCCAACTGGGACGCGGGCGGCCTGTTCGCCCCCGGCCCGATCGTGGAGACCAAGGACGTACGCGCCGCGGACTGCTTCACCATGCTCAAGGTGAGCCCCAAGGGCTTCGAGTACGACGCCGCGCTGACCAAGCCGAACAAGGCCGAGTACTTCAACTGCGACCCGAGCAACGTGGTCGCCGTCGCGCCCGGTGCGCCCGCGGCGCAGAACACGCCGCCGCCGTCCGCCGGCACACCCCCGCCGGCCGGGGCACCCGAGACGAACACCCCGCCGCCCGCCGACGGAGGCGAACCGCCGCCGGCCGCGCCGCCGGAGAACGTCACCTGAGCCGATAGCCGATCCTCGGCCACTCGACAACGCACCACCGGCAACACCCCGCACCACCGCCGAACCCGTCGGCCGCCGACCCCGCTCGGTCCGACCAGGCGAAACCGTCGTCCTCCCGCCCCGCACCGGGCGGGAGGGCGGCACCAACGGCCCCCACGGCCCTGACGACCTGTCAGGAGCCGTGCCGCACCAGTCTCCGAGACCGATCGCCCCGCGACACGGCCCGGCCCGAACGGAGGGCGCGTGCACGAGTTCATCATCCTCACCATCAGCGGCCTGGTCACCGGCGGCATCTATGCCATCACCGCCGGTGGCCTGACCCTGACCTACACCACCACGGGCATCTTCAACTTCGCCCACGGCGTCACCGGCGCGCTCGCCGCGTTCACCTACTGGCAACTGCACTTCGACTGGGGCTGGCCGGTCTGGCTGTCCATCGTCGTGGTGCTGGGCATCCTGGCCCCGGCGTTCGGGGTGTTCCTGCACTTCGCCATCATGCGACGGCTGGAGGGCACGTCGGAGACGACGCGCCTGATGGTCACCGTCGCGGTGCTGCTGAGCCTGCTCGCCACGGTGATGTGGGTCTGGGACCCGCAGACCCCGCGCAACGTGGTCAACTTCTTCCCCGGCGAGTCCGTGGACATGGCCGGCACGCGCGTGTCCTACCACGACCTGATCACCCTGGCCGTGGCGCTGATCGTCGCGATCGGCCTGTGGGTGCTGCTGCGCTCCACCCGCGCCGGTGTGGCCATGCGCGCCACCGTCGACGACCGCAACCTCGCGGTGCTCAACGGCTCGCGTCCCGAGGTGCCCGGCATGCTGGCCTGGGCGACCGGCACCATGCTGGCCGCGCTCGCGGGCATCCTGATCGCGCCCAAACTCTCCTTCGCCGCGCTGCCGCTGACCCTGCTGATCGTCAACGCCTACGCCGCGGCGGTGATCGGCCGGCTCAAGAGCCTGCCGTGGACCTTCGTCGGCGCGATGATCATCGGCCTGGTCACCGAGTACGGCAAGGGCTACCTCACCGAGACCGACTTCCCCACCGCGGGCCCCTACCTCGCCGGCCTCACCGACTCGATGCCGGTGCTGGTGCTGTTCGTGGCGATCATGCTGCTGCCCACCTCCCGGCTGCGCGGCCACGCCTCCTCCCGCACCCGGGAGATCGCCCACCGCCCGACCTGGACCGGTTCGCTCGTCTTCGCCGCCCTGGTGATCGCGGGCGCGGTGGTCGCGGCCCACTCCCTCGGCACCGTGGACCTGTTCGCGAGCACCAAGATGTGGGGCTTCGCGATCATCGCGCTGTCGGTGATCCCGCTCGTGGGCTACGCCGGGAAGATGTCGCTGGCCCAACTGGGCTTCGCGGGCATCGGCGCGATCTGCGTCTCGCACCTGGGCTCCGGCGGCAACCCGCTGGGGCTGCTGTGGGCGGCGCTGATCTGTGCGGGCATCGGCGTGCTGGTCGCGCTGCCGGCACTGCGCCTGTCCGGGATCTACCTGGCCCTGGCCACCGCCGCGTTCGCCGTCATGCTGGACCGCTGGATCTTCCAACTGCCCGCGTTCACCTGGGGCGACACCCGGATCGACCTGTTCAACAGCGGCACGCTCAACTTCGAGCGCTTCGACTGGCCGGGCGTGGACATCTCCTCCGACCGGGCCTACTTCATCTTCGGCGCGGTCTTCTTCGCCCTGTCCTCGCTCGTGGTGGTGTGGATCCGCCGCGGCGAGTTCGGCCGTAGGCTGCTGGCGATGAAGGACAGCCCGGCGGCGTGCGCGACGATCGGGATGAACCACAAGCTGACCACGCTCACCGTCTTCGGCCTCTCCGCCGCGATGGCGGGCGTCGGCGGCGGCATCCTGGGCGGCGCGACCGGCACGCTGTCGCCGGTCAGCTTCGACTTCACCGCCGGGCTCTCGGTGTTGATGCTGATGGTGATCGCGGGCCTGACCTCGCCGGGCGCCGCGCTGTTCGCGGGCATCTTCCTGGGCACGCCGCTGATCACCAACCTCTTCCCCGACTACGCCCAGCTCACCACGATCCTGATCGGCCTCAACGGCATCGCGCTGGGCAAGAACCCGAACGGCTTCATCGCCGCCAAGATCCGCCCGGAATGGGAGCCCGCCCTGCGCCGGCCGTTCATCCTGGCGGGCAGCGCGGCGGCCCAACTGGTCCTGGTGGTACTGCGGTTCACCGACGTGATCGGCAACTGGGCCTTCGTGATCGGCATCCTGCTCGCGGTGATCGGCATCCCGGCCGCGGTCAAGGTCGAGCTGATGCTCACGGCGCAGCGGACCGAACAGGAGTTGCCGCCGGGCCTGTCCGAGCAGCCCGAGGGACTGGGCCTGAACGGCAACCGGTTCAAGTCCGCCGACATCGAGGCCCTGGACAAGCTGATCGCGATGCCCTCGCTGCCGACGGTCGCGCTGGCCGAATCATCGTCACCCACCCTGCCTGGAGCGCGTCATGGGGCTTGAGGTCGAGGGCGTCACGGTCCGCTTCGGCGGCCACACCGCCCTGAACAACGTCAACATCTGGGCCCACGAGGGCAAGGTCACCGGCCTGATCGGCCCCAACGGCGCGGGCAAGACCACGATCTTCAACGTGATCACCGGCCTTCAGCCGCCGTCCGCGGGTCGGGTCCGGATGGACGGACGCGACGTCAGCAAACTCGCGCCCTACCGCCGGGCCCGCCTGGGCATGGCCCGCACCTTCCAACGCCTGGAACTGTTCGGCTCGTTGACCGTTCGAGAGAACATCCAGGTCGCCGCCGCCCAGTACCGCCGACTGAACCGCGGCACCAAGGAGACACCGCAGGACACCTCCGCGCGGCTGCTGCACCGGCTCAACCTGACCGAGATCGCGCACGTGCGCGCCGACCAACTGCCCACCGGCCAGGGCCGCGTGGTCGAACTGGCACGCTCGTTGGCGGTCCGGCCCAAGATCCTGCTCCTGGACGAGCCCGCCTCCGGCCAGGACGACGAGGAGACGCGCGGCTTCGGCCAGTTGTTGCGCGAGATCGCCTCGGACGGGGTCGCCGTGCTGTTGGTCGAGCACGACATGGATCTGGTGATGAACACCTGCGACGAGCTGCACGTGCTTGACTTCGGCAAAAAAATCGCCAACGGTACGTGCGACGAGATCCGCAACAACGCCGCCGTACAGGCCGCCTACCTCGGTACCGCCGACGCCGCGGAGGCCGACGAAGTCCTGCAGGAGACCGTATGACGCTGAACGTGGCCGACGCGCGCCCCGCCGGGCCGGCCGGCGCCCCGCCGCTGCTCGAACTGCGCGGCGTCAGCGCCGCGTACGAGCAGGTCGAGGTGCTGCACAAGGTGGACCTGGCGGTACCCACCGGCAAGGTCATGGCGGTCCTGGGCCCCAACGGCGCCGGCAAGACCACGATGCTCAAGGTGATCACCGGGCTGCACGAGCCCACCGGCGGGGACATCTTCCTCGCCGGGCGGTGCGTCACCGGGGCCGCACCCGTGGACCTGGCCCGGATCGGCCTGTGCAGCATCCCGGAAGGCCGCGGGGTCTTCCCCAATCTCACCGTGTCCGAGAACCTGTGGATGGCCACCTACCGAGGAGTCTCCCGCAAGGAGATCGAGGAGAAGGTCTTCCCGATCTTCCCCCGCCTCAAGGAACGCCGGACCCAGGCCGCGGGCACGATGTCGGGCGGCGAGCAGCAGATGCTGGCCGTCGCCCGGGCGATCGCCACCAACCCGGCCATCATCCTGCTCGACGAACTCTCGATGGGCCTCGCGCCCCTCGTCGTCGACCAGTTGTACGACGTGGTCGGCAAGATCGCCGAGACCGGTGTCACCGTGCTCCTGGTCGAGCAGTTCGCGCGCACGGCCCTGGCCGTCGCCGACCTCGCCGCGGTCATGAGCGGTGGCCGGATCCTTCAGGTCGGCACTCCGGACGAGATCGCCGGCGACCTGCACAGCGCGTACCTGGGCGGCTGATCGCACATGGCCGTCCGCGGATACGTACCAACCTCACGGCGACCCACGAGGTGACGACTTAGATGAGTATGAACAGCGTGAACGCCGACGGGCAGCCCGCACCCGCGAGGCCCGCCGGCGAGCCGCCGACGGTTCCGCAGGGGGTGCCGACGGCCGGGCCACCACCGGCGTTCGCCCCGCGCCATGCGGCGATCCCGGCGGCCACTCAGGATCGGACCCGACAGTTCACCGCCGACGTCGGCGCGCTGAAACTGCGTGCGCCCAAGACCATGCTCGACACCCAGCTCATGTGGCTGGGCGTGGGGCTGATGGTGGTCGGGATCGGCATGGGCATCGGCGCCTACTTCATGTCGCACGGCACGACGCTGATCCTGACCCAGAACGACGCGATCACGTTGGGTCTGTCGGCGATCCCGGTCTCGCTGCTGGGTTTCGCCCTCTTCATCCGCTACTCGCTGTCCACGTTCATGCGGTTCTGGCTGGCCCGGCTGATCGCCGCCCAGCAGGTACCGCAGGCCGCCCCGGCGGTCGCGGGGCCGGCGGCGGACGCCACCGCGGTACTGCCCACCACCCCGGCCGGACACTGAGCCACATTCCGGGGCGAGGGCTCCTCAACGGGCCGCGCGCGGTGTCATCCTGAACGGGAGGACACCGCGCGCGGCACCGTGGAGGGCAGCCAGGACATGAGCGACAACCCGCAACCGGCGGACCCCGGTCCGACCGACACCCCCGCCGCCCGGGACGGAAAGCGCCTTCGTCTCGTCACGGCGGTGTGGGCCGTGCTCATGGCGGTCGCGGTCGTGATGATCGTCCTGATGCTGCGGAGCTGAACGGCCGGCCTCCACCCGGAGGCCGGCCGCACCCGTGTCCGGACCGCTCAGATCGCCGGCGGCAGGTCCACCAGCGTGCCCAGCGTGGCCCGATGCCGATCCGCAGTGCCCAGCAGCAGCGCCGACGCCATCGCCCGCTTGAGGTACAGGTGCGCCGGGTGCTCCCAGGTGAAGCCGATCCCGCCGTGCATCTGCACACATTCCTCCGCCGCGCGCACCGCCACCTCGCCGCAGTACGCCTGCGCCAGGGCGGTGGCCACCGCCGCGTCCGCCGCGTCCTCGGCCAGGCACGCCGCCGCGTAGCGCGCCGCGGCCCGGGCCGCGGCGATGTCCGACCACAGGTCGGCCGCACGATGCCGCAGCGCCTGGAAGGACCCGATCGGCCGGCCGAACTGGTGCCGGACCTTCAGATACGCCACCGCCTCGGCCAACGCCTGCTCGGCCACCCCCAACTGCTCCGAGGCCAACAGCGCCGCCCCCTGCCGCAGCGCGTGCCCGAGCGCCGCCTCGGCGTGCTCCGGCCCGGCCACCACCCGGCCCCGCACCTGATCCAACGTCAACTCGCCCACCGGCCGGGTCGGATCCAGCGAGGTCACCGCCCGCCGGGCCAGATGCGCCGCGTCGCCCGCGACCAGAGCCAGCTGCGCCTCGCCGGCCACCACCACCGGAACCACCAGCAACTCGGCCCGATCCGCGGCCAACACCCCGGTCACCGCGCCGGTCAGCAACAAACCGTCCGCGTCCCGGGCACCCGTCACCGACAGCGGGAAACCCGCCCCCGGCCACGTGGTCGCGGTCACCGCCAGGGTCGCGGTCCGCGAGCCGTCCGCGAGTACCCGCAGCGCCGCGTCGCGCGCCTCGCCGGCCGGGCAGGCCAGCAGCGCCGACGTGGCCAGCACCGCACTGGCCAGGAACGGCACCGGCGCGACCGCGCGGCCCAACTCCTCCAGCGCCACCGCGACCTCCCGCGCCCCGACCCCGGCCCCGCCGAACTCCTCCGGGATCAACAGCCCGGCCAGGCCCAGTTCGGCCGCGACCGCCTTCCACAGGCCGTCGTCGTACGCCTCCTCGGTGTCGATCCGCGCCAGCACCTCGTGCCATCCGCACCGATCCCGCAACACCTCGCGCAGCGCCGCGCGCAGATCCTCCTCGACCTCGCCGTACAACAACGACGGAATCCTGGGCTCGCTCACCGGGGCATCTCCTTCCACGGCACCTTGGTGTCGGTACGCGGCTCGCGCGGCAGGTCCAGCACCCGGTCCGCGATCACGTTGCGCAGCACCTCGGACGTGCCGCCTTCGATCGAATTGCCCTTGGCCCGCAGGTAGTAGTAGCCCGGCGCCCGCGCCCCGAGGGTGGCCTGACCCAACTCGCTGCGGCGCATCGCCCAGTCGTCGTAGCCGAGGCCCTCCTCGCCGGCCAACTCCAGCCACAACCGGGTGACGTCCTGGTTCAGCCGGGCGTAGGCGATCTTGGCCGCCGATCCCTCCGGGCCCGGCGTACCGGCCGCGAGCTGCTGGCGGATCCGCTCGTTGCCCAGCCGGGCCACCTCGCACTCCACCCAGGCCCGCAACAGCCGGTCGTGCAGCCCCGGCGTGCGCAACTCCGGGCGGTCGCGCCACATCCGCGCGACCGCGCCGATCGCGTCCGCCTCGCGGGCCGACGCCGCGCCGCCGATGGCCACCCGCTCGTTCATCAGCGTCGTGTTCGACACCGCCCAGCCCTGACCCACCTCGCCCGCCCGGTGCGTGTCCGGGATCCGCACGTCGGTCAGGAACACCTCGTTGAACTCCGCCTGCCCGGTGGCCTGGCGCAGCGGCCGCACCTCGACCCCCGGCGCGGTCATGTCCAGGAAGAAGTAGGTCAACCCTTGGTGCTTGGGCAGGTCCGGATCGGTCCGGGCGAGCAACATCGCCCACCGCGCCTTGTGCGCGAGCGAGGTCCACACCTTCTGGCCGTTGACGACCCAGTCGCCGTCACCCTCGCGGACGGCGCGGGTGGCCAGACCCGCCAGGTCCGATCCCGCGCCCGGCTCGCTGAAGAGTTGGCACCAGATCTCCTCGCCGGTCCACAGCGGGCGCAACAACTCGGCCCGCAGCCGGGCCGCGCCGTGCGCGGCGATGGTGGGCGCGCCCATCCCCAGGCCGATCGGATTGCGGTACCCACTGGCCGTCTTCGCGCCCGCCGCGATCAACGCGCTCTCCACCACCTGCTGCAACGCCCGCGAGGCGCCCAGGCCGCCGCACCCGATCGGGAAGTGCACCCAGGCCAGGCCCGCGTCGAACCGGTGCCCCAGGAACTCGACCGAGGACATCGTGGTCGGATCGTGCGCCGCGACCAGATCGGCCACCCGACGCCGAATGCCCGCCTCGTCGATCCCGTCGGCGGCTTCGCGCTCGAGCTCGTCGGTCGGCGCGTGGCTCGGCGTGTCGGTCGGCTCGTCGGTGGGCTCGCTGTCCGTATCGCTCACGTCGCCCCGCTCTCGCACCACAGGTGCCTCCGTCCTCCGTCATGACGCCCTGTCCATCGACCCGGACACACTGTCGACAACCGGACTGCCTGGATGCTAGGCGCTGAACTCACCGGTAGGAAGCCCGCGCCCGGGCCCCCAATCGGCACGCCCAGGCGATATGTTCGTCTCCCCGTGTGAGCGAGTACACGCACGGACTCCAGCCGGGACCTTCCGGGATTCCGCGCGTCGCAGGGGGTGCTGTACAGCCATGACCGCCGATCAACTCGAGGCGGGTCTCGCCGCCGAACTCGCCGCGGACGGGGAGTCGGTCGTCGAAGCACTGGACCAGTGGTCGGTGCGCACCCCGATGCGGGTCTTCATCCACTACGGCGAGCACGGCCTGGACCTGAGCTACGCCGAGGCCAAGCGGGCCACCGACACGATCGCCGGCAACCTGGCCCGGGCGGGCATCCGCCGCGGCGACCGGGTCGCGGTGCACTGCCGCAGCGCGTACGCCGCCGCGTTGTGGATGTTCGGCATCTGGAAGGCCGGCGCCGTGTACTGCCCGGTGGATCCGGACGCGATCGGCGACCTGCTGGTCGAGCAACTCGAAGCCGGCCAACCGGTGCTCGTGGTCACCGAACGCGCGCTGGTGCCCGCGTTGGAGGCGGTCCGGCCGCACCTGAACCGGCTGCCGCGGCTGACCGTGCACGACGCGGTCGGGCCCAGGCCGCCGCACGGCTACCCGGAGATCGCCTACGCCAACTTCCTCGCCCGCGCGGTGCCGCCGGCCGTGCGGATCGATCCGGGCGACGTCGGGATGATCGTGCACACCGCCGGGGTGACCGGCCGACCCAAGGCCGCCGTGTTGCCGCACCGTTGGCTGGCCTCGTACACGCTGCTGCTGCGCCGGCTCACCACGCCCGACGACGTGGTGCACGTGGACCTGCCGCTGCACTCGGTCCAGGGTGCGTTCGCGGGCCTGGCCCGGGCCGCCTGGGCGGGGGCCGGGGTGTCGTTGTGGGACCGATTCCACCCGGTCGACTTCTGGCGCCGCGTGGCGTCGGCGGGGGCCACCAGCGCGGTGCTCACCGAGACGATGGTGGGCTGGCTCTCCGGCGCGCCCCAGACCCGCGGCGAGCGCGACAACCCGCTGAGCACGGTGCTCATGCAGCCGCTGCCGCCGATCCACCACACGTTCGCGCGCCGGTACGGGATCGACACCGTGGTCGCCGGCTACGGACAGGTCGAGACCGGCCTGCCGATCGCGGCCGTGCTGACCGGCCTGGACCCGAGCGAGGCCACGCCGCCCGCGCTGCGCCGCGGCCTGGCGCCGGCGGCGATCGCGAAGGTGTGCGCCCGACTGGGCGTGCCGGTGCTCGACGGGGCGCGGATCGTGCGCAAGGGCTGCCTGGGCGCGCCGCTGCCGTTCGCCCGGGTGGCGATCCTGGACGAGCACGATCGGCCGGTGCCGCGCGGTGTGGTCGGGCACCTGGCGATCCGACCGCATCTGCCGGGACTGTTGGTGCAGGAGTACGTGGACGACCCGCTGAGCACCGCGGAGGCCACCCGCAATCTGTGGTTCCACACCGGCGACGCGGCGGTGTTCGACGAGGAGGACGGGCTGCTGCACTTCGTCGACCGGGTCGTGGACCGGATCCGGATCCGCGGCGAGAACGTGTCGGCCTATCACATCGAGGACCTGATCAACCAGCATCCGGACATCGCGGTCGGCGCGGTGTTCGGGGTGCCCACCGATCGGGAGGACGAGGACGAGGTGGTCCTGTACGCCGAGCCCGAGCCGGGCCGACCGCTGGACCCCGACGAACTACGCGCGTGGTGCGTCCAGTCGTTGCCCGCGTACATGCGGCCGGCGCAGGTGCGCATCGTCACGCGGATGCCGCGGACGCCGAACGGGCGGGTGGAGAAGTACCGGCTGCGGCGGCACTTCCTGGGCCTGATGGACCGTCCGGGCCCGGCGGTACGGGGTGTGTCGGTGCCGACCCCGATGCCCGCCACGCGCCCGGCGCTGTCCCCGGCACTGTCCCCGGTGCGCTCCGCGCTGCCCCCGTCGTTGCCGCCGGGAACCCGGCGCTGATCGGTGCGGGCGGCGTGATCGGCGCCCTCGGCCGATCGTGCGGACAGCCGATCGTGCGGATATGTCGCTTTCCAGCGGGAAGGCGTACCAGGCACGCGATTCTGCGGGCGTGGGCACATCCGAGGAGCGGCACCCATGGACAGCACGAAGGGCGTCACGGGACCGACCGCCGAATCCGGCGCGGGACGGCATCGGCGCAGCGGCAAGGGCTTCGGTTTCGGTTTGCTGGTCGTGCTCGGCACGTTGTTGATGCTCGGCGGGATCGTCGGCCTGGTCTACGTGGGTGTGGCCACGCTGACCACGATGGTGTTGTTCGGCTGGCTGCTGTTGATCGGCGGTGTGGTCGGCTTCGTCCAGGCCATTCAGGCGCGCAAGGAGAACGCGTTCTGGCTGGTGGTCGCGGTCTCCGCGCTCAACATCGCGGCGGGTGTCGTGTTGTTGCGCCGGCCCGAGGTGGCGGCCGAGGCGCTCACCCTGTTCGTGGCGCTGCTGCTGCTCGGCGCGGGCATGTTCCGCATCGTGGGCGGCGTCGCGAGCATGTCGGCCAAGATGATCTGGACCATCCTGGTCGGCGTGATCGACCTGGTCCTGGGTCTGTTGGTACTGGCCGAATGGCCCAGCAGCAGCCGCTACGCGATCGGCACGTTCATCTCGCTGGCCCTGCTCTTCGACGGACTCAGCCTGGTCAGCCTGGGCCTGACGGGCCGTCGGATCGTCGGCTTGGTCCGCGAGGCGGAAGTCCCCGAAGGGGCCCCGGCACCGCTCGCGCGCGACGAGCACTCCACGGAGTGGAAGGCCAACGGTGAAACCACCCGGGAGGGCACCTTCAAGGGCCCGGACACGATGACCGAGCGCGGGGACCGGGAGCGGTAGCGCCGGACACACCGAACGCCGGACGGGCTGTCGACGACAGCCCGTCCGGCGTTCGGTGTGTCCGGTGTTCGAGGGCACTCGGCCCGTCCGGCGGGCGAGGGCGCATCGGCCGCGGGTCCGGCTTCACTTCGTCGGCAGCGGTGCCCGTCGACTCATCAGCAGCGCCGGCAGGAACGCCAGTGCCATGAACCCGACCGCCCACCAGTACGTCCCCTGGAACGTGTCCGCCAACCGAGGCCCGATCTCGTCCACCGCGGCCGGCGACAACATGTGCAGTTCACCGAGCCCCCCGGCCCCCCGCCCGGCGGGCAGGCCCTCGCGCATCGCACCGGCCAACAGCACCGACATCAGCGCCCCGCCGATCGCGGCGGCGACCTGCTGGATGATGGTCAACGTGGTCCCGGCGACCGCGACCTGCTCGTGCGACATGGTGCGCAGCGCCGAAGCGGTGGTCGGCATCAGCGTCATGCCGACCCCGATCCCGGTCACCGACATGCAGGACATCAGCACCCAGTAGGGCGTGTTCGCGGCGACCTGCGTGGTGAAGGCGAGGAAACCGGAGGCGGCGACCACGATCCCGACCAGCACGATCCGTCCCGGCGCGATCCGGTCGCTGAGCCGGCTGGCGATCTGCATGGACACCGCGGTGAACAGCGCCTGCGGCGCGCCCAGCAGGCCGGACGCGGTGGCGCTCTCGCCGCGCACCAGTTGGTAGTACAGCGGGGCCAACATCATCGAGCCGAAGTAGGCGCAGACGAACAGCACCATGGTGCCCGCGGCGGCCACGAACGGGCGGCTGCGGAACAGCCGCAGATCGATCAACGCGTGCTCGACCCGCAACGCCCGGACCACGAAGCCGATCACCAGGAACGCGCCCGACACCGCCGGGACCAACGCGCCGGTGGCGCCGAAGTCGCCCTTCTCGCCGCCGGTGGCCAGACCGTAGATCAGCAGCGCCAGGCCGGGGGAGAGCATCAGCAGTCCGGGCACGTCCAGCGGCCTGGTCGGCTGCGGCGTATCGCGCGGGAAGACCTTGGCGGCCAGAACCAGCGCCACCGCGCCGATCGGCACGTTGATGAAGAAGATCCAGCGCCACGACACGTCGTCCACCAGCCATCCGCCCAGGATCGGGCCGGCGAGCGGGCCGATCAGGATCGGGATGCCCAGGATGGCCATCGTCCGCCCCATCCGGCTCGGATCCGACGCGCGGGCCAGAATGGTCATCCCGACCGGCATGATCAGGCCGCCGCCGAGCCCCTGCAGGACCCGGAAGGCGATCAGCGACTCGGCCGACCAGGCCAGCCCGGCCAGGACGGAGCCGGCGGCGAAGGTGGCGATGGAGAACATGTACAACCGCTTGGTGCCGAATCGGCCCATCGCCCACGCGGCCGCGGGGATGACGGTGGCCAGGGCCAGCGTGTACCCCGTCGCGACCCATTGGATGGTGGCCAGTGGTGCGTCGAAGTCCTGCGCGAGGTGATTGAGGGCGACGTTGACGACGGTGACGTCGAGTACGGACATCACCGAGCCGAGAACGACCACGAGGGCGATCATCGCGATGTTGCGGGACGGGGTGGGGACGGCGGTCGCGGGCGCGCTCGCGGCCGGGGCGGTGGTCGAGGCCATCACGGGCTCCTGGCGTTCGGCGGTGGAATGGCTGCGGCTGCTTCGGAGCGGGTGTTCAGACGCCGTACGGGCGGCGCAGGCGCGTCGACCGGGTGGCCTCGGTCCACCAGGCGAGCTGATCGAGCATCACCTTGGCGGCGGCCTCGGTGCCCGCGACGTCGACCGGCCGGCCCTCGGCGTCGAACTTCTCCCAGGCCATCGGGAAGGCGAGTCCGTCCCGGGTGGTGACCATGTGCTGTTCGGCGAAGACCAGGCGCAGTTGCTCGACGGCGCGCAGGCCGCCGGAGATGCCGCCGTAGGACACGAAGCCCACCGGCTTGCCCTGCCATTCGTTGCGGAACAGGTCGATCATGTTCTTCAGCCCGGCCGGGAAGCTGTGGTTGTACTCGGGTGTGACCACCACGAACGCGTCCGCGGCGGCCAGCCGAGCGCCCACCGCCTCGACCACCGCGGCGGGCTCGCTGCCCATCGGAGCCCACACGTCGGGCAGCCGGTCGTGCGCCAGGTCGATGATGTCCACCTCGAAGTCCCCGTGCCGCTCGGCCGTTTCGGCGAACCAGTTCGATACGACGGGGGCGAAGCGCCCTTCGCGGGTGCTGCCGACGATGACGGCCAGCCGGAAGGTGTCGGTCCGGGTGCGCGTCTCGGTGTGCGTGGCGATGCTCATGGGAACCCCCGGGAAAAGAAAGGCGAACTGTGCGGTGAGGCCCCGGAAGTGCTTCCTCCGAGCGCCTGGTGAAGACGTTAGAAGTTGAAGTCGACTTGAAGTCAACCCCGCCCGTCTTCCTTCCGCCGTACGGCCTTTGCGCAAGCCGGGTGCGGGGGTGGTCAGGTGGTGCGACGAGGTGCTTCGTCCGGCGCGGCGAGGGCCGCGAGGGCGGCGACCGCGGCGAGGGCGATGGCGCCGGCGCACACCATCACCGTCGACGGGGACGTGGCGTCGACGACGGCCCCGCCGACGAGCGCGCCGGTGGCGAGGGTGAGTTGGAAGGACGATGTGAACACGACCATGGCGGCCTCCGGCGCCCGAGGGGCCGAGCGCGCGAACCAGGTCTGGGAGCAGGCCGGGACGGCGCCGTAGGCCGCCCCCCACACCACGAGCAGCCCGACCGCGCCCGCATCCCACCGGCCCAGGACCGGGAACAGCAGCGTGGCCGGCGCGATCAGCGCCGCGCACGTGACGAACGTCGCCCGCAGGCCGCGCACCATGGTCGCGCCCGCGACGAAGTTGCCGACGATGCCGGCCACGCCGAAGGCCAACAGGTAGACGCCGATCAGCCCCCGGTCCACGTGGGTGACCTGCTCCAGGAACGGCGTCACATACGTGTAGGCGCCGAAGTGCGCGATCACGATCAGACAGGTCGCCACGAGCCCGATCCGGATGTCGGTGCCGCGCAACAACCCACGCAACACCGCGGCCCGGGTCACCTGAAGCGGCGGCAGCGGCGGAAGCAGTGCGAGCAGCGCGATCGCCACCCCCAGCGCGAGTACGCCCAGCACCACGAACGAAGCGCGCCAGCCGATGTGTTCGCCCAGTTGTGTCCCGGCCGGCAACCCCAACACCGAGCCGGCCGGCACCGCCGCGAAGACCACGGCGGTCGCCGTACCCACCACCCTCCCGTGCACCAGCCGAGGCGCCAACCCCGCCCCGATCGACCAGAAACCGCCGATGGTCACCCCGACCAACGACCGCGCCACCAACACCACCCAGAACGCCGGTGCGATCGCCGCAAGGAAGTTCGCCACCGCCAGCAGCACGATCAGCGCGACCAACATGCCCCGCCGATCCAGCCGCC
The DNA here is from genome assembly GCF_044333915.1 of Embleya sp. NPDC020886. Classification (NCBI taxonomy): domain Bacteria; kingdom Bacillati; phylum Actinomycetota; class Actinomycetes; order Kitasatosporales; family Streptomycetaceae; genus Embleya; species Embleya sp. NPDC020886. The sequence continues at coordinate 85,301 of NZ_JBIRRX010000001.1, read as the reverse complement.
CGGTGGTCACGGTGACCAGCGGCGCACAGATCGCCGCCACCAGGCCCGGCACGGTCATCAACCACCCCGCCGTGCCGTCCGAGACCCCGAACTCGCCCCCGATCGGCGTCAACAACCCGATCGGCAGGATCTCGCTGGTCACGATCGCGAAGATGCCGACTCCCAGACACACCACACCCGGCCAGTACTGCCGAGGTTCGTGCTCCCGCGTCCGCGCCCGCGCCTGCTCCCGCGCCCGCTCTCGCTCTTGCGAAGCCGGGTCGGTCCGCCCGGTCGTGTGCTCGTCGGATCCGGTCGTGACGGACATGAAGTCCCTTTCGGCGGTGGGGGTGGGGCCCCGACAGCGGGGCGCCCCCAGTACAACCGCCGGCAACCCGCCGGGTCTGGCGGTATCCCGCCGTCAACGTCCTTCCGCCGCCGAGCAGTCGGAGATCGACCGCCGCCCGTGCCGACCCGCCGCACCGCACGGGTCGGCTTTACGAATCCGCCCACGGGTCGGCCCGACGGGATCCGTCCACGGGTCGGCCCATCGGCCCTACCGATCGGCCTACAGGTCGGCCGGGGTCAGTGAGTACAGCACGACATCGATCCGACCCGTGTGCAGCCGACCGGCGTTGCGCAGCGTGCCCTCGCGGTGCAGGCCGGCCTTGATCGCCGTCTTGCGCGAGGGGATGTTCCCGACGGCGGCCTTGAGTTCGAGGCGCTCGAAGCCCTGCTCGGTCAACAGCCAGCGCCCGAGCACCCGCGTGGCCAAGGCGGCGATCCCGCGTCCGCGAGCCCACGGCGCCACCCAGTACCCCACCTCGCTGACCAGTTCGTGCCAGTCGGTGCGCTTGAGCCCGATGGCGCCCAGGAGTCGGCCCTCGTCCGGGTCGACGATCGCGAAGTGCACCCCGTCACCCGACTCGCGCAGCGTGTGCGCCGTTTTCGTACACCAGTCGACGGATGCCTCCAGGGTGTACGGCCGGGGCAGCGGTAACCATCGCTGGACTACCTCGTCCGCACAGGCGGCTCGGTTGTCCTCGGCATCATCGGCGCCGAACGGCCGCAGTGTGATCGGCCCCGCAGGCAGGACACGTTCGGGAAAGACGTCGCTCACTGACCGGATTCGCCCCCTCGTATCGAGTCGCACGATTCTTCCGCCCCACCGACCCACGACGAAAGTGCCGGGCGCGGAATTCACCCACTGCGCCCAATCCCCGACCCGCACCGGGGCGCACGAGTCAGGACAACCAGACCAGTACCGCGTCCCCGGCCTCGGCCGCGGAGCGGAAGAACACGCCGAGCGCCGCGTAGTGCCCGGTGGCGTACTCGAGGGATTCTGCCTGCTCCCAGACGAAGGCCGGATAGACCCCGGCACGCACCAGGTCGGCCGGGCCGACACCCGCGACGAGCCGGTGACCGGGAGTCGCCGACAGAGCCTCGGCGGCTGCTCGAACGCGGTCCGGGGTGAGGTAGCGCGGAACCCCGTGACTCCAGTCGTTCTCGTCCCAGGGCATCGCCTCCGCACCGTGGACGACGTCGACGGTGAAGCCGATCCGCCGGGTCAGGAAGCCCAGGGCGTCCCACGCCTTGTCGGTGTTGTGCGACCGGGCCCGCGTCGGGTCGGGACACCCCTCCGACTCGGCGTCGAGGACGTCGTCGATGAATTCCTCGCCCCACGCCTGGTCGGTGATCGCCCGCGCCAACTCGGCGGGGGCGACTCTCAGGTACTCCCCGACCATGCCCATCGCCGCAGGCTAGCGGCGTCCACCGACAACTTCGCCCAGGGCGAACACGGATCGGGGAGGGTGGGGGAACAAAGGGAGGCTCTTGTTTCTTGAGTCAATGCAGCGCAACTTTTTCGACTGTGGCTACCTGAGGGGCATGACATGAGCGAGACCATCGGGACCTTGACCCTGCCGGTTCTTCCGCTGGACGACGTGGTCGTCCTCCCCGGCATGGTGGTCCCGCTCGAACTCGATGACGCGGAGACCCGTGCCGCCGTGGATGCCGCGCGGGCCGCCGCGGGGCGGTCCGGTGGACCCGGCATCCGTAGTGAGAGCAAGGCGCGGGTGCTGCTTGTTCCGCGCGACGACGGGCAATACCCGGCGGTGGGCACGCTCGGCGTGATCGAGCAGGTCGGCCGACTGCCCGGGGGCGAGTCGGTCGTGGTGGTGCGCGGCGAGGGCCGGGTGCGGATCGGCAGCGGTACCACCGGGCCCGGCGCGGCGCTGTGGGTCGAGGCGACCCGGGTGGCGGACGTCGAGGCGGACGAGCACACCCACGAGCTGGCCCGCGAGTACAAGGCCCTGGTCACCACCGTACTCGGCAAGCGCGGCGCGTGGCAGGTGGTGGACCACGTGCAGGCCCTGGAGGACCCCAGCGACCTGGCGGACAACTCCGGCTACGCCCCCTACCTGACGCTCCAGCAGAAGATCGAGGTGCTCCAGACCGTCGACGTCGAGGAGCGGCTGACCAAGGTCGTCGGCTGGACCCGGGACCACCTCGCCGAGCTGGACGTCGCGGAGACGATCCGCAAGGACGTCCAGGAGGGGATGGACAAGCAGCAGCGCGAATTCCTGCTCAAGCAGCAGCTCGCCGCCGTGCGCAAGGAGCTCAACGAGCTCAACGGCACCCCGGACAGCGAGGAGGAGGACTACCGCGCCCGGGTCGAGGCCGCGAATCTGCCGGAGAAGGTGCTGGCCGCCGCGCTCAAGGAGGTCGACAAGCTGGAGCACGCCTCCGACGCGTCGCCCGAGGGCGGCTGGATCCGCACCTGGCTGGACACCGTCCTGGAAATGCCGTGGAACGACCGCAGCGAGGACGCGTACGACATCGCCGAGGCGCGCGCGATCCTGGACGCGGACCACTCCGGCCTGGTGGACGTCAAGGAACGCATCGTCGAATACCTGGCGGTCCGCAAGCGCCGTGAGGAGCGCGGACTGGGCGTGGTCGGCGGACGACGCTCCGGCGCGGTGCTGGCCCTGGTCGGCCCGCCCGGCGTCGGCAAGACCTCGCTCGGCGAGTCGGTGGCCCGCGCGATGGGTCGCTCGTTCGTCCGGGTCGCGCTCGGCGGTGTGCGCGACGAGGCCGAGATCCGCGGCCACCGGCGCACCTACGTCGGCGCGCTGCCCGGCCGGATCGTCCGGGCGATCAAGGAGGCGGGCAGCATGAACCCCGTCGTCCTGCTCGACGAGATCGACAAGGTCGGCTCGGACTACCGCGGCGACCCGACCGCAGCCCTGCTCGAAGTGCTCGACCCGGCGCAGAACCACACCTTCCGCGACCACTACCTGGAGGTCGAACTCGACCTGTCCGACGTGGTGTTCCTGGCCACGGCCAACGTGCTGGAGACGATTCCCGAGCCGCTCCTGGACCGGATGGAACTGGTCCGTCTCGACGGCTACACCGAGGACGAGAAGGTCCTCATCGCCCGGGACCACCTGATCAAGCGCCAGTTGGACAAGGCGGGCCTGGAAGCCACCGAGGTGTCCTTCACCGAGGAGGCGCTGCGGCTGCTGGCGGGCGAGTACACCCGCGAGGCGGGCGTGCGCACCCTGGAGCGTTCGCTGGCCCGGGTGCTGCGCAAGGTCGCGGCCCGGCAGGCGCTGGACGCCGACGCGCACCCGCTGCCGATCACGGTGGACGCCGGCGACCTGCGCGACTACCTCGGCCGGCCCCGGCACACCCCGGAGTCGCTGCTGAGCAAGGCCGAGCAGCGCACGGCGGTGCCGGGAGTGGCCACCGGGCTCGCGGTCACCGGCGCGGGCGGCGACGTGCTCTACATCGAGGCGTCGCTCGCGGACCCGGAGACGGGTGGTACGGGGCTGACCCTGACCGGCCAACTCGGCGACGTGATGAAGGAGTCGGCGCAGATCGCGCTGTCCTACCTGCGCTCGCGCGGGGCTGAGCTGGAGGTGCCGGTGGGCGACCTCAAGGACCGGGGCGTACACATCCACGTGCCGGCCGGAGCGGTCCCCAAGGACGGCCCGAGCGCCGGCGTCACGATGACCACCGCCCTGGTGTCGCTGCTCACCGGGCGGCCGGTCCGCTCGGACGTGGCGATGACCGGTGAGGTCTCGCTCACCGGCCGGGTACTCCCGATCGGCGGCGTCAAGCAGAAGCTGCTCGCCGCCGAGCGGGCCGGCGTCACCACGGTGCTGATCCCCAAGCGCAACGAGGCCGACCTGGACGACGTGCCCGAGGAGATCCTGAGCCGCCTCACCGTGCACGCGGTGGCCGACGTACGCGAGGTGCTGGAACTGGCCCTGGAGCCGGCCAACGCCGAGCACACCGTGGCCGCCTGACCCTGCGTCAGGTTGTGGGACCTGCCGCGGGGGGGGGGCCCCCCCGGGGGGGGGGGGGGGCGGGGGGGCCCCCCCCCCCCCAACCCGCGGGCGCGCCCGCTCCAAAGAAAACAAAACGCAGCATGGGCACTACCCCGGCCAGGCCCCGGAGC
>NZ_JBIRRX010000001.1:0-80850 GCF_044333915.1 Embleya sp. NPDC020886 | reverse complement strand
GGCGCGCCGCCGCCCCGGGCCCCGCCCACCCCGCCCCCCCGGCGGCCCCCCCCCCCGGGGGGTGGGTTGGGGCCCCCCCCCCCGCCCCCCCCCCCCCGGGGGCCCCCCCGCGGCACTTTTCGGCCAGGACCGGACAACCCGGTTGGCCATGCATCTCGATTCGATCACATGATCGGATTGCCAACTCGCCTGCCACGGCCCCGTCGACCAGCGCGCCGCCGACCGCCACGCAGTCCTCGTCCGCGCCGCCGACCTCGCCGCCGGCCGCCGTGCCGCCGAAGGCCGAGGAACCGCCGAAACAGGACCCGGCCGCAGTCGATCCACCCAAGCAGGATCCGCGCCGACAGGATCCGCCGAAGAAGGATCCGCCCAAGCCGGACCCGCCGAAGAAGGATCCTCCGGCAAAGCCTGATTCCGGGCAGGCCGGTTCGGTCCATCCCGGCGCGTTCCGCGCGCCGGTCGGCGCTCGCGGCACCACGGTCAAGGGCACGGCGATGATCTGCTCGAACAAGGCGGGCGACATCCGGGCGCGTTGGCGAGCCGCCTGACCCCGACCGAGGCACACCTTCGCGGCCGACGTGATCCGTACGGCCCGGCCCCCGGATTCGAACCGGGGGCCGGGTCCGGATGAGTACATCTACTCATGTGCACAACACCCATCCGGCCCAACACTGTTGCCATGACATCGCCGCTGCGCACCAACAACACCCATGGCTTCTTCGTCCAGGCCGCGCTGTCCTTCGGCGTGTCCGTGAGCGCGGTCATGATCGGGATCGTCTACCTCCCGGTGGACCGCTGGATCCGCGCCTTCCTCGGGCTCGGCGTGCTCTACGTCGTGACGTCCAGCATCACCGTCGCCAAGGTCGTCCGTGACCGCCAGGAGAGCGAGGCCGTGGTCAATCGGGTCGACCAGGCGCGCCTGGAGAAGTTGCTGACCGACCACGACCTGTTCAAGAACGACCTGGTCTGAACGCGGGCGGGCGGCGCCCGATTTCGCGCCGCTCCGCTACTGGCCCAGTTCCTCGATCGTCTTCAGGATCCGCTTGTCCGACACCGGCTGCGGCGTGCCCAGGGACTGGGCGAAGTAGCTCACCCGCAGTTCCTCGATCTGCCAACGCACCGCCGCCACCTCGGCCGGAATCGGCGCACCCTTGGTCTGACGGTCCATCAAATCCCGGTAGGCAGCCTGGATCTGATGGACCTTCAGCATGCGCTCGCGGTCCCGCACCGGGTCCGCCTCCAGGCGTTGCAGCCGGCGCTCCATCGCCTGGAGATAGCGATGTACGTCCGGCAGCCGCCGCCAACCCGCCCCGGCCACGAATCCCTTGTGCACCAGCGCCGTGTACTGCGCCTTCAGGTCGGCCAGCGCCGGCGCCAGGGCCGGACTCCGGGTCGCCTTCAGCCGCCCGGCGACGTTGTGCGACGCGCCCAGGATGCGCTCGACCTTGACCACGGTGTCCTCGGTCAGCCGCGGCAGCCCCGCCTTGACCCGGTCGCGCAGCCGGACGAAGCCCGCCTCGTCCCACACCGGGCCGCCCGCGTCCTGGATCAGCATGTCCGCCGCGCACGCGAGGATGTCCTCGAAGAGCGGATCGATGCCCCCGTGCGGGTTGTGACTGAGGGTCAGCTTGGCCATGTTGGGCAGCCGCCCCTGGATCTGCTTGACCGGCGACTGCACGTTCAGCAACACCAGGCGCCGCGTCCCGAGCCGCATCGCGCGCGCCTGCTCCGACTCGCTGTCGAACAGCCGGACCGCCACCGAGGCGCCCTCGTCGACCAGCGCCGGATACGCCTTGACCACCAGCGGCCCGCGCCGCTGCTCGACCACGCGCGGCAGTTCGCCGATGGTCCAGGCGGTCACGCCGGTGCGCTCGATGTCCAGCGTGCTCGCCGCCTCGGACACCGCCGCCCGCATGCGGTCGCGCAGCTTGAGCTTGAGCGCCTCCAGGTCCTTGCCCTCGGCGAGCGTGCGCCGGTCGTCGTCGAGCACCCGGAAGGTCATCCGTACGTGGTCGGGCACCTTCGACAGGTCCCACGTCTCGCGCTTGACCGGCATGCCGGCCATCCGGCTCAGCTCGCGCTCCAGCACGTCCACCAACGACCCCCGGCGGGCCGGGATCCGGGCCAGGATCGCGCGGGCGTAGTCCGGCGCGGGCACGAACCCGCGGCGGATGCCCTTGGGCAGCGCGCGGATGTACGAGGTCACCAACTCCTCGCGCAGGCCCGGGATCTGCCAGTCGAAGCCGTCGCCGGTGAGCTGGTTGAGCACCGCGACCGGGATGTGCGCGGTGACCCCGTCCGCGTTCGAGCCGGGCTCGAACTGGTAGGTCAGCCTGAGCTCCAGGCCCTCCTCGACCCACGTGTTCGGGTAGTCCTCCTCGGTGATCCCGCCCGCCTTGGCGTTGATCAGCATGGACTTCTCGAAGCTCAGCAGGTCCGGCTCGGTGCGGTGGGCCTTCTTCCACCACGCGTCGAAGTGCCGTCCGGAGACCACGTCGGCGGGGATGCGCTCGTCGTAGAAGTCGAACAGGGTCTCGTCGTCGACCATGATGTCCCGGCGCCGGGCCCGGTGTTCGAGCTCCTCGACGTCGGCGAGCAGTCGCCGGTTGGCCGCGAAGAACTTGTGGTGCGTACGCCAGTCGCCCTCCACCAGGGCGTGCCGGATGAACAGTTCGCGGGACAGCTCCGGATCGACCTTGCCGTAGCCGACCTTGCGCGCGGCCACGATCGGCACGCCGTACAGCGTGACCTTCTCGTAGGCCATCACCGCGGCCATCTTCTGTTCCCAGTGCGGCTCGCTGTAGGTGTGCTTGACCAGGTGCCCGGCCAGCGGCTCGATCCACTCCGGCTCGATCCGGCCGGCGATCCGCGCCCACAGCCGCGACGTCTCGACCAGTTCGGCCGCCATCACCCAGCGCGGCGGCTTCTTGAACAGCGCCGAGCCGGGGAAGACCGAGAAGCGGGTGCCGCGCGCGCCGCCGTACTCGCGCTTGGCCGGGTCCATCAGGCCGATGTGCGAGAGCAGGCCGGAGAGGATCGCGGTGTGGATGTGCTGGGTGTTCGGCTCCTGCGGCTCACCGGTCGCCTCGATGCCCAGCGACTTGGCGGCCGAGCGCAACTGGCTGTGCAGGTCCTGCCATTCGCGTATGCGCAGGTAGTGCAGGAACTCGCTCTTGCACAACTTGCGGAACCGGCTGGAGGACAGCTCGTCGCGCTGTTCCTTGATGTAGTTCCACAGGTTGAGATACGCGAGGAAGTCGGATTCCTTGTCCGCGAACCGCGCGTGCAACTGGTCGGCGTGCTGCTGGTGTTCGACGGGTCGCTCGCGCGGGTCCTGGATGGACAGCGCGGACGCGATGATCAGCACTTCGCGGACCACGCCGTTGCGGTCCGCCTCCAGGATCATCCGGGCCAGCCGAGGGTCCACCGGAAGCTGGGACAACTTGCGGCCGACCGGGGTCAGCCGCTTGCGTACGTCCGCCTCGTCCGGGTCCAGCGCGCCCAGTTCCTGGAGGAGTTGTACGCCGTCCTTGATGTTGCGCCGATCCGGCGGCTCCACGAACGGGAAGGCGGCGATGTCGCCCAGGCCCAGCGCGGTCATCTGCAGGATGACCGAGGCCAGGTTGGTGCGCAGGATCTCCGGGTCGGTGAACTCGGGCCGCGACTCGAAGTCCTCCTCGGAGTACAGCCGGATGCAGATGCCGTCCGAGGTGCGCCCGCTGCGGCCCTTGCGCTGATTGGCGGAGGCTTGCGAGACGGCCTCGATCGGCAACCGCTGCACCTTGGTGCGCAGGCTGTACCGGGAGATGCGCGCGGTGCCCGGGTCGATCACGTACTTGATGCCCGGCACGGTCAGCGAGGTCTCCGCGACGTTGGTCGCGAGCACGATCCGGCGACCGGAGTGTTGCTGGAAGACCCGATGTTGTTCGGCGGCGGACAGCCGCGCGTACAGCGGCAGCACCTCGGTGTTGCGCAACTGGCGTTTGTTCAGCGCCTCGGCGGTGTCCCGGATCTCCCGCTCGCCGCTGAGGAAGACCAGGATGTCGCCGGCCGGCTCGCCGAGCAGTTCGTCCACCGCGTCGCTGATCGCCTGGACCTGATCACGATCGTCGGGTCGGCGCTTGGCCGCCGGCTCGTCGTCGTCCTCGTCCTCGTCGACCTCCGCGACGAGCGGGCGATATCGCACCTCGACCGGATAGGTACGGCCGGACACCTCGATGATCGGCGCGTCGTCGAAGTGTTGCGAGAAACGCTCCGGGTCGATCGTGGCCGAGGTGATGATCACCTTGAGGTCGGGCCGACGCGGCAACAACTGTTTGAGGTAGCCGAGCAGGAAGTCGATGTTGAGGCTGCGCTCGTGGGCCTCGTCGATGATCAGCGTGTCGTACTGGCGCAACAGCCGATCGTTTTGCACCTCGGCGAGCAGGATGCCGTCGGTCATCAGCTTGACCAGCGTGTTGTCGCTCGACTGGTCGTTGAAGCGGACCTTGTACCCGACCACGTCGCCGAGTTGTCCGCCCAGCTCCTCGGCGATCCGGTCACCGACCGTGCGCGCGGCGATGCGGCGGGGCTGGGTGTGGCCGATCAGTCCCTGGACACCGCGACCGAGTTCGAGGCAGATCTTGGGGATCTGGGTGGTCTTGCCGGAGCCGGTCTCGCCCGCGACGATCACGACCTGGTGATCGCGGATCGCGGCCAGGATGTCGTCCTTCTTCTGGCTGACCGGCAGGGCCTGGGGGTACCCGATCGTGGGCACGGCGGCGCGCCGGTTCGCGATCCGCGTCTCGGCGGCGTCGAACGCGGTGATCAGGCTCTCGGTCTCGGCGACCTGCTGCGGGCCCTTGCGGCTCTTGCGGGTCCGGTCGAGGCGACGGCGCAGACGGTCCTGATCCCGAAGCATCAGGTGGGGCAGGCGCGCCTGGAGGTCGGCGAGCTGAGATGTGGCTACTGGCGTTCCCATTACGGGGTCAAGGATAAGTGGCACCCCCGGGGCGCAGGCCAGTGGATTACTCCCGACGGTGATCGGCGGTGTTTCACTCCTCGATCCCCCTGTCGTGTCAATTGTTGAACGTAGAACTACTTGGTATCCTGGGCCCATGGACACCGTCTCGTCGCCGCGCGCCGTACCGCGCATGCCCGTCCTCTATCTCGGCCACGGTGCGCCGCCGCTCGCGGACGACGCTTTGTGGACCGGCCAGCTCGCCGCCTGGTCCGCCGACCTGCCCCGGCCCACCGCGATCCTGATGGTGTCCGCGCACTGGGAGGACGCCCCGATCGCGCTCGGTGCGACCCGCACGATCCCGCTGGTGTACGACTTCGGGGGCTTTCCCGAGCACTACTACCGGGTCACCTATCCGGCGCCGGGCGCGCCGGAGCTGGCGGCGCGGGTGCGGGCGCTGCTCGGGCCGGACGTGCGGGACGCGCCGGAGCGCGGGCTGGATCACGGCGCGTACGTGCCGCTGGTGGAGATGTATCCCGACGCCGACGTGCCGGTGCTGCAGATGTCGCTGCCCACGCTCGATCCGGTCGGGCTCTACCGGGTCGGCCAACGGCTCGCGCCGCTGCGGGACGAGGGCGTGCTGATCGTGGGCAGCGGGTTCTTCACCCACAACCTGCGCGGCCTGGACATGCGGCCGGAGGCGCCGGCGCCGGGGTGGTCGCGCGAATTCGACCACTGGGGCGACGAGGCGTTTCGGGGTGGTGACGTGGACACGCTGCTCGACTTCACCCACAAGGCGCCCGCCGCGCGCCTGGCGCACCCCCGGACCGAGCACTTGGCGCCGCTGTTCGTCTCGCTCGGCGCGGGCCACGAGGATCTGGACCGGCTGAACCAGGTCATCGACGGCTTTTGGTTCGGCCTGTCCAAGCGGTCCATCCAGCTCGGATGACCTGCGGGGCTGCGTCTGCTGTCTACTTCGGCGCCCAATGCTCCGAAGTAGACCAATATCGTAAATAAACGGAACTGCGCCACGGCGCGCCACCGGAGCCGTAACGTAGCCGCATGGCTGCCAGAACCCTGCCGCAGAGCTGCGTGGGAGTCGGCTGCATGCTCGTGCGCGAGCATCTGCACACCGAACAGCCCTTCTGGGACGCGAGGTTCTTCCCGTCCGGGGGCGTGCGGGAGGACAGTGGGCTGCTCGTCGCGCTGCTGATGGCGTCGGCGCTCTACCGCGTGGCGCACACCATGGGCATGGCGGACACCGACCCCGACGCGGTGATGCGGGTCCCGGTGGTGCCCGCGCACGCGCTGCTGCGCACCGACCACGACGCGATCGAGGCGGCCCGGACCTTCACGAACCCGGCCGAACTCGACGAATTCCACACCCGGCTCACCCGGCTGCTGCCGGGCCGGGACGCGGTGTGGCCCTCGGTCCGCTGGACCGCCGAGGACCTCCTCCTGGTCTACGCCCACGCCGCGGCGACCCACCGCGTGCTCCCGACCCTGGACCCGACCCGAGCCCTGGCCGACATCGACCCGGGCCTGACGGTGGCGGGGCTGTGGGAGGACTGAGGGGCGGGCGCGGGACCGGGGCCGTGGTCGTGTGGTCGTGCTCGGGTTCAGGCGGGTGAGATGGTCGCCTTCCACGCGCCTCGGCAGAGGTGCAGGGTGCCGTCCGGGTCGATGACGGCCGTGGCGCCGTATTCCGGCAATCCGCCGTCGGAGAGCCATCGGCTGCGGATGTCGTCCAGGACGGTCCACAGGCGTTGCGGGCCGGACTGGTGCAGGGTCGGCGGTTCGCCGTAGCGGCCGGTGGCCCGGGCCCATGATCCGTCCTCGTGGACCATGACCGCGGTGCGGATGTCGTTCTCGGCCACCCGGTACGCGTGGTGTACGCCCGGGGCCTCCAGCGCGAAGGCCGACATCAGTCCCCAGGTGTCCTGCACGCTGACGACCGGGTATCGGCCGATGCCGACGTCGTCCCCCTCGTCGGTCCAGGCGTGCGCGGTGTCGAGCGAGGGCGGGTAGTCCTGGCCGGACCGAGTGACCATGAACCCGGCGCGCTCCTCGGTGACTTGCCCTCGGGCGCCGCCGTCGGGCGTGGCGTCGGCGGCGATGACCAGGCCGGTGCCGCCGAGGTTGGTCACCAGCCTGCCGCCCGGCCGGAGTGCGGCGAGCCAACTCGTCGGGACGCCGGGTAGGCCGACGGTGGCGACGATGCGGTCATAGGCGCCGGGTAGCGGGCCGGTGATGTCGCAGACCTGCACGTGTGGGTGACGGCCGACCCGCGCCAGGCGGTCCGCGGCGGTGTCGACGAGGTACGGGTCGACGTCGACGCTGGTCACGTGTCGATCGCCGAGCCGGTGGGCGAGCAGCGCGGTGCCGTACCCGGTGCCGGTCACGCACAACGTTTCGGCGCCGTCGGTGATCATCGCCTGGCGGTACATCGCGACGACCAGGCAGGGGAGGGTCGAGGAGGAGGTGGGGTTGCCGGTGGGGCGGTCGGTGGGGTCGGCGTGGTCGGCGTGCAGCGCGCCGAGGCGGGTGACGATGGTGCGGTTGGCGTAGGCGGTGTCGAGCCACCGGTCCGGATCGGAGACGCCGTCGCGCAAGGTCCAGCGCGACCGGTCACGATCGGCCTGCCACCAGCGGGGCACGAATTCGTGGCGGGGGATCTCGGTGATCGGCGCGTGCCAGCGCGACGAGGCGTGCACGGTGTCGGCGGCCAGCGCTGCCGCACGGGATTTCCAGTCCATGGGCCTGCTTTCGTCTTTCGTCGGATGTTGTGCGGCCGTCAGGCGTTGCGGACGCCGGGATTGGGCGCGCAGGAGTCGGACTTCGGTTGGCACGGGGGATCGGCGAGTCGTCGCGGGATGGACTTCGCCAACGCTCGCCAGGGTTGACCGCCGATGATGGTTTCGAGGGATTGGGTGTGTGCGTTGCCGGTGACGACCTGGGCGGACATCGGGCAGGCGGAGACGTCCCCGTCGGGGCCGATGGCGATCTGGCCGTCGGTGCAGTGGCCGCACAACTGGCCTGGGTCGAGGGTGTCGCCGACGGCGGCGCGGCCGATCGCGCGTTGCCGGTCGATTCCGATGCGCGTCACGCCCAGGGCGCGGAGTTCGGCTTCGGCCTCGGTGATGCGTTGGCCTTCGAGGATGTCGACTATCGAGGCGCGCAGCGGGATGCGGTATTCCACGGCTTTGCGGACGTTGGCCTTGGTGCGCTCGTAGGAACCGCGTTGCCGGGTGATCTTCTCGTGCTGGGATGCGAGGTCGCTGTAGTAGGAGAAGCCGAGGCTCACGCCGTCGTGCCGGAAGGTGGCCCAGTGGGGTTCGCGGACGTGGATGAGGTTGCTGAACACCTCGACCCACATGCCGAGCTTCAGGGCGTGGTGGACGAGGTCGGGCAGGTTCGGGTTCAGTGTGGCTTCTCCGCCGGAGATCTGGGTTTGCGTCGCGCCCAGGGCGGCTCCTTGGTCCAGGACGGACAGCCAGTCGGTGAGCGCCATGCTGCCGGCGGTGCCCTGCGGGCCGGACTTGTTGAAGCAGTGCACGCAACTGGCCTGGCAGGCATGGGTGATCGTGAGTCGGACCACCTTGAGGCGTTGGGTGGCGGCCGGTGGGGTTTGCTGGTCGAGGACTGTGGTCACGCGCGTTGTTCCCTTCGGTGATGTCGTGCCGGGACTTGTTTCCGATGCACGGCACATCACTCAGTCTGTTCGAAAAGTCGCACACTGTCCGGATTTTGGGCGGTTGTCACGCTGAGGCGGCGGCATGCGTTCGCATGAGTGGGCGGGCCGGCGTGGTGGTGGAGTCGGGGCGTCAGGTCGGGCCGGCCCGCCGAAGGGCGGCCACGTCCGGAAGGCACTGGCCCGAGGCGGCAGCCGCGATGCGGAGGTCGCGCCACGAGGGGCGGTGCTCCCTGGTTGTGCGACCGCATGGACAGTGCCGGGCCGTGCGGGTGCCGAACGTGGCGACGACGCCGACCCACCGGTTCGCGACGGCCAGGCGATACATCTCGGGCGGGAGGGCCGTGTGTACGGGAGCCAAGTGGGCCAGGTGGACGGCCAGGTTCGTGCCGAACCCCACCAGGGGCGGGTATTCGGGGACGAGGGTGTGCCACACACCTCGATCGGTGACGACGATGCCGTCCGGCGCGGCGGTGACGACTCCCAGGGTCAACGGTGGCGTGTCGACCGGTCTCCCGGTTGCGTTGACGAACACCCCCTGGGCGTCGACGGAAGGCGCCTCGTACGCCGGGAAGACTGCGGAGAACCCGGTCGCGGGGTGGATGAGGGACAAGGGGGCGGTGGTGTGGCTGCCGATGGGCGAGGTGTGCAGCCTCGCGTCCAGTTCGCCGAGCGCGAGCGGCACGGTCTCCGGCCAGGCGCGGCAACCGGATTCATGTTCGAGGGTGCGCGAGACGTGTTCTCCCGGTACGACCCACTCGAAGACGGCTCGGCCCAGGTTCGAGCCGGGCAGCAGGGTCGACTCCGCGAGGCGAAGCGCCGGCAGGAACAGGCGGGCGACATCCCCGGCATCGGTGAACGCGACTCCTTGGGCGGGGGACAGGCGGTGGATGCCGACGGTGGAGGGCGTGCGGGACATAAAGGCTCCAGCGGGTGGGCGCGGTGGCGGATCCGGGCGGGAAGGCGGCACGGTGGGGCGAGAGTCCGCCGGGACGGCAAGTCGCCTCAGTGGAGCGGGAGTTGGGCCTCGCGTCGATGCAGGGTGGAATGTGCAACGGGAGGCCCGCGCCGGCGCAGCTGGTGGGAGTGGTGCAGGCAGCTCAGCTCTGAGATGACGTGTCGTCAGGAATGGTGCTGTGTCTCGGCTTTCGAACGACCACCGTGGCCATCGCCGCCCAGGGCGCCGAGTCGGTGGGCCGCTCAGGGGTGGCTCGTGGGCTCGGCAAGCCCACGACGACCTGGTCACCGGCGAGCCGAACCACGATGCCGCGACGGCGGTACGGCGGTTCGGGCGACTGGGATTCGATGACCGACCCGTAGTCGGGCGGATGTTCGGATGCCGGTCGCTTCGGTCGCTCGCTCACGACGCGAGGGCCGATTCCTCGGAATCCGGCGGCGGAGCGGGACAGCACAGGCGCACCGCGAGGAAGTGCGGATTGGCCGAGGTCGGCAGTTCGAAGACGGCCCGGACGCACTTGGATGTGCCGTCGGTCAGCCATGAGACGGCGTCGGCCAACTCCTTGACGATGAGCAATCCCCGGCCGCGAGTGCCGTTTGCCGAGGACTTGGTGAGGACCGGCTTCGGAAGGCAGTCACCCCGCGCGTCCCCACACCGCCACCACCAACCGACGCCCCGCGATGGCGATACACACCACGATCGGGCGCCTGCCGTAGGTAACGGCGTTCGTCGCCAACTCGTTGAGCGCCAACTCCGCGCTGTCGATCTTCGACTGTCGATGCGGGCGGCGACACACAGGCCCACCGCCCTCTTCCGTATGGCGGAGAGCGAGGCGACTTCGTCGAGGCCATCCGCATCCGGGCGTTCGATCGCCAACGGCAGGTCATCGGCGCGGGTCGGCAGGCATGTGGTGTCGGTAGGCACGGCTCTCCCCTGGAGGTTGGGGTCGGTGCGGCTGAGTGTTCCTGTTGCACAAGGTGATCTTGCATGCGCTGTGGGTTGCTGTTCGTACCGTGCCAAACTTTCACTGGTGACGTCAATGAAAATCCCAGAGAGAATTTCTTAGTCCCCCGAACGGGCGACATCGTCACGGTCGTTCGTGGTGCAGAATGAGCGCTCACAGGGAGGCAGTCATGGCGAGCACACGCGGTTCGGTCACCGGCGGCAGCGTCGTTGGGCAACGCACGCTCGGTGCGATGCTCAAGGCGGAACGCAAGCGAGTGCGCGGAAGATCGCTGAAGTGGGTCGTGGAGAAGACCCAAAGCGCCTTCTCGGTCAGCCGGTTGAGCCGACTCGAGAACGGAGACGCCAAGCCGACGCGTGATGACGTCAAACTTCTTCTCAAGCTTTACGGTGTGCCGAAGGATCAACAGGGTCGCTTCTACGAGTTGTTGCCTGCGGAGGGCGCGCTGCCAAAACCGCACCTGTGGTACGAGGCGTACGGTTCGATCCTGAGCGCGGACTTGTACCAACGCATCGCAATCGAGCACGAAGCCGTCCGGTCCCAGGAATATTTGCCTCTCGGCATTCCTGGCCTGCTCCAGACTCGGGACTACGCCGCGTTGACCCAGCACGGCGCCTACCTGGCCATGGGTGCCGACGAACGCGCGGACCACACGCGAGTACGAATGCTTCGGCAGGAACGTCTTGACGGTTCCGAACCCCTCGTGCTGACCGCCTACATCACCGAGGCGACGCTCTTGTTGACCGCTGGTGCGGGACCGGAGCTGATGGCGGCTCAGATGCAACGCCTCATCGATGAGGTCGACCGCTCGAACATCACGATTCGCGTCGTGCCCAACAGCGCCGGTCTCAAGGCCATGTACCCCTGCGGCATCAACCTTCTGGAGTTTGGTGACGCCAGCAGCTCGGTCGTATACCTGGACGTAGTCGGCGGGAGTGTCCTGCGCGACAATGAGCGCGACATCCAACGCACACTGCGAGTGTTCGAGGAGTTGGACAGGCAGGCGTTGCCACAGGAGAAGACCCTCGAACTTCTTCACCGAAAATTGAGAGAGATTTCGTGATCCAGAACAGGCACCCCGATGCGCCTTGGCGCAAGTCCACCCATTCGGGAGAGGGCAACGGCTGCGTCACCGTTGCACCGCTCGACTCGACCATCGGCGTCAAGGACAGCAAGCTCAATGCCGGCCCTGTTCAGGAGTTCGCCCCCAGCGCATGGGAGCAGTTCCTGAGCGATGGCTTCCGTTGACATAGAGCGCGGCGGACCGTCGCCCAAAGATCACCCTGGAGGGCGGCCCCCGGTATAGGGGGCGTCCTCGTCTGCGTCACCGTATCTGCCGGCGTTGACACGTTTTGGCCGCCATTCTTCGCGGTGCGCGATTGACGTTCCGCGCGTGGCACCCGTGCGTTGCACAGGCGACGGCGCACTCGGCCACCCGGCTGGTGCGCCGTACGAGCGCGTCCACATCACCGCCGGCGTGCGCCGCGTTCCCGCAGCCTGGATCGAACAGGTCGGCGACAGCGCCACCATCGTCATGCCCTGGGGTACCGACTACACCCCTCACGACCAGATTCTCAGGCTTACCAAAACCGAACCCGGACGCGCGTGTGGGCCGTTCGTTCGACCGTCCTCATTTAAAACTCCGCGACCAACGTCACGGATACCCCGAGACGTCTTTCCCGGACGACTGGACCGACAACGCGCGCGAGTCCACCCCCGACATCGACATCGGCGATATCACGGGCGGAGCCTACGACCCCGTGCAATTCGTGATCGGCCTCCACGTTCCCAACTGCGTTCCGGACCCCGTACCGGGCACCCTGTGGTTGTACGCCCCCGACATGGGAGCGGGCCCGTCCATTGCAGCGGCCACCTTCGCCGACGGCTACAAGTCCGCCGCGTACGAAGCCGGCCCACGAGACCTGTGGACCGAGGTCCAAGCGGCCTACCACTGCTGGACGAACGCCGGCCAACCACCCGCGCACGCCTTCGGCTTGACCGTCACCGTCGCGGACGACGGCACGGTATGCCAACGCCCGTGGTTCAAGTCCCCCGACAACGAACTCCACGCACCGTGGAAGTCCCCGCAGTAGCAAGGAGTCACGGTTCACCGCGCGCATCGACTCGGGCCTGTTGGACTGGCGCAGCGACTACGGCCGTCACCGGTACAGCGTCATGGAACTCCCCGAACCCGTGGCCCGGGCCACCATCCGGTACATGCGCGACCAGCGGCTGTCCTACGGAGCCCTGGATTTTGCCCTCACCGCGTCCGGGAGTTTCTGTTCTACGAATGCAATCCACTGGGGCAGTACGGGTGGATCGAGGCGTCCACAGGGATGCCGATCTCGGCGGCGATCGCCGATCTACTCCGGAACGGAAGCTCGACGTGAATCCTCCCGCCCCCTCCGCCTCGATCCGGGACGGTGCCCTGTTGCGGCGTCGTCTCGCCGACGAACTCGCCGCCCGCGGGGATCTGCGCACGCCGGCGTGGCGCGTGGCTGTGGAGTCGGTGCCCCGGGAGGTGTTCGCGCCCGAGTGGTTCGAGCGCGTGGACACCGAGCGGGGCACGATGTGGGCTCCCGTGGTCGGAGATGCCGCGACGTTGGCCCGGGTGTACGAGGACGTCACTCTGGTCACCCAACTCGACAACGGAGTTCGTCCCAGGGACGCGACCGGGCCCGTCTTCGGAGTGCCGTCGTCGTCGACGTTGCCGGGCCTGGTCGTGGGGATGCTGGTGGGCGACGGCCCGCAGTTGGACCATGTCCTGGACGTCGACGGCTCCTTCGCGACGCTGTTGCCCCAGCGGGATGGGTCGTGGCGGGTCCGCGAAGGAGGCCCTCGTCGCCTCTGGGACCTCGCCGAGCGGGCTGCGGCCGCATGGCGGGTGCAGGGCTCACCCGCCGTCGACGCCTTCCGCCTGTCGATCACGCCCGATCGACAAACCGTCCACCTTCCCGACAATTCCCTGACCTGGGACCTGCCCCGCGGCTGAGTTCGCCGCTCGGCGGGGCGCCGGCCGGGCGCGCCCGGCCGTCCCCCGGCCGACCGGGAGCCGCGCCGGGGGGAGTGGCGTGGTTGACCCTCACGTGGCGTCATGGCGCATTGTCGGGGGTGTGGAAGAGCACCTGACCGTGGGGCGGGTGGCCGAGTTGGCCGAAGTGACCGTCCGCACGCTGCATCACTACGACGAGATCGGCCTCGTGCGGCCGTCCGCGCGGACCGCGGCAGGGTATCGGGCCTACGCGGTGGCGGACGTCGAGCGACTGCGGGAGGTGCTGGCCTACCGGCGGTTGGGCTTCGGGTTGCGCGAGATCGCCGATCTGGTCGACGACCCGGCCACCGACGCGGTCGCGCACCTGCGTCGACTGCGCGGCCTGCTGCTGGATCAGCGGGACCGCGCCGCGGGCATGGTGACGGCCATCGACAAGGAACTGGAGGCACGGGCGATGGGGATCAGGACCACGCCGGAGGAGCAACTGAGAGGGGTCGGAAAGCAGTTGTACGACACCATCGGGTCCGCCTACCCGGCGACGCGGCGCACCGAGCCGCGGATCGCCGCGCGGGTCTGGGAGGCGCTCGGGGACGCGCGTACGGTGCTCAACGTCGGGGCCGGCACCGGCTCCTACGAGCCTCCCGACCGCGAGGTCACGGCGGTGGAACCGTCCGCGGTGATGCGGGCGTTGCGTCCCGCCGGTGCGGCGCCGTGTGTGGCCGCCGGCGCGGAGAGCCTGCCGTTCGAGGACCGGTCGTTCGATGCCGCGATGGCGTTCAGCACCGTTCATCACTGGCAGGACCCGATCGCCGGGCTGCGCGAGATGCGCCGGGTGGCGCGTCGTGTGGTGGTGTTCACGCACGACGCCACCGACACCGGCTGGCTGCACCGGTTCTGGCTCACCCGCGACTACCTGCCCGAGGTCGCCGGTCTGGTCACCGGTCGGCCCTCGGTGGATCGGCTCGCCCGCGCGATCGGGGCTCGGATGGAGCCGGTGCTCATCCCGTGGGACTGTGCCGACGGCTTCTTCGAGGCGTACTGGCGCCGACCCGAGGCGTACCTGGACGAACACGTGCGCCGCGCGATATCGGTCTGGACCAGGGTCGGGCCGCAGGCCGAGAAGCGCGCGGTGGACGCACTCCGCGCCGACCTCGCCTCGGGCCGGTGGGCCGAACGCAACCCCGACCTGGTCGACCTCGACGCGGCCGAGCTGGGTCTGCGCCTGCTCGTGGCCTGAGTCGTCGGGGAACGCGACCCCGATCCGGCGCGCAAATCGGGGCCGCGTCGGCGCCGCGGCTCAGCCCTCGTCGGCCGGCGTCAAGTCGCTCTCGTAGTGCACGATCGTCGGCGGGACGGCGAAGAACTCGCCGACGATGGCCCGCCACTGCGGGAAGAGGTCGGATTCACGGAAGCCGACCGTGTGCGCCTCCAGGGTCTCCCAGCCGATCAACAGCAGGAACGACGTGGGGGACTCGACCTGGCGGACCAGGCGGGCCCAGCGGAAGCCGGGAGACTTGGCGACGACCTCGCGTCCGCGCAGGAACGCGGCCTCGAAGTCCGCCTCGCGGCCCTCCGTGACGGTGATGTCCGCGTGTTCGATGATCATGGCAAGCTCCGTGCTTCGTCGGATCGGGTCAAGGCGACACCAGGATATGGATCATGGCGAACCGCCCCGGCGTCGAGCGTGCCGGGGCGGTTCGTCGGTGCCGACGAGCGAGCGTCGACGGCCCGGTCCTAGCTGAACCAGTGCCGCTTCTTACGGGTGAGCTGGTAGCCCAGGATGCCGAACACGACCGCGACGAAGGTCGCCATCGCGGTCCAGAACCAGCGCGCGTTCGGGCCGTCCATCCAGTCCCACTGGTACCAGTGGTCCTCTTCCTGGTCCCAGGCCACCGACCGGGTGTCCGCGGTCTGGCCGCTCTTGAGCACCGAGCCGGCCTTGGTGATCGGCACCAGCGGGTCGGCGAGCCTGCGGTCCGAGGTCGGCACCTGGTCGTCGCCGTCCTTGGTGTCCACCCGTACGGTCACCTTGGTCGCGGCGCCCGTGTCCAGGGCGGGCACGTCCATCGCGGCGATCCGGACGAAGTACATCCCGGGCAGCGGGTCGGTGGACCACGGCTCGGCCCAGTCGCGCACCGTGCGCGGGGTGCAGGTCAGGGCGATCTTGTTGTCGGTCTTCTGCGCGGTGGCGACCTGCTTGCCCTCGACGCACGGCTGCCGCCGGCGCAGGCCGTCGTAGATCTCGATCCGGTAGGTCACCGGGCCGCTGCGCGCATTGCCCGAGGCCAGCTCCAGGTCCACCTTGGCGTGGATCTCCTTGCCCGCCTTGGCCGGGAACTGCCAGTACAGGTACTCACCTTGGGAGGCCGACCAGCGCGCCTCCTCGCCCAACTCGAGCGTGCCCGCACCCAGGAACGAGGTGCCCGGCGGCGTGTCCTGGTCGGCCATCGCCGGGCCCGCGAACAACGTCACACCCACGAACGCCGCGGCGACCGCCGCCAACGCCCGCTTCATTCCACGGATCGCGCCCGTCATGACATCG
This sequence comes from Embleya sp. NPDC020886, assembly GCF_044333915.1. Lineage (NCBI taxonomy): Bacteria > Bacillati > Actinomycetota > Actinomycetes > Kitasatosporales > Streptomycetaceae > Embleya > Embleya sp. NPDC020886. The sequence continues at coordinate 64,764 of NZ_JBIRRX010000001.1, read as the reverse complement.
CCTTTCCGAGAGCCTTGAACGCGCGACGCAGCCAACCGGCCAACAGCCCTGCGATCAGGCCGAATCCGGCGAGTACGCCGAGGAACACCCAACCCCGGCCCAGGCCGTGCACGTTCGCGGCCTTGCTGTCGGTGGCCTTGACCAGGTCCACCGTCAACTCCAGCGGCAGGCCCGGCTTGGTGGCCACATTCGGCTGCGCGGCGAACGCGTTGGTGACGACTAGGCAGATCGTCTTCGTCTTCGCGTTGTCGCTGTCGGTCTTGTACGGGTAGCGCAGACCGGCGGACTGCACGTCGGTACGGCCGTTGCCGGCACCCGCGTTGCCGACCAGTTCGCGGCCGTCCTCACTGAACGCGGTGACCGTCACGTCGTAGTCGCGCGCGACCTTGCGGTCCGCGCCGACCGTCGCGGTGGCCCGCAACTCCTGGTTGGGCTTGAGCGGCACCTTGTACCAGAGGTGCTGGCTGAACTCCTCGCGGTCGCTGTACACGCCGGGCGCGAGCAACGGCGCGTCCTGGCAGCCGTTCGGGCTGCCCTTGACCGACGCGGGCGTCTCGTCCGCCTCGCGCACCGCGCGCTTGACGATCTGCTGGACCTTCTGCGACAGCTCGTCCGCGTTCAGCACCGAGGTGTAGGTGCCGCCGGTGGCCTCGGCGATGCAGGAGAGCTGACGGCGGGTGTTCTCGTCCGGGACCAGGCCCAGCGTGTCCACGATCAGGTTGAGTCCGGACGCGGCCAACTCGCGGGCCACGTCGCACGGGTCGGGCGGCGCGCAGGTCTCCTCGCCGTCGGTGATCAGCACGATTCGGCGGCTGCCGGCTCCGGTGCCCAGGTCCTTGGCGGCCTCGCGCAACGACAGTGCGATCGGAGTCCAGCCGGTCGGCGCCAACTTGGCGATCTCGTTCTTGATCACGACCTTGTTGGGTCTGCCGACCGGGGCCAGTTGCTGGGTGTCCACGCAACCCTTGGCCTTGTCGTTGCCCGGGTACGTGGCACCCAGCACCCGGACGCCGAAGTCGGCCGGCTCCGGGACACTGTCCACGACCTCGTTGAAGGCCTTCTTCGCGGCGTCCATGCGGGTCATCCCGCCGGCGTCGTTGGCCTTCATCGAACCGCTCACGTCGAGGACCAGCTCGACTTTCGGCGGTGGCCCGGTCGGATTCGTCTCGTCGGCCATCGCGGACGGTGCGGAACCGCCCACGACAGCCAAGGTCGTCAGCAGGCCGATCACACCGGCCCCGACCTTTCGCATCTTGATCGTCACGGGGGAGGATCCTACGGATCTAAACGGCCCGCCGTTTGCCGCTCACCGTAGGTGGATTGACAGCCCGTCAGGCGGTTGGTGACGATTCGTCGGAAACATTCCCGGTCGGTGCCGTCAGGTCGTACAGGGTCACCCCGCCCACGGTGCTCGCGGTGAACGTCTGCTCGACCCAGGTCGAGATGCTCTGCGAGGCGTTGCTGCCGCCCATGCTGCGCATTCCGCCGCCGCCCATGCCGCCACCGGCCCCGCCGCCGATGAAGTAGTGGATGCGACCATCCCTGACCAACTTTTGGAACTCGGCCAGGGTCGGCGACGGGTCGCTGCCGTTGAAGCCGCCGATCGGCATGACCGGCTTCCCGGTGGCGAGTTGATAGCCCGAGGCGCTGTTGGAGCCGACCGAGGCGGCCACCCACGTGTAGTCGTCGCTGTTCTTCTTCAGGGCGGCGACCACCTCCTTGCCGGGGGTGCTGCCGTTGAGCAGGCCGCCCATGCCGCCCCCGCCTGCGCCGCCGCCTGCGCCGCCGCCTCGACGCGGCGTCGTTCCGGGCGGAACGGCGCCGTTGCCCGGAGTGGTTCGCTGCCCGCGCGGACCGGCCGTACCGTCGGGGGTCTGCCCGTTCTGCCCGGGAAGGCCCTGGAACGGCTGGGCTCCCTGGCCGGGTTGCCCGCCCTGGGCTTGCCCCGGCGGCCCGCCGCCCTGGACCCCACGCTGCCCGTCCCCGAAGCCGCCCGGTCCACCGGGCCCACCCGGTCCGCCGCGCCCGAAGCCCACGCCCGCCGGGCCCGCGCTCGGGATCGACCCGCCCTTGGCGGTGGCGACGGTGTCCCACGTGTACGCCGCAGGCCCCGCCAGCAGCGCCGCCACGGACACCGCGGCGGCCACCGGCGCGAGCCCACGCAGCGCGACGAACGCGGCGCCGAACACGGCCAGTGCGCCGAGGATTCCGCCGACGAGCACGACGTGCCGCAACCACGGATGCCAGTCCGGCGTGCGGTCGAGCAGGTGGTACGACCACCACGCGCCGACCGCGACGGTCACCGCCGCGACCGCCGCGGCGCGCGGATCGTGCCGCCGTTCCCACAGCAGCGCGGCCCCCATCGCCACCACCGCGGCGATCGCCGGGGCCAACGCGATGTTGTAGTAGGCGTGGAAGATGCCCGCCATGTAGCTGAAGACCAACCCGGTGGTCAGCAACCAGCCGCCCCACAACACGATCGCCGCCCGGGCCGGATCGGTCCGCGGCGCGCGCCGGGTCGCCCACAGGCCCACCACCGGCAGGATCAGCGCGGCGGGCAACAACCAGGAGATCTGGCCGCCCATTTCGGCGTTGAACAGCCGGTCCCACCCGGTGGCACCCCAGTTGCCGCCGCCACCGCGCGGCCCTCCGCCACCGCCGCCCACGCTGCCGGTCTCGTTGCCGTTGAGCCGGCCGAGGCCGTTGTAACCCAGCGTCAGTTCGAGGATCGAGTTGTGTTGCGAGCCGCCGATGTAGGGACGGGACGATTCAGGCCACAATTCGACGATCGCGATCCACCAGCCGCCGGCGACCAACAACGCGAGCCCGGACCACAGCAGTTGCCGTACCCGACGCCAGAAGCCGACCGGCGCGCAGACCAGGTACACCAGCGCGAAGGCGGGCACGATCAGGAACGCCTGGAGCATCTTGGCCAGGAACCCGAAGCCCACACAGGCGCCGGCCAGCAACAGCCATCGGGTGCTCGCGTGCTCCTGGGCGCGCAACACCGCGTATCCGGCGACGGTCAGCAGCAGCACCAGCAGCGCGTCCGGATTGTTGAACCGGAACATCAACGCCGCGACCGGGGTCAGGGCCAGCACGGCACCGGCCAACAGCCCGGCCCAGGCCGGGAATCGGCGCCGTACGGCCAGGTAGAGCACACCGACCGTGGCCACGCCCTCCAGCGCCTGCGGGACCAGGATGCTCCACGCGTTGACGCCGAAGACCCGGGCGGACAGGCCCATCACCCACAGCGACGCCGGGGTCTTGTCGACGGTGATCGAGTTGCCCGCGTCCGAGGACCCGAAGAAGAACGCCTCCCAACTCTGCGTCCCGGCCTGAACGGCGGCCGAATAGAACGAGTTCGCCCAGCCCGAGGCGCCCAGGCCCCAGATGTACAGCAGACCGGTCCCGATCAGCAGCGCGAGCAACGCGGGGCGCACCCAGGGCGCATCCGCCTCGCGTCCGCGAGCCAGTCGGGCGTACCAGGGCTGTCGCGTCGCCGCGCCGCTCCCGGGCACCGGGATGGGCAGCGGAGCCACCACGGCGGTCATGCGTCCTCACCTGCCGAATCGATCGAACCGACCGGAGCGATCGAACCGACCGAGCCGACCGAGCCCGACGAGACCGGCGAACCGGTCGACCCCGCCGAACCGGCCGCACCGCGCGTCGCGTTGGACGTGATCGAAGTCACCGAGGCAATCCGCGCGCCCGGGCCTGTCGCGCCCGCCGACCCGGCCGAACCCGCCGACCCGCCCGGATCCGCCGGGTCGCTCGGATCGTCCGGCCCACCCGGATCGTCCGACCCCGACGCATGCACCGAAGCCACCACTCCCGCCGTACGAAACACCCACACCCGCAGCAGCAGGAACCGCACGATGGTGGCCACCGCCCCCGCCACGACCAGCGCGCCCACTTCGACCCCCCGCGAAGGCCGCTGTACGGCCGCGTGCAGGGCGCCCAACGTCGCGCTGCTCAACGCGAGCCCGACCACGAAGGCCAGGCCGCCCTGGGCCTGATGGCGCCACACCCCGGCCCGCCCGCGTACCCCGAAGGTGAACCGGCGGTTGGCCGCGGTGTTCGCGATCGTGGTCATCGTCAGGGCCAGCGCGTTCGCGGCCAGCGGGCCCATGTCACCGCGCAACAGGACGTACAGCAGCAGGTGCGCCAGCGTGCTGACCAGCCCGATCAGCGCGAAGCGCGGGAGTTGCACGCGCATGGACGCCGGCAGCCGCGCGTCGCGCACCCGCGCCGGGACCGACACCCGGAACGTTCCCGCCGCGATCCGCCTGGCCACCCGCGCCATGCCGCGCAGATCGTCCAGCGCGGTGTGCCACACGTCGACCCGACTGTCCGGGTCGTCGATCCAGTCCACCGGGACCTCGTGGATGCGCAACCCGTTGCGCTCGGCGAGCAAAAGCAGTTCGGTGTCGAAGAACCACTCCTCGTCGTGCACATGCGGCAGCAACGCCTGCGCGACCACCGTGCGCGCCGCCTTGAAGCCGCACTGCGCGTCCGAGAAGTGCGTCGCGAACACCCCGCGCAGCAGCAGGTTGTAGGACCGCGAGACCACCTCGCGGCGCGGCCCGCGGACCACCGCCGCCGAACGGGCCAGTCGGGTGCCGATGGCCAGATCGCTGTGGCCGCTGACCAACGGCGCGACCAGCGGCAGGAAGGCGTCCAGGTCGGTGGACAGGTCGACGTCCATGTACGCGACCACGTCCGCGTCGGACTCGGCCCACACCTTGCGCAGCGCCCGGCCGCGACCCTTGCGGTCCAGGTGCACCGCACGTACGTGCGGCAGTTCGCGGGCCAGTTCGCGGGCCACCCGCCAGGTCGCGTCGGTGCTGGCGTTGTCCGCGATGACGATGCGGAAGGCGTACGGGAATCCGCCGAGCAGATAGGCGTGCAGTCGATGCACGCTCGCGGCCAGGACGTGTGCCTCGTTGTACACGGGCACCACCACGTCCACGATCCGCGTGCGAATCGGTGTCGTCAGGCTCATGCCGCGACGGTGTCGAGACGGCCTGGGAGCCGTCTGAGGCGTTTCTTAAGGCGGGATGAGAATCGATGTGCGGCCGGAAACCGGGGTAGCGCCGGCAGTCGGCCGGATGGGGGCTGGCGCGGACGGCCGTGGGATGCGAATCTCGCGTTTCGAGACGCCGATGCTGCCGATCGCAAGACGGGCGCGGCGCGACACAGCGATTCGGAGGTCGGATGAACACCTCGGCGGGTAGCTCAGTGGGCGCGGATTCCGCGCAACCGTTCGTGGAGGCCGTCGAGATCCCGGCCGGGGAATGGGTCTTCAACGCCCGAGTAGCCGGACCGGCGAACGGCCGCCCGGTGTTGTTCCTGCACGGGTTCCCACAGACATCCGCCTCCTGGACGGCGCAACTCCTGGGCCTGGCCCGGGCCGGCTACCGGGCGATCGCCTTCGACCAGCGCGGCTACTCGCCGGGCGCCCGGCCGCCCCAGGAATCGGCCTACGGGCGCGACGAGTTGGTCGGCGACGTGTTCGCCGTACTGGACACGCTGGGCCTGTCCCGGGTGGATCTGGTCGGGCACGACTGGGGCGGCGCGCTCGCGTGGCAGGTCGCGGGGTTGCGGCCGGAGCGGTTGCGCACGCTGACCGTGGTGTCCACGCCGCACCCGGCCGCACTCGCCGCGGCGGTGCGCGACGACAGCAGCGGGCAGCGCGAACAGTCCTCGTACATCAACCTGTTCCGCACCCGCGGGGTCGCCGAGGAGAAGCTGTTGGCGGACGACGCGGCCTACCTGCGGGCGGCGTTCGCCTCGCTCCCGACCGAGATCACCGAACGCTACCTCGCGGTGCTGCGTGAACCGGGCGCGCTCACCGGGGCGTTGAACTGGTACCGGGCGATCGACCCGAAGGTGCTGCGGGACATCGGCGAGATCGAAGTCCCGACCCTCTACGTCTGGAGCGACCGGGACACGGCCCTCGGACGCACCGCCGCCGAGGCCACCGCCGCCTCGGTCGCAGGCCCATACCGCTTCGAGGTACTGGCCGACGTCGACCACTGGGTCCCCGAGAACGGCGCGCAAGCCCTGACCGCCCTACTACTGGAGCACCTGGCGGCCTTCCCCCGGGAGTGACCCGCGCTCCGCCCGGTCCCATCGTCGGGCCCGGGCGGACCCGATCACAGTCGGGACCATTCTGCGCCGTGTTTGCCATCCGCGCTCGAAGCACCAAGTGGGCCCCATCACGGCGCTTTGCGCGCCCAGGGGAAGACGACGTCGTCGTGCCCGAACCTGGGCAGCAGGAAACGCCACGCCTCATGACGCGATGGAGTCGCCGGAAATACCTGGACCCTGATCGCCTGTTCCAGTTCGATTCGCAGATCCCCGATTTCAGCGACGGCGATGGAAAGGATGCGTGGTTTTGCGCGGCTCAGGACACCTTCGACGACTTCCGCCCCACGGTCGTACGCATACTCCTGTTCCCTGTCCGCAGATGGAGGGGAACCTTCGGGTAGGCGTCGATACAGGTCCTCGGACCCAAGCACGATCCGATTGCCTTGCAACAAGCGGAACGGACATTGAATATGCAACGCATATGCGCGGCCGGTTCGAGCAGGTCCGCCGTCCGTCGTCGTCAACGGGACCTCGTCTCCGAACCCGAGGGTTGCCATGCTTTCAAACCTGCCGATCTCGTGAAACGTCAGACCGACCACGCGTTGCAGACTCTCATTCACCCGCTCCAGTTCGAAGCTCATTGCCGCCCTCCTCCAAACATATGCCGGACTTCAGCCAAGACACCTTGATAGCCGTAGCCCTTCCCGGAGATCTCATGATGCACGCGCTCCACTTCCGCAGGAGTCAGTGTGCGACCAATCTCACCTTGCACGACTACGATGGCGTCCCTGGCTTGTTTGTTCTGCCTCTCGTGGTCTTGGGTGGTGTCGTATCCATCGCCGTCCCCGTTACCTGGATCCCAGTCGGGAATAGGGAATGAATAGGGCTCGTCATCGGGTGATCCCGTGCCGCAGTGAATGAGACCGAGAGGGTCCTGAAGTGTGAGCGGATTGGTCACATAGCCATGGTTGTTGTGAGCCGCCGCAAGCCCTAAAGGGTCGGCAGATTGGTAGGATGCGATCTCTGGTCGATAATATCGGAACAGATTATAGCTCGAATCTGTTTCGGCATCATAGTACTGACCGGGGAATCGAAGAAGGCAAACGACGTCTGCGGCCGCCTCGGTGGACGCTCCCCACAAGCTCGGCCGTGAGCGCCAGGAAACCTCACTGGTCGAGGACACCAATTCGGTGGGTGTGCCGACCAAATCCGTGAGGATCGCGTAGAAACGTCGGTCTATCTCGTCCTGAGCGGAGTGCTTGAAATCGGTTTGGGTCAGCGGGCGGTGGGTTCCCGGCGCGTAGTCCCACGTGGTGACTTCACCTGCGTTCGTCGACTGCTCGGCGAGTCTATTGCCGTCCCAGGTGAAAGAAATTCGCTCAGCGAGTTCATGGTCGTCGACGATCCGTCGTTTCTCGACCCGACGCCCGAGGGGGTCGTATGTGTATTTCCACTGCTCACCCGCCGGTGTCACAACGTGGGTCAGACGGTCATCGGCATCCCACGAGTACCGCCAGACTCTACTTTTCCCCGACAAGGTTTTGCGTGTCACACGGGCGATGCGTCCTTGATCGTCGTGAATATAGTGGGTGCGGCCGGCGCGGCGGACCAATGTCCCTTTAGTCTCCCGACCACCTTGATCGTGGTTATCGGAACCCGGCCAGAATGCATCCGTGACGTTGCCGATCGCATCGTATGCATAGCGTTCCGACCAGTTGTGGCCGTGGACTGCGGTAACCCTCCCCATCTGGTCGAGATCATAAGTACGAATTCCGGTCGCTTGATCCTCCAATGATGTGACGAAGCCATCCGCGCGATAGCTGTACTCGCGATGGGTAATCCGCTCGGGCGCCCCGCTTGGATCCAGAGTAGCGATCAGTTTATTTTGTTCCGAGCCGGCGCTGAGGGATTGAGTTCTCAATCGTCCTGCGATATCCCAGGTTGTGGCGAGGTTGAGACTCGAACCGAAGGCTCGCCCGACTTCACGGCCCGCCTCATTGTAAGTAAAAACCATCGTCTCGTCCGCCGTGGTCAGCGCGACCGGCCGACCAGCGGCACTCGGCGATTGCGCCGTTCGGGGTTTCGCGACGCGTACGCTGTCCCACTTCGTCATATGTGTTGGCCAACACATGACCGTTGCTGTTCTCTTCGACGACTCGACCGGCCATGTCGCGTTTCAAGGCAAGATGCACGTCGCGGTTTGTCGCTTGGATCAGGCGGCCGCAGGCGTCGTACGCGAAGGTGGTGGTGTGCCCATCGGCTTCGAGCCGCTGGGAGACCAAGCGACCCATTGTGTCACGAGCGTACGAGACGACCTCGGCTGCGCCGTTGCTGCGCAGAATCAACCGGCCCGATGGATCGTGGCGGTAGGTGATTTCCCGGCCGTCGAAGTCGGTCTCGGCGATCAGGCGACCTCCCGGGTCGTATTCGTACGTCCAGGTCTGTCCGTGTGGGTTGGTGACCTCGGTCAGTCGAAGCTCGGTGTCGTAGGCAAACTCGTATCGCACTCCATCGGGGTCGATCCGGGCCGCAGGTAAATCGAAGTGAGCCACCTCGAAGCGGGTGATCCCTCCCACCGCGTCGCACTGCTCGATCAGGTTTCCTTCGCCGTCCCAGATCCAGGTCTGGTGTGCGCCGTCCGGGCCTTCGCGCCGGCAGGGTCGGCCCTCGGGAGTCCAAGCTTGGCGGGTTACCGCGCCGTCGGGTGCGGTAGTGGCAACCACCCGGCCCCAGGCATCACGTTCGTACGTCGTGACGCCACCTGACGGATCGACCATCCGAGTGAGCAGACCAGCGGGGTTCCGCGTCATCGTTGTGGCGGCCCCAAGTGAGTTCGTGGCAGATGTGATGGCGCCGTATTCGTCGACATCGAAGACCGTGGTGTTTCCGGTGGAGGTTGTTGAGGTGAGAAGATTTCCTCGTGCCGAGTATGTATACAACCGAACCGAATCCCCGGGACCGGTCACCCGAACGGGGAGACAAACAGGCCCGTCATACTCCGTGGTTATCTGCGTGCCGTCGGGGCGCTCGATGCCCAGCACGTTGCCAAGGTGGTCGTATGTGTATCGGGTTGTGTGCCCGGATCGGTCCGTGACGGCGAGGAGTTGGTGCCATTGGTCCCACTGCTTGACGACGGTGTGGCCGATCGGGTCGACTATTCGCTCGACCTGTGACCACTCGTTGTAGGCGTACTTGCTGATGTCGCCGAGGGAGTTTGTGTAGTAGGTGACCCGGTACGTGTCGTCGTAGCGGAAAGAACCGCTCAGGTATCCGTCGGACCCGCACGCACGTACGCACCGACCTGCGGAGTCGTACTCGTAGTGATACTCGGTTCCGTTGCGATCGCACCACGAGATCATCCGGTGTTCGTCGTCGTAGGTGAAGCGCTGGGCCGCACCGCTGGAGTCGAACACCTCCGTCAGGTCGCCCCGCTCACTGTACCCATAGCGCACCAAAACCAACTCGTCGCCCGCAGACGGAAGATGACTCTCCGGATGCGTGTCGAGCAGGCGCAGGGTGACGATCCGACCCATTGCCGTGTCCACGGCGATTTGGTAGCCGCCGTTGTGTCGGACCCCGATGAGGGTGCCGTGGTCGTCGTATTCGATTGCGATGGCGTTGCCGTTGCGATCGATGATGGATTCGAGGAGGAAGATCCTCGTGTCGGCGATTGGGCGGAACGTCAACCCCAGACCGAGCTTCGGTTTGCCGATCACGACCGCTCCGTCCGGCTGACCGTCCCAGGCCAGTGGCCAGCGCGAGCCGCCGTATGGAAGTACGAATCGGTCCGGCTCGGGCATCGGATACCGCAGGGTCACTCCGTCGGCGGACCGGAAGACGACCCCGTCCTGGTCGAACTCCACATGCTGGTCGAGTACCGATGCCCACGATGCGCCGAAGTGGCGGCCGTGGCGGTAGGAGGATCGGTGATCGCGCCCGAGCACGAGTGGTAGCACACCCGCCAATCGCAGATCGATCTGCGTCAACGACACCTCGCCGGTGACCGGATCGACGGGATCCCCGCAGGACTCACACGTCTCCTTCGGGCGGTCCTTTTTGCTCAGATCGACCGGATCGGGGGCGTCCGGTCGGGCGATTGTCACCGCCTTGCTGCCGCCGCCTGTCAGCACCGAGATGAGCAGGTCGGGGGCGGTGAGACCGAGGGCTCGTGCCGGGTTCTTGCTCCACTCCTCCCAGTTGACCGCGTTCTTCGCGAACCCCACGGGGTCGCTGAACGCCTGTTGGTAACCGGCAGCGATCTGCTTGAGGTCCGTCAGGTAGGCCCCGGGTTCCGCGTACAGCCGGCCCGGGTTCAGCATCGCGGCCGTCTCCACCAGACCGACCACGCTGTCCTTCGCACCGCCCCCGAAGCTGGTGAGCGCCGTGGTGATCGGGTCACCGCCGCTGGGTGCCGCCTGGATGCCCTTGTCGATGCTCTCGGTGAAGCTCTCCTGAGCGTCCTTGAGTCGGGCCCGGATCCGGCCCAACTCCTCCTCGGCCTCTTTGAGTCGTTCCTTGCCCAAGTCCTTGTCGGGGGTCGACGGGGCCACGTTGTTGTTCCGGGCGGTTTCGCGGTCGATCTGCCACTGCGCCGACCATGCGCGCGCCGCGTTTGCCTCCGGGATTACCCGCGCCGCGACGTCTGCCTGCGCCTGCCGCAACGCACCCGCATATCCGCGCAACGCGTTCGCCGCATCGGTGAAATGCCGAACGGCCTTGTCCAGGGTCTTCGGCAGATCCTCCATCTGGCCGACGAACCCCTCGGCAGCCTTGCCGCCCCACTCCTCAATCTTCGCCATGGGCCGCATTCGACCGGCCGCGTCCGCCGACGAGGTCGAATACAAGGCGAACGTATCCGCCAGCGTCTCCAGGACACTTGCGTCACCCGGGATCAGGTCCGTGACGACCGGGCAATCGGGAATGCTGTTCTTGCCCACAGAGCCCACCCCTACTTCGCCGCAGGCGCGGCAGAAGCCGGCGGAGTCCGGCCGGCCGGGGGAACCGGCGGGTTCGGCGCGAGCGGATTCGGTTGCCGAGGGATCCCGGCGTTCTGTGACAGCTGCTCGAGGGGCCCGGGCGGAACAGGGACGAACCCCTGCTGCGCCTGATGCTCGGCCAACTCGTAGTTGGCAACCACCTGTTGGAGTGCTGCGGCGATCGCCGACCCCTGCTTCACCACCACACCCATGGCATGACCCCACTCATGGACGAAACGCCGCACGCCGTTCGTCACAGGATCCGAACCGCACCGCTCGACCCCGGCCGCGATCTGGCCATCGTCCTTCCAGATCCGATCCGCCACCTGCAGCGTTGCGATCAACGGATCCACAGTCTTTCGCAGATGATCCACAGTGACCTGAAAGCTTCCGCCGCCACCGTCCGGTACCGCGTCAACCATGAATAGTCGCCCCCAGCACAGAGTCGAACAAGGATCCGGTAACTCTAATGGAGTCATCGGACACGTCCCGTAAGGTTTTCGCTCCCGGGGCAGCGTGCTCGGGTGTGGCGCCGCCGCCGGCGGCGTTGTTGCTCGGGTGGGAGTTGGTCGAGGTCGATCCGGAGCGGGGCACCATCGAGGTGGCGTTCGCGGCCGACGAGCGGTTCGTGAACCCGGTCGGGGTGATCCAGGGCGGTTTCCTGGCCGCGATGCTCGACGACACCCTCGGGCCGGCGCTGGTCGCCACGTTGCCGCCGGACCGGTTCGCGCCGACGCTCGACCTGCACGTGCAGTTCCTGCGGCCCGCCCGCCCCGGCCGGCTGTTGGGACGCGGGCGGATCGTGCAACGGGGCCGGGAGGTGTGCTTCCTCGCCGGTGAACTCGTCGGCTCCGACGGCAAACCGGTGGCCGTGGCGACCGCGACCGCATGCATCCGGGTGGTTGCTCAGGCCCTGTCCGGCGGATCCTGACGGATCGGGCCGGGTCGTCCGGTGCCGGGCGGCGCGGACCCACCAGGATCCGCCGGACAGGGCCCGGCGACCCCCCGGGCGGGGCCCGCGCTCACCCCGGCGTGCCCGGCAGCCGTATCCGCGCGATCGTGCCGGGCCCGTCGGCGGCCGGCTCCAGGGCCACCGTGCCGCCCGCCTCGGCGACCGTGCGGGCCACGATGGCCAGCCCCAGACCGGAGCCGGGCAGGCCGCGGGCGGCGGGCGCGCGCCAGAAGCGCTCGAAGACGTAGGGGACATCGGCGGCGGCGATCCCGGGCCCGTGGTCGCGCACGGTGAGTTCGCCGTCCCGCAGGCGCACCGACACCGTGGCCTCGGCGCCGGAACCGCCGAACTTGAGCGCGTTGTCCAGCAGGTTGACCACCGCCCGCTCCAACGCCGCCGGCTCGCCCCGCACGAACCAGGGTTCGATCTCCGTCTCGATCCGGGCATCCGGCGCCCGCAACCGGGCCCGCTCGACCGCACGTTCGATCGCCATGTGCAGCCCGGTACTCGTGCTCGGCGGCGTGCTGGGCACGTGCTCCGGGCGGGCCAGCAACAGCAGGTCGCCGACCAGGTCGGAGAGTTCGACCAGTTGCGCCTTGACGTTGTGCAGCAGGCGCTCCTTGTCGGCGCTCGGGATCGGCCGTCCGGTCTGCTCGCTGCGCAACAGCAGGTCGGTGTTGGTGCGCAACGACGTGAGCGGCGTGCGCAGTTCGTGCCCCGCGTCGGCGATCAGCCGCTGTTGGCGCAGCCGGGACGCCTTGAGCGAGGCGGTCATCGCGTTGAACGAACGGCCCAGACGCGCGATCTCGTCCTTGCCCGCGACCGGGATCACGATGTCCAGATCCTCGGTGCGCGCCACGTGCTCGGCCGCCTCGGTGAGCCGGTCCACCGGCCGCAGCGCGGCCCGCGCCACCAACAGGCCCAGCGTCGCGGCGCCCAGGATGCCGATCGCGCTCACCACCGCCAGCCACACCGCGAGGCTGTCCAGCGAACTCTCGATCTCGGCCAGCGGTCGGGACACCGACACCGCCGTATCCCGACTCACGTGCTGCGTCATCACCCGGACGTGCTTGCCGTCCTTGGCCGTCGCGTCGTGGAAGACCACCTTGTTGTCCTCCGCCGCGTTCGCCGCCGCGACCTCCTTGTCCGCCGCGTGCACCGGCACCGGGGCGACCGGGTCGGTCGTGGTGCCCAACTGCGTGCACGACCACCCGTCGGCCCGGACCACCTGGTAGGTCAACAGGCCACGCTGGAACGGCGGTGCGGGCCGGCCGCAGATGTCGGCGATGGTGGCGCTGGGCCCGCCGCGCGGGTTCATGAACGGCGTCCCGGTGGTGGCCAGCGTCCGGTCCATCTGCTCGCGGAGCTGATTGCGCGTCAATACCCAGCAGGTCACCGCCGCCGCCGCGACGGCGAGTGCGACGGCGAGCGCGGTGAGCAGCGCCAGGCGGGCGCGCAGCGGCAGGTGACGATGCATCAGGCCGGCGTCTCCGCCGCACGCAGTACGTAGCCGACGCCGCGCACGGTGTGCACCAGTCGGGGGAGCCCGCCCGCCTCGGTCTTGCGGCGCAGGTACATCACGTAGACGTCGAGCGAATTGGACGCGGGCTCGAAGTCGAACCCCCAGACGTTGCGCAGGATCTGCTCCCGGGTCAGCACCTGACGCGGGTGGGTGAGCAAGAGTTCCAACAGGGTGTACTCCGTTCGGGTCAGATCGATCGGCCGGCCCGCCCGGGTGACCTCACGCGAGGCGGTGTCCATCCGCAGGTCGGCGAACGCGAGCGCGTCGTCCGCCGTCTCGGTCGGGCCGGACATCGCGCTGCGCCGCAGCAGCGCCCGTACCCGGGCCAGCAGTTCGTCCAGCTCGAACGGCTTCACCAGGTAGTCGTCCGCGCCCGCGTCCAGCCCGGTGACCCGGTCGCCGACCGCGTCGCGGGCGGTGAGCATCAGCACCGGGAGCGTGTCGCCCCGGGCGCGCAGTCGCCGGCACGCGGTGAGGCCGTCCATCCGCGGCATCAACACGTCCAACAGGACCAGATCCGGCGCGTCGCCGGCGATCGCGCTGAGCGCGGCCACGCCCTCGTCGGCGAGGGTGACCCGGTAGCCCTCGAAGCGCAGGCTGGATTCGAGCGCCTCGCGTACGGCGGGCTCGTCGTCCACGACGAGGATGTGCGGCGTTCCGGTGTCGGCGGCGGGCGTCATGGCGAGCGGCTCCTTCATTCGGCGGACCCGGGGATCGATTACTGCGGGTGGCCCCACGGTCGCACGCGGACACCCTCCGTGTGGACTCGGCACTATGCGTGTCGTGCCAATGTGCGCGCTGGACATGAAAGGAACATGAAAGCGACGCCGTTCGATCGAAGGTGACCCGCTCATGTGAGGATCTAGGGCCACGGCACCAGTATCGCGAGCGGCAACTCCCGCCGGTCGCGGCGCTGGGCCCGCGCGACCCGGTCACCCCCGGCCGTCGCGCCGACCGCCCCGAACCCGGAGGAGAACCGTGGACGCCGAGCCGGCACGCATCAACCTGGACGCCGAACCGGAACACCCGACGCCGACCGACGACCCGGCGCGGATGACCCTGGACGACGGGATCGCGACCATCACCCTGGACTCGCCCGCCAACCGCAACGCACTCTCCGCCCGCCTGGTCGCCCGACTGCGGCACCACCTGGCCGAGGCCGGCGTGGACGAGCGGGTGCGCGCGGTGGTGCTCACCCACACCGGACCGACCTTCTGTTCGGGCATGGACCTGCGCGAGGCGGCCGAGGGCGGCATGGCCCAGGGCGCGGAGCAACTGCTCGCGCTGCTGCGCCTGGTGGTGGAGGTGCCGGTGCCGGTGGTCGCGCACCTGCGCGGCAACGCGCGCGCGGGCGGCATCGGTCTGGTCGGGGCCGCCGACCTGGCGATCGCGCCCGCACAGGCCACGTTCGCCTTCACCGAGGCGCGGTTGGGGCTCAGCCCGGCGGTGATCTCGCTGACCACGGCGCCGCGGATGGACCCGCGCTCGGTGTCGCGCTACTTCCTCACCGGCGACGTGTTCGACGGCGTCGAGGCCGAGCGGATCGGGCTGCTCACCCGCGCGGTGGACGGCGTCGCCGGCGCGGACGACGCGGTCGCGGCGCTGGTCGCCTCGTTCCGACTGTGCTCGCGCCAGGGGCTGATCGAGTCCAAGAAGCTGACCACCGGAGCGCTCCGGGCCGGCTTCGATCGGGACGGTCGGGCCCTCGCGCAGCGCTCCGCCGAGTTGTTCGCCTCCGCGGACGCGACCGAGGGCATGGCGGCCTTCCGGGAGAAGCGCGCGCCGAAGTGGGTGACCGGGTGAGCGAACACCCGCGGGCGCCGCGTCGGCCGGGCATCGGCGGGCGGTGCGTGGTGACTTCGGCCGATTCGGCCCGGACGAACCGGTGCCGCGGGTGAACGAGGGACTGTTCCGGCTGCCCCGGGAGCGGGTCGAACTCGCGCCCGGGGCCTGGCACGTACCGGACTGGCTCACGCTCGACGAGCAGCGCGAACTGGTGGTGGCGGCGCGGGCCTGGGCGGCGCCGCCGGCCGGTATGCGGAACGTGGTGATGCCCTCGGGCGGCGTGATGAGCGTGCGCAGCGTGTGCCTGGGGCTCTACTGGGAGCCGTATCGCTACACCGAGCAACTGCCCACCGGCGAGCGGGTGAAGCCCTTTCCGCCGCTGCTGGGCGCGTTGGCCCGGCGGGCGGTGGCCGAGGTGTACGGATCGAGCCCGAGCGACCCGTACGACATCGGCCTGGTCAACTTCTACGACGCGAACGCGAAAATGGGCCTGCATCGGGATGCCGACGAGGACTCGCCGGCCCCGGTGGTGTCGCTGAGCATCGGCGACACCTGCGTGTTCCGCTTCGGCAACACCGAGACCCGCACCCGTCCGTGGACGGACGTGGAGCTGCACGGTGGCGACCTCGTGGTGTTCGGCGGCCCGTCCCGGCTCGCCTACCACGGGGTGCCCAGGATCCGCCCCGGCACCGGGGATCCGGCCACCGGCCTGGCCGGCGGGCGGCTCAACATCACCATCCGGGCATCGGGTCGACCCGGCCGATGACGGCGCGTCCCCGAGGCCGCCACGCCCGCTCGCCGCACCCGGCCTCGGGTCGCCGCGCCCGGCCCCGCAGTCTCTGCCCGTGGGACGGGGTTGACGGATCACGCCCGGGAAGGGAACTCTCGTACGAGTAACCGAACGGAGTCGGTCGATCACCCCTCGGATTCCTCGGGGGAGTCCGGGTCCACCACGAGGCATCGTCGCGGCCCGAACAGGGCCGACCGGGCGAGCCGTTGGGAGCGTCATGTCGTCGCAACGCCGTCGGGTCGGTCCGCTCATCGCCTTGAGTGCCGCAGCCCTGGTGGCATGTGGCGGCCCGGCCCGGTATCAGGCGGTGGTCTCGGCGTCGCCGGCGGCCGCCGCCGGCCCGTGCCGGTCCGCGGTCGCCCGCGGGGAGTTACCCGGGTGGGCGCGCTCGGGCCTCGCGCCGGGGGCGTCCGCCCCGCACGTGTTCGGCGCGCGCGGGGAGATCGTCGCGATCCTGCTCGGCTATCCGTACTCGGCCCCGGCCAAGCCCGGCCGGCCCAGCAGGATCCTGTGGGCGGCCCGCCCGGGCCCGGCCGAAGACGACCGGCCGAGCCGGGCGCTGCACATCGAGGCGACCCTGGTCGGCGGCAGCCACTTCGTCACCCGCGAGCTGGCGAACGGCCCCGGCCCGGCCGACATCGACCTGCCCGCGCCCGGCTGCTGGCACCTGGACCTGTCCTGGTCCGGCCGCACCGACGCGGTGGACATCCCATACGAGGTCGGTTAGCCCGACCTCCGGCGGCCCCCTCGCCGCTAGGGCGTCGCCGCCGCCGCGAGGGCGCCCAGGGCCATCCGGTGCAACATCGGCGCCAGGATGCGCTGCGGGGTGCGCAGGGTGTGCGGGGTCGAGTTGATCAGGCCGAAGGCCGCGTGCACCGCCGCGCGCGCCTCGCGGTCCTCCAGTCGGCCCGGATGGGCCTTGAGGGCGACGTCGACCCAGATCTCCACGTACGCGCGCTGCACCCGGCGGATCCGGTGCCGCTCGGCCGTGGGCACCTGGTTGAGCGCGTGGTCGTGCAGCGTGATCAGGTCCGGGTGGCGCAGCGCGAAGTCGACCTGCCCCTCGATCAGCGCCGCCAACGCCTGCGCCGGATCCTCGATCGCGGCCCGCTCCCGCCCCCTGGCCAGGAGTTTCTCGCTGATGTCGACCAGCAACTCGGTCAGCATCGCCTCCTTGCCCCGGAAATGCTTGTACAGCGCGGGGCCGCTGATGCCCACCGCCGCGCCGATGTCGTCCATGCCCACGCCCTGGTAGCCGCGCTCGGCGAACAGTCGGGCTGCCACCTGCAGGATCTGCTCTCGACGGCTCATGGTCATGTGTCCATGCTAGACACTCGGATTAACCGTGGTTAACCTCGGGGGCAGGTGAACGCAGGTTAACTTGAGGCGGTGTCATGGAGAGCGTGCTCGGCACAGCCGCCGACCCGGGGGCGAAGACGTACCGGGCCAACGCGGAGGCACACGAACGCGCGGTCGGCGAGCTGCGCGACCGGCTGGCGGCAACCGCCCTGGGCGGCGGCGAACGTGCCCGGGAGCGGCACACCGCGCGCGGCAAATTGCTGCCGCGCGACCGGGTGGAGGCGTTGCTCGACCCGGGCACGCCGTTCCTGGAGGTGGCCCCACTGGCCGCCGACGGCATGTACGGCGGCGACGCGCCGGCCGCCGGGATCATCGCGGGCGTCGGCCGGGTGGCCGGCCGCGAATGCGTGATCGCGGCCAACGACGCGACCGTCAAGGGCGGCACGTACTACCCGATGACGGTCAAGAAGCACCTTCGGGCGCAGGAGATCGCACTGGAGAACCGGCTTCCGTGCCTGTACCTGGTCGACTCCGGCGGCGCGTTCCTGCCGATGCAGGACGAGGTGTTCCCCGACCGGGACCATTTCGGGCGGATCTTCTTCAACCAGGCGCAGATGAGCGCCAAGGGCATTCCGCAGATCTCCGCGGTGCTCGGCTCGTGCACCGCCGGCGGCGCGTACGTGCCGGCGATGAGCGACGAGACGGTGATCGTGCGCAACCAGGGCACGATCTTCCTCGGCGGCCCGCCGCTGGTGAAGGCCGCGACCGGCGAGGTGGTCAGCGCCGAGGACCTGGGCGGCGGCGACGTGCACGCGCGCATCTCCGGCGTGGTCGACCACCTGGCGAGCGACGACAAGGACGCGCTGCGGATCGTCCGCGACATCGTCGGCACCCTCGGCGACCGCCCGCAACTGCCGTGGGACGTGCGCGAGATCGAACCGCCCGCGGTCGACCCGGCCGGGCTCTACGGGGTGGTCCCACCCGACGCGCGCACACCCTACGACGTGCGCGAGGTGATCGCCCGGATCGTGGACGGCTCGCGCTTCCACGAGTTCAAGGGCGAATACGGCACCACGCTGGTCACCGGGTTCGCCCGGATCCACGGCCACCCGGTGGGCATCGTCGCCAACAACGGCATCCTGTTCGCCGAATCCGCGGTCAAGGGCGCGCACTTCATCGAACTGTGCGACCAGCGCGGCGTGCCGCTGGTGTTCCTGCAGAACATCACCGGCTTCATGGTCGGCAAGGACTACGAGCACGGCGGCATCGCCAAGCACGGCGCCAAGATGGTCACCGCCGTGGCCACCACGCGCGTGCCCAAGCTGACCGTGGTGATCGGCGGCTCGCACGGCGCGGGCAACTACTCGATGTGCGGCCGCGCGTACAGTCCGCGCTTTTTGTGGATGTGGCCCACCGCCAAGATCTCGGTGATGGGCGGCGAGCAGGCCGCGACCGTGCTCGCCACGGTCAAGCGCGACCAGGTCGAGGCGAGCGGCGGGAACTGGACCGGCGAGGAAGAGTTCAAGCAGCCGATCCGCGACCAGTACGAGCGGCAGGGCAACGCCTACTACGCGACCGCGCGGCTGTGGGACGACGGGATCATCGACCCGCTCGACACCCGCACCGTGTTGGGGCTCGCGCTGACGGCGTGCGGAAACGCGCCGCTGGCGCAGCCGCAATTCGGTCTGTTCCGGATGTGAGGGGTCACGACGTGTTCGAGGCTGTACTGGTCGCCAACCGAGGCGAGATCGCGGTCCGGGTGATCCGCACGCTGCGCCGCATGGGCGTGCGGGCGATCACCGTCTACGGGCCGGGCGACGCCGACGCGCGGCACGTGCGCGAGGCGGACGTGGCGGTCGCGGTGCCCAGCTATCTGGACGTCGCCGCCGTGGTCGCCGGGGCGGTGCGATCCGGCGCGCGGGCGATCCACCCGGGGTATGGATTCCTGTCCGAGAACGCCGCGTTCGCCGCCGCCGTGGAGCAGGCCGGACTGGTCTTCGTCGGTCCGCCGGCGGGCGTGATCGAGCTGATGGGCGACAAGATCCGGGCCAAGGAGACGGTCGCCGCCTTCGGCGTCCCGGTGGTCCCGGGCGGCGGCGCGGCCGGCATGAGCGATGCCGAACTCGCGGACATCGCCCGCGAGATCGGCTTCCCGGTACTGATCAAGCCGTCGGCGGGCGGCGGTGGCAAGGGCATGCGCCTGGTGCACGACGGCGCGCTGCTCGCGGACGAGATCGCGGCGGCGCGGCGGCAGGCCAAGGGCGCGTTCGGCGACGACACGTTGCTGGTCGAGCGCTGGATCGACCGGCCCCGACACATCGAGATCCAGGTGCTCGCCGACACC
This sequence comes from Embleya sp. NPDC020886, assembly GCF_044333915.1. NCBI lineage: Bacteria > Bacillati > Actinomycetota > Actinomycetes > Kitasatosporales > Streptomycetaceae > Embleya > Embleya sp. NPDC020886. Next base: position 45,003 of record NZ_JBIRRX010000001.1, on the reverse strand, counting down.
CACGGCACGGTCGTGCACCTGGGCGAACGCGAGTGCAGCCTGCAGCGCCGACACCAGAAGATCATCGAGGAGGCCCCGTCCGCGCTGCTGGACGCGGACACCCGGGCCGCGATGGGCGCCGCCGCCGTGCGCGCCGCGCGGGCCTGCGGCTACGTGAACGCGGGCACCATCGAGTTCATCGTGCCGGCCGAGGATCCCGGCTCGTTCTACTTCATGGAGATGAACACCCGCCTCCAGGTCGAGCACCCGGTGACCGAACTGGTCACCCGGGTCGACCTGGTGGAGAGCCAACTGCGGATCGCCGCGGGCGCCGCGATCGGCAAGTCCGACGTGTCCATGCACGGCCACGCGGTCGAGGCGCGGATCTACGCCGAGGACCCCGACCGGGGCTTCCTGCCCACCGGCGGCCGGGTGCTGACGGTGTGCGAGCCGGACCTGGAGGGCGTCCGGGTGGACTCCGGGCTGCGCGAGGGCGGCGAGATCGGCAGCTCCTACGACCCGATGCTGGCCAAGGTGATCGCCTACGGCGACGACCGGGCGACGGCGATCAGCCGACTGCGGGCGGCACTTGCGCAGACCCGGGTGCTGGGCGTGACCACCAACCTGGGCTTCCTGTACCGGCTGTTGGGCGACCCGGCGGTGCTCGCGGGCGACCTGGACACCGGGCTGGTCGAGGCCAGGACGGACGACCTGACCGGGCACCCGGCCCCGCCGGAGGTGGCGGTCGCCGCGGCGCTGGCGGCGCGGGCCGAACGCGGGACCGGCACCGGCTGGGCGGATCCGTTCTCGGCGCAGACCGGGTGGCGGATCGGCGGGCCGGCCTGGGACACGCACGTGTTGCGGATCGGGCCGGGTGAGCCGATCGAGGTGCGGGTGCGCGGCGGCGAGGTGTCCGTGGACGGCGGCCCGCCGGTGCCGGCGTCGGTGCAGGTGGTGCCCGGGGGGCTCGCGGTCGGCCACGACGGCCTGACCAGGCGCTTCGACTACGTCGCCGAGTCGTCCGGGGTGCGCTGGCTCGCGTACGGGCCGGACACCTGGCGGGTGAGCGAGGTGGACACCGTGCGGGCCGAGGCGGCCGGCGGTGCGGCGGCCAGTGGCGCGCTGACCTCGCCGATGCCGGGCACCGTGACCGTGGTCAAGGCCGCGGTCGGCGACCGGGTCGGCCGCGGCCAGACCGTGGTCGTGGTGGAAGCGATGAAGATGGAACACGCGCTGACCGCGCCGTTCGACGGTGTGGTCACCGAGATCGGCGTGGCGGCCGGCGCGTCGGTGGCGATGGACCAGGCGCTGGCGGTGGTGACGCCGGATGCGGCGCCGGCCGATGCGGCGCCGGCCGCACCGGGCGGAGAAGCGCTCGACGGGTCGCCCGCCGGCTCGCCCGATGGATCGCTCGACCGGGAGGCGAGGGCCTGATGACGCGACGATTGCCGGATACACACCGCGAATCCGGGCTGCCGGAGCGGGTGTTCATCCACGAGGTGGGTGCCCGGGACGGATTGCAGAACGAATCCGGGGTGGTGCCCACCGAGGCCAAGATCGAGTTCGTCCGCCGGCTGGCCCGCGCGGGTCTGCGCACGATCGAGGTGACCAGCTTCGTACCACCCAAGTGGGTGCCCCAACTCGCGGACGCCGCAGAGGTGTTCGCGGCGGTACGGGCGGATGCCGAGATCGCGACGGCGGACCGCCGGTTGCCGGTGCTGGTGCCCAACGAGCGCGGCTTCGACCGGGCGCTCGAACTGGGCGCCGATCGCATCGCGGTGTTCGGCAGCGCCACCGAGACCTTCGCCCGGCGCAACCTCAACCGCACGGTGGCCGAATCGCTGGCCATGTTCGCCCCCGTGGTCGAGCGGGCCGGCGCCGCCGGCATCGACACGCGCGGCTACCTGTCCATGTGCTGGGGCGACCCGTGGGAGGGACCGGTACCGCTCGACCAGGTGGTCCGGGTCGGCAAGGCCCTGATCGAGATGGGCTGTTCGCAGCTCAGTCTGGGCGACACGATCGGCGCCGCCACGCCCGGACACGTCACCGCCCTGCTGACCGCCTTCGCCGAGGCCGGCGTGCCGGCCGAGCGAATCGCGGTGCACTTCCACGACAGCTACGGCCAGGCACTGGCCAACACGCTCGCGGCGCTGCGCTTCGGCGTGACCACCGTGGACGCCTCGGCAGGCGGCCTGGGCGGTTGCCCGTACGCGGACAGCGCGACCGGCAACCTGGCCACCGAGGACCTGGTCTGGATGCTGCACGGCCTGGGCATCGAGACCGGCGTCGACCTGGGCGAACTGGTCGCCACCAGCGTCTGGATGGCCGAACTGCTCGGCCGCCCCAGCCCCTCGCGCGCGGTCCAGGCGCTGATCGGCAAGCGGGTGGACGCACACGGCCTGGTGCTGCCCGACCCGAACTCCTGACGGCTGCACACCCGCAGCCGACCGACCACCCTCCGAAGGACCGGTGCCGCCACGAGCGCGCCGAGCCGCCCCGCACACCGAATCCGGGAGCCTGCCCCATGTTGGACCACCGCCTCGACGACGAGTACGAGCAACTGCGGCGCACCGTCGCCGAGTTCTCCAAGGACGTGATCGCGCCCGCGATCGGCGAGCTGTACGAGAAGCACGAATTCCCGTACGCCATCGTGCGCGAGATGGGACGGATGGGCCTGTTCGGGCTGCCCTTCCCGGAGGAGTACGGCGGCATGGGCGGCGACTACCTCGCGCTCGGCCTGGTCCTGGAGGAGCTGGCCCGCGTCGACTCCTCGGTCGCGATCACCCTGGAGGCGGCCGTCTCGCTGGGCGCGATGCCGATCCACCGCTTCGGCACCAAGGAGCAGAAGCAGACCTGGCTGCCCAAGCTGACCAGCGGGGAAATGCTCGGCGCCTTCGGCCTGACCGAGCCCGGCGGCGGCTCGGACGCGGGCGCCACGCGCACCACCGCGCGCCTGGACGAGGCGGCGGGGGAGTGGGTGATCAACGGCGGCAAGTGCTTCATCACCAACTCCGGCACCGACATCACCGGCTTCGTCACGGTCACCGCGGTCACCGGCACCAAGGGCGACGGCGGCAAGGAGATCAGCACGATCATCGTGCCCTCCGGCACCAAGGGCTTCACCGTGGCGCCGCCGTACTCCAAGGTCGGCTGGAACTGCTCGGACACCCGCGAACTGTCCTTCACCGACGTGCGCGTGCCCGCCGAGAACCTGCTCGGCGAACGCGGCCGGGGCTACGCCCAGTTCCTGTCCATCCTGGACGAGGGCCGGGTGGCCATCGCCGCGTTGGCCACCGGGCTGGCCCAGGGCTGCGTGGACGAATCGGTGCGCTACGCCGGCGAACGCGAGGCGTTCGGCCGGCCGATCGGCGCCAACCAGGCGATCGCCTTCAAGCTCGCCGACATGGAACTGCGCGCCCACAACTCCCGGTTGGCCTGGCGGCACGCGGCCTCGCTGCTGGTGCACGGCGAGCGCTTCAAGAAGGAAGCCGCGCTGGCCAAGCTGTACAGCTCGGAAAGCGCCGTCGACAACGCCCGCGAAGCCACCCAGATCCACGGCGGCTACGGCTTCATGAACGAATACCCGGTGGCCCGCTTCTGGCGCGACGCCAAGATCCTCGAAATCGGCGAGGGCACCAGCGAGGTCCAGCGCATGCTGATCGCCCGCGAGTTGGGCCTGCCGCGCTGATCACGACGGCCCATCGACGCCGGCCTCCCGGGACGCTCGCCGTCCCGGGAGGCCGGCGTCCTGGGCAGGTGGGCGGCTTCACAGCGCAACGGCGCGGGTGACGGTGACAACAAGGATTCCGGCGCTGATCGTGTAGCGGACGAACACTCCCGTGATCGTCGCTTCCCGGCGATCTCGGTCGCTGCCGACCTGTACGGAGCCGGACCCGTAGGGCGCGTGGCCGATGGACGAGTCCACGGCGTCCTTGAAGGCCCGAACCTGCCCAAAGGACAGGGGTTTGAGGCCGTCTTCGGCCTCATTCGTGTATTGCACGCGATAGCTCATGTGATCGCGTTCCCGTCTCGGTCCACGCAGTCGCTGAAGTCGCCGGCCTTGAGGCGCTCATGTACAGCCTCGTCGTCCTCCTGGGCCTCCGGGGGAAGCGCCCAGTGCAGGATGGCGTCTCGTTCGAGTCGATCGAGCGGGGTCTCGTACATGACCTTGTCGAACTCGTCGCGGCGGTCCTCGGGCAGCGCCGCCCGAATCTCGGCGAGCGTGTTCGGCAACTCGATCCGCTCGCCACGGACGACGGTGGTCCTGGGCATGGATGGCCTCCCTTTCGCAGCGGCCATCCAGGATGGCATCGTTCCGTTCGCCAGGGACAGCCGGCGCACGCGGGCGCAACACGCGTCGGGGAGTGCGCCCCCGCGACTCCGAACTCGCCGCAGGTCACAACCCCCGCAGCGAAATGCTTGAAGAGATGGGCTGGCGTCCCGGTCCGCTACGGAAATGCGCAGTGCGCGCTGCGGCTGCTCGGCGCTCCCCGTCGGCGGCGCATCGCCCGGACGGTTTCGACCGCGCGACCGCCCCGCCCCCGTGGTCCGAGGGGCGGGGCGGAATGCGGTGCGTCAGCGGGTGGCGGCGAGGAATGCGGACCATGCCTCGACGCTGGTGGTGATGACGGGAGACGGGTTGTGCTTGCTGTCCCGGACGCCGACCGTGCCGGTCAGCGGTGCAACCTCGACACAGTTTCCGCCCTCGCTGCCGCTGTAGGTCGACTTGCGCCACGCCGGCCTACCAAGACTTTTCACGGTCATAGCTCCCCTGCGATCTCCGCGATCAACTTGCGTGACTTCTCGATGGACTTGGCCTGCGCCCGGATAATGGCATACCTGTGACGGAAAATGCGGACCCGCTCCGGGTCGGCGATGACCGCGCCGTCACCCTGGCTTTCGGTGTAGGCACAGTATTGGCCGTCCGCCATCTCCAGCACCAGGATGGGCCCGTCGAGCCCTGCGTGTTCGACGCATCGCGTGGGCATGACTTGCAAGGTCACAGTGCGCATGTTCGCGCACTCCAAGAGCCGGTACAACTGGTCCTTGAAGACGGCATCACCTCCGATGGGCCTGCGGAGAACCCACTCGTCGATGATGAAGCTCAGAGCGGCGGCCGGCTTGCGGGTCAGCAATATCTGCCTGCTCAGTCGTCCCTCGACACGCTGCTCGATCTCGTCCTCGTCCAGTGGCGGACGCCGCGAGCTGATGACGGCCCTTGCGTACGCTTCGGTCTGTAGCAGACCCGGAATTACCGAGCTCTCGAACGAATCGAGGCCGAGGCACTCTGCCTCCACCGCAGCGGTGTCCGCGAAGAAATCGGCCACCTTCTCTCCTGCCAGGTACTCGGCGGACGTGGCGAGAGCACCACCGGTACTCAGCACCTCGTCCAATCTCGCCACCGTGGGCGGTAGTACGGGTCGATTGCCGGACTCGAAGGCGCGCACTGTCGAGGGTGCCTGGCCGATCAGCTTTCCGAGTTCCTCGACGGTAAGTCTCGCGGCCTTTCTGTGGAACCGGATCTGACTCCCGAAGATCCTGTACGCGGGTGATACACGCTTGGGTCGTTGTGACACCGCGCCGTCCTCCCTGACTGCGCTTGATACGACGGCCGGCCGTACGTTACGGGCGGAGTGTTCGACGACACGGTTCTCGGCGTCACTGCCGGCCATCTATCCAAGCTAAGTGGGGAACGGCACTCTCGGAGGCATGACAGCCGATCACCACCCGATCGCGACGCCGACTCCGGATTCGCACGAGTGGATTCCGCACGCGTATTCGCAACTTGTGAGTGTCGGTGAACACTTCGACCTCGTGCGCATTGCGGGGTTTCGTGGCGATGGCATAGCCAGGTTGCTCGTGAAGGCCGCCGCCGGTGCTGCGGGGCCGATCGTGCAGGAGCTGTACGGACGTGAGTGGGTGCATTTTCTGACGCGGCCCCGCACCGTCCGCGAATTCCACTGGCCCCCCGGCATCCAAGTCTGGGACGGGCGGCGGGACTTCAGTGTCGAGATACCTGCCTTGAGTGGTGGCTCGTGCCTGCTGCGGTGGCTCTCGAAGCCGACGCCGGATGCGCCGTTGGTCGGTACGGAACTTCTGCACACCGTCCTGATCCGCGACCCGGCCGGGATTCTCGACCCGGTCGACCGGACCGGCCGGGCCACGTCCGGTACCTGAACCGTCCCCTGCCGCCGCCCGCGCCCGACCACGCCGGCGGGCGGCGCCCGGTCCCGCAGTCTCCGACACGGCTGCGGGGCCGGGCCCTTCGACCCCTTGCCCGGCCGGGTGCCTGAAGACCCCCGCACGCCCGGCCGGGCAAGGCCATCGACCCACCGCCCGAAAGGAGGGTCGTGACCCCACCACCCCACGGCCGCCAAGCCGCCCTCGCTCGCCTCGCCGCAACCGCCGCCGAACGCACCCGACTTCAGGGCCGACCACCGAACCCCGCAACAACGCCGCAGCACCGACGGCAAACCCACCACCAACAGTGCCGCACCGCCGGCGCCGCACTCCGTGCCGCAGTCGCCGACGCCCACCACGCCGGCATACCCGCCGAAATCATCGCCCGCACCGTCGGATTCTCACCCGGCTACGTACGGATGATCCTGCACCGCGAACACACCCCCGCGCCCATTCGGCACCGGACGCAGATCGCCCCCGCCGTCCTATTCCGTATCCAAGGAGCGACCGTGCCCACCTCACCCCCGTGGTCGATCGGCGATCATCTCTGGCGCAAGCTCGGCCCCGGCAACCACCACCTCGGCACCATCACCCGAATCTGGCACGACGGCACCCGATGGATGGTCGAATACGAACACGGCGTGCGAACGCGGCAGACGGACACCGCGCCCGCCGCCGAGATGTACAAGGCAGGCCCGATCACCCGACCGGTCTGAACGACGGCGCCCACAAGGCCACTTCGTCTCACCCGCCGCACCACGCAGCCCGCAGCCGCCGCATCGCGTCCGGCCGGGCGCATCCGGAAACGCGCACGCGCCGGACGGGCCGAGTGTTCGGCTCGTCCGGCGCGGGGGAGCGGCCGACCGGGGGTTAGCTCTTCGTGGCCATCGCCCTCAGGAAGAAGGTCAGGTTCGCCGGGCGTTCGGCGAGCCTGCGCATGAAGTAGCCGTACCACTCGGCGCCGTAGGGAAGGTAGATCCGCATCAGGTCGCCGCGCTCGACGATCCGGGCCTGCTCCTCCGGGCGGATCCCGTACAACATCTGGAACTCGAAGCTGCCCGGCGCCCGCCCGGCCAGGTCCGCCAGGTGACGCGCGATGGCGATCAGGCGCGGGTCGTGCGAGGCCACCATCGGGTAGCCCGCACCCCCCATCAGGATCCGCAGGCATCGCACGTACGAACGGTCCACGTCGCTCTTGCCCTGGAACGCGACCGACTCCGGCTCCTGGTAGGCGCCCTTGCACAACCGCACCCGCGAGCCCTCGTAGGCCAGGTCCCGACAGTCCTGCTCGGTGCGGCGCAGGTACGCCTGGAGCACCGCGCCCACCCATGGGAAGTCCACCCGCAGCTCGCGCAGGATGCCCAGGGTCGAGTCGGTCGTGGTGTGGTCCTCCATGTCCAGGGTGACCGTGGTGCCCACCTTCGCCGCGGCCGCGCAGATCCGCCGGGCGTTCTCCAGGGCTATCCGCTCGCCGTCGCCGGGCAGGAACTGCCCGACGGCGGAGAGCTTGACGGACACCTCGGCGCTGCGCGCGAGCCCGGTCTGGCCGAGCGTGTCGAGCAGCGCCTCGTAGGCGTCCACCGTCGCGTCGGCCTGGGACCGGTCGGCGGTGTCCTCGCCGAGGTGATCGAGCGTCACCTTGCGGCCGGAGTCGACCAGTTCGCGGGTCACCCGGACCGCGTCCGCGAGCACGTCGCCCGCGACGAACCGGTCCACGATGGCCCGGGTCGGCGGCAGGTTCTCGACCAGCGAGCGGGTCCGCGGCGAGCGGGCCGCCGCGAGGATGGGACTGCGAAGCATGTTCTACTCCCGAAATACCGGTGGGGTGAGGGTCAGCCCATGTGCGGGTAGCGGTGGTCCGTCGCCGGGACGAACGTCTCCTTGATCGAGCGCGAGCTGGTCCAGCGCATCAGGTTCTGCATCGCGCCGGCCTTGTCGTTGGTGCCGGACGCGCGCCCGCCGCCGAACGGCTGCTGACCCACCACCGCGCCGGTGGGGCGGTCGTTGATGTAGAAGTTGCCCGCCGCGAACCGCAACACGTGCGCCGTGTGGGCGATCACCTCGCGGTCCTGGGCGATGATCGCGCCGGTCAGGCCGTACGCGGACACCGACTCCATCTGGGTGAGCATCGCCTCGTACGCGTCGTCCTCGTAGACGTGCACGGCCAGGATCGGGCCGAAGTACTCGTCCTTGAAGATCTCGTGGTCGGCGTTCGCCGAGACCAGCACGGTGGGTCGGACGAACCAGCCGACGCTGTCGTCGTAGCTGCCGCCCGCGACGACCTCGACCGTGTCGTCGGCGTGCGCACGGTCGATCGCGGCCTTGTTCTTGGCGAACGCGCGCTCGTCGATGACCGCGCCCAGGAAGTGGCTCAGGTCGGTGGGGTCGCCCATCGACAGGCCGTCGACGGTGGCCAGGAAGTCGTCCTTGAAGCCGCTCTCCCAGATCGAGCGCGGGATGTAGGCGCGCGAGGCGGCCGAGCACTTCTGCCCCTGGTACTCGAACGCGCCGCGCACCAGCGCGGTCCGCAGCACGTCGTGGTCGGCGCTGGGGTGCGCGACCACGAAGTCCTTGCCGCCGGTCTCGCCGACGATCCGCGGGTAGGTGCGGTAGCCGGCGATGTTCTCGCCGACCGTGCGCCACAGGTGCTGGAAGGTGGCGGTGGAGCCGGTGAAGTGGATGCCCGCGAGCGCGGGGTGCTTCAGCGCGACCTCGGAGACCGCGATGCCGTCGCCGGTGACCAGGTTGATCACACCGGCCGGCAGTCCGGCCTCTTCCAGCAGGCGCATCAGCAGCACGGCCGAGAAGGTCTGGGTCGGCGACGGCTTCCAGACCACCACGTTGCCCATCAGCGCCGGTGCGGTGGGCAGGTTGCCCGCGATGGCGGTGAAGTTGAACGGGGTGATCGCGTAGACGAAGCCCTCCAGCGGCCGGTGGTCCGTGCGGTTCCACACACCCGGGCTGCTGATCGGCTGCTCGGCCAGCACGCGGCGGGCGAAGTGCACGTTGAAGCGCCAGAAGTCGATCAGCTCGCAGGCCGAGTCGATCTCGGCCTGCTGCGCGTTCTTGCCCTGGCCCAGCATGGTCGCGGCGGCGATCGTCTCGCGCCACGGGCCGGCGAGCAGGTCGGCGGCCTTGAGGAAGATCGCCGCACGGTCGTCGAAGGACAGGTCGGCCCAGCCGGGCGCGGCGGCCAGGGCCGCGTCGATCGCGTCCCGGGCGTCCTGGGTGCCGGCGTGCGCGAAGGTGCCCAGCCGCGCGCCGTGGTTGTGCGGCTGAACCACGTCGCCGTGCTCACCGGAGCCCATTCGGCGCGCGCCACCGATGGTCATCGGGAGCTCGATCGGGGCCGCGGCCAGTTCCTTGAGCTTCGCTTCGAGGCGGGCCCGCGCGGGCGTGCCGGGGGCGTAGTCGTGTACCGGCTCGTTGACCGGGGCGGGGACCTGGGTCACAGCGTCCAAAACGGCGCTCCTGTTCGGTGCTCTGGTTCTCGGCTGTTCGGGTGGCCGACCGTCGAGGTGTCGGCGGTCCGGCGGTGTGTGAATGCCACGCGCCGACGGGGCTGAACCACCACGATTTCGGGCATTGATCTCGCGCTCAACGGTAGGCCGGGCGCGACCCACGGTGTTTATCCGATCGGCTAAACTCGAAACTCCACGCTTTGCTCATCGGCCAACACCCACGAAGGGGCCGCAGTGCCCGAAAGCGGTGTCCCGCTCCGCGAACTCCTGGCCGCGCTGGGTGGCCCGGTCGGCGACGGCCCGGTCCGGGTCGCAGCCGCCGCCGGCGGCCTGGAGGGCCTGGTTCGGCACGTGTCGATCCTGGACCCCGAGGAGGAGCCGCACGCGATGCCGGGCGACCTGCTCCTGGCGGTGGGGCTGCGCGGCCGGGCGGCGGCGGGCACGGTCCGCGCGGCGGGCGCGGCCGGCGCGGTGGCGGTCGCGGTCAAGGGCGAACACGCCGCGCTGCGCGAGGTGGCCGACGCGGCGGGCGTGGTGCTGCTCTCGGTGCGCCCGGAGGCGCGCTGGGAGCGGGTCGCCGCCCTCGCGCACGCCGCCTTGGACGAGCAGCCGGACGCCGAACCCCCGGACGGCGGCGACCTTTTCTCGCTCGCCCAGACCACCGCGATGCTCACCGGCGGCGGGGTGAGCATCGAGGACAGCGCCAACCGGGTGCTCGCCTACTCGCGCTCGACCGGGCCGGACGAGGCGGACGAACTGCGCCGGTTGTCCATCCTGGGTTGGCAGGGGCCGGAGGAGTACATGGCCCGGCTGCGCGACTGGGGTGTCTTCCATCGGCTGCGCACCACGACCGAGGTGGTCGCCGTCGAGGAGCGCCCCGACCTGGGCATCCGCCGCCGACTCGCGGTCGGCGTGCACGCGGGCGGGCGCTGGCTGGGCACGATCTGGGTCCAGGAGGGCCGCCGGCCGCTCGCCGAGCGGGCCGAGGAGGTGCTGCTCGGGGCGGCCCGGGTGGCCGCGCTGCACCTGGTCCGCCGGCGTACCCGGCTGCCCGCCGAGGCCGGGGTGACCCGGGAGGGCGTCGCGGGCCTGCTCACCGGCGTGGTCGCGGCCCGGACCGCCGCCGCGCAGTTGGGCCTGGATCCGGTGCGGCCGGTGCTGGTCATCGGCTTCGCGGTGCGGGCGGGCGCGCCGGACGAGTCGTCACAGGAGCTGGCCCGGACCGAGTTGGCCAACCTGGTCTCGGTGTACGCGGCGGCCCGGCACAGCCACGCGCACGTCGCGCCGCTGGGCTCGCGCCTGTACGTACTGCTGTCCGCGCCGCCGCCCGAGTCGGTCGTGCTCGGTTGGGCGCAGGAGATCGCCGAGGCCGCGCACGGCCACCTCGACCTGGCGGTGCGCGGCGCGGTCGGCGACCCGGCACCGAGCCTGGCCCGCACGCCGGCGGCCCGGGAATCGGTCGACCGGGTCCTGGACGCGATGGCGGCCGGCGACGTGTCGGCCGAGGTGGCGGCGCTGTCCCAGGTGCGGCCGGCGGTGCTGTACGGCGAGGTCCAGGCGCTGCTGCGGGAGCAACGGCAGATTCGCGACCCCCGACTGATCGCGCTGCGGGCGCACGACGCCGAGCACGACACCGAATACGCGGACTCGGTGCTGGCCTGGCTGGAAGCGCTGGGCGACGTGCGCGCCGCGGCGGCGGGGCTGCACATCCACCCCAACACGCTGCGCTACCGGATCCGCCGGGCCGGCGAACTCACCGGCCTGGACCTGACCGACGCCAAGACCCGCCTGCTCGCCGCGCTGCTGTTGCGATTGTCGGAGTGACGACCCGGCGGCGCACGCTCGTCGGCCCCGCGGCGGAACGCTCAGACGTTGATGCCGAGTTCGTCCAACAGATCCAGGCTCACGTACTCGCCGCCGGTCCGGGACGCCGGACCGTCGCACAGTTCGAGGGTGGCGGAGACCATCTGGTCCATGGTCTCGATCTGATCGGGCCGCAACTGGCCGCCGACCAACTCCTCCGCGCCCTCGCTGAGCACCGCGGCTCGCGGTTCGATGGTGTTCACCCGGATCCCGGTCCCGTACAGCTCCGCGGCCAGCGCGTTGGTGATCCTGTTCAGCGCCGCCTTGGACGCCCCGTACACCGCGGTCTTGGTACCCAGCACGCCCAACTCGAACGGCGGCCCCGCCCACGGCCGCGCGGTGCCGCTGGTCACGTTCACGATCCAGCCCTCGCCGCGGCCGGCCATCGCGGGCACCACCGCCTGACACAACTCCATCGGGGCCAGCACGTTCACCTCGAAGTGCAGCCGGGCGCGCCGTTGCGGATACACCCGCAACGACGCGTAGGAGGCCATCGCCGCGTTGTTGACCAGGATGTCGATCGGCCCGCCGAGTGCCTCCACGGCGGTGGGGACGATCCGGGCCCGCTGCGCCTCGTCGGACAGATCGGCCACCACGACCGCACTGCGCCGACCGTGCCGGGCGATCAGCGTCTCGGTGCGCTCCAACGACCCGGCCAGGTTCCCCTGCCGCAGGGTCCGCGCGGTCACCGCCACATCGGCCCCTTCGGCCGCGAGCCGCACCGCCAGCGCCGCCCCGATCCCCCGACTGGCCCCGGTGATCAATGCCCTACGTCCCTCGAACCGCTTGGCCACGGCGTCTCTCCCCTGCTTCCGGACAACTGCCTGCCGACACCATCCTCACAACAGTGGACTAGGTCAACCATCAGGGCCCGAAATCCCACCCCGTGAAACCCGCGAGCCGGGCGGCCGGTGCCGTCGCCGACGCGTACGGGGAGGCGGGGACCCGGGGTCCCCGCCTCCCCGGCTCAGGCCAGGCTGCGGCAGTACAGCGCGTCCGGGTACTTGAACGGCTTGCCGAAGCGGCCGGTGTAGGCGACGCCCGCCACGTACTCGTTCGTCGCGCACTGACCCTTGTAGTTGCCCGAGGCGAACTCGCCGCCGGGATTGCCCGCGGGTCGCGCGTCGCCCCGGTCGAACCACACCGTGCGGCTCGACGACGCACCGACCGGCGCCGGCGCGCACAACGCGCTTGCGAAGGTGGTGCCGCGCAGGCTGTACCCGACCATCATCTGCCCGGTCGGGCACTGGACCTTCGAGTAGCCGCCGGCCCAGTCGTACGACACGTAACGCTCGTCCCACACGACCGTGGCCGGCGCGCTCGGTACCACCGCGCCCGCGTCGGTGCACAGGCCGCGGCCGTCATGGTGGGACAGGCCGATCAGCCTTTGGCCATCGGGGCACGTGCCCTTGCGGGCGCCGGTGTCCCAGTCCGGACGGGACCGCATCTCGAGCGACGCGTCGAAGTCGCCGTGGTCCAGGTTGAGCATCGACCAGTCGGCGACCGGTGCGATCCGTCCGGTACGGGCGGGCGCGGTGATCAGACGGTTCCAGATCGGGGTGCGCCAGTCGCCCGGGTCCAGGATGCCGGCGCGGTTGCCGGCGGCATCCCAGGACACCAGGGACCAACTGTTCGGGACCCCGTCCCGCTGCCAACCCACCAGCGGCCACACCGCGAAGTCGGTGTCCCGGCTGATCAGATGGTCCACGAAGTTGCCGAACCACGCGCGGGACTGCGGGTTCGTCTCGGTGAATCCGTCGCCGAACTCGCTGATCCACAGCGGTGCCGTGAAGTGTTGCCCCTCGGTCGTGACGAAGAACGCCTGCCGATCCAGCGTGGCCCGAAGCTCGGTGAGGGAGAGCTCCTGGTAGCGCCAGTCGTGCGTCTCGCCGGTACCGGTCGCGCCGGTGTGGTTGGGCCCGGTGTAGCCGTAGAAGTGCGCCGAGTAGACCAGCTTGTGCGCGTTCACGAGCGTGTGCGAGAGCGTGTTCGCCGGCTCCAACGTGGGGCGCCCGTGCGGGAGTCCGTCCAGCGGGATGCCCTGCCAGTTGATCCCCTCGACCACGATCAGCAGATCCGGATTGGCCTCGGTCAGGATCCGGTCGCCCACGTGCTGGGACGCGGCCTGCCAGTCCTTGTCGTTGCCCCAGCCCCAGTTGGGGTCGTCCCACGTGTTGCGGCGGACCTCGTTGTACAGGTCGGCGCCGACGACGCGTTTGTTGTCCCTGTACCTGCGGGCCATGAACAGCCAGTCGTTCTCCCACGTCTCGGTGGGCTGCGACGTGTTCCAGCGCTCGTTGCCGTCGAGGCCGCAGCACCAACGGGACGTCGTGGTGTGGTTGTTCATGACGACCGCGAAGCCGGCGTCGGTGAGCGCGGTGACCACGGCGTCGTAGACCTGAATCGGGGTCTTGCCGCGCAGTTGCGGATTGGCGGCGACGGAGGCGTCCGTGACCGGCGTGCTCTTGTGGATCATCTCGTTGGAGAACTGGAGCCGGACGCTGTTCAGTCCGAGCTGCCGGAAGTTGTCGACGACGGTCGGGATCGCGACGCGATCCAGCCCCATCGGCATCTCGTGGGAGATCTCCTTGTCGTGATAGTTGGCCGGGTCCTCGATGTCCCCGGAGCCGCCCCAGGTACCCGAGGCGCCGTGCCAACTACCGGATTTGAGCTTGAAGCGGTTTCCGTCGGCGTCGACGATCCACCGCCCCCGAGTGCTGAGCGGTGGGGTCCACGACTCGGCGAGGGCGGTGGTGACGGTGCCGGGCGCGCTCGGCGGCGGCCCTGCTTTCGCGGTGGTCGGGACGAGTAGGGCAGCGGCCAATGTGGTCAGGGCGGTGCCTATGACGACGGGTCCGACACGGTTTCTGGTCAAGGGTTCCCTGTCCCTAATGTGAGGTGGCTCTCGCGGGCTGTCGCAGTATCGGTGCGGGAAGCGTTCCGCACCAGTACGCGCGGTTACTACTCCGTATTGCCGACCGTAGAAGGCAGTTCGACGCGACCCGCGACGCGGTGACACGGGAACCGTTCGCCCGGCGCCGACGACAAAGACCGCCTGGAGGCCGTCGGTCGGCCCGAAGTCCTCGTCGCCGCGGGGCACCCCGAACCCTGGGCACACTCCGCCCGTGGACGGACGACTCGCAGGACTTCGTCGCCGGGACGAGACCGGCGCACGAGGCCGGGTGCGCGGCGATGGGGAACGGCGTGTCGAGGACGGGTGCGTGACGGTGACGATCGTCGGGATCGGTCAGCGCGGGATGTCGATCGGGGGCAGGACGTCGGCGGTGGGGGTGAAGCGGGTCGGGGTGGCGAAGGTGCCGGTGGTGGGCGGGGGTTCGTGGTGGTCGGCGGTGGAGTCGGTGCGGCGCAGGACGACCAGGCCGGCGATCGGTGGGGCCGGCGGGTCGGGGGCCAGGAAGGGCTCGTCGGTGACGCCGGCGAAGGCTTCGCGGGCCGTGGTCGCCGGGTCGGGGGCGGCGTACTCCAGGATGTCGGCGCCCAACCGGCGGCCGGTGTTGCGCAGGTGCAGGTAGGCCGTTGTGCAGTCCTCGCGCTCGGTGGTGCCGCCGGCCTCGGCCAGTGCCCGCTCGTAGGCGGCGTGCACCTCGGGCGGGGTGGCCGCCGGGGTGATGCCGAGGACGTCGTAGGGCGAACGCTCCGCTGCGGGCATGTTCGGTGCTCCGAGGTGTGCTTGGTGGGGACGATCGTTCAGTAGTAGCCGTGGATCCGGGCTCGGATCTCGTCCAGGATCTCCCGGGTGCCGTCCGTCGGGTGGTACTCGTTCGCGCGCTCCAGGTGCACGAGCGCCGTGTGGTTGTGACCCATGTTCGCCTGCCGGACCCCCTCGTTGTGCAGCGCCAGGGCCAGCAGCACGGTGTTCTCCGGGGTCAACGGGATCGCCTCCAGGGTCCGGATCGCGTCCTGGTAGCGCTCCTCGCGCAGGTACACCGCCACCAGCGCGTCCCGCAGCCTGGGCTCCTCGTACTCGCCGAGCGCCCGGGTGAGCACCTCGATCGCCTCGTACGCGCCGCCCTTGGCGAGCAGATCGTAGGCCCGGTCCACCACCACCACGATCCACGCCTCGCGCAGCGACTCGATCTCCAGGCCGCCGGCGATCTCGTGGCGCAGCAACTCCTCCGCGACCTCGTAGTGCCGCGCGTAGTAGTGGTTGAACGCCAACGCCCGGCGGGTGGGCGGGTCGTCGCCGTAGTGCCGGGCCTCCTCCAGCAGATCGATGGCCCGGTCGAAGTCGTCGTCCCGCTCGCGCGTTTGGGCCGCGTCCACCAACAGCGCGGCCACCCGACGGCGCGCCTCGGCCGCGATCGAGGAGCCGACGATCGAGGCGCCCGGGATCGCCGGCCCCGAGGCCGCCGATTCCGGCGCTCCCGAGTCGGACGAGCCCTCGGCCGAACGCTCCGGCCCGCCGCCCCCGTCCGCGAGTTCGAGCGCCTCGCGCATCGCCGCCACCGCCTGCTCGCGCGCGCCGCCGCGCAACGCCAGGCGCTCGGCGCTCAGGAACAGCGCGTTGGTCAGCCCGATCCGACCCGCCTCGCCGGGATCGAGCGCGTACGCCTCGCGCATCGCCACCACCGCCTCCGCGACGGCCGCGTCGGTGTTCCTCGCCAACAACTCCATCACCAGCCCACGCAGCGCGCCGGCCGCCAACGCCCGAACCGACTCGTCCTGCGGAGTCAGCTCCAGTGCCCGGCGGACCAGCGCGATCGCGTCGCGGTACAGCTTGCCTTCGTGCGCCTGCCGGGCGAGTTGCGCGTACGCCCCGGCCAATGCCTCGCGCAGACCCGGCCCGTCCGGAGCCAGCGCCCACGCGCGTTCCAACAGCCGCGCCGCCTCGGTGTGTTCGTGCGGGTCGGCGGCCAAAGCGGCCTGCGCGGCCCGGACTCCCACCTCGGCCGCCAGCCGCGTCGCATCGGCCGGGATCGGCGCGGCCTGCTCCAGACACGCCAGCGCCGGCGCCCACTCCGCGCGCTCGGCCAGATCCCGGGCCCGGGCCAGATGAGCCCGAGCCAGCAGCGCGGCCACCCCGGGTGTCGCGGCCGGCCCGGCCAACCCGGCCAGCGCGGTCAGCCCCGTGATCGCCTCGTCGAACCGGCCCGCGTCGATCAGGTGGTGGTACACACCCAACGGGCCGAGCAGCTCGGCGGTGTGCGGATCCACCGCGGCCGATACGGCGGCGGCCAGTTCGCGGCCCGCCGGCGAGCCGTGCTCGGGATCGGCGACCCGGGCCAGGAACAGCGGACCGCAGGCGATCGAGGCCGGCGCCGGCTCGGTCTGCGCGACGCGTTCGGTCGCGGCCACCTCCAACGCCCAGCGCTGGGCCAGTTCGCGATACAACGCGGCCACCGGACCCTCGCTCCGCTCGGCGCGCTCGCGCAACTCGCGGTGCACCCGCGCGATCTGCCCGGTGCGCGCGGTGTCGATCCGCTCGTCGGATATCTCCCGGCCGGTGCGCGCCTCCAGGTCTATCCAGAACCTCGGGCTGTACAACACCGCGGCCCAAGTACCGCACACCAGTTGCCACATCGCGGTGGTCTGCCCCGCGTCGCCGGCCGATCCGGCGCGCAGCGCGGACAGCGCCAGACACTGGAGGTTGCGCACATCGGTGGGCACCGCGCGTTCCAGGTCGAGCCGGATCGCGATCGAGGCATCGTGCCGATCCGCGCGGGCGTGCGCGAGCGCCTGCCACGAGCGCAGCAGCGGTCGGGCCCGACGCACCTGTGGCAATTCCGGTACCAGCCGCGCGGCCCGCTCCACGTCCGCCGCCGCGGCGACCAGGTCGGCACTGTGCACGGCGGCCCGATGCACGTACACCCGCGCCGCGATCAGCCTGCCCTCGTCGCTCGCCCCGGGCCCCGCCAACAACTGCTCCAGGCCCGCCGCGGCCGCGTCGTGATCACCGCGCTGGGCACGCAACAGGGCCAACAGGTGGTGTGCCGAAGTGCGGTCGCCGCCGCGGGCCCAGCGGATCAGCTCGACCTCCGCCGCCTCGCTCGTCCCGGCCCGATGCGCACACGCGGTCAACGCGGCCAACATCGCGTCCACACAACCAGCACAACGCGCCGGCAACGCGTCACCGGCGGCGCCGGTCCCACCGGGGCCGGCCGGCACCCCGTGGTCCGCGCAATAGGCCCGTCCGCATTGACCACAGGCCGCCCGCGCCGACGTCGCACAGCCCGCCGTCTCGCAGATCGCCGCCTGGGGATCCGGCTCCGGCGGCCCGGGGACCACCAGCGCCTGCCGGTACGCCTCGGCCGCGTCGCCCCACCGGCGCCCCCGCGCGGCATGCATTCCGCGCACCGCCCACGCGGCCGGTTCGGCCTCCGCCAGCGCCCCCAGCGGCACCGTGCCCGCGCCGAGCGCGAGCCGGGCCAGCGGTGCCAGATGGCCCACCCGCGGATCGGCCACCGGATCGAGCGCGGCCGACAACCGCACGGCGACCGCCGGTTCGCCCGCGTACAACGCCGCGATCGCCAGATGCACCCGGATCCGCCGATCGCCCGGCACCAGCGCGACCGCCGCGCCGAGTCGATCCCGCGCGCTCTGCAGCGGCGCGCCGCGATCGCGGCCGAACCGCAACAGCTCGGCGCCCTCGCGAAACAGCGTTTCGGCCAACGCGACGCGATACCCCTCGTGATCGGGGAACGCCTCCCGGCACGCCTGCCAGTGCTCGCGCGCGAGCGCGTGATCCCCGGCGTCCAGCGCGGCACGGGCCAGCAGATCGCGCGCGGTGGCCACATTGTGCGTCCGGATCGCGTCGTTGACCCCGCCCGGCGCCGCCCACAACTCGTCCGCCCGCTCGACCCGGCCCAGTCGGGCGTAACCCAGGGCCAGATGGAAGCGCGCCGCGCCGGTCGGCTCGGTCCGCACCGGCGCCAGCACCTCGATCCCCTCCGCGAGCCGGCCCGCCGCGATCCGGGCCGCGCCCAGGCGCACCACGCCCGGCGTCCAGTCCGGCCGATCCGCCAACCCGCTCTCGTACGCCTCGGCGGCGCCCGGATGCTCGCCGGCGTGCTCGCGCACCAGACCCAGTCCGAAACGGGCCGGCACGTACCCCGGGTCGAGCCGGGCGGCGATCTCGAACTCGCGCCGGGCCAGCGTCCATTCGTCCTCCAGCACGGCCAGCGTCCCACGCGAGTAGTGCGCCCGCGGATCGCCCGGCGCGGCGGCCACCGCGGCCTCCGCGTCGGCCCGCGCCGCGCCCAGATCCCCCTCGTCCCGATAGGCGATGCCCCGGAACAACAACGCCTCGGCGGCCAACGGCGAATCGTCGTCCACCCGGTCCAACACGCGCCAGAACGAGGCGATCGCGTCCTGCCGCCGCTCGTCCCGCAAACGCACGCACGCCTGCCGATGATGCGCGAGCGCACTGTCGTCGCCCGCCGCGATCGCCGCCGAGAACGCCGCGTCGGCCGACCGGAGTTCGTCGGCCGCGCTGTAGGCGCGGGCGAGCAGATGGTGCTGCGCCGCGGTGCGCTCGCGGACCTCGGCCAGGTGCACCACCGCACGCGCCGCGTCGCCCTGCTCGAACAGCGCGCGGCCCAGCCCGAACCGGGCCCGCGCGTGCCCGGGTTCGGCGGCCACCACACGCTCGAAGCAGGGTGCTGCCGCCGCGAAGTCCTCGTCCTGGTCGTGCAGGATGCCCAGGGTCAGGTTGGCCGCGAGGTGCCGGGGTTGCTTCGCCAGCACCCGTCGCAACACCGGGAAGGCCCCCTCCCGTTCCCCCCGGGCCAGCGTGAGCGTCACGAACTCCATTTGTACGTCCGCGTGTTCGGGCAGCAGGTCGGCCGCCCGGCGCAGCGGCTCCAGGGCGGCCGCGTCCCGGCCGAGCGCGTGCTGGGCGCGGCCCAGCCCGAGCCAGCCCTGCGCGTGGGAGGGGGCCAGCGTGCAGGTGCGGGTGAGCAGGGCCACGGCGGCTTCCAGCGCCGCGTCCCGGGACACCTTGTCGGCGGGCTTGCGGCGCAGATGGGTCAGCGCCATCGCGTACAGCACCTCGGGCCGCTCCGGCTCGATGGTCAGCGAGCGTTCGAACGCCGCGAGCGCCTCGTCCGGCCGCCCGGCGTCGCGGTGCAGCCTGCCCAGCTCGTAGCCGGTGGCCGCGCGCGCCACGAGCCGGTCGGCGCGCTCGAACGCGGCGATCGCCTCGGCCGGCCGACCGAGGTCGCGCAGCGCGCAGGCACGGGCGTACACCGCCCATTCCAGCCGAGGTGCTCCCGCCTCGATCCGACCCGCGAGCTCCTCGACCGCGACCAGCGCCTCCCTGGACAGGCCGACGGCGACCACGCACCTGGCCTCCAGGAAGTCGTACGCGACATGGTCGGGGTCGGTGTCGGTGCGGGTGACCAGGTCCACGCAGATGGCGATGTCCAGCGCGTCCGGTCCGGGCCGCCGGGTCGCCTCGGCGGCGGTCAGCTCCAGCGCGGCGGCGGGCAGCGCGGTCAGCGCGAACGCGGTGCGGAACGCGGCGATCGCGTCCGTCGAGCGGCCCTGGCGGCCGGCCACCTCGCCGAGTCCGATCAACGCCCGGCCGCGGGTGCCGGTGAGCGTGTCCGGGGTGCCGGGCCGGACCAGCGCGTCCGCGACACGTCGATAGCCGCGCTCGGCCGCGGCGAGCCGGCCTGCCCGGTGCGCGGCCTCGGCCTGGGTCAACAGGGTGTCGGCGCGGGCCGCGATCGAGGCGGGGCCTCGACGAATACCGAACCACATCAGGGCGGCCACCAAGGCGATGAGGGCCGCGACGGCGGCGAGTAGCGGGACCGTCATCGGGCGGCCCACGGGGTATGTCGAACTTCGTCGATCAACGGGTCCCCCGACCGTTCATCCCAACAACACCGTGCATGCAGATATCGAGCGCTCATGCTAGAACACCGATCCTCCGACTTTCAGGTGCCTGGTGGGCCCGGCTTGGGCAAAATCACGCCGCGCGCCGCCCCGGCGCCGTCGGGGCGGCGCCCGGTGCCGACTACGCTCGGTGGCCATGACCACCACACCGCCCCCGGATCGACCGACCGAACAGGATTTCCGCCGGCTGCTGGAGCACACCGGTGCCGAGATCACCCCCGGGCTGACCTCGGACGAGCTCGATTCGGTGGAAACGCGGTTCGATATCCGGTTCGCCGCCGATCACCGTCTGTTGTTGTCGGCCGGCCTGCCGATCGGGAAGGGTTGGCCGAATTGGCGCGATGGCAACGCGCGCGGCCTCAAGGCCCAACTGGGCTGGCCGGCCGAGGGCGTGCTGTACGACGTGGAGCACAACGCGTTCTGGCCGGCGGCGTGGGGGGCCCGCCCGGCGCAGCTTCGGCACGCGCTCAAGTCGGCGCGCTACCAGCTCGCGCGGGTGCCGACGATGGTCCCGGTATTCGGCCATCGTTACCTGCCCGGCATCGCGGGGCAGTGGGACCACCCGGTGTTGTCCATGATGCAGACCGACATCGTGGTCTACGGCGCCAACCTGGCCAACTACCTCGCGGTGGAGTTCGCCGACGGCAGCCCCGAACACGCACCGGTGACCGTGCCGTTCTGGTGCGACCTGGTCTCCTGAGCGGACCCGCCCGGCGCGCCCCGGGGCGGTGAACGCGGGCCGCGTCGGCCTCAGTCGGTGAGCCGGGTGTGATCGGCGTCCGGCAGCCAGTCCCGGGTCGGGTCGTGGTCGAGCCAGCGTTCGCGGGCGCCGATCCGGCCGAACTCGCGTAGCAGGTCCGCCAGTTGCGGGTGAGGGCGATCCGCGTTCCACAGCAGCGACCAGGCGTACAGCGGGGTGGGCTCGACCAGCGGGATGGAGCGCACCGCACGGGCGGCGGCGGGCAGCGCATGGTCGGCGGGCAGCAGCGCGAAGCACGTGGGGTCGGTACGCAACCGGTCGACGAAGTGCTCCAGGCCCAGGTTGGGCCCGGTGGCCCACTCGGTGATCCCGAACGTGTCGGCGAAACGTTTCAGGAAGTCGAGCCGGTCCACCGCCGCCGGGCACCACAACACACTGTTGCGCAGATCGCTCGGGCGCAGCGCGTCGGCGCCGGCCAGCGGGTGGCCGATTCCGACCACGGCGTCCACCGGTTCCAGCCGGACCAACCGATGGGTCAGCCCGTGCGGCGTGCCGCCCGGCATCGGATGCACCCGGCCGAAGCCCGCGTCCACGTCGCCCCGCAGGATCGCGGCGGCGACGGTGGGCAGATCGCGGCCCGCGCCCGGTTCCAGGTCCAGCCCCGGCGCGGCCTCGATCACCCGGGCGAGCGTGCGCATCGGCGCGTACAGGTGACCCCACACGTCCAGTCGCACGCCGGGTCGCGCCTGTCGGAGCGCGTCGACCGCGAGGTCGGCGGCGGCCAGTGCCCGGCGGGCCGGTTCCAGGAAGCGGGCCCCGGCCTCGGTCGGGGCCACCCCTCGACCACCCTTGCCGCCCCGGTCCACCAGCGCGACGCCCAGCTCGTCCTCCAGTCGGGCCAGCCGCTTGGACAGAGCCTGCTGGCTGATCGCCAACTGCTCGGCGGCCCGACCGAAGTGCCGCAGTTCGGCCACGGCGACGAAGGAACGAACCCGGGCGAGGTCGAGATCCATGCCGCCCACCATAGGTGACAACCGAAGGTTGTCGGTGCTGCCGGTCGGTTGTTGGACCCGGGCTCGGCCGTCGACGTTTCCTTGATCCCGACGGGGACGCCGAGCGGCGCACCCGGCCGACCGACTCGGCCGGCGCACTCGCGGGGGCCGGCCCGGAACCCGAACACCCGATCCAGGAGCACCCCGAATGAAGGCGTTGAGACCGACCGGAGCGACCGACACGTGGGTCGCCCACGAGGACGTACCGCAGCCGCGCCCGGGTCCGGACGAGGCGCTGGTCAAGGTCGAGGCGTTCGCGGTCAACCGAGGCGAGACCTTCCTGCTGGAGCACCCGCGCCCGGGACACCGACCGGGCAAGGACGTCGCGGGCCTGGTGGTCCAGGCGGCGGCGGACGGATCGGGGCCCGCGGCGTGCACGCGGGTGGTCGGGCACCCGATGGCCGGCGGTTGGGCCGAGTACGTGGCCGTCCCCACGTCCGCGCTCGCGCCGATCCCCGAGTCGATCCCCGCCGTCCGGGCCGCGGCGCTGCCGCTGGCCGGGTTGACCGCGCTGCGGCTGTTGCGCACGGCGGGACCGGTCGCGGGCCGCCGGCTGCTGCTGACCGGGGCGTCCGGCGGGGTCGGCCACTACTTCACCGAACTCGCGGCCGGCGCCGGTGCCGAGGTCACCGCGGTCACCCGGTCGCCGGAGCGGGGTCGGCGGCTGATCGAACTGGGCGCGACCGAGGTCGTGCACGATCTCGACGACGCGGTCGGTCCCTACGACGTCGTGCTCGAATCGACCGGCGGCACCGAACTGCCCCGAGCGTTGGCCCGGTTGCGTCGACGCGGGCTGTTGATCTGGTTCGGCCAGGCCAGTCGCACGCCGATCACCCTCGACTTCTTCGATCTGTTCGCCGGGCCCGAATCGGCGACGCTGCGGCACTTTCACTACCTGGACTTCGACACCCCGTACGCGACCGATCTCGCCACGCTGGTCCGCCTGGTCGACGGAGGGCGGCTGCATCCGGAGGTCGATCGGATCGCCGACTGGTCCGAAACCGGATCGATCCTCACCGCGCTGCGCGAACGCCGGGTGCGTGGCAAGGCCGTACTGACCATTTCCTGACGCCGATCAGGATCCTGACGCCGATCCCGATCCTGATCCGGCCCTGATCCGGCTTTCCCGGGTGGACCGACCGACACGTTTTGGAGTACGCGATGAACACCACGACCACCGCCACCACCGCCGCCAAGGACGTCGTCATCCGCTATGTCGAGGCCGTCGCCGAAGGCGATCTCCCAAGCATCCGGGCGAGCTTCGCCGAGGACGCCACCTGGACCTACCCCGGTGAACTGCCCATCTCCCGCACCTGGGTCGGCCGGGACACGATCGTCGACGACTTCCTCGGCGACGTCGGCGCGCTCCTGCGACCGGAGACCGTGGCGATCCGCCTGGTGTCGGTGCACGCGGACGGCGACCGGGTGTTCGCCGAGTGGACGTCGGACGCGGTGACGGTCACCGGCGTCGAGTACCACAACCGCTGCCTGGGGATCTTCGTGGTCGCGGACGGTCGGATCACGTCGGTGCACGAGTACGCGGACACCGGGCACACGGCGCGCGTGCTCTTCCCGGACCACGTGGCGGCCTGACCTGGGCGACGTGGGCTCCGAGGCCGAGTTCGACGCCGACGCCGACGCCGACGCCGACGCCGACACCGATTTCGAGTCCGACACCGATTCCGACTCGCCAAGCAAGAGAGCGCTGCCTTCGCCATGACCTCGTCTTCCGGCACCACCGTTTTCGAACTGCCCGCATTCCTTCCGCAGTTCGCCGCAGGCAACCGCTCCCGGGTGATCGTGTGCGGACTCGACCCGTTCGAGTACGACCGCGTCGTCGGCGGACTCGACACCCTCCGCGACTGGCTGCCCGCGTTCCGCCGGGTCGGCGAGACGTACCGCGCGGCGGGCGAGCGGTACGCGGCGGACGGGCACATCGTGTCCGCGGGCGACGCGTTTCGTACCGCCGCCCGCTGGTTGCACTGTGCCACCTTCCCGCCGCTCGCCGACCACACGCGCACCATCGCGGCGGCGCGCGAGGCGGATGCGGCGATGGGGCGGGCGTTCGCATACCTGGACCCGGGCGCGACGCGGATCGAGGGGGAGGGGTTCGCCGGCTGGTTGCGCCGGCCGGTCGGGGCAACCGGGCCGGCCCGGGTGGTGGTCGTGGTACCCGGCCTCAATTCCGGCAAGGAGGAGTTCCACGCCGTCGACGAAGCCCTGTTGCGGCGCGGCGTGGCGACCTTCTCCTTCGACGGGCCCGGCCAGGGCGTGCTGGTCGACACCGCGCCCCGGGCCGACTACCACCGGGTGGTCGGCCGGGTGATCGACGCCTTGGCGACCCGTACCGACCTCGACACCGGCGCCGGCGTCGGCCTGATCGGGATGAGCCTGGGCGGCTTCTACGCGATCCTGACCGCCGCGCACGAACCCCGCGTGGCCGCCACCGTCGCGGTCAGCGGCCCGTACCGGCTCGATTGGGCGGAACTGCCCCTGTTCGTCCGGGAGACGCTCACCGTGCGAACCGGGTCCGTGGGCGCCGCCGAGGAGTTCGTGCGCGGCGTCGATCTGGCCGGCATCGCCTCGGGCATCGGCACGCCGTTGTGGGTGGTCGAAGGCGGCGATGACGTCACCCCCGGCGTGCTGCCGGCCGAACTCGCCGCGCACGAGGCGCCCCTGGGCGAGTTGCTCGTGCTTCCGCACGGCGATCACCTGCTGTGCAACGCCCAATCCGGCTGGCTCCCCGACACCGCCGACCGGCTCGTGGATCGACTCGTGGGTCGGCTCGGGGATCCGCTCGGCTAGGGCCTGTCCGGCCGGCCTCAGCCGGTCAGGCCCGCGTCGTGGGCGATCAGGCCGGCCTGGGTGCGGTTGGTGCAGTCGAGTTTGGTCAGGGTGCGGGACACGTACGCCTTGACGGTCGCCTCGGTGAGGTGCAGGCGGCCGGCGATCTGCGCGTTGGACAGGCCCTCGCCGAGGCAGCCCAGGATCTCCGCCTCGCGGTCGCTGAGTTCGCGGATCGCGTGCCGGGCCGCCCGCCGCGCGTTGTCGCGGGCCGCGCTCGCGCCGATCAGATTGCGCGCGGCGGCCGGCGACAACACCGTGTTGCCGTCGGCGGCCACCCGCAGCAGCGAGACCAGGTCCTCGGGCGGGGTGTCCTTGAGCAGGAAGCCCACCGCTCCGATGTGCAGCGCGCGGAGCACGTGGTCGTCGGTGTCGATCGTGGTCAACACGACGACCTTGGGCGGGGCGTCGAGTCGGACCATCCGGCGCAGCGCCGAGAGCCCGTCCACGCCGGGCATGTGCAGGTCGAGCAGGACCACGTCGGGGCGGTGCCGCACCACCTGCTCCAGCGCCTCGGCGCCGTCGTACGCCTCGCCGACGATCTCGAGGTCCGGGGCGCCGCCGAGGATCGTGCGCAGGTGCGCGCAGACCATGCGTTCGTCGTCCACGAGCAGGAGTCGGATCATGCGGCACCTTCGTCGAGGTCTCGGTGGATGGTCGGGGTAACGTCGATCGGGACGTGCGCGTCCACGACGAAGCCGCCGGCGTCGTCGGGGTTGGCGTGCAGTCGGCCGCCGAGGAGTTCGACGCGTTCGCGCAGGCCGAGCAGGCCGGTACCGCCGGTGCCGAGGTCGACGTCCGGGGGCCGTGCTCCCGCCGTGTTCGCGACGGTGACGCCGATGCCCTCGGCCGCGTGCCGAATCGACACCGCGACGTGCGCGCCGGGCGCGTGTTTGTGCACATTGGTGAGCGCTTCCTGCACCACCCGGCGCACGGTACGCACGGCGGCCGGGGCGTCGACGGCGGCCGGGGTGCCGCTCACGGTCAGCTCGATGGGTACACCGGCCGCCCGCGAATCGGCGATCAGATCGACCACGTCCACCCCGGTCGGCCCGCCGCCACGCGCGCTCGCGCCGGTCGGCGACGGGTCGTCCGGGTCACGCAGCACCGCCACCAACTCGCGCAGCTCGGCCAGCGCCTGGCAGCCGGTCAGGCGCAACTCCTCGGCGGCCGAACGCACGTTGTCGCGCTCGGCGATCGTGCGCAGCGCACCGGCCTGGAGCACCATCAGCGAGACCCGGTGGGTGATCATGTCGTGCATCTCGCCCGCCAATCGGCGGCGCTCCTCGGCGCGCGCCTGCCGGTCGCGTTCGACCTGTTCGCGCTCGACCCGCTCGGCGCGCTCGGCCAACGCGAGCAGCAGGCCCCGGCGCGAGGCCAGGTACATGCCGAGCAGCAGCGGGGTGCCGATGGCGATGAACTCGACGACCAGGTCCGAGCCGGACTGGGTCCGCCACGGTTCGCACGTGGTCAGCGCGAGCCCGGCGGCGAGTGCCCAACCCGCGCGCCGGGTCGGGGCGTACGCGCCGAGCGCGTAGGCGGAGAAGGGCCCGGCCAGGACCGGCCAGCCGAGCGAGAGGGCGAACACGACCCCGGCCGAGACGAGCGGCCGGCGCCGCCGCAACACCAGGGCGAGGCCGGCGGCGACCTGGACCAGGATCCCCCACCACGGCACATCGCTCGGCGTATGCCACCCGTCGGCGTCCAGCGGCCCGAGCGCGCGCAGCAACCCGGACAGGGCGGCGACCGACGCGGCGAGCAGGACGTCGAACACGACGGCGCGGGGGATCGACGCGGCGGGTGGGCGACGCACGTTCGGCACGTCCGTCAAGGTACCGGCACCGGTCCAGCGGTCCGGCCAGTCACCGGGCGGGCCGACCGCGAACCGGGCCCGGGGGAGCCGGCGCATCCTCACTCGGTCCCGAGCGCGCCGAGCACCGACATGCGCGCCGCCCGCCGGGCCGGCCAGGCCGCCGCGAGCACGCCGACGCCGATCGCGCCGAGCACGAACAGGGCGATCCGCAGCCAGGGGATGGTCGCGCCGAGCGGCACGTTGCCCAGGTCGATGCCGCGCACCGCCAACACGCCCACCCCGACGCCCAGTCCGACTCCGAGCAGGCCCCCGAACAGGGAGATCAGCGCCGCCTCCAGGCGGATCAGGTCGCGCACCCGGCGGGCGTCCAAGCCGATCGCGCGCAACAGGCCGATCTCGCGGGTGCGTTCGAGCACGGACATCGCCAGGGTGTTGACGATGCCGATGACCGCGATCATGACGGCCATCCCGAGCAGGCCGTAGACGATGTTCAGGAGCAGGTCGATGCCGGCCGCGAGGCCCTTGCGCAGGTCGTTCTTGGATTGCACGCGCAGGGCCGGATCGGCGCCGAACGCCTCGTCCAGGGTGGCCTGGAGGGCCTTGGCCTCGCCCGGCAGGCTCCGGACGAACACCTGGCGGCCGACCGGGCGTTCCAGGTGCGGATCCAGGGTTGTGGTGGAGACCAGGTAGGGCAGCGCGATCGGGTTGGCCCGGAAGATGCCGCCGACGCGCAGCGTGCCCGGGGCTCCGTCGGGGAAGGTCACGGCTACCGTCGAGCCGACTTTCAGTCCGCGTGCCTTCGCTTCGGTCCGCTCCACGAACAGGTCGGTGCGCAGGGTTTCGGGGCCGCCCTCGACGAAGTCGAAGCGCATCACCGCGGGGCCCGCGACCGGGTCCAGGGCGGCCAGTTCGCGTTCGCCGCCGGCGATCTCCGCGGTGGCGGTGCGGTACACACTCGCGGCGGCGACATGTGGGAGGCGGCCGATCCGCTCCACGGTCGCGGGCGCGATCGGGTCGCGCAGCGTGGTGGACACCGCGTAGTCGGCGGTCAACCCGCGGGCCGCCGCGTGGTCGAGGCTGTCCTTCAACGACGCGCCGATCACGGTCAGTCCGGTGACCAGGAACAGGCCGATCATCAGGGCCGACGCGGTGGCCGCGGTACGACGCGGATCGCGCAGCGCGTTGCGGCTCGCGAGCCGGCCGGTCACCCCGAACACCCGGGTGAGCGGACGGGCGAGCAGGCCGATCACGGCCACGGACAACAGCGGGATCAGCATCAGCACGCCGGTCACGGCCACCATCCCGCACACCACGATCAGCACCGACTGGCCGTCGCCGCCGGGCGCGGTGCGCACGGTCGCGTAGCCGCCGCCCACGCCCAGCACGATCAGGAGCAGGCCGATCAGGTTGCGGCGCAGCAGCCCGGCCGGACCGGGCAGGTGCGCCCGGAGCGCGGCCATCGGGGGGATCCGGGCCACCTTGCGGGTGGGCAGCCACGCGGCGGCGACGGTGACGCCGACGCCCACGAGGAGCGACCACAGGATCGTGGTGGGCCGCACCACGAGCGGGCCGCGCGGCGGCTCGGCGTCGGTGCCGCGCAGCAGGGCCAGCAGCCCTGCGGCCAGCGCGATGCCCAGCAGCAACCCGAGCAGTGCGCCGACCAGCCCGGTGGCCAGCGCCTCGAAACGCACCGAGCGGGTGACCTGGCGACGGGTGGCGCCGACCGCGCGCAGCAGCGCGAGTTCGCGGGTGCGCCGGCCGATCAGCATGGTGAAGGTGTTGGTGATGATGAACGTGCCGACGAACAGCGCGATGCCCGCGAACACGAGCAGCCCGGTGGCCAGTCCGGCGGTGCCTGCGGCGGCCAGTTCGCGGCGCTCGGAGGTCAGTTCGGCGCCGGTGACCGTCTCGGCGCCGGCGGGCACCAGGGCGCGGACGGCCTGGGGCAGTGCGGCGTCGGGCGTCTTGGTCTTGGGCGGGGTGGAGACGGTGATCAGGTCGTAGGCGCCGGGGGCGGCGAACAGGCGTTGCGCGGTGGCGGTGTCGAACAGGGTGAGGGTGGCGCCGAGCCGGATCCGGGCGTCGTCGGCGTGCACGGTGCCGACGAGGGTGGCGTCCAGGGTGCCGCCGCCGGCGACCACGCGCAGCCGATCGCCGACCCGGTAGCCGGCCGAGCGGGCCCCGGCGTCGTCGATGGCGACCTGCCCGGGGGCGGTCGGCGCGCGACCCGAGGTCACCCGGTACAGCGGATCGACGCCGTCCGGCCCGGGCGCGTGGTTGGTGCCCACCGCCTCCTCGACCCGGCCGACCAGGTCCCCCTTGCGGTCCACGACCACGGCGGGCCCGGAGACCGACCCGCGCACGGCCCCGACGCCGGGCAGCGCGCGCAACCGGTCCACCAGCCGCGCGTCCAGCGCCGGCCGGTCGGGCGTCCCCGGATCGGGATCGGCCCGGACACCGACGGCGACCCCGGCGAAGTCGTCGGCCGCAGCCGACGCGGACGCCTCGGTGATGCTGTCCTTGAGCGTGAGCACCCCGGCCACGAACGCGACACCGAAGACGATCGCGAGCACGGTCAGGGCAAGCCGCGTGCGCTGCGCGGCGAGAGTACGAAGAGCGTTCCTGAGCATGAGCAACGTCCTGAAGCCGAAAGGTTTTCCGTCCCATACGGGCCCGGCCCCACCACCCTCACGCGCCGCCGACCGCCCTCGATACGGCCGGGCGGAGGCCACCGCCATCCACGATCGCCACGGCGACGGTCCGATCGGACCGAGACAACCAACGAAGGCATCGCCTGCGATCCGACGGGTCGACCGGGTATCGGTGCCGATGGGTTGTCAAAATCGTGTTCGAGTGTGGGCTCTTCGCGTATGCGCGGCGTATGAACGACTAGGGTGACGTCGGGGGAGTCCCTACTCTCGTGGAGAGGTCCTGTTCGGTTCGGTTCGGTCCGGTTGTCTCGCTGCCGGATCGACGTGCACGGCGTGACTCGCCGGTCGGCCGGCGCTCGACCTCACACCGGCAACGAGTGACTGCCAACCGTGGCGCGTGGACCTGTCGGGTCGAGAGGGCGAAGTCGCGGCGGCTGCCCCGAGTCCGAGTCTCCGAATCCGAATCCGAGTCGGGATGCTTCGCCTCGACCGGGTGATGGCGTTCGATCGGGTAGCCGAGACGACTTCGCGGAACACGTGAATACCGCGCCGATCGCTACATGCGAAGGAGAGTGCCCGATGCCTTCCGGTCCCGTTCGTGGAGACCGTCTCGAAGAGCTGCGCGCGGCGATCGAGTCCACCCACCGGGCCCTCGGCACCATGCGTTGGCGCACGGCTCGACTGTGCCACGAACCCTCCGAGGACCGCCTGCTTCGCGAATTGCACGTGGTTTCAAAGGCGTTGCAGGAGCTGCTCCGGGCCGCCGAGTCGCTCGCCGCACCTACGGCGTCGCCTGGCCCGCCCGACGGAATCCGAGACCGGCGGGGACAAATGTTCCCGATGGCCGAATGATCGCGGCGCGGCACGCGGGGTCGTCCCGGCTCGGTGACGTGGCCGAAGGGCCGGAACGTGCCTCCGGGTTCTCGGTCGGTTCAAAGTCTCGTGAGCAAACGGTGTTCCGGCTTGTCCCCGACCCGGGCCCGGCGGTCTGATCGTGGTGTGAGCGAATCTCCGGCATCGGCGGTCGACGCCGGCCACGAGCGAGGGCTGCTCGCCGTGGTCGCGTGCCGTCGATCCGGCGAGTCCCCACGCTTGGGCCGGGTTGGTCTGCGCCACGACGACGAGCCCCCTGATCCGGAGCGCGATCCGAGGCCCGTCTGACCCGATGCGGCCGCCGACTTCCCGGTGGCGCGCCACATCGTGCCGTTCCCGGCGGGTGTGTGATCCCGTCGGGCCTCCGACGCCGTGCACCGGAGGTGTCCGGCCGGACTTCCGGCCCTCGTCTGGTTGCCTTCGGCTTCGGCCCTGGCTCCGCCTCCGGCTTCGGCTCCGGTTACGGGCAAGGACCGGGGCCGCCCGTACCAGGCGCCCCCGAACGAGAGAGCCACACCGCCCACCGATCCGCGACGAACCACCCCCGCCCCCGTTGCTGCCCCTCGACCCGGCCCTCGACCAGGGCCGCGTCCTCGGTCGGCCGACTCTCGGCGCCCCCGCGAGGCGCGACCAGGGCTACGAGGCGCCGGATGGTCCGGACGCAAGGCGCGATGTGGGCAGCGACGGCGATGCTCCCCGCGCACGCGGGGTGTTGCTTGCCGGAAAGGTGTCGGCAACGGCGGAGCGGGTGGGTGCTTTTCGTCAGGTCTGCCGAGGGGCTTTTGCGGATGGGTCGGGCCGTTTCGGCGTGCGGTCGCGTCTTGGTCGGGTCGGGCGCGGGTGGCCTTGTGCTAAACGGTCGGCGTGGACCGGCGGAGATGGGCCAGGTCCCACCGTCACCGGCGGTCAGGAGCCCTGGGTCCCCCGGCGAGACCCGGGCGTTGCTCGCCGGGAAAGGCGCTGGCAACGGCGGAGCGGGAGGTCAGCCCGGTGAGGTTCGCCGGGGAGCCTTTCCGAGTGGGCCGGGCCGGTTCGGCGGACGGTAGGTGGGCGGTGGGGCGAGGAGGGAAAAGCGGGCCGAGAGTGGGCGGTTCCGGTCACCGGGGTGCACAACCCGGCCCACGGCACCCACTCTCGCCGCCCGGTCACGCAAAACCCCAGGTCAGCGGAAACCTGAGCGCTCGAAACCGTCTCGGGATCCGGATTGTGACTCTCGAAGCCCTCGGACGGCCTCTCGCCCGACCGCCCACCCCCAACCGCCCGCCGAAACAGCCCGACCCACCCAAGAAGGCTCTCCGGTGAACGTTGCCGGAACGCCCTCCCGACCGCCCCGACCCGAAACACCCGCCGAGAGCACACTGCCCACGCGAAATCCGCCGCCGGGCTTCAAGAAACCGGCCCTCGGCACGCGCTCTCGCCGGCCGACCCCACAAAACCGCAGGTCGGCGCAAATCGAAGAGCCGGAAGTCGTCCCGCGATCCGGATGAAGACCTGCCCAACCCACGCGGGTAGCCTTTCCCCCCGCGAACCCACCCCGACACGTCCGCCGAACCGGCCCGGCCCACTCGGAAAGGCTCCCCGGCGAACCTCACCGGGCTGACCTCCCGCTCCGCCGTTGCCAGCGCCTTTCCCGGCGAGCAACGCCCGGGTCTCGCCGGGGGACCCAGGGCTCCTGACCGCCGGTGACGGTGGGACCTGGCCCATCTCCGCCGGTCCACGCCGACCGTTTAGCACAAGGCCACCCGCGCCCGACCCGACCAAGACGCGACCGCACGCCGAAACGGCCCGACCCATCCGCAAAAGCCCCTCTGTCGGGGTCCAAGCGCTTGGTCAGGCCTCCTGTGTCCGAACGTCGTCCAGCAGACTTGTTCAGACGAGCACGCCGCGGTGAGAGGCCCACTTCCGGGCCGCTGCTGCCATTGCTCCGAGCCACGCTGCGTCCGGCTTGCGCTCGGCGAACGTGCGGTACATACGCGCGGTGGCGCCGGCAAATGTGCCGATGGCGGTGGGGTCGGCTTTGGCCCAGGCCGTGCAATGGGATACCCAGGATTCCGCAGAGAGGGCGCTCTGTCCCGCCGCGATCAACTGCACGACCAGGCAGGCCGGATCGATGAATCCGGCGCCGCGTGTCGGCCAAGACCAGTCCACCGCCCAGGTGGTCGTGGTGCCGATCAGGAGGTTGTCGGGGTTGATGTCGGTGTAGAGCAATGCGTCGCTTCGAAAGAGCGCGGGCTCCGCGCCTCGTCTGCGGCGAACCGATTCCATCGGGTCTCGGACCAGTCGTGTGCGACCTCGGGCAGGTCGAACTCCCCGATGCGGTTGAGGCTATCGACGATCGAGGTGAGGTCCGGCGAGTCCGGCGCAAAATCGGAGCACCGCCCCTCGACCATTTCGAACCCAGGCGCCACCCACTCGTCGTCTTCTGCGTTCCATGGCAGCGCTGGAGAAATCGGGTGCGCGGTCGGGTTGATCAGGCGTTCCCGGACGAGAGAGTCACGTCGACCACCGGGCCGGTTCCTCACAGCCTTGACGAAGAATCGGCCGTTCCCGCCCTCGACCAGGGCCGCGACGTCGGAACCGAAGCCACGCGCCGTCGGCCGGATGATTCTTGGCTCCCCCGTGTGCGGCTTGATCAGGGCCAGAAGCTCCAGTCCCGGAAGGCTGGTCATACCTCCTTCAGTTCCTTGGCGAGGACGAGGAGCCCGGGCATCCAGGGGCGCACTCCTCGTCGGGCTCGTTGTTGTCTTCGTCGCGTCCGGCCTTCGCCGTCTGAATCGACGTGTTGGCCCGATTCATGGCACGGTTGTCGAAAATCGAGACCGGCGAGCCGCCCTTGACCTTGCCGACGCCCACCCGGTCGGGGAGGACGCAGGGAAACCTCACCGGAGGTGTCGATGGCGGCCATCCCGTCGACCAGGACTGTGGAATCGAACCGTGAAAGCTGTCGGGGGAGTTGGATGAGCGACGCCTTCACGAGATCATGACCGGGGGCCAAGGTGCTGGCGTTCGACCTGGGGCTCGATGATCTTGCTCCTCGGTGCTGCTCGCGGCACGGCCACCGCAGGCATGACTACAGCGTTCGTATCTGCACCAAAAGACAGGAAAACAGCGCTAATGACCGAATCAATGAAACTACTCGCAAAGGCACTCGCCAAGCGCTAAACCCGCAGGTCGTCAAGCCTGCTCCCCACGCACGCGGGGATGGTCCCAAAGCTCTCTGACCTGCGAAAACAGCCCATCGCTGCTCCCCACGCACGCGGGGATGGTCCCAGTGAAACCCCCGGAGGCGGATGCCTCCGGGGCTGCTCCCCACGCACGCGGGGATGGTCCCAAGATCCGCCTCGGTCGGCGACAGCCCATGACCTGCTCCCCACGCACGCGGGGATGGTCCCGGCAGGCCAGCGCCATGGGCAAGAGCATCGAGCTGCTCCCCACGCACGCGGGGATGGTCCCTGGGCGGGCTCGTCGTATCCGCCGGCGTATCGCTGCTCCCCACGCACGCGGGGATGGTCCCATGCGATCCGCGCCCGCGCTCGTTTCGGCGGACTGCTCCCCACGCACGCGGGGATGGTCCCGACAACCCGCTCGATAGTTGTGCGCCCGGTCGCTGCTCCCCACGCACGCGGGGATGGTCCCCGGCGCGCCCGCTCGAAGTGGTCGTGCGGAACCTGCTCCCCACGCACGCGGGGATGGTCCCAGGCGCTTCCTTCAGCCCGCCGCCAAGCGGACCTGCTCCCCACGCACGCGGGGATGGTCCCTCGGATGGCGTCGCGTACCCGCAGGGGTACGGCTGCTCCCCACGCACGCGGGGATGGTCCCCACGACTTTGGCTCCCGCTCACTATCTGGTCACTGCTCCCCGCGCACGCGGGGATGGTCCCGAGCACCAGGACGACGACGAACCCGACTCCTGCTCCCCGCGCACGCGGGGATGGTCCCAGGGGGTTCACGCGGGTTGCCGTGATCCGGCCCTGCTCCCCGCGCACGCGGGGATGGTCCCGGGAACGTCAGCCCCGACTCGGGCTGTGGAAGCTGCTCCCCGCGCACGCGGGGATGGTCCCCGTCACGATCCGTGATCGCGAAAGAACCGGTGCTGCTCCCCGCGCATGCGGGGATGGTCCCAGTCAGAGACGCCATAGGGGGTGATGTGTGTCCTGCTCCCCGCGCACGCGGGGATGGTCCCGTCCGCACAAGTTCGGCGGTACGGCTGTCGCGCTGCTTCCCGCGCACGCTGAGTTGCCGTGCCTGCCCGGGGGAATCGTCAGGTGTTGGGCGCAGCCCCGGGCTTGCATATCGCATCGGCGATCACCAGGGGCCGGTATGGCGATAAACGTTTGGCCGGAGTCGTTTGTGTATTCAATGCAGGCATGAGTGGTGAGCGGTGCGACGGGTCGCGCCTGGGGGATGGGTTGTCGACGGCCGCGCGGGTGGTGTGGGCCAAGCACGATCAAAAGACGGACGGATGGTTGCCGCTGTGGCGGCACATGGCCGACAGCGCCGCCGTGGCGGGGTTGTTGTGGGACCGGTGGGTGCCGGAGAACGTCCGGCGTCTGGTGGCGGATGCGTTGCCTCGGAAGGGCGGTGATGCTCGGCTCCTGGTGGTGTGGTTGGCGGCTGTGCACGACATCGGGAAGGCGACGCCGGCGTTCGCGTGTCAGGTCGACTCCCTCGCGGATCGGATGCGGAGCGCGGGGCTCGGCATGCCGTTGCGGAAGCAGTTCGGTGAGGATCGGCGAATGGCTCCGCACGCCCTGGCGGGGCAACTCCTGTTGCAGGAGTGGTTGGCAGACCGTCACGGCTGGCCGGGCCGAGCCGCGGTCCAGTTCGGGATCGTGCCAGGGGGGCATCACGGAGCGCCACCGGCGCACGAGCAGATCCACAATCTCGTCGCCCATCCCGAACTGCTGCGTACTCCCGGCGCAAGCGAGGCATCCTGGGTCCGGATCCAGACGGAACTGCTCGATGCCTGCGCGGATACGTACGGCGTAGGGGATCGGCTGTCCGATTGGCGAGCGTTGAAGCTCCCGCAGCCCGTCCAGGCATTGCTGACCGGGCTGGTCATCATCGCCGACTGGATCGCCAGCAACCCCGACCTGTTCCCGTACTTCCCCGAGGAGCACCCACGCACCGACGCCGAGCGGGTGGCCGCAGCCTGGCGTGGGCTCAAGCTTCCGCCGTCGTGGCGCGCACGGGAACCCACCGAGCCGACGGCCGAGTTGTTCGCGTCGCGCTTCGAGCTGCCGCCCGGAGCGCGAGTGCGCCCGGTACAGGAAGAGGCCGTGCGGCTGGCGGGCGAGATGCCCGTACCCGGTCTGCTGATGATCGAGGCGCCGATGGGGGACGGAAAGACCGAGGCGGCGCTCGCGGTCGCCGAGATCTTCGCGGCTCGCTCCGGCGCCGGCGGCTGTTTCGTGGCGTTGCCCACCATGGCCACCGGTAACGCGATGTTCCCTCGCTTGCTGGACTGGGTGGAACGGCTCCCCACGGACGGCGACGTGTCCGGGGAACGGTCCGTGTTCCTGGCCCACTCCAAGGCGGCGCTCAACGAGCAGTACGCCGGCTTGATGGGCAGGACCGGGCACACCGTGGCCGCCGTCGACCAGTTCGGGCCGCAGGATGTGTGGCGGCCGTCGGCCGATGTGCGGGGCTGTTCGGCGGAGTTGGTGGCGCACCAGTGGCTGCGGGGACGCAAGAAGGGCACGCTGGCGTCGTTCGTGGTCGGGACGATCGACCAACTCCTGATGGCCGGCCTCAAGAGCCGTCACCTCGCGCTGCGCCATCTCGCGCTCGCCGGCAAGGTCGTCGTGATCGACGAGGTACACGCCTACGACACCTACATGAACACCTATCTGGACCGGGTGCTGTCCTGGCTCGGTGCCTACCGGGTGCCCGTGATCATGCTGTCCGCGACCCTGCCCGCGTCGCGGCGACGCGAACTGGCCGAGGCATACGCCGGCCTGTCGACCGAGCGGACCCCCGGCGCCGGGCCGGCGGCCGCGGCGGAAGAGGGCTTCGCGGCGCTCGCGTCGATCGGGGGCTACCCGCTGTTGACCTCGGTGTCGCCCGGGTCGGCTCCGGAAACAGCGTGTCCGGCCGCCTCGGGGCGGCGAACCGACGTACTGCTCGAACGACTCGACGACGAACCGGAGTTGCTGGCCGATCGGCTGGCCCATGAACTGGCCGACGGTGGCTGTGCCCTGGTGGTGCGCAACACGGTGAATCGAGTGCTGGAGACGGCTGCCGTCCTGCGCCGGAGGTTCGGTACCGAACACGTCACCGTCGCGCACTCCCGCTTCGTCGACGTCGACCGCGCCGACAAGGACGCGGATCTGCTGGTTCGATTCGGCCCCCCGGATCGCAAGGAGGGCCGGCCCTCGGGTACGACGGCCAAGCGTCCCCGGGGTCCGCACATCGTGGTCGCCAGCCAGGTCGCCGAGCAGTCGCTCGACATCGACTTCGACCTGTTGGTGACGGACCTGTGTCCGGTCGACCTGATGTTGCAGCGCATGGGTCGACTCCACCGTCATCCACGGGGAGAAAACCAGGACCGGCGCCCGCCCCGGCTGCGCACGGCCCGCTGCCTCGTCGTGGGCGTCGACTGGCAGGCGACGCCACCTCGACCGGTGGACGGATCCCGCAGCGTCTACGGCCCGTACGCGCTCATGCGCTCCTTGGCCGTGCTCGGCCCGCACATGAACGAGGACGGCAACTCGGACGACCGATTCCTGTGCCTGCCCGAGGACATCAGCGGCTTGGTCCAGGGAGCCTACGGGTCCGCCCCGCAAGGACCGGACGCGTGGGCGGCGGCCATGGAGGAGGCTCTTGCCGACTACGAGGTTCGCCGGGCCCGTCAGCGGACGGCCGCCGACGCCTTCAGGCTGGACGAGGTCCGCAAGGACGGCCGCCCCATCATCGGTTGGATCGACGCGGGCGTCGGCGACGCAGACGACACCCGCGCGGGACGCGCCCAGGTGCGCGACAGCAAGGAAAGTCTGGAGGTGCTGGTCGTCCAACGGCGTGCCGACGGCACCCTGACCACCCTGCCGTGGTTGGGCAAAGGACTTGGCGGACGCGAACTACCCACGGACGCCGTGCCCTTGCCCGCCGTGGCCAGAGCCGTCGCCTCGTGCGGGCTACGGCTTCCCCACCAGTTCTCCTGGCCGCAGATCCTGGACCGGGCGATCGCCGAACTGGAGGAACTGTGCGTCCCCGCGTGGCAGACGAAGGAGTGCCACTGGCTCGCGGGCGAGCTGATTCTCGTCCTCGACGAGAACTGTCGGAGCCGTCTGGCAGGGTTCGAACTTCACTACAGCCGGACCGATGGACTTCAGGTGGGCAACGTCGCCGCACGGAATGAGCAGCACATCCGAATGGACGTGGGTCCGCCGTCGTTCGATCTGGTGGATCGGCCTTGGTTGCCGGTGCAGCGGTCGGACGGGAGCGAGGACGAACTGTCGTTGGCTGAGGTCTTCGCTCAGGCGGGAAGCCTTCGACGGATCGTGGGTGACCTGCCCACGCAGGAGTTCGCGTTACTGCGCTTACTGCTGGCGATCGCACACGACGCGGTCGACGGGCCCGAGGACATCGACGCGTGGGCGGATCTGTGGGAGAGCGAGGACCCCTTCGCCGCCGTACCGGCCTATCTCGACCGCCACCGGACTCGGTTCGACCTGCTTCACCCCTCGACGCCGTTCTATCAAGTGGCCGACCTCCATACGGCCAAGGACGAGGTCGCCTCGCTCAACCGGATCGTCGCCGACGTCCCCAATGGGGATCCGTTCTTTGCCATGCGGATGCCCGGTGCGGACCGTCTCGATTTCGCCGAGTCCGCCCGCTGGCTCGTCCACGCCCACGCGTTCGACGTCTCCGGCATCAAGTCGGGCGCGGTGGGCGACCCCAGGGTCAAGGGCGGCAAGGGCTATCCGCAGGGCGTCGGTTGGGCCGGCAACCTCGGCGGCGTGTTTGCCGAGGGCGCCACGCTCCGCGAGACCCTCCTGCTCAACCTGATCGCCACCGACACCGGCACGATACGGGCCGACAAGGACGACCGCCCCGCGTGGCGCAGGGATCAACACGGCCCGGGTGCAACGCATTCCGTCGAAATCGTCTCGCGACCTTCGGGCGTGCGCGACTTGTACACCTGGCAGTCCCGGCGGGTACGCCTGCACCACGACGCACAGGGCGTCCACGGCGTCGTCCTGTCCTATGGCGACCCGCTCGCCGCACGCGACATGCATCGCAACGAACCGATGACGGGCTGGCGACGCAGCCGCACGCAGGAGAAGAAGTTGGGCCTCCCGCTGGTCTATCTGCCTCGTGAGCACGACCCCACCCGTGCCGCGTGGCGCGGTCTCGCCGCCTTGCTCCCCGCGGGCAGGGAACGGGGCATCGCGGAACAGCGGCAAGACGCCGCGTCCGTGATCTCGCCGCGGATCCTCGACTGGGTGGCACGTCTGAGCACCGAAGGCCCTTTGCCGGGACGACGATTGATCCGAACCCGGATCGTGGGAGCCGTGTACGGCACGCAACAATCCGTCATCGACGAGGTGGTCGACGACGGCGTGACGATGGACGTCGTCCTGCTCCACGAGAGTGATTTTCGTTTCGGTCGGGCGGCAGTGGAAGCGGTCGCCGATGCGGACGCCGCAGTCATGGCACTGGGAGATCTCGCCACCGCACTCGCCCAAGCCGCGGGAGAGGAATCGGACCCGCGCCGGGCCGCGGCACGCGATCTCGGCTTCGGCACCCTGGACCGCCCGTTCCGCCATTGGCTGTACCACCTCCGCAACGGCGACGACCCGCTCGCACGTCGCCACGAGTGGCAACGCCAAGCCCACCGGATCATCGCCGACCTGGGCGAAGAGCTGGTGGACGGCGCCGGTGACGCCGCCTGGGAAGGCCGCATGGTCGACGCCAAGGGCGGACCCCAATGGCTCACCGCCTCCTTGGCCCACCTGCGCTTCCGGACCCGTCTGAACAAGGCACTCGGCCATCCCTTCACCCCCATCCCGGCCGACACGACGACCCACACCCCAGAGGCCGACGCATGACCATCGAAACCGCGAACCCCACCCGCCGCCGCCCGCTCGGCCCGGTCGGCAACACCGTCTCGGATCACATCCGCGGCCTGCAGAAGGGCTACCTCGACGATCGCGGCGACGCCGTCGCCGCGATCGCCCGCATCCGGCGCGGCGCCGGCAAGCCGTCCGAAGACATGCCGGACCTGTGGGGCCTGCTCGGCACGGAGCCGCTGTACGAACCCGGCAGGCTCGGTGAGGGGGACACGGATCGTGCCGCCGACGCCGCCTACATCGCGCTGACCCTGTGGGCACTGCACCAGCAATCCCATCGGGTACACCGCATGCACGTGCCGGGCGGCCACGAACTCGGGTCCGCCGTACGCCGGTTGATGCCCGGCATGGAAATCGACGAACCCATTCGAAAGCGTTTCGTCCGCGCCGGCTCGGCTCCCCACCTGATCGCCCTTGCGGAACGACTGCGCGACATCGTGCAGTTGCTGCGTCGGGAGGAGATCCCCCTGGACTACGGACTGCTCGCCGATCAGCTCTACCGATGGCAGCAACCAGGCGGGAGGCAACAGATCCGCCGAGCCTGGGGCACAGCCTTCCACGCCTACCGGGATCCGAAAACAGCCCCCGCCACCGCTGCCGACGCGAGCCCGGACGACGACACCGACACAACCACCGACAAGGACGACGTTTCGTGAGCCGGACCATCCTCGACGTACACGTGCTGCAAACCGTGCCCCCGAGCAACCTCAACCGCGACGACACCGGTTCTCCCAAGACCGCCGTCTACGGCGGAGTACGACGGGCCCGAGTCTCCAGCCAGGCATGGAAGCGCGCCACCCGACGCTTCTTCGGGGACTTACTCGATCCCGCGGACCTGGGCGTGCGTACCAAGCGGGTCGTCGAGATCCTCGCCGACCGGATCACGACACTCGACCCGTCGTTGAAGGGGCCCGAAGCCCTCGCGTTGGCGGCGGAGACGATCCACGCAGCGACCGGCGCCAAGATCGAGGTGCCCAAGCGCCGCGCCGAGGCCGCCAAGAAGAAGGGCGAAGAGGAGCCCGCTCCCGAATCGTCGTACTTGATGTTCCTCGGCTACCGGCAGTTCGACGGCCTTGCCCGACTGGCCGTCGAAGGGGCGGCCGACATCAAGGCGTTCCTCAAGGACAAGGACAACAAGGCCCAGGCCAAACGCATCGCCGACACCCGACACTCGGTCGACATCGCCCTGTTCGGCCGCATGGTCGCCGACTCGGCCGACATCAACGTCGACGCCGCCGCCCAGGTCGCCCACGCGATCAGCGTGCACGCGGTCGAGAACGAGACCGACTACTACACCGCCGTAGACGACCGCAACACCGACGCCGAACCGGGCGCCGGCATGATCGGTACCGTCGACTTCAACTCCGCCACCCTGTACCGCTACGCCGCCGTCGACGTCGACCTGTTGCGCCGCAACCTCGGCGCGGGCCTGCGCGAGGACGAACCGATCGACGAACCGGTGCGCCGCGCGGTCGAGGCGTTCGTGCGCGGATTCGTCGAGTCGTTGCCCACCGGGAAGATCAATACCTTCGGCAACCACACCCTCCCCGACGCGGTCGTGGTCAAGCTGCGCACCGCCCGCCCGATCAGCTTCGTGGGCGCCTTCGAGGAACCGATCACCGCCGACTCGGCGAGCGGGTACGTGCGCCGCGCCTGCGAACGACTCGCGGACTCCGTCCCCGCGACCGAGAAGGCGTACGGCGCCGACGAGGGCACCAGCACCTGGGTCCTGCGGATCGGCCCCAACACGGCAGCACTCGCCGACCTGGGCACGGAGGTGACCCTCCGGGAACTCGTCACCGCCGTCGGCGCGGCCGTGACCGAGCGCGCGGGCCAGGGCACGTGAGCAGTGTGCTGACCTTGTGTCTGGCCGGCCCCCTGCAATCGTGGGGGGCCTCGGCCCGGTTCGCCCGCCGCACCACTGAGTCGGCGCCGACGAAAAGCGGCGTCCTGGGCCTGCTGGCAGCGGCCCAGGGCCGCGACCGTGCGGAAGACCCGGCGGACCTCGCCGCGCTGCGCTTCGGGGTACGGGTGGACCAACCCGGCACCCGGATCCGCGACTACCAGACCGCCGAGCACGCCGACACCGAGAAGGCCATGCCGGTGTCCGAGCGCTTCTACCTCGCCGACGCCGTCTTCGTCGCGGCGGTCGAGGGCGACGACGCGCTCGTGAACGCGTTGTACGAGGCCGTGCGCGCTCCCGTGTACCTGCCATATCTGGGGCGTCGATCGTGCCCGCCGGATCGGCCGGTGGACATCCGCGTCCACCACGGCGCCACTCTCCACGCGGCCCTGGCCGGCGAAGCCTGGCAAGCGTCCGAGTGGTACCGCAAGCGCCGCCGACGTGCACTGCGCACCGAATTGACGGTGATCACCGAGGCCGACGCCGGCGACGATGCGGGGGACACCCTTCGGGATCAGCCGCTCAGCTTCGACCCGCGACATCGCCGATACGCGCTGCGCACGATTCGGACGATGACCGTGCCTGTTCCGGGGACTCGCCCCGAACCGCAGCCTTCGAGCGCCGACGTGACACCCGCCGACCACGATCCGACGCGCGGCCTGAAAGGCGCCTGATGTACCTGACTCGTTTTCGTGTCAACACCGCACGGACCGGCGCGCGCCGACTGTTGTCCTCGCCCCAGGTGCTGCACGCCGCAGTGATGTCGTCCTTCGCGGACATCCTGCCGAGCACGTCCGGCACCCCCAGGGTGCTGTGGCGGATCGACCACAATGCCAAGGCCGAAGTACTCCTCTACATCGTCGGCCCGACTCGCCCCGACCTCACCCACCTCGTCGAACAGGCGGGCTGGCCCACACTTTCGCCCGGTTGGGACACGTACGACTACAGCGCTTTCCTGGACCGGCTCAGCCCGGGTGGCATCTGGGCATTCCGACTCACCGCGAATCCGGTGCACAACATCCGCCGCACCGACGGCGAACCCACCAAGCGCACCGCCCATCGAACTCCACGACACCAGATGGGCTGGCTGCTGCAACGTCAGGAGGCATCCGGCTTCCGCGTCCTGACGAAACCCGCCGAACGTCGACTTGCCTCCGAGGGCGACGAGTTCGAACTGACGGTTGGCAACGGGCAGGGACTCTCCTTCGGCAAGTCCGGCGCAGCCGGAGGCCGGGGCGGTGCGCGGGTGACCCTGACCACCGCCACCTTCGACGGCCGACTGGAGGTCGTGGACGCCGACACTCTCCGGCGCACCCTCGTGGCCGGCCTGGGGAAGGCGAAGGCGTACGGCTGTGGACTGATGACCCTCGCACCGGTGGGGTGAGCGGTGTCCACCATCGGCAAACGCAACCTGTCCACACCGCGCGAACTGACCCGCGTCGGCGACCGGCTTTCCTTCGTCTACCTGGAACGCTGCGTCGTGCACCGCGACGCGAACGCCATTACCGCCGAGGACGCCCAAGGCACCACTCACATCCCGTCGGCCACGATCGGCACCCTGCTCCTGGGCCCCGGCACCCGGATCACCCACCAGGCGATGAGCGTCCTGGGCGAGAGCGGTGCGGGCGTGGTGTGGGTGGGGGAACAGGGGGTGCGCTTCTACGCGGGCGGGCGAGCGTTGAGCCGTTCCTCGGCCCTGGTCGAGGCACAGGCGACCCAATGGGCCAACCGCCGCAGTCGGTTGCACGTCGCCCGCGCCATGTACCGGCTGCGGTTCCCGGACGAGGACCCGGCGGGCTGCACGCGGCACGAACTCCTCGGCCGGGAGGGCTCACGAGTCAAGGACTGCTACCGCAAGGAAGCCGCCCGGACGGGTGTCCCATGGCGCGGACGTCGCTTCACACCGGGCGACTTCGCCTCCGGCGACGCGGCCAATCAGGCCGTCACGGCGGCGGCCCAGTGCATGTACGGGATCGCTCAAGCGGTGGTCTCCGCCCTGGGCTGCGCACCGGGGCTGGGCTTCGTCCACTCCGGCCACGAACTGTCGTTCGTCCTGGATGTGGCGGATCTCTACAAGACCGAGATCGGCATCCCGATCGCCTTCGACGTCGCGGCGGAAGGCGACGACGACGTCGGCTCGCGAACCCGACGCGCCGTCCGGGATCGTGTCAACGAAGTCGCCCTGCTGGACCGGTGCGTTCGGGACATCAAGGGACTTCTGCTGCCCGACATGGAGTCCGGCGACCCGGCGGAGGACTACGACGACCGGGTAACCCTGCAATCCGACCGCGGACAAGACGTCGAATCGGGCGTCAACTACGCCGACGGGGTGGTGTGGTGACCGTCATCGTCCTGACCCAATGCCCCATCGGCCTACGCGGGTTCCTCACCCGCTGG
Organism: Embleya sp. NPDC020886; assembly: GCF_044333915.1. Taxonomy (NCBI): domain Bacteria; kingdom Bacillati; phylum Actinomycetota; class Actinomycetes; order Kitasatosporales; family Streptomycetaceae; genus Embleya; species Embleya sp. NPDC020886. Next base: position 1,361 of record NZ_JBIRRX010000001.1, on the reverse strand, counting down.
CTGTTGGAGATCTCCCCCGGCGTCTTCATCGGCGGCCCCAACGCCCGAATCCGCCAGGCGCTGTGGGACGAGGTGCGTCAATACGCCGGCAACGGCCGCGCGCTGATGGCCTACAGCACCAACAACGAACAAGGCTTCACCTTCGAGACCCACGACCACAAATGGCACCCGGTCGACCACGAAGGCCTCACGCTGATCAAGCGACCCAACGAACAGGCCCGCCCACCTGCGCCGCCCGCCCAGGGCTGGAGCAAGGCCGCCAAACGCCGCCGCTTCGGGAGCCGCTAGAAAGCACACCAGCAACTGTCGCCAACGCACCAAAAGCGAGAAATGGCCTCTATGACCGACTCAACGAAACCGCTCGGAAACACCCTCCCCGAGCCCTAAACCCACAGGTCACCCTGCTCCCCACGCACGCGGGGATGGTCCCTCGGCTCGGATCTCCGGGTGTTCCTGGTCGAACTGCTCCCCACGCACGCGGGGATGGTCCCGCGTCGCGCAACTCGCGCCCCAACAGAAGTAGCTGCTCCCCACGCACGCGGGGATGGTCCTCACGTTGAACGGGAAGGTGGGGGTCGGGGGAACTGCTCCCCACGCACGCGGGGATGGTCCCGACTTCACGTCGTTGGGGCCGCTGTGCGGTCCCTGCTCCCCACGCACGCGGGGATGGTCCCACCGTCCATCCCCCGGCGGTAAACATCTCCCGCTGCTCCCCACGCACGCGGGGATGGTCCCGCTGGGGTCGGGTCGTGGCAGCAGCAGCTCAGCTGCTCCCCACGCACGCGGGGATGGTCCCGCTCGGGGACGCTCCCGCGCCACAACTCGACGGCTGCTCCCCACGCACGCGGGGATGGTCCCTCACGCAACGCCTACACAAGGAGATTCGGGAACTGCTCCCCACGCACGCGGGGATGGTCCCCCCCACCCCCACCCGGACCCGCGAGCGGATCGGCTGCTCCCCACGCACGCGGGGATGGTCCCAGTGAAACCCCCGGAGGCGGATGCCTCCGGGGCTGCTCCCCACGCACGCGGGGATGGTCCCTCGGTCACGGCTCCCAGCGCGACGAACTTGATCTGCTCCCCACGCACGCGGGGATGGTCCCAGACGGTGCGTGTCGGTCCCTGGGCTTTGGCTCTGCTCCCCACGCACGCGGGGATGGTCCCTCGGCTCGTCGCACGTGTGCCGCACGACCTCGCTGCTCCCCACGCACGCGGGGATGGTCCCCCGCTGCCGTGTCCGCCGAGTACGACGCCCACCTGCTCCCCTGAGGTGCCCTTGATCTTCCGGACAGCGACCCGCGTAGGGTTGTAGGAAACCGGAAAGAGAAAGCACGTGCCAAAGAGATATACACAGCAGTTCA